>CAWINP010000020.1:0-47167 GCA_963837485.1 uncultured Solirubrobacteraceae bacterium | reverse complement strand
ACCAGGCAAAGGGCGCAACGGCCCGCGGCCGGCGGCGGGCCAGGCGCCCAGGGAGCGCGTACCTCGGCGAGGCCTAAAGCTTGTAGCCCAGCACGCGGAGCAGGTCCTTGCGGGCGCGGACGTCGTCGTCGGATTCGATGCCGACGGGCGGCTGTCCGTCGATGACCCCGACGACTCCGCGTCCGTCCGTCGTCTCGGCGACCAGCACCTGCACCGGATTCGCGGTCGCACAGAAGACCGTGCAGACCTCGGGGACCGCCTTGACGTGGTTGAGCACGTTGATCGCGAAGCCGTCGCGTAGCAGGATGATGAATGCGTGGCCCGCGGCGACCGCACGCGCGTTGCGGGCGGCCAGTGCGGTCAGGGCGTCGTCGTTGCCCGAGCGGCGAACGAGCCGGGCTCCGGAGGCTTCGCAGAAGGCCACGCCGAAGCGCAGTTGCGGCGCTGCGCCGGCGAGCGCCTCGTGTAGGTCCTCGACGGTCTTGATGAAGTGCGACTGGCCGACGATCACGCTGGCGTCGTCGGGCTTGTCGATCGAGACGGCGTGGAGCTGGAGGCTGGCCGGAGCGGACACGTGCCGATCCTCGCCCGAGGCGGCCGCGTCTCCATCGGGTTCTCGCCACGCCGTGCTGCGGCGGACTACGGTCGCTGTCCGGTCGCGATGCTCGCGCGGGGGCTGCGATGTGCGGTTTCCGCATAGGGTTCTGCCGTGCCGCGCGCGCTCAGGTTCCTGGATCGCTTCCGGCGGCTGCACGCGCCGCCGGGGCGGCCGTCGGATGCGATCGGCGTGCCCGCGTCGGGCGAGGACGTCGCCGCGGAGCTTGCCCCGGTCCTGAGCCGGCTCGCCGAGGTTGAGGCGCAGGCACGCGCGATCGAGGAGGAAGGCCGCGAGCGGGCGCGGGCCCGGCGCGAGCAGGCCGAGCGCCAGTGCGAGGCGATCCTCGAGCGCGCCCGCACCGAGGCCGATGCCGAGCGCGTGCGTGCGGCGGCGGCGCGGCGCGCCGCGGCGGTACATAACGCAGAGGCGGCGCATGCCGAGGCGCGGCGCGAGGTCGAGCGTCTGCGGGCTCTGCGCGACGCGGCCGTGGACGAGCTTGTCACCGAGGTGCTGGCGTGCGTGCGACAGGCCGGCCGCTGACGCCCGGCTGGGTTGCCGGAAGTGTGCGCGCGCGGCATCTGCTCGCCCGCCGGATCGGCCGCGACGCCGCGCGCGAGCTCGCCGCCAGTCCGTCCCTGGAGAACGCGCTGGAGCAACTCGCGGGCACGGCGTACGGCGGCTTCATGCACCCGGGCGCCGATCTGTCGACGGCGCAGCGGGCAGTCGCCGCTGCAGTGCTGTGGCACGTGCGTGTGCTGACCGGGTGGGCGCCGCCGGGCGCGCTGGAGGCAATCCGCGCGCTCGCGGCATGGTTCGAGCTCGTGAACGTCGAAGACCGGATCTCGTACATCGGCGGCGGCGACGCTCCGGATCCATTCGCGCTGGGCGGCCTTTCCGCCGGCTGGCGACGGCTCGCCGGCGTGCAGACGCTGGCGGAGCTGTGCGCCGGGCTGGCGGGCTCCGCGTGGGGGGATCCGGGCAGCGACGATCCGGCGGCGATCCGCCTCGCCCTGCGGATGGCGTGGGCCCGGCGGGTGCTCGCGGCGGTCGAGGAAGCGGGGGAGTGGGCGGCCGGCGCTGTGGCGCTGCTGATGGCGCGCGAGCTGTTCATGGCGAACCACGGCGCCGGCACTCTCGCCGCCGGCCGCCCGCCGGGCGTCGGAGCTCGCTGGCCGCAGGCGGCGAGCCTCGCCGCGCTGCGCGCCGCGCTGCCGGCGCAGGCGGCGTGGGCGCTCGCAGAGATCGATGACCCGGATGACCTGTGGCGCGGCGAGGTTGCCTGGTGGCGGCGCGTCGAGCGGGACGCGAGCGCCATGGCGCTGCGGGAGCGGCTGGGCCGCAGCGTCGTGGTCGGCGCCGTCACCCTGCTGGGCGTGGACGGCCGGCGGGTCGCCGCCGCGCTGGAAGTTGCTGCGCGCGGCGGAGCGGGCCTCGCGCTGGAGGTCTTCGACGATGTCGCCTGAGCGTGGCGCGCCGGTCCGGATGAGCCGCGTGGCGCTGGTCGCACCCACGACGCGTCTGCGGGAGATGCTCGTGGCGCTCGCCGATGCCGGCGTGGCCCAGCTCATCGGCCCGTTGCCGGCGGCACACGGGGCCGAGGTCGAGGCGCTGCGGCGTCTCGACCGCGCGGCGCCCGCTCCGAGGCCCGTCGCGCCGCGCACGGCCGCGCGCGCGGCCGACCTAGAGCAGCTCGAGCGCGCGCAGCGGCGCGACCTGCTCGCCGGCGAGGTGGAGCTGTCGCGTCGCGCGGAGGCCGCGGTGCGAGCCGGTCGCTGCGCAGCGCTCGTGGCGTGGGTGCCGGTCGATGCCCTGCCCGCGCTGTCGGACCGGCTCGCGCAGGCCGGAGCGGCGGTCGTGCAGCTTCCGCGTCCGGCGTGGGTCGAGCCGCCGACGCTGCTGCGCAGCCGGCGCGTCTCCGGCCGCTTCCGGATGCTTGTGGACACCTACGGCTCGGCGCGCTATTCGGACGTCGATCCAACCCCGTTCGCCGCCGCCTCGTTCGTGCTGATGTTCGGGATGATGTTCGGCGACGTCGGCCACGGCCTCGTGCTGGCGGCGCTCGGGCTCGCGTTGCGCCGCACGCGCGCGCCGCGGTTGCAGGGCGTGCGGCGGCTGTGGGCGTTCCCGGTCGCGGGAGGTCTGATGGCCGCGCTGTTCGGCCTGCTCTACGGGGAGGCGTTCGGCCCGACCGGGCTGCCGGCGCTGTGGCTGGCGCCGCTCGACGATCCCGTACGGCTGCTTGCGGCGGCGCTCGGCGTCGGGGCCGTGCTGCTGGCCGGCGGATACGCGATCGGCGTCGTGAACCGCTGGCGCGAGGCGGGCGCGCGCGCGGCGCTGCTGGCGCCGTCCGGGATCGCGGGGCTCGTCCTGTTCGGCGGCGGCGGGATGCTGGCCCTCGGCGCCTACTTGGGAGCCGGAGCGCTCACGCTGGCGGGCACGGCGCTTGCCGTCGGCGGTCTGGCGCTGCTGCTCGCAGGGTTCCTCGCCGAGGCCGGCGTCGGCGGCGCGGCGGTCGCCCAGGCGCTCGTCGAGTTGCTCGACGCGGTGGTGCGTGTCGGCGCGAACCTGATCTCCTTCACGCGCCTCGCGGCGTTCGGGCTGATGCACGCGGCGCTCTCGTCGGTCGTGCTCGACGGTGCGCGGGCGCTGTGGGGCGTCGGGCTGCTGGGGGTAGTCGCCGGCGCGCTGCTGTTCGCCGTGGGGAATGTCGCGGCGTTCGCGCTTGAGGCGCTGGTGGCGGGCGTGCAGGCGATGCGGTTGGAATACTACGAGCTGTTCTCGCGCGTGTTCGCCGGTGAGGGCGAACCGTTCAGGCCGTGGAGGATTCCCATGGGTGAGAGTCAGCCGACATGATCGCGTGGCTCGTGCTGGCGGCGCCGTTCGCGGCGGCGGCCGGAGCCGTGGCCGCGGCGTGGTCGCGGCGGGCCCCACGGCGGGCGCTCGTGCGGCTCGTGGCCGTCGATGCGGCGCTGGCGCTCGCGGCGCTCGTCGTCACGGCCGCGCTCGCGCTCGGCGTGGCCGATCCGGCACAGGCGGCGGACGCCGCAAGCAGCTCCAGCTCGGCCTTCATCGGGGCGGGGATCGCGATTGCCGGCTCGACGATCGGCGCCGCGATCGCCGTTGCGTACACCGGCGCGGCGGCGCTGGCGGCGATCAGCGAGAAGCCGGAGCTGTTCGGGCGTGCGATGGTGATCGTCGGCCTTGCCGAGGGGATCGCGATCTATGGGCTCGTGATCGCCATCGTGCTCATCGGGAAGGCGTGAACGGCGACGGCTCGCCCAGAGGGCTCGCGTCGCCGGGAGCAATCGCCCGTGCTGACAGGGAATCCCTGGGAGCGCCGGAGGGCCGGGAGCCGGGGGCGAGTCTCCCGGGCCGGGTGACGCCGTGAGCCGGGTCGCGGCCATCGGCGAGGAGCCGCGCGTGGTGGGCTACGGGCTCGCGGGCGTTCAGGTACACGCCGCGGCGAACGCCGCCGCCGCGGTGGCCGCCTTCGAGGCGCTCGAGGAGAACGTCGCCTGCCTGATCCTCACGCCGGCGGCGCACGCTGCGCTCGCGCCGCGGCTATCCGAGCGGCCGTACCTGCTGTGGTCGGTGATCCCCGGATGACGCTCGATCCCGCCGGTGAGGCTCTGCTCGCCGACGCTCGCGCCGTCGCCGAGCGCGTCCTGAGCGAGGCCGACGAGGAGGCGCGGGAACGCGTCGCGCAGGCGCACGCCGACGCGGACGCGCGGCTCGCACGGGCGCGTGCGAAGGGCGAGGCGGACGGCCGGCTCGAGGCGGGGCGCGCGGAGGCGCTCGAACGCACGCTCGCGCGGATGGAGGTGCTCGCGGCGCGACGCGAGGCCTATGACCAGTTGCACCGTCGAGCTCGGGCCGCGGTGCTGGCACTGCGCTCCGAAGCGGGTTATGACGAGCTGCTGGAGCATCTCGCCGCGGCGGCGCGGCGCGACCTCGGCGTGGACGCGGAGCTGGAGATCGACCCGCCGCAGGAGGGCGGCGTGCGCGCGAGTGCCGACGGCCGTCGGGTCGATTACACGCTCGCGGCGCTCGCCGACCGCTGTGTCGACGATCTCGGTGCCGGCTTGAAGCGGCTGTGGGCGTGACCGGCGACGGCTCGCCCAGAGGGCTCGCGTCGCTGGTGGCAATCGCCCAAGGGGCGATTCTCCCGGGCGAGGTGCCGCGGTGAGTGGTGGCGCTGCGGTCGGGCGCGTGAGCGGGCCCGTCGTCGAGGTCGAGGGGCTGCGCGGCGCGCGGTTGCTGGATCTGGTCGACCTCGGCGAGCAGCGCCTGACGGGCGAGGTGATCGCGCTGCGCGGCGATGTCGCGGTCGTCCAGGCACACGAGTACACCGGCGGCCTCGCACCCGGAGCGCCCGCCGTGCTGGGGCCCGGCCCGCTGAGCGCTGAGCTCGGACCGGGGCTCCTCGGCGGCGTGTTCGACGGCATGCTGCGGCGGCTGGATCGCCTCGGCGACCGTCTCGGCCCCGGCGCACGCGCGGCGACGCTCGATGCGGACCGCCCTTGGCCGTTCGCGCCGGCCGTCAAGGCGGGCGACGTCGTCGCGGGCGGCGCGATCCTCGGTACGGTGCGCGAGACCGAGGCGATCGAGGCGCGCGTGCTCGTCCCGCCGCACGGAGGCGGAACCGTCGAGTGGGTCGCCGGCGAGGGCGACTACACCGTGTCCGAGCCGATCGCGAAGGTGGCAGGCGAGGTGCTGCGGCTCGCGCATTCCTGGCCGCTGCGGCGCCCGCGTCCGGCGGGCATGCGACTGGAGGCTTCGGTGCCGCTCGCCACCGGCCAGCGCGCGCTCGATCTCATGTTCCCAGTCGCGCGCGGGTCGACCGCCGCCGTCCCCGGCGGGTTCGGCACCGGCAAGACCGTGCTGCTGCAGCAGATCGCCAAGTGGTGCGACGCCGACGTGATCGTGTACGTGAGCTGTGGGGAGCGCGGCAACGAGCTTGCCGACGTGCTGCACGAGATCGCGACGCTGGAGGACCCGCGCAGTGGGCGCTCGCTGCTGGATCGCACCGTGCTCGTCGCGAACACCTCGAACATGCCGTTGATGGCGCGCGAGGCCAGCGTCCACGCCGGCGTCACGGTCGCCGAGCTCTACCGCGACATGGGCTACGACGCGCTCGTGATCGCGGACTCGACCTCGCGCTGGGCGGAGGCGCTGCGGGAGATCGCCTCGCGCACCGGGGAGCTGCCGGCCGAGGAGGGCTACCCCGCCAGCCTCGCGCCGTCGCTGGCCGCCTTCTATGAGCGCGCGGGCCGCGTGCTGACGCTGGCGGGCGGCGTTGGATCGGTCACGATCCTCGGCGCCGTGTCACCGCCCGGCGGGGACATGGCCGAGCCGGTCACGGCGCACACACGGCGCTTTGTGCGCAGCGTGTGGTCGCTGGATCGCGACCTCGCCTATGCCCGCCACTACCCGGCGGTCAGCTGGCTCGAGTCGTCCTCCCGCGACGTTCCCTCCGTGGCGCGGTGGCACGCCGAGCAGGGCGACCAGGCGTGGGGCGAGCGGCGGGCGCAGGCCGTCGGGCTGCTCTCGGAGGCCGATCGCGTGCAGGCGATGGCGGAGCTCGTCGGTGCGGCGTCGCTGCCCGACCGCGAGCGGATCGTGCTGCTCGTCGGCCGGCTGCTGCGCGAGGCCGTGCTCCAGCAGAGCGCGCTCAGCGAGGCCGATGCCTGGTGCTCGCCGGCCAAGCAGGCGGCGCTGCTCGAGCTGGTGCTCGCGCTCCACGATCGTGCGGTCGACGTCGTGGCGCGCGGTGTGCCGGCCGCGCGCATCGAGGAGCTCGACCTCTCCGACGCGGCGCGTGCGCGCGACGTGGTGCCGGCCGATGACGACGCGGGGGTCGAGGCGATCCGGGACGCACTGCTCGCGCGTATCGAGGCGCTCACGTGAGGGCGCCGATCGAGCACACGCGGATCGCCTCCGTCCGCGGCCCGTTGATCGTCGTCGGCGGTGTCTCCGGGGTGGGCTGGGACGAGGTCGCAGAGATCCGGCTCGCGTCCGGCGAGCTGCGACACGGCGTCGTGCTCGAGGCCGGCGGCGACCTCGCCGTGGTCGAGGTCTTCGAAGGCGGTGAGGGCATCGGGCTCGAGGACGTGCGTGTCTCCTTCAGCGGCTCGCCGATGCGGATCCCGGTCGGCGAGGACTGGCTCGGACGCATCTGCAACGGCCGCGGCGAGCCGCTGGACGGCGGTCCGCCGATCGTCGGCGAGCAGTCGCGCGAGGTCGCCGGCGAGCCGATCAATCCGGCCCGCCGGGAGCGCCCCACCGACGCGGTCCTCACCGGCATCTCGGCGATCGACGGGCTGGCGACGCTGGTGCGCGGGCAGAAGCTCCCGATCTTCTCGGTCGGCGGGCTGCCGCACCTGGAGCTCGCGTCGCAGATCGCAGCCCAGGCGCACACGGGCGACGAGCCGTTCGCCGTCGTGTTCGCGGCGATCGGGATCACACACGCAGATGCCGCCGACGTCGGCGCGGCGCTCGCGGCGCGCGGCGCCGGCGGCGATCTCGTCGTGCTGCTCAACACCGCCGACGATCCCGTCGTCGAGCGGCTTGTCACGCCGCAGATCGCGCTCACGATCGCGGAGCAGCTCGCGTTCGAGGGCGGGCGCCACGTGCTTGTCGTGATGGCGGATCTGACGAGCTACTGCGAGGCGCTGCGGGAGGTGTCCGCGGCGCGCGGCGAGATCCCCTCTCGCCGCGGCTATCCCGGCCACCTGTATAGCGACCTGGCCGCGCTGTTCGAGCGCGCCGGCCGGATCGCCGGGCGGCCCGGCTCCGTGACGCAGCTGCCGGTGCTGACGATGCCGGCGGGCGACATGAGCCATCCCGTTCCGGACACGGCGGGGTACATCACCGAGGGCCAGCTCGTGCTGTCCGCCGAACTGCACGCACAGGGTCTGTACCCGCCGTTCGACGCGCTCGGCTCGCTTTCGCGACTGATGCGCCTCGGCGCGGGCCCGGGCCGCACACGCGACGATCACCTGCAGCTCGCCGCGCAGCTCTATGCGCTGACCGCCGAGGCGCGCCGCGCCCGCGAGCTGGCCGAGGTCCTCGGGGAGGACGCCCTCTCGCCGGCCGAGCGGCGCCGGCTCGAGTTCGCGGCCGCGATGAACGGGGAGTTCCTCGCCCAGGATCGCGACGAGGACCGCTCACTCGAGGAGACTCTGGAGCGCGGCTGGCGCGTCGTCTCGCGGCTGCCGCGCGCGGAGTTGACGATGCTCTCGGACGACCTGCTCGCCGCGCACTACGGAGCGGCGCCATGAAGGTACGCCACCCGCCCGGGCGCGCCGGCCGGCCCTGGCTGGCTCGCCGGCTCGCGATCGCGCGCCGCGGCGCCGAGCTGCTCGATGACAAGTACCGCGCGCTGCTGCGCGAGCAGCGGCGGCTCCGGCCGCTGGCCGCCGGCGCGCGCGCCGAATGGGAGCTCCACGCTGCCGACGCGGAGCGCTGGCTCACGCGCGCCGCCGTGCTCGGCGGCCGCCGAGCGCTTGCGGGCGCCGTCGCCGCGCCGCTGGATTTGACCGTGCGGTGGCGCACAATCCTGGGGGTCGCCTGCCCCGTCGAGGGCGCCGCCATGCCCGCGGAGCGTCCGGATGTCTCAGGGCTGGGCGGCGGCGCGGCACTCGTGTCGGCCGCCGACGCGCACCGGCGCGCGACCGATGCGGCGATCCGGCTCGCCGTCACCGAGGGCGCGCTGCGGCGCGTCGAGGCCGAGCTGCACTCGACGGTGCTGCGGCGCAACGCGATCGAGCGCCGCTGGATCCCGGCGCACGAAGCCGCGCTCGCTCAGCTCGAGCTGACGCTCGAGGAGCTCGAACGCGAGGAGGGCGCCCGCGTTCGCCGGCTCACGCAGTCGCCGCATGCGGAGGTCTCCAGCGACCCGTAGTTCTCGATAGCACGGCGTTGCGGGTTTTCCACGTCGCAGATCGGCGTTGTCCCCGACGCCGGATAGCCCTGCAGGCTCGTAGCGTGGCGCCATGCGGAGCAAAGTCCTCGTCGGCTCGTAGGCGGCACTGGCGCTCGTGCTTAGGCGCAGGCTCGAGATTCCTCCGGAGCATGTGTTTCCGGTTGACGAGTGGCGCATCGTCGAGACGTGTTACTCGGAGCGCTACTTCGCGCGGGCAGAGACGGCGTTCTCGCTGTCCAACGGCTATGTCGGGATGCGGGGGACGTTCGACGAGGGGCGCCCGTCGCTGTCGCCCGGCACGTTCGTCAACGGCTTCCACGAGACCTGGCCGATCGTGCACGCGGAGGAGGCGTACGGCCTCGCGCGCACCGGACAGACGATCGTCAACGTCCCGGACGCCACGGTCATCCGGCTCTACGTCGATGACGAGCCGCTATTCCTGCCGACCGCGCGCCTTCGGGGCTACGAGCGCGTCCTGGACATGCGCGCGGGGACGTTGTCGCGCGAGCTGTCGTGGTCGACGGCGGCGGGCCGGCACGTGAGCGTCCGCTCGTGCCGGCTGGTGTCGCTCGAGCATCGCCATCTCGCGGCGATCCTCTACGAGGTCATGGTCGATCAGGCGGCGCCCGTCACGATCGCCTCGCAGGTGCTCAACCGCCAGGACGGCCAGCACGGTGACGGCACCGGAGGGCCTCGACGGGTCGACCCGCGGCTCGCGAAGCACTTCGACCACCGCGTGCTGCACGCGGAGGTGGCGGAGGCCGCCGAGGGACGGCTGCTACTCGGCTACCGCGCGGCGCGCAGCGGCATGACGCTCGCCGTCGGCGCCGCGCACGTCATCGACACGGACGCGCCGTATGAAACGGTCGAGTCGATCGACGGGGACCGCGGCGAGCTGGTGATGACCGTCGACGCGCGGCCCGGCGTTCCGATCCGGCTCATCAAGTACGTCGCCTACCAGTCCTCGCGAGCCGAGCGGGCAGGCGAGCTCGTCAAGCGCTGCGAGCGCACCTTGGCGCGCGCCACGCGCGACGGCTTCGATGCGCTGCTGGCGCGCCAGCGGTCGCGGCTGGAGCGCTTCTGGGATCGCGCCGACGTGCGCGTCGACGCCGGCTCAGGGTCGTCGCGGCTGCAGCAGGCGATCCGCTGGAACCTCTTCCAGGTCGCTCAGGCGACCTTGCGGGCCGAGGGGTCCGGCGTTCCGGCGAAGGGGCTGACCGGGCAGGCCTACGGCGGCCACTACTTCTGGGACACGGAGATCTACCTGCTGCCGTTCCTCGCGTACACGGAGCCGCGCGTTGCGCGCAACCTGCTGCGCTTCCGGCACAGCATGCTGCCGAGGGCGCGAGAGCGGGCGCGCGAGCTCGGGCAGCGCGGAGCGATGTTCCCGTGGCGCACGATCAACGGCGAGGAGGCGTCCGCCTACTACCAGGCCGGCACCGCGCAGTACCACCTCAACGCCGACATCGCCTACGCGATCCGGCGCTACGTCAACGCGCGCGGCGACGTCGACTTCCTCGTGGAGGTGGGCGCGGAGATGCTGATCGAAACGTCGCGGCTGTGGGTCGACCTGGGCTTCTACGCTGACGACGGCGCGTTCCACATCCACGGGGTCACGGGCCCGGACGAGTACACGACGGTCGTCAACGACAACGCGTACACGAACCTGATGGCGCGGCTCAACCTGCGCTACGCGGCCTCGACGGTCCGGCTGCTGCGCGCCGAGCGCCCGGACGCGTACGCGAGGCTCGTGACGGAGCTCGAGCTGGCGGACGACGAGGTGATCGAGTGGGAGCGCGCCGCAACGGCCATGTACGTGCCGTACGACGCGCGCCGCGGCGTGCATCCGCAGGACGCCGGCTTCCTGGATCGCGAGGTGTGGGATCTCGAGGCGACGCCGGACGACCAGTTTCCGCTGCTGCTGCATTACCACCCGCTCGTGATCTATCGCCACCAGGTGATCAAGCAGGCCGATGTGGTGCTCGCGATGTTCCTGCTCGGCGACGAGTTCGAGCCGGACGCCAAGGCCGCCAACTACGCGTACTACGAGCGGCTCACCAGCGGTGACTCGTCGCTGTCGGCCTGCATGCAGAGCATCGTCGCCGCCGAGGTGGGCCAGGAGCACGACGCGCTCGAGTACTTCCGCCATGCGCTGCTTATGGACCTCGCGGACGTTGCCGGCAACGTCTCCGACGGTGTGCACATCGCGTCGGCGGCCGGCGTCTGGCAGGCGCTGGTGTTCGGCTTCGGCGGAGTGCGGGAGTACGACGGCCGGCTGTCGATCGCGCCCCATCTGCCCGCCGCGTGGCGCTCGCTCAGCTTCTCGCTGCACGTCGGGGATAGCCAGCTGCGCGTCGAGCTCTCGCACGAGGGCGACCGCTACGCGATCGAAGGTGACGCGCTCGATCTCACCATCTCGGGCGTCGAGCACCGGCTGGTCGGCGGTCGCGAGCTGAGTCTCGCGCCATCGGCCGTCTGAGGTGACACCTGCGGCAAACCCGCCGGCGCCCTGCGCGATCCTCCCGATGCCGGCCGCGCACCGCGGTAGGAGCATGAGCCGCATTCCTCGCCAACCCGCGGATCGCACACCTTGACCCTTCACCCGATGTTCACCTCTGTGCTCTGCGGTGCCGACAACGGCGCCGCCGGGTATGCAGCACGCCGTCAGGCCGGGTTGCTCGCGTCGCCAGGAGGCAGCGTCAAGGTCGTGCCGGCCGCGACGCTGAGCAGGGAGGCGCCCGACCAGTTGCGCAACCGCTGCAGGGGCCACGACCTGCTCGTCATCGCCGACCACCAAGGAGCCAGCCTTACGCTCCAGTATGCGCCGATCCCGCTCCTGCTCGCTCGCTGGTGTCCCGCCGGCCCGGCCGAGATGACCGAGAGCATCCTCGTGACCGTCGATGAGCGCGCGGCGTCCGAGCAGGCTGTGGACCTTGCCGGCCGGCTGGCCGCCCGCTACGGCAGCAGGGTCGCCCTGCTGGCGGCGCCCCGCCGCGACCCGGCGCTCGAGCGCGCACTCGATGCGGGCGAGCGGATCGTCCTGGAGCGCACCGGTGCTGCACCCGCGATCCTTGGGCGCAAGCTTCCGCTCGAGCAGGCCATCGCCGCGGGCTGCGAGGACGTCGCCGCGACGCTGCTGGTGCTCGCCACCGGCGCCGCCGGGATCGCGCCGCGCACCGCCGCCGACATCGCGGCCCGCGTCGGCTGCTGCGTGCTGGCTGTCCCCGTACCGGCGCGCGTGCCGCGAAGGTTCGAACGCCGAACGCCGGCGCCAGCTCGTGCCGGCCTGAACCCGGGCGAGAGCCCGGTGCACGCAGCCGGGCGCTGAGCGCGCGGCGTAGCGCCGGGTTGCCGCGTAGTTCGCCGCAGCAAGACGTCGGGCGGGCCGCGATGCCAACGCACGGCGCCGAGGGTTTGATGCATACGACGAAGGGAGCCACATGCCTGCCAAGATCACGCCCGGTCACGTCGGCGACTGGCTCGAGGTCTCCTCGCCCGGCGGCGGTGCGCCGCGTCGCGGCCAGATCCTCGAGGTCCTGGGCGGTCCCCATCACGAGCACTACCTCGTGAGCTGGACCGACGAGCACCAGTCGATCCACTACCCGTCGGACGGCACCCGCATCGTTCCGCAGCACGCAGCCGACGCGAGTGAGGCGCCCGACGCGACGACCTAGCGCAGGTCAGAGCGTTCTGCGTTGCCCGACACCGGCTCGAGTCGCAGCAGCGTCCTGACGCCGTCCTCGTCCTCGATCATCAGCGCGGCCGGAACGCCGGGCTCATCGGTGGTCTCGACGCGGGTCGGGGAAGCGATCACGTGGCGCAGCACGACAGGGGACTCGGCGGTGACGCCGCCGACGGAAACGGCGATCCCTTCGCGCGGGTCAAACGCGAGCTCGCGCAGCGGCGCACGTCGCGCCTCAATCTGGTCGCCGAGCTGATCGCTCAGGATCTCGATCGAGACGGGATATCCCTCGGCGTGCCGGCTCAGCTCGGCGAGGTAGTCGGTCCAACGGCTGGGTTCGATCACCATCGTGCTCCTCCTTCGTTGAAACGCGCGCGGTGGGCGGCGTCCGTGTCGCCGTGCGCTCCACCGGTCCTAGCCGGTGGTGGGGGTGATGGTGACCGGCTCCCTGGGCAGCGGGATCGTCACCTCGAGCACGCCGTCGTGCGTCGTTGCCTCGATCTTCTTGGCGTTGACACCCTCGGGCAGTGAAATGCGGCGTGAGAACGCGCCAGAGCGGCGCTCACGGCGGACGAAGTGCTCGTCCGTCTTCTCCTCGGTCTCGTCGTTCCCGCCGGAGAGGCTCAGCATTCCGTCGTCGATCTCGATCGCGATCTCGTCGGGCTTGATGCCCGGGACGTTGGCGCGCACGATCAGATGGCGATCGTCGCGGAGCACGTCGATCGAGGGCGTCCACCCGTGCTCGCCTTCCGCGAACTCGTGCAGCACGCGGTCGAGGCGGGTGCGTATCTCGGCCAACTCGGCGAACGGATCCCAGCGGGTCAGGGCTCCTGCCATCGCAGGCCTCCTTGGTGGTCGGTGTATACGTACTCGACGCTACGCCGCGGCCCCGCGGCCGGACATCGGTGGAGATGCGACGGCGACTCCGTAGAAGCCCGCGGATCCGGCGACGCGTGGGTCAGTGCCGGCCGGCGAGCATGGCGGGAAGGTCGGCGATCGAGTCGATCAGCGCGTCAGGCTCGATTCCCGATGCCGGCCTGCTCGCTGATCGCGACGATGACGAGGCCACGCGGGTTCCTACGGAGTCGACGCCGGTGCATTTCCCGGTCGTGGACGCGCGCGAGTCCCGCGATGATCGACTCGTGAACGGCCAGATGCGGACCATCGTGGTCGGTGTCGACGGCTCCCAGCGGGCGCTCGAGGCGCTGGGCCTTGCGTCGCGGCTGGCACAGGTGACCGGCGCGCGGCTGGTGGTCGCGGGCGTGTACGAGTACCGGTCGCCGTGGCGGCGGCTCGGGAGCGGGGATCGCGCGTTGGCGCTCGCCCGCGAGGCCGCGGCGGCGGCGCGCGCAAGCTGCGACATCCGCATCGCTCCGGCGCCCTCGGTGGCGGCGGGACTGAGGCAGGTCGCGGCGGCTGAGTCGGCCGAGCTGCTCGTCGTGGGCTCGCGTCATCGCGGCCATCTGGGCGAGGCGCTGCCGGGGCGGGTCGGCCATGGGCTTCTGCGCGATCCCCCGTGTCCGATCATGCTGGTCGCCGTGGGTGAGCCGGTACGACCGCTGCGCCACGTCGGCGTGCTGCCCGGCGACGAACTGGACGGGCCGCGGGCGGTCGCCCTCGCCGCCGCGCTTGCCGCCGCGACGGGAGCTGGACTGCGGATCTACGAGCCACGCGACGCCTGGCCCGTCTATCGCTCGATCGCGGAGAGCGCCGGGGTGCGCGACGCCGATCAGGCGCCGTCGGCAGCCGACGACGTTGCCGCCGGCCGGCTCGACGCGCTCGTGGTGCCGGACTGGCCGCACGGCCTCATGGGGCGGCTCCGGCGCGGCGGCCGCCCCGCGCCCAACCCGCCGGGACGCTGCGTCCTGATCGTCGCCCCGCCGCGCGCGCACGCTCCCGCCCCCGGAGCTCCGCCACGGCAGCCCGCCAGCGTTCGATGACTGCGCTGATCGACCTGCCGCCCGCGCCGGAGAGCGCGCCACCCGCTGCGGCGGGACTGACGACACAGCAGGCGCAGGCTCGCCTTTCCGAGACCGGCCCGAACACGCTCGCCGCGCTCGAGCGCCCGCGCTGGCTCATCCGCTTCGGCGGCAACTTCGTGCATCTGTTCGCGCTGCTGCTGTGGGCCGGTGCCGGGCTCGCCGCGCTGGGCGGCATGCCGCAGCTGTCGGTGGCGATCGTCGTCGTGATCGTCGTCAACGCGGTGTTCAGCTTCGCGCAGGAGTACCGCGCCGAGCAGGCCGTCGAGGCACTTCAGCGCGTACTGCCCCAGCGCGCGCACGTCCGGCGTGACGGGCGTCGCCAGGAGGTCGACGCCGAGCAGCTCGTTCCCGGTGACGTGATGCTGCTGGCGGCAGGGGATCGGATCTCGGCCGATGCCAGGCTGGTTTCGGACGCCGAGCTGCGCGTCGACATGTCGACGCTGACGGGCGAGTCGCGCCCGGTCCGCCGCCAGGCAGGCGGCGCCGGCGGCGCCGGGCTCGACGCGCCCGACCGGGTGTTCGCGGGCACGCACGTGTTCTCCGGCACCGCCGAAGCGCTCGTGACGGCGACCGGCATGGCGACCGAGCTGGGCCACATCGCACGACTCACGCAAGGTGCGCCGCGGCACAGCAGTCCGCTCGAGGTCCAGATGACGCGCGTCACGCGCGTCGTGGCGGCGCTGTCGCTCGGCATCGGCGGGGCATTCTTCCTGCTCGCCGGGGCGCTCGACATGGGGTTCAGCGAGCGCTTCCTGTTCGCGATCGGTGTCATCGTCGCGAACGTCCCCGAGGGCCTGCTGCCGACCGTCACGCTTTCGCTGGCGCTCGCGACGCAGCGGATGGCGCGCCGCAACGCGATCGTCCGACGGCTGTCATCGGTCGAGACGCTCGGCTGCACGACCGTGATCTGCACCGACAAGACCGGGACGCTGACCGCCAACGAGATGACCGTGCGTCGCGTGTGGACGGCGACGGGAACGCTCGACGTCGAGGGGGCGGGCTACGCCCCGGTCGGCCGGCTGCGGGCCCGCTCGGGCCGCGTCGAGCCCGCTGCGCTCGCCGAGCTGCTCCGGGTGGGCGCGCTGTGCAACGACGCCACGCTGGAACCCGCGGGGGGCGGCTGGCGGCTGATCGGGGACCCGACCGAGGGCGCGCTGCTCACGCTCGCTCGCAAGGCGGGACTCGACCCCGACCGCGAGGCTCACCGCTACCCGCGCCGCGGGGAGCTGCCCTTCGACTCCCAGCGCAAGCGAATGACGACGGTGCACGATACACCCGAGGGCCGCGCCGCGTTCGTCAAGGGCGCGCCGAGCGCCGTCGTCCCGCGCACGACGCTCGACGCGGCCGCGCGCGCCGACGCGCTGGCCGCCACCGACGCGATGGCGCGCGAGGGCCTGCGCGTGCTCGCCGTCGCGCGCCGCCTCATCGGGCCGGGCGCCCGGGTCTCTGCGGCGCTCGAAGACGGCCTCGAGTTGCTCGGACTGGTCGGCATGCACGACCCGCCGCGTCCCGAGGTGAGCGCCGCCATCCGCGCGTGCCGGCAAGCGGGCATCCGCGTGATCATGGTGACCGGAGACCACGGCATCACGGCGGAGGCGATCGCCCGCCGGATCGGGCTGCTCGAGGGCCGCGCGAGGATCCTCGACGGCGACGCGATCGAGCCAATGGAGGACGCCGTCCTGCGGGTCGCGCTGCGCGAGCCGGGCGTGCTGGTGGCGCGCGTGACGCCAGAGCAGAAGCTGCGCATCGCGCAGGTGCTGCACGAGGACGGCGAGATCGTCGCGATGACCGGCGACGGCGTCAACGACGCGCCCGCGCTGCGGGCGGCGGACATCGGCGTTGCCATGGGGCGCAGCGGGACCGATGTCGCTCGCGAGGCTGCGGACATCGTGCTGACCGACGACAACTTCGCCTCGATCGCGGCCGCCGTGGAGGAGGGACGCGCGGTCTACGACAACATCCGCCGCTTCGCCCAGTACCACTTCTCGTCCAACGTCGCCGAGTTGATTGCCTTCCTCGCCTGGGGCCTCAGCGGCGGCGCGATCCCGCTTCCGCTGGTCGTGATGCAAGTGCTGGCGATCGACCTGGGCACCGATCTGCTGCCCGCGATCGCGCTCGGCACCGAGCGGCCCGAGCCGGGCGTGATGGACCGTCCACCGCGCCCACACAACGAGCGGCTGCTCAATCGCCGCACACTCGGCCGCGTATACGGCTTCGTCGGACTGATCGTGGGCGTGGCCGGGATGACGACGTTCTTCGCGGGCTATCTGCTCGCCGGTTGGCGGCCGGGCGAGCCGCTCGCCGACACGGGCTCGCTCTACATCCAGGCGACGGCGATGACCTACGCCGGCATCGTGGCCGGCCAGGTGGGCGCGGGCTTCGCGTTCCGGACCGCGCGAGAGTCGCTGCTGCGCGTCGGGGTGTTCTCGAACCGCCTGCTGCTCGCCGGCGTTGCGTTCGAGGTCGTCCTGCTGCTGGCGATCCTGTACCTGCCGCCGCTTCAGCACGTGTTCCACACGACCGCCATCGATCCGCTGGCCTGGCCGGTGCTGGCGCTGTGGCCGCTGCTCGTGATCGGCGCGGAGGAGGCCCGCAAGGCGGCGTTCCGCCGCTGGGTCTGGAAGGAGGCCACGACATGAGGGCGTTGCTCGTCGGCGCCGAGCGGCTTGCGCGCGCGCTCGCGCAGGAGCTGCTCGAGGCGGGCCACGACGTCCGCGTCCTGGACCCCAGTCAGGAACGCCTCGCGCGACTGCCGGTCACGCTGGAGGGGCGGACGCTCCATGGCTCGCCGCTCGAGCGCGACACGCTCGCCGGCGCGCTCGCCGGCTGCGACGCGCTCGCCGCCGTGTCCGACGACGACGCTGTCAACATCGTCGTCGCGCTTGCGGCACGGCGTGAGCTCGGCGTCCCGGTGGCTGCGGCCGTCGTCGGCAACCCCGCCCGCGCGGACGCGCTCATCGGTCTGGGCGTTCACGTGCTCTGCCCGACCGCGCGGACCGCGCGTGAGCTGCACCTGACCCTGGCGCGCTCGGGGATCGAGAGCGAGCTCGGGCTCGGCGCCGACACGGCCGTCTTCCGTGCCGAGCTGCCGGCGCGTCTGGCCGGCCGCACACTGTCGGAGCTCGCGCGCCCTGGCGAGCTCGTGCCGATCGCACTCGAGCGGGACGGGCGGGTACTGCTCGCCGGTCCTGACCTCCGTGTCGAGCCGGGCGACGTGCTCCACGCCGCCGCGGCCAGGCGCGACCTCCTCTCCGATCTCGCCCGCCCGTGACCATGCGCGTCGTCATCGCCGGAGCGGGCTCCACCGGAATGCACGTCGCCGACGTCCTCGGCGAGGTGCACGAGGTCACGCTGATCGACCGCGTCGCCGTCGGGCCGACCGATCCGCGCTTCGTGCTTGGAGACGCGGCGGATCCGAGCGTGCTGCTGCGGGCCGGCGCGCACGAGGCCGACGTGCTCGTGTCGGTTACTCGAGACGACGCCACCAACCTCACCGTGTCGCTGCTCGGCAAGCACCGATTCGGCGTCCGCTGGACCGTCGCGCGCCTCACCGATCCCGCCCATCGCTGGCTGTTCACGCCCGGCGCCGGCGTCGACGTCGTCGTCTCCACCGCAGAGCTGGTCGCGCGACTCGTGCAGGAGGAGGTGACGGCGGGCGATCTCGTCACGTTGCTGCGGCTGCGCGGCGGCGTCGCGGTGACGGAGACGACGCTGCCCGCGGGGGCGGCGGCGGCCGGCATCCCGGCGGCGGCCGTCGAGCTCCCGGACGGGGTCGCGCTGACCGGCATCGTCCGCCACGACGAGGTCCTGCTGCCCGATCGCGCCGGACCGCTGCGCGCGGGCGACATCGTGATCGCACTGTGCGAGCCCGGCCGCGAGCACCGGCTCCACGATCTTCTGACCGCTCCCGCCCGCCCAGCGACGCAACCGCCGACCTCGACGTAGTCGAAGCTCGCGCGCGGTGCTCGCGCCACGCCCTCCGGGGCGGCGTCCGTGCCGCTCCGTGCGGGTGGGTTGTCGCGCTATGCGGGCTTGGGGGTGATGGTGATCGGCTCCTTCGCGGCCTCCTTAGGCAGCGGAATCGTCACCTCGAGCACCCCGTCGTGCGTGACGGCCTTGATCTTCTTCGGGTCGACGCCCTCGGGCAGGGCCATGCGACGCGAGAAGGCGCCGTAGCGGCGCTCGCGGCGGACGAAGCGCTCGTCCGTCTTCTCCTCGGTCTCCTCATGGCTGCCGGAGAGCGACAGCACACCGTGCTCGACCTCGATCGAGATCTCCTCGGGCTTGATGCCCGGAACATCCGCGCGCACGACCAAGTGGCCGTTGTCGCGGATCATGTCGATGGCGGGGGTCCATTCCCGCGTACGCGCGTCGCCGAACTCGTCGAGCATGCGGTCAAAGCGCGACCGCAACTCGCTGAGCTCCGCGAACGGATCCCAACGGGTGAGGGCTCCAGGCATGGAACCTCCTTTCCCGGTGTTGGGTAGTTCTGACGATACGGCGGCCTCGGCCGGCGCGCATCCGGTGAGGCCGGCGGAGCGGCTCCGTAGTGCCCCACACCCGTGGCCCTCGAGCGTGCACCGCGGCTCCGGCCACAGGTCGCAGGTCACGACGGTGGTGGTGCCCGCAGTTCCCCGCAACCCGGCGCGGGACCCTCCGGATGGCGGTGCGGCACGCGGATGGCATTGTCGGGCCATGACTGAGGAGACGTACGTCCGGCCGGTGCTCGTCGGCATCGACGGCACCCGTTCCGGTCAGGAAGCGCTGTCGCTCGGGAGCGCCCTTGCGGTGCTCCTCGACGCGCCGCTGGTGCTCGGGGCGGTGTACGGGTTCGAGTCGACGACCACCGGGTACCCGGGGCCGCCGTGGCCGCCGCGCGAGGAGGCGCGCGAGTGGCTGGAGGAGGCCGAGGGGCGGCTCGGCGAGGCGATCCCGTGGCATTCGGTGTCGGTCGAGGGATCGACGATCGCGCACGGGCTGACCCAGCTAGCCGAACAGGAGCGCGCCGAGATCCTCGTGTTGGGGTCGAGCCGTCGCGGCCCGTTCGGCCACCTGTATGTCGGTTCGGGCGTTGCGCGAGTGGTGCATGGCGCGCCCTGCGCGGTCGCGGTGGTGCCGCACGGGTGGAGCGTGCGGTCGTCTGAGCAGCCGTTGGTGTTCGGCGCGGCGGTGAGCGACGCGCCGGAGTCGCATGAGGCGCTGGCGCTGGCGGCGCGTTTGGCCACGGCACCGCATGCGCGCCTGCGGATCTTGACGGCGGTACCCGGCGTCTCGCCGGCGCATCCGTTGTTCGCGGCAACCGGCACGAGCTACACCACGTGGGTGCGCGAGCGGCGCGAGCATGCCGAGCAGATCGCGCGCGAGGCCGCGACCGGGATCGCGGACGCGGAGGTCGCGGTGCTCGGGGGCGATCCTGTGCGCTGCCTGGTCGACGCGTCGTCGGAGCTCGATCTGTTGGTCGTCGGGTCGCGTCGTTACGGGCCGCTTCGGAGTGTGCTGGTCGGCAGCGTGTCTGCGCCGCTGGTCGAGCATGCGCACTGCCCGGTGCTGATCGTTCCGCGCGGAGTACACGAGCCGGCGCCGGGAAGCGCGTCGCCGAGCGCCGCTGCGCACGCGTAGCCGCGCCGGAAATCTGCTCGCGCACTGACGCAACGCTGCGGTCGCATGGTCGAGGCCGACCGTGGCCTCGCGGACACGGAGCCCGCCCACCCGTCGCAGTTCAGATCCAGCCCGATTGACGAGCGATTCGGATCGCGTCGATGCGGTTGCGGGCGTCGAGCTTGGACATCGCGTTGGACAGGTAGTTGCGCACGGTCGCCGGTGATAGGAACAGGGCGCGGCCGATGTCGGCGGTCGTGCCGCCGTCGGCGGCCGCGCGGAGCACGTCCGCCTCACGTTCGGTGAGTGGGTTCGGCCCGATCTCGAGCGCGGTCTCGACGAGCGCGGGATCGAGGAATCGCTGGCCCTTGGCGACCCGGCGCAGGGCGTCGGCCAACTCGTCGGACGGCGCGTTCTTGCGCATGAACCCGCCGACTTGAGCCTCGAGCGCGCGTGACAGGTGCCCGGGGTGGCCGAGGCCGGTGAGGATCAGCACCTTCGTCTCGGGCAGCTCGTCGCGCAACGTCGCCGCCGCGGTCAGCCCGTCGGCGCCGGGCAGCTCGATGTCGAGCACCGCCACGTCCGGACGCAAACGCCGCGCGGTCGGCACGATGTCGTCGCCGTTGTCGAGGTCGGCGACGACCTGCATGTCGGGCTCCAGGCCGATCAGCGCGAGCAGCGCGCCGCGGATCAGGTGCTGGTCCTCGGCGAGCAGGATGCGGATCACGCGGGCACCTCGACCTGCAGGCGGAACTGGCCGCCGGCCAGGGCGTGGCCGGCGGCGCGCCCGTCGACCGCGGCGACGCGGTCGGACAGATTCCTCAGCCCGGTGCCGCCGGTGCCGCCGGTGCCTCTCGTGTCGGCGCCGTCGTTGACGAGCTCCAGCTTTGTGACGCCGCCTTCGCGGACCGCGCGGATCGAGCAGCTTCGTGCGTCGGCGTGGCGCAGGATGTTCGTCGCGCCCTCGCGCATCGCCCAGCCCAACAACGCGCTGGCGTTGCAGTCGAGGTCCTCGACGCGCAGATCGACGGCGACGTCGATGCCCGCGAGGCGCAGGAGGTCGACGGCGGCGCCCGCCTCGGTGATGAACGCGACCTCGCGCTCGTCGCGGGCGACGGCCTCGATCTCCTCGGCCAGCGAGCTGGCGACGACCTCGAGCTCGGAGATCTCGCGCGCGGCCGCGACGCGATCGGCTCGGAGCAGCCGGCGCGCGAGCTCGCCCTTTAGCGAGATCGCGGTGAGGCTCTGGCCGAGCACGTCGTGCAGGTCGCGCGAGAGGCGGCGGCGCTCCGAGCGCACCGCGTTGGCGGCCAGCGCGTCACGGGCGTCTTCGAGCTCGGCGACGATCGGTACCAGCCGCGCCGACGCGCACGTGCCGGCCACGACGAGGCTGGAGACGGTCAGCCAGTACACAGCGTTCCAGCACAGCGCGTACGCGCTCGGGTCGTCGGTTCCCAGCCACGTCAGGGTGTCGTACGTCAGCATCGACAGCGGCGCGAGCGCGACCAGCGCGATGCGCGCGCGCCCGCGCAGGCACGCGATGGCGGTGATGGGGACGAACCACGCCGACGTCTCCCATGCGAGTCCCAACTGCCCGAGCAGCCCGAAGGCCAGGGCGGCGGCGGCGGCGACGCGCGCCACGCCGTACGACGGCCTGTCGCCGCGCGCCACGGCCAGCGACGTGGACAGCGTCAGCGCCGCCAGCGCGACCCACGCGACTATGGCCAGGAGCGGGTGGCGCGCAGGCATGAGGCCGAACGTGTCGAGGCACATGAGCAGCGGGAAGAGCAGGACGAGCGCGTGGACGCTGAAGAGCGTGCGCCACGCCTGCCGCGTGGCCAGTCCGCGGCCGATCGGGCTGCGGCCGGCGCGTACGGTGCGCACCAGCGCCGCCGCTGCGCTCTCCGACCGCGCGGCGCGGGTCTCGCTGACGATCGCGCGGAGGTCGCGCAGCGCATCGTTGGCCTGGGTCAGCACGCCGTCGAGCGCGACCAGCGGCTCCGCCACACCCGGATGGCCGAGCGCGGCGCGCGCCCGCCGGCTCGCGTCGCGCAACGCGCCGAGGTGGCGCTCGAGCGATGCGCGTACCTCGCGCTGCAGCCGCGCGCGCTCTTCGAGCATGGCGTCGGCGGCCAGCGCCGTGCGCGACGCCGCAAGCTGGTGGACGGCGGCGACGAGCCAGACCACGGAGAACTGGATCGCCGCGCGGAACAGGACCGAGTACATGAGGTAGGTCGTCGTGCTGGCTGTCGGTAGGCGGCTGCCAGGCTCGGCCCAGACGATGATGGCGGGCGCGGCCACGCACGCGGCGAGCGCGGCCAGCGACCACGGCGGTCGCAGGACGACGAGCGCCGACGTCGCGACGACGGCGAGCATGAACGACCACGGCTGGCCGATGACGATCAGCGCGGCGAGGTTGACGACCGCGATCAGCGCGAGCGTCGGGCCCGAGTGCGGCGGGCGCTCGCCGCGCACGCCGTAGCTGAGGTGCCACAGGTGCAGCGGCATGAACACCGCGGCCGCGATGATCGCCACCGCGATGTCGGTTACCGACCCGGTGAGCCCAACGCGGCCGACCTCGACCACGGCCAGCAGCGCGCTCACGACGAGCACGGCGCGCCCGGCCAACCTGGGAATCCGCTCGTCCACGACCGACAGATTGCCAGCTCCGCGCGCGAGCGCCAGCAACTGATGACAACTGTCACAGGCGATCGACGACATCGTCCTCTGGCGGTTGGGCCGCGGTCGCGACAGGTTTCCCGGCGTCATGTCAGCCACCGAGGAGACCTCCCATGAATGCCACCGCCGTCCCGCGCGCCGGGCGTCGCGAGTGGATTGGCGTCGCCGCCCTCGCGCTTCCCTGCATGCTCGTCGTGATGGACCTCAGCGTGCTGTTCCTTGCGGTCCCGTCGCTGACTGCGGATCTGCGTCCGAGCTCCACCGAGCTGTTGTGGATCACCGATGTCTACGGCTTTCTCATCGCCGGCGCACTCATCGTCATGGGCGCACTGGGCGACCGCATCGGCCGCCGCAAGGTGCTGCTCTGCGGCTCGGCCGCGTTCGGCGCCGCGTCGGTCCTCGCCTCGCTGGCGACGACACCGGAGATGCTGATCGCCGCCCGCGGCATCCAGGGGATCGCCGGCGCCACGCTGATCCCGTCGACGATGTCGCTGCTGTTCGCGATGTTCCCTCACCCGGACGACCGGATGAAGGCGATCGGGCTGATCTCTGCCGGCTTCACGAGCGGTGCGGCGCTCGGGCCGATCCTCGGCGGCCTGCTGCTGGACGTGTCGACCTGGCATGCCGTGTTCCTCATCAACGTGCCGGCGATGCTCGCGGTGCTGTTCTTCGTGCCCCGCTACGTGCCGGAGTTCGCGAACCCGGCCGCACGACTGGTCGATGTGCGCAGCGCCGGGCTGCTGATGTACGCGGTGCTGCCGGCGTCCTACGGCATCAAGCGATTCGCCCGCGGCACCGGCGGTGGCCTCGATGCGGCACTGATCGCGTTCGGGATCGCCATGGGCGCGCTGTTCCTGCTGCGCCAGCGGCGGATCGCGAACCCGCTCGTCGACCTGTCGCTGTTCCGCATCCGCATGTTCAGCGTGCCGCTAGCCGGGATGGTCATCACGACGTTCGTCATGTTCGGGACGTTCTTCTTCGTCTCGCAGTACTTCCAGCTCGTGCTCGGGCTGGACCCGCTCCCGGCCGCCCTCTGGGGCCTGCCCGGCGTGGCCGCGATGACGCTCGGCACGATGGTCATCGTGCCCAAGCTCTCGACGCGCTACCGGCCCGGGACGCTGATGAGCTCCGGCGCCGCGCTGATGGCCGTCGGGCTGGCCGCGCTCTCGGCACTCGACGCGAGCACGCCGCCACTGGTGGCAGCCCTTGTGATCGCGACCTTCCAGGTCGGCGTCGCCCCGCTGGTGACGCTGGGGAACAACCTGGTTCTCAGCGCAGCGCCGCCGGCGGCGACCGGACAGGCCTCGGGAACGAGCCAGACGCTCAACGAGCTGGGCGGCGCGATGGGCATCGCGGTACTCGGCAGTTTCGGCACCGCGCTGTACCGCGGGCAGATCGACGACGCGCCGACCAGCGGCGTGTCCGCCGGCGACGCCCACGCGGTCCACGACACTCTCGCCGGCGCCGCGAGCGTTGCCGGCCACCTTCCGTCGAGGCTCCTCGACGCGGCGCAGACGGCATTCACGCACGGCATGTCCGTCGTCGCGCTGGTTGCCGCCGGGCTGATGCTCGGGGTCGCCGCGCTGCTGGCCGTCGCCCTCCGCGACACCGGCGCCCAGAAGGCGCCCTCACAGACCCAGGAGCCCGTCGTCGAACTAGCGCCGGCATAGCTCCGATCGGGTGAGCCGGCTCGCTCTTCGGCCGGCTCCACCCAGTGAGCGCAACTGCGGAGAACTCCGGAGCACTGAGCGCACCGAATCACGCCGAAACGCAGCGTATGAGCCTGGATTGGTGCGGCGGGATGGGAGCCCACCCACCCGGTCGCAGGTTCAAATCCGCTTCGGCTTCAACGGTGTCCAAATTGAACCCTCGGGGTCCAATGTCCGCGATCGAGCGAGGAACCGGTGCGCTCCTGCTTGAGCCGCGTGATGGCATCGGCCAGGTCTCCGCTGACGATCGTCGTCTCGCCCCAGTCGGGCGACGCGCAAGATGGCCGACGTCGGCTTCCTCGACCTCAACGAGCAGATGGTCAACGCCCTCAAAGCCGCCGGCCTGCGCTGGGCGGCGACTACAAGGGCGCCAAGACTTCATGCACTTCGAGGTCGTTCACGAGAGCGTTAGCGGGCATCCCCACGTCGAGGTGATCTTGCCGCGCAGCGGGATCCAGTCGGTCTTGACCGACGCCGGGTCGGTCGTGCCGTCGGCGTTGACGTGCTTGGCGTCGATGACGACGATCGGCCGGTATTCGTCGCTGCAGAGGGTGGGGAGTGTCCACGTCGCGGCGACGAGCTTCGACGTCGCGGCGTCGAGGTGGCGCACGTGCTCGACGGCGACGGGCACGTCGGAGGAGTCCCACGTGTCATCCCTGGAGAGCCAGAGGTGGGCGGTGATGTCGACGCTCCCGGTCGAGTAGTTGGCGAGCGCGAACCGGGTCCAGAGGGTCGAGCCGGGGGCGGAGACCGTGTGCTCTCCGTCGCCGCAGTTGCCGCTTGCCGTCTCGTCCTGCCAGTCCGAGCCGAGGCTCGCCCGGCAGAGGGCGTACTGGTCGGCCGCTCCGCCCTCGGAGTCCGCCGTCACCTTGAACCAGGTGTCGAGCGCAGCGACGTCCCAGCGCGTGCCCGAGGCCGGGTAGCGCGCACGGAGCAGGCCGACGTCGTAGGGCAGCGGGCGCATCGCTTCGTTATCGGGGCGATTGGCCCACGGGAAGCCGCCATCGCCGCGGTGGTTCATCGTCGCGTACTGGGTCGCGGTGTGGTTCTGGTCGAAGGCGTGCAGTGTCTCGTGCAGGAGCGAGGGGCGAAACCACGTCCCACCCGCCGGGTCTACGGCGCCGGCGTTGTAGAAGGTCGCGCCCTGCTTGGTCTCGGTCGACGCGAACGGTGAGCTGAACGCCCACGTGGTGCTCGCGAGATCCTGGAGCTCGATCGTCACGACGGGCTGGCACGTGCTGCCCATGTAGCGCTCCGACGTCAAGCCCAGCGCCGACTTGGTGCTGCCGCGGTCGGCCGCGATCTTGGCCGTCGACGCGAACCCCACGTGTACCGTGGGAACCGGGTCCGAGTAGGGCTTCTCGTAGGAGAACGGGTCCGTAGTCGTCTCGACGCTCGTGATCCGCGCCGACGTCGCACCGATCGCGTTGAACTGGTTCATCACGTCGCTGGCCGCGCTGAGCAGGAGCAGCCCATCGCCCAACGACCCACCTGTCGCCGCGAGCTCCGACGTGTGGAGCAGCATCCGCGGCTGCGTCGTCCACTTCGTGGGCGCGGTGGGGCACCCCGGCGGAGGCGGCGGAGGCCCGCAGGTCGTCTCTCCGGTGTCGGGGTCGCGCGCGCACGCGTGGGCAGGCGACGCGTGCCACGCGAGTGCGAGGGCCAGCGACAGGAGTGCGGCGGCGGGGAGCTTGAACATGCTCACGATGACGCCGCGCGCGCCGCGTTATTTCGCCCGGGCGAGGGTGCGGAAGTGCCGGGGCGGCATCCCGCGAGCGCGGCTGAAGGCGTACACAGACGTGTAGCCGGCGGCGCCGACGATCTGGTCGAGCCTCTCCGCGCTGTCGCGCAGGCGGCGGGTGGCGAGATCCATGCGCCAGCCGGTGAGGTTCGCGCCGGGCGACTCCCGAGCGTGGACGCCAAGCGGCGGGTGAGCGTGGCGCGCGAGACCGCGGTCTCGTGGGCGAGCGAGGCCACGGTCCAGCCCCCCAACGGCCGAACCGAGCAGCGCGAGGTGTTCCCCCGGCTCAGTGGTACGCACTCGGGATTGCCGCACACAGCTCAAGTGCGAAATCCAAAACCTAGGGTTCGCGTCTCGTCGTGCTCGCCGCGGCCGCCTCGCTGGCGCCGCCGGCCCGGGCAGCGGCGGGGCTGCAGTGGTCGACCCCGGCCCAGATCGACGGGGCGGCCCCGTTCTCCAGCGGCAGCAGGATCGACGGCGTCTCGTGCCCGACGACCAGCTTCTGCGCGACCGTCGACTACGCCGGCCGCGTCCTCACCTCGACGAACCCGGCGGACGCCACCTACACGGCGACCAAGATCAGCACGCCGGACGGCCTGCAGAACATCGACTGCGCGTCGGCGTCGCGGTGCGTCGCGGTGGACCGGTACGGCGATGTGATCGCCACGTCGGACGCGACCGGCGGGGCCGCAGCGTGGTCGAAGGCGAGCGTGGCGTCCGGCGCCGCCTACCTCGACGGCGTCTCGTGCCCGACGGCATCCTTCTGCGCCGTCGTCGGCGACGGCGGCCGGATCATCACCTCGACGAATCCCACGGGCGGCGCGTCCGCCTGGACCGAGACCCGCCTCACTTCCGGCACGCTCCTCGCGAATGTCTCGTGCCCGACGGCGACGTTCTGCGTCGCGGTCGGCTTCGACAACACGATCGTGACCTCGACGAATCCGACCGGCGGCGCGAGCGCGTGGCAGACGACGTCGATCGCCGGCGCCTGGACGAAGTCGACGTTCGAGAACCAGGCCATCTTCGACGTGGACTGCCCGTCCACGACGTTCTGCGCCGCCGTCACCGGGTTCGGCCAGAAGGCCATCACGACCACGAATCCCGCCGGTGGCGCCGCGACGTGGGAGCGTCTACACGTCGACCGGCGGCGCGTGGGCGAAGACGCTGATCTCCGGCACGAACAGACTGAACGCCGTCGACTGCGTGTCGGCCTTCTGTGCGGCCACCGATGACGCGGGACGAGCGCTGACGACCACGAACGTCGCGGGCGGCAGTTGGACCACCAGGATGGCCGCCGCCGGGCACGCCCTGAAGGGCATCGCGTGCCCGACGGCGTCGCTGTGCTTCGCCGTCGACACCACCGGCAACCTCGTGTCGTCGAACAATCCGACCGGCGGCGCGGCGGCGTGGTCGCGCGTCGCTCCCTTTGGGGGGCTCGTCCTGACGTCGGTCTCGTGCGTCTCGGCGTCGCTGTGCGCGATCGGCGACCAAGGTGGCGGCGTCCTGGTCTCGGTCAATCCGACGGCCGCAGCCCCGACCTGGACCCGCACCCAGGTCAGTGTCGAGAACATCATCAAGGGCATGGCGGGCGTGTCGTGCGCGTCCACGACGTTGTGCGTCGCGCTCGACTCCGGGGGGACGATCCACACCTCGACGGATCTGACGGCGAAGCCCGCGGTGTGGACCCACACCAAGCTCGACGGCGTCCTGGGCGCCGGTATGACCTGCGTGTCGACCACGTTCTGCGCGGGTGCCGCCTCGGGCTTCCAGGCGTACACGTCGACGCAGCCGACCGGAGACGCGAGCGCGTGGGCGGTGCGGCGGCGCCGACGTCCCGGGCACCGACCTGACCGCCATCGACTGCGTTTCCGCCTCGCTGTGCGTCGCGGTCGACGAGGTCGGCGGGATGACGGTCGGAACACCGGCGCCGGCGCGGACGCTGACGGTCGCCACGGCGGGGACCGGGACCGGCACGGTGACCAGCGCGCCGGCCGGCGTCACCTGCGGCGCCACCTGCAGCAAGGACTTCGAGGACGGGACGGTGGTCACGCTGACGGCCGCTTCCGCGGCGGGGCCGCGCTTCACGGGCTGGAGCGGTGCCTGCAGCGGCACCGGGATCTGCCAGGTCGAGCTGACCGTCGCGCAGAGCGTCACCGCGCACTTCCTCGCCACCCCGACGCTGACGGTGACCAAGGCCGGAAGCGGCTCGGGCAGCGTGACGAGCGCTCCGGCCGGGATCAGCTGCGGGGCGACCTGCAGTGCCGTGTACGACGTCGGGACGACGGTCACGTTGAAGGCCGCGGCGGCCGGCGGCTCGTCGTTCACCGGCTGGTCGGGCGCCTGCTCCGGGACGGGAACGTGCGTGATCAGCTTGACCGCCGCCAAGACCGCCACGGCGACGTTCGCCGTCGGGCGCCGCCTCACCGTCGACACGACGGCGGGCGGCGGCACGGGGACGGTGAAGAGCGCCGAGGGCGTCGACTGCGACGACGTCTGCGACTACACCGGCGACGACGGGACCACGACCACGATGACGGCGACGCCGGACCCGGGCTCGCGGTTCGCGGGCTGGTCGGGCGGCGGCTGCTCGGGGACCGGCACGTGCACGATCACGCTCGACGCGGACCTGACGATCGTGGCGCGCTTCGTCGCCACGCCGACGCTGACGGTCGCGACGGCCGGGGCCGGCGCCGGCTCGGTCGTCTCCCACAGCGGCGGCATCGACTGCGGCGCGAGCTGCTCCGCCGTGTACGACGCCGGCACCGGCGTCACGCTCACCGCCACGCCCGCGGCGGGATCGGCGTTCATCGGCTGGTCGGGCGGCGGCTGCTCGGGCACTGCCCCATGCACGATCTCGGTGGACGACAGCACGACGGTGACTGCCACCTTTGCCTCCAAGCCCACGCTCGCCGTCAATACGACCGGATCGGGCCAGGTGAAGAGCGACGTCGGCGGCATCGACTGCGGCGCCACCTGCGCGGTGCTCGTCGATCCCGGCAGCGCGGTTACGCTGACGGCGTCCCCCGCGAGCGGCTCGACGTTCACCGGCTGGTCCGGCGGTGGCTGCTCGGGTACGCAGCCGTGCAAGCTCACGGTCACTGACAGCACCACCCGTCGGTATCACGACGGGCTACCGCTGCGCGCTCACCGCGCGCGGCAAGAAGATCGTCTACCAGACGTGCCGCTCACCCGCCACGTTCAAGAGGCTCAAGCCGGGTCGCTTCACGTTCCGCGTGCAGGCCTTCGGCCCCGCAGGCACCGACCCCACGCCCGCGAGCAAGACCATCACGATCAAGAAGTGACCGCCTGATGCCCCGCCCGGAACGGGCAGGGCGTCCGCGCACCCGTACGGCGGCGGCTCAGCCGCCGAGTGCGCGCCGCTCGCGCTGGCCGTTTCTGCTCAACGTCTCCAGGTCGTCGAAAAGGAGCACTTCGTCGTCCCGCCAGATCGTGGTCCCGGCGAGCGCTCCGGTCGCGACCTGCCAACTGGCGTCGCGCCCGGCGCCGGCGCGATCCCCGGGGGAGGGGGATCGCGCCGGCCGCCCGGACCACCGCTCAGGGCGTCGTGGTGGACAGCGTGAACGTGAGCGTCTTCGCGTACGTGCCGGTCCGCAGCGCGTCGCTCGCGGCGATGTGCTGCTTGAACTCGACCGCCACCGGGTCGTTGGACACCGGCGTGCTCCAGCTGAGCAGGTTGAGCAGCGAGTCGACGTTGTTGAACGCGGTGCCGGTCGTGTCCGGCTTGGTCGCGCGCGCCTGCAGCGGGGATGGCAGCGAGAACGCACCGTTGACGAGGTGCCCGGTGGCCGTCGGGCTCGGGTCGGACAGGCTCAGCAGCGCGTCGCCCGCCGTCGAGATCACGTTCGCCGTCGTCGACGCCGAGTAGTCGCGCGTCACGCCCGCGGTGAACGTCCCGAACGTCGCCGGCGGCCCGAGCGTGAGCGACAGCGTGGCCGGCACCGTGCCGCCGACCTGCCCGCTCGCCTGCGGGTAGACGATCAGGTTCAGCGTCTTCGTCGCCTCCACGTTGCCGACCTCGTCGGTCGAGCGGTACTGGACCACGTGCCCCCCGCCGCCGGAGATCACGAACGGCGCGCCGTACGGCTGCCAGTCGCCGTCGTCCACGCGGTACTCGGTCGTCACGACGCCGAAGCCATCGTCGGACACCGACAGCGTCACCGTCGCCGGCCCGTTCACGCCGCCGTGCGCGTCCTGCGCAGGCGACACCGACGCGCTCGTCACGGGCGCGGCCGTCTCGACTCCGAAGAAGTCGAAGCTGGCCGTCAGCGCACCGGCGGGCGTGGCCGCCGAGTACGAGTAGACGCCGACCTTCGGGTTGTTGATGGTGGCGCCCTGGGAGTACGCCGTCGTCCAGGTCGTCCCGTCCAGCGAGTACGCCGTCGTGTAGACGTTGCCGTGGCGCGAGATCCGTAGCCAGATCGTGTTGTCCGCCGGCCAGATCGCGTTGGCGCTGACCGAGTTCAGGTTCATGTTGACCGGAATCGGATTGGCGCTGGCCGCCGGGTTGGTCTGGAAGCTGTCCTCCATCGTCGTGTTGAACTGGATGTTTGTCGACGACGTGGCCTCGACGTCGAATTTCAGGTAGTTGTCATCGTCGGAGTAGACGAGCAGTCCCGCCTGCTGCGTCGCCGCGTTCGGCTTCTGGTTGAACGTGACCTTGGTGGTCTCCGTGAAGTTGCCGAACGCCGGCTGGAGCACGACGTTCTTCGCCGTCGTCGCGTTGTTCGTGGTCAGCTGTCCGGCCTCGGGCGTGATCGTCAGCGAGCCGCCGCCGATCGCGAGGTTCGCGTTCGGCCGCACGACTGTCCACTTCGGGTCAAGCGTTGAGCCGTCGAACTCGTCGCCCGTCGCCGCGCGGGCGAAGTTGACCGTATAGGTGGCGACAATGCCCTCCGGCCCGGTCGAGGTGATCGTCGCCGTGCCCGGCACGGCCGATGCCTGGCTCACCTGCACCGCTCCCGTGTGGGCGCTGGCCGTCACCTGCGGCACGCTCGCGCCGGGCGGGACGATGAGGTGGTAGTTGAAGACGTCGGGCTCAAAGCCCCTGACCGTCACCCCGTCGACCTTCAGGTCGGTGAGGTCGGAGAGGACGCGCACGACGAACTTCGCCGACGCGCTCTTTCCGTTGTACGTCGCGGTCGCGGTGACCGTCGCGGCGCCGTTTGAGACGGTGCGGAGCTTGTCTGCGTCAACCGAGACGACGTCGGGCCGGTCGCTGCTGAAGGTCACGCGCATTCCGGTTGGGAACGGCCGGCTCTGGCCGGGCGCGATCCACCCGACGAGGGAGTCGTCGTTCATCGCCACGGTCAGGCCGGGGTCGATCTCGACGCCCTCGGGGAACATCACGCGCTGCGAGATGGCACGCGCGTTGTCGGTGGTCATGACGCGCGGCCGGGCGGTGACGACGCTCGGCTTCTGCGTCAGGGCCCCGTGCACGTGGATCACGGTCTGCCGCTCGATGTCGTTGTCAGCGGAGGAGGTCGAGATCTGGATGCCGTAGGCGCCCTGGTCGACCTCGAAGCGCCCGTCGGCCTCGTTGTAGAACGCGAGGTCGGCGATCTTGATCGGCAGGGTCACCGTCTGCGTCTGGCCGGCGGCGAGGAAGACCTTCTCGAAGCCCTCCAGCCGCTTGAGCGGGCGCTCCAGCGACGGATCCGCGTCAGGTGTGTTCACGTACATCTGCACGATCTCGTTGCCGTCGCGCGAGCCCGTGTTGGTGACGTCGGCGCTCACCTGGACGGTGTCGTCGGCGCCCGGGCTCGTGTTCGAGACCTGCAGGTTCGAGAACTCGAACGTCGTGTAGCTCAGCCCGTACCCGAACGGGTAGGCGACCGGGTCGTTGAAGTACATGTACGTGCGGCCGGTGCTCCCGACGGGCCGGATGGCGTAGCTGTTCGTCGGCGGGAGCTGGTCGACGCTCCGGTAGAAGGTCTCGGGCAGGCGGCCGCTCGGGTTGTACTTGCCGAGCAGGACGTCCGCCAGAGCCTCACCCTGGCGCTGGCCGTTGTATGAGCTCCACAGGATCGCCGGGGTCGCCGGCTCGAACGACGTGACGTCGAACGGATCGCCCTGCATCACGCCGATCGTGTTCGGGTTGACGGCCGCGACCTGCGCGATCAACTGGCCCTGCTGGCCCGGCAGCGTGATCGCCGTACGGTCGCGGTCCTCGGCCGCGACGCCGCTGTCCATGCCGGTGTAGACGATCACGTAGTCGTAACCCGCCGCGGTGGTCACGGCCGTCGGGTCGATCGTCGTGCAGCAACTGCTCGCCGACGTGCTCGTGCCCGTGAAGCCCCTCAGGAAATCCACCTGGGCTGCCGGATTGACCGCCTGGATCGCGGACCGGATCCCCGCGTACGCTGCGACATTGTTGGCCGCCCCGTTGCCGTTCTGGCCGCTCGAGTAGCCGCCCAGGACGACCGTGTTCGCCAGCGCGCCGAGCACCAGCACCTTGAAGTCGCCGGTCGAGGGCACGGCGATCGGCAGCAGCTTGCCGACGCTGTTGTCCTTGCGCGTGATCGCCGCGTTCTTGAGCAGCACCAGCCCCGCGTCGGCGGAGCGGCGAGCCAGCGCGAGCCGGTCGGCGGTCTCCGTCGGCGCCGTCGTGCTCACCCACGGGTACACGCCGTAGGACTTGTTGCGCGCGATCGCCTGGGTCAGCCACGGCACGCTCGAGTCCGGATCGAACTCGCCGAGCTTCATCCGGTTCGTGAACAGGCGCGTCGCCGACACGTCGAGGTCGTTGACCGAGTGCAGGCCGGTCTGAGTCGTGATCTGCATCCCGATCGCGTTCATCGTCCCCGGCGTCGTCCCCGGCGACGTCGCACCCTTGTAGTTGCCGGTGCCGCTGTAGCCGGCGTTGCACTCCGCGTCCTCACCGGCCCCGAGCGTGAACGCGAACTGCTCGTACACCGTGGCGATGTGCGGGAACCCCGTCGGCTGCCAGTGGTGCCGGGCATTGACCTCGTTCACCGCGTCACAGTCGCCCGTGTAGTAGCCCTCGAAGCCGAACGTCTGCCGTCCGAGCGTGTCGATCAGGTGGACGTTGGCCGCCGCCGGGTCGCCGTTGACGCTGTTGTACGAGCTCATGATCGCGCCGTTCTGCGACGACTGGATGATCTTCCGGAACGGCATCGTGTAGTACTCGCGGATCGTCCGCTCGTCGGCGTGGGTGTCCACGTTGAGACGGCCGTTCGGGTCACCGCTCGACGTGCCCTCGGTGTTGTTCAGGGCGTAGTGCTTGAGCGTCGTCGTCGCCTTGTAGAAGCCGTTCCCCTCCGCCACGAGCTGGCCGTTCGCGTCCTTGCCCTCCATCCCGTTCACGAACTGGCCGGCGATCTTGCCCTCGAGCAGCGGATCCTCGCCGTAGGACTCGTCGTTGCGGCCCCACCGCGGGTCGCGCCCGATGTTCACCGTCGGCGAGTAGAAGTCAAGATTCAGCTTGTTCCCCGGCACGAGCTCGCGGGCCTCGTCGGACTCCGCGTTCGCAACCTCGTACGTCAGCGCCGGATCCCAGCTCGCGCCTCTCGACAGGTCGATCGGGTACGACGTCGTGTTCGACAGGGTCGTCGCGTTGCCCGAGCCGTAGGTCTGGGCGTTGATCCCGTGCAGGGCCTCGTTCCACCAGCCGTACGCGGGGATCCCCGTCATCGCGTCCACGAAGCCGCCGAACTCGTGCGCGCTCGCGAGCGAAGGCGTGAACGTGACGCCGGTGCCCGTGTCCTGGCTCGGGGCGCCGAAAGCGTGGGCGCCCGTCAGCGGAGCTTCGAGCGTGATGCCGGTGCCGGCGGCCTGGATCGCCGTGCCCGCCGCGTGGTCGCTCTCCAGCGGAGCCGACAGCGTGATCCCGGTGCCGAGATCCTGGATCGCCGCGCCGATCGCATGCGCCACCGTCAGCGGCGCCGTCAGCGTCACTCCGGTGCCGAGATCCTGGGCGCCGGCGCCGCTCGCGTGCGCGAGCGTGAGCGGGTGAGCCAGGTTGATCCCGGTGCCCGTCGAGCCCGAAGTGCCCACCGTCACGATCGTGCCGATCTCGATGCCGGCGCCGGTGTCGACGCGGATCTGGTGACCCGCGGTCATCCCGGTGACGCTCGCCACCTTGATGTTCGTGTCACCGACGTTGGATTCCGCGGACAGCGTGGTCGCCGTCGCGGCCGCGGTGCCCACCGTCGCGATGGTGCCGACCTCTCGGTTCGGCGGAGCGTCGACCCGGTACTTGTGGCCGACCGCCGCGCCGCTGATCGTCGACACGTAGATCGTCGTGTCGCCGGCGCTCGCCCCGACCGGCAGGGTTCCCGCCGTCCCGGCGGCCGCGCCGACGGCCGCCACGGTGCCGACCTCCAGGTTCGGCGGCGCGTCGACCCGGTACTTCTGCCCGACCGCCGCGCCGCTGATCGTCGACACGTAGATCGTCGTGTCGCCGGCGCTGGCGCCGATCGGCAACGTTCCCGCCGTCCCGGCGGCCGTGCCGACGGTCTGCACTGTGCCGAGCTCGAGCTTCGGCGGTGCGTCGACCCTGTACTGATGCCCGGCCGCCGCGCCGCTGACGCTCGACACGTTGATCGTCGTGTCACCGGCGGAGGCAGGCAGGACGAGCGTTCCCGCCGTCCCCGCAGCGGTGCCGACGGACGAGATGGTCACCGTCTCCGGCGTGCCGCCGGAGTCGACCCTCATCGTCCGCCCGGCGGCCATGCCGGTGATCGACGCCACCTTGACCGTCGTGTCGCCGGCGCTCGCCGCCACAGCCAGCGTATTCTGATTGCGCTGGAACACCGCCTGTGTCGGCAGCAGCAACGGGTTCGCCAGGTCGCTGACCTCTGGCGCCTGGCTCGACACGAGCTGCGACGCGCGCTGCGTCGGCGTGAGCCGCGCGACGAGGTCGGCGGCGCGCTCCTGGTAGGTGTAGCTCGTGTCCAGGTAGATGGGAGTGCCGCTCGCCAGCGACGCCCTTTCATGCGCGCCCGCGGGCAGGATCACCATCAGTACCGCGAAGATGCACGCCGCCACCGTCAGCGCGGCTGTCGACCATAGCTTCCCCCCCGGCCCGCGACGCCTCGAGCTCGCTGTCGGCCTGCTCCGCTCCCTCATGGTCCGCTCCCCTCAAATGCGAGACGCCGTGGCCGGCGCAGCGGAGGAACACCCGCTTGCGGCGTCCGTGGACCGGCGCCGTGTCCGGGCGCCAGCGTGCGGACCACGCACCTGCTCGAGATCCCTCGCTTCCATCGCCAGCCGCACGGATAGCCCGTGCGCCCGCGAATCTATGCTCGGCATTCGGCGCGGTCGAGCGTAAATACCCCGGTTTCAGCGAGTAGAAAACCCGGTCTCGGTGGCTTCGCCCACGTGAAGCAACGGCACTGTTCGACGGTGGCTGAGGTATGCGCTTCTGTGGAATGGCAGCACTTCGCGGGAGGGTGGCGGACTGAGCGCGGTTGTGAGTCGCTTACAATCGCGCCGTGGCGCTGCCGGACATCCTGGAAGCACGTGCCGACGACCTAGTTGACGCGGCGACGGCGCGCATCCAGGCCCGCGTCCCCGCCTACCGGAACGCGGATCCGGTGTTGCTCGCCGAAGTGCGCGAGCACGTCGCGACGCATCACGCGTTGGTGTGCGCGGTGCTGCGGCGGGGGAGGCCGCCGACGGATCGCGAGCTGGAGTTCGTGGCACGGCACGCTGCCCGCCGGGCGCGGCGCGGGATCTCGCTGGCCGACTTCATGGAGGCATTCCGCGCGTATCAGGAGGTGCTCTGGGACGCGCTCGACGACCGCAGCGAGTCGCTTGCCACCGCCCGGGCGGCGAGCCTGTACATCGACCTGGCGGCGACGGCGGCCAGCAGCGCCTACATGGAGTCCGAGCGGCTGTTGGAAGCGGGCCGCGACCAGGTCCGCCGCGACCTGCTCGAGGATCTGCTGGCGGGCGTCCCGCCCGGCTCGGCGGCGAGCCTGGCGCTCGCGCGCGACTGTGGTCTGGAGGGGGAGACGCGGTGCGTGCTGGTGGCGGCGCTGCCGGTCCGCACGCCGGAGGACGAGCGCGAGCTCCAGGCCGCGGCGGCGGCGCTGGCAAAGGCGCTGGGAGGTCCGCGGCCGGCGCTGTCCGTCGTGCGCCAGGGCGAGATCGTGGCGGTGCGGGCCGTCGGCGCGGCGGAGCGTCCGGCGCTCGGCGACCGGCTGCGGCGCGTGGCCGGGCTCAACATCGGCGTGAGCACGATCCAAGACGGGCTCGGCGGGCTCCCGGACGCTTATCGGGAGGCGTCGCTGGCGGCCGGGCGCGTACGCGGCGGCGGGGTGCTCTCGCTGGCTGAGATGAGCCCGTTCGAGTTCCTCACACTGCGCTCGAGCGCGGTGGCGCGGCGGCTGACCGATCCGGCGATCGCGGCGTTCGTGCGCGAGGATCGCGAGCGCGGCGGGATGCTCATCGACACGCTGGAGGCCTACGTGGCGGCCGACCTGAACGTCAAGGCGGCCGCCGAGCGCTTGCTCATCCACGTCAACACGGCGCACCACCGGCTCGGGCGCATCGAGGAGCGGACGGGCCGCGACGTGCGCCACGTGAGCGACGTGATCGACCTGCTGATCGCGATCCGGCTGCCATGATCGTCAGCGCGGGCGGGTTGCGATGGCGGGTGACGCGGGCCGGCGCGGGCCCGCCCCTGCTGCTGATCACCGGGATCGGCGCGCACGTGGACATGTGGGGCCCGTTCGTCGACGTGGCCGGCGGCCGCGAGCTGATTGCGTTCGACCCGCCTGGCGCAGGGCGCTCCGAGCGCCCGGGGCGGCCGCTGCGCATGCCGGCGCTGGCTCGCCTGGTGACCGAGCTGATGGACGCGCTGCAACTGCCGCGCGCCGACGTGCTCGGCTACTCGTGGGGCGGCGGGCTGGCCCAGGAGCTCGCGTACCGTCATCCCGACCGTGTGCGCCGGCTCGTCCTGTGCGCGACCGGGCCTGGCATCGGCGGCGTGCCGCCGAGACCGCTCGCGGCGCTCGCGCTCGCCACGCCGGCCCGCTACTACCACCCGGCGCTCGCCAAGATGAGCCTCAAGCTGATCGCCGGCGGCGCCGGACCCCGCGCGGCGCATACGCGGGAGCGCCTGGCCGCGCCGCCGGGCGTGCTCGGCTACGCCTTCCAGCTCTACGCCGCCGCGGGCTGGACGAGTCTGCCCTGGCTGCACCGGCTGCCGCAGGAGACGCTGGTGGTCGGCGGAGACGATGACCCCTCGGTGCCGTTCGCCAACGCGCGGATCCTCGCCGCGCGCATCCCTCGCGCCCGGCTGGAGCGCATCCGCGGTGGCGGCCACCTGTTCCTGCTCGACGAGCCCGAGCGGGCCGCGGCGCCGATCCGCGCGTTCCTCGACATGTGAGCGGATCACAACGCGACGCTCGGAAGTTCGGGCTCCGCTCGCAATGACGGCGCAGGCCGGGCTGCGGAGACTCGGGTCATGAACAACGCACCCATCCAGTCCGCGCTCGAGATGATGCTCACCGACGGCGCCGGCCCGCACTTCGTCCCTCCCACCGGCGTGGTCACCGGCCTCGCCCGCCGGCCCCGCACGGTCGCCCGGCGGCTCGGTGGACTCGGCGCCGAGCTCGCGCGCGTGGCCGCCGGGAGATCGCAGGCCGCGCCGGGCAGGCGCGACCGGCGCTTCGTCGATCCCGCCTGGGGGAGCTCCTGGCTGTACCGGCGCATCCTGCAGACGCATCTCGCGCTCGGCGACGCGGCCGACGGGCTGATCGACGACGCGCAGCTCGACTGGCGACAGGAGCGCCAGGCGCGCTTCGCGGTCGGCAACCTGCTCGACGGGCTCGCCCCGAGCAACTTCCCGCTCACGAACCCGGCGGTCGTCAAGGCGACCGTCGACGAGGGCGGGCTGAACCTCCTGCGCGGCGCTCGCCGCTTCGCCGGCGACTTCCCACACCTTCCGAGCACCGTCGACACGCGGCCGTTCGCGGTCGGCGAGAACCTCGCGATCACGCCGGGGCGGGTGGTGGCGCGCACCGAGGTGTTCGAGCTGCTGCGCTACACGCCGCGGACCGATCGGGTGTACGCGACGCCGGTCCTCTTCGCCCCGCCGACCATCAACAAGTTCTACATCCTCGACCTGGCGCCGGGCCGCAGCCTCGTCGAGTACCTGGTGGAGCGCGGGCATCAGGTGTTCGCCATCTCCTGGCGCAACCCGGATGCCGGGCAGGGTCACTTCGACTTCGACACCTACGCGGGCGCGATTCTCGAGGCGCGCGACATGGTGGCCAAGCTGACCGGCAGCCCGAAGGTGCACCTGAACGCGGCCTGCTCGGGCGGCATCTTGAGCGCCGGCCTGCTCGGCCATCTCGCGGACACGGGGCGCCTCGGCGACATCGCCTCGCTCACGCTGATGGTCAGCGCGCTGGACAACGAGCGGGCGGGCACGGCGTCGGCGTTCGCCAGCCGGGAGCTCGCGGCGGCCGCGATCGCCGAGTCGGCGCGGCGCGGCTACGTCGACGGACAGGCTCTGGCCGGCGTCTTCACGTGGCTGCGGCCCAACGACCTGGTGTGGAACTACGTGGTCAACTCGTACCTGCTGGGCAAGGAGCCGCCGGCGTTCGACGTCCTGTACTGGAACCAGGACACGGTGCGGCTCGCCGCGGGCCTGCACCGCGACTTCGTCCGCCTCGCGCTCGACAACTCGCTCACGCGGGCAGGCGGCATGACCGTCCTCGGCTCGCCGGTCGACCTCGGCCGCGTGACCGTCGACACCTACGCGGTCGCCGGGCTCACCGACCACATCATCCCGTGGGAGAGCGCCTACCGCAGCACGCAGCTCCTGGGCGGTGAGTCGCGATTCATCCTGTCCAGCTCGGGCCATATCCAGGCGCTCGTCAATCCCCCGGGCCCGGAGTCCCGAGCGAGCTTCAAGGTCGCCGAGGGCGACGCGCCCGAGACGTGGGCAACGCGGCCCGGGAGCTGGTGGCCCGACTACGACCGGTGGCTGGCCGCCCGCTCGGGCGCGCAGGTCGCGGCGCCGGCGATCCGCCGGCGGGGCGCCAAGGCCCCGGGGAGCTACGTCGATGCTCGCTGAAGCCCGCCCGACGGACTACTTCGGTGTCCACGCGCAGTTCACTGAGGAGCAGTGGGGACACTTCCTCGCCGCCCGGCGCTTCGTCGACGAGGAGGTCCTGCCCGTCATCAACGACTACTGGGAGCGGGCCGAGCTCCCCTGGCCGCTCCTGCGCCGGCTCGCCGATCTCGGCGTGTACGGCGAGGACATCCGCGGCTACGGTGCGCCCAGCATGTCGCCGCTCGCCCGCGGCCTGGTCAACATGGAGCTCAACCGCGGCGACGGAAGCGTCGGCACGTTCCTGGGCGTGCAGTCGGGGTTGGCGATGAAGTCGATCTCCTTGCATGGCTCGCCCGAGCAGAAGGCGCGCTGGCTGCCCGCGATGGCCCGGTTGGAGGCGATCGGCGCCTTCGCGCTGACGGAGCCGGCGCATGGCTCGGACTCCGTCGCGCTGGAGACGCGAGCGCGTCGCGTGGGCGACGAATGGGTGCTCGACGGGTCCAAGCGCTGGATCGGCAACGGCTCGATCGCTGACGTGGTCGTCGTGTGGGCCCGCGACGTCGAGGACGGCCAGGTGAAGGGCTTCCTGGTGGAGACCGGCCAGCCCGGCTTCACCGCCACCACGATGACGGGCAAGGCGGTGGCGCGCGCGATCTGGCAGGCCGAGATCGACCTCTACGGCGCCCGCGCTGAGCACCTCCCTGGCACCCACACGTTCAAGGATGCCGGCGCGGTGCTGGTGAGCACCCGCACCACGTGTGCGTGGGCCGCACTCGGCCACGCCGTCGCCGCCTACGACATCGCGCTCACCTACGCGAAGCGGCGCGTGCAGTTCGGCAAGCCGCTGGTGAGCTTTCAGATCGTCCAGGACCGGCTGGTGAAGATGCTCGCCGAGGTCACCGGGATGCAGCTGTACTGCCTGCAGCTCGCGCGCCTGGAGGAGCAGGGGCGGCTGACCGACACGATCGCCGGGCTCGCCAAGCTCAACAACACGCGTAAGGCGCGGACGGTGATCGCCGAGGCGCGCGATCTGCTGGGCGGCAACGGCCTGCTGCTCGACAACCACGTGATCCGCCACATGGGCGACATCGAGGTCATCCACACCTACGAGGGAACCGAGACGATGCAGACGCTGATCGTGGGGCGCGACATCACCGGCGTCGGCGCCTTCACGCATTGACCCGCCGCGCGCGACGGGGTTGAATGCGCCGCGAGAGCTTGCGATGCCGGACGCGGTCCATCACGCGCAGGGCAGCGGCCTTGTCACGCGCGAGGGGCTGTTGGATCGCCTCTCCGGTCCCGGCACCGTCGTGCTCGTGTGCGCGCCGGCCGGCGCCGGCAAGACCGTGCTCGTCCGGTCTTGGGTCGAGGATTCGGGACTGCGCGCGGCCTGGGTGTCCGTCGAGCGCGGCGAGCGGGACGGGCAGCGGTTCTGGCTGGCGCTGATCGACGCGCTCGCCGCCGCCGTGCCGGCGGTCGAGCGGGTCGACCCGGCGCCGAGCTTTCAGGGCGAGGCGCTGGTCGAGAGACTGCTGGCGGACCTTGCGCTGCTCGAGCAGCCCGCGGTGCTCGTCGTCGACGACCTGCACGAGCTCCAGTCCGCCGAGGCGCGCCAGTGGCTGGAAGTGCTGCTGGCGCGACGGCCGCCTGCCCTGCGGGTGGTGCTGAGCACGCGCGAGGAGCCGCGCCTAGGCCTACACCGGCTGCGGCTGGCGGGCGAGCTGATCGAGGTCCGCGCCCCGGACCTCCGGTTCTCGCTCTCGGAGACGCAGCAGCTGCTGCAGGCGGCCGGGATCGAGCTCTCCGACCGCGGCGTGGCACGGCTCTACGAGCGCACCGAGGGGTGGGCGGCGGGCTTGCGGCTGGCCGCCATCTCGCTCGCCCGCCATTCCGATCCCGAGCGGTTCGTGGCCGAGTTCTCAGGCAGCGAGCGAACCGTGGCCGACTACCTGGTCGCGGAGGTGTTGGAGCGCCAGCCCGAGCCGGTGCGCGAGATGTTGCTTCGGACCTCGCTGCTGGATCGCGTGAGCGGCCCGCTGGCCGACCATCTGACGGGCGCCTCGGGATCGGAGCGGATCCTGCAGGAGCTCGAGGACGCCAACGCGTTCGTCTCCGCGCTCGATGTCCGGCGCTCGTGGTTTCGCTATCACCACCTGTTCGCCGACCTGCTCCAGCTCGAGCTCCGGCGCGTCCACCCCGAACTCGTGGAGGGGTTGCACCGGGCGGCGGCCGGATGGTTCGAGGAGCGAGGGGACGTCGTGGCGGCGATCCGCCACGCGCAGGCGGCGCGCGACTGGCGGCACGCGAGCCGTCTCCTGTCCGAGAGCCGCATCGGCCTGGTCCTCGACGGTCGCCTGGCCACGGTCCGCGCCCTGCTCGACGCCTTCCCTCCCGGCATGGCGACGACGGATGCCGAGCTCGCCGTCTGCTTCGCGGGCGTGCGACTGCGCGAGGGCGCGCTCGACGACGCGGACGCCTATGTCGCCGTCGCGGAGCGGATCGCGCACGAGCGGCCGGGGTCGTTCGCGGTCCAGCTGGCAAACGTTAGGCTCGCGTCGGCTCACCAGCGTGGGGATCTGCCCGGAGCGCTGGAGGCGATGCGCAGGCTGGAGGCCGCGCTCGCGGCGCAGCCGGCCGGCGACGTCCCGCGCAGCAACGACGTCCGCGCGCTGGCGCTGATGGTGCTGGGGAGCACCGAGCTGTGGGCACTGCGCTTGGACGACGCCCGGCGCCATCTCGAGGACGGGCTCGCGCTCGCCCGCCGGATCGGGAGGCCGTACCTGGAGATCGGCTGCCTCGCGCATCTGGCGATCGCCGCTCCGTTCACCGGCCAGACCGCCACCGCCGCACTCGACTACACGCGGCGCGCCGCCGCCCTCGCCGAGGAGCACGGGCTCGCCAGCGATCCGGTCACGGCGCTGGCGTTCGCCGTTGGCGGCGGCTCGCTCGCCTGGCTCGGCCGCTTCGCGGAGGCCGAGCAGTGGCTCGAGAAGGCCGGGCGTGCGCTCCGCCGCCAGGAGGAGCCGTCGACCGAGCTGGCGCTCCTTCATGCCCGCGGACTGCTGCTCTCGGGCCAGGGCCGTTTCGAGGCGGCGCTGGCGGAGTTCCGGAGCGCCGCGGCGCTCAACGCGGCGCTGGCCGGCGACCACGCGCTGGCCGTCGACCTTCGCTTGCGCATCGTGACGGCGCAGTTGCGACTGGGGAAGACCGCGGCCGCGCGCGCGGCGCTCGCCGGCGTGACCGATGCCGAGCGCGACCGCGCCGAGACGCGCCTCGCCTTCGCCGCGATCGCGCTCGCCGACGGCGAGCCGGAAGCCGCGCTGGAGCGGCTGGAGCCGGTGATCGAGCGCTCGGTGCCGTCTCTGGTGCCGGCGTGGGCGGCCATCCACGGGCTGCTCTACCACGCGGCGGCGCGTGAGCAGCTCGGCGAACCGCGCGCGGCCGACGCGGCGCTCGAGCGCGCGCTCGCGCTCGCGGAGCCGGAAGGCCAGATCCTGCCGTTCGCGGTCGCGCCGGTGCGCGAGCTGCTCGAGCGCCACACCGGGCTGCGCACGGCGCACCCCGCGCTCGTCACGACGATCCTCGACGTGCTCGCGGGCGGCTCCGCGCCGGTTTCCGGCGCGCCGCTGATGGACCCGCTCAGCGACGCGGAGCTGCGCGTGGTCAGGTACCTGCCGAGCAACCTCACGGCCTCGCAGATCGCCTCCGAACTGTGCATCTCGACGAACACGGTCCGGACCCACCTGCGCCACATCTACGCAAAGCTCGACGCGCACGGCCGCGGCGAGGCGGTGGCCCGCGCCCGGGAGCTCCGCCTGCTCGCGCCGAGCATGCGCTGACGCAAATCACGCAAGACCGGTGACGACCAGTCACCCATGCGCCCGCGACGCTCCTCTGGCAATCGACCAAGGAGCCCGAATGACCCTTTCCGACCAACTGAGCAAGCTCGCCGACCGCGCCGCGGAGGCCGAGCACCGCGTCGCCGCGGCCGCCGAGAAGCCGCGCGCGGACCTCCAGCGCGAGGTCGCCGCCGTGCGCGAGCACACCGAGACGCTGCGCGCCGGCGGCCGGCAGGAGCTCGCCGGGCTGCAGCGCGCCTGGGACGAGCACATCGCCGCGGTGCGCGGCCGGCTCGACGCCCGGCGCGCCGAGCACGACGTCAAGCAGGCCGCCAGGCGGGCCGCCGACGCCGAGGACTACGCGGAGGCGGCGGCCGGCTTCGCCTACTCCGCGGTGGTGGAGGCCGAGTACGCGGCGCTGGACGCCGCGCTGGCGCAGATGGATGCCGACCGGCTCGAGCAGAGCCTCACCGAGGTGTCGTCATGAGCGATCAAGTCGCGACTTCACGGGTCCCCTCGGGCTCGACCGTGCGCGAGGCCGCGCGCGAGGTCACGGGCCAGTGGTGGACGTGGCTCGTCGCGGGCATCGCGTGGGGCGTCATCGCGCTGGTGATCCTCCAGTTCGACGCCGCCTCGGTGACCACGGTCGGCGTGCTCGTCGGCGCGATGTTCACCCTCGCCGCCGTGCAGAACTTCACGCTGACCGCACTGCCGGGCGCGACCCGCTGGGTCTCGGCGCTGTTCGGCGGCCTGTTCGCCGTCTCCGCTGTGATCTGCTTCGCCGATCCTGCCGGCACGTTCGCCGGAATGGCCGACATGCTCGGCTTCCTGTTCCTGCTCGTCGGCGTGTGGTGGATGGTGCGCGCCTTCCTCGAGCAGCCCGTCCAGCCGCTGTGGTGGATGGGCCTGATCGCCGGCATCCTGATGACCGTCCTCGCGTTCTGGACGGCAGGCCAGTTCTTCGCCGAGAAGGCCTACCTGCTGCTCGTCATGGCCGGCATCTGGGCGCTGATGGAAGGCGTCAACGACATCACGCGCGCGTTCGCGCTGCGCCGCCTGCACGACGCGACCTGACCGCACGGGTGCGGCGGCGTCCCGCCGCCGCACCCGCGGAACCCATCCATCCCCGAACCATCGGTGATCCTGTGAGACTCAGAACGACACCCGGCGGCCTGATCGCCGAGGACCCCGTCCGCGGCCGCTGGGCCCACTTGGCGGGCGAGGACGACCTGCTGCGCTTCCTGGCCGGCGGACCCGCTGCCGTCGCGGGAGCCGAAGCCGCGCTCGCCGGCGCCGAGACGGCCGACCCCGCGGAGGCGGGGCTGCCGTTCCGGCCGCGCTCGATCCGCGCCTTCATGCTGTGGGAGCGGCACGTCATCGACTCGAGCCGCATGCTGGTCAAGGACTTCTTCCCGGCCCCCGCGGCCAAGGTCGTGCTGGGGTACGAGCGCCTCACCGGCCGGCCGTTCCCCAAGCTCAAGCCCAACGGGCGCTTCCGCGAGGCGCCGACGTTCTACGTCGCCAACCACACCGCGACGCTGGCCGACGGGCAGGACATGTGGTGGCCGTCGCACACGCGCTATCTCGACTTCGAGCTCGAGCTGGCGTGCGTGCTTGCCAAGCCACTCGCCGACGCGACGCCCGAGGAGGCTGTGGACGCGGTCGGCGGCTGGTTCATCCTCAACGACTGGAGCGCGCGCGACGTCCAGGCCGACGACGCCCGGCGCAACATCTTCGGCCCGGTGATCAAGGCCAAGACGTTCGCGAACTCGATCGGTTGCGACGTCGTCACCGCCGGCGCCGTCCCGGACTGGACCGCCATGCGCGGCCGCGTGCGGGTCGACGGCGAGCTGTGGTGCGAGGGCAGCACCGCCAATCCGCAGCACTCGCTCGGCGCGATGCTCGCCTACGCGTCGGCCGGCGAGAGGCTCGACGCCGGCGACGTGATCTCGACCGGCACGATGCCCGGCTGCTGCGGGCTCGAACACGACCGCTGGATCCAGCTGGGCCAGACTGTCGAGCTGGAGATCGACGGGATCGGCACGCTGACCAACCGCATCGAGCCGACGGCCGTCCCGGTGTAGCCATGACCGACTACGACGTGATCGTCTGCGGGCTTGGGCCGGTCGGCCAGCTGCTCGCCCTCCTGCTGGGCGACCAGGGCGTGTCGACGCTGGCCATCGACCGCGACCCCGAGCCGCACCCGCTGCCGCGCGCGGCCGTCATCGACGACGAGGTGCTGCGGATCCTCCAGGCCGTGGGGCTCGACGCCGCCGTCCTCGCCGACGCGCAGGTCCAGACGGGAGCGAGCATCGTCACCGCCGCCGGGCGCCCGGTCGAGGTGTTGCGCGCGCGCACGGGCCGCATCGGCCATCCACCGCTCGTCTCCATCAACCAGCCGGCGCTGGAGCGGACGCTGCTCGGCGCGCTTGCGCAGCGGCCGAGCGTCGAGGTGCGCCGAGGGCTGACGCTCGAGGGCCTCGACCTCCGCGCCGACGCCGTCGACGCGTTCGTGCATCCGACCGGCGGCGGACCGACCGAGCGCATCGGCGCCCGCTGGCTGGTCGGCTGCGACGGCGCCGCCAGCGCGGTCCGCGCGCGGCTTGAGATCCCCTTCGAGGGCCGCACGTGCCCGCAGCGCTGGGTCGTCCTCGACGGCCTCGTCGACCGCCCGCTGCGCAAGGTGCCGCAGCCGTACTTCGTCGCCGACGGCCGGCGCCCGATGGTCACGCTGCCGATGTCGCGCGGCCGCCACCGCTGGGAGCTGATGCTGCATCCCGGCGAGGATGCTGCGCCGTTCCTCGAGCCCGCCGCCGTGCGGCGCATGGTCGAGCCGTGGCTGGACGGCGAGAGCGTTGAGACCGAGCGCGCGGTCGTGTACACGTTCCACACTCGCACCGCCGCGCGCTGGCGCCGCGGCCGGGTCCTGCTGGCCGGTGACGCGGCGCACGTGATGCCGCCGTTCAGCGGGCAGGGGTTCTCCTCCGGCGCCCGCGACGCGGCCAACCTCGCCTGGAAGCTCGCAAGCGTGCTCGCCGGCGCGCCGGCCGCGCTGCTCGACACCTACGAGCAGGAGCGGCGGCCGCACATGCAGGCGATGCAGCGGCTCTCGGAGGCCATGCGCCGCGCGGTGCAGGCGACCGGGCCGCGCGCCGTGCGCCTGCGTGACGCGGCGCTGACCGCGATCGACGGGACCGCGGCGCAGCGGCTGCTGACCGGGCACCTCAAGCCGCTGCCGACCTACCCCGCCGGCGCGTTCGCTGCCACGCCCGCGCGCATCCCGGCACGGCGCACCGTGGGTGCGTTGTTCCCGCAGAGCGACCGCCTCGACGACCGCCTTGAGCACGGCTGGGCCGCGGTGGCGCTCGACGACCGCTCGCGGGCGCGGCTGGAGGCGCACGGCATCGCGGTGACCGAGCCCGGCGCCGACGGCGACTGGCTTCGCCGCCACGGCGTGACGTGGGCGCTGCTGCGGCCCGACCGCTTCGTCTTCGCCTGCGGCCGCCCGGACGACGTCGCCGCCGCGGCCGCGGCGTGGCGGCGGATCGCCCCGCCGGCCCGCGCCTTGTCCCGCAGTCACAGAGAGGAAACCGCCGCACCATGATCACCCGCATCGGGCACATCGCCCTCCACGTCGCCGATCTCGACGCCGCCGTCGACTTCCAGCAACGGGTCATCGGCATGGTCGAGACCGAGCGCGTCGCCGGCGCCGCCTACCTGACCTGCAACCAGCGCCACCACGAGCTGATCCTGATCGAGGATCGCGCCAACCGCGGCTACGAGCACCTCGCGCTCGAGGTGGCCGACGCGCGCGTGCTCGAGCAGTCCGCGAAGCGGCTGACCGCCGCCGGCGGCACGCTGCTCGGCGGCGTCTACGATGGCGAGCCAGGCATCGACCGCGCGCTGAAGGTGCGCTCGCCGGGCGGCCACGTCTACAAGCTGTTCTGCGGCATGGAGACCGTCCCGGCGCCCGCTCCGGGAGACCGGCCGGTCAAGTTCGAGCACCTCTCCTGCAAGGTCGCCGACCACCGGGCCGAGGAGCGCTTCCTCACCGACGGCCTCGGCTTCCGGCTCAGCGACCGCATGGGCTTCCTCGCCTCCTGGTGGCACTGCGACGACGACCACCACGGGATCGCGCTCACCCGCGCGGCCCGCTCGGCGCTGTCGCACTACGCCTACCAGTGGAGCGACTTCGCCGCGCTCGGCCGCGTCGCCGACCGCTTGAAGGCCGAGCGCGGGCGCAAGTGCATCTGGGGCCCGAGCCGCCATGGCCCGGGCAACAACCACTTCCTCTACCTGCACGACGAGGACGGCGCGATGATCGAATGCTGCTCCGAGCTCGCCCACATGTCCGACGGCTATCAGCC
>CAWINP010000019.1:0-80991 GCA_963837485.1 uncultured Solirubrobacteraceae bacterium | reverse complement strand
AAGACGTGGTCGATGGCGCCGGGCACCATCAATCAATGGGGCGGGCCGCCGCCCGCGCGCTTCCTGCTCACCGGCTTCCCCATCGCCCAGCCCCAACCCGGCCGGCCCGCGTGGGCGACCGGGCCCAAGCGCGCGGTCGCCATCGGCTCGGAGGTCTCGCTCTGACGCGCGCTCGGGTCAGTCCGGGAGCATGCCGGCCATCGTCCGCACGCCGTGGTCCACGAAGTGCCAGCCCGGGCCCGCCTGGACCGGCTGGCCCGCGGCGAACTGCATCAGCACGTGCGAGGAGAGCATGCGCCTGGCCGCTCGCCAGCGCCGCGCGACACCGATCTTGTACTCGTCCGCGGCCCCGGCACGCAGGCGCACGGGATGGTCCGGGTCGCCCGTCGTCTCGAGCGGCAGCTGAGCGAACGCCGCCTTGTCGAGCATGTCGAGGATCTGCATGCTCATGGGCTCGAAGGCGTCATCGAAGCGCCGCCGCGTGACGGCCGCCGCGAGGTGACGGGCGGCCGCGCCGGCCTGCAGCAACGCCAGGAAGCTGTCCTTGAGCGGGAAGTCGCCCGCGTCGCCCGGGGCGTAGATCTCCGGGTGGCCGATCACCTGCCGTGTCGCGCCCTCCACGCGCACGAAGCCGTGCTCGTCGGCGGGCAGGCCCTCGTAGCGCACCCCGGGCCGGTGGGGTGGGGCCGCGACGAGCAGGTCGAACCGCTCCTCGCGCCCGCCGGAGAAGGACGCCTCATGCGCACGCACCTCCAGCAGCCGCCCGGCGGCGTGTGCCTCGATGTCGCGCTCGGCGAACTCGCGCTCGATCACCTCGTGCATGCGCGGGCCGGCCGACTCCGCGAAGGACGCCTCGTCGGTGATGAAGGCGATGTCGAGCTGCTCGCGCGCGCCCTCGCGGCGCAGCCAGGTGTCGAGCATGAGCGCCACCTCGTAGAGCGGCAGCGAGCATCGGTTGTGGCGCGGAACGACGAACAAGGCGCGCTGGCGCGCGCCCTCGCGCGCGCGCCCGCGCATGCGCGAGAGGCGCTCGCGCAGCGCAATGAAGCTCGCCGGCTCCCAGATGGTCACCGCGTGCTCCAGCAGGCCAGGCACCGCGTCCGGCCACGCGGCGGCGCCGGTCGCGATCACCAGATGCTCATAGGCGACCGGGGGCCCGGCGGCCAGATGCACCCGCCCGGCGTCCGGATCGACGCCGTCGACGCGGTCGTAGCTGCGCTGGACCGCGGCGCGCGCGAGCGGCTCGTCAAGAAGCAGGCGCGAGGCGTCCAGGTCGCCGCCGAACGGCACATACACGAGGTTCGGCCGCAGCACGAAGGCGTCGTCGGCGCAGACGATGCACAGCTCGATGCGACCGGACAATCGCCGCTCGAGCAGGAATGCCGCCTCAAGCCCCGCCACACCGGAGCCCAGCACGACGACGCGCGGGGGTGGCGACGTCATTGCGACCGCCGGTGGCGCGCGTAGAGGGGGAGTTCGCCGAAGTTCACACCGCCAGCCTGAGGTCACGCCGCGTGACCGGGCATCACGCGCTCTGGGTGATTCCGAGGGCCGCGAGGGTCCGTAATCCGCCGCACCGCGCCAGCGGGAGACTCGTGATGCGGGCGGCTTCGGCAGGCGCGAAGATCCGTAGCCGGAATTCGGTACGAGCCACCCGCCCCGACCGCGCATGGCCACCATCCAGCCGCTGGAGATCCGGCTTCTCGGTCCCTTCGAAGTCCTGCTCGACGGGCGTACGGCGAACGTCAGCGGCAGCAAGCGCGAAGGCTTGCTGGCGGTGCTTGCGCTGGCCCGCGGCCGTGTGGTCGGCGTGGACGACCTGGTCGGCGCCTTGTGGGGAGAGGAACTCCCGGCGTCCCCACGCAACGCGCTCCAGCACCACGTCGCGCGTCTTCGCGCGGTGCTCGGGCAGGAGTCGATCGTCGCGACTCCCGAGGGCTACGCCCTGCTGGACGCCACGGTGGACGCCCTGCGCTTCGAAGAGCTCTTCGAGGAGGGGCGTGGCGCGCTGCGGACGGGAGATGCCCGTGCCGCGGCGGATTTCCTCGAGCGGGCGCTGGCGCTGTGGCGCGGCCGGCCGCTGCACGGGCTTGGCGAGATGGCGTGGTTCGGCGCGCGGGCGGCGCGGCTCGACGCGTTGCGCGTGGACGCGCTCGAGGAGCGGTTCGAGGCGGCGCTGGCGGTCGGCGAGCATCGTGAGATCGTCTCCGGCCTGCGGGCGGCGCTCGAGGAGAACCCGTTCCGGGAGCGCCTTTGGGGACAGCTGATGCTGGCGCTCTACCGCAGCGGTCGGCAGGCGAGCGCGCTGGAGACGTTCCAGGATGCCCGGCGGGTGCTCACGGATCGGCTGGGGCTCGAGCCGGGGCCTGAGCTGCAGCGTGTGCAGGAGGCGATCCTGCGGCAGGACCCGGCGATCGCGCCGGTTCCGATTGCAGCACGGCCCGTCGGGAACCTGCCGTCCGCGGTGACGTCGTTCGTCGACCGCGAGCACGAGTGCGCCGTCCTGAGGCGGCTGCTGGAGGACCACCGGCTCGTGACGCTCACGGGTCCGCCGGGTGTCGGCAAGAGCCGGCTGGCGCTCGAGCAGGTGCGCTCGCTGGAGACCCGGCTCGATGAGGGCAGGTGGCTCGTCGAGCTCGTGCGGACGCGCGGAGGGGTGGGCGTCGCGCGCATTCTCGCCGACGCGCTCGGCGCTCGCGGTCCGGATCCGCTCGCGCACGTCATCGCACGGCTCCGCGACGGTAACGCGATCCTGATCTTCGACGCGTGTGAGCACGCGCTCGCGGAGGCCGCCGGGGTGGCCTGCGCGTTGCTGCGCGAGTGCCCGGGCGTGAGGGTGCTGGCCACGAGCCGCAAGGCGCTACACGTCGCCGGTGAGGTGCGAGTCGCGTTGGGGCCGCTGCCGGTGGCCGAGCCGTGCTCGAGCGCCGGCGGCGACTCGCCGGCTCTGCAGCTGTTCGCCGCGCGGGCACGCGCGGCTCGGCCGGGATTCGAATTGACGGCGGAGGCTCGCCCGATCGCCGCCGAGATCGCTCGCCGGCTCGACGGGCTGCCGCTGGCGATTGAGCTGGCCGCTGCGCGCGTCAGTGTGCTCGGGCTCGCTGAGCTGCACTCGATCGTGGAGCGCCGCCTGCCGCTGGTCGCCGGGCATTCGTCATCCGACCCGTTGCGCACCGCCGTGCAGGGGCTCGTGGAGTGGAGCTACGACGTCCTGCACGCGGACGAGAAGACCCTGCTGCACCAGGTTGCCGTGCACCGCGGCGGCGCCTCCCTGCCGTCGCTGCTCGCGGTCGGCGCCACGCGCGGTCTCGACGAGCGATCGGTTACCTACCTGCTCGGCGCCCTAGTCGACAAGTCGATCCTCTCGGTTTCGTTCCCGCAGGAAGCGGCACGCTACGACCTGCTCGACACGGTGCGCGAGTACGCGCTCGATCGGCTCGCGGAGAGTGGCGGCCTCGCTCGTGCCCGGAGGGCGCACGCGCGGTACTTCGCGGCGCTGGCCGAGCAGGCGCGGATCGGCCTGCGCGGACGGGATTGGCGGGCGTGGATCGAGCGGCTCGAGCGCGACCGCGACAACCTCTGGGCGGCCCTCACGTACGCGCGTCTCGCCTTCGCGCGCCAGGCGGCCGGCCGCGACGTCGCGATCCGGCTCGGGGGCTCGTTGGGCTGGTATTTCTCGCTTGCGGAGCGCGTCTCGGAAGGGCGCCACTTCCTCGAGGCGGCGCTCGAGTCCGCAACCGACGACACCCCGCTGAGCCGGCGCATCGAACTGCTCGCCTGGCTCAGCTTCCTTGCGACGGAGGAGCTCGACGTGGACGCGGGAATCGAGGCGGGCGAACGAGGCCTCGCGCTCGCCGCGAGCGGGGCGGCGCCGTCGGAAGCTGCACTGGTGCGGGTGACCCTCTCGCTGGCGTTCGCGCATTCCGGCGATCACGAGCGCGCTGTCGCGGTCGCCGACCGGGCGGTGGCCGACTATGAGATCGCGGGCGACTCCTGGGGTCTCGGGCTCAGCAGCCTCGTCCGGGCCGGGGTCGCCGCGGGCGCGGGAGACGCCGCAACCGTCGCCGAGATGACGGCGGACGGTCGCCGGCACCTGGAGGCGATCCGGTATGACGCGCTCATGCCCCCGACTTTGCTGTTCGAGGCGTGGCTCGCCGAGCGGCGCGGCGACCGGCGGGCCGCCGCGGAGGCGTATGGCCGCGCCTTCGACGTCTCGCGCCGGGCCGGGTTTCGGGACCACGCGTCGTTCGCGTTGTCGGGGCTGGGCTCGATCGCGTTGGCCGGCGGCGACCTGCGCCGTGCCGAGGAGCTTGTCCGGCGGGCGCTCGCCGCTGCCGGTCCCGACTTGACGTCCTGGCCGGTCGCACACGCGCGGGTCTGCCTCGCCGCGGTGCTCGCCGCGGTCGGCGACACCGCCACCGCCGAGACGCTGTACCGCAACGTCGTCGAGTGGTCAGAGCGGTTTCGGCCGCATCAGGCGCGCGAGACGCAGTTCATCGCCCTCGCCGGCAGCCCGGTCACCGCCGCTCTTCTCGGCCTCGCCGAGCTCGCCGACGCCCGCGGCGAGCGCGAGGCCGCCGACGGCCTGCGCGAGCGCGCGATCGTCGAACTCGCCTGAAGAGGCAGCGACCGGGCCCTCGGCGGCAGCGGCGTGGCAGCGCTGCGCACGATGCTGGACGCGTCATCGCGAGCGCTGGGAAGAGGACGGGCGATGCCGACCCCGACCACAACGGAAACGCAGTCGGCGCAGATCCGCCGCCGGATCGACCGGCTGGACGTGGGCGCCCGAGCCAGGGCGGGGGACGCGGGGATCGGCATGCGGCGCCGTGTGACCGCGCTGCGCAGGCAGGAGGAATCCGCGCGAGCCGCCGCCGACGAGGCTGCGGCAAGCGTCGAGCAGAGCGTGAGGCGGCTCGAGACGAGGGTCGGCCTGGCCGAGCAGTGTGCGGTCGCCGACGTCGCCGAGGATGTGGGCGCGTTCCTGGACGCGGTCACGGCGGAGCTGCATGACTGGGACGTGTGCCTCGAGCGGCTGCAGCTGAGGGCGGCAACCACCGCCGGAAGTAGCCGGCTGCGGGCCGAGGGAGCGATCAGGGCGCTCAGGCGCCGCCGCAACACCTTCAGCGCGCGCATCGGCGACGTGCGCTCGGCATCCGGAGAGGCGTGGCGCGAGAGCCGCACGCGTGTACGGGCGGCGCGCGATGCGCTCGAGCGCGGAGTGGCGGAGATGCAGGCGAGGCTCGACGGCGAAGGGACGGCTTGATGCGCCCGGCCCGCTCGCCTCGCGACGGCGCCGGACCGGCCGATCGGCGAAGCACGGAAGCGGCGCGCGGCGGGCTCGTCCGGCGCGGGGCCCAGTTCAGGCGCTTGTCGGCCACGCCACCAGGCGGAGTCGCGCTCGTGTGCGCGCCCGCGGGGAGCGGCAAGTCGGTGCTGGTGCGCCTCTGGTGTGAGGGCGAAGGGCTCGGCGGTAGGGTCGCATGGGTTTCCGTCGAGCGCGGGGAGCCCGACGGGCAGCGTTTCTGGTTGTCGGTGATCGACGCCCTGTCGACCATCGTCCCGGGAGTCGAGCCGGTTGCTCCTGCGCCGGCCTTCCGCGGCGAACCGGCGGTCGAGCGGCTGTTGTCCCAGCTCGGCGCGCTCGAGGCGCCGGTGGTCCTGGTGATCGACGATCTGCATGAGCTGCGTTCCGCGGAGGCGCTCGCCTGGCTCGAGCGCTTCCTGGCCTCGCTGCCGCCGACGGTGCGCGTCGTGCTGGCGACGCGCAACGATTCCCGGCTGGGCGTCCATCGCCTGCGGCTGGCCGGGGCGCTGACGGAGTTGCGAAGCGCGGACCTCGCGTTCTCGCTCGCCGAGACGCGCGCGCTGCTCGCGGCCGCGGGGATCACCGTCTCCGACGCCGGCCTCGTCCTGCTACACGAGCGCACGGAAGGGTGGGCGGCCGGGCTGCGGCTGGCGGTGATCTCACTCGGCCAGCATCCGGATCCCGAGCGCTTCGTCAGGGAGTTCTCGGGCAGCGAGCGGACGGTCGCCGGCTACCTGCTGGCGGAGGTGCTCGAGCGCCAGCCCGCGGAGGTGCGCGAGCTGCTGTTGCGCACTTCGGTCCTGGACCGCGTGAGCGGCCCGCTGGCCGACTTCATGACCGGGGGCTCGGAGTCCGAGCGGATCCTGCACGCGCTCGAGGACGCCAACGCCTTCGTGTTCGCGGTCGACGTCAGCCGCTCCTCGTTTCGCTATCACCACCTGTTCGCCGACCTGTTGCAGCTGGAGCTGCGGCGGGTGTCGCCGACGACGATCCGGTCGCTACACCGGGCGGCAGCGCAGTGGCATGGGGAGCACGGCCAGGTCGTCGACGCGATTCGGCACGCCCAGGCCGCGGGCGATTGGACCGCCGCCGCACGTCTGATTGCCGACGGCTACGTCGGCCTGGTCCTCGACGGGCGGACGGACGCGGTGCGGGAGCGGCTGCGCGCGTTCCCGACCGACGCGCCGGCCGAGGATGCGGAGCTGGCGGTCGTCTTCGCCGGCGTGCACGTCCTCGACGGGCGGCTCCAGGACGCGGCGTCCTACATCGATCTGGCCACGCGTCTGGCCGGCACGGTTCGCGCGGAGCGCAGGCGGCGCTTCGATGTCCTGCTGGGCGGGGCGGCGCTGATGCTCGCGCGCCGCCGCGCCGACCTCGACGCGGCGGTAGCGGCCGCGCGGGCCGTGGAGGCGGCGCTGGACGCACAGCCGCCGAGCGAACGCGCCCGCAGCGACGAGCTGAGCGCCGTCGCGCTGATGGACCTCGGCGTCGCCGAGCTGTGGTCCTCGCGGGTCGACGACGCCCGCCACCGGCTCGAGCACGCGCTCGCGCTCGCGCGGCAGATCGCGCGGCCCTTCCTCGAGGTCACCTGTCTCGGCCACCTCGGGATCGCCGGCCCCTGGACGGGCTGGGAGCTGTCCGCGGGCCTGCGGCTGAGCGAGGAGGCGGTGAGCCTCGCCGAGGCCCACGGCTGGGGCGACGATCGCGTCGCCGGCGCGGCCCTGGCCACGGGGGCGATGGCACTGGTGTGGCTCGGGCGGCTGGCGGAGGCGGAGGCCTGGCTCGAGCGTGCGCGGATCGCGCTGCAGCCCGAGGGCGATCCGGGCACGGAGCTCATCCTGCACGACGCGCGCGGCCTCCTCCGCGTGGCGCAGGGACGCCTCGAGGATGCGCTGGAGGCATTCGGCGCCGCACAGGACACGCAGGTCCTGCTCGTCGAGAAGCATCTGTTCGCGGCGCCAGTCCAGGCGCGCGTGCTGCAGACGCGAGCGCGCCTCGGACAGCTTGCCGCCGCGCGCGCCGCGCTGGCCGGCCTGGCCCCGGAGGACCGCGATACCCCCTGGATGCGGATGACGGCCGCCGTCATCCATCTCGCCGAAGGCGAACCCGAGCAGGCGCTGGACGCGCTCGCGCCGGTGACCGAGGCGAGCGCGCAGTCGCTCTGCCCGCCGTGGTCGATGGTCGAGGCGCTGCTGCTCGAGGCCGCCGCTCGGGATGCGCTCGGCGATCGGTGCGCGGCCGAGGCGTCGCTCGAGTGTGCGCTGGAGCTGGCGGAACCCCACGGGCTGCTCCTGCCGTTCCTGCTAGCCCCGGTCCAGGAGCTGCTCGAGCGCATGCCGCGGCACCGGACCGCCCATGCCACCCTGGTGAGGACGATCATGGACCTGCGTGCCGGGCAGCCGGCCGCGGGTCGCGGCGAGCCGGACCCCCTGCTCGAAGCGCTCAGCGACGCGGAGCTGCGCGTCCTGCGCTATCTGCCCTCGAATCTCAAGACGCCGGAGATCGCCTCGGAGCTGTGCGTCTCGGCCAACACCGTGCGCACGCACATACGCCACATGTACTCCAAGCTCGACGCCCACGACCGCAGCGCGGCCGTGGCCCGCGCCCGCGACCTCGGACTTCTTGCGGCGTCCTGGCGACGGTGATCGCCTCGGCCGTCACGCACTCTGGGCGATGTCGCCCCGGGTGCTCAAGCGCGAGGCCCGATGGTGGATCCGCCGCCGCGGGTGCGCGCGCGCGAGCGGCTGCCCCTCGGGCGGATGCCGGTAGAAGCGCCGCTTGCCGAGCTCGATCAGCACGATGTAGACGAGGACCATCGCGACCAGGAACGCGAAGAAGGCGGCTGGAAGCGCAGTGAAGCCGAGGATGCCGGCGAGAGGCGAGAAGGGCAGGGCCGCGCCGATCGCCACGCAGCCCAGCGTCGTGATCGTCAGCGGCCGGCTGGCGCGGCTGCGGAAGAACGGCGCGCGGCGCGTGCGGATCGCGAACACGATGAGACTCTGCGTGGCCAGCGACTCGACGAACCAGCCGGAGCGAAACAGCGAGGCGCCGGCGTCGAAGACACCGAGCATGATCGCGAACGTCGCGAAGTCGAAGATGGAGCTGATCGGACCGAAGAACAGCATGAACCTGCGAATCATGCGGATGTCCCAGTCGGCCGGTCGCCGGAGCTGCTCCTCGTCGACGTTGTCGGTGGGGAGCGTCATCTCGCTGATGTCGTAGAGCAGGTTGTTGAGCAGGATTTGCGTCGGCAGCATCGGCAGGAAGTTCAGGAACAGCGACGCGGCGCCCGCGCTGAACATGTTCCCGAAGTTCGACGACGTGCCCATCAGCACGTACTTGATCGTGTTCGCGAAGGTGCGCCGGCCCTCCGCGATGCCGTCGGCGAGGATCCCGAGGTCCTTGTCGAGCAAGACGATGTCGGCGCAGACCTTGTTGGCGACGACGTCGTTGTCGCCCGTGATCACCTTGACCTCGACCCCGAGCCGGCCGAGCCGGCCAATCGCGTCGGCGGCGTCCGGCTTGGGGCGGTCGACGAACGTGAGGAAGCCGGCCAAGCGCAGATCGCGCTCGTCCTCGGGCGTCAGCGTCGTCTGGCCCACGGCACTGCGCGTCGCCACTGCGACCACGCGGCTGCCTCGTGAGAACAGACCGTCGAGCACTGCCCTGGCCTCCGGGTCCACGCCGGCGCACGGGCTCAGCACTGCCTCCGGCGCGCCCTTGACCACGAGCTCGCAGCCGCGCCGGGGCTCCCGGACGAGCACCGACGAGAGCTGGCGATCGTGGTCGAACGGCAACGTGGCGACGCGTTCGACGCCGCTGGGCGCCACCCGGCTCGCCGCGGACGACGCTCAGAGCGCTCGGTCGAGCGCGTTTCCGCCCACGATCTTCCCGTTGTCGCGGACCGCCTCGTTGCAGAGCAGGCCGTGCCTGAGCAGGTCGTCGGACGGCCGTCCGGTGGCGTCGAGGGCGGATGCCAACGCGATATGCCCCTCGGTGAGCGTGCCGGTCTTGTCCGTGAAGAAGACGTCGACGTTGCCGAGGTCTTCGATGGCGACGAGCCGCTTGACCACGACCTTGCGCGCCGCCAGCCGGCGGGCGCCGGTGGAGAGGCTGACCGTGACGATGGCCGGCAACAGCTGCGGCGTCAGGCCGACCGCGATCGCCAGCGAGAAGAGGACCGACTCCAGGAAGCCCCGCGCCAGCGCGATGTTGATGACCAGGATGGCGCCGGCCATCGCGAACGTGACTCGCACAAGCATCAGCGAGTAGTCGTTCAGCCCGCGCTGGAAGGCGGTCTCCGGCTGACGGTCGCCGAGCCGCATCGCGATCTTCCCGAATTCGGTCCCCACGCCAGTCCTGGTCACGACGGCGGGCCCGTCGCCGTGCTGCACCACGGTGCCCATGAACGCGCACGAGCCAAGCGCCTGCGGCGACGCGGGCGAGTCGATCGCCTCCTCCTGCTTCGCCATCGGAATGGCCTCGCCGGTGAGGACCGACTCGTCGCACTCCAGCCCATCGATCCGCAGCAGCCGCACGTCGGCGGGCACGACGTCGCCGACGCCGAGCCGGACGACGTCGCCCGGCACCAGCTCCGTCACGTCGACGGAGACCGGCCGGCCGTCGCGCAGCGCGAGCGCGGTGTGCCGCAGCCGCGAATGCAGCGCTTCCACCGCACGCGCGGAGCGGTACTCGTTGACGAACCCGAGCCCGACGCTCAGGCAGACGATCGCCATGATGATGATCGCGTCGGTCAGCTCGCCGACGAACCCCGAGACCAGCGCGGCGCTGATCAGCAGGAGCAGCAGCGGGTTGCGGAGCTGACGCGCGAGCACCTCGAGCGCGCGGACGCCGTGGCTGCGCAGCGCATTGGGGCCCACCGCGGCCAGGCGCCGTGCCGCCTCCGCGCTCGACAAGCCGTCCGGCGTCGAGTCCAGTTCCCGCAGGACGGCGTCGGCGGGCATCGTCGCCGCCGCCCGGAGCTCCGGCGACCGCCAGGTTGCCGCTTCGGCCGCCGGCGCCATCTCCAGGCTCAAGAGCGCGTCGGCCTATGCGGCCGATGTCGTGGGAGACGCGGCGATCGACGAGCTCAGCTTGAGCTCGAGCTCGGTGCGGCCACCGCTCGATCTGGTCTCGCACGCCAGCAGCAGCTCGTCGGCGATCGGGACCTCGATCTGCTGGCTTCCGATCCGGAACCTGAGCGGCCCGCCGATGACGAGCGCGTATGCGATGTCCGTCAGGAGCTCGGCGGCCTCTTGGCGGGTGAAGTCCATGTTGTGCTCCAACGACGTCACGATGGGATTCAGGCTCGCACCGGGCCAGGTGACCCGGAGTCACGCAGATCGCGTGATCCGCGTCAGCCCGCGGTCACGACCTCGATCCGGTTCGTGATCCCGCCCACGCCCGGCAGATCGGAGACCGCCTCGAACGCCGCGTTGCTCTCGGACTGGTGCTTGACCCGCCCCGTCAAGGTCAGCCAGCCGTCGGCCACGCTCACGTCCACGTGGTCGGCGGGCACCGCGTCGCTTGACATCAGCGCCTGCAGCGCGGCGCCGCGGACTTCGGCATCGTCCCAGTGATCGCGGGGATCGATCGCGATCTCGTCCGTGACGTCGCGGACCCCGCGCACCGACTTGGCGGTCTCGACCGCCAGCCGGCGCTGGTGGAGGCTCTGGACGGTGCCGCGCAGGACGACCGTGCCCGCCCGCTCGGAAACCGCAACTTCGGCCGGGTTGTGGAGGTGAGGATCGCCGGCCAGCGCGGCGCGGACGTCTTCGGCGATGGGGGTGTCATTGCTCATGGCGCTCAGCATGCGCGCCCACGTGGTGAGTCGTCGTCACGCAACTTGCGTGATCAATAGCTCGCGGGCGAGAGGCGCCCCTGCGGAAGGGCCGGCGACCGCAGGAACCTGCGAGCGGCCACGACCCCGAAGACGAATCCGCCGACGTGGGCGAAGAACGCCACGCCGCCCCCGTTGGCGCCGGCCGAGAAGAGACCATAGTTGGCCTCGACGAGCTGGTAGAGGAACCACAGCCCGAGGAAGATCCACGCGCGCACCTTGATCGGGACGATCACCAGCAGCGTCACGACGCGCGAGTTCGGATACAACACCCAGTAGGCGCCCAGCACGGCGGCGATCGCGCCGCTGGCGCCCAGCATCGGCACCCGCGCCTCGACCGCCGTCCCGGCGAGCAGCGTGACGGCGGTCTGGGTCATCGCCGCGACGAAGCCGCCGGCGATGTAGAAGGCGAGGTAGCGCAGGTGCCCGAAGGCATCCTCGACGTTCTTGCCGAAGATCGCCAGGAACAGCATGTTGCCGAGGATGTGATCCCAGCTGCCGTGCATGAACATGGCGGTGAACCAGCTGACCGGCCATGGCTCGGGGCCGTGACAGGAGCCGTTCACGGCGCACGGATAGAACGACGCATGGGAGACGGACGCGTTGAGGTGTGGCAGCTCGTAGAGGATCCAGACCGCGAAGTTCGCGACGACGATCGCGACGTTGACGATCGGGAAGCTGCGGGCCCGGATCCCGTCGGATAGCGGCAGCATGGGCGACAGGATCGGCCGCGAGCTGGTGAGCCGTCGTCACGCAAGTTGCGTGATCCGGCGCGCGTCCGTCATGCCCAGCACCGCGCTCATCGCGGCGGCCAGCTCATCGCCGGGCGCCGCGCCGGCGCCGAGGCTGCGCCACGCGACGAAGCGGTCCGGCCGCACCAGGACGGCGCCGTCACTGCCGATTCCCCGCCGGCGCAGCCAGGTGCAGCGCGGGTCGAAGACGTCGCCGTCGAGATGGCCGATACGCACCGCGTCGAGCGGAGCGCCCGCGTCGGCGAGCTCTCGGGCGGCGTCGATCCACGCGCCTGCGTCCTCGCCGGCGATCAGGAGGAAGCGACCGGGCCGAATGAGGTCCTTCAGCGGCCGCGGCGCGCCGTGCTCGTCCGCGATCACGGCATGCGGCAGCGGCGAGCCGGGGCGCGTCGAAGGGCGATAGATGCGGATCTCGTCGGGGTTCTCGGGCGGCGGGGTGCCGTCCGGGACGATCGCCGCCGACGCGTATGCGTAGCCGTACTCGACGTTGTGCTCGTTGAACTCCATGGACTGCGCCCGGATCGCCCGCAGGACCGTCCTGCGGTGCTCGGCATCCTCGGGCGCGAGGGTCCAGACGCGGCGCAGGCTCGCGAGGTTCTCCTCCTCGGACTGCTCGTGGGAGACGCCGAGCGCGGCGACGATCGCGAACTGATTGACGGCGTTCTCGAGTGACCGCTGCGCATTGCGCTCGAGGGCGGGGCGCCGTTCGGGCTCGTAGGTCTCCAGAAGCGCGGGACTCGCGTCTCCGGCGAGGACGAGGGCGAGCTTCCAGGCGAGGTTATGGACGTCCTGGATAGCGCTCGTGAGGCCGAGGCCGCCCGTCGGCGGATGACGGTGGGCGGCATCGCCGACGAGGAAGACGCGCCCGACCTGGAAGCGGTCGGCCATCACGGCTTCCACGGACCAGCGCGTGATCTTGTGGATCTGCATCGGCAGATCCGCCATCCCGAGGGCCGCGCGCACGTCGGCCTCGACTCGCTCGTCGGACGCCGCGCGCGGGTCGTCCATCGGGTAGTTGAGGTGGATCACCCACTCCTCGGAGTGGCGACCCCAGCGCTCAGGACCCATCGGCACCATGACGACGCTGACGCCGCGCTGCGGGGAGATGAGCCACCGGATCAGCACCTCGTCGTCCTGTGCCAGCGCCGAGAAGTCGGCGGAGACGTGCATGGTCGCGGTCTGCGTGATCACGCCCAGGCCGACGTGCGACACGCCGAGGAGCGCAGGGACGGTGCGGCCGCCGTCCGCGCCGACGAGGTAACGGCAGCGCACGAAGTATTGGCCGCCGGTGTGGCGGTCGCGGACCGTCGCCGTCACCGCGTCGTCGTCCTGCTCCAGGGCGATCAGCTCGTTGCCGAAGCGGATGCGCCCGGGCGCGAGCGCCTCGGCGTGCTCCTTGAGGATCGGCTCGAGCCGGATCTGCGGGAGGTTGAGCTGAGGCCAGGCGCTCGCCGCGCGCCAGTGCTCGTCGGCGCCGCCCGCGCCCCAGCACGGGAGCTTGGCGATGAGGCGGCCGTGGTCCGCGGAGGCGCCGGTGAGGCCGGCGTAGTACCCCGTGGCGGCCATGTTCGGGGCCGGAGTGCAGCGCGCGGCGATCGCCTGCGCGACTCCCGCGTCGTCGAGGATCTCCATCGTCCGTTGGTTGAGGACGTGGGCCTTCGGCAGGGTGGAGGTCGTCGGCAGGGCGCTGATCAGGAGGTGATCGACGCCCTGCCGGGATAGGAGCATCGAGGCGGTCAGTCCGGCTCCACCGCCGCCGACGATCAGGACGTCGACGTCGTCGGTGGGCGTCTGCGAGAGATCAGGAGAGAGCGGCATAGCGGGACGGTAACGGAAGATGAACAAATGTTCAAATTTGGACAGTTGTTCAATTTGTCAAGATGGGGGCGTGAGCACGCAGACGAACGAGCCGGGTCGCAACGCGCGGCGCAAGGCGGCGACGCGGGCGAAGCTGTTGGCGGCGGCGCGGCGGCGGTTCGCGGCGCAGGGCTTCGAGCCGACCACGATCCGCGACATCGCGGCCGCGGCGGACGTCGCGCTCGGGTCCTTCTACAACTACTTCCGCACCAAGGAGGACGTGCTCGGCGCGCTGCTGGAGGAGGCGCTCGAGCAGCAGCTGCGCTTGCTCGTCTCGAGGCAGGATCAGGTCGAGGACGTCGCGGAGCAGGTCAGCATCGCGCACCGCCATCTGCTGGCGGCCGTGCGAGCGGATCCGGACTGGGGCTGGCTGCTCCTGCGGCTCGAGGTCGACTACGGCGTCGTGGAGTCCGCCCTCGGCCCGCGCGCCGGCGGTGACCTGGATCGCGGCCTCGAGACCGGGCGCTTCGCGGTCAGCGATCCGCGGGTCGCCGTGCGCGCGTCGGGCGGCGCGTTGCTCGGCGTGGTCGGCGGCGTGCTGCGCGGCGAGTTCACCGCCGAGGACGATTGCGCGCATGCCGAAGGCGTCCTGCGCAGCTTCGGCATCGCTCCAGACGAGGCGGCCGAGATCTCGCGAAGGCCGCTGCCGCCGCTCCGCGGCGATGCCGGCTGACCGGTGCTCTCAGTGCGCGTGATCGGCGTCCGCGGCGGCGATGCGGGCTCGTCGCGGCGCGGTCAGCTCCTCGACGACGATCTGGAGGCCCGCCGCGATCGGCACGCCGATGACGGCTCCGATGACCCCGAACAGGGCACCGAACGCGAGGACGCTGGCGAGGACCGTGAAGCTCGAGATCTGCGCCGCCTTCCCGATGATCGTCGGCTGCAGGATGTAGTTCTCGATCTGCTGGTAGATCACGATCACGATCGCGAAGGCGATCAGCGCTCCGAGGCTGACGGACAGCGCGACGAGCCCGATGATCAGGCCGGCGATCGTCGCCCCGACGTTGGGGATCAGGTCCAGGATCGCTGCGAGCACGGCCACGGCGAGCGGATAGGGGAGACCCAGGATCGCCGCGGTGACGCCGTACACGATCCCGCACACGACCGAGATCGCGAGATTGCCGAGCATGTAGCGCGAGGTGGTTTGCACGATCCGATCCGTGACCTGCAGGTAGCGCTCCCGGGTGTCGTGGTAGAGCAGGCTGGCGACCCAGTCCCGCGCGTGCGGAAGGTCGACTAGCCCGAAGAGGGTCAGGAAGACCACCGACAAGGAGAGCGTGACCGCCCCGAGGGCGGAGACGCCGACCTTGGCGACGCCGCCGGACACGTGACCCACCCCGCGGGTGATGTCGGTCGCGTGATCGCGCAACGTATCCAGCGAGGCGCTGCCGCCGTTGACGAAGTCGCCGAGACCGCTGTGGCGGACCTGGTCCACGATCCCCGGCAGATCGTGGCTGAACCCGCGAACCGCCCCGCCGATCGCCTGCGCGACCACGAGCCCGACGACGCCCAGCCCGGTCAGGATGGCCAGCATCAGCACCGTCGCGCAGCGGCCCCGGCCCCAGCCCGATCGCCGCTCCATCACATCCACGACCGGCGAGAGCACCGCGACGCTGAACACGGAGACGAAGATCACGAGCAGGACGTTCGCGATCGCCGACAGCGCCCACGCGACGGCGACGGCGACGGCGATCAACAGGACGGTGCGGATCGATATCGAGACGTCGACCCGGGAGCGCTCGCCGCGCCCGGCCGCCTCGACCGCCGGCGTCAGCCGATGAGCTTCCATGCCCAAGCGTAGAGCGAGAGGACCTCGCGCACCGCGTCGTCCTCGTCCGAGCGCGGGACCTGGATCTCGACCTCGCCATCGACGAGCTCCGCCCGCACGCGGCCGGCCACGCGGGTCTCCGCTAGGGCGTCGCGCGCCGCCACCTCTGCCGCGCGCCGGCGCAACTCGGGCTTGAACTGCTTGCCGACGGACGTCAACGGGATCGCGTCGACGATCGCGACGTGCTTGGGCGCCGCGGCGCGCTCCGGGACGTGCTCGGCCGCCCACGACTCGAGCTCGTCGGGCGTCAGGCTGCTCCCGGCGGCGAGCGTGACGAACGCCACCGGCACCTCTCCGGCGTGGGGGTCCGGCCGGCCGACGGCGGACGCGGCCGTGACCTCCGGGTGCGCGAGCAGCGCATCCTCCACGGTCGCGGGATCGATGTTGTGCCCGCCGCGGATGATCAGGTCCTTGGCGCGGCCGACGAGGCGGATGAACCCGTCGCCGTCCACGGAGGCGAGGTCGCCGGTGTCCAGCCAGCCGTCGACGAGCTTGTCGGCGGCGCGCAGCTCGCGCCGGGAGCCGTCGTGGACCACATAGCCGGCGAACACGTTCGGCCCGCTCACGACGAGCGTGCCGACCTCGTCCTCGCCCAGGAACGTCCACTCGCCGGTCGCCTCGTCGATCGCGACGGTTCGCGCCTGCTGGTAGGGCAGTCGCTGCCCGACCGTCCCCGCGGGCCCCGCGTGCGGCCAGCCGAATGCGCTGGCGCAGGTGCCCTCGGTGAGCCCGTAGCCCTCGCACAGTGCGACGCCGGTGCGAGCCTCGAACCCGCTGGCCACCGCGGGGGGAAGCGGCGCGGCCCCGACGATCGGCAGCTTGAGGCTCGAGATGTCGGCGTCGACCGGCACCCCGGCGAGCACCGAGTAGACCGTCGGGACCGCGGACATGGCCGCGATGCGGTAGTGCTCGACGATCTGCCAGAAGTTCTCGAACAGGGCGGGGTCGCGGTAGCCGAGCGGGCCGCCCCAGACGACGTGCTGGCCCTTGAGCAGCGGCGAGAGCACGGTGACCAGCAGCGCGTTGGTGTGGAACAGCGGCAGCGCCGCGAACAGGACGCTGTCGGCGTCGAGGACGGTGCGGGCGCCGATCATCCACGCGTTGGACACCTCGTTCGCGTGTGTGCGCGCCGCCAGCTTCGGGGTGCCCGTCGTGCCCCCGGTGTGCAGGTAGCTGGCGATGTCGTCTGACTCCGGCGCCTGCTGCGGCGGCTCGGCGCCGCGGGCCGCGGCCATGCGGTCCTGCAGGTACGCGACCTCGATGCCGTCAAGCGGCTCCAGGGCAGGGAGCTCGTCCGCCGTCGCCGTGGGGCGCAGCGCCAGCAGCGCGCGCGCACCGGTGCCGGCGGCGATTGCTCGGGCGTGCGCCCAGGCGCCTGGCTCGAGCTCCGGACCGGCGGCGACGATCACCCGCGCGCCGGCGAGGCGCACGAGTTCGGTCGCATGTTCGAGTCTCAGGGCCGGGTTGATCGGCGCGGAGATCCCGACGGCCTCGGCGGCCAGCAGCAGCGGGATCATCTCCGCGCAGTTGACCGACACGACCGCGACCGCCTCATCGCGTCGCACCCCGAGCTCGCCGAGGACGGCGGCGGCGCTGTGCACGTCCCGCTCCAGCTCGGCGAACGTGCGGACGAAGGGCGTGTGGTAGCGATCGGCGTCGGGGAGCACCGACACGGCCGGGCGATCGGGCCACAGCCGTGCCGCCCGCCTCACGAGCTCGTACGTGCTCGCGGGCAGGCCGCGTTCGGCGAGCGGGACGCACTCGATCTCCTTGAGCTCCGACGGCGTGTGGAACGCCGGCCAGAGCAGGTCGCGTTGTTCGGTGTCGATGGTCATGGTCACTTTGTCTCGAAAGGATTGGAGTAGAAGTTGCAGTTCCTGGCCGCACGGCCGCGGGATGCGAGCGCGCGAGCTGGTCCTCGACGCCACCGAGCGCGCGATGGCCGAGGAGGGCATCCTGCTGCCCGTCATGGAGCGCTCCTTCGCGGACGTGCCCGATCCCGAGCAACGGCTCGGACGGCCGCGATCGCCTTCGATGACGATCCGCGCAGCGCGATCACCGACCGGCTAGACCCGGCGCTCAGGAAGACCCCGCGAGCGAGCGCGGGCCCGGGCCCGCCTGTGCGGTCGCGTACTGCTTGCCGTTCCGTCCCGCCATCGCCTGGTCGATGCGGTCCGGCAGCCGCTTGACGCGGAACGCCATGACGACGTACGTGACGCCGATCACGACCGACCAGATGCCGGCGACGGTCACCAGCGCGGCCAGCGTCGCTCCCGGGTCGGCGAGCGCGAGCACTCCCAGCGGGATCTCGAGCAGGCCGAGGATCAGCCACATCCACCAGTCTGGGATGACATCGCGGACGGCGAACGCCGCGGTGATGGTGACGGTGCCCATGACGATCAGCCAGGCGCCCAGGAAGATGGCGACCGCGGCGATTCCAGGGTCGGGCCAGACGATGATGGCGACGCCTGCGGCGATGGACGCCAGACCGGTGACCACGTTGCTCACCCGCGCCGAGCGATCAAGACCGCTGATGAACGCCGTCGAGATGCCGTGCAGGACGAACAGGGTGCCTATGAAGACGGACAGGCTTCGCACCGACCAATCGATGCTGAAGATGAGGACGCCGGCGATGATGGCGAGCAGCCCTTCGGCGAGCAGGACCCACCAGTTGCGCGCGAGGCGCTCGGCGAGGTCGCGCGTCAGCTGCTTGCCGATCCACTCGGCTGAGTCGGGGGCAGTGAACATGAGTTCCTCCGATCGGGTGTGTGTCGCCGTCGAAGCTAGGCCCGGATTGAATGACCGGTCGTCACTCACAATGCGTGATCGCGCGACGCCCCGCCGGCCAATCGTTCAAAACGCGTGACGACCGGTCACCCAGCCGGAGTCCACGCTTGCTTGCATGACCCAAGACAAGGCGCAACACAACGGCGGGGGCGATGCGCTCGCGAGCGCGTACAACGTGATCTCCGTCTCGTTCGACTCCGACACCAACGCGTATGGCGCGCTCACCGCGCTCAAGGAGCTGGGCTCGCAGGGCCGGCTGAACGTCGAGGCGGCAGCCGTGGTCGAACGCGGCGATGACGGCAAGGCCGTGATCAAGGACCGCGCCGGCGACGTCGAGTTCGCGGGCACGGCGACGGGAGGGCTGATCGGCCTGCTGATCGGCGTCCTCGGTGGCCCGCTGGGGGTCCTCATCGGCGGAACGTACGGGCTAATGGTCGGCTCGCTCGTCGATCTCGGCGAGGCGGAGGACAGCGAGTCCGTGCTGAGCCAGATCTCGGCGTCGGTGCGTCCCGGTCACACCGCGCTGCTGGCGCAGGTCACCGAGCAGAGCCCCGAGGTCGTCGACACCGCGATGGCGGAGCTCGGCGGCAGCGTGCTCCGGCGGCCGGTCGACGACGTGGAAGCCGAGATCGCGGCCGCCGAGGAGGCTCAGCGGCAGGCAAAGCGCGAGGCGACCAAGGAGCTGATGCGCGGCCGCAAGGAGCACAGCAAGGAGCAGGTCCACGCCCATGTCGAGCAGCTCAAGGCGAAGCTGCCGCGCCACGAGAAGGCGGGCGCGTAGCCGCGCCGCGATGTCCCGGCGGCCGGACGAGCCGTCCGGCCGCGCGGAGCAGCGTCCGTTTAGGCGGCGATCACGCGCAGATCCTCACGGCGTCAGCTGCGCTGCCGCGGTCACCGGGTCGGTGGTCAGTCGCTTGGCGCCCGGCACTTGCGCGCTCGCCGCGCCGGCGCCGGCGATCACGACGCGATGTCGCGTCGCAAGTGCGGCCAGTTGCTCGAGGGGCTCCGAGCGGACCGCGCTGAGGACGATCACTGCCGGCGAGAAGTTGACCGCGGCTGACGTGGTCAAGCGCACGCGCGCGAAGACGCTGAACGGCCAGCGGGTCCGCTTCCGCGTGCGTGGCGCAAACGTCTACGTCAACGGCGCGCGCGTCACGACCGCCGATGTCGGGGCGTCCAACGGCGTCATCCACGTGATCAACCGCGTCCTGCTTCCCGGGTGATCACTGGCAGCGTCGCGAAATCACATGGATCCAGTGACGACGAATCACCCAGCCTGACCGGACGCTGAGTGCGCACTCGCTCCGCCCGCCTCGGCGGGCGGAGCGCTCGACCCCGGCACTCAAGGAATCCACGTCCATGACCGCAGTCACGCAATTCCCGGCCGGCCGCGAGCTCGAGCAGGTCGCGTGGCGCCTCGATCCCGCACGCTCGAGTGTTGAGTTCCAGGCGAAGACGCTCTGGGGCCTCGTGACCGTCAAGGGCAGGTTCGCGCGTTACGAGGGCAGGCTCGACTTCTCCCAGGATCCGGTGATCGAGCTCGCGATCGACGCCGCGAGCCTGGACACCGGCCACGCCAAGCGCGACAAGCACCTTCGCTCGGAGGACTTCTTCGCGGTCGATGCGGCCGACCACCGTCGACCAGCGCGAGCTCGGGATGACTCACAGCCCGCTGCGGATGCTTCGCCACCCGGTGAAGCTGTTCGTGCGCGGCCGGCTCGTCTGCGACGAGCTGTAGAGGAGGCGGTCAGGCCGAGATCGATGCGAGGCGTCCGGACGGCGAGACGCCCGGGTGGTGCGAGGAGATCCGTACCCGCAGCGCGAGGTGGCGGGTCTCGAAGCGCAGCGGCGGGGCGAGCGTGATCGCCTCGCCGTCGAGCCCGGCGTTGACGGTCGCGGGCGCGTCGACCGAGAGCGCGGGGACCGTCCACGCGTGATCGGGGCGTTGCGGCCGCGCGGCCGGTCGCGCGAGGACGACGACGCCGAGCCGCCCGGTGTTAAGCCGCGGGCGCGTCGGGCTGCCGCGCGCGTAGGGATTGTTCGAGACGAGCACGACCGCGGGGTCATGGTGCACGCGGCCCTGCTCGTCGGTGAGCTTCATCTCCTGCACGGCGGCGGCCGGGTTCAGCACGGCGCGTGCGGTGTCGAGCAGCGTCCGGAGCTTCTCGTCGCGATAGCGGGCCTGCCCGACGGCCTCGCCATAGATGCCGAGCGAGACGTTGTTGAGGAACACGCGGCCGTTGACCTGGGCGACGTCGATCTGCCGCTCGAGCGCATCCGTGAACGCGGCGAGCGCGCCAATGACGTCATGCCTCACGACGCCGAGGTCGAGCGCGAAGTGGTTGCGGGTTCCCGCGGGGACGCAGACGAACGGCAGGTCGTGAGCGAGCGCGATCGCCGCGACGGTGGCGAGCGAGCCGTCGCCGCCGGCCATCCCCAGCGCGTCGGCGCCGCGCTCGACCGCGCGCGCGGCGAGCTCCGCAAGGCCGTGTTGCGGGGACAGGATCAGCGGCTCGATGCCGAGCGCCCGGGCGTGCTCGGCGAGCGAGACGCGTTCCGCCGCGCCGTTGCCCGAGTGGGGGTTGATCAACAGCGCCGGACGTTGCGCGGGCTCCACGCGTTGCCATCCCATGGCCATAGGATCGAGCATCGATGAGCTCGACCGATCGCGGCGACTGGCGCGAGGAGCTCCGGCGGCTCGACGTCGGCGTGTACGCGGCGATCGCGGCCACGCCGACGCCGCAATTGGATCGCGTGTTCCGCCGGGTCTCGCGCGCCGCCGATCACTCCAAGCTGTGGCTGGCGAGCGCTGCCGTCCTGGCCGCAACGGGCGGCCGGCAGGGGCGGCGCGCCGCCGTCGACGGCGTGGCGTCGGTGGCGCTGACCTCGGCGGTCGTCAATCTCGTGCTCAAGCCGCTGGGCGCGCGCAGGCGACCCGATCGCGAGCTGCACGACGTCCCCGTCGCGCGCCAGGTCGCGATGCCGCGCAGCACGTCGTTCCCGTCCGGGCACGCCGCCTCGGCGTTCGCGTTCGCCGCCGGCGTGGCCGCCGATCTTCCGGCCGCCGGCATTCCGCTCAGCGCCGCGGCGGCGGTGGTCGCCTACTCGCGCGTGCACACCGGCGTGCACTATCCCGCCGACGTGATCGCCGGCTCGGTGGCCGGCGGATCGATCGCCCCGCTGAGCGTGGCCCTCATCCGGCGCCGGCGGGCGCCGGTCAGCCTCGCGCGCCGGCCTGGAGCGCGGCCCACACGGCGTCGGCGTCCAGCTCGCCGCCGAAGCGCTCGCCGTTGACAAACAGCGCCGGCGAGAGCGCGACCCCGCTGGCGAGCCCGCTCTGGACGTCGTGCAGCACGCGATCGGCGCCGGCTCCGGCGCGCATGAGGGCCAGCAGACGGTCGAAGTCGACTCCGGCGCGCCGCGCCGCCGCGTGCAGGTCACGGGGATCGTCGTGGCGCAGCTCCAGGAGCGCGCGCGGCAGGCCTGCCGAAGGCGCCGAACACGACCAGCGACGAGGCCGCCCATTCCGGGCCGTCGATGTGGTCGCGCGCGCCCGACAGCGGCGGCGTGAGCAGCGCCCGGCCATCCCCGGCGAATCGCGCCGGGGCGGGCCGGAGCGAACGGATGCGATCCGCAAGCGCCAGCACGGCCTGCTCGGCGCCCACAGCGTCGAGCGCCCCGTCGATGTCGCGAGCTTCGGTCACCTTCCGCCTCCTCCCTCGCGCGCCTCGTTGATGTGGGCCTCGATCTTCTCGGCGTCCTGCTCGATCCGGTCCTCTCGGCGATCCAGCTTCGCCTTGAGCCGCGCCACCTCGGCGCCGACCTGATCCTTGGTGCGCTCGCGCCCCCCGCGGAGCAGCTCCTCGATCGCCTCCCGCTTCGCCTCGCGCTGGGCCTTCTCGGCCGCCGCGACCTCGGCTTCCACGTCATCGGTCGATCGGCGGAGCACGGTGCCGCCGAGACCTTCCATGGCGGAGTCGATCACGTCAGGGCTCTGCTCAATCACCTGCGCCACCAGCGCGGTGTGACCCGGCTCCACCGACGCTGCCATCTGGCCCAGCGCCGACTCGCTCTGCTCGGTCGCGTCGAGGTCGATCAGGGAGCCGGCCATGAGCCCATACGTGCCCCCCACGAGGACGCCGAGCGGGCCGCCGATGATCCCGATCATGAGACCGAGCAGGCCTCCGCTCGCCGTGCCGGCGAACTCGCCCGAGTCGACGCTGTCCTTGACGACGATCCGCCCGTCGTCTCCGCGCTCGATCACAGCCGCCGCCTCGACCTTCAGCCGCTCCTGCGAGTCCAGCTCCTTCAGCGCGGTCAACGCCGCGTACGCGTTGTTGTCGGGGTCGAACGAGACGGAGATCACGTTGTACGCGCTCGCCGATGTCGCCGACCCGTTGTGCTGCACGTCGTTGCTGTTGGTCATGCCGCCAACGCTGACCGTCGCCCGGGTGAGCGGTCGTCACAAGATCTCGATGATTCGACCGCAGACGGCGGTGAAGTCCGAAGCAGGGACGGGGTGCAATCTGAGCGCAACTGAGGAGCACTCAGCGGTCTGAGGGCCTGGCGGGCGCGAGCTACCTCCCACGCTGCACGGCCCCGGGCCGTTGCAGCGGCGCGGGGGGACCACGCCTCCACGGCCGCGTGCTGGCGGCGCTGGGCAACAGCTTGCGTGAGTACGGGCCGCGCGATGCGGCGCGCGGCCCCGAGCTTCCGTACTGACGATCAGCGTGAGGTGGATCACGCGGCTGACTGCGAAGCCGAGCTTCTCGTACAGCCGCTTGGCGCCGTTCTCGGATTTCACGTGCAGGAACGGCAGCCGCCCCTGCTCGCCGGCCATCGCGATCAGGCGGCCGCCGGCCGGTCGGGCGGGGGCGCGTCGAGCACCATCTGCTCGATCGTCCGTTTGCGAAGCAGCTGCCAGCCATCCGGCGGCGCGACCGGGGCCGTCGTGCCGAGGCCGATCGCCGCGGCCGGCCGTGGCGCACCACGATCCCCGACCCGGCGGCGCAGCGGCCGGCGGATCTCGTGGGGCGCGACTTCACCGCGGCGGCGCCCGCTGCCGCGGGCTACGAGGCCGCTTACCCGAAGAGGCCGACCATGTCGTCGGTGTCATAGCTTTGGGTGAACCCGGTGTTGCAATCCCGGTACGACATGCGGACGAAGATCTCGTCCGTTCCGTCGTCCTCGTCGAGCCTGCTATCGGGGATGTTCACGGTGTAGAAGCGGACGTCGAGGCCGTTGTAGGTGGCTTGGGGAAAGCCGGGCGTGATCACGAGGTCGCGGATGAAGTCGTCCTGGCTGTGGTCATTGTCCTCGTCGCGGCCCCACATCGAGGCTCGGAACTGGGCGCCGGCGCCGCAGTTGATGATGCCGCGGGCGTAGTCGGTGGACATGTTCCTGTGCAGGACGGTGGAGGCGTTGTACCAGCCGTAGCCCTTGTAGTCGAAGTGCAGGCAGGCGTAGAAGCTCCAGCCGTCGTAGTTGCAGGCGTCCCTGCCGGACGAGGCGGGCGTGTCGGGCCGAGGCTCGAGGCGACCAGACGGCGAGGGCCGCGAGCGCGACGATGAGGGCCACGAGCGAGCGGGCCCGCAGGGCGGGATGGTGCATGGATCTCCTTGCGTTGGAGAAGAGGTGGACGCGACGGCGCGAGTAAACGCCGCGGACCCTGCAGAGCACGGTCACGGGCAGCCCCTCGGGCCGGGCGCACGAGATAGCTGAGCCGGCGCAGCGATGGCTCGTCGCACCACTGGAGATCGTCGACCACGAGCAGCAGCGGCTCACGCTCGGCGAGGTCGACGGTCGCGACTCGGAGATCACCGGCTCGAACAACTGGCGCACGCCGCCGAACGCGAGTCCCGGCTCCGAGTCGCCACTGCGCGCCGCGAGCGCGCGCACGGCGCGCTCGAGCAGCATCCGCGCAAATCCTAGGGTGCACGTCTGGGGTCTGCCGAGATGTCCCGGCGGCCGCGGCAGCGCATTGTCTGCCGCACCGATGGAGATCCATGAGATCCACCTCGAGCTGCGCCTGGACGGCCCTGCACCGACCGGGCACGCACGCCTCGCGGACGGCGACCCGCGGCCCTTCTCCGGCTGGATCGGCCTCGTGTGCGCCGTCGAGACGCTGATCACCGCCGAGCGCGAGCCGGCGAGTCCAACCTCCAGGAGCGCCGCATGACCCTACGCCGCTTCACCGTCCTGCTCGTCCTCGGCGCGCTGTGGCGGCCGGCCGCGGCAGCCGCCTCCCCGACCTGGCTGGCCCCCGAGCCGTGTTCGGCACGGGAATCGGCGGGGTGGCAGCCGCGATGGCGCCCGACGGCGCGTCGATGGTCGTCCGGGCACGCGGCACGGGGGCTGCCCAGGTGCTCGAGGCGATGACCCGGCCGCCGGGCGGGGCGCCGTCGTCGCCGCGAGAGCTCGTGCACGGCGCCGACGGCCGGTTTCTCGTGCCCCGGCAGTTGTGGGCGGGTCCGGACGGCACCTTCGTGCTGGCCTACGACGACACCGCGGACACCCGGTCGATTCAGGACAGCGACGCCCGGATCGCGATCATTGGCCCGGACGGCCGGCGCGTGGACCAGCTCACCCCGACGGCGTTGGACCCGCCGCTGAGCCGCAAGCCCGCCTTCGACGATCGAGGGCGGGTCTACTTCGCGGCGGCCACGCGCGACGCGAAGTTCGCGACCTATCAGCTCTTCAACGGCACCGTCAAGTCGGTGCCCGTGGCGGCGGGACCGATCCCTGGCGGCGCCGCCACGGCCGGAAGTCCGGACATCGCCGTCACGGCGGATGACCGGCAGCTGTTCACGTACGGGATCGGCTGCACCAGCGGGTGCACGCAGTACAGCGAGGTGTGGGCGAGCCAGGACCTCGACGGCGGACCGACCCGGGCGGACAAGCTGACGTCCGCGGCGTTCGGGGGGACCCCCGACCCGGTCAGCGGCGACTGCGGCAGCGCCCACGGGCGGGTCCTGATGGCGAGCCAGGCGTACATCGATGCGCAGGGCGCGGCCACGGTGTTCGTCATCGAGCTCGACGCCGACGCGGGCACCTACGTCATCACGTCGGTCCACCGGCCGGTCAACGGCGTCTGGGGACCGCGGGAGACCGTCGCGACGCTGCCGAGGGACGGCACCTTCCCTCTGGGGTTCTGGCTCGCGGGCTCGACGCCGGCGTTCAGCTATCTCCGCGAGGACGGGGACGCGTACGTGCTCTACTGGACCGAGCGCAACGCCGGCGGCACGTGGCAAGCCGCTCGCACGATCGGTCGCAGCACCGCGCTGAGCGGTTTCGGGGTCGCGCCGTTGCCCAACGGCGGCGCACTGATCGTGTGGAGCGAGGAAGGCGGGGAGAAGCGCATGCTGGCGCGCCGCGTCCTGTCCGACGGGACGCAGCCGGACCCCATCGTGCTCGCCTCAGGGCTCGCCGACGCGCCGGAGCTCGCCTCCAGCGCGGTCGCCGTCGCCGGCGACGGATCCGGGAACGCGATCGCCGCTGTCGCGGACGGCGACAAGACGCGCTACATCGGCTACGACGGCGCCGGTCCGGTGCTCGACGGGGTCAGCCTCCCGAGCTCCAGCGCGTCCGGCGAGGCACGGACGTACTCGCTGGGCTCGGCGCGGGACGTGTGGTCCGCGGTGGGAACGCCGCCGGCCAAGCTCAAGCTGCCGGCGAAGGTGCGGCGCACCAAGGGCACGTACACGATCGCGCTCACGATTACCGACGCCGCGGGCAACGCGACCACGACCAAGACGACCTTCCGGGTGAAATGAAATCGCTCCTCGCAATCGGCGCAATCGCCGCGCTCGCGCTCACGGCCCCGGCCGCCGCACGGGCCAACCCACCGCAATGCTCCGGCGGCACCGTAGCGGTGACGCCGAATCAGCCGAAGACGCTCGACTTTCCGAGCTGCGACGGCGCCGGGGACAACTCGGTCGTCACCGTCGTCAGTGCTCCGATCGGTGGGACGGTGACCGGCGACCCGTTCGTCTACACGCCGGCCCCCGGGTTCGTGGGGGCCGACCACTTCCGCTACACGGTCAAGAACACGACGACGGGCGAGACCTCGGCGGAGGCGACGGTGAATCTCGTGGTCAACACGCCGCCGACCTGTGGGGACGGGACCGCCACGGTGATCGTCGGCCAGTCGCTGCGGATCGCGTTCTCGGCGTTCCCGTGCTCTGACGCTGACGGCTCGGGGAATCTGCTCATCCACACGAATGACGGCGCGCACGGGACCGTCGTGTCGGACTTCGGGGCGCGGGAGGTCATCTACACGCCTGAGCCCGGGTTCGAGGGCACCGACGAGTTCAGCTTCTACGCGTCCGACAGCATTACCCAGACGGCGACGCGCACGATGCGCGTGACCGTCGGGCAACCGGCGCAGCCGACCCCGACCCCGACGCCCACGCCGATCACGTCCGACCGCACAGCGCCCCCGCCGGTGTCTGCCGATACGACGGCGCCGAAGGCGACGGCGAAGGCCGTGTCGGCGAGCATCGCCAAGGGCGTCTCGCTCACGCTGGCCAGCAACGAGACGGGTACAGCGAAGCTGACGCTGTCCGTCGACAAGGCCACCGCCCACAAGCTCAAGCTCGACCGCAAGGCCAAGGGCCCGGTGACGATCGGGACCGGCACCGCCAAGCTCGCCAACGGCTCGGTGAAGTTCACGGTCAAGCTCAGTGCCAAGGCGCGCAAGGCACTCAAGCGCGTGCACAAGCTGAAGGCCCGGCTGACCGTCGTCGCCACCGACGCGGCAGGCAACTCGGCGACCACCACCTTGGCGGTGGTCGTCAAGAACTAGTGTCGCATCGGTCCTGTCGCACAGCCCGTGCTCGTTAGAAGAAGTACTGCTCGCCGCCGGTCAGGTTGATCGCCGCGCCCGTGATGAACGAGGCGTCCTCGCCCGCCAGGAAGGCACAGAGGGCGCCCATCTCATCCGGCGAGCCGAGCCGGCCGAGCCCGATCATGTCGCGTCCGTACGCGTCATACATCTCCTGCACCGTCACGCCCTCGCGCTCGGCGTAGGCGGTGAAGGCCCGCTTGGCGAGCGGGGTGTCGAAGGTGCCGGGGCAGATCGCGTTCACGCGCACGCCGTCGCGGGCCAGCTCGCGCGCCATGGCCTGCGTAATGCTGATCACGCCGGCCTTGGACGCGGCGTAGACGCCCCAGGTCTCGAACGCCACCTTGCCGAGCTGCGATGCGGTGTTGATCACCGAGCCGAAGCCCTGCTCGCGCATCACTGTCCCGGCCGCGCGGCAGCCGGCGATCACGCCCCACAGGTTCGTGCCCATCACCTCGTCGAAGACGTCCGGCGTGGTCTCGATCACCTGCTGCAGCGGCTGCTCCATCCCGGCGTTGTTGACCATGACGTCCAGCCGGCCGTGCTCGGCGACGACGCCGGCGATCACGCGCTGCATGCCGTCGAGGTCGCGCACGTCCTGGATGACGCCGCTGGCCTTGTCCGGAGCGATCGCCTCGAGCTCGGCGACCCGCGCGGATGGATCGACCTTGTCGACGCATTTCACGATGGCGCCCTCGCGCACAAACCGGCGCGTGATGCCGCCGCCCATCCCGCCCGCCGCACCAGTGACGACGGCGATCTTGCCTTCTAATGTGCGCACCGCGTCGCTCGTCTCCGGCTTCACGGGCTTTGAAACGCCAGCCGCAGTTGAACGCCGCTGACGCGGCAGCCCGTCTGCCCGTTCGTCCGAGCTGGATCGGCGAAGCCGTTCGCGTCGGGCGAAGCGGCGCTCGCGACGAGCGGGGCGGTCTCGCGGGATGTGTATATCGGAACGCGGCGTGGGTGTATGCTGTAGGTGTGATCAAGCGCACCAACATCAATCTCGACGTCGAGCTTGTCGCGGCCGCGGCGGAGCAGCTTGGTACGCGCGGCAATACCGACACCGTGCATGCCGCGATGCGCGAGGTCGTGGCGCGTGCGCGGCGTCGTGCGCTTGCTGAGCGCGATTTCGGTGACCTGACGCCCGAGGCCCTCGCCGAGCTGCGGGCGCCGCGTGCTGGCTGATACCTCGGCCTGGATCTGGTCGCGACGCGCCCCGGCGGCCGTCCGCGAGGAGTTCGACGATGCCGTTGTCGACGGCCGCATCGCGACGTGCGACATGGTTCGTCTCGAGCTGCTGTACAGCGCTCGCAACGCCACCGACTTCCGAAAGCTCGAGGCCGAATTGGCCGAGCTTCCCGACTGTCCGATCAGCAAGGCCGAATGGCAGGCCGCCCTCGACGCGTATCGCGCTCTGGCCCATGCCGGCGGCGCGCACCAGCGTGCGGTCAAGCACGCCGACCTGCTGATCGCGGCCGCCGCTCACGCCGCGGGGCGCGAGGTGCTCCACTACGACGGGGACTTCGACCGCATCGCCGGCGTCACCGGTCAACGCTGCCGCTGGCTCGCACCCCGCGGGACGCTCTGACGGCGTGCACGACGGGGTGCCGGGGTTACGACGCCGGCGCCGCGAGCACCTCGCCATCGGCGCCGCCCAGCTCGACGGAGACGCGCTCGGCCGCCCGCCGGAGCGCGTCGATCTTGTCCGTCGCGGCCTCGGACACGTCGTCCGGCAGCCCGAGCACCGCCATCGTCGCCACGAGCGTGTCGCCTTGGAAGACCGGCGCCGCGAGGACGCCGAAGTTGCCGTCGACCAGGGTGGCCATCCGCGTCGCGCGCACGCGGGCGAGCACCTCGGGCTCCAGCCCGGCGCCGTCGGTGGTGAGTGCGGTGATGAGCACGCCCTGCGCCGAGCCCAGTGGGTCGAGTCGCATCCCCAGTCGCGGCGAGATCAGCACCGATCGGCGCGGCGCCTCGCTCACACGCGCCACCATCGCCGCCCCGCCGTCGGCGACCGAGAGGACGATCGTCTCGTTCAGGTCGTTCGCGAGCCGATCCATGTGCGGGCCGGCGATGGCGACCACCCGGAGGCTGGCCATCGCCACCGAGGCGAGACCGAGGATGCGCGGACCGAGCGAGTAGAGGTTGCGTGCGGGGTCGTAGCGGAGCAGTCCCTCACGTCGCAGTGCCGTCGCGTAGCGATGCGTGGAGGCACGGCCGAGGCCCGAGCGCTCGGTGAGCTGGGGCAGCGACAGGTGCGGCTCCTCGTGGCCGAACAGGCTGAGGACGCGCATCGCGCGCTCGATCGACTGGATGTGCGGGGTCGTCGCCATTGCGCAGCCAACCCTACGTTCCAGGGTTTGCGATATCAGATCCTATACGTTATCGTCTCAAAAACAACGAGACATTGTCTCGCTTTGTGAGATCCACGACGGGGGAGAGACATGCGACGGGATCTGTCGGTCGGGCGTGTGCGTTCCATCGCTCAGCCCGGAAGGCGCGCAGCGGCGCTCGCGCTCGCGTTCGCGTTCGCCGCGGTGGCGGTCGGCGTCACCGCGTGTGGCGGCAGCGACGCCAGCACCACCTCGACGGCAGCGAAGAGCTCCAGTTCCGGCACCCTGAAGGTCGCGTTCCCTGCGACCGCCCAGGTCGGCTGGCAGAAGGTCATCGACGACTTCAAGAAGGCCAACCCGGGCGTCACGGTCAACCCGACGTTCGCTCCCTTCGCGTCGTTCTTCCAGCTGGTGTCCACGCAGCTGCAGGCCGGCGCGGGACCGGATGTCTTCTACGTGCCGCCGGGCTCCTCGCTGTCCCTGTCGCTTCAGAACGCGGCGGCCAACCAGACCCTCGCCCCGCTCGACGAGCGGCCGTGGGCGCAGGACATCGCCCCGGCTTACAAGGACGTGGTCTCCCATGACGGGAAGGTCTACGGGCTGGTCAACGGCGTGTTCACCTCGTTCATGCTCACCAACTCCGACCAGTTCGCCGCGCTCGGCCTGAAGCCGCCGAAGACGATGAACGAGCTGCTGTCCATGTGCAAGACGATCTCCGGGCACGGCCTGACGCCGGTGGCGATCGGCGGCGGCTTCCCGCCCGATCTCGTGAACCTCATGGGCATGCTCCTGCCCAACTACGTCGACGGCCCCGACCCGGAGTGGATCAACAGGCGAAACGAGAACCAGACGACGTTCGCCGATTCCAAGGGTTGGCGGACGTCGCTGCAGCGGATCGTCGACCTCAAGGACGCCGGCTGCTTCGACAAGGGCGTCGCGGGCACCTCGCGCGAGTCCGCGACCGCGCGGTTCGCGAGCGGCAAGGCCCTCATGTACCCGATCATCCAGCCCCAGCTGGCGACCGTCCTGAACGCCAAGCCGGCGTTCAAGTGGTCGGTCACGCCGCTGCCCGGCGACGGCCCGGACACCACCTACCTCTCGACGCAGGTCGATCCGCTGGTCGGGATCAACGCGAAGTCGAAGAACACTGCGCTCGCCCAGAAGTTCATCGACTTCGTCGCGTCGCCCGAGGAGAGCCGGGCCTACAACGCGGCGCAGCGGACGGTCGCGCCGGCGGACTTCGTCGCGGGCAAGTTCCCGGAGTTCATGGCGCCGCTGGCCGACAGCTTCAAGCCGGGCGGCAACAACGTGGTTGGCGAACCCAACTCGTGGAAGTCGGCGTCGACCAACACGACGCTCTCGACCGATCTCGCCGGCCTGCTGACGGGTCAGAAGTCGGTCGACGACATCCTGGCCGACCTCGACAGCAGCTACGGCAAGTGACCTCCACCAGGACGAGCAACCCGATGTTCGTGGGCGAGCCCGACTGGTCGCAGGGCGGCGAGGTCGCCCCGGGGATCGTAAACCCGGTCCACACCGGGTTCGTGCGCCCCGTCGACCTCTCGCGCGCCCCGGACGACATGTTCTTCGCGATCCAGCTGCACCTCTCGTCGGAGATCATGCTCACCCTGTGCGGCAACGCGCCCGGCAAGCTCGGGCCGCCGCCGCACTCGCACGGGATGGACCAGTTCTTCTACGTCCTCGAGGGGACGATGGAGCTCCGCCTCGGCCAGGAGACCCACGTGCTCCAAGCGGGATCGGTCGCGCACATCCCGGCGGGGACGCCGCACAAGCACCGCAATCCTGGGTCCGAGCGCGAGCTGCACCTCGAGGTCATCGCCCCCGGGATGGCGATGGGGCGGACGTTCATGGAATGGGCTGGAGACCCCGGCGCCTGGGCGCCGGGAGGCAGCGTCGCCCACGTGCGCCTCGAGGAGCATCCGGAGGCCCAGCCCGGCATGCGCAGCCGCTTCCTCTCGGAGCCCTCCGGGAAGTTCGACGCGGCGTTCCCCGGCTCGCGTGAGCTGATGTGGTTCGTCCTGCAGTCGCAGCCCGGCGTCGCGAGCGGCATGGGGATGCACGTGCACGACTTCCACCAGTTCTACTACGTCACGGAGGGAACGTTCGGCGTCGACGTCGGGTTCGCGCACTACGAGGTCGGGCCGCACACTCTGATCGCGATCCCGCCCGGTGTCCCCCACGGCAACCGCCCGGCCGGCACGGCGCTCGAGACGCACATGACCATCAACGTCCCACCGCCGCTCTGGCAGGGCTCGCCGGAGAACCCGTGGGACGTGCCCGTGACGCTCGCGCGCCGGGAGCGCTGAGCGACGCGATGGCCACGGTGAGCTTCGACGGCGTGGGCAAGACCTACCCGGACGGCACGACGGCGGTCACCGGGCTCGACCTGACCATCCCCGAGGGCGAGCTGCTCGTGTTCGTCGGCCCGTCCGGCTGCGGCAAGACCACCGCGTTGCGTATGGTCGCCGGGCTCGAGCAGATCACGTCGGGCGAGATCCGCATCGACGGACGGGTCGTCAACGAGCTGCCGCCAAAGGCGCGGGACGTGGCGATGATCTTCCAGAGCTACGCCCTGTACCCGCACATGACGGTGTTCGAGAACATCGCGTTCCCGCTGCGGGCGCAAGGCGTGCCGCGCAAGGAGCTGCGGGAGACCGTCGAGGGCGTCGCGGCGCGCCTGGGACTTGAGGGGATGCTCCACCGCCGGCCCGGGCGGTTGTCCGGCGGCCAGCGCCAGCGGGTCGCGATGGGCCGGGCGATCGTGCGCCGGCCGAAGGTGTTCGCGATGGACGAGCCGCTCTCCAACCTCGACGCGAAGCTCCGCGGGGAGATGCGCGTCGAGGTCATGACGCTCCAGCGCGAGCTGGGCGTCACGACGATCTACGTGACGCACGACCAGGTCGAGGCGATGACGATGGGGCATCGCATCGCGGTGATGCGCGACGGGCGGCTGCAGCAGTGCGGGACGCCGCAGGAGGTGTTCGACCGGCCGGCGAACCTGTTCGTGGCCGGATTCCTGGGCAGCCCTCCGATGAACCTGCTGGCCGGTCGCATCGAGCGCGATGGCGAGCGGCTCTCCTGCGCGATCGGCGGGCAGTCGCTCGCGCTCGGCCCGGAGCAGGCGGGGCTGGCGGCCCACGCAGGGCGCGAGCTCACGGTGGGCGTGCGGCCCGAGCACCTCGAGCTGGCCCCATCGGGGGCCGACGGACTCGCCGCGGCTTGCCTGCTCATCGAGACGCTCGGGTCCGAGCAGCTCGTGCACGCGGAGCTGCCGGAGAAGATCCCGCTCGTCGCCCGCCTCGAGGCCGATACGCGCGTGCGCGCGGGCGAGCCGCTGACGCTCGTGGTCCGGACGGACCGCCTGCGCTTCTTCGACCCCGATCACGGCAGCGCCGTCGCCGCGCGGCACAACGAAAGGAGTCGCATTGGCGCAGCAGGATGAGGCAGAGGCCATGGTCGCGAAGATCGCCGCGGCGTCGGAGCCGTTCCGGCAGTGGTACGCCGGACTCGACGACGGCGTGACCGACGCGGCGCGGGAGCTCCTGCGCGGCAGCATCGACATGCACCTGCACTGCGACCCGTCGCCGCAGCTGCGCGTGATGGACGCGTTCCAGGCGGCCGAGGAGGCGTCGGCGGCGGGCATGCGGGCGATCGTGCTCAAGGACCACCTGACCGGCATGGAGGATTCGGCCTGGCTGGCCATGGCCCACGCCGACCTGAGGGACTCCTTCGACGTCTTCGGCTCGCACTGGCTGAACAACCAGACGGGCGGCTGGAACGTCTACGCCGTCGACAAGGCGGTGGCGTTCGGGGCCAAGCTGGTCGGGGCCCCGACGCTCGCCGCCTACGGCGAGAAGCTGCGCCAGCTCCAAGCGGGCGTCCACGCCGCGGAGCTCGTTGTGAAGTCGGTCGTCCCGATGACGCCGCGCGTGGTGTACACGCTCGACGACGCCGGCGCGGTGCGTCCCGAGGTCGTCGAGTGCCTCGACCGGATCGCCGAGGGCGGCATCGCGTTCGGCACCGGACACCTCAGCACCGAGGAGGTGTGGGCGGCAGTACACGCCGCGCACGAGCGGGGCGTGGAGCGCATCTGCATCACCCACGCGCTGATGACCGCCCCGGCGACGCCCGGGGCCTACCGCGAGCTGTGCAGTGCGACCGGCGCCGTCTGCGAGTTCACGACGTTCCAGGTGCTGACGCTCGGGGACGCGCTCGTGGAGACCCTGCGCGGGATCGGCATCGAGCACGTCACGCTCTCCACCGACGCCGGGCTCAAGGGCACGAGCGGCGGCGTGGAGTCCTACCTGTGGATGCTGGCCAAGCTGCTCGAGGCCGGGTTCGCCGGGGCGGAGATCGACGTGATGTCCAAAGACGTCCCGAGGCGCTTGCTGGCGATCGGGTCGCGCTCCCGGGAGGAGGCGCGGGCATGACGCATCGGGCGCTGCGCGACCGCTGGGAGCGGGGCGAGGCTACGCTGGGCGGCTCCGCGCACCTCGGGCCGGGCAGCATCGAGGCGCTGCACGCGGCCGGCTACGACTGGGTGTGGCTGGACTGCCAGCACGGCCCGTACGACGAGGGAGATGCGGCCGGGATCCTGCGCACGTTGGCCGGCGCCCCGTACGCGGTGGCCGTAAGGGTCTCGCGCAACGACGCCGCCGCGATCGGCCGCCTGCTCGACGCCGGCGCCGACACCGTCATCGTGCCGCTCGTCAACACCGCCCGGGAGGCGGCGCAGGCGGTCGCCGCTTGCCGCTACCCGCCGGCCGGAGTGCGCAGCTTCGGGCCTGGCCGTCCCGACCTCGGGTTCGACCTCGAGCTGCTCGAGGGGCGAGCGAGCTGCTTCGTGATGGTCGAGTCGGCGGGCGCGCTCGCGGACGTCGACGCGATCGCGGCGACGCCCGGCCTGACCGGGATCGTGGCCGGCCCGATCGACCTCGGGATCTCGCTCGGGATCGCGCCGCGCGACGCGGCGGGCTCCGAGCGCCTGCTCGGAGCCCTGGCGGAGATCGCCGCCGCGTGCGAGCGGGCCGGGGTCGTGCCGGGCGTCGTGGCACCCGGCGCCGACCACGCGAAGCGGTGCGTCGAGCTCGGATTCCGGTTCGTGGGGGTCGGCGCCGACGTGCTTTCGGTGCGCGAGGGTGCCGCACGCGAGGTCGGGCTCGTGAGGCGATCGTGACGACCCGGGTCCATCCGATCTTCCGCGCGCTCGCGCTGCCCGGCGTCTTCGCACTCGTCGCGTTCGTGCTCCTGCCCGTAGTCGCGGGCGGGCTGTACGCGTTCACCGACTGGCGCGGCCTCGGCGACGCCCACTGGATCGGCCTGGACAACTTCCGCGAGATCTTCGACGACCCCACGACCCGCGGCGCGCTGTGGCACACGCTCGTGTTCGGCGGGGCGCTGGTCGTCATCACGAACGCCGTCGGCCTCGCGCTCGCGCTCGGACTCAATCGCACGCTGAAGTCGCGCAACCTGCTGCGGGCGGTGTTCTTCCTGCCGGTGATCCTCAGCCCGCTCGCGGTGTCCTTCGTCTGGCAGTACATCCTCGACCCGACCGGCCCGGCGAACACGCTGCTCGGCAACGTCGGGCTGGACCGGTGGCAGCATGCCTGGCTGGGCGACCCCTCGTGGGCGCTGATCGCCGTCCTGCTCGTGCTCGTCTGGCAGCAGTCCGGGCTGACCATGGTCATCTACCTCGCGGGGCTGCAGTCGATCCCGGACGACCTCGTCGAGGCGTCGGAGGTCGACGGCGCGTCGTCCTTGCTGCGCCTGCGCAGGATCACGCTGCCTCTGCTGCGCCCGGCGTTCATCATCGCGAGCACGCTCACGCTGATCTTCGGGCTGCGGGTGTTCGACCAGATCCTCGGCCTGACCGGAGGCGGCCCGGTCGGAGCGACGGAGACGCTCGCCACGCAGGTGTGGAAGCAGAGCTTCGCGGACGGCCGCTTCGGTTACGGCGCGGCCCTGTCGGTCGTGCTGACGCTGATCATCGGAACGCTGGCGCTGCTGCAGCTCGTGGCGTTGCGCCGGCAGGAGGACGACCTGTGACGCTCTTCCGCTACACCCGCTGGTCGCTGGCCCGCGAGATCGCGTGTGTGGCCGGGGCACTCGTCTTCTGCGTGCCGCTGTACCTGCTCCTCGTCATCTCCCTCAAGGACCCCAACGAGGCACTGGTCGCGCCGTTGTCTCCGCCATCGAGCCTCGAGTTCGGCAACTACTCCGCAGCCGCGCACAGCCAACCGGTCTCGATGCTCTCGGCGATGGTCAACAGCGCGGTGATCACGTTCGCCACCGTGGCGCTGCTGATCGTCTTCGGCTCGCTGTGCGCATACGCCATCGCGCGCGATCGCACGCGGGTGAACTCGACCCTCTACTACCTGTTCGTGGTCGGGATCATCCTCCCGCACCAGGCCGCGATCCTCCCCCTCTTCAGCGTGCTGAAGGAGCTCGGGCTCACGGGTTCGCGCATCGGCGTGATCCTCGTCTACACCGGCTTCATGATGCCGCTGACCGTGTTCCTCTACGCGGGCTTCATGCGCGGCGTGCCCCGGGAGTACGAGGAGGCGGCCGAGGTCGACGGGGCGAGCGCGATGCGCCTGTACTGGCGCGTCGTCTTCCCGCTGGTGAGGCCCGTCACGTGGACGGTGGCGATCCTGACCGGCCTGTTCGTCTGGAACGACCTGTTCGTGTCGCTCGTGTTCCTGTCGGGAACGCCCGAGGCGACCCTGCCCGTCGCGCTCTACTCGTTCGCGGAGATGTCGCTGGGGCAGTGGCAGCTCGTGTTCGCGGCGGTGGGGATCGCGATCCTTCCCGCGATCGTGTTCTACGTGCTCGCGCAGCGGCGGATCGTCGCCGGGTTCGCAGGCGGCATCAAGGGCTGAGAGGAGCGACATTGGAGACGCAGTACGAGACCGTCTCAGAGCTGCTCGAGGCGAGCGATGACCAGATCGAGCGCGCCGTCGCCCACGCGGAGCCGATGGTGCTGCGCGGGCTGCTGTTCCAGCTGACCGGCGACGAGGAGGTCGCCGCGACGCGCAGCACGGTCGATCCGACCGGGCTGCAGACCGCGATGATGGTGGCCGGCGAGGCCGGCGTCGCGATGCTGCGCCGCAAGGCCGCGGCGTTCCTGCGCGCTCACCGCGACGCGGGCGCCCCGCCGCTCGAGATCGGACCGCGGGAGCGCCTGCGCCGCAGCATCCCGCTGACGCTCGGGGGCGACATCGACGACGCAGAGCTCGAGCTGTGGCTCGAGGAGCTCGCGCTCGACCCGTGGGTGCGCAGCCTCACGTGGACCGACGAGGAGCGCCCCGAGCGACTGGACGGCTTCTCGGTGACCGTGATCGGCGCCGGGGTGGGCGGCCTGAACATCGCGCTGATGCTCAAGCGCGCCGGCATCCCGTTCCAGGTCTTCGAGAAGAATGCCGGTGTCGGCGGGACATGGTGGGAGACGCGCTACCCGGGCGCGCGCCTGGACACCCCGAGCCGCGGCTACACGCACATCTTCGGAGCCCAGTATCCGTACCCCAGCCCGTTCTGCACCTGGGAGGAGAACCAGGCGTACTTCCAGTGGCTCGCCGACACGTTCGAGCTCAACGAGGACATCGTGTTCGAGACCGAGGTGCACGCGCTGACCTGGGACGACGACGGCGGAGAGTGGGAGGTCGAGGTCGCGGGGCCGGAGGGCCGGCGCACCGTGCGCTCGAACGCGGTCATCACGGCGGTCGGCTTCCTCAACCGCCCGAAGATCCCCGAGTTCGAAGGCATGGAGGACTTCCGCGGTCCGTCGTGGCACACGTCGCGCTGGCCCGAGGACGCCGACGTGACCGGCAAGCGCGTGGCCGTCATCGGCAGCGGCTGCACCGGCTACCAGCTGATCCCGGAGCTCGCTCACAGCACGGAGCACGTCGTCGCCTTCCAGCGCACGCCCCAGTGGCTGTTCGGCGTGGCGGGCTACCTCTCGCCGTTTCCCGAGGAGGTCGGCTGGCTCGATCGCAACCTGCCCTACTACACGAACTACATGCGCGTCCGCGCGCTGTCGATCGGCCGGGCGTTCGGGCGCCTGACGACGATCGATCCCGAGTGGGACGACCCGCACACCGTCAGCGCGCTGAACAAGGTCAGCCGCGATGCCTCGCTCGCGTTCCTGCACGGCAAGGTGGCCGACCCCGAGCTGCGGGCGATCATGACCCCGGAGCATCCTCCGTGGTCGGCGCGCGCGGTCCTGGTCGACCACGACTACTGCGTGCTCGATGCGATCCAGCGCGCCGACGTGACGCTCGTGACGAGCGGCATCCGGCGCGTCACCGAGTCCGGGATCGAGGACGGCGACGGGGTGCACCACGACCTCGACGTGATCGTCTACGCGACCGGCTTCCACGCGTCCGAGTACCTGTACCCGATGACGGTGACCGGTCGTGACGGCCGGACGCTGAGCGAGGAGTGGAAGGCCGGCGGCGCCCGCGCGCACCGCTTCTGCATGTACCCCGGCTTCCCGAACTTGTGGTCGGTGTACGGGCCGAACTCCAACGGCGCGCTCGTGCCCGCGTCCTTCCACGAGCTGGTCACGCGCTACGCGATGACGTGCATGGAGCGCGTGCTGCGCGAAGGCGGGCGGGCGATCGAGCCGTCGCGCGAGGCCTACGACCAATACAACGTCCACGTCGACGAGCGCAACGCGCGGCGCGTGTGGAGCGACCCGCGGGCCCGCAACTACTACTGGACCGAGCACGGGCGCTCCGCGGTGATGTGCCCGTTCGCGATCGAGGAGATCTTCGCGCTGCTGCGCCACCCGCCGTTCGACGAGCTCGAGATCCGGTGATGGAGCACCGTCAGCTCGGACGCACGGGCGTCTCGGTCAGCAAGCTGTGCCTCGGCGCGATGATGCTCGGACCCTGGGGCACCGACGGCGATGAGGGGATCCGCATCATCCACGCGGCGCTCGACGCCGGCGTCAACTTCATCGACACCGCCGACGCGTACTCGGCGGGTGGGTCGGAGGCGATCGTCGGCCATGCGCTGCGCGGCCGCCGCGACAAGGTCGTGCTCGCCACGAAGCTCGTCTTCCCGCTCGGCGAGGACGCCGATCCCAACCGGCGCGGAGCGTCGCGGCGCTGGATCATGCAGGCCGTCGAGGACTCGCTGCGGCGCCTGGAGACCGACTACATCGACCTCTACCAGGTCCATCGCCCGACGCCCGAGACCGAGCTGGAGGAGACCCTCGGCGCGCTGGACGACCTCGTCCACCAGGGCAAGGTCCGCTACGTCGGGCACTCGACCTACCCGGCGTCGCTGATCGTCGAGGCGCAATGGACCGCGCGCGATCGCCGCCTGGTGCGCCCGCACACCGAGCAGCCGCCGTACTCGATGCTCAACCGAGCAGTCGAGAGCGAGGTCCTGCCGGTCTGCCGGCAGTACGACCTCGGCGTGATCCCGTGGAGTCCGCTGGCGGGCGGCTTTCTGTCCGGCCGCCACCGAAAGGGTGCCGGCCACCTCTGGCCGACCTCGCCCGCCCGCGCACGGCTGACGGACATCTTCGACCCCTCGCTGCCCGCCAACCAGCGCAAGATCGAGGCGGCGCAGCAGCTGGGCGAGCTCGCCGGCGAGGTCGATCTCACGCTGATTGAGCTCGCGATCGCGTTCGTGCTCAACCACCCGGCGGTCACCGCGCCGATCATCGGGCCGCGGACGCTGGAGCACCTCGAGAGCCAGCTTGCCGCCGCCGACGTGACGCTCTCCGAGGACGTCCTCGACCGGATCGACGGGATCGTCCCGCCCGGCGTCACGCTCAACGCGGCTGACGCGGGACTGGAGAACCCGGCCCTGGACCCTGGGCGGCGGCGGCGCTGATGGCGTTGACTCCGCAGGAACGCGCGATCCTCGCGGCGGTCGCGGCGCGCCTCATTCCCGCCGCCGAGCACGGGCCAAGCGCCGCGGCTTCGCCCACGAGGCGCCAAACCTCGGCATCCTCGGCGCGTCCACGTTCCCGAGCCTGGGCGGCCACAACCGACGCTCACCGTCCAGGCGCTCGCCCGGCGGTCGGCGCTGCGGCGCGTCGACGACTGGTCGTCGAGCGCGGGCGGACGGCCTTCAGGTTAGGAGCTGGCCTGAAGGCGTGATATCAGAAACGGTGGATATGTCAGCGCTCGAATCGAGCGGAGCGAGTGGGCGCATCGAGCTGTCGTGGATGACGGTCCCGGGGCAGCGCGGGAGGGGCATTGCCTCGCGCGCCGCATGCGCTCTGCGCGACTGGTGCTTTACGACGGGAGCCGACGCCGTCCGGGCCAGCGTCGAGCACGACAATGTGCCCTCGTTACGCGTGGCTCGGTCGCTTGGGATGAGCGAGCATCACCGCAATGCGGACACGGTGCACCTGGTCGTGCGCCGGTCGAGCTGAGGCTCGTTGGCCGGCCGGCCTTCACCGCGCTGTCCCCTCTGGTGTCGCCCGTTCGTCTCAAGGATGATCAACCATCCCCAAAGGAGGCGGGTATGAAGTACGCGCTGCTGATCTATCCCAAGCCGGGCAGCCACGAGGCTCTCGGAGAGGACGAGTCGAGGTCGGTGTCCGCCGAGTACTGGGCGTTCCGCGACGACGCGCGCTGCCTGGGCGGCGCTCACCTGCAGCCGATCGAGACCGCGACCACGGTTCGTTCCGGCGGCGGTGCGCCCCTGATCACCGACGGTCCCTACGCCGACACCAAGGAGGCGCTCGGCGGCTACTTCGTGTTCGAGGCGTCGAATCTGGACGAGGCGCTAGAGGTGGCGCAGCGGGTTCCTGCGGTGCGGCTCGGCGGCGCGGTCGAGGTGCGCCCGCTGGTCGAGGTCCCCGTGGAGACGGCGCACTGATCGAGCAGGTCTTCCGGCGCGAGTGGGGCCGCGTCATGGCCGCCCTGGTCGGCGTCCTCGGTGACATGGATCTGGCCGAGGACGCCGCCCAGGAGGCGTTTGCGATCGCGGCCGAGCGTTGGCCGCGCGACGGGTTGCCGCAGCACCCGGTGGCCTGGCTGGTGGCGACCGGTCGCAACCGTGCCATCGACCGCGTGCGACGCGAGCGGACGCTCGAGGACAAGACCCGGCTGCTGGAGGCCGATCAACCGGCCGCGACCATGGACGACATAGAGCTCGACGACAGCACGATCCCGGACGAGCGTCTGGAGCTGATCTTCACGTGCTGCCATCCGGCGCTGGCCGTCGAAGCGCAGGTGGCGCTCACGCTGCGGGCGCTGGGAGGACTCACCACCGAGGAGATCGCCCGCGCCTTCCTGGTCTCCGAGCCGACGATGAAGCGCCGGCTCTCGCGAGCCAAGGCCAAGATCAAGGCGACGGCGATCCCGTTTGCGCTGCCCGCTGACCGGCTGCTGCCGGATCGCTTGGCGGCCGTCTTGGCGGTCGTCTACCTGATCTTCAATCAGGGCTACACCGATCGCGGCGATCTCGCGGCCGAGGCGATCCGGCTCGGGCGGCTGCTGGCCGAGGTGATGCCCGACGAGCCCGAGGTGCACGGGCTGCTCGCCCTGATGCTGCTGCACGAGTCACGCCGCGAGGCGCGTGTGGTCGACGGTCAGTTGGTCCCGCTGGCCGAGCAGGACCGCTCCCGCCACGACCGGGCGAAGGTGGAGGCGGGCCGCGCCGCACTGCTTCGAGCGCTGGCCCTACGGTCGGTGGCCGGGCCGTACGTGCTCCAGGCGGCGATCGCCTCGCTCCAGGCCGAGGAGGACGTCGACTGGGACGAGGTCGCGGCGCTCTACGAGCGGCTCGAGCGGCTGACCGGCTCGCCGGTGGTGGCTCTCAACCGCGCGGCGGCGGTCGCCGAGGCGGGCGCGCCCGAGCGGGCACTCGAGCTCGTCGACTCGCTCGAGCTCGGCGACTACCGATATCTGCATTCGACCCGGGCCGAGCTGCTGCGCCGCCTGGGGCGCCAGGAAGAGGCGCGGGCGGCGTTCGAGCACGCCCTGCGGCTGGCCGCGACGGACCCGGAGCGCCGGTTCCTCGCCCGCCGCTTGGCGGGGCTGTGACCAAGCGTGAGCGGTGGCTGGGCCACTCAGTTACGGACTCGGCACGGCGGCCGCGTTCGGAACGTTCGCGCCCGCGTCGATCACAACTACGACGCGAGCATTACGGCGAGCGTCATCTCGACCGCGGGTGACTCCGAGCTCTCGGTCCGCGACCGCGGCTCGGACGCGACGGGCCGCCTGACCAACGGCGCGTACTCGCTCGCGGAGCCGCCGCTGGCGAGGGCCTCCAGCGCGGCCGGCGTCGGCGCGGCGCTCGCGCCGATCGGCGCCACCGCTCTCTCGCTGCTCAGCTACGCGGGCCCGGTCATCAACGACGCGGCCACGATCGCGTTCCGCCAGCACATCGCCGCGACGCAGGCGCTGCGCACGGCCGCCTACACCAAGACCCTGACGTTCACGCTCTCGACGACGACGCCGTGACCCCCGTCTCCGGAACCGCTGGCCATTTGCGCGGCTCAGCCGCCGGCGATGAGCCCAGCGCGGCGCAGGCCGTGGAGCACCTGCGATGTCAGCTCGGTTGCGACGGCCTCCGGCGCGTCGGTTTCGGGCTGGACTTTCAGCCCGAGCCGGTAGCCCTCGTAGCGTCCGTCGAGGTGGGTCTTCCAGGTGAACGCGCCGCTCCTCGTCATTCCTGCGGCGAACCGGCTGGAGCTGAGCTCGGTGTTCGAGTCCTGCAGCAGTCCAGCGCCGACGCGGTCGTGCGGGGGCGAGAAGTCGTAGGCATGGCCGGCGGGAACCGCGAACAGCCATACCGCCCGCTCGACGGGGTGGTCGGGCCGGCGGAAATGCACGTAACGCGAGATGTAGCCCTGGCGGCCGAGTACGGCGCGAACGGTCTTCCCGGCGTCCGGGAGTTGGGCGGCGGGGATCTCGGCGACGATCAGTGCTGCCGCGTGGTCGGCGACGGCGCGTCCCCAGGCCTCGAACTCCTTCGGCTCCATCGTGTCAACGTACTGTGCTGGTAGCGCGCCCAGGTTCGATCGAGCACGGGCAGTCTCCTGGCGGACCGTGGCGTGACAGGCTGTGCGCGGGATGCTTGACCAGCCCGCGGCCGCCACCCGTTTCGTCGTCGTCCCGGCGCCCTCGGGGCTCGGGCTGCGCGCGCCGGGAGTGGAGGGACTCGCGGACGCGCTGCTCGGGCACGGCCTGGCGCGGGCGCTCGGCGCGCGCGTCGCCTCGACGGTCGCGCCGCCGCTGGCATCCGGGGTCCGCGATCCCGCGAGCGGTGTGCTCAACGGGCCGGAGATTGCCGCGTACACCGTCGCCCTCGCTGACGCGGTCGGGACGGCGCTCGACGCCGGCGACGTTCCGCTCGTCCTCGGTGGCGACTGCAGCGTGCTGCTCGGCGGGGCACTCGCGTTGCGCCGCCGCGGCGGCGCCGGGCTCTTGTTCGTGGACGGGCACGCCGACTTCTACCAGCCGTCGGCCGAGCCGTCGGGCGAGGCGGCGTCGATGGACCTCGCGCTCGCCACCGGCTACGGTCCGCCCGCGGTCGGCGATCTCGAGGGCCGTTCGCCACTCGTCCGCGCCGAGGACGCGGTCATCGTCGGCTTCCGCGACGCGGAGGAACAGGCCCGCGACGGCAGCCAGCCGCTTCCCGAGGCGCTTCTCGGACTCGATCTCGCCGCCGTCCGCGCGGCCGGCGCGCGCGCCGCCGCCGAGCACGCGCTCGTCCACCTGACCCGTCCTGGCGCCCCCGGCCACTTCTGGGTCCACGTCGACGCGGACGTGCTCGAAGACACGGTCATGCCCGCAGTCGACTATCGCCAACCCGGTGGCCTGCTCGCCGATGAGCTCGCGACCATTCTCGCCGCCGCGATCGCCACCGGCCGCGTCGCAGGCGTCGATGTCACGATCTACAACCCGGCGCTCGACCCCGCCGGGACCGCCGGCGCCGCGCTCACCCAGGCGCTCGCTCGCGGGCTCGGCGGTGGCGACTCCGCGCCTTCGATCGGAACCGCGGAGCGGCGGTGACTACGCGAACGCCGTGCGACAGGAGCGCACGAGCTCGCGCAGTGCGGGTGCGTCCGTGCGTCTCCAGACGAGCGCGAGCAGCGCGGGCGCGTCGAGGTCGGCGATCTCGAGTCCGCGGAGGGCCGTGTCGTCGACCATCGACGCGGTCAGGATGGCGACGCCGAGCCCGCGCGTCGCGAGATCGGCGACTGAGCCCGGCGCGCTCGCCTGCAGCGCGATATCCGGCCGCATCCCGCGCGCCGCGCAGCCGCGGTCGAAGACCGTCCGGATCCCGGTGCCCTCGGGCAGGCAGACCACCGGGTATGCAGCGAGGTCGGCGAGAGTCACGCGCTTGCGGCGCGTGAGCGGGTGATCGGCGGGGACCGCCGCGACCAGGCGCTCGCTGATGACCGGGAAGCCGTCCAGGCCCGCCGGCATCGCCGCCGCGCCCGTCAGCGCGAGGTCCGCCTGCCCGCTGCGCACGCGCTCGATGAGCCGGTCCGAGGCGTCTTCGAGCAGCGACAGCTCGACGGCCGGATGGGCAGCGTGGAAGGCCGATAGGGCGTCGAACAGTGGCGTGACCGTGCAGGCCGTGACCATGCCGACTACGAGCCGTCCGCGCAGCAGGCCGGTGACCTCGTCGACGGCTTGGCGGACGGCGCCGGCCGCGGCGAGGACCGCGCGGGCGTGCTCGAGCGCCGCGGCGCCCGCGGGGGTCAGCGTGGCCGTGCGTCCCGACCGGTCGATCAGCTCGGCGCCGAGCTGTTGCTCGAGGCGCCGCACCTGTGCGCTGATGCCGGACTGGCTGATGTGCACGCGCTCGGCCGCGCGGGTGAAGTTCGCCTCCTCGGCGACCGCCACGAAGTACTCGAGCTGCCGAATCTCCATAACCGTTAATTCTAGCTTCGATTCATAGTATCTGTTGGACTTCTGATTCAGAGGGCGCGACACTACGGGCATGACCGTCAACGAGAAAGCCCATGAGCCGGACGACCTGACCCGCCTGTTCGTCGAGCGCGCCAACGCCGGGGACGCCGTCGGGGTGGCCGCCCTGTACGAGCCGGAGGCGGTCATGGCCTACCCGCCGGGCGAGATCACGATGGGCCGGGACGCGATCCGCGCGCTGTGGGAGCAGATCCTCACCAACGCACCAACCTTCAAGCCCGAGCCGCCACTACCCACGCTGGTCAGCGGAGATATCGCCCTCACCTCCACGATCTCGCGCGACGGCACCGGCGGCCGGGCGCAGGTCGCCCGCCGCCAGTCCGATGGCACCTGGATGCGGCTGCTTGACCAGCCGGAGATCGGCCCACCGGTGCAGCGGTGAACGGGCTGGCGGCGGCCAAGGACCTGACCGCGCAGGCGCCTCGCGGGCTCGACGCGGAGCTCGAGGGCTACGCGTGGTTGCCGCGGATGCTCGACAAGGCGCGCGCCACGCTCGCGGGAACGGTGGGCCGCTACCAGTTCGGCTGCCCCGTCGACCACACGTGCATGTCCCGGCTCGGGATTGCGCCGGAGCTCGTGCTCGACCTCGCCGCGCGCCACAGCGACGACCACGCCGTGCTGGACGCGCTGCGCGCGCACGGGATCCCATCGGCAGCCGAGGCGTGGTTCGACGGCCAGGCGGTCGAAGACGAGCTGCAGGAGACGGGGAACTACCTGCGCGTACGCGCCCGCGAGGCGCTGCCGGAGGCCGACGGTGGCCGCGTGTTCGCCGGCGCCGAGCACGGCGCAGCCGTCAGCGTCGTGATCATCGACGCCGAGCCCGGCGACGAGCAGCCGCAGCACGTGCACCCGGTCGAGGAGGTCGCCGTCGTGCACAACGGAGCGGCGACCTTCTTCCTGGGTGCACGGCAGGCGCGAATCGTGCGCGCCGGCCAGGTCGTCCGGGTCCCAGCGGGCGTCCCGCACCGCTGGGTCGCCACGGGCGACAGCCGGCTACTCGCGGTCGCCGTGTACGGCGCCGCCCAGATCGTCACGTCTACGGCGTGAGGGTGCACCCGCCGCGCGCGTCCGCTGAGGCAACCGCCTACGGCACGGGAGGTCGCGCGAGTGTCCGCCAGGCGCGCCATCCGGGCTCATGCGTCGAAGTTGTGCGCGTGGGCACGCGCCCAGTCGACGAAGCTGCCCGGCGGGCGTCCGGTCACGGCGCGGACCGTGTCGACCACCGGCGAGTCGTCGTACTCACCGTCGCTGAAGAAGCGGAAGAGCGCGTCGACGATCGGCGCGGGCGTCCCGGCCGCCAGCATCTCCTCCCGCGCCGGGTCGTCGGCGAGCGGCTCGAAGCGCAGCCGCCGGCCTAGCGTCTCGCTGAGGATCGCGACCTGCCCAGCGGGCAGCAGCGCCTCCGGCCCGCTCAGCTCCAGCTCCGGGCCTGCGCCGTCGGTCAGCGCGATGGCGGCGACGGCGGCGATGTCGACCGGATCGATCGCGGCGATCGGCACCTCCGGCCACGGCGCGCGCACGACGTCCCCGTCGCGCAGCTGGTCGCGCCAGCGCAGCGCGTTGGACTGAAAGCCGCTCGGCCGCAGGATCGTCGACTCCAGCCCGGACGCCCGCACCGCTGCCTCGGCGTCGAGCCACATGCGCGTGACGGCGTTGTCCGCCTTGCCGCCGACGACGCAGCGCGAGGTGAGCAGGACGACTCGCCGCGCGCCGGCATTCTCGATCCGCGCCACGATCCCCGGCATGTCGCTCCAGCCGCCGAGCAGGAACACGGCGCTCACGCCGTCGAGCGCGGGCGTCAGCGATTCCGGCAACTCGAGATCGCCGGCCACGACCTCGGCGGGCAGCGAGACGCGCGCGGGCTCGCGCACGAGCGCGCGGACCGCCTCGCCGCTCGCCGCCAGCGCCGCGACGACCTCGCCGCCGACGTTCCCGCTCGCTCCGGTCACCAGGATCATGAGAGCGCCTCCACAAGGGATTCGCCGCCGCTGACCTCGAGCACCGCCCCGGTCACCTGTGGATTCGTCATCAGGAACAGCGCGGCATGGGCGATGTCCTCCGGCTGGCCCATCCGGCCGACCGGCATCGCGGCCGCCACGCGGCGCCGCAGGTCCTCGCGCTCCGCATCGGAGAGACCGCCCCACATCTCGCTGTCGGTGTAGCCGGGCCGGATCGTGTTGACGCGCAGCGGCCCGAGCTCGAGCGCCAGCGCGCGCGTGAGGCCCTCGACCGCGGCGAACGCGGCGGTGACCATCGCCGCGCCGCGCGGCGGGCGTACGACGGCGACGCCGGTGATGAACGTGATCGAGCCGCCCGCCGGCATGCGCGGCGCGGCGTAGCGGGCGCACAGCCAACCGCCGAAGAACTTCCCGTCCAGGAACGTCCGCGCCTGCTCGGGCTCCTGCTCGAGCAGCGGCCCCGGCGTGCCCGGCGACGCCGTCACGAGCAGGTGGTCGAGCTCGCCCACCTGCTCGAACAGGGCCCGCACGGAGACGGCGTCGGTGACGTCGACCTGGAAGTCCGACCCCGCGCGCCGGCCGGCCGAGACGACGTCGAAGCCCTGCGCCTTGGCAAGCTCGACGGTGGCGCGTCCCATCCCGCTCGTTCCTCCCACGACGACCAGCTTCATGACCCCACCTCCATGACTGCCTTGCCGTCGAGCCGCCGCCCGCGCAGGAGCTCGATCGCCTCGTGAGCGCGCTCCCAGCTCCCCTGCCAACCGATCTGGGGGTCGAGCCCGCCGTCGCCGAGCAGCGCTGCGAGATACGCGAGGTCGGGCCCGAAGCCGGCGCCGGAGCCGACGCCGAACGCCTCGATCGTCGCACCGCCCCGCACCCGCGCCGCCTCGAAGTCGATCGTCGTCGGCTCCAGCGACGCCATCCCGATGCTCAGCGCGATGCCGCCGGGCTCGAGCCGCGCCACCGCCTCGGCGAGCAGCGGGCCGCCGACGGTGTCGAGCACGGCGTGCACGGGCGCCACGCCGGCGAGCGTGTCCGTGACCTCCGCGGCGCCCAGCGCGCCCGCACGCTCCGGCCTGCCGCTCGCGGCGACCACGATCGCACCGGCCCGCGCGGCGAGCTGGACGGCGAACCCGCCGACGCCGCCAGAGGCGCCGGTCACGAGCACACGGCGGCCGAGCACGCTGCCGAGGCGCCGGACGGCGCGCAGCGCGGTAACCGCGGCGACGGGCAGCGCCGCGGCCGCGGCCAGCTCGACGCTGTCCGGCAGCACGGCCAGCTCGCTGGTGTCGACCGCGCGCCGTTGCGACCAGGCGCCGCTCCAGCCGAACGTGACGACGCGGGCTCCGGCTGACGGCCCGCTCCCGTCGGCGGCCGCTTCGAGCACGATGCCGGCGGCGTCCCAGCCAGGCACGTCGCCGGGGGAGCGGCGTGAGATGAACGCGACCTCACCGAAGTTCAGCGAGGCGGCGTGAACCGCGACCAGCGCCTGTGACGGCCCCGGCACGGGATCGGCGGTCTCACCGAGGCGCAGGCCGTGCGGCGCGCCGGGGTCGTAGAGGAGAGCGAGCATTGCTCCGAGCATGGTGCGAAGCCGGCGCTGCGACCAAGACCGCTTGGTATAACCACCGGTTATGGACGTGCACGTGCGCGACCTGAGGTACTTTCTGGCGGTTGCGCGCGAGCTGAGCTTCACCCGCGCGGCGGAGACGCTGTACATCAGCCAGCCCGCGCTCTCCAAGCAGATCCGCGCACTCGAGCGCCAGCTGCGCGTCGCGTTGTTCGCACGCGAGCAGACCGGCGCGCGATTGAGCCGCGCGGGCAGCGAGCTGGTGCCGTTCGCCGAGCGGATGGTCGCCGACTGGGAGGCCGCCAAGGCGGCGCTCGCTCGCGCGAGCGACTCGACGCTCGTGCTTGGGATGCACACGAGCCCGGGCCGCCAGCTGCTGCCCGAGGTGAGGGCGAGACTCGTCGCCACCTGCCCGGATGCCATGCTCGAGTTGCGCCAGGTCGCCTGGGCCGACCGCACCGCCGGGCTCGCCGAGCGCGCAACCGACGCCGCCTTCGTCTGGTTGCCGCTGCCGCAGCCGCCGTACCGCTGGGTCACGATCGCCCGCGAGCCGCGACTCGTCGCGATGGCCACCGGCCACCCGCTCGCCGACCGCGAGAGCGTTGTGCTGGCCGACTTGCTCGACGAGCCGTTCCTCGCTCTCCCCGCCAGTGCCGGCCCGCTGCGCGATTACTGGCTCGCGCTCGAGGAGCGCGGTGGCCACCCGGTTCACGTAGCCGCCGAGATCAACGACACCGAGGAGACTTACGAGGCGGTCGCCAGCGGCATCGGCTTGTGCCTCCTTGCGGCCGGCAACGCTCCGATCTTCGCGCGTGGCGACGTCACCATGCTGCCCGTCCGCGACCTCAGCCAGGCCGAACTCGTCCTGGCGTGGCACGAGCGCAACTGCCCACCGCTTCTGGAGACGTTCGTCGGCCTCTGCGCTGATGTCGTCGGTCGTCACACAGACAGCGGGACGGAGGCGATCAGTGGCGAGCGCGCCTGTCACCCGGCGCGCGTCGAACGGAAGGCGCCTACTCGTACGGCGCGTACCGACGGTGCAGCATGAGCTGGTTGCCGTCGGGATCGGCGAAGATCGCCATGTGGCAGGCGCCGGTGTCGAAGGTGTCGCCAAGGAACTGGACACCCTTGGCCTCAAGCGCCGCGCGCATCTCGGCGACGTCGTCGCAGCGCAGTGGCCAGGGGTTGCCCCTCTGGGCGACGAACGGCATTCCCTGCTTCTCGGGTTCCCAGATGGCGAAACACGTGTCGCCCGCCCATTGCTCCCACTCGGCGTGCTTGTCGGGACGCATGCCGAGAACCTCGCGGTAGAAGGCACGGGAGCGCTCGGGATCCTGGGTCGGGATTCCGAGGAAGTCGAGTCGTTCGATGACAGCCATGCCGCGAGGATTCCACGGAGCGAGGGGATCTGCCTTCATGGTGGGAGCGCTCGGACAGGCGGTTCAGTGCTTGCCCGACCGCCTTCGGGGGCGGCGGCTGGGGATCCTGAGCGCCGTGGGCAGGGTGAGAGCCAGCAGCAGCTGACCGCGGAGCTTGAGCTTGCCCGTGAGCAACAGTCCCCTGGTGCTCGCAGTTCCGCTAACCAGACGCAGGAACGCCACCGGTCCAAGCTCTAGCGTCAACGCCGGTGGTTCGTCGGGGCGCGAGGTCCTACACCGGCCGTCGGCGAGCGTGAGCCGGTAGTGGTCGATGCCCTCGTCGCGCCGGCCGGTGATCCTGAACTCCACGACCGCGTTGACGCGCTCATCGGGCAGTGCTCGCTGGCGCATCGTGCGGAAGATCTGCCACAACAGCACGGCGCGAAGGTGGCTGCGCATGATCGATTGGAGTCTCTGGTCCGAGGACGAGCTCACCCACCAGGCAAACGCCTCGGCCTTGAGGTCAGCGAGCCAGCGCCTGCGCGGGGGCCGCCCGAAGGCCTTCATCAACGCCCTGCGCCGAGCCGGGAGCACAGCTCGACAGACCTCTCGACTCGCACCTACGAACCCTACCGGGACCGGTGTCCTGCAATGCCGGGTTCGCCGAGAGTCGCGCGTTATCCGGCCGCGCGCATCGTCATCGGCACGCGATCAGGACCTGGGATCGACCGGCTCTCGGGGCAGGTGAGCCCGCGCGGACGAGATCGCCCAGCAGACGGTGCAGGCGTGCGCTGAGCGTCGGGTCGACGAGCGATCCGTCGGCCGCGAACGCGCCGGCGGCCGTGCCGACCGGCAGCTCGGCGTCGACCACGCGCGCGCCGCTGACCGTGAGCACCTTGCGCAGCTCGGCCTGCGCCCAGACCGCGCCGAACGGGCCTGTACTGGCGCCGATCACCGCGCTCGGTTTGCCACGCAGGACGCTCGACGGGAACGGCCGCGAGGCCCAGTCGAGCGCGTTCTTGAGCGCGCCCGGGAGCGACGCGTTGTACTCGGGCGTCGCGATCAGGAGCGCGTCGGCGCTCGCGATCTCCTCGAGGAACGAGCGCACCGGCTCCGAGGGCGTCTTCTCCTGGTCTTCGTCGAAGGCGGGCAGGTTGGCGAGCCCGTCCCACTCGACCAGGTCGGCTCCGGGCGGGAGCGCTGCGGCCGCCGCCCGGAGCAGCTTGCGGTTGTGGGATCCGCGGCGCACGCTGCCGGAGATTCCGAGGATCCGCATCGAGCTAGGCCTGTTCGACCAGCGAGAGCTCGATCGTGAGCGTCACCGCGTTGGCAAGCGCGCTGCCGCCCGAGGGGAGCGCCATGTTCCAGTTCATGTTGAACTCGGTACGGTCGATGACTGCCTCGAGCGCGAGATGGGCGCGGGCGTTGCCGAACGCGTCGGCTGCCGGTGCGGTCCACCGGCCGGTCGCCGCGACCGGCCTCGTGATCCCCTTGATCGTGAGATCGCCGGCGACGCTTGCGGCGCCGGTGCCGTCGATGGCGAGTGCCGTGGAGACGAACTTGACCTCGGGGTGGTTGGCGACGTCGAAGAACTCAGACGAGAGGACGTGTGCGCGGAACTGCTCCGGCGTCCGGATCGAGATCGAATCGACCTTCGCGGCGCCCTCGAGGCGACCGTGGCGAAGCCAGGCCTCGACCTCGGTCAGGCTCCCGCGGAAGATCGAGACGCCCTGATAGCGGACCGAGAAGCTGAAGCTGGAGTGAACGGGATCGGCTTCGAAGCTTCCGCTCAGCGGCGTGCTGGTGTTCAGCGCTGGGGTGGTGGTGCCCATGTGATGGCCTCCGGATTTGTGGGTGCGGGCAGCGCCGGTGGGCGAGCCCCTGTGGTGACGAGTTCGGTTGCGGGGCTCGGCCGCAGCTGGGCGACGGTCACCGAGCCGAGGACGATCAGGACGCCGAGCGCCTGGAGCGGCGTGAGCTGCTGGCCGAGCGCGATCCAGCCGAGCGCGGTCGCGACGACGGGGCTCAGCAGCGCTAGGAACGTCACGTTGCTCGGGGAAAGCGCACGGATGCCGCGAAACCAGAGCGCGTACGCGAGGGCGGCCCCTAGGGTCGTGAGGTAGGCGTAGCCGGCGAGGTTGGCCGCGGTCAGCGTCGCCGGTGGCGGCCCCTCGACGGCAAGCGCGACCGGCGCCGCGACCAGGCCTCCCGCGACGAGCTGCCAGCCCGTCGTTGCCAGCAGCGGCGCGGGCGACGGCCAGCGCTTGCTGAGCACGATCCCGGTGGCCATCACGGCCGCGGCGCCGAGGGCGGCCGCGACGCCGATTGCGTCCAGCGTCGTGCCGCCGCGGAGCACGAGCAGGCCCACGCCGACGACACCGGCGGCGCCGGCGATGACGACGCGGGGCGCGACGAGCTCACCCAGGAACCTCCCGGAAAGCGCCACGACCAGTAGCGGCTGCACCGCTATGACGGTCGCGGCAACGCCGCCCGGAAGCCGATACGCGGCGACGAACAGCAGCGCGAAGAACGCGCCGATGTTCAGCGCTCCGAGCACGGTCGCGCGCCACCACCAGTCGCCCTGAGGCAGTCGTCGGGTCAGCGCTACGAGCACGAGTCCGGCCGGGAGGGCGCGGCCCACGGCAGCCAGCAACGGACGCCCCGGCGGGAGCAACTCGCTCGTGACCAGGTACGTTGTGCCCCAGATCGCGGGAGCCAGCGCGGTCACTGCGACGGTTGCGCGGTCTCTTAGCACTAAACGAAAAGTAGCTTAGGTCTAAGAGAGTGTCAAGGAACCTGCTTCGCCCCAGGCGGTAGGCTGGGGCAATGGCCGACCACGTCGACTACGTCCTCGAGCAGTGGGCGGCCGAGCGCCCCGATCTCGACATGGCGCCGATGGGCGTGGTCGGGCGACTGCTGCGAGTGACGCGGAGGATCGACGCCGAGCTCGACCGCACCTTCAGCGCGCACGGCCTCGACCGACCCGCGTTCGACGTCCTCGCCACTCTGCGCCGCGCCGGATCGCCACACCGGCTCACACCGGCCCAGCTCATGCGGGCATCGATGGTCACCTCCGGCGCCATCACCCAGCGCCTCGACCGGCTCGAGCGCCGGGGGCTCGTGACACGGAGCCCGAGCGAGCGCGACGGCCGCGGCGTGGACGTCACCCTCACCGCCGAGGGAAAGCGGCTGATCGACGCGGCTCTACCCGACCACCTGGCCAACGAGCAGCGGCTGCTCGCGGCACTCACGCCCGCTCAGCGCAAGGCACTCACCGACACGCTGCGCCGGCTCCTGGAATCACTCGGCGACACCGGCGATTGACGCGCGCCCGACGACCCAGCACCAGCGGTATGCTGCGGCAGGTGGCGTCGCCGCAACGAAGAGCGGCCGTGGCTGGCCGCGCTCGACGCTGAGTGGCACCCGTGCGACAACCCATCCGTGCCGGCCTCCGAGGCGCTCGAGGGGTCTGGAGACCTCGCCGGCGCGCGGTGAGCGCCTTCGTCGCGCTCGCCCTCCTCGCGGGTTGCGGCGGGGGGAACAAGCCGCTTCCCGCCGCGCCCGACACCATCGAGCTCGCCACGCCGGACTTCAAGGACGGCGGCCCCATCCCGCGCGCGCTCACGTGCGGCGGCGCCGGCACCGCGCCCACGATCACCTGGCGTGACGTGCAGGGCGCCGCGGAGCTGGTGCTCTTCGTCGACGATCCCGACGCCGGGTTCACGCACTGGACGGCGTACGGCATCAGCGCCGCGGGCGCGAGCGGGCTGGCGCCGCACGGTCAGTTCCCGACCGGGACCAGGTACGGGAAGAACTCCGCCGGCAAGACCGGCTGGACGCCGCCGTGCCCGCCCAAGGGCGACGACCCGCACCACTACGTCTTCACGCTGTACGCGCTCAAGGACGCGAGCGCTCTCCCCGCGGGCGCGGAGCCCGACGAGGTCCGCGCGAAGCTCGCCGGCGCCGTCGCCCGCGGCACGTTCACGGGTACCTACGCACGCCGCTGACCGCTCATCACCACTCGGTAGTCCCCACCTGGTCAGACGTCCGGTCGTGGAGCGATCTCCACGGTCCGGAGCGCGCAGGATCCCTACGTTTCTGGTGAGATACGGAGGTTGCCTGCATGAGGGGCAGGCGAGGGCCTACATATGGAGGGTTCTGCCCATGGTTGGGAGAGGCTTGCTGATCGCGGTTGCCGCGTCGGCGCTTTTGTTGGTAGGAGGCCAGTCCGCCGCGTTCGCGGCCAACGACGACGGCATCCCGTTCGAGCAGCTGGTCCAGGTCTATGTGCCGGATCAGGATGCGGTCGACAGCGTCGTGTCCACCTACGACGCCGCCGAGTACAAGTCCGTCCAGGACGACGGCTCGATCCTGCTCAACGTCTTCGCGACGAAGGAGCAGCAGGCGCAGCTGACCGCCCAGGGCTACAGGATCGGCCGGGTCATCGAGGACTCCAACACCGGCGCTCAGCGCATGAAGGAGCGCCAGGAGGTCATCGATCAGGAGGCCCTCGCCGCCGACGTCGCGGAGAACGGCCTCAAGGGCACGACGTACAAGGGCAAGTCCCTCGTCCCCGGCCAGGGTGACACGGTCATCCAGCGCGCCGTGATCTTCACGGACGCGGTCGGCCCGAATACGGGCCGCACGACCGCGCGCTTCCTCTACGTCGAGGCCTACAACAAGTCCACCAAGCGCGTGACGGGCTCGAACAACACGTTCACCGGCCCGTCGCTGGCGCTCTCCTACGCCGGCCCCGACGGCGTCTACGCGACGGCGACCAACATGGGTCGTTTCATCGACACCGACCCGACGCCGGACGAGTACATGTACCACCGTCAGCTGATCCGCCTGACCGGCACGTACGCGAACCTCACGGCCAACGAGATCTCGATCCGCGTCGCCACCGCGGCGACCGCCGGCGGCGCCGAGGCCAGCGTCGAGACCTTCCCGGTCTCCGAGTGGCTCGGCAAGGACCTCCCGCCGCACGTCGCGGGCTTCAAGACCGAGTTCTTCACGCACTACCAGGATCCGACCGAGACCCGCGCCGACCTCGACGCGCTGGCCGCGAACCACCCGGAGCTGATGTCGGTCGTCAACATGCCCGAGAAGACCTCCGGCTACCAGCGCAAGTCGCAGGCGATCATGTCCGGAGCGGACCCGATCGGCTCGGCTCCCGTGGGCCTCACCAACGACCCGCCGCTGTTCACCAGCACCGGCGAGATCACGGCCGCGCAGCCGGTTGCCTCGATCCCGTTCACCGCGACCGCGGGGCAGTCCGTCCGCGCGACCGTGGATTCGATCCCGACCGCCACGACCGACCTCATCCTGCGACTCAGGGACCCCGCCGGCACCATCCTGTCGACGATCGACACGGGGACGAGCCCGGAGTTCCTCAGCCGGACGTTCACCACGGCCGGGACGTACACGTTCGAGATCCTGGGCTTCCAGGGCGACCTCGGCGACTTCACGTTCCAGATCGACACAATCGTTCCCGGCGCCGCGAACTCGGCCGTCGTGCTCACCGCCAATGACTGGGGCCAGGAGGGTGGCAACCAGGTCATGGCCGAGTGGCGCACCCAGACCGGCGCCAACAGGCCGCTCAGCATCGCCGTCAACGGCAAGCTGATCGAGGCCTTCCTCGGCACCGACGCCAGCGGCGCGCTCAACTCGACGGCCAAGCAGGTCGTCGACGCGATCAACGCCTCCCCGGCGGCCGCCGCGCTCGTCACGGCGACGACCTACCGCGGCAACGCGGGCGCCGGCATCGTCGTGGCCCGCTCGCGCACGAACCTCTCGGACTTCCTCAACGCTCCGGCGAGCGTCGCGCGCGGTCCGTTCCAGCAGCACCTGTACCGCATCGGCGCGCACCGTGACGGCTCCAAGGTGGGCGTGTTCCTCTTCTGCCAGCAGCACGCTCGCGAGTGGACCACGAGCCTCTCCTGCCAGGAGACCGCGCACGAGCTGGTCGAGAACTACGCGACCGACCCGCAGACCAAGCAGCTCCTGGACAACATCGAGGTCTTCATCTCGCCGAACTCCAACCCGGACGGCGCGCACTACTCGATGTATGACGCGTCCGTCCAGCGCAAGACGATGGTCAACTACTGCGCGGCCACGGGCAGCTTCGACCCGGCGGCCCGCAACAGCTGGGGCGTCGACATGAACCGCAACAGCGGCGAGTACTCGCTGTTCGACGGCTACTTCGGCGCGTCGACCTCGTGCACGAGCGAGACCTTCGCCGGTCCGTTCGAGTACTCGGAGCCCGAGACCCGCAACGAGAAGTGGGTCACGGACACGTTTACGAACATCAAGTTCTCGAACAACATCCACTCCTACGGCGGCTACTTCATGTGGGCGCCGGGCTCGTACAAGAACGACGGCTTCCGCACCACGGCCCCGGCCCCGAACATCGGCATCGAGAACTACTTCTTCGAGGCCGGCGAGAAGATCCTCAAGCGGATCAAGGACTACCGCGGCACCGTGATCCTGCCGGCGCGCACCGGCCCGATCGCCGACGTGCTCTACTCGGCCGCCGGCAACTCCGCCGACGACCACTGGTACCGCAGGGGCGTCATCGCCTACTCGTTCGAGACGGGCGCTGACCGCATGCTGGATACGACCACGGGCACCGTGCAGACGCAGGTCGGCTTCCAGCCGTGCTTCGGCGCGGTCGGCACCGGCGGCGGCCAGGGCTCCTGCCCGGCCAGCGGCTCGCTGGTCAACGAGGGTCACGACGAGTCGATGGAGTTCGCGGCGGGCAACTACGGCCTCGTCGAGTCCGCCTACGACTACGCGATGGACACGACGGCGCCGAGCACCTCGCTCGACTCCGACGACGTCACGCAGTCCAAGGACCCGATCCCGTACCGCTTCATCTGGAACGACGAGGCGGCGGTCATCCACTACACGACCGACGGCTCAACGCCGACGCTCGCGTCGCCCACGTACAACAACCAGCGGGCGCGCAGCATCGGCCAGATCCTGACGATCGGCACGCCGGGCGCGAACACCGTCAAGTGGTTCGCGGTCGACATCAAGGGCAACCAGGAGGCGGTCCAGTCGAAGTCCTTCCTGCTCGACCAGACGGCTCCGACCGTCACGGTCAACATCCCGGAGGGCGCGGTCTACACGCAGGACCGTCCGGTCCCGCTCACGTTCTCGTGCGCTGACGACCAGGGTGGCTCGGGCATCGCCTCGTGCGTCGGGTCGACCCCGAGCGGCTCCAACCTGCCGACCGGCACCGCCGGCATGCAGGTGCTGACGATCACCGCGACCGACAACGTCGGCAACGTGTTCGTCAAGACCGTCAACTACCGCGTCCTGGACGCCGTCAACGTGAACGGCAACACCAGCGGCACGGTGCCGGCGACGCTGAGTCTGACGCTGGGCACGCCGGCGACGTTCGGCGCGTTGACGGCGGGCATCACGAAGGACTACACGGCGAACATGACGGCCAACGTCATCTCCACCGCCGGTGACGCGGCCCTCTCGGTCGCCGACCCGAGCTCCACCAACACCGGCCATCTGGTCAACGGCACGTTCGCGCTGCCGAGCCCGCTGACCGTCTCGGCGGCGAGCGCCGCCAGCACGGCCGCCGCGGGCGGCGCAGTGGGCGGCTCGTCCGCTCCCACCGCGCTCTCCACGTGGACGAACCCGGTCTCGAACGACGTCGTGACCGTCACGTTCATGCAGCACGTGAGCAGTACGGACGCCCTCCGTACCGGCACGTACGCGAAGACGCTGACGTTCACGCTCTCGACGACACAGCCGTAGGGTCTCCAACCAGCCCCGGAGCGCGTCCGCGCGCTCCGGGGCCGGACCCTTCGAGACACCGGACTGCCACGGTCGTCAGGCTGTGGTGATGCCGGAGCGTCCGCCCGAGCTGCGAGCCGAGTACCTGACGTCCGAGCCGATGCCGCGGGACTTCGATCCGCGGCGGTTGGCCCGGCGTGCCGTGGTGGCGGTGGCGTTGCTGGCCGTGTTGGGGTTGATCGCGTGGCTTGCGCCGGGGCTGGGGGAGGTCCGCACGCTGGTCGCGCGGGCCGGTGCGGCGTGGCTGGTCCTGGCGGTCGCGTTGGAGGTGGCCTCGAGCCTGTCGTATGTCGCGATGTTCCGGCCGGTGTTCTGTCGCAGGATGAGCTGGCGCTCGAGCGCGGAGATCGGCTTGTCCGAGCTCGCGGTGGGGTCGATCGTCCCGGCCAGCGGAGCGGGCGGGATCGCGCTCGGCGCGTGGATCCTGAGCCGTTACGGCATGCCGGGGGAGGTGATCGCCCGCCGCTCGGTGGCGTTCCTGCTGATCAAGAGCTCGGTCAACTTCATCGCCGTCGCGGTGCTCGGCGTGCTCATGTTCCTCGGGGTCGGACCGCACCGCTCGGCGGCGTTGACGCTGCTTCCGGCCGCGCTCGCGGTCGCCGCGATCGCCGGCGTGGTGCTCGTGGCGCGCGTGACCGTGGGCGCGGCGGGCGGCGGCTCGGGGCGGCTGCGCAAGGCCCTCGCGGCGATCGCGTCGGGGATGCTCGAGGCCGGGCGGCTGCTGCGGACGGGCGATCCGCTTCTGATCGGCGGCGCCATCGGCTACTGGCTGTTCGACAATCTCGTGCTGCTCGCGGCGTTCCACGCGTTCGGCGAGGCGCCGCCGTTGACGATCGTGCTGATGGCGTATCTGATCGGGCAGCTCGGCGGCGCGCTGCCGCTTCCGGGCGGCCTCGGGGGCATCGACGGAGGGCTGATCGGCGCGTTGATCGTCTACGGCGTGGCCGCGGCGCCTGCCGCCGCCGCGGTGCTGCTGTATCGCGTGATCCTGTTCTGGGTCCCGCTGGTGATGGGCGTGCCGGCGTTCGTCTCGCTGCGCCGCGGCCTCGACGACACCCGCCGCCCGGATCTCTGCCTCCCGATGCCGGCCGCGCCGCGAGCGGCGTAGCCCTCGCTCACGGGATGCCGGGTGCGGGATCGTCGTTGCCGTGCAGCTCGGGCGGCAACGGGCCGTCGCCTTCGAAGTCGACGTCGGCATCGAGCGGCGAGGCGTCCGGTCGCAGCATGTCGGCCGCGACCGGCGCGTTCTCGGCCTGCGCGGCGCCGAGCCCGGAGTTGTGCACGGGCGGAAGCGCGCGCGGCTCGACCGCGTCCAGCGCGTCGGCAACCCGGCGGTCGCCGTCGATCACGTCGATGGTCTGGCGGATGAGGTGCTCGCGCGGCAGCGTTTCGACCACGGCCAGCGCGGCGTCGTCGCGGTTGAGGAACACGGGAGTCGCGGGCGGAACCGCCGTGCTGATCGCCCCGGTCCCGGGCTCGTCGCTCAGCCGGCCGAAGCGCAGCACGGTCCAGCGCAGGTCGAGCCGCGCGAGGCGCCGCTCGGCGTGATGCTTGGCGGCGAGGAACTCGCGCACCGGTCCTTCCCGGCGTTCGGGCCGCCCGGCGCCCAGCGCGCTGCAGAGCACGAACCGGCTCAGCTCGTAGCGATCGGCGGCCTCGGCGAGCTTGGCCGCGCCTCCGGCGTCGATCGCGGAAAGCTCCGCGCGATGCCGCGCGCCCGCCGCGAAGACCGCGGCATCGCAGCCGTCGGCGGTCCACTCGACATCGCCGCGCAGGTCTGCGACGAGCGGCTCTGCGCCGGCGCTCGCGAGCGCGTCCGCCTGGGCCTGCGTGCGTACGAGCGCTCGCACCGAGTGGCCGCGGCTGAGCAGGAGCGCGACCACTCGACCGCCCAACCGCCCGTGCGCACCGGCGACGAGGACGATCATGTGCTCGCCCGAAGGTGGAGCTCTGGCGACGCGACCACGAGGGGAAGGTACCGAACTGCGCGGCCGCTGCGGGGTCAACCGGCGCGTGAGCGCATCGCCTCGCCGACGCCTTCGATCTCGGGTCCGAGCGCCTGCCACGACGCCCGCAGCTCGCCGAACGACTCGATCTCGCCCGCGCTCGCGAACGCGACGTTCGCGTCGATCAGCGCCTGGATCATCTCCGGGAACGTCTCGGTCCGGGCGAGCGCGTCGTGCAACTGCGACGCCGCGTCGGCCAGCACCGGTGTGACGATCTGCGCCGACTGGACGACGAGCTGGATGACGCCCGGGAAGCCGGTGAGCATGTCGTGCAGCTCCCGCAGCGGCGCGAGCGCCGCCTGCTTGGCGGCGTCGATCGCGGCGTCCATCCCGGCGTCGACCACACCCTCCACGGTGTCGGCGACGGCGCCGTCGCCGAGGTCGACAGCCGGCGGCTTCGCCGCGTCGATGGCGTCGATGACGGCGCCGAGCTGGCCGGCGCCGCCGTCGAGCAGCGCGAGCAGCGGCGCAGCCTGGGGCTCCACCTGGCTCACGAGCTCCAGGCGCTGCTCGACGTCCGCCAGCACCGTGGTGAGGTTGTCGCGCAGCTGCGCCGCGGCTTCCGGCGACCCCGCGGTCTCGGCCGCTGCGGCGGTGACCTGGGCGAGCAGCTCGGCGATGCCCGCGTCGAGCGGCCCGAGGACGGCGTCGCCCTGATCGACATGGCCGCGCATCGCCGCAAAGTCCACGCCTCGGGCGGCGAACCACTCCGGGCCGGGCTCGCCGCCCGTCGCGGCCTCGGTCGCGGCGCTGCGCGCGAGCGGCGTCGCCCCTACGGCCTTGCCGCCCAGCACGTTCCACGCGCCGAGCACGAGATCGCGCAACGGCGCCATGACCGAGGCGATCTGCTTGGCGACGAACTGCGCGGCTTTCAGTGCCTGGCTGACCGGCCCGCTCATCGAGATGCCCGCGCTCGCCATGCCGACCGTGTCGTTGACGAGGCCGATGACGTCGCCCGCCACGTTCGCGATGTAGCCCGCGGCGAGATCCGCCCACTGCTGCTGCTTGTCCGGGAACATCAGCTGGCCGGCGGCGGCCTCCAGCGGCACGACGAGGTCGACGAACCCGGTGATGAACGTCAGCATCGCCTTGTCGAAGCCGGTCACGACGTTGACGGCGCCCGCCCCCACCGTCGCGCCGCCGGTCAGCGGCGCCGCAGGAGCGGCGACGCCGGAAGCCGACTCGCCCGCCGTCGCGGTGATGCCGAGCCACATCGCGAACTGCGGGAAGCTGATCAGGTGGCCGATCGCGTTGCCGGCGGCGTTGCTCACCGAGCGCAGGGCGATCGTCGCGTCGACGAGCCCGGCGAACGCCAACTCACCGACGTGGATCTCTCCCGTGGCGAGATCCACGCCGTGCGGCACGCTGCAGACGTCCTGGCCGAAGCCGATCACGTCCGAGGCGAGCCCGGACACGAGGCCCGCCGCCGGTATGAGCCTGCCGCCCTCGAGCCCGAGCCGGACGACGCTCAGCGGGTCGTCCTGCCAGAGCTTGTCCAGGAACTCCAGCGTCGTGGCGCACGTCGATTCGACCCAGCCGGGATCGGCCGCGCCGGACCCGGCGGTCGCGGGCGCTGCGGGTTCGTCCGCGCGGGCGCGAGCGAGCGCGCGGGAGACCGCGTGATTGCCGGCGCTGCGCTGGAGGGCGAGGATCGCGGCGGGCGACGACGGTGGGCGAGGGCTTGGTTGCGGCGTGTCGGGCGCGCGCCGCTCGGGGAGGTCTTCGAATCGCTGGAGCATCGGCGGTATGACCCGCGGCGGATGCCGGCGGTTGGCCGGTTGGCCGCCCGGCGGCGTATGCTCGCCGCGATGAGCGTCCGCGGCGCGGCGGCCCAGACCCAGACCCCGTACGCCGACGCGGTTCGCGCGTACGCGCGCGGCCCGTTCGTGAGGCTTGACGTGCCGGGCCACGGGGGCGACGCAGTCGCTCAGCCCGAACTGGCCGCGGTGCTCGGCGAGCACGTGCTCGCCCTCGACGTGCCGCCGCTTGTCAACGGCATCGATCAGGGCCCCAGGCCGACCCCGCTGCAAAGCTCGGCACGCCTCGCCGCCGACGCTTGGGGCGCGCACCGGACGTGGCTGCTGACCAACGGCGGATCGAAGGGGAACCTCGTCGCGTGCCTCGCGCTGCGCCATCTCGGGCGGCACGTCGTCGTCCAGCGGAGCATGCACTCGAGCGTGATGGACGGGATGGTGCTCGGCGGGCTGCACGGCCACTTCGTCGCGCCCGACGTCGACGCCGGGCTCGGCGCCGCGCACGGGCTGCGGCCGGAGGCGCTGGCCCGCGCGCTCGACGAGCATCCCGACGCGGTCGCCGCGTACGTGGTCACGCCGAGCTATTTCGGCGCCGTGGCCGATGTGGGCGCCCTGGCCGAGGTCGCGCATGCGCGCGACGTCCTCCTGGTGGTCGACGAGGCCTGGGGCGCGCACTTCGGTTTCCACCCCGGCCTGCCCGCCAACGCCCTCGCCCAGGGAGCGGACCTCGTCGTCTCGAGCACGCACAAGCTCGGCGGGAGCCTGACGCAGTCGGCCCTGCTGCACCTCGGGCGCGGCCCGCTCGCCGCGCGGCTGGAGCCGTTCGTCAACCGGGCCTTCAGCTCGCTCCAATCCACCAGCGCGAGCTCGCTGCTGATGCTGTCGCTCGACGTCGCGCGCAGCAGCCTCGCCGTTCACGGTGCGGAGCGCATCGGCCGCTCGCTCGAAGCGGCGTCGCGGTTGCGCGAGGGCGTGGGCGCTCACGGGCGCTTTCGCGAGCTCTCGGATCGGTTCCTCGCCTCCCCGGGGGTGGTGGCGGTCGATCCGCTGCGGATCGTGATCGACACGCGCAGCGGCGGGATCAGCGGCCACGAGGCGCGCCGGTTGCTGTTCGAGCAGCATCGGATCCACACCGAGATGGCCACCGACAGCGTGGTCGTCGCGGTGATCGGCGCCGGCGCGGTGCCGGACGTACCGCGTGTCCTGGCCGCGCTCGACGCGCTGCCGGACCTCGGCGAGGCGACCGGTCCTCCGCTCGCGCTTCCCGCCCCGGGACCCTCGGTCGTCTCGCTGCGCGAGGCGTACTTCGCGCCGGCCGAGCTGGTGCCGGCCGGCGACGCCGCGGGCCGCGTGTCGGCGGACGCGCTCGCCGCCTACCCGCCGGGGATCCCGAATGTCCTGCCGGGCGAGCGGATCACGGCCGAGACGCTCGACTTCCTCCGGCGCACGGCCGCCGCGCCGTTCGGGCACGTCCGCGGTGCGGCCGATCCAGAGCTCGCACAGCTGCGCGTCCTCACGACCCGCGATCACGCGGGAGATGGCGCTAGGCTCGGAAGCTGACCATGCGTGTCGTCGCCGCCCTCGGAGGCAATGCTCTGCTGCGCCGCGGCCAGGATCTGTCGGCGTCCAACCAGCGCGTCAACGCGCAGGCGGCCTGCAAGGCGCTGGCGCCGATCGCGCTCGAGCACGAGCTCGTGATCTCGCACGGCAACGGCCCGCAGGTCGGCCTGCTCGCGCTGCAGGGCTCGGCATACACGGCGGTGGAGACCTATCCGCTCGACGTCCTCGACGCGCAGACCGAGGGGATGATCGGCTACATGCTCGAGCAGGAGCTCGGCAATGAGCTGCCGTTCGCGCGCCACCTCGCGACCTTGCTGACGATGATCGAGGTCGATCCCGGCGACCCCGCGTTCGAGCATCCGACCAAGCCGATCGGCCCGCTCTACGACGCGGAGGAGGCCGCGCGCCTGGCGCGCGAGAAGGGCTGGGCGTTCATGGCCGACGGCGACAGCGTGCGCAGGGCCGTGGCGTCGCCCGCGCCGAAGCGGATCTTCGGCATCGACGTGATCAAGACGCTGCTCGACCGCGGCGTGATCGTGATCTGCGCCGGCGGCGGCGGCATTCCGACGGCCTACAGCGAGGAGAGCGCGCGGCCGGGGCGGCGCCTGCACGGCGTCGAGGCGGTGATCGACAAGGACATGGCGAGCGCGCTGCTGGCGATCGAGATCGGCGCCGACGCGCTGCTGATCCTCACCGACGTCGACGCCGTCTACGCGGGCTGGGGAACGCCCGACCAGCGGGCGATCCGCAACGCGACGCCCGCGGAGCTCGCGGCGAGCGAGTTCGCCGCCGGCTCGATGGGCCCGAAGGTGCAGGCCGCGTGCTGGTTCGCCGAGGCGTCCGGAGGCTTCGCCGTGATCGGCTCGATCAACGACACGCAGGCGCTCCTGCGTGGCGAGGCCGGCACGCGCGTCGCGCTGGACCCGGCAGCCGTCGGCACGGGCTGAACCACCTGGTGAGGCTCGTCAGGCGGCCCTCAATGGGTCCGCCGAGCGGCCGATAAACCAGCGTGCCCATGCGTGACTCCACGACGTCCTCGCGGACCGCGAGCGAGATCGAGTGCGCGAAGTGCGGCACGGTCGCGGTCAATCGCGACTTCTGCTCCTGCGGCGAGTACCTCGGGTGGGAGCTCAAGCTTTGTGCACGTCTCGGCCGACGGAAGGTCCGTCGAGACGCTCGACGCCGGTGACTACTACCGCCCCGCCTACTCCATGCGCCGCGGTCTGATCGCGACGATCTCCGGCGGCAGTCTCTGCGTGCTCGATCCGCAGGACGTCCGCACCGCCTCCTGCTCCGCCGCTGCCGCGGGCCGCCCGGCGTGGTCGCCGAACGGCCGCTCGCTGCTCGCGCTCGCCGGCCCCGACGGCACCTACGACCAGCTTCTCACCTTCGCCGCCGAGGGCGATGACGCCACCCGGTGGGCCGCGCCCGTCGCCGCCTACAGCGCGACGAGCATCCAGGCCGCGGTCTGGGTCGCCGACACGCGGATCGCCGTACTGGCGTCCGACACCCCGAGCGCTCCGGCCCATCTGCGCCTGCTCGCCCGCACGCGCGGGACGTTCAAGGTCGTCAAGGACTTCCCGCAGCTCACCGGGTTCGAGCTCGCGGCGACGGGCCACTACCTGGCGCTGCGTCGCGGCAGCAGCGACACCGCCGGCGGCCCGATGCTCCTGCTCGACCTGACGCGCGCCAAGCCGCGCGTGCGCACGCTTGCGAGCGGCCTCAATCCCGCCTGGGCGCCGTAGCGCAGCTCATCCTGGCCGCGCGCGCCTGACGGCGGCGTACAGCACCAGTCCGCATCCCATCGCCACGAGGGCGATCGTCACCGGCGAGGGTCCGGACTGCACCGTGAACAGGCCGCCGCAGAGGAGCGCCGCGACCCCGAGCCGCAGCACGTGGTCCTCGCCCTGGACGCGCCGGGACGGCGACCCGCCGGCGCCGAAGAGAGCACGGAGGCCGACCGGCGCGCCGATGCGCAGGATCGCCCGCTCGTAGACGCGCGCGGCGAGCCAGATCAGGCCAACGGTGGCCACGATGTCGACCGCGATCGCGGCGAGCACCGCGACCGCGCCCATGTCGCCCGCGACGGCCAGCGTCGGCACGATCATCGGCGCGATCGGCGGCACGAAGGCGAGGAGCTCCGCGAGCGTGCTCTCGGGGTTGCGGCCGAAGTCGACGGCGAGCAGCGAGAGCCAGTAGGCGCCGGCGAGCAGGAACGTCAACGGCATGACCGCGGCCGACAGGTCCTCCTGGCGCGATACCAGCGCTCCCACGGCCGCGAACGCCACGCTATAGAACGCGAAACCGAGAACGAACCAGAGGACGACCAGCGCCACGGTCCCGGCTGCGCCCGAGGGCAGGCCGGAGCCGCCGGCGATTTCCGCGCCCGCGAGCGCCGCGGCGCCGACGATCGCGATCTCGCCCACCCCGAGCAGGCCGATGCCGAGCACCTTGCCGGTGAGCAGGCGGCGCGGCGGCATCGTGGTGAGCAGGAGCTCGATCACGCGCGAGGCCTTCTCCTCGGTCACGCTGACGGCGACGGCGTTGCCGAAGCCGACCAGCGCCGCGAACAGCGCGAGCATGCCGATCGCTACGAGCGCCTGGTCGGCTTCGCTCGGCTCCGGATCGAGCACCGCGACGGCCAGCGGCGGCGGCGCCGTGGCCTCCAGCGCCTGCCGCCGGCTCAGCCCGAGGCCGCGGAAGCGCGTGAACGTCGCCTGGTCGGCAACCGCCTGCTGTACGACGTCCAGCGCCGGCCCGGACCGCGACGCCCGTACGATCAGGCGCGTCCCGTCGACCACGGCGACGTCGACGTCGCCGGCGCGCACGGCGTGCGCGGCGGCCGCCGCGCCACCCAGCCTCTGCAGGCGGACGCGGCGCCCGGCGGCCGCGGCCTCGAGGCGCAGCGCCGGCGCGAGCGCGGCCGCACGGGGGCCGACGAGCCCGACGTCGTCGGTGGGCTTGCTGTCGTTGTCCAGCGTCGCGGCCACGGCGGCGACGACGGCGATCAGCAGCACGAGCGCGAAGGAGACGCGCATCGTCCGCGAGCGCGACCGCTGGACGAGCTCGCGGCGCGCGACCTCCCAGATGCCGCGCCACGCACTCATGCGCTCACCAGCTCCCGGAACAGCTCGGCCAGCGTCGGGCGCGATTCGCTGAACGCCGTGACGCTCCCGGCCCGTCGCGCCGCGTCGAGCACGCGCTGCGAGTCGGCCTCCGGGCCGAGCTCGAGGACGACGGCATCGCCGTCGGCCTCGCAGCGCGTCGCGTCCTCCAGGACGGACGTCCAGTCGTAGGCGGCGTCGCGCACCTCGACGCGAACGCGGCGCGGGCCGGCCGACCGCAGCTCCTCCACGGCGCCGCAGGCCATCACGCGGCCGCGATCGATGATCGCCACGTCCTCGCAGATGTGCTCGACGAGCTCGAGCTGGTGCGAGGAGAACACGACCGGAACGCCGCGCGCGGCCTGCTCGCGCAGCACGCCGGCGAGCAGGTCGGTGACGATCGGATCCAGGCCCGCGAACGGCTCGTCGAGCACGAGCAACTCCGGGTCGTGCACCAGCGCGGCGGCCAGCTGCACACGCTGCTGGTTGCCCTGTGAGAGCTCCTCCAGTTTGGCGTTCGCGCGATCGCCGAGGCCGAGCCGCTCGAGCCATGACAGGGCGGCGCGCCGCGCCTGCGAATGCGTCCAGCCGTGCAGGACCGCGAAGTACTCGAGCTGCTCGCCGGCGCGCATCTTCGGGTAGAGCCCGCGCTCCTCGGGCATGTAGCCGATGCGCCGGCGCAGCTCTGCGTCCAGCCGGCGGCCGCGCCAGGTGACGCTCCCGCTGTCGGCCGCCAGCAGGCCGCAGACGATCCTCATCGTGGTCGTCTTGCCGGCGCCGTTGCGGCCCACGAACCCGAACAGCCGGCCGGCGGGGACGCTGAAGCCCAGCCCGTCGAGCGCCATCACCGGGCCGAAGCTCCGGTGCAGATCGATCAGCTCAAGTACCCCACCCTGACCGGCGGGGCCGGCGTGGCGCATGGCACAACGCTCCCGCACGCGGGGGTTGTGCGCATCCGGGACAGACCGCCATCCGCATTCGGGTTTTCTGCGCGACCCATGCCTCAGCTCATGCCCCAGCCGATGAGATGCCACCCGGCGAGCAGCGGGATGAGCGCCATCGCGGCGACCGCCAGCCCGGCGTACTGCAGCGTCACCGCCCTCGACCACCAGCGTCCGATCCAGCCCGAAGCGGCGAGCACCACCATCGGGACGCCGATGACGGCTATGGCCAGCGGCAGGTGCGTGACCAGCCGCTCGGCCGGGGACAGGTCGAGCGCACCCGCGAACCCGGTGTCGACGAGCCCGGGCATCCACACCAGCAGGGCCACGGTTGCCAGCGTGAGCAGCGCGGTCGCGCCTGCGACCGCCGCCGCGACGCGGCGCCAGCGCCGCGTCGCGGTTCGCCGACCCGTCGACGTGGAGTGCGGGACGCTCCTCGCCAGCAGGGCGATCAGCCACGTGACGGCGACGAGCGCGGCTGCCCCGAGGATCGCCCACTGCCATGGGGAAGGACCGCCCGAGACGCGAACGAGCCGCAAGTTCCGCCAGGTCGGGACCTGTCCCCGGAGGTCCAGCGTCTCGCCGTTGTCGGCCAGGAACAGGCCGGGCTCGACCTCCGCGAGGCGGTGGCGAACGTGCGAGTCCGGCTCGTCCTCGGCCTCGAAGTAGGGGACGCCCGCGTCGACGACGAACCGCTCCGGCCGACCCTTCGGGCCGATGTATCCCCACGCGGGCGTTCGGTAGGGGCCGGAGTAGCGCGCCCAGCGCGTGGCCTCGTCACCCGTCGCCGCCATGGCGGCGCCGGCGACGCGGCTCGCCATCCCGGCGGGGGGCACGAACGACAGGTCCGGGTCCTCGGCCGGGGGCCGATATGGCGGCGCAAGCAGCCGATCGCGATACACGCCGGGCTCATTGAGGAGGTCGGCCAGGATCGACAGCGCGAGGTCGTTCTGGAGCCGATGGTCCTGCGCGTTGGTCAGGATCGCGATCCCGATCCCCAACGGCGGCGACCACCACAGGTCGGAGATGAACCCGAATCCCCCACCGCCGTGCTCGAACAGATCCGGTCGTTGATCCCAGCGGTTCCAGCGATGCCGGACCACGCCGAGCGCGTAGCCCGCGGGCGCGCCGGCTCGCGGCGCGGGCACCTTCTGCATCTCGTCGAGCCACTTCGGATCGAGCACGACCCGGCCGCCGGCCGATCCTCGGTTCAACTCGAAGCGAAGAAAGCGCGCCAGGTCCGCGGCGTTGGAGTAGAGGCCTCCGGCCGCCGTCATCGGCACGTCGACCGGCGGTGCCGGGTAGGGGTGGACGCGCCCCACGGCGCGGTTGGCCGACGCGCGGATCGCCGCCCGGTCGAACGTGCTGTCGTGCATGCCCAGCGGCTCGAGCAGGGACTCGCGCATGACCTGCGCGAACGGCCTGCCCTCGACGCGCTCGAGGATGTACCCGGCGAGGTCGATCCCCAGATTGGAGTACGCGTAACCGCTGCCCACCGGGAAGCGCAGCCAGGTGTCGGAGATGCTGCGGACGTGCGCGTCGAAGTCGCCGGGCTCGAGGTCGTTGTTGTTGCCCACCGGCGCCTCGTGCGTGAAGCCGGCCGTGTGGCTGAGGAGCATCCGAAGCGTGATCTTGCGTTCTGGGTGCTGCTCGAACGCGCTGTGGACGGTGAAGCCGGGCAGGTAGGTCGTGATCGGCGCGTCGAGGTCCAGCCGGCCGGCCGCGACGGCCTGCATGACCGCGGTCGCCGTGAACAGCTTCGACATGGACTGGACGCTGAAGATCGTGTCGGCCGTCACGGGAGCGGAGCCCCGCCGGTCGACATGGCCGAAGCCCTCGACCCACAACGTCCGCTGCGTGTCGACGAGGGCGACGGCAAGGCCGGGTACGCCCTGCTCCGCCATCAGTCCCGGAATCCGCGCCTGGTATCTGGCGATGACGGTTGCGGGAGCAACGGCCGCACCGGCCGGCCGTGGCGAGCCGAGCAGAGCCGCCGCGATCACGAGTGGCACGGCGGCCGCACGAGTTGCCCATCCGTGCGGATGCATCAGGACCCCGCAGCGAACACCGGCAGGGTCGCGGCGACCCACGCCTTCAGGGGCGAGGCGCGCACGCACGCGAGTACGGTCTCGCCGGTCGTGCCGGTCGGGAGGTTCGCCACCCACGTCATCGTGCTGTGCGGGGGCGTGATCCCGCCGGCGTCCTGGGTGAACCATGACGGCACCTGAGAGCTCGCGGTCGCGGTGCGGGCGAGGCGCCGGAGGTCGGCCACGGTGTGGCGCGCATCGAGCCGGCCGGCCGCGTACTGCATCTCCGCGCCCGTGCGGTTGACGGTGTCGAGAACCACCCGTCCCGCGGTGAGGCGGCGCGCCCCGCGGTAGGTGCAGCCGCCCGCGTCGAGCACCAGCGTGCCTTGTGCACGATGCACCGGGATCGCGAACCGCGTCCCGCCGACCAGCGTGCTCAAGAGGTCGCGCTCGAAGCGCGGACGATCGACCGCCGACGCGACCTGCACCGCCGGCGCGGCACGCGCGGCGGGCACGAGGCGCCCGGCCTGCGCGCCGCCGGTGACGACGTCCAGCCGCCGGGTCGAGGTGTGCACGAGCGCCGGCCGCAACGTCGCGGCGGCCGCCAGCGGGTCCCAGAAGTACGAGCCGCCGTTGGCCATCCCCGTCGCCGCGACGACCTCCCAGGCCAGCGTCGCGGCCGGCGTCGCGTAGTGGTAGCGAGCCAAGGCCTGGGCGACGAACGTCGTGGCCGGCACGCGATTGGTCGCGTCGAGCGGCACGAGCGTGACCGGTGCGCCGCTGCGCAGCACCACGCTCGCGGCGAGCGGGTCGACCCAGGCGTTGGTCTCGGCGACCGGATGGCCGGGGGCGTTGCCGGGAACGGCGACCGCTCCTGCCATCGCCACGATCCGCCGGACGTGACGCGCCAGGCCCGTGTCCGCACGCAAGGCCGCGCCGAGGTTGGTCATCGGCGCGAGCTCGAGCACGGTGACCTTGCCGTGCGCGCCGGCGACCGCCCGGCGCAACAGCGCCACCGCGTCGCGCTGCGGGTCACCACGCGCGCGCGGGAGCGTGAGCCCGAAGAAGCCGTCGGCCGCGCCACGCCATTCGGCCGGCACCGCGTTGAAGCCGCTCAGCGGAAGCACGGGTCCGCATGCGACGGGCACGTTCGGGCGGCGTGCCACGGCCAGCAGGTCCTTGGCGATCCGCGCCCCGCCGGGGCATTCCACGAGTCCGGTGCCCGACACGGTCACGGCGCGCAGGTCGACGCTCCGGTCCTGCGCCAGGTACAGCAGCGCCACCACGTCATCGGAGCTGAGGTCGGTGTCGACGATCAGCGGCATACGGGCCGAGCCGCTGCTCCCGCATCCCGTCGCGGCCAGCGCCACCAGCGCGGCGAGCGCAAGCAGGCGCCGGGGCTTCGACATGGTCAAAGCCTCCCAGCGCCTCCGCCGCCTCACATCCGTGCACTACGCCACTTCAGCGCGGTAGTTCGCCACGACGCGAGTCGCGGTGATCAGGCAGTCGAGTCAGACGTGCTCACGCCTCGAACGGCCTGCCGGAGCCGGTCTCGCAGCGCTGGCGCAGGCTCTCCAGGTAGTTGCCCCAGTTGAAGTTGTAGATGCCGTAGGCGTCGTCTGACAGCTCGCGCGCGTAGTGCTGCCAGAAGCGGACCCGGGTGCCGGCGGCGGTCTCCTCGAGCTGGAACTCGAACGTGTTGTCGGCCCACGGCTCGTGACCGCCGGCGCACTCCCAGCGGACCGTCTGCGGCGCGGTCAGCTCGACGATCCGCATCCGCGGATTGAAGTCGTCGCGGAACGTGAAGACGATCGAGTCGCCCTCGGCCGGCGCGTGAACGTCGGTGCTCCACCACGACGCGAGCCCCGCTTCGGTCGTCAGTGCCGCATACACGTCTGCGCGCGGGCCGGCGACGTCGAAGACGTGGTGGATCGTCTTCACTGCGGTGGCTCCGGCTCGGCGACCGGCGTCGCGACCGCGACACCTGCTCCGGGCTCGGCACGAGGTCGTGCGCCTCACGACCGTGCTGCTGTGCGGCGGCGACGGGCTCTTCCTCGCTTCCGGTCGCAGTCCATCCGCAGTCGCAGGTGATCTGCTTGATCATGCCGCGAATCTACGCGGTGGCGGTTGCAGAATGGTTGTGATCCGGCTGCCGCCGTCGCTTACGATCACGCGACCATGCGCGTGTACCTCACGGGCGAGTTGATGCTCGAGAGCGGCGACGAACTCGTGCGCGAACGCGCCCTTCCCGGGCCGCAGGGCCGCCACCTGCTCGCGTTCCTCGTCGCCGAGCACACGCGCGCCGTCGGGCTCGACGAGTTGGCCGACGAGCTCTGGGGCTCCGACCCGCCCGACTCGTGGCGCACAGCGCTGAAGGTCCTCGCCAGCCGCACGCGCAGTGCGCTCACCGCCGAGGGCTTCGACGGGCCCGAGCTGCTTACCGCCGCGCCGGGCGTGTACCGATTCCGCCTCCCGGCCGAGGGTTGGGTCGACATCGACGCGGCGCTGCTCGCACGACTCGCCTGAGCTGCAACCCGCGGCGTTACGAGGCCGATTCTCAGCGTCTTCGCAGGCTGCCCTCACATGGGCGCGCGAATGTAGGTGTATGTCATCCCTTTTGCTGCCTCCCCCCTCCGAGGAACGGCCGCCGTGGGCCGGGGACGACGGGCGCGTCGGTCCTCCAGATGATCCCGGCTGTTCCCGCGCCGCCGTTCCGAAACGCCGCGGGCCTCCGCCGCTCGCCGTCCTTCTGGTGACGGCCGCGCTGCTCGGCGGCGGCACCAGCACCGGCATCCTCGCGGCCGCCGGGGTGATCGGCGGCGGGTCCACGACGGTGATCCAGCGCTCCGGCGCCGCCTCGACGACCGTCGCCGCCGCAACCGGAGCCATCGACGCGCAATCGCTGTATGCGAGCGCATCGGCCGGCGTGGTCGACATCACCGTCAAGACCGCGTCCGCACAGCCGTCCGGAGACACCCAGGCGACGGCGACCGGCACCGGCTTCGTGGTCGACGAGCAGGGCCACATCGTCACCGCCGCGCACGTCGTCGACGACGCGTCGTCGATCACGGTCAAGCTCCAGGACGGCACGACGCGTGCCGCGACGGTGCTCGGGACCGACGATGCCACCGACATCGCCGTGATCAAGATCGATCCGTCCGGCCTCACGCTGCATCCGCTCACGCTGGGAAGCTCGGCCTCGCTGAAGGTCGGCGCGCAGGTCGCCGCGATCGGCGATCCGTTCGGCTACGCGCGCAGCATCAGCACCGGCATCGTGTCGGGCGTCGACCGGACGATCCAGGCGCCGAACGGCTTCACCGTCGCGCATGCGATCCAGACCGACGCCGCGATCAATCCCGGCAACTCCGGCGGGCCCGTGTTCGATGCCGGCGGCAAGGTGGTCGGGATCGTGGACCAGATCGCCACCGGCGGCGCCGACCAGAGCTCGGGGGTCGGGTTCGCGGTGCCGATCGACCTCGTCAAGTCCTCCCTGGAGACGCTCGAGTCCGGCGGCCGGGTCGAGCACGCGTACCTTGGTGTCGCCACCGCGGACAGCTCGACTGCGACGTCCGGTGCGGTGGTGTCCAGTGTGGCCAGCGGAGGGCCGGCGGCGGCGGCGGGCCTGCGCTCCGGCGACATCGTCCAGGCCTTCGACGGGAAGGCGATCACGGACTCGGGCGGGCTCGTCGCCGCGATCGCCGCCCGCCAACCGGGCGACGCGGTCAAGCTGACCGTCAAGCGGGGCTCGCAGACGCTCCGCCTCACGGTCACGCTGGCTACGCAACCGGCGCAGAGCACCAGCACCCCGGGCTGATCCGGACGCTGGGCGACGCGAGGCCCGCCGGCGCGATGCCGGCGGCCCCCTCGCGTTCAGGCCGCGACGGCGTACAGCGTCCCGCCCGAGGCGGAGACGCCTGAGACCGCCGTGCCGTGCGCCTTCACCCAGGTCGCGAGCGCGCTGGCCGAGCCCTGCCCGCCCGGAGCCGCGATTCCCAGCCTGCGTTCAGCTCCGTCCCGGCGACTCCTCAGCCACCGCGGCTGAGATGTGATCGCCCCCTCCCCGACCTGAAAGGCACACCATGTCCACCGACGATTCCACCCCCGCTCCCGCACGCGGCGGCGCGCGTGCGCTGCCGGCGAAGGTCCTGGCGGGCGTCGCTGTCGTCGCTGCGCTCGCGTTCGGTGCGAGCCAGATCACCAACGGCGACTCGTCGGCGGCGAGCGGTGGCGGCGCGCAGTCGGCCCCCGGTGCTCAGGCGGGCAACGGCGCGCCGCCGCAGATGGGTGCCGCGGTGACCGGCACGACGCTGACCAAGCTCAAGGCCGCGGCCACCGCCAAGTACCCGGGCACGGTCGAGCGGGCGATGAGGCTCGCCGACGGCTCATACGAGGTGCACGTGATCCAGTCCAACGGCAACGGCGAGGTCCATGTCCTGGTGAGCAAGGACTTCACCGTGACCGGCGTGCAGCAGGGCGGCCCGCAGGGTGGCGCGCCGCCGTCCGGGACGGATACGCCGAGCGGCACGGCGTCGTCCTCGTAGCCGGCAGGCCCCGGACATCGGGTCCGGGGCCGAGTCGCCCGCGGATCGTCGTCACAGCCCGATGCCGGCGCCGGGAACGGTCTGCCGGAGTCGCGTAGTTGGAGTCCTTGAACCGGCGGCACAGGGCGACCAGGACGCGCCACCAAGGTGGGGGACGGCCTCACCCAGGTGTCGCCGCGCCAGCCCTATGGCCCCTGTGAGGCCGGCGCGCGGAGCGCGAACGTTGAGGTACTCCCCATAGAACCTCTCCACGGAGGGGGCCCAAGATGCTCCGCTCCTCGCTCGCCGCCATCGCGGCGATCCTCATCCTTGTCGCCCTTCCGGCCGTCGCGCACTCGACCGACGACGCCGGCTACTGGGCCTACGCCGACCGCATCCAGCTCCAGCTCGACTCCCGCTGGGACGAGCGTGCGGGCTACTACAAGCTGGGCGGCGGCGGCGTCGAGCCGATGGCCAACTCGATGCTCCTGCTGACGCACGCGGTGGCCGCCGCGCGCGGCTACGACGGTCCCGCCCGCAACGACCACCGCGCGCGCGTGCTCGCCCTGCGGCTGGTCGACGGCGTGCCGTTCGTGACCAGGCCCGGCACCGGCCAGACGCACGCGCCGGGCTGGGTGTGCTCGATGACGTCCGGCCGCGGCGGCCAGCACCTCGTGTTCGACGCCGAGGTCGTCGACGGGCTCGTGTACGCGTATCGCGCCCGCGAAGCCCTGAGCCTGCCGCCGTCGACGGTCGCGAAGATCCGCTCGGCGATCCACCGCACGGCGCGCGGTTCCTTCTGGCGCTATCCGACGATCCGCCTGAACCAGCTCAACTGGTACGCGCTGATGTACGCCGCCGACGCGACCGTGACCGGAAACCCGGCGCTGCTGCGCCGCGACTTCGCCCTCCAGCTGCAGCACTTCTTCGCCGGCGCGCGCGGCACGGCCGCCCGCGCGGGCAACTTCGGTCCCGGCATGCGCTTTCACTACCTGCCCGACTCGAGCGTGAACAGCCCGTCGAACGTCGACTCCGCGGAGTACGCGAACATCGTGCTCAGCTTCGTGCGCTTCTACGACCAGGCCCGGCACGCGGGCATGGCGCCGCTGCCGGCGTCGCCGGTCACGCTGATGCACGAGTGGATCGAGCGTGCGATCTCGGGCTACTGGACGCACGGCGGCTACATGAACTGGGACTCCGGCCTGGGCTTCAGGCGCTGGCACCAGACGAAGAAGCTCGGCCTCGCGCAGGAGGCGCTGGTCGGTCTCGCCGGCTCGAGCTCGCTGCTGCCGAGCGACCGCTGGGGCCGGTGGGCGAAGGCGATGCTCGACCGCTCACTGGGCTTCTACGATCGCCAGGTCGTCCGCGCCGGCGGGATCACGGAAGGACTGCTGTTCGACGTCAACGTCGTTCCGCAGAGCGCGGCCAGCGCGCGGCTCGGCGCCGCGCGCATCGAGGCCAACGCCGCGCGCGCGGTCGACGCGGGCCTCGGCTCGCGCAGCGCGTCCGAGCCGCCGCCGCTATACGCGTTCGACCCGGACACCGGCCGCCTGGCGGTGACCACGCCGGTCTACAACACCGCGATCATCGCCGTCAACCAGCGCGCGTTCCCGTACGGCGGGCTCGACCTCGCGCGCCTGTACGACGCCGACCAGGAGGTCGCGGCGAACATCGGCGGCCGCCCGCCGGCGTCGTTCGGGGCGGTCGTGCGCGACGGCAGCGGCCGGCGCGTGATCGCGTCGCAGACCGGGCGCTCGCGCGTGACCGGCACGACCCCGCTGCGGCTGACCAAGGCGCCGTCGGGCGCGGGAGCGCTCGCCTCCGCGCGCGCCGGCCGTGCGTTCGCGGGGCCGTTCACCGACCTGCGCGCGACCGGCACGATGTCGACGAGCGCGCTGCGCCTGACCGTCTCGCATCGCTTCACGCCCGACTGGATCCAGTCGTCGTGGACCGTCGCGCGCCGGGCCGGCGGCGATTGCTACACGGCGGACGTGCTGTTTCCGAGCTGGGGCGGCCGCGCGGCGATGGTCTACGCGATCCTGCGCGACGGCTCGCGGGTGACGGTCGGCACGCGTCCGATCGCGCTCCGCTCCATCGCGTACCTGTGGATCCGCAGCCAGTTCAGCGGCTACGTCGTCGTCCCGGTGTCGTGCACGGGCGCCGCGGCGGTCCACGTGCTGCACCCCTCGCGCCAGAGCTCGGCGCCGAAGCCCGGCCCGACGCTCGCCGTCCGGATCGCGCGCAGCTCGCGCTTCAGCCGCGTCGCGCTGTCCGTGCGCCTGATGCCGGTGCGCGACGAGCAGCAGGCGGCGAGCGCCGCGTCGCGGCTGAGCTGACGTCAGACCCGCCGTGGGATGTGGTGCGTCACCGTCAACACGCTCCGCATGACCTTGTGGCCGGGATCGGCGGTGGGCCCGAACATGCACGGGCACCCGCCGTCGATCACGGCGATCCCGTGCTCGCGGCCGTAGGCGGCCGCGGTCTTGGACACGCTGCCGGCGCCCGGGCCCTGGTGCATCCAGACGTGCTTGACGCCGAGCTCGACGCATTCGCGCATCGTGTCGTCGGCGTGCTCGGGGCTGGTCGCGATCACGACCGCGCCGACACCGCCGGGGACCGAGCCCAGGTCGTGGTAGCACCGGTCGCCCTCCACCTCGTCGGCGTTGGGATTGACGGCGAACACCTCGTAGCCGCGGCTGCGCAGACGCTGGTAGACGGTGTTGCTCCCGTGTCCCTTCGGATGCCGGGACACGCCCGTCACCGCCACTCTGGGCTCGGCGAGGAACTCGTCAGCCGCTTCCTTGATCTTCTGCATGACAGCCTCCGTCCGGCGTTCCCCCGCGAGTATCGATGCGGTCAGGGCCGCGGCGCATCCGGTGGGCGCACGGATCCGGTCCGGTGGCGGGCTACGGACTCGGCTCGAGCAGGCTGCAATGATCGCCCTCGTGGTCGCAATCGGGCGGCGATGCTGAACACCCGGCAAGGCCGGCTCGCGATGACCGTCGCGCTGGCGGCGGGCGTCCTGGCTCGCCGGATCGCCATGTCCAATGCGCGGGCGCGCGCCGAGGTCCAGCGCCTCGCCGACGAGCAGGCCGCGCTGCGGCGCGTCGCCACCCTGGTCGCCGAGGGCTCGGCGCCGCAGGTGGTGTTCGACGCCGTCACCGCGGAGGTGGCGGAGCTCCTGCGCGCCGACCAGATCGCCCTGATCCGCTTCGAGCCGGGTCCGGAGATCACCGTCCTGGCCCACCGCGGACGCGACGCGGCGCGTACCCCGGCGGGAACGCGGATCCCGCTCCAGGGCGCGAGCGTGAACGCGATGGTCTATCGCACCGGACAGTCGGCACGCCTCGACAGCTTCAAGGACGCGGACGGCTCGATCATGCGGGACGTCCCGGACATGCGCACGGGGATCGGCACCCCGATCGTCGTCGACGGCAGGCTCTGGGGGACGATCACCGGCGGTTGGCTCGGCGGCGAGCCCGCCCCGCCGGACGCCGAGCAACGGCTGACGGAGTTCGCCGAGCTGCTGGCGCTCGCCGTCGCCAACGCCGACAGCCGCGCGCAGCTCAACGCGAGCTGGTCGCGGAGGCGCTGGAGCAGGCGAACCGCAGCAACGCGGAGCTGCGCGAGCTGGCCCAAGGGATCCTCCCCGTGGTCCTCACGCGCGGCGGGCTGAGCGCGGGCGTCGATTCGCTCGTCACGCGCCTGGACCTCCCCGTGGTCGTCGACCTGCCGCCCGAACGCTTCCCCGCGGGGGTCGAGGCCAGCGCCTACTTCGTGGTCGCCGAAGCGCTGACCAACGTCCTCAAGCACGCGCAGGCCGAGCAGGCGACGGTCACCGCGCGCGTCGACGACGGGATGCTCCGCGTCGAGATCAGCGACGACGGCGTCGGCGGCGCGGACCTCACCGGCAACGGCCGGGTCGGCATCGTCGACCGCGTCACCGCGCTCGGCGGTCAGCTGCGGGTCGAGAGCCCGAGCGGCGCCGCCACCGTCGTGACCGCCGTGCTGCCGGTCTCGGAGGAGCGGTGGCAGGTCTCGACTACATCCCCGCGAGATCCTCCGCCAGCTCCCCGGTGAGGCGTCGCGGCACGCGCCGCCACCACCACTGCGGCGTCGTGAGCCCGAACTCGCCGAGCGCGCGGGCGCTCTCCTCGGTCGCCGCCTCGAACCGCCGGTCGTCGGCGGCGAGGGTGCCGTCGAGCTTCGCGCGCAACCCGGGGCCGGCGGCCTCGACGACACGCTCGAGCCGATCGCGGACGGAGAGGTCGTTGGTGTACTCGTAGATCGAGTCCCCGTAGCCGCGCTCGACTTGGGTCACGAAGTCGCTCCAGCCGCGCAGCAGGGCGCCGAGCGAGTCGTCGCCCGCGAGCAGGCGCGCGAGCTCCTGCTGCTCGTCGGGGGTGAGATCGAGGCGCACGGTCATCCGCCGGTCTGGATCCTCCAGTACTCGCTGCCGTTCTGAGGCCGGAAGTAGGTCCGCAGCACGCCGCCGGGCTTGAGCACCGCGAACTCGTTCCGGGCGGCATCGTAGAAGAGCTTGTCGCCGTTGGTGCGCGTGAACGTCTGCACGCCCTCGCGGCCGACGAGGTCACGGGCCCCGCGCAGGTACTCGACCGGCGTCCGGTAGCCGAACTCGGCCGCGTGCTTCTCAAAGTGCGGGAGCCAGCGGCCGGGTGCGAAGCGGGGCAGCGCCTTCGTGGTGGCGGCCGCGGCGTCGGCGCCGCGGAGCACGCCCGCGCCCGCGAGTCGCAGCCGGAGGCTGGCGGGCAGCTTCTCCAGCGCGCTCTTGAGCGCCGGGCCCGCGGCCTTGCCACCGGCCCCGAGGATCTTGGCCAGACCCTTCACCAGGCCGCCGCCGATCCCGTTCTCCTGGAGCTCGGCGATCTTGAGCTTGCCGTCCTCGACGTAGATCATCGCCCCCGGCGGGACGAGCACGAGCTCGCCGTTCTCGTCGAGCGTCAGGCTCTCGGCCGCGTCGCCGAACAGGAAGCTCTTCCAGCCGCCGGGGTTGATCTCGTCGAGGACCGCCTTCTCGAGCGACTTCCACTCGTCCTCGCTGATACCGATGCGCTCCCACGGCTTGCCGAGGTTGTCCTGGGTGAGCGGTGCGACGCCCTGCAGGGGATCGGTGCCGCGCGTGAACTCGTCGTCGTCGGAGACGCCGTCGTGGTCGGAGTCCGCCGCGCCGGGATCGGTGCCGAGCGCGGCCTCCTCCTCGTTGGTGAGGCCGTCGCCGTCATCGTCGGCGGTCGGGTCGGCGGCGGTCGCGCCGGGAGCCGCCTCCTGCGCGGGCTTGCCCTTGCCGCCGACGATGGCCTCCATGGCGCGGGAGATCCGATCGCCGATCTGCGGCGCGCCGGACGCGACGGCGGCGATGACGACCGAGACGAGCACGAGCGCGCCCATGTACTCGGCCGCGGTCTGGCCGTGCGCGCCGCGCAGGCGCCCGAGGAGCCGCGCGAAGGCGGGCAGCAGCCACGCGCCCGCGCACGCGCCGGCCGCGATGGCGGCGAGCTCCATGAACGCGGGACCCGGGCCGACGGACCCGCCGGCCGACAGCGCCGCGCTGGCGGCGGCGCAGACCGCGCCTGGGCAGGCGGCGCCGACCAGCACGATGTCGCGCCGCGTCCGCACGCCCGCCAGCGCCGCCTGCCACGCGCCCGCGGCGCCGCCCACGGCGGCCGCCACGAACACGATCAGCGCCCCTGCACCCGCCTGTGCGGGCGCCGGCGCGACGGGATCGAGCAGCTCGAACAGGCCCCGGAGCTGGACGAGCAGCGCCAGCAGCGCCGCGGCGACGCCGGCGCCGGTCGCACGCCACGCTGGTCTCAGAGCCCGCATGGCGCGAAGCTAGTGAGCGGCGTGCAGACCCGCGAGGGGCCCGGGACCCATCTTGGTCCTGGGCCCGTCCTACGCGCGTCCGGCGGCTACGCCGGCATCCGCAGATAGCTGAGGACCGCGAGCACGCGCCGGTGGTCATCCGGCGCGGGCATAAGGTTCAGCTTGAGGAAGATGCTGCGGACGTGCGACTCGACGGTGCGCGACGTGAGGAACAGCTGTGCCGAGATCGCATGGTTGGTGCGTCCCTCGGCCATCAGCGCCAGCACCTCGCGCTCGCGGTCGGTCAGCTCGTCGAGCGGATCGTGCTCGCGCGTACGGCGCACCAGCAGCGCGACGACCTCCGGGTCGACCACGACGTCGCCGCCCGCAACACGGCGGATCGCGCCGGCGAAGTCGGCGAGGTCGTCGACGCGGTCTTTGAGCAGGTAGCCCGTGCCGCGCGGGCGGTCGTCGAGCAGGCTCAGCGCGTAGTGCGCCTCGATGTACTGCGAGAGCACCAGCACGCCCGTCTCGGGGTGCGCGGTCTTGACGCGGCGGGCGAGCTCGAGGCCCTCGTCGGTGCGCGTCGGCGGCATGCGGATGTCGAGCACGGCGACGTCCGGGGGATCGGCGTCCACCAGCGCGAACAGCTCATCGGCGTCCGCGGCCTGCCCGGTCACCCGGAACTCGGCCTCGGTGAGCAGCCGCGCCAGCCCTTCGCGGAACAGCAGCGAGTCGTCGGCCAGCATCACCCGCATGGCAGCTCCGCGACCAGTGTCGTGCCCTCGCCGCGCGGGCTGGTCACCGTGAGGCTCCCGCCGGCCGCGGCGACGCGATCCGAGAGCCCGCGCAGCCCGCTGCCTTCGCCCTCGCAGGCGCCGCCCACGCCGTCGTCGCTGACCTCGACGCGGACGTGCCCGCCGCAGCGCCGGACGTCGATCGCCGCACGCGCGGCGTGGGCGTGGCGCAGCGTGTTGGTGAGCGCCTCGGCGACCAGGTAGTACGCCGCGACCTCGACGCGCTCGGGCAGCCGCCCGTCGGGGCAGGCAGCGATCCGCACGGGCAGCGGCGTGCGCATGACGAGCGCCTCCAGCGCCGTCTTAAGGCCCTGCTCGCTGAGCATCGCGGGGTGGATCCCGCGCGCGAGATCGCGTAGCTCGGTGAGCGCCAGGCGCAGCTCGGCGCTGGCGGCCTGCAGCGCGGCCGCCAGTTCCGGGTCGGCGTCCGGCCCGAGGCGCACCTGCGCGAGCCGCAGCGCCATGGCCAGCGAGACGAGCCGCTGCTGGGCGCCGTCGTGCAGGTCGCGCTCGACGCGCCGGCGCTCGGCGTCGGCAGCGTCCACCAACCGCGCGCGGGAGGCGCGGACCTCGGCCACGCTCGCCCGCAGCGATTCCTCGTAGCGCACGCGCTCGGTCACGTCGTAGGAGGTTCCGGCCATGCGGATCGTCCGGTCGCCGAGGCGCTCGACCTGGCAGCGGCCCTCGATCCAGCGGATCGTGCCGTCGGGCTCGAGCACGCGATGGCGCTTGAGGAACGGCTCCCCGGTCTCCGAGGCGGTGCGCACGGCGTCGAGCATCGCATCGCGGTCGGCGGGGTGGATGAGACGCAGGAAGGTGCCGAGGTCGATCCGGAGCGAGCCCGGCTCGACGCCGAAGATCCGGTACCACTCGTCCGAGCAGCTGATCGTGTCCGAGGCGCCGTCCCAGACCCAGGAGCCGATGTGGGTGATGGCTTGGGCCTCGTCGAGCCGGCGGCGCTGCTCGCGCAATTGCGCGAGGACGTCGGCCATCGGCATCGCGGTCCTTGCTCGCAAGTCGTCCACGATCAGCACAGTGGCGCGAAGGCCGCGATCGTTACGCGGCGCGCGTCGATCTTCATCCGTGCCAGCACGGAAGTCGACTTCGGTGCGCGCCACGATGTGCGCCCGGCCGCCGGCGTCCAAGCTCCGTAGCATGCCAACGCTGACTCCGACACGACCGCTCACAGCGCTGCTCGGGCGCGCCGTCGAGCGCTTTCCCGACCGGATCGCCGTCCGTCACCGCCAGGGCGGCGCATGGCGCGACGTCACCTTCGCCGAGGTGGGGGAGA
>CAWINP010000018.1:0-328432 GCA_963837485.1 uncultured Solirubrobacteraceae bacterium | reverse complement strand
TACGGCGCACCGGCAAGTTCGCGGAGCGGCAGATGGCCATCGGCTCCCGGCGGAGGGAGCTGCGCAAGCCGCTCAATCTGCCGGGCCGGGCATCGCGCCCTCGGCAAGCTTGATCCGGGTCCAGACGTTCATGTTGACGACGACGCCGACGATCTCGAGCATCTCCTCCGGGCCGAAGTGCTCGACGAGCGCGTCGTGGAAGCGCTGGAACGCCATGTCCGGATCGGTGTCGGCGGCGCGGGTGAGCGCCTCGGTGTAGCGGACCGCCGCTCGCTCGGCCTCGGAGTAAAGCTCAGTCTCCCACCACGCGGTCAGGGTGTCGATCTTGGCCCGAGGGATGCCCGCCTCGCGCGCCGCCTGGTAGTGCAGGTTCAGGCAGTAGGTGCAGTTGTTGAGCTGCGACACTCGCAGGCGCAGGAGCTGGGCGAGGCCGCGGTCGATCCGCAGGTCCGCCGTGTACCCGAACGCATCCGCGCCCATCCGCGCCATGCCGATCAGCGCCTCGTTCTCACTCGCGTCGAGCCGGCGGTTCGCCACCTGGACATCGTCAGTCATCTTTGCTTCCTTTCATTGCTCACCGTTGTCCCTGCCCGTGCCTCGCGGCGCGCCCCGTCACGAGCCGCTCGGGGGAGTAGACGACGAGGATCGCGCGTGGTCGACTGCGCTGAGGTCGCGCTTCAGCGCGGGTCACCACTGCGCCTGCTCGGGTTCGTGCTTCGCGTGACCGCGTAGACGGGGATGCCGATCAGGATCAGCATCGTGCCGCGCTGCACGGCCTGGGCGCCCGTCGCGCCCGCCATCCACAGCGAGAACACCATGGCGAGGGCGATCGCGGCGATCGCCAATGTGCCCGTCGGTGGGCCGTCGCGGGTGCGCCGGGCGAGCGAGTGGCAGAGTTCGGCGGCCACGGACAGGACGTAGCCGAAGACGTAGACGAACGTGCTCAGCAGCGCGAGCGTGGTGAACAGCGCCAGCAGGTCCCCGGCCGCCTCGAATGCGATCAGTGCGGTGGCGAGGATCGTGTTGAGCAGCAGTGCGGGCACCGGGCAGTCCGCGTACGCGGCGGCGCAGCGGCCGCGGGAAGAGGCCGTCGCGCGCGGCGCCCGCCGCCATCTCGGAGTTGACCAGGTTGAAGCCGTTGAGCGAGCCGAGCGCCGAGATCAGGGCCACCGCGGCGATCGCCTTGGCCGCCCACCCGCCGCCGAAGATCGCCTGTGCGGCGTCGGCGAACGGGGCGCCGGATTCGGCGAGCCGCGCCTGCGGCACCGTGCCCTGCACCGCCAGCGTGCCCGCCAGGTAGAGGACCGCCACGCCCGCCACGCCGGCGATGATCGCTCGCGGCACATTGCGCTCGGGATCTCGCACGCGGTTGGTGGCCACGGCGGCGCCCTCCATGCCCAGGAACGAGAAGAGCAGCAGGGCGGATGCGCCGGGCAGCGCGGTCCACGAGCCGCCGTGCGCGCGCACCGGCCCCACGTGGCCGGCGTGGAACGCGAGCAACCCGGCAACGGCGACGATCGCCAGGGCAGTGATCTTCAAGACCGTCGTGGCGACGGCCACCGCACCCACCGACCGGGTGCCGACGAGGTTGTTGAGCACCGGAAGCCAGAGCACCGCGCCGGCCACGGCGAACGTCGCCAGCCGACCCGACCCGAGCCCGAACAGCGCCTCGGCGTAGCCGGCGGCGGCGACGGGGATCGTGGCATGCCCGGTCCACCCCTGGATCCAGTAGGTCCAGGCGGCGAGGAATCCGGCGAACCGCCCGAAGGCGTCGTCGGCGTAGGCGTATGGGCCACCCGAGCGCCGAGTCCGGCGCACCAGCCGCGCGAACGTCAGCGCGAGCGCAAGTGAGCCGGCAGCGACCACGGCGAAGGCGGGCACGCTGAGCCAGCCGTAGTCGGCGATCGCAGCGGGGACGGTGAAGATGCCGGTGCCGACGCCCCCCCCACGACGATCGCGACGGTGGCGAACAGGCCGAGCCGGTCGTCGGGCGCCCCGAGACGCTCATCGGCGGCGGCGGACACGGGCAGCGGCGAGGTTGACCGTGCTGACGTTGACCACATGGCCCCAGCGGCGCTCGACCATCGCTGGTGCCAGCGCGAAGGTCAGCGCACGCGGCTCACCGGGCGCGTCGCGGACCTCCGGCAGCGTGCCGCTGCCAACGATCGACGCGTACAGGGTGTCGCCCACCCGGACGATCCAGCACGTGGCAGCCTCTCCGGTGGCGATCGACGACACCTGAGCCATCGAACTCGTCAAGAGGCTGCTCTTGTCTCGGCTGTGGGGCCGACGGCTTCGGCGAGCAACGTGCGAATGGCAGTTTCAGTTCGACCGTAGTTGCCCTCACCGATCCGCATGTAGCGAATCTGGCCGGCGCGATCGATGAGGTACATGATCGGCCAGTACCGGTTTCCGTACGCGTTCCAAGCGACGAAGTCGTTGTCCAGTCCGACGGGGTATTCGAGCCCGTGCTCCCGCACGGCGCGCTCGACGTTCTGAACGGACCGCTCGAATGCGAACTCGGGAGTGTGGACGCCGACGACCGTCAAGTCGGGCTGGTACTGCTCGTGCATTCGACGTAGGAATGGGAGGGTGCGCTGGCAGTTCACGCACGCGAAGGTCCAGAACTCGAGCAGGACGACGCGGTCGCGAAGGGCCGCGAGCCTCAGCGGCTCGCCGTCCGGGGTGTTGAACCACGGATCGACGCCGACCAGTTCGGGAGCGCGGCCGAGGACAGCCAACCGACGCGCAGCATCCTCCTCCATCGGTGCGCGAGAGGTAGTTCGCGGACGGAAGGTCATGACTCGGTTGATGGTGGCGGGCGGATCAGGTCACGGCGATCGCGTTGGGTGATCGCAAAATCACATGTGCCGATTGCCATCGCGACGCGGGTCGTCACCTGTTCGACGACTCCCACCACGTCGTCGGAACGGTTCGCACTGTGGACGAGGCGAGTGGAACGCCGGGCTCGCTGAGGGTGAGACGCGATGACCACCCGTGCGCCGAACGCCCTGCGCGTCGTAGTCGTGTACTACAGCGCGCGCGGCAACGTGCACGGGCTCGCTCGCGCCGTGGCGGAGGGGGCGGCATCGGTAAGGCGTCGAGGGTCATTCACGCGGACCAGCGTGGTGCGCGGCATCTTTCGCAAGACGGCCGAAGCGCGCGCCGAAGCCTCGAGCTGCCCCCAGCTGCCTGACGATCCGGCGTCGGCCCGGGCAACAGCCCGAAGCGATTGAGCGATACCGATTGCGTTCGAACCGGCCCGGATCCAGGCAGCAGGCTTACCCAGTGCAAGGCTTTGAGGATGTCGAGGTCGTTGACGGCGAGCCGGTTGCGGCCTCCCTGATCCCGCGAGCAGTGACGGCCGGCGAGCTGCTCTTCGACGACGGGGCGACGCAGACGTTCGATGTCAACGGGGACACGAGCTACGTCGAGGCGGACGGTCGTCCGACACAGGGCAAGTGGTACGTCGACGAGGATGGACGCTTCTGCTCGTTCTGGCCGCCGGCCTATCGATCTTGTTACGGCCTGCTCTGGATCGTTGAGGGCGATGAGATCGTCGGGCTGAGCTTCACCGAGCTGGGCCGGGGCACGCGATTCGACGGTCGATACCGGACGCTGGCTGACGGGGCCCGCCCGTGACGTGGCTTATCTACGAAGCCGTCCTCTCTGGGGCCAGCGACGAGTCCGCCCGCCTCCTGGACGACATGTGAAGTAGATGCGCCACGGTGGCCTCCGAGCGCGCCACGCCCTCGCGCCGCTCGGGCCGGTCGGCCCCGACGACGCTCGCCAGGACGAAACGCGTGAGGTCGTAGTGAGCCGCGCCCGGCGCGAGCTGTGCGGAGCCACCGCGGTCGACCGCAGCCGGTTGCCACCGGTGCCGCGCGGCGGCTGTGAAGACGGCGGCTCCCGACCATCCGCCGTCCACTCGACGTCACTGCGCAAGTCGGCCACGACCCGCCGCGTCGTCCCGTACATGGCCGGGTAGGCCTGGCGCCGACCGAGATCGGGTGACGTGGGACCGGCTCCTCGAAGAAGTCCCGGGTCGCGAGGACGTACCCCGTGTGAACTTCGGGGAACGATGTCGCGGGCCGCGAGGGTGCCGAGCACAGCCGTTGGTCGTGCCTCGTCGTGATGAGCCGTTGAACGCGCGTATCGCCTGATCGTCGAGGGCGCTTGCGATCACCGGCCCCGTTCGCAGAATGGTGTGCATGCAAGCGATGGCTCGCGCGAGCTCGGCCGAGACGTTCAACGACGCGCTCGCGACCATCGTGCGCGCCGACGAGGTCGTCGCGATCGATGCAGAACGGACTCTGGTCGGGTGAGCACCTCGGCCTCAAGCGCCCTGCCCGCGGTCGGAGAGCGTGATCACGTCACCGGCTCGAGCAGCCCCAAGCTGACGCTCGTCGAGTACGGGGATTTCGGATGCCCGTACTGCTTCCAAGTCAGTCGCCCGGTGAAGTCGCTCGTGGACCGCTTCGATGGCGTCCGCCTCGTCTGGCGTCACTTCCCCGTGCCGGCGCTGCATCCTCGAGCGGACCTCGCCGCGGAGCTCTCCGAGCTGGCCGGCTTGCACGGGAAGTTCTGGGACGCGCATCCGCTGCTCCTCACACCGCGCGGGCGGTTCTCACGCGACGGGCTGCTCGCCGTGGCAGCGCGACTTGAGCTCGACCCGGCGGAGACCCACGCGGCCCTTCGCGAGCACACGTTTCGAGAGCGCGTCCGCGCCGACATCGAGGGCGGCCGGAGAGCTGGAGTCCGCGCGACGCCGACCTTCTTCCTCGATGGCGAGCGCCTGGATCGGCCCTGGAGCGAACTCCCGCAGATCGTGCGGGCACGCCTCGCAGCAGCCTAACCGCCCGGCCCCGACCTGCCGAGGGCGAGCGAGATGACCGATCGACGCCGGCGCGCAGCGTCGTCGCGCCGCTACGAGGTTTCCGGATCGGTGACCCGCCCCGCCGGTCAGCACCCGCTCGAGGCCGTGCGGCAACATCAGGTCGACCGTGGGATCGGGCGGAGCCTGATCGCGACCACGTCCCGCAGCCGCAACGCACGCGAGCGCTACGACGCCGCCAGCTTGGCGCGGGCGCCGGCGGCGCGGACTGCGCGCGACAGGGTGTCGATGTCGTATGCGCCGTGGTGGCGGCGCCCGTTGATGAAGAACGTGGGCGTGCCGGACACGCGGCTCAGGTCCGCGCCCTCCACGTCTTGGGCGATCCGGTTCGCCCCAACGTGCCCGTGCAGTCCCTGGGTGAAGTGCGCCACGTCGAGCCCAAGCCGGTCGGCGTAGGACACCAGATCGCCCAACCGCAGCTTGTCCTGGTGCTTGAGCAGCAGGTCGTGCATCTCCCAGAACGCGCCCTGATCGGCGGCGGCCTCCGAGGCCCGTGCCGCCAGCTCGGCGTGAGGATGCACGTCGGCGAGCGGCAGGTGCCGCCACACGTAGCGGACGTCCGCGAAGTCGCGCAGCAGCTCGCGCACGGCGGGCTCGGCGCGTCCGCAGTACGGGCACTCGAAGTCGCCGTACTCGACCACGGTCACCGGCGCGTCGAGCGGACCGCGGATGTGGTCGGACTCGGGATCGACCGCGAACGCGAGGTCCAGGAGCGGCTCTGCGCCGCCGAGCAGGGCGGCAATACGGCGCCGCTGCGACAGCCGTCCGATGGTGCGGAACACCAGCCAGGTGACGGCAGCCGCGCCGACGGGGGCGGCGAGGATGCCGGCCTTGGCCTGCTCGAGCTCCGCGCCGTCGAAGGCCAGCGTGGCGACGAGCAGCGAGACGGTGAAGCCGACGCCGGCGCTCGCGCCTGCGCCGGCGACGGCGCCCCAGCCGGCCGTGGGTCGCAGTCGCCCGCGTGAGACCCAGGTGACCAGCAGTGCCGTGCCGACGATGCCGAGCGGCTTGCCGGCCACGTAGCCGACGAGAACGCCGAGCGTGATCGGCGAGCGCGCGGCGCGCTCGAGCAAGTCGCCGTCGAGCGCGATGCCCGCATTGGCCAGCGCGAACAGCGGGACGATCACGTAGCTCGTCCACGGGTGATAGATGAGCTGCAGGCGCTCGTTGGGCGAGATCGCGGTCCTGATGCTCTCGCGGGCCATGTGCTGGAGCTCGGGCGTCGGCTGTTCGCGGAACTCGCGGAAGCGCCTTCCCGCGTGTTCGAGGTCCGAGCGGGCGGCGGGCGTGGCCCACGCCAGCAGCCCAAACGCCAGGCCCACCACCAGCGGCTCGATGCCCGACTCGAGCGCGACGACCCACATCGCGCTGCCGAGCACGAAGTACGTCGGGCCGTGCCGCAGCTTGAGCCCGAGCAGCAGCACCAGCGCCACCGCGAACAGGCCGGCCGCCCAGATCAGCGGCATGACGTCGATCGAGTCGCTGTAGACGAACGCGATCACGACAAGCGCGAGCAGGTCGTCCGCGATGACGACCGTGAGTATGAACGCCCGCAGGCGATCCGGAGCCCGCGGGCCGAAGAGCGTGAGCAATCCCAGCGCGAACGCCGTGTCGGTCGACATCGCGATGCCCCAGCCCCCCGCGGCCGAGCTCCCGAGGTTGAACGCGAGGTAGATCGCCACCGCGGCGCCCATGCCGCCGACCGACGCCAGCAACGGCAGCACGAAGCGCCGGCGCTCGCGAAAGTCGCCGAGGTCGATCTCACGCCGCGCCTCCAGACCCAGCACGAAGAAGAAGAACGTCATCAGCCCGCTGTTCACCCACTCGCGAAGCGTCAGCTCGACCCCCCCGCCGTGGAAGTCGATCGCGAGCACGGCCTCCCACAGCCGCTCGTAAGAAGCGGCGTCGACGTTCACCCACACGAGCGCCGCCGCCGTCGCTGCGAGCAGGACCGCCGCGCCGCCGCTCTCGGTGCGCAGGAACGCGCGCAGCGGACTCTTGAACCGGCGCGCCCACGCGGTCGTCCCCGACCACAAGTCCGCGCGCGTGGTCACCGCCTGTCCGGCACGCTCATGTCTCGGCCGCCATCAACGCGCTAGTGTCGTGATTCGTTGGTTGATTCGGTTGCAGTAGCGGGTGATCGATTCGAGGATTTCGTCGGCGGTTTTGGTCCAGACGAAGGGCCGCGGGTTGTCGTTCCAGGTGCTGATCCAGGCGCGGATGTCGGCGTTGAGTTGACGGACCGAGCGGTGGGCGCCGCGGCGCAGCAGCTTGGTGGTCAGCTCGGCGAACCATCGTTCGACGAGGTTGAGCCAGGAACTCGAGGTCGGGGTGAAGTGCAAGACGAACCGTGGGTGCGCGGCCAGCCATTTGTGGATCGCGGGTGTCTTGTGGGTGCTGCTGTTGTCGAGCACCAAGTGGATGTCGAGATGCTTGGGAACCTCGCGGTCGATGGTCTGCAAGAAGCGCTTGAACTCGATCGCGCGGTGACGGCTGTGCAGCGACCCGATCACCCGCCCGGTGGTGAGATCCAGCGCCGCGAACAGGCTCGAGGTGCCGGCGCGCTTGTAGTCGTGAGTCGCGCGCTCGGGCACGCCGGGCAGCATCGGCAGGATCGGCGCCGTGCGATCGAGCGCCTGGATCTGTGACTTCTCGTCCACGCACAGCACGACCGCGCGCTCCGGCGGATTCAGGTACAGGCCGACGACGTCATGGACCTTCTCGATGAACCGCGGGTCCTTGGAGAGCTTCCATGTGTCCTGACGGTGCGGCGCCAGCCCGAAGGCCCTCCAGATCCGGTGCACCGCTGATTGCGTCAGGCCGACCTCGGCGGCCATCGAGCGCGTCGACCAGTGCGTCGCGTCCCTTGGGGTCGTCTCGAGCGTCTTGACGATCACCTCCTCGACCTGCTCGTCGCCGACCGTGCGCGGGCGGCCAGGCCGCGGCTCATCGGTCAAGCCCTCGACGCGATGCTCGGCGAAGCGACTGCGCCACTTGGTGACCATCGGGCGGTGCACCCCGAGTTCGCGCGCGATCGCCGTATTGGTCATCCCGTCGGCCGCCATCAACACGATCCGCGCGCGCTGCGCCAACGCCTGCGCGCTGGTCCGCCGGCGCGTGAATGACTCCAGCGCGGCGCGCTCGTCAACGGTCAACTCGATCGCGATGGCAACAGAACTCGGCATGACCGAGATCCTGCCCCACCGCAACCGAATTAATGCATCAGGACACTAGGCGATCAGCCGGCGGCGGGAGAGCGTCGAGGACTCGGGCGACTCGAGACCGGAGCTCTCGCGCGTCAGCAGGCTTCGGCCGGTCTCGTGATCGAAGAGGTGCAGCTGAGACGTGTCGACCCACAGCTGGGCCTCCTGTCCCTGCTTGATTGCGCTGGCCGCAGCGAGGCGAGCGACGACATGAACGCCCTCAGCTGAAGACGCAACGCTCGTTTCGTCTTCGAGCTCTTCCAGCTCAGCTGACGAGATCCGCGGCGAGTCGATACTGAAGTGAGCGTAGGAATCGGATCCGAGCGCCTCGAGGACCTCGATCTTTCTCTTGAAGATGTGACCCGTCGCTGGACCTGTCACCAGCATCGCGTCCTCGAAGTGCTCGGGACGAATGCCGACGATCACACCGCGGCGGCCACCGCCGTCGCCCGCCTCGAGGCGCCGACGCATTTCCCCTGCGAGGGGAAGGTCCCCGATCGGTGTCCGCAGCTGATCTCCATCGAGCTGGCCCGGCAGGAAGTTCATCGCCGGGGAGCCGATGAAGCCCGCGACAAACAGGTTCACCGGGTGCGCATACAGATCGGCGGGTGTTCCCACCTGCTGGATCCGCCCGCCCCGCATGACCGCGATTCGGTCGCCGAGCGTCACCGCCTCGACCTGGTCGTGGGTGACGTAGATCGTCGTCGTCCCGAGCCGCTCATGAAGGCGCGAGAGTGCGGTTCGCGTCTGCACGCGCAGCTTGGCATCGAGGTTGGATAGGGGCTCATCCATCAGGAACGCCCTGGGGTCGCGGACGATCGCGCGACCCATCGCAACCCGCTGGCGCTGCCCACCGGAGAGGTTGGCGGGCTTGCGGTCGAGATGACGCTCGATATCCAGCACCCTCGCCGCCTCGTGCACCTTGCGGGCGATCTCGCTGCGAGAAACTCCCGCCAGCTTGAGGGCAAAGCCCATGTTCTGCCCCACGGTCATGTGCGGATACAGCGCGTAGTTCTGGAACACCATCGCGATGTCCCGATCCCGCGGCGCGAGGTCATTGACGACGTCGTCGCCGATCCGGATGACGCCCTCGGTGATGTCCTCGAGCCCGGCGACCATTCGCAACGCCGTCGACTTGCCGGAGCCGGAAGGGCCGACCAGGATCATGAACTCTCCATCCGCGACCGCGAGGTTCATGTCCGTGACCGCCTCTGCGCCGTCGGCGTAGCGCTTGGTCACGTGCTCGAAAACTATGCTGGCCACCCTGGCCCCTTTCTGCGCGCCGCGCGTCGCGCGCGTCGGCTGCGCCGGACCGCCGCGAGACGCCGCTTGCGGCGGTTCCGATTTCTTAGGCGTGTGCGGCTGAGACGCGGCATCCTCAACTGCAGTGTGCGGCGGTAAGTCCCCGGTTCAATCGCGCGCCGCGATCGAACGATCCGGCCTTCGCGCTGGCACGAATCGCGGGACGCACGCGGCTCGAGGCGACGGGCATGCGTCGCGCCAAGCCGAGGAAGGGCGATGCCGTGCCTGAACGCCGCCGCTTCCTGGAGAAGCCTGCCGCGCGGTTGAAGCCCGCGTCTCCGCCCGCGGGCCTTCACCACGGCGCAGGCGTTGCTTTCGTCGGGGTGCCTGCGGTCGGTGGGGTGACGGCCGCGCTCCTGGTGCGACGCCTCCGGGCTCCGTTGGCGCCAGCTGAGCCTCGCCTCGGCCTCGCGGAAATCGACGGCGGCGGCCGCGCGGGTGCGCGACCGCCGCTCCAGCCCGGCGAGTTGCGTTACGCCGCCTCGGCTGCCGCGTGAATGATGAGGCCGAACTTGGCCGGGTCGGCGTCGGACTCGTCGCGCGGGACGAAGAAGTACTCCGCGCCCGCCGGCTCGACGGTGACGAGGAGTCGCACGTGCTCGCTACGCACGGTGAAACCGTGCGGCACGTTCTTCGGGAGCGCCGCGTACGAGCCGGCCTCGACCTCGATCTTCTCGCCGCCCACGTAGGCGGTGATCGCGCCCTCCAGGACGTACAACGTCTCGTCCTCGCGGGTGTGGGTGTGCATCGGCGGGTCGTCGCCCGCGCGCACTCGCCATTCGATGACCGCCCAGTCGCCGCCCGACTGGTCGCCGGCGAGCTTGAGCTCGGCGCTCGAGCCACCGCCGTAGGTCACCGTGCGTCCAGCCCCCGGGCCGGAGAGGACGGGCTCACTTAGGGCCATGGTGTTGCTCCTTCGATCGGAAACGACTTCCATGAAACGACCCCGTGCCCCGAGCATCGACCGCCGCTCACGATCGCGTCATCGCTTCCGCGAATCAGCCGGAGGCGGACCCGGCCCCGATCACGTGGGGCCTTCGGACTCGACGATGACCCCGCGCTGCTCACGAACCGCGTCTCCGCCATCGCTGGCGTGGCCGCCGTGCTGACAGCGTGACATCCAAGGGGCCGCTCGACCGCGCCCACACCTGCAGGCCGCGGTCATCGGTCGCGGTGCGGATCGCGGCGTTCGCGCCGAAGTTCCCCAAGGGTTGGATCACGCGGCCCGATCGTCGCGACCTCTCGGCCGTTCGCTCGTCGTTGTTGCCGGACGAACCGGCGCCGGAGATCCTTGTGGCCATGCAGGGGAGACCACGCCTCGTGAGGCCCTCCATCCGCTTCATGGGCGTCGCCGCCCGCACCGAGGCGCGAAAGCGCCCCGTCAATCTCGCGCGCCAACTCCTCCGCCGCAGGGATGCGGTGGTCGCGCCGAGCCCCGTCCCGCCCGTCGCCTCCCAGCGGGACACCGGCGGCCGGTCAACTCCCTCTCCCTGACCGCAGCCGCCCGACGCCGCCCGCGCACCCGCCCTCGGTGCGCGGGCGGCGTTCCTCCCACGACCGCAAGCAGCGGCCGGCGCATTGCGCCGGCCGGTGGTCCGAGAGTGGGAGGAACAGCGTCCGGCTCGGTGCGTTGCGCCCGGCGCCGTGGTGAGTTTGAGCTGAACGTCGTTGAGCGGCGGCTCGACGCGGTCGAGCAAGCGTGGGCCGCGCTTGCAGTGCGCGGTGATCCCGGTGCCGCGAACCAAGAACAAAGGACCGCTTGTTTCCAGGGCTTCCGCGCCGTTCCGGCTGCTAACCGGAGGTGGCCTTGACAGTGATCACGCGGTCGACGATCGCGCCATTGAGCTGTGGCAACCCGAGCGCGTGAGGCGTCTTGCCTCGGCTGACGCGGAGGATCGTGAAGGGGCCCTCGACCAGGTCGCCGTAGGCGTCGAAGCGGATATCGCCGAGGATGCCGCCGGAGATGTTCGTGCGGCGCACCTGCTCGGTGACCGATGCCCGGGTGCCGTCGGAGCGGGCGATGGCGTCGAGCAGGATCTCTGCGGCCTGGGCCGCATATGCGGCAGCGAAAGACGGGCCCGGATCGCCATTGCGTGAGGCCTCGAACTGCGCGACGAAGCGCCTCCCTTCCGCTGGGAGGTCTCGGTCCGGCTGTCCGTAGATGCTGACGTGGACGCCTTCGGCAGCCCGGCCGGCGGCCGCCTTCAGGTCGGGGATCGTGGTGAAGTAGTCGGTCGCGATCAGGTCGACCTCACGGCCCAGCACGGCGCGCAGGTCGCGCACCAGAGCTCCCCCGTTGGGCTGGAGGTGGCCACCGATGAAGACCGCGTCGGCGCGGGCGCGTGCGATCCGCCGGGCCAGGCGCCGGAAGCCGCTGGCGTCGGGGTCCCAGGCCGCCGAGCCGGCGATCTCCAGACCGGCGCTCCATGCGGCCGTTCGAACGTCGCCCGCGAACGCCTCCAGGTACGGATCGTCGCCCCAGGAGAGCACGAAGAGGCGCTTCGCGCCGAGTTGCCGGGCCAGCTCGGCATCGGCCGCCGCCTGCAGGTGATCGGCGGCCGCGATGCGGACGTAATTGCGCGTCCCGGTGGGATAACGCGATTCCAGTTCCTGGCGGGACATGCCTCGGTACGGGCGCGTGAGGCCGCTGTAGGTGTTGCTCGGGCTGACCATCGCCAGCGGCCCGCCCGGCGCCTGGTTGGCGATCGGGATCTGGAAGTACGAGCAGAACGAGCTGTGTGCGCCGATCACTCCCAGCACGTCGGGATGGCGGGCGAACGCACGGGCGTTCCTGAAGCACCGGGCGAACTCGAAGCCGTGCGCCTGCTGGGTCGACTCGTCGCACGAGCGGTAGCCGACCGTGTAGCGGCCCGCCTTGAAGCCGCGGCGCTCCAGGGCGAAGCCGATCGCCTCGACCATCGGCAGCGTGACCCCGCGCCAGGTCCCGTGCAGAGGAAGGTTGGACACGATCAGGACGTCGGGACTCGCGACTGCGCCCGAGACGAGGCGACCGCACGAAGGAGACGGGAGCTCCTGCCGCGGTGGCGAGGGACCACCGTCGGTGACCCACACGCCGCCGGGGGCGACCGCGACGTCGCGCGGCGCCGGCAGGCGGCCGACGCCTCGCGCCCGGTTCGTGCGCGGGTCGATCCGGTGCACCTGCCCGGTGATCTCGTTCGTCGTCCAGACGGCGCCGTCGCCGAACGCGATCCCGGTCACGCCGAGCGCCAGCGGGATCTCGTGCAGTTGCAGCTCCGGCCCGGGGTCGATCCGCCACACGCTGCCGCCCAGCGTGTTCGCCACCCAGACGGCGCCAGCGCCCACGGCCATCCCGGTGAGGCTCTGCGTCGGGATCTCGACCCTGCGTCCGACCCGGTTGGTGTCGGGATCGATCTCGACCACGGAGTCCACGGCGTCGACCACCCAGACGCGCCCGGCCCCGGAGGCGATCGTTCGCGCCTGCAGTCCGGTGACCCGCGCCACGACCCGGTTCACGCGTGGGTCTATGCGCGAGACGGTCTGATCCGGGTTGATCGCCCAGACGGCGTCCTCGGTGACGGCGATGTGCTGCTGGACGATCGCGTCGCTCTGCAGGTAGGGACCGGTCTGCTCCCGGTGCAGCGCGATCGTCGCGACGACGTCCTGCGTCTCGGGATCGATGCGGGAGATGCTCTCTGGCAGGAACGCCCCCTTCAGCCCCCTCGCGGAAGCCGTTCCCGACCCACACCGCCCCACCGCCGACGGCCAGGTCGGTCGGCGTCGAGGCCGTGCCGAAGATGCGAGTGACCTCGTGGCTGGCCGGATCGATGCGCGAGACGGTCTTGTCCTCGGCGTCGAGCACCCACACCCCGCGCTCGCCGACGGCGACGGTCGAGGGAGCCATCCCCAGCGCGACCCTGTCCAGAAGGCGGCCGCTGCTGTCGTAGACGCCGGCCAGACCGCCTGCACGCGACGGCTCCGGTGTCTCCTGCCCGCCGCGGAGCAGCAGGACGACAGCGACGCTCACGGCGAGCGCGCTCGCCGCGGCGAGCGCACCCCATCGGCGGGAGGAAGGTCCAGGTATGCGCGAGCGGGCGGGAGCCGCGAGCGCGCTGTCGTGATCGAGGATCCGGCACTCGAGGCGGCGCAGGCTCTCGCTCGGCTCGACGCCGAGTTCCTCGGCGAGCGCCATCCGGCACCGTTGGTAGGCGCGCAGCGCCTCCGCCTGGCGGTCCGAGCGGTACAGCGCCAGCATCAGCTGGGCGGTGAGGCGCTCGCGGTGGGGATGCTGCGCCCCGAGCACCTTCAGCTCGCTGATCACCTCCCGGTGCCGTCCGAGGGCGAGGTCGGCCTCGATCCCTTCCTCGAGCGCCCCGAGCCGCAGCTCCTCGAGACGATTGATGTCGGTGGCCGCGAACGGCTCGTAGGTGAAGTCGGCCAGCGGCGCGCCCCGCCACAGCGCGAGCGCCTCCCGGATGCCGTCGGCCGCGGTGCGCGCGTTGCCGCGCGCGAGCTCCCGGCGTGCCTCCTCCACGCTGCGTTCGAAGCGGTCGGCGTCGAGCTGACCGTCCGCGACGCGGAGCAGGTATCCGCTGCCGCGGGTCTCCAGCCGGCTCCAGCCCTCGTCCGCACCGTTGAGGGCCCGGCGCAGGCGCGAGACATGCGCCTGGAGCGTCTTGCCCGCGGTGGGCGGCGGCGTCTCCCCCCCACAGGTCGTCGATCAGCGTGTCCCGCGAGACCACGCGGTTGGCGTGCAGGAGCAGGATCGCCTTCGTGAGCGACCGCCAGGGCGCGGACTTCGACATCTGGGCGATGGACCCGGACGGGAGCGACCTCGCCAACCTGACCCGCAAGTCCAAAGCGGACGAGTTCTCGCCGAACTGGCGCGCGGACGGGCGGAAGATCGCCTTCAACAGCAACCGCGTGACCGACGCCAACCCCGAAGGCGACCACGAGATCTTCGTCATGAACGCCGACGGGTCCGGCAAGTCCCAGCTGACCTTCAACGACCTCGACGACGAGGACCCCGCCTGGTCGCCGTCGGGCACACGGATCGCCTTCCAGCGCGACTTCGATCCGGTCCTCGGCCAGGTCGACTACGACCTGTTCACGATGAGCGCGGACGGGACCGGGGAGGAGCGCCTCACGGACAGCCCCGGGGTGCTCGACTGGCAGGCCAACTGGTCGCCCGACGGCGCCAGGCTCGTGTTCCTCAGCGACCGAGACGGGCAGCAGGAGATTTACACGATGGGCGCCGACGGGTCGGGCCCGCAGCGGCTAACGTTCAACGAGGCGCTCGAGTTCGTCCCGAGCTGGTCGCCCGACGGCGGGAAGATCGTCTTCGCCGGCGACCAGGACGGCGACTTCGAGATCTACACGCTCGATCTGGACGCCGGCACGGAGACGCCCGTCACGGTCAACGGCGCCGGCGAGGGATACCCGGCCTGGTCACCCGACGGCACGCAGATCGTCTTCGCCAGCGACCGCGGTGGGGACGCGGACCTGTACACGATGGACGCCGACGGCAGCGACCCCCGCAACGTCACCGACAACCGCGCCTTCGATCTGCATCCCGACTGGCAGCCGATCGCGGGCCGGCGGACCCGCCGCCGGCGTTCTCGCCCTGGGGCACCGCTATCAACGCCGAGTCGCTGCCGGGCACGAGCTCGGAGCTCAACACGACGTCGCTCGACGGCTGCCCGATACTGTCGCCCGACGGGCTGAGCCTGTACATGGCGTCGAACCGGCCGGGTGGCCACGGCGGCCTGGACATCTGGGTCGCCCGGCGGGCCGGCACCCGGGACCCGTTCGGCGCGCCGGAGAACCTGCCTGAGCCGATCAACTCGGCCGCGGACGACTTCTGCCCGACTCCGGTTCGCGGCGGGCGCCTGTTCTTCGTCAGTCGGCGGTCGACCGCGCAGAGCTGCGGGATGGGCGACATCTACGTCACCCGCCACAGCCCGTCGCACGGCTGGCGCGAACCGTCGCACCTGGCCTGCGCGCCCGACGGTCCGAACAGCCCACTGGACGAGCAGGGACCCTCCTACGTGGAGATCGGCGGCGGCGCGCAGCTGTACTTCTCGCGCAGCTCGGTGGCGGTGCCGGGCGACATCTTCGTGAGTACCCGAGCAGACGGCGGCAGCTTCGGTCCCGCCACGGCCGTGAGCGAGCTCAACAGCGCGGGCAACGACATCCAGCCCAACGTCCGCAAGGATGGGCGCGAGATCGTCTTCTCCTCCAACCACCCCTACCCGGGTGCTCTCGGCGGGCAGGACGTCTACGCAGCAACGCGCGGCTCGGTCGATGAGCCGTGGTCCGCGCCGACGAACCTCGGCGACGCGATCAACAGCGCGGCCGGCGAGACGCGCCCTTCGCTCTCCTGGGATGCGCGGACCCTGCTGTTCGGCCGCGCGCCCGGGCCGGAAGGATCATCCGACATCCTCGTCAGCACCCGATAGCCACCCCAATGAGGCCCTTCCCGCCTCGGTGGGAAGGGCCTCGATTACCCGGCGCTGTGCCTCCGAGGAGCGCTGCCAACGTCTTCATAGAGCCACGACGGTCGTCTCCTGGCCCAACCACCGGCAAGAAGAGGCAGTTTCCAACTCGCCAGATCGCAGGCCGACGCGGCGGAACCCCGGAATCCGGACGATTCGAGCGCCTTCAGGCCCGTCAGACGGCTTCCGGCGGCGGCCCGAAATCGTGGTGTCCCCGGTTTCGAATCCGGGTGTCGGCGCCGTCAGCATGGCCGCGTCACGCGTCCCTCTGGGGGGCCGATCCGAACCTCCTCAGACTCCCGCATCGCCCGGCCAAGCGAGCGCCTCCGCCAGCGTCCCGCCCGCGCCGGCTCAGGACGATGAGGAGGAGCGCGGGGCCGGGCCTCTGCTTCTCGGCAAAGCAGCCCGTCTTGGCGCACCGGTTCGAGTGTCCGCTGGCTGCTGAGATGGACGATGACCAGCAGTCGGCCGCGGGGCCCAGCGCCATCGCGACGAGCGATTGCGGTAGTTGGCGCGGGATTGCGCGCGCTATCGCGTGTGCCTGAGGCTCGCCTGTGAATTCACTGAGCTGCAGCCACGTCCGGGCAGGGGCGATTGAAATCGGCGGGGCGCCGACGGCAGACGGGTGGCGGTTGCGGCTGGGTTAGGCGGCTTGTTCGGTCGGCTCGAGGCTGACGGTGTAGCCGAGTGCTTGGAGTTGGCGTTGGAGGCGGCGGGCGCGATGTTCGGGCGAGTAGCGCTTGCGTTGCCAGTCGGGTCCGAGCTCGCGAAACGGGACGTTGTCGCGGACGACGTGGTAGTAGGCGACGAGCAGGTCGTGGCGGATCGCGCCGAGTGCGATCGGCTCACCGCGGCGTCCGCGCAGCTGGGCGTAGTGGGCGGCGAGGTAGGTCTCTCTGGTGCGCACCGCGGCGCGCGCACACTCGGTCAGGATGTCGGTCAGCCAGCGCGGCCCGGGGCGGGTGCGTCCCGAGCGCCGCCGGCCGGCCGACTCGTGATGGCCCGGGCACGCGCCGGCCCACGAGGTGAAGTGCCCGACCGTGGGAAAGCGCGTCATGTCCAGGCCGCATTCGGCGATCAGGACCTGGGCGGCGTGGATGTGGACGCCGGGGATCGTGCACAGCAACTCGATCAGACGTTGGTGCGGCGCGAGGACTGCGGCGATCCGCTCGCTGAGGTTGCCGATCGCAGCGTCGAGCGTGTCGATGTGCGCCAGCAGCTGCGCGACCGTCACCCCGTGGTGCTCGATCTGAAAGCGACTCGCGAGCGCCTCGCGCAGCTGCGGGATCTTCTGGCGCATCCTGGTCTTAGCCAGCTCGGCCAGTTGCTCGGGCTCGGTGACGCCGCTCAGCAGCGCGTCGAGCATCGCCCGCGCCGACTTGGAGTAGGTCGTCGAGGCGACGCTGGAGAGCTTGATCCCGGCGTCCTGGAGGACCTTCTCCAGGCGCTGAATCGAACGGGCCCGCTCGTTGATCTGGGCCTTGCGCAGGCGGGTCAGATCGCGCAGCCGGCGGATCTCTGGCGGCGGCACGAAGCTCGGGCGCACGAGGCCGTGCTGCACGAGCTGGCAGATCCACTCGGAGTCCTTGACGTCGGTCTTGCGGCCCGGGACGTTGCGCAAGTGATGCGCGTTGAGCAGCCAGCACTCGAAGCGGTCTTCGAGCGCCTGAAAGACGGTCTTCCAGTACACGCCGGTCGCTTCCATCCCGACGAGCGTGACCCCAAAGCCCGCCAGCCACGTTCCGAGCGCCGCCAGCCCGGCCAGCGTCGCACTGAACGTCTGCGTCTGCTGCTCCCATCGGCGACGTCCGGTCGCGGGGACGCGCACGGTCGCCACGACGTTGTCGCGGTGCACGTCAAGACCCGCGCACCGCTCGACCACCACATCCATCGCGTGCTCCCTTCAAGACGGCGGTTAGCTGTCGCCCGGAGGGGGCCTCCCCAGGATGAGTCTCGCCTGCGCGCTCGAAGCAGCAATCAACGGTTCCACAGGTCCCCACGCCACGCTGTCGCACGGGCTCTCACGCACCAAGCCTCGTCGGCGTCGATCCGGACACAAGAATTCTCACTCCTCAACGGCGGCCGCCAGCGGCCCACCGCGAAAGCGATGGCGGCACGGCTCAGCGACCATGGTGGTTCCGTCCTAAAGCAGCACGATCGCGACCTGAGGCAGAACAATCGCGATGGCCGCATCCTGCCCGAACCAGCAGTCTGGACCTGCGCTCCCGCTCGTCGTCCATACCGACCATCTCGGCCTTGACGACAGACGCGCTCGCTTGCACGCGGATGGGAGAGCCCAGGCTCTCGGCAGTCGTGCTCGCCTCCACACGAGAGGGGCTTGGTGGAACATCGGTTACCCTCACCGACCGATGGCTGATGTGAATCGGATCAGCCGGCTGGGATTCGTGAATGCGTACCTGGTGCGCGAGAACGACGGGCTGACCGTGATCGACACGATGATCGGGGGCTCGGCCGGCAAGATCATCGCGGGGGCCGAGGCGATCGGTGCGCCAATCGTCCGCATCCTCCTCACCCACGCCCACGCCGACCACATCGGCTCGCTCGACGCGCTGAAGGAGAGACTTCCGGAGGCAGAAGTGATCATCTCGGCCCGCGATGCCCGGCTTTTGGCCAAGGACATGAGTCTCGATCCGGGCGAGCCGGAGGACAAGCTCCGCGGCGGCTACCCGGGCGCCAAGACCAAGCCCGACCGTACCGTCGAGGCCGGAGAGCGCGTCGGCTCGCTCGAGGTGATCGCGACCCCAGGCCACACCCCGGGCCACGTCGCGTTGCTCGACCACCGGGACCGCACCATGTATTGCGGCGATGTCTACTCGACCCTCGGCGGCGTCGCGACCTCGGCGAAGCTGAATCCGCTGTTCCCACTGGTCCTGTTCACTTGGCACCGTCCGACGGAGCTGGAGAGCGCGCGCGGGTTGCGCGCCCTCGAGCCTGCCCGGCTGGCGCCTGGGCACGGGAAGGTCGTCGAGAGCCCGCTCGACGCGATGGGCCGGGCTATAGCCCGCGGGGCTTAGTCGCCCGCAACCCGAGCCCCTACACCACGACCGTCGCCCGAGGGCGGTAGGCGCTCTCGCCAGGGACGAACAACAGAATGGCGGCGGCGCTCGATGGGTATAGGTGTGGCTCCGGAAGCCGGTGCGCGAGCTGGAATGGGGCGAGTCCGACTGCACGATCGTGGCAATGGAGCCGTTGCTCGGCGGCGGCGGGGCTTACGCCATCGAGCCCCGTCGTCACGTGGGTGAGCCTGACGGCGGGGAGCCGAGCATCGATCTTCAGCCCGGCAGTGCATCGAGCCGCCGCTGGTATCCCTGCCTCCCAACGCCCATGGGCGGTCACCCTCGAGCCTGGCACCCCGTTGGCTCCCATCATCCCCGGCGGCTACGTCCCCGCCGACGTGATCAGGTACGTCGCGGCACCCGGCCCGAGGGAGGTTACGCCGACGTGGATTCAGGTTCGCCGGCCGGACTCTCGCCTCGGATCGGGAGCCAATAGAAGGCGTTGAATGCGACGATCACGGCTACGCCCAAGACGGGTAGCAAGGCGCCAAGCGCGGCGGCGGTCGCGAGCCAGGCCAGGGCAAGCTGAAAGCGCCGGCTGATGGCTGTCGCGCCCGCAGAGTCGAGGGCTTCGCTGAGCACCCGGTGGCGGCACGCGTACTGCCAGACAGCGTTGAACGTCAGCGCCGTCACGCCGAACGCGAGGCCATAGAAGCCGACGGCGGTTCGCTGGCCGTGTCCGCTGCGCAGCGCCCCGGCAAGCACGGAGGTGGCGAAGGGAAGGAACGCCACGACCATCAGCAGCACCGTGTTCAGGAGCAGTACGGTCCGGTCCGCTGCACGGATGTGGTCGAACATGACGTGGTGGTTAGCCCACACCTGTCCGATGAACAGAAATGTGACGGCGTACGCGAGATAGGACGGCCAGAGCGCGACAAGTCCGTGCAGCAGGTGCTTGTCGTCAGTTGGTGGCCTGATCTCAAGAATGAGCAGCGTAATGGTGATGGCGAAGACGCCGTCGCTGAACGCCATCAACCGCATCGTGTCGCGGGACACCGAGCGGGACTCGCCCCCCGCCTGACGTCCAGACGCTCGCGCCATCTCGAGCCAACGCACCCAGCGGATCACCGAGGAGACCACCTGTCGCACTCGGGAGAGCGACGCAGGCGCACGCGTCCGGTCGAGGATGAAGGTCCCACGGGGCGCGGCGTCGCCGAGCTGGCGTGCCGCCGGAAGCGCTGCGCCGCCGGTGTCCTCGAGGCCGATGGAGATCCTAAACGAGTCCTCACCGAACTGCGGCGATTGCGTCCGGCGGCAGCACTCGGTCGAGCTGGGTACGCGACGTGATGCCGAGCTTGTTGAACACCTTGTGGAGGTGATACTCGACCGTGCGGGGGCTGAGGAACAGCCGGCCGCCGATCTCTTGGTTGGAGAGGCCGTCGCGGGCGAGCCTCGCGATCTGGCCCTCCTGAGCGGTGAGATCCTCCCGGGTCTCGACGGCGCGTCTGCGGACGCGCTCGCCCGTGGCCCGCAGCTCCCGAGCGGCTCGTGCGGCGAAGGCCTCCATGCCCATGTCCGTCAGCATCTCGAGCGCGCCGTGGAGCTGCTCGCGGGCCTCGCTGCGCCGGCGCTCGCGGCGCAGCCATTCGCCAAAGACCAAGCGAGTACGCGCCAGCAATGCCGCCGCCCCGCTTCGATCCAGCCGCTCGATCGCTTCGCGGTAGGCATGCTCGGCGGCGTCGCTCTCGCCCAGCAGCGCGCGCGACCGAGCAGCGATGCCAAGCGCCCAGTCGGTTTCGGTGGGTCGCTCCGAGAACCCCGCGAGCGTGTCGGCGGCAAGTTGCACGTTCCCGCTCCGTACGGCCGCCTCGATGAGCTCGATCCGCGCCCAGCCGGCCACTCCCAGTGGCTGTGCATCCGCGAGGGCCTGCCGGGCCGCCGCCACCGCTTTCTCATAGCGCCCGAGGCCGTTGTACAACACGGCGAGGGCCCACTGCGCCATCGTCACGCTCATTCCCTCGCCACGTTTCACCAGCTCGGGCATGCTGGCGTCGATCAGTCGGAGAGTCTCGGCCTCCCTGCCCTGAGAGGCGGCGAGCGCGATGGCCCCTTGCGGCGGGACGGAGCTCCGAGTCGCTTCGGCGACCGTGCCGAGCTCTTCGACCAACGACGTAGCCCGGGCAAGCTCGCCCGCGGACACGTGCGCGAAGATCCGGGCGATGAGGGCGTACGGGAGCATCGAGAGCGCCCCGGCATCGCGGATCAGGTCGACCTGCCGATTGCAGATCGCTTGCCAGCTCTTGTGATCCCATAGCAGGAGCGCCGTGTGAGACGCGAGCAAGATCCAGCGCAGTGCCACCTCCGTCGGGAGCTCATCGGCAGCGAAGGCGCCCAGCGCCTGGTGCAAGCGCGCTGTCGCCCCGGCGCCGCCATCCGTAACGAACACGGCGAGGCCATCGAGCAGCTGATCCACGGCGCCTGAAGGCTCCGGCGGCGATGGCGCGGCCCGGGCGGCGATGGCGACCTCCAGTGCATCGCCGCCCGTGGTCAGCCGGTCCGCGGTGATCACCGCCATGAACGCGTAGAGATAGGTCTCGCGCGCGAGCCCGATGTCGAGTGGCTCGAGCCGCTTGGCGGCCGACAGAAGCAGCGGTGGAGCGCCACTGCCGTGATCCTCGGCCCACGCGATCTGGCCGAGCAGCAGCCCGACGCGTGCCCGCCCGACCTCGTCGAGCGGGCCTGCCTCTCCCGCCGCAAGAAGTATCTGCGCCGGTTCCAGCGCGCCGGCCTGGAGCATCGCCTGCGCTGCATCGAGCTGTCGCTCGGCGCGGGCCGCCGGACTGGGCGTGAGCGCGGCCGCCTGCTCGAGGAAGGCGCCCGCCGCCGCCGGCCCGCCGCGCCGGTGGGCCCGACCCGCGGAGCGCTCCAGCTCGCGCGCAACATCCTCGTCGGGCTCCACCGTGGCATGCGCGCGGTGCCACGCTCGGCGATCGGGATCGCGGTCCGGGTCGGTCGCCTCGGCAAGGGCTGCGTGCACGGCGCGGCGGTCGGGTGGGGACGCCGCCCGGTAGACCGCGGACCGCACCAGCGGATGCCGGAACCGCACCGTGATTCCGATCTCGAGCAGCCCCGCCGACTCCGCCGGCGCCGCGGCGCCGCGGTCGATCCCGAGCAGCCCGGCCGCCCGCCACACCACCGTCGGATCGCCCGACGGATCTGCCGCCGCCACCAGCAACAATCGCCGCGTGGGCGCCGAAAGCGCCTCCAGGCGCCGCACGAAGCTGTCCTCAATCCGGCCCGACAGCGACCCCGGCAGGCGAAAGCCGCCCGCCAGCTCCCCCGGGGTCCGCCCCCGCGGCAATTCCAACAACGCCAACGGATTTCCCCCGGTCTCGGCCACGATCTGCTCGCGCACCGCATCATCCAACCGCCCAGGAATCACCGACCGCAGCAGGTCTCGAGCGTCCCTCTTCTGTAAGCCCTCGACGACCAGCTCCGGCAGCCCCCGCAACTCCTCGCCGGGCTCCCGCGCAGCGAACACCACCAAAATCGACTCCGCCAGCAACCGCCGCGCCACAAACGCTATCCCCTGCGCCGAAGCAGCATCCAACCACTGCGCGTCATCCACCACGCACAAGAGCGGGCGCTCCTCGGCCACCTCCGACAACAAACCCAGCACCGCCAGACCGACCAGAAAGCGATCCGGCACCGCGCCGGCGCTGACCCCGAACGTGGTCGCGAGCGCGTCGCGCTGAGGACCGGGAAGCCGATCGAGACGGTCGAGCATCGGCGAGCACAACTGATGCAGCGCGGCAAAGGGCAGTTCCATCTCCGACTCGACCCCAACGGCGCGCAGCACCCGCAGGTCCGACGCCGCGTCAATCGCGTACTCCAGCAGCGCCGTCTTGCCGACCCCCGGCTCGCCGCGCACGACCAGCGCCCCACTGCGTCCGCGGCGCACGGCCCCCAACAGGCCATCGAGCACCGCGCACTCGTGTCGCCGACCGCGCAGCAGCACCCGGGGTCGAGCTGAAACACCGCCAGCCATCGGCCGGACGATCCTAGACCAAAGCCTGCGTGCGCGGGCCTCCCAACCCCTTTCGAGAGTTTCGGGCCGGTGCCCCGTCCAGCTCCAGGCGCGCCGCATTCCACGCGCTCCGTCGCGCGCTGCACGGTCGTCGAGCTCGGCCAAGGAGCTTGCTGGGTCAGGAAGCGGGTGTGCGTGTCGATCGCGCCGGCGGTAACGACGAGGCCCTCGCCGGAGCTCACCTTGGTGCCGGCGCCGACGGTCAGCTCCGGTCGACGCCGTCCTGGACGTATGCGTTCCCGGCTCGGCCGATGCCGACGACGCCTCCGCCCTCGATGCCGATGTCGGCCTTCGCGATCCCGAGCATCGGATCCATCACGACGACCGGGTGATCAACAGGTCGAGCACGCCGTCGGCGTTCGCAAGCCCGACGCCTGGGGACACTAGCCCCGGGGCCGGACTAGGGGCGACCCTGATGCGATCGCCGCTGTGTCGCGTCACCCTGCAAATCCAGGCGGCCGACGGTAAAGACCTGGACCTTCGCACGGCGCACTAACGAAACGCTACACGCTCCGGATCACGGTCAGCAACTGACCTCACGCCGCGTGTGGGCCTCACCGGTCCGGCACGACGACACGAAAGGAAGGCTTACATGAGCGCGAACTCGCCCGAAGGTATCGAGAACCGCACGGAGGAGACCGAGCGGGCGATGGCCATGCCCACGTTCGCTGGGCAGAAGCTGGTGGTCGTCGGTGGCAGCAGTGGGATGGGGCGCGAGACCGCCGCCGACGTCGTCGCGGCCGGCGGCAGCGCCGTCATCATCGGCCAGGACCCCGGCAAGGTCGACGAGACCGTCCAGACACTGGCCGAGGACGGCTCGGCGCACGGGATCACGGCCGACCTGGCCGACCGGATGCAGGTGGAGCGACTCTGCCAGCGGCTGGCTGACGAGCACGCCGACGCCACCTTGCTGGTCAACGCGGCCGGCTTGTTCATCCCCAAGTCGTTCCTGGACTACGACGGCGCGTCCTACGACGCCTACCTCGAGCTTGACCGGGCGATCTTCTTCCTCACCCAGACCGTGGTCCGCGGCATGATCGAGCACGGCCAGGGCGGCGCCATCGTCAACATCGGCAGCATGTGGGCCCACCAGGCCGTCGCAGCCACCCCATCGTCGGGCTACTCGGTGGCCAAGGGCGGCCTGCACGCGCTCACCCACAACCTGGCCATCGAGCTCGCCCCGCACCAGATCCGGGTGAACGCGGTCGCTCCGGCCGTCGTCGCCACCCCGATCTACGAGAGGTTCGTCCCTAAGGACAAGATCGAGGAGACCCTGCACAGCTTCGACGGCTTCCATCCGCTCGGCCGGGTTGGGACCGCCCGTGACCTGGCCAACACCATCACGTTCCTGCTTTCCCCGGCGACCAGCTGGGTCACCGGTGCCATCTGGAACGTCGACGGCGGCGTCATGGCCGGACGCAACTAAGAAGCCCGGCGCGCCCGTGCGCCGGACAAGCCACCCGGCGCATGGGCCACGCGCGAGCTGTGGCGCGGCGGGAAATGCATGCCATGCGACCTTAGGAGGACGAGATGACACATTCGCTTGCCTGGGATCAGGTGACCCACGCTGAGGTGTTGCGCGCGATAAACGAGTACGACCAGTTGGGGCCGGAGCAGTTCTTCTCTCAGCACGGATTCGCCCCTACCACGACCTACGACCTGGTCTGGGAGGGACGACGTTACCCGCCGAAGGCGATCCTAGGCACGGCTTATGAGTTCGCCACGGGCCAGCGCCTCGCCTCCGGTGATTTCGAGGGCGGGAAGACCGGCGCAGTCAAGGTGCTAGGAAATCTCGGCTTCACCATCCATCCACGACGACCGACCGCGTAAAGCGCACACCATGTCCGAGAGCGATATTGGAGTGGTGCTGACGCACGGTGGCTGGGCTGACGGATCGAGCTGGAGCAAGGTGATCGCCGGCCTGCGGTCCGAGGGGGTGAAGGCGGTCGCCGCGCCACTGCCGCTGACCTCACTGGCGGACGACGTGGCGGGCCTCGATCGGACGCTGGAGCGTGTCGAAGGTCCGGCCGTGGTGGCCGGGAACGCGTACGCCGGCGCGGTCATCGGGACGACGACCGACGAGAAAGTCGCGTCGCTTGTGTACGTGGCCGCACTGGCCCCGGACGAGCGCGAGACGGTGGGTGACATCTTCCACCGAGCGGAATCGCATCCGCAGGCTCCCGTGCTCAGTCCCGATCGCCACGGCCTGATCTGGCTTCCCGACGAGGCGTTCGGCAACGCCTTCGCCCAGCACGCCTCGACACTGGAGCAGGCAATGCTCGCCGCCACCCAGCGGCCGCTGGGTGTCGCTTGCATCGACGTCCCAGTGCAGCGTCCGGCTTGGAAGGACCGGCCGACCTGGTTCCTTGTGGCCGAAGACGATCGCATGATCCTCGCCGAGAACCAGCGGTTCATGGCGGAGCGGATGAAGGCACATGTGCGTACGACTCACGCCGACCACATGCCCATGGTCACGTCACCGTCCGCGGTCGTCGACATCGTGCTCGAAGCGGTTCGTGCGATCGCGCCGGGCCGATGACGGCATGCGAGCAACCTGCCGTTGTCTGCAGTCTGGAGGATAGGAGAACCATCATGACTGACATCGCATACCGCACCGCGGACGTGGACGATCTGACAGTGTTCTATCGAGAGGCCGGAGCATCTGACTCACCGACGTTGGTGCTCCTGCACGGCTTCCCGTCTGCGAGCCACATGTTCCGCGAGCTGATCCCGCTGCTCGCCGACCGGTTCCACATCATCGCTCCTGACCTGCCCGGCTTCGGGAAGTCGGACATGCCGACCCGAGGTGACTTCGGCTACACCTTCGAGCACATCACCGACGTCGTCGATCACCTGACGGAAAGTCTCGGGCTCGATCGCTTCGCGCTCTATGTGTTCGACTACGGCGCGCCGGTCGGATTCCGGATCGCGACCCGCCACCCCGAGCGCATCACCGCGATCATCTCCCAAAACGGCAACGCTTACGAGGAGGGCCTAAGCGACGGTTGGAACCCGATCCAGGCTTACTGGAAGGAGCCGTCAGAGGCCAACCGCGAAGCGATCCGAACGCTCCTCGACCCGCAGACGACGATCTGGCAGTACAAGCACGGTGTCCCGGACGACACGCGAGTCAGTCCCGACGGCTACGGACTGGACAACCACTATCTAGCACGAAGCGGCGCCGACGAGATCCAGCTCGACTTGTTCCTCGACTACGCGAGCAACGTGGCGCTCTACCCCACATTCCAGGAGTACTTCCGCACCAGCCGGCCGCCGCTGCTCGCGGTGTGGGGCAGGAACGACCCGTTCTTCCTGGCAGCCGGAGCGGAAGCCTTCAAGCGCGACATCCCCGACACCGACCTTCGCTTTCTCGACACCGGTCACTTCGCCCTGGAGACCCACGTCGAGGAGATCGCCGCCGCGATCCGCGAGTTCCTCACCCAACAGGTATCGCTTCCATAGCGCCTCTACGAGGCGGATCCAGGCGAAGCGTCCCCGGGTTGACTGGCCCTCGGCTGCGGCCGGTTTGGCGGACCCGCGATACCCGGCGCGAACCGGCCAGCTCGTGCATGTCGGCGCTGGGCTCGTCGCCCGGGTTCGGCGCGGGCAAGGCGGGATCCCCTTCCGGGCCGCGGCGGACGGAGGGTCATAGGGAGCCGTCTTGTTGCGCGACAGGTCGCCAGCGGAGGGACAGTGAGCACGCGCGAGGCGACCGCCTCGCGGACGGTGCTCGCTTCCCTATCGTGGTTGCAGCCTGCCGATACCGACACGTCACCGACGTTGATCGTCGGCCTGGCGAACCCGTACAACGTGTCGGCGATCCAGCTTCATTGGAAGGAGCGCGGGGTGAACTTCACCGCGAGGAACGCCGTGAAGTACACGCTCGAGTACTACAACATCACCGCGAACGTGTGGGCTCCGCTCGTGGACAAGAGCGCCAACACCACGGCGCTTCCGGTCGACTATTTGACGTTCGACGAGGTCCTCACGCATGCCATCCGACTGGAGATCCTCGGCACCACCGAGAACGTCAAGGTCGGCGTGCAGCAACTGAACGTGTTCGGCGAGAACTACACGCTCACAGCCTCCAAGGGGCTGCTCGACCTTCAACGGTGACCCGGCCCAGGGCACGGGCCGTGAGCGCCCGATCCGCCGCCGCGGCCGCATCCGTGATGTAACGCTGCCCGGAGGGTGAGCCGTCCGCCGCCTTGCCGGCTAGACGCCAAATGCGATGCGCTCCCGTCCTAGAGCACCACACACGCGGGGGAGTCGTGGCAATGCCGCAGGTGACCACGCGTGCGCTCAAAGCCGTGGAAGTTGAGGCGGCGGTTCTCGTCGCGCGTCCGCCTCGGCAAGGAGCCCGGTGATCGTGGCGGCGTCGGTCAGGATCGCATCGCCGGCGAAGGCGAGGGCATCGAGTGAGCGCTGGGCGGCGGCAGGATTTCCCGCTCCGCACGCGTCTGTGACGACGATCGGTATCAGCCCTCGGTCGGCGCCGTGGCGGACCGTCGGCTCGATGCCGACCTCCATCGCCACGCCGACGATCACGAACGCGGTGATCAGGCAGTCGCGCAGCGCGAAATCGAGCGGTGTGCCCTCGAACGCCGACATCGAGAGCTTGTCGAAGACGGCCTCCGAGTCGCGCGGTGCCAGCTCGGGCAGGAGCTCGAATCCCGGTGAGCCGCGCAGCAGCGGCGAGACGACATCCTCGACCCGGTCCTTGCGCTGCCAGGTCATCGCGGTGCGCAGCTGAGATACGCCCATCAGCTCCTTCGGCAGGCTCATGTGACGAGTGAAGTACACCCGTATCCGAGCCCGCCGGGCTGCCGCGAGCACGTCGACCACGCGCGCGGTCACTTGCGGACCGTCCTCGAGCTGCCCGACGACGCCGATCTGCATGTCGTACACGATCAATGCCACGCGGCCGGGGTCGAGCGCTTCCGCGAGTGTCTTCGGGATCGCGAGGTCGTGAGCGTGTTCCATGTGGCTTGCTTCTTCTAGCTCGAGCCTTCGGCCGTGCGATCGTAGGGGCGGGCGATGTCGACGTCCGCTCGGAAGAGGGTCTCGATCGGCAGGGGAATCATGAGCGGGATGAAGAACCACTCGAGGAACCCGGCCCGCGTGAGCGGAAAGTCATCGGTGTAGCGTCTGGCCTGCTCGACGCTGTCGAGCTCGAACACGATCGCGACGCTGGGCTCGTCGGCGCGCGCGTAGTTCTCTCGCACGATGCCCGCCTTCCACAGCCGCCACACATTGGCGACCTCCTCGGAGAGGAACGGCTCGATCGTCTCGAGTGTGACGCCGGGCTTGAAGCGGTCGTAGGCGAAGATGCGCATGGCGGCTCCTGATCGGCGACCAACGGTGAAACTCAGCGATGCCCCGGATACAGCCATCCGCGCAGCAGCCGTGTCACCCGTGGCATCACCAGCCAGGTCATGAGCGGAACCGTCACCGCAGTGGTGATGGCCAGCCTCAATACCAGCGGGAGACCCTTGAGCCACGGGCCTGAAACGACGACGACACCGGTGATCAGCGGGAAGATCGTGATCCACGTGAGCAGCGCCATCTTGTACGGCGGCGGCGGCGTTCCCGCGTCGCCCGGCAGTGTGAACCAGCTCTCGAGACCGGTAACGAACCGGGTGTTCATGGGACCGATCACATGCGGCTCGGCCCGCTCGAGCCATTCCGCGTGCTCGCCGGAATCGAGCCAGCGCCGTAGGTGCTCCGCGCTGTCGAAGTGGTAGATGATCCGGTACTCGCCGGCGGTCGCGCTTTGGGGGCGGAAGACCTCGACTCCGAGGTGACCGGGAAACCGGCTCGCCGCGGCGTTGATCCCCTCGAGGAACTGCTCATAGAGGTCCTCGTGGCCCGGCTTGACGCGCCGCGTCACGGTCGTGGTGACGGGACCCCCGCCTCCCTCCGGCGGCGTCGACGCCTCCCCGTTCACCCCGCCTCGCTCGCCTTGAACTGCAGCAGCCCGATCGAGTTTCCGTGCGGGTCGACGAACCAGGCCGCGAGCGCGAAGCCCACGTCGGCGATCCCGTCGGCGGTCTTCAGACCGGGCCCGTCGTACTCCGCGACCTCGACGCCGCGCCGGCGCAGCTCGCTCACCTCCGCGGCGAGGTCCTGCGCTCTCCACGAGGCCTTGGTCTGCTGCTCGCTGGTACCCGTGGCGCTCAAGCTGACCACGAGCCGGCTGTCGCCCCCGCACCGGAACGTGAGGAAGTCGTCGGTCTCGAGCAGGATCTCCAGTCCGATCCTGTCCCGGTAGAACCCCCTCGCAACGCCGAGGTCCGTCGCGAGGATCATCACGTCGATCGGGTGCTCAGCAAGCATGGAGTCCTTCCTCAGGTCCCGAGCGCCTCGATCATCAGCCTCGCGGCCGCGGTCCCCGAGTACTGCTGCTGGCCGGTGACGAGGTTGCCGTCGCGGACCGCGTGCGGCTTGAAGCGGGCGTTCACGATGAAGTTGGTCGTGTCGAGCTTCTTCGCCTCGTCCTCGATCCAAAACGGCTGGATCCTCTGGCCGACGAAGTCATCGGCGAAGCGCTCCTCGGAGTTGGCGAAGCCCGTCCAGGTCTTGCCCTCGACGAGCAGGCGTCCATCCGCGAGCCGCGTCTTGAGCAGCAGGCAAGTCGCGTGGCAGATCACCGCGGTCACCTTGCCGGCCTCGTAGAAGCCGGCGACGAGCGCGTGCACGCGCTCGTCGCCGAAGAACGTGTACATCGGGCCCTGGCCGCCGACGAGCAGCGCGCCGTCGTAGTCGTCCACGCGAACCTCCGCGAGCGGCTTGGACTCCTCGACCAGCTTCATGTGCGCGGGCGAGTTGATGAAACCGAGGCTGATCAGATCCTCGGCCGAGTAGCCGGACACGTCGCGCGGGTCGCTCCAGCTGTCGGCTTGGAGGGCGCCGCCGTCCGGGCTCGCGACGTCGACCGTGTAGCCGTGCCCGGTGAGCTCCCAATAGGGATGGGCGAGCTCGGCCCACCAGAAGCCGATCGGCCAGCCGGTCTGGTCGGAGACGGCCGGGTTCGAGGCCACCATCACGATCCGCTTCGGCCGCTCGGGGTTGAGGATGTCGACGGCTGCGCTCATGAATCCACCGCTGCGCCGGCCGGTGGTCGTTCGAGCAGACGCAGGCCGACGTCGCGCGGGACCCCCGCGTAGGCGATGCTGACTACGAGCATCATCGCCGGCTCGACCAACCGCGCCGCGGTCAGTGGGCCGGCGTCGACCGGGTGAGCGCCGATGTCACGCACCAGCCCTTCCACGATCGCCTTCGCGCCGCGATCGTCGCCGCACACGAACACCGTCGGCTCAAGCTCGTGTTCGTAGCCCAGGTGGCCGGCGGCGATGGCGTCGGCGAACGGAGGGACGGCCGACACGACCCGCGCGCCCCGCGCGCGGCGAGCGACCTCCTCCGCGGCGGAGTCGTCGAAGCCGATGGCAAGCCCGCTGAAGTCCGGTTTGAGCGCGTTGACGCAACTCCAAAGGATGCGGCCCGCGAGCGGCTGGGCGGCGGCGAGCGCACAGGGGATGGCGGCGAACGGAACCGCGAGAATCACGACATCGCCGAAGTCGGCCGCCTCGGCATTCGAACCCGCCCGCGTGCCGAGACGCTCCGCCGCTTCGCGCGCCGAGACGTCGCCGCCGAACATGATCGCGTGCCCCTCCCGGGCAAGGCGGTCTGCGAGCGCGGTCCCCAGGCTGCCCGCGCCGATGATCCCGACGTTCATCGCCCACGAGCGTCCGCCGTGCCCGCCCGCCGCGCAACACGAACCCGGTCTCGCCCTACACGCGCTGCGTATAGGTATCTAAGCTCGCACGGACATGGTCGAGGTTCGGCACCTGCGCTACTTCGTGGCGGTCGCCGAAGAGCTCAACTTCAGCCGAGCCGCCGATCGGCTGCACATGGCTCAGCCGCCGCTCAGCGCCGCGATCCGCCAGCTCGAGCAGAGCCTCGGAACCGAGCTGCTCGTGCGGACGACGAGAGAGGTCCGCCTTACCGCGGCCGGGCGCGAGTTCCTCGACGGCGCCCGGCGAACGCTGGCCGAGCTCGCACGCACCGAAAGCGACGCCAGGCGAGCGGCGGCCGGCCAGCTCGGCCGGGTGCGCATCGGCTTCAGTTGGAGCGCGCGCTTCGAGACGCTGCCCGCGCTCGGTCAAGCCTTTCGAGCGAGCCACCCGGACGTCGAGCTGCTCACCGAGGAGATGTGGAACGCCCGCATGCCTCCGGCGCTGCGAGCGGGCGCGATCGATGCCGCCGTCTCGCTGTGCCCCGAGATCACGGACACGCTCTCCCACCAGGCCATTCGGCGCGAGCCGGTCGTCGCGTTGGTCGCCGAGGGCCACGCGCTCTCCGAGCGCGACTCGATCGCCCTCGACGCGCTCGCGGACGAAAGCTTCCTCTTCTTCCCCCGCGAGCTGGCGCCGCGGCTGCACGACATCCTGCTGAACCTGTGCCGGCGTGCCGGCTTCGAGCCGCGCATCCGCAGCGAGTCATTCCACAGCGGCTGGGAGCTCCAGATCCTCGCTGACGTACCGGTCGTCGCGCTCGTGCCGGCATCCGTCGCGCTCGCGCTTCCGCCCCGCATCTCGGCCGTCGCGATCGCCGCGCCGGCCGACCCGCTCGAGACCGCCCTCATCTGGCGCGCGGAGGACGACTCGCCCGCCACCGCCGCGCTCTGTGCCGTCGCCACCCATCTCTTCCCGCTCGAGTCACGCTGACTTCCGCAGGGAACAGACGTGGCTACTCGGCTGTGTCAGCGCCTGCGGGCGAACGTCAACGACTGCACCGAGGTAGTCGCGCGGTCGCCCCCGATGTGTTGATCCGAGCAATCAGCGCGTCGCTGATGCCTTTCCGCCTGTGGGGGGAGCTGGCGTCTCCGTCTCCGGGGGGTGTCGCGAGCGCTGGCGCAGCAGTACCGTCGAGGTATGTCCGGGGGGTCGTTTCCCGAGTGGTCGCAGACCGAGCAGGTTCGCGTGCTGATCCCGGTCTTTGCCGTGGGGACCGCGTTCATCGCGGCCGTCACGGATCCGTCATCTGGCGCCGATCTCGTTCTCTGCGGGCTCGCAGCCGCCCCGTTCCTGGTGTGGGCCTTCATGCGCGGCGTGCCGCTGCTGGCGCTGTCGCTCGTGGTGGTCGTCCCTGCGGTAGTGGCGCAGCGCTCGGGACAGCTCGAGCCGCTCCTGTTCGAGGTCTCCCTGCTCGCCTTCGTGATCGGGCGATCCGCGTCATCGACCACGGAATCCGTGGCGCTGGGCCTGCTGGCGCTGCTCGCCCCCGTGGTCGCGACGCTGATCCAGGATCCGCCCGAGATCTCGACGGGGATCTGGATCATTGGAATCGCGTTCCCGTGGGTCTTCGGCCGCGCGGCCGGACGCCAGGGCGAGCTCGTCGCCCAGCTCAAGGCCACGCGGCGCGAGCTCGCGCAGCAGGCGCTGCTGGTCGAGCGGCGCCGGATCGCCCGGGACGTCCACGACTTCGTGGGCCACGGGCTGGCCGCCGTGATGCTGCAGGTCACCAGTGCCCGCCACGTGCTGCACCGCGACCCCGCGCTCAACGTGGGCGACGGTCGCGCAAGCCTGACCGCCGAGACGACCGGGCCGACGGTCGCCGCCCCGGCCGGCGAGCCGGAGCGCACCTGCTACGGGCTGATCGGGATGCGTGAGCGTGCGGCAGCGCTCGGCGGCGAGCTGACCGCCGGGCCGACACCCGACGGGTGGCGTGTGACCTGCACGCTTCCGCCGGAGGCGAAGGATGCACTGCCGGTCTCAGACGGGGGCGGGCGATGATCCGGGTGGCGCTCGTCGACGACCAGGCGATCGTCCGGGCCGGCCTGGCCCGGATCCTCTCCCGGACGGACGGGTTCGAGATCGTGGCCGAGTGCGTCAGTGGCCACGAAGCCGTCGAGCGGCTGCCCGCCGTGCGGCCCGCCGTCATCCTGATGGACATCCGTATGCCCGGCCTGGACGGCATCGCCGCCACGGCGCGGTTGCGCTCCACGGTGCCCGAGAGCCCCGTCCTCGTCCTCACGACTTTCGGCGAGGACGAGGTCCTGTGGGGAGCGATCGAGGCCGGGGCGGCGGGCTTCGTGCTCAAGGACAGCTCCGCGGAGGACCTGATCGCCGCGGTGCGGGCGGTCGCCGGCGGAGGCGCCTGGTTCGACCCCGGAGTCGCCCCGCGCGTGCTCGACCGCTATCGCCGGGTCGTCGCCCCCGCGACCCGTGACGCGGCCCGGCTCCACTTGCTCACCGATCGCGAGCACGACGTGCTGCGCCTGATGGCGCGGGCTGCAACCAACGCCGAGATCGCCGCGCGCCTGTACATCGCCGAGGCGACCGTGAAGACCCATGTCGGCAGCGTCTTCGTCAAGCTCGGCGTCCGCGACCGCGCCGCGGCGATCGTGTTCGCCTATGACCACGGCGTCGTGAGCCCCGGCGCGACGCCGACGGCGATCGACGGGTAGACGACCACCTCCGACCAGGGTCGGATGTGAAACCTGGTCCCGTGGACCGATGTGCCGCCCGCGGTACACCCCTAGCCTCACCGTGCGATGGCGACCGATGATCACCGGGGTCAGCAGGCGATGAACGTCGGGTCCAGGCGATGACCGAGCGGCTCGCGGTGTGGAGCAGTCGCCGGCCGTGGCTGACGCTGGCGGGCTGGGTGGTGGCGCTGGTGGCGGCGATCGTGATCACCGCGGCGTTCGTGGGTGACGCGCTGTCGGGTGACGAGGAGATCACGAGCGAGACGGACTCGAGGCGCGCCGACGAGCTGCGGTCGGAGCGGCTTGCGGGCGAGCCGGCCGGGCGCGGCGTCACCGAGGCGATCGTGGTTCGCTCGCCGACGGCGACGGTCGATGAGCCGCGCTTCGAGCGGCGGGTGCTGGCGCTGGCGGCGGAGGTGCGCGCAGCCGGCGCCGAACAGGTGACGACGTTCTATGACTCGGGCGAGCGGCGGCTGGTGTCCGCGGGTCGCGATGCCACGGCGATGCTGGTGGCGCTCGGCCGCGATGCCGAGGACGACATCGAAGCTGTCGTCGACGCCGTGCGAGCGGCCGACGGTCGCCAGGGATTCGACGTCACCATCACCGGCGAGCACACGCTCGACTCGGACTTCGACACGCTGGCGGGGGAGGATCTGCGCAACGGTGAGTTGGGGTTCGGGTTGCCGGTGGCGTTGATCGTGCTGTTGATCGTGTTCGGCTCGGTGGTGGCGGGGCTGGTCCCGCTGCTGTCGGCGATGATCTCGATCGCGATCGCGCTCGGGCTGCTGGCGCTCGTCGGGCAGGCGTTTCCGCTGTCGGTGTTCGCGACGAACATGCTGACCGGGATGGGGCTGGCGCTGGGGATCGATTATTCGCTGTTCGTGCTCTCGCGCTTTCGCGAGGAGCGACTTCACGGGCGCGAGCGGCGGGAGGCGATCGCCGCGGTCGGTGCCACGGCCAGCCGCGCGGTGCTGTTCAGCGGGATCGCGTTCACGCTGGCCATGGTCGGGCTGCTGTTGGTGCCGAGCACGATCATGCGCAGCCTCGCCGCCGGTGCGATCGCCGCCGCGCTGATCTCGGTGGCCGCCGCGCTGACGCTGCTGCCGGCGCTGCTGAGCCTGCTCGGGGATCGCGTCAACGCCCTGCGCCTGCCGATCTTCGGGCGCACCGCGGACCGTGAGGAGAGCCCATTCTGGTCGCGCGCGGTGGGCGGGGTGCTCAGGCGGCCGCGGCTCAGTCTCGTGCTGGCCACGGCGATCCTCCTCGTCATGGCCGTGCCCGTGCTTGGCCTGCGGTCGGGCGAGGCCGGCGTGAGCACGCTTCCGGATCGGCTCGCGGCCAAGCAGGGGTATGTGGCCCTGAACGCCGAGTTCCCGGGCGAGACCACCGAGCCGGTCGAAGTCGTGATCGACGGCGACGCCGACGCCCCGGCCGTCCAGACCGGGATCGAGCGCCTGCGCCGGCGGCTGGCCGGCGAGCCGCGGTTCGGCCGCCCCCAGGCGGAGACCAACCAGGGCCGCGATCTCACCGTGCTGACCGTCCCCATCGACGGCGATCCGCTCGGCCAGGAGGCGGTCGACGCCGTCCGCGCGCTGCGCCGCCACGTCCCCGCCGCCTTCCACGATCCCGGCGTCGAGGTCCTCGTGGGCGGCGACACGGCGGAATCGATCGACGAGTCCGACACCATGCGCCGCTGGCTTCCGATCGTCCTGGCCTTCGTGCTGACCCTCAGCTTCGTGCTGCTGACGATCGCCTTCCGCTCGCTCGTGGTGGCGGCCAAGGCGATCGTCGTGAACCTGTTGTCGGTCGGGGCCGCTTACGGCCTGCTGGTGCTCGTCTTCCAGGACGGGGTCGGCAACGAGCTCTTCGGGTTCCCGCAGGTCGACACGATCGAAGCCTGGGTGCCGCTCTTTCTCTTCGCGGTCCTCTTCGGGCTCTCGATGGACTACCACGTCTTCCTGCTCAGCCGCATCCGCGAGCGCTACCGGCAAACCGGCGACAACCGCGACGCCATCGCCCACGGCGTCGGCTCGACCGGCCGCATCATCACCGGCGCCGCCCTGATCATCATCGCCGTCTTCAGCGGCTTCGCCCGCGGCGACCTGGTCATGTTCCAGCAGATGGGCTTCGGCGTCGCCATCGCCCTACTGCTCGACGCCACCATCGTCCGCCTCGTCCTCGTCCCCGCCGCCATGCAACTGCTCGGCGAGCGCAACTGGTACCTGCCCGCTTGGCTTCGCTGGCTGCCCGACATCCACGTCGAAGGCGCCCAGCCCCCACCTGCCCTGGCGCGCCCGGCGACGGGTGGGAGCTAGCGAGAACCGTCGATGCGGCCACGGGATGGAATGCCCTGCGAAAGTGCCGTATTCGACCAAGCGGGCACTCTGACGTGGACTGCTGGCTTCCATTCAAGACCGCACGCGGTGCGCCTGCCCGCGTCAGCGTCCAACGCTCGAGCACGACACGGCGAACCATGACCCGCCGTCCGTTCAGACTCAGGGCCGCGTCAGCGTGCAGCTTGATCCGGTGTCCTCCTTGGGACTGAGTCGCTTGGCAGCTCTCAGCCTCCAAGGGGGCCCGGATGAACCAACCTACTTAGGAGCTACAGCTAGTTCTCGAGCTCGAACAGCAGGAACTGGGTGAACTGGCTGGCGGCGAAGTTGTTGTCGCTGACCAGCACGACGGACTGGCGGCCGTTCGGCAGCCGTGGCCCGAAGGTGAGGCCCTCGACGTTGTCGAGCGGGATGCCGAGCTCGTCGAGGTCGAGCAGGAGCGTCTTGTGCGCCGGACGGACACGGTCCAGCTTGCCCGCGAGGCTGTCGACGCCGTTGATGTCGGTCGCGCCGGGGAGTGCCACCGTGTAGAGCGTGATCGAGTTGCCCGTCCCGGGCACGCCGACGGAGAACGAGCGTTCCATCGCGATCAGGAACTCGTTGTTGAGCGGCAGCAGCTCGACCAGCCCGTTGACCGAGAACTGGCTCGCGGGCACCGGCGGCTGCGCGACGGGGTCGGTCTCATAGACCCATTGGCGGTCGAGCCGGCCGGTCTGCAGGTTGTAGCGCATGATCCGCGCCGGGCTGCCGTTGGAGACGGTCGCGGGCGGGCCGTCCTGGTAGAGCGCGTTCTCGGTGGCGGTAAACACGAACCGGCCGTTCTGGGGCACTCCGGCGCTCTCGAACGCCAGGTTCGGCCGGATACCGCTCGAGTGATCGGCCGTCGGCAGGAACGGCTGCGGCACCGGCAAGGAGCCGAGGAACGACCCGTCCAGCGCGTAGCGCCGCACGAACGGGTCGATCAGGCTGTTCGTGAACCCCTCGGAGGTGAGGATCAGCTGACGGTCCTTGGTCAGCGCGAGTCCCTCGGGGTCGAGACTGAACGGCGCGTATGGCTGACCGTCGGGGGCCAGCAGCGTCGTGACGTCCTCGAACCGGACGTCGCCGTCGCCCAGGCGCCCGTCGCCCACGTCGAGCCCGACCGTGTAGAACCGCGCCGGCTGGAACTGGCTCGGGTCATCGGAGAGCGCATAGAAGACGTTACGACGCGGGTCATACGTGATCGACGACAGGCCGCCGACCGTCGTCCCCTGAAAGGCCGTCCCGGTCGGCACGATCGCCTGCCCGAGAAACCGCAGGTCCACCGGCGGCCCCTTGGCGACCGCGGCCGCCGCGGGCGCCAGCATCGTGGCCACGGTGACAAATGCGCCGACCGCTGCTGCGAGCTTGGATCTCAAGGCTGCCCCCTACTGAAATCAGCGCCGACCCGACGCCGGCGCTCGCGCGATCGTACAAGCGCGTCCCGGCGGTCGACGAACAATCGTCGACCCCCAGGCAGCACATGGACTACCACTCGTACGCCCGCTGGCCCGTGTCGGAGCACTGACGCCATCGCTCCCGCTGCGCGCGAGAACCGCGCGTCCCGCGAGCACGACCCGCGGCGGCACCGCCCTCGCAACCCGGGTGTTGGCGGCAGCGCATGTCGCTTGACCGCGCGGCGGCTGTGGCGGGAAACTGAATGCAAAGCCGCGGCTCGAAGGTCGACGCACGGGAGTCGCGCCGTCGTGCCGTGCCGTCCGCTATCGAGTCGAGCGTGGAAGTGGCCCCTGGGAAGGGAGCTGGCATGCCGAAGTACGCGCTGTGGTTCACGTACACGTCTGATGCCTGGGACGCGATGGTCGAGAAGCCCAGGGATCGCGCCGCGCAGGCGCGCGCCGTGGTCGAAGCTGCCGACGGCACGATGGAGGCCATCTACTGGATGTTCGGCCCGCATGTGGAGACGCACGAGCTGCTGAACCAGGACCAGCTCAACGACCTGCTCGCCAGCGCTCGCGAATGCCGGCGCCGCTATCGGCCACCGCATCCGGCGGCCAGCGTCTCCTAGTCGATGGCTTCGAGCGACACCGCCCGCGCGCGCGACTCGCGAGAATCACGCTGACGGTCATGAGCATCGTCGACCTCCAACGACGCCAGCTGGACCCGCGTGCCGATGAGCTCCTCGATGGCCTCCAAGCCGGGATCGCCGAGGACGAGCGCGTCCACTGGAACGAGACCGGGCACGCGCGCCTGCGCGTCGGCGGGGCGGGCGAGGATGCGCGCGTCAAGGTGGCGGCGCGTCTCGCGCAGCTCGGCGACGATTGGCCCGACCACATCGCGATCCTGTAAGCAGCGGCGCAACCTGTCGTGGCCGGGCGCTCGTCGCGCCGGCACAGCGCGGCTCCGGGAGCCTGCGCAGCGGGGCGCGCTGTGAGCACTTCGCGACTGCGCAAGCGAGCGCCTCTGGCGAGGTCTAGCGCGCGACGCGGGGATCGCCCTTGGGTCCGATCCTGCATGTGCCGACGGCGTGGAAGTAGCCCCGCACGTTGTCGCATGCGTAGGCGGCGAGCTGGTCGCGGGTGGCCTCGTGGGGGCCAGGGCGGGCCTCGCCCGCCATCAGCCGACCAAGCGTCTCGGTGGCGGCGAACCGGCGCACGAGCTCGACGCCGTCGACGACCACCGCGAGGTCAGCCGCCTGCGGGTCGGAGAGAATGCCAAGCTCGATCTCAAGCGGCTCCCGCGGGTCTGACGAGCGCAGCCGGACCGCTCCCGTGGACGCCGGGTTCATCACGTAGGGGCTCAGCTGCACGCGCCACCGGCCGCCCGTGATGCCCTCGGTGTCGCGGGCCGCCCAGCTCACCAGGTGAAGATCCCACGTCAGCCCGGCGCAGGTAAGGCTCGATCGAGTCGAAGCCCCACCCCGGAACGCCCCACTCGTCGTAGTCGCACCGATCTCCCCACACGACGAAGGCGGCGTTGTAAGCCGAGCAACCGCCGATGACCCGTGCCCGCGAAAGCGACATCTCAGCCTGCGGGTACCAGTCGTGACAGTCCGACGGCTCACGTGGATCGACGAGGTCCGCCGGCCAATCGCCGGCATCGAACGGCCCGTAATCCGGCCCCGCCTCGACCAGACACACCGCACGCCGCGAATCCTCGCTCAGCCGTGCGGCGAGCACGCAGCCAGCCGTACCGCCGCCCAAGATCCCACACCGACGGCTGGCGTCACCGCAGGAGACGAGTCTGCGCGCCCACGGCGAGCACGGCCCTCGGCGCCCCCTGTTTCGTCCAACCCAGGGGTCTGCGGCAACGGGCTCAACGCGCTCGCACCGGACAGAAGCGAGAGTGCTCGAATCGTCCTCAAGCAGCACTGTGGCGCGCGCCGCTGTTGTCGGTGCGCGAGCGCGCCCGCTCTGCTGCTTGAGACCTCTGGGCGCGGGCCGCCAAACGCGTTCTGCCGCGCCGCGTAATCTCGATCCATGACGCCATTTGGTGTCCCGGAGATCGTCGCCGCCGTTGGTGGTGCCGATTCGGTGCTCGACGCCGGCTGCGGCAGCGCCCGACTGACCGTGGCGCTCGCGGATGCCGGCGCAGCGGAGGTCGTCGGGATTGACACCAGCCTCGAGCGCCTCGAGCAGGGACGCGCGCGGCTGTCGACGCATCCGAGGGGCCCCAGCGTCATGTTGATGGCGGCCGACTTCGACCAATTGCTTCCCTTCCCCGAAGGGCGATTTGCCGCGACCGTGAGCCGGCTCGCACTGATGATCGCCAGGGACCCGATCGCGACGATGCGAGAGCTGAGGCGCGTGACCGCAACCGGCGGGCGAGTGGTCACCGCACTGTGGGCGCCGGTCGGTGACAACCCGTGGTTTGCGCTCCCGCGCTCCGCTGCGGCGGCCGTGCTCGGACCCGAGCGCGCAGACTACGCGCGCGCCTTCGGCCGTATCGGCAGCCGCGAGGAGGCCGCCGAGGTTCACCGCGCCGCGGGTCTGACCGAGGTGCGAGCGCAGACGCTGCGGCAGACGCTGGACCTCCAAGACGCCGCGGCGCTATGGACCTGGATGACGCGCGAGAACGGCCACGTGCGGCGTCTGGACGCGGGGCTCACCGACGCGGAACTCGCAGCCGTGCTCGAGGAACTCGCGCGCTTGGCCGTCGAGCACCGGCGAGCTGACGGCTCGCTTGGTCTCGCGCGCACGATGACGCTCGTTACGGCCATCGCATGACCGCCCGGCATCCTGCGACGCGCCGATCTTCAAGCGTGACGGCGACGGACCGCGAAGAGCGGGAGTCGGTCGTAACGCGCTTCAAATCGCCCGAAAGCTCCACGCGCCAGCCGGGTTTCCTGAGCGACGCAGCGACCTCCTCGGCTACCGGTTCTGCCTGAGGCTGTCGGGTAAAGGTGGTGCCGTCCGGTCGGGTCGGGATCTTGCGGGCATGGGCGCGAGGTTCATCGGTGTCGACCGTGAGCAGGTGTTCTTGATGCCGCCGCCGGGGATGCAGGGCTACAACGCTCAACTCGCGGTCAACTACCAGCAGATCATCGTGGCCGCCGAGATCACGACCGAGTCACCGGACTTCGGGCACCTGGAACCGATGGTCCGCGCCACGCAGCGCGAGCTGGCCGCCCTCGGTCTCGGCGATCCCGAGGTCGTGCTCGCCGATGCCGGCTACTGGCACCAGCGCCAGATGCAACAGATCGCCGGCGAAGGGATCCCGGTGCTCGTCCCGCCGGACGCCGGGCTGCGCAGGGGCGAGCGGCCGGGTTGGACCGGCGGCATGTACTCGTTCATGCGCCGCGTGCTCGCCACCCCGCTCGGCCACGAGCTCTACCGCCAGCGCCAGATCACGATCGAGCCGGTGTTCGGCCAGATCAAGTTCAACCGCGCGATCAAACGCTTCCAACGCCGCGGCAGAACCGCCTGCCGCAGCGAATGGAGACTGATCGCCGCGACTCACAACTTGCTCAAGCTCCACACCCACCGACTGGCCGCCGCGACACCCTGAACGCGGCGGCGGTTCCCGCCGCCGGCGGCGCCCCCCGACACTCACTGCCGCGCCGGGCCGATCGGACCGCCCGCCGCATTTATCCGACAGCCTCGCCTCCAAGCAGCAGCGCCAGCGATCGGCGGTTCGGCTCCCCGGAGCGCTGTCGGTTGTCTGCTGCGAGCAGTGCTTCCTTGCCTGGCGGCGGCGCGCATAGGATCGCTACACCCGGCAGAGGAGCGGTGGCGATGGACGATGAGCAGATCCGCGAAACGCTGGTCGAGCTGGTGACCAATCTCGATCCGGACGCAGAGTACGCGCTGCGCCACGAGGACTTCGTCGCCGACATGCCGCAGTCGGGCGAGCGAATCCGCGGCCGCGACAACATGCGGGCCATGCAGCGGGCGTTCCCGCCCGATCGCACGCCGACGTTCCGGGTGCGACGGATTACCGGCGCCGGCGACGTGTGGACCGTCGAGGCCACCGGAGACTACGGCGGCGAGATCTACCTCGTCGTCGGGATCTTCGAGTTCCGCGACGACAAGATCATTCGTGAGACGCGGTATTACCCGCAGCCGTTCGAGCCGCCGGAATGGCGGTCGCAGTGGGTGGAGCGCACGGCCGACGCATAACTGCGCCGTGTGTCAGCCGTGCGGCGGCGCCGCCCTGACTCGCCCACGCAGGGGCTCCCGCCGGCTTCAAAAGCGGCCGTCACCGCGCTCACCCTTCAACGCGACTCGCGTCGTGACGTCGGCACGCGTGCGCATTCGCCTGGAGGCGATAGCTGGGCGACGCGCGATCCGACTAGCGCAATGCGCGAGACGCGAGACGCGAGACGCGAGACGCGAGACGCGAGACGCGAGTACGCATTCGGCGGTGGCGGCGCTGTCGGATCGCCTCGATGCGACGATCCGCAGGGTCGCCGTCGACCGGCGTGTACTGCTTTATCGCGTTCCGCCGGGGTCACCGAATGCCGGCTGTGATGTCATTGCGTGATGGATCGGGGTGAGGTCGATCGCTGGCTCGCCAACTACGTCGAGGCGTGGCGGACGTATGACCGCGAGCAGATCGCGGCGCTGTTCAGCGCCGATGCGAGGTACCGCTACCACCCGTACGACGAATGGGTGCGCGGGCGGGACGCGATCGTGCGCTCGTGGCTCGGCGAGAGCACCGCCGAGGGAGTCTCGACACCCGATCCGCCGGACACGTGGGAGGCCGACTACCGCACGATCGCCGTCGACGCTGACGTCGCGGTCGTCGTCGGCAGCACGACGTACTCGGTCGAGTCTGGTGGTCCGGTCGACCGCGTCTACGACAACTGCTTCATCTTGAACTTCGACGACGATGGCCGCTGCCGGGAGTTCACGGAGTGGTATGTCATGCGTCCGCGACGGGCCTGACGACCCGACTCGCTCGCCGGTCGCGAGGCCACCGGAAGACTGCTCCTTCCGCCTGAAGGGAGCGGCGAAGCGGCAGGTCATTGAGTCTGAGGGCGTGCGCTTCCGTCCTACAGCAGCACGATCGCGACCTGAGGCAGGACAATCGCGATGGCCGCATCCCGCCGAAGCAGCCGTCTGGAACTGCGCTCCCGCTCGTCGTCCGGAGGAGGTGCGCGCGACCGGCCGGTCGAGGCGCTCGCATCCGTCGAAGACCAGGACGGACTGCGGCTAGAGGCGGCCAATGAGCGGAGGCGGGCCCGGTGGCTCAGGGCTGGTCCAGGAGCGGACGGTAGTTGGCGTGGAAGATCCGCCGGCCGAGGGATCGCAGGACGTTGTCCCTGAGGGTGGGCGGGAGGTATCGGGTGTGGTCGCGGCGGTGCGTCTGGGCGCGGACCCAGTCGGTTCGGGGTCGGCGTCGGGCCTCGAATGCCGCGAGGGCGTCGGGGATCGCTCGGATGTCGCGTAGGCAGTGGGCGAGCACGAGCGCGTCCTCGAGCGCCATCGCCGCGCCCTGGGCCATGTTCGGCGAGGTCGCGTGCGCGGCGTCGCCGATGAGCACGACGTGGTCACGCACCCAGGAGTCGAGGGCGACCTCCTCGATCGTCGAGACGTTGATGTCCGCTCCGGCGTCGAGCGCGTCGAGCAGCGTCGCGGCGGGATCGGCGAACTCGGAGAACAGCCGCGTGAGCCGCTCGGCCGGGGCGCGCTCGGCGTTGTCGGGGTCTCGCGGTGAGAGCACGTCGCAGTAGCAATAGACGCGGTTTTCGCCGATCGGAAGGGTCAGGAATGCAGTGCGGCGCCCGAGCATCACCGACCAGGTCGTGACCTCGGGCGGGCGGGCCGCGACAAACCGCCAGCCGACCTGGCCCACGGGGTGGGGTACGGCGGTGGGCTCGAACGTGAGCCGGCGAACGGCGCTGTGGATCCCGTCGGCGGCGACCACGAGATCGTATTCGCCGCTCGTTCCGTCGCTGCACTCGACGGAGACGATGCCGTTGCGCTGCATCACGCGGTCCACGGCCTGCCCGAGGCGGATGGGCACGTCGCCGGTCGCCTTGAGCAGCAGATCGTGGAGCTCGGCTCGATGTATCGCCAGGCATGGCCCGACGGGCCTCCAGAGCGCGGCGACGTCGACCTCGCACAGCAGCCGGCCGCGGTGATCGCAGAAGCGCTGCCGCGGGATCTCAACGGACCGGCACGCGACCTGCGCCTCGAGGCCGAGGGCACGCAGGGCGCCAGTGGCGTTCCCGGGCAGATACATGCCGGTACCCGCAGGCCGCCACACGGGCTCACGCTCGATCACCTCGGGCCAGACTCCGATGCGCGCGAGCATGCGCGCCAGCGCCAGGCCGGCGATCCCGCCGCCTACGATCAGCACGCGCCGTCCGCTCATCACGATCACTCGCTGTCGGTCAGAAGTTGGCGATGAGCCAGCGGTTGCCGCGCCGCTCGAGCAGCACGTCGCTCTCGACCGGACCAGTGGCGAGCTCGCTCCTCGGCTTGGGGGCGGTGACCGTTGCCGTCGCCTCGTCCCGGACGACGTTGATCTGCGTCACCGTTGCGTCGGGGTTACCGGGCGCCTTCGCCGGCGAATAGATATCCGCGGCGCGCGTGCGGCACGTTCCCGACAAGGACTCGATCCGCAGCTCGCTCGTGATGGCGCGCCGCAGCTTGGGCGTCATCATCGCGCACACGCGCGCGTGCTGCTTTCCCTGCATCGCTGAAAGGAACTCCTGGACGCGCTCGGTGGCGAGCCGCTCGTCGTGGGTTCCCGAACCGGGGCTGCCTTCGCCCCGACCGCCTCCAGCACCATCGCCGCAGCCGCCCAAGGCGATGGCGCCGATGGCTGCCACGACGGTCACGCGGCGGGCTGAACTGGTGCGAGGGGACATGGGCGCTCGCGGCCGCCTCTTAGCACGCGCCACGCGATCCGTGGATGCATCAGGTGTTGGGGCGGGCTGACCATTCCGTAGACCTTCAGTGCCGCCCCGGCGACGACCGGGTCGCGGTGCGCGACGCCGAACAGGCGGCCGATGTAGGCGTTGAGCAGGCGCCAGCTGGCCGTCCGCGGTCCCTCCACGCCGGGGTGTCCCAGGTCGGCGCCGGTCGCCATTGACCAGGCGACGCCGACGATCGGCTTGGTCTGCCGGAAGAACCGCCGCCCGACGCGGTCCAGGCCGTGGCGGTCGAGGACCCGCGCGAGCGCCAGCGCCTCACCGAACGCGACGCTCATCCCCTGTGCGTATACGGGGTTCAGGGAGCAAGCCGCGTCGCCGGTCACGATGTACCGGTCAGGGAAGCGCCTAAGGCGGTCGTAGCGGCGGCGGACGTTCGCGGGGAAGGCGCCGGTCGACGCCTCGCCGATCGCCTCCGCGTCGGCAACCACGGCGTGGACGTCGCGCGTCCACAGACTGCGCGCATACTCGACGAACCCGTCGAGGTCGGTCGGCGGGCGTTCGCCCAGGAGCCCGATGAGGGTGACGATCCACCGATCCCCCTCGACGGCCAGTGCAACCGCCCCGCGCCGCTCACCCGGCGGGATGTCCACCGTTACATTCCGCCATTCGCCGGACGTCTCGGGCGCTCGACGGAACAGGCGCGTGGTGTAGTGCACGCCGACGTGGATCTGCTCCTCGGATGGCACCGGGTAGTCGAGCGCGGCGAGCCAGCGCGGCGAGCGCGAGCCGCGGCCGGTCGCGTCCACGACGAGATCCGCCCCGACGGCTTGCTCCGCGACACGACCCGTGCGCGATCGCAGCCGCACGCCGGTCACGCGCGCGCGGTCAGGCGTAGTCGTCAGGCCGCAGCCGTCGCAGCCCTCCGCAAACCGGACGTTGCTCAGCGACCGCACCCGCTCGCATGCGATTCCCTCGAGCAGCGGCCGGGTCGCCGCGATGAACTCCACGTCGGTGTCCCCGAGCAGCAGACTCCCGCCGGCGATGTTGAACCGCAACGCACGGGCGTCGAAGACGTGCGCCCCCTGTTCCCGCAGGTCCTCGAGGACCCCGGGGAACAGCTCGGCCAGTCCCCGTAGTCCTGCGGGCAGCAAGACATGGACGTGCCGCCCCTGCGGCACACCCTTGCGGTGCCGGCCGGTCTGGGGCAGGACGTCACGCTCGACCACCGTGACACGCTCGAACCGCTGCGCCAGGACCGCAGCGCCCGCCAATCCCGCGAGACTGCCACCAAGCACGACCGCGTGCTCACCGATCTGTGTCACTGATCGCCTCTTTCCGCCTCGTCGCGGTTCGCTGCGACATCGAACAGCTCGCGCGCGCTCCGCGGTACCCCAGAGGTCCGGCGGCACGCGCGGCGGTTCGCACCTGGTGGGCGCGAACACCGCCCCGAAGGTTGAGCGGACGATGTCGAAGGCGGCGTCCGCGAAGGTCAGGTTCATGCTTAGCTCTGGAGCGCCTCGACCAACGGCGATGGGTCGTAGTACACGTCCACCGACTCGATCGTGCCGTCGGTGCCGATCACCCAGCTGTCGATGCCGTCGCAGGTGACTGTGCGGCCGGTCTTCGTCGTCGCCGTGAACGTCCAGCGCGCCGCCACGCCGTGCTCGGTCTCGAAGAGCTCTCGCGGTGCGATGTGCAAGCCTGCGAGGGCCAGCTTCACCTGTTCGAGATAAGCATGGAACGCATCCACTCCCATGGGCGGCTCGCCTGGGTAGCGGATGACGGCGTTCGGCGCATATGCCGACACCGTCAGGTCCGGGTCGAGGGCGTTCAGCCCGTCCAGGTACCGCCGCACCGCTTCCTGTGTGGTCGAATGTTGGCTCGCCTCGTGGGTGAGCTCTTGAGAGGTGGCATCGGTCATACCGGCCACGGTCGCACGCCCAGGTCGCGCGAGCATGAGCGAAAACACCTACGTCGCGGTGGAACTCGCGGCCGCCGCCAGAGCGCTGATATGGACCACTTTCCGCCCGTGAGCACGCCGAAGCCGCCGTTCGCTGACGGCCACGCCCCCAACGTTCCCCTCACTGCCGGGTCCTGCCTGCGCGCCTCGCGCGCTCTCCTAGACAGCGGCGGTCGCGGCTACTCGCGACGCCTGCGCTGCGCACAGCCTACGCCGGCCGTCGGCCATACGGTCTAGCGCCGGTGCTCGAGGTGGCGAACGGCGTATGCCGCCGCCTCGCCGCGGCCACGCAGCTCGAGCTTGGAGAGCACACTGGCGACGTGATTCTCGACCGTCTTGCGAGTGATGAACATGCGCTCGGCCATCTCGCGGTTGGACAGGCCCTCTCCCAGCAGCCGCAGTACCTCGGACTCGCGCTTGGTCAGCAGACTGATTCCCCTCGTGCCGGCGCGAGCCGCCTTCACTCCCAGCGCGCGCAGGAACGCGGCAGCCGAATCGGCGTCGCCGGCGGCGCCAAGCCGCTCGAAGCCGCCGAGTGCGGCCCTGGCCTCGGCGATCGCGACTTCGCGCTCCGCCTCACTGAACGCGCGCGCCAGAAGCAGCCGCGCGCGAGCGATCTCCAGCGGCATCTCAAGGCGCGCGAAAGCCTCCAGCGCCCGCTCCAGGTGAGGCACGGCCCCGTCGCCGTTCGCCGCCGCGAGGAGGACGCGACCGAGCGCCCGCTCGCCGCGGGCGGCGATCACATCGCAGGCAAGGCTCGTGCCGAGCTCAGCGAGCCGGCGGGCCTTGGCGGCGGCCTCCCGGACCTTGCCCAGCTCGATCTCGACCTGCACCAGCAGCTCGAGCAGCGGGGCGCACCGCAGGCAGTCTTCGCCAACCTCGCGCGCGCGGCGGCCGAGGACAGACGCGGCGACGGCGAGCTCGCCGCGGGCCAGGTGGATCGAGCCGAGCGCATAGCTGGTAGCGACGTCGTCCTCCAGGCCGTCGAGCAGCCGCGCCGCCTCCTCGATCCGGCCCTGCGCGAGGCGCAGTTCCGCGAGCTTCGCCAACACCTCGACGTGGAGGCGCGGCTCGGCGGTCTTGGGCATCTTCTCCAGCGCGGCCCGAAACTCTCGCTCGGCCTCGGCCCAATCGCCGGTCGCGAGCAGAACGCCGCCGTAGTGCAGGCGGCAGAGGATGTAGACGTGGGGCGAACCGTAGCTGCGGTTGAACTCGTCGGCGGCGCGGATCCACCGCGTGGCTCGCCTGACCTCGGCGGCGCGGGCGCAGGCCACCACCGTCTTGCAGCTCGTGTACACGACCGTGTCCGGGCTCTCGGCCTCGCCGGCGAGCGATGCGGCCATCGCCTCGTCGAGCAGCGCGGTCCCTTCCTCGACGCGGCCCGTCTCGACAAGCGCCGCGCCGATCTCGCTCAGCGCGCAGAGCTCGGCGTTGGGGCCCGGAGCGCCTGGGAAGCGGTGCGCGATCTCAAGCGCCTCCCGGCCGTAGCCCAGAGCCGCATGCGGGTCGTCGCTGGCGGACGCCAGAGAAGCCCGACACAGCAGCACCCAGGCCTCCATCAGCGGCGGCAGTTCGAATTGCTCGACCAAGCGCTCAAAACGGCCGAGCCAGCCGCGCGAGGCGGCTAGGTTGCCGAGGCTGCCCGCGTACTGGGAGCACAGCTGCATCGCGATCACCGCGGCCTGGAACGGCTCAGGTCGGCGGCGAAACTCGGCGTACGCGCGCTCGCGGTAGCGCAGCGAGGCCTCGGTCTCATCCAACCACCCGAGCGCGCTCCCGAGCCCGTTCAACGCTTCGGCCGTCTCCTCCTGCTCGAGCGCGGCCTCGAACGAGCTCCTGGCGGCAGCCCACTCTCTGGCCACGAGGGCCTGCTGACCCGCGACCAAAAGCGCTTCGCTGCCGCCCGGCACGCACTCATCGTACGGCTCCCGACCGGCGACATGAGCGACATTAGCCCGACATTAGCCCGGCTTGAGAGCCACGTACACGTGGCGCCCGCGGCCCGGCGAGACCTCGCCGTAGCGCCGGCGGGTGCGCGCACGGAAACCGGCGGCGCGCAGCAGCGCGAGGATCTCGCGCGGCCGGTGCAGGCGCTGGCGGTGGACCTCCTCGCTGCGCCGGTAGCCCGCGCCGCGTTCGCGGAAGCTCGTAATGTGGCGAGTGAGGAGACCACTCTCCTCGTGGTTCTCGACGAGCACGGCCCAGTCGGGCCCGGTCGTCCAGGTGCGGCTGCGGCCGCCGGGCACGACGCCGGGCGCGGCCAGGTCGAAGACCAGTAGCCCGCCCGGGCGCAGCGCGTCGTGGATGCGCGCGAACAGGGACGGCAGCGCCGCGCGCGTGTTGCCCTCGTCGAACAGGTAGTTGAAGACCTCGCCGATGGCCAGCACGGCGTCGCACTCGGGGATCGGCTCGCTGACGAACGAGCCGACGCGGAAGCCGGCCCGCGGTGCCCGGCGGCGGGCGAGCGCGATCAGCGCTGCCGACTGGTCGATACCGCGCACATCGTGGCCGGCGTCGGTGAGGCGGCGGGCCGTGACGCCGCTGCCGCAGCCGAGCTCGACGATCGACGCGCGCGGGGCCAGCAGCTCGAGGACGCTCGCCGCCGCGCCCTCCGCGATTTGCGAGTAGCCCTGGTCGTGGATGTAGGCGAGGTCCTCGTCGTAGGCGGCCATTGCTCTCGGGCTCTCTGGTCTGGGCGTCGGCGCGGCGGCGCATGAAGTAGCGCAGCCAGTCGCGCCCGAACAGTACGGAGATGCGCGTGTCGCGCCCCGCGGCGGCGAGCGCGAGGGCGTCCTCACGCCGGACGACGAGCGGGCGCGCAGGTCAAGACTGCTGCCTTTCGACGGATGCGCGGGTCTCTTCCGGCGCGCCGACGGCTCTCCCTCTGGACGAAATCCGGGCGTCTGTCGGCGAGCAATCGGCGCTCGCGCCGCTCCTGCATCTGTCACCGAGCAGTCGCGAGCCGACGCCGCCCCTTCCGGGGAGCCGCCACTCGCTACGGCACTCTCCGTTGTGCTTCCGTCCTAAAGCGACACGCGCGGGCCATCGCCTCTCAAGCGACGCAGCGACCGACCCCGTCCGCCACCGCTTCTGCCTCGGAGCAGCAGCGCTCGCCGCGGGTCGGATCGATTTGGCGCGCTGCTCCGACTCGTGCAGTGCGATAGCGCCGACGTCGCGCGCGGCGAATCCGCGAGACTGCTCGCGATCGTCCAGGGCGACCGCCGCCGAACCCTCCACCGCGGCGGCCTAGGATGCTTCTGCATGAGTGTTCAACGTGAGGGCGGGTGCGCGTGCGGCGCGCTGCGATACCGGCTCGCGTCCCCACCGATGTTCATTCATTGCTGCCACTGCCTGAACTGTCAGCGCCAGACCGGCAGTGCGTTCGTCATCAACCTGCTCATCGAGGCACACCGTCTCGATGTCCTCACAGGAACGCCGAAGCCGGTCGACGCGCCACGCGACGACGGCAGCGCGCAGCGGATCTTCCGCTGCCCGCACTGTCAGGTCGCCGTCTTCAGCGAGTACGGCGCGCCCGAGGTCCGCTTCGTTCGTGGCGGAACGCTCGACGATCCGACCGCTATCGCGCCGGACGTGCACATCTTCACGCGATCGAAGGTCAAGTGGGTGAACATCCCCCCGGACACCCCGGCGTTCGAGGTCTACTACGACTCGAAGACGCTCTGGCCGGCCGAAAGCCTTCGCCGCCTCCACGCGGCCCTTCAGGGCACGCAGTGAGCCGCACGTCGACCGGCGCGCGCTCCTTTCCGTGCATCTGAGCGACGCCGATGACGGCCGACCTGCCGCCGGGCGCGCTATCGCTATCGCCTGAAACGCGGCAGGCCCCGGAGCTCTGGGGTAGCCGTTTCACCCGTGGGTGGCCTCGTGGGCGTTGGGGGTCGGCGCTGAATGTCAGCAACATCGCGCCCGGAGAGCGGGTGGCGCCCTGCACAGCGCGGCGCCCTGTACGCCGGTCCGCGCCCTGCATGCGAGGGCGCCCGGCGGGTGAGTCCGCACCCTCGACGGCAAGCGTCCCGGCGGGACGCGCCTCAGTTCAGCGACGACCCGGGTCCCACGAGGACAGGACCCGCGGCCGAGCGAACGATCCCTCAGCCGTTGCGCCCATTCGTCGAACGTCGCGGGTGCGACGTAGGCGCGGCGCCGCCGTCCGCGTGCTGCTCGTCGACAAGCGTTCACAGCACGCGGATGGCGCACTAGACCGTCAGGCCGCCAGCAGGCGCTGGAAGAAGCTGCGGTAGCGCTGCAGCGCGACGCGCAGGTCCTCGGTCGAGACGTCCTCGCCGCGGCCCCATTGCTGCTCGAGCCGCTCGCGCTCGGCGGCGAAGCTCTCGGCGAGCTTGCGCATCACCTCGGCGACCAGCTCGTCGGCCTCCTCGACCGTGCGCCGCGGGTCGTCTACGAAGTTGGTCTGGATCGTCTCCCAGCGGCTCTGGTAGCCGCTGCTGTCCGCGCGCTCGAACAGCTCCGGGGCGTCCTCGCGCTCGGCGATCCGGTCATCCGGCGCCACCGACGGGTCGTCGTCGCGCTCGACGCCGCCCGCGAGGTCGCGCGTACCGAGTGTCTGCCTGGCTTCCATGTCACCTGACCTCCTCGACCCTCTCGGATCGCGTCGCTTCCTTCTGCTCTCCGAGCAGCTCGGCGAACAGCGCGCGGTAGTGCACAAACGCCTCGCGCAACTGCTCGGTGCTCGTCTCGTCGCTCGCCCGCACGGCATGCGCCTCGCGGTAGTGCTCGACGACGCTGGGGTGGTCGACCGAGACGTCGGCCGCCTGCTGCTCGAAGTCGTCCACCGGATAGCCGCGCTCGCGCATGACCTCGTTCACCAGCGCGTCTGCGTCAGTCAGCGTTGACGCCGGCTGGTCGACGAAGCGCGCCTGCGTCTCGCGCCAGCGCGCGGCGTAGCGGTCGCGCGCCTGCGGCTCGAGCTCGCGGATGTCATAGCCGCGGCGGCGCTGGACGCGCTCGCGCAGCTCGGCCTCGGCGGCGCGCTGGTCGCCGCGCTCCTCGAGCGTACGGTCGTACTCCGGGCCGAAGCCCTCGCGCAGCTGCGCCGTGCGCCGCTGGCGCAGGGCGAGCCAGATCACCGCGCACAGCAGCACGGCGACCACGATCACCAGTACCCAGATCACATCTCCTCCTGGGTTGCGAGTTGTGTGAGGCGGCGCCTGGGGCGGCGCGCACCGTTGAGTTGAACCTCGGGCTACCCAAAGCGCGCTGCGTCTATGCGGCGCGCGCCGCTCAGCCGCGCTACAGATTCACGCCTGTCTCGAGCGCGCCGATCGCGCCGTCGACGAGTTGCATGAGGTCCGCGTCCGGGTCGTCCACCGACGCGGCGAACGCGGCGATGCCGGCGCCGATCACGGCGCCGGCGAGCGCGAGCACGGCGAGGTCGTCGGGCGGCCGGTCGGCACGTTCGGCGATCACCGCCGCCAGCATCCGCACCATCGCGACCGCCGCGTCGAGCGTCCGCGCGCGCAGCTCCGGTGTCGCGAGGATCACGGCCTGGCGCTCGCGGTCGCGCGCGAGGATCTCCGGCGGCGTCTCGGCGAGCACCTCGCGGATCGCCGCCCGGATCGCGGCGAGCTGGCCGAGCTCGGGCGGTTGAGCGCGGAACGACTCCAGCAGCAGCGGGTCGAGGTCGTCGGTGAGGGCGACGTCCTCCTTGTTCGGGAAATAGCGGAAGAACGTGCTGGGGGAGACCTCCGCCGCCTCCGCGATCTGCTCCACGGTGGTCGCCCCGTAGCCCTGCTCGCGGAAGAGCCGGAACGCGTGCTCGCGGATCGACTCGCGCGTGCGCGCCTTCTTGCGCTCGCGCAGACCCATCGGCTCACTGCGCGACGGCAACCCCTGCCCTCCGGGTCTGCAGGAACGCGAGGGTGGCGAGCGCGCCGGCCACGGCGATCGCCGCCGACACCAGCAGCGCCAAGTCCATCCCGTGTACGAACGCGCCGCGCACCGCCACCAGCAGCGCGCTCGAGTGCGCCTGCTGGGCGGCCGCGACGCCGCCGAACACGCTCTCGCGCGCGGCGGCCGGCACCCCGCGGACGTCGAGCCGCGCGAGGTAGGCCGAGCTGACCACGCTGCCAAGGATGGCAGTTCCGAGCGGCCCGCCGGTCTTGTTGCACGCCTGCAGCACGGCCGAGCCGACGCCGCTGCGCTCCTCCGGCAGCTCCGACAGCGCGGCCGAGGTCGCCGTGGCCATCGTCAGCCCCATCCCGAGGCCGACCACGGCCATCCAGGCGGCCACGAACCCCTCTCCGGACCGGAGGTCGGTGGTGGCGCCGAGCAAGAGCCCGCCGGCGAGGATCAGGAAGCCGAGCGCCACCGTCGCCTTCGCGCCGATGCCGGCCGCCAGCCGATTGGCCGGCAGCGCGCCGAGCACGAGCCCGCCGATCAGCGGCAGCAGGCGCACGCCTGAGCCCATCGCGTCGGTGCCGCGGACGCCCTGGAAGTACTGCGGCATCGTGAACAGCACGCCGATCATCGCCAGGATCGCCACGGTGACGAGGATCACGCCCCACGTATACGAGTGCGAGCGAAACAGCTCCGGGTCGATCAGCGGCTCGCCGCCGGGGCGCGCGCCCAGCCGCCGCTCCCAGGCGACGAAGGCGGCGAGGAGCGCGACGCCGGCGGCGATCGGCACCACGGCGCCGGCATCGCCCCAGCCGTGCTCGCCCGCCTCGATCACGCCGTAGGTCAGCGCGAGCAGCCCGGCCACTGAGGCCGCCAGCCCGATCCCGTCGAAGCCTGGCCGGCGCGCGGGGCGCGACTCAGGTACCAGCCGCCAGGCGGCAAGCAGCCCGATCAGGGCGACCGGGACGTTGATGAGGAACACCCAGCCCCACCAGAACTCGCTCAGCAGCCAACCGCCGAGGATCGGCCCCAGCGGCAGCGCGACGAAGTTCGCGGCCGCCCACACGCCGACCGCCTTAGGCCGTTCCTCCTCGCTGAACAGCACGGTCAGCGCCGAGAGCGCCATCACGATCACGCCCGCGCCGGCGACGCCGAGCAGCGCGCGGGCGGCGATGAATGCGCCGCTGGAGGGTGCCGCCGCGCACAGCGCCGAGCCGGCGCCGAACAGCGCTATCGAGCCGAGCAGCACCTTCTTGCGCCCGTAGCGGTCACCGAGTACCCCGGCCGGGAGCATCGCCGCCGCAAGCACGAGCAGGTAGCCGGAGGAGAACCACTGCAAGTTGGACTCGGTGGCGTGGAGCGCGTGCGCGAGCGTAGGGAGCGCGACGCTCAGGACCGTGCCGTCCAGAGAGACGGCCAGGACGGCAAGGTTCAGGGCGCCGAGCGCCCACCATCTGCGTTGATCTGTCATCTGGCAGAACCTCGAAGTTGAGAGATTCTCTCAGAATTTCACATACCGCGCGTCAACGCAAGCGCTCCCGCCGCGGCGTGCCGCCGGCCCACGGGCCTGACAAAAGGTCGCCTATGCGGCGAGCGGGCGGCCGGTCTCGCCCCAGAACGCCGCGTCCAGCTCGCCCAGCGGCGTGGAGGGCGGCGAGCCGCTCCACAGCTCGTCGGCCAGCGCGTACCAGTCGGCACCGGCGCGCAGCTCGCCGAGCGTCGAGAACACCAGGCCCTCCATCCGGCGGATCAACAGCGCCTGCGGCGGGATCGTCTGCCGCCGCATCTGGTCGAAGAACGCTGAGCGCGGCGAGCCGCCGCGCTCGAGCAGGCCGGCCACGTAGCGCGGCGTCAGCCGGCGGAAGCCGGGCTCGAAGTACCACTCGCCGGCCACCCGCAGCTGGGCCAGCAGCGCCTCCGGCTCGAACGACGCCGGGTCGGGGAGATATCCGAGCGCCGCCAACCGCGCGTGGACCTCGTCCGCGTCTCCGGCGACCACCGCGCGAGCGAGCGCGCGCTCGCATTCCAGGTAGTCCGCGTCGACCAGTCGCATCAGCCCGAAGTCGAGGAAGCCGACCCGTCCGTCGCCGAGCAGCAGGTAGTTGCCCGGGTGCGGGTCGCCGGCGGCACGGCGCAGGTGCGTGAGCGTGCCGAAGAAGAAGCGGAACACGATCTCGCCGACGCGGTCGCGCGTCGCCTCGTCCATCGCCTTGACCGCCTCGAAGCGGTGGCCCTCGATCAGCTCGGTCACGAGCACACGGCGGGCCGACAGCTTCGTGTCGACCGGCGGGACGAACACGAAGGGATGGTCGCGCCAGGCGCGCGCCATCGCGCGGTGGTTCTGCGCCTCGATCTCGTAGTCGAGCTCCTCGCCGATGCGCTCGCGCAGCTCGGTGGCGAGCGCCTTGACGTCGAGCCCCGGCGCCAAGCGCTTCACGAGCGGCAGCAGCATCTGGAGGTTGCGCAGGTCGGTCTCCACCGCCTCGGCGATGCCCGGGTACTGGACCTTGACGGCGACGCGGCGCCCGTCGGCGGTCACCGCGCGGTGCACCTGGCCGATCGACGCCGCCGCGAACGCCTCGTGCTCGAAGTCGCGGAACGCCTCCTCCAACGGCATCCCGATCTCCTCGCGCAGCAGCTTCTCCACGCGCTTGAACGGAAGCGGCGGGACGTCGTCGCGCAGCGCCGCGAGCGTCGCCTTGAACTCGTCGCGGTCGTCCTCCGGCAGCGCTGTGAAGTCGACGGTGGAGAGCACCTGGCCGACCTTCATCGCCGCGCCGCGCATCTGCCCGAGCTGCTTGACGAGCTCGCGAGCGATCGCGCCCGCGCGCTCGCCGGTGGCCTCGTCGGCCTTCTCGTCGGAGCGCAGGACGTTCACCGCCTGCGTTCCCGCCCAGCGCAGGCCCTGCCCGGCCACCAGGCCGCCGAAGCGGCGCGTGCGGGCGATTCGCGAGGTGGGAGGGGTGTCGGCCACATCTCGATCCTAGGGACACTTGACAAGAAAGACTATCGCGATATATCGTTGAACAGTCGGAACGTATCGAAAACCAGGAGACGAACCTATGGACGCAGCACACGCTGCCGAGTGGGGCGCGCCCCGTCGTCGCCACCACCACCACCACCATCAACACTGCGGCCCCCGGGGCCTGGAAGGCTGGATCGCGCTTATGCAAGGACGTCACGGGGGCGGCCCCGGCTTCGACCCTCGCTTCTTCAAGGAGTTCGTGTTCGGCCAGGGCGGCCGCGGCGGCCCCTGGGGCCCGCGCGGCGGCGGACGGGCGCGGCGCGGCGACGTGCGCGCCGCCCTGCTGCTCCTGCTCGCCGAGAACCCGCAGAACGGCTACCAGCTGATTCAGGAGATCGAGCGGCGCACCGACGGCTACTGGAAGCCGAGCCCCGGCTCGGTCTACCCCTCGCTGCAGCAGCTCGAGGACGAGGGCCTGGTGCGCGCGACCGAGCAGGACAGCCGGCGCACGTACACGCTCACCGACGAGGGCGCGGCGTATGTGGAGAGCCACGCCGCCGAGCTCGGCGACCCGTTCGGCGCCGTCACCGGCGGCATCGACGAGGGCGTCGCCGACCTGCGCCAGGTCATGGCCCAGGTCGCCGCGGCGGTCATGCAGGTCGCGGGCTCCGGCCACGCCGAGAAGGCGCGCGAGATCCTCGCCGAGGCCCGGCGCAAGCTCTACAAGGTGCTCGCCGAGGACGACGAGCCCACGCAAGAGGTGTAGGACCGCGAGCCTCCCCACCCCGCCGCGGGACGTGCGCCTCCCGCGGCGGGGATCGCGGCCATAGGATCCCGGCGCACATGCGCTTCCTGGCGCCGATCGTGGTGGCGGTCCTGCTGCTGGCGGCTCCCGCGCGAGCGGCCGACGCGCCCGTGCTCGGGTCGCCGGACTTCTTCGCGCCCCACGCCACCGGCTTCGGGACGGTCGCGCCGCGCACGCTCCACAACGGCGGCGACCCCAGCGGCCTGATCAGCGGCATCCGCTGGACCGGCTGGGGCCGGACGGTCGCGCACAGTCGCGGCACGGGCAACATCTTCCGGCCGATGGGCGGCTACTACCCGCCGGTCCGGGTACGGCTGCGCGTGCGTGACCTGGGAATGTGCGCGGGCCACGCCGAACGCGCGTACACGACGCTCGAGGTCCGCTACCCGCAATGGCCGCGAGGTCCGCTCGGTTCCTGGTTCAGATGGAGCGGAGCGAACAGCATGTGCGACGAGGGCACCGACTACTCCTCCGACGTTCCGGGCTCATGCGGGAGCGTCGGCGGGACCTACCGCGCAGGCGCGGTGATGTCGATCGAGGTGTACGAGCTCGGCTGCGACCGCGCGCGACGGGTCGCCGCACGCGTTCGCCGCTGGACGAGGCCGGCCGGCTGCGAGCGCGACGGCTGCCGGACCCGCGTGCTCGGCCTCAAGTGCCGCCTGGACCGCGTCCACGCCGGCGAGTACGCCGGGTTCGCCCACCCACGCCGGGTTCAGCGCCTCTCCTGCCGCGACGGCGCGCCGTCGCTGTCCGCGTTCCTCGTGCTCAACGCGGCGGCGTGAACGGGACGCGTCAGTGGCGGCGCAGCGTCACGACCGCACGGCGCGTCACCGTCGCGCGCCCGCGGCGCGCGATGGAAAGCAGCACGGCGGCGCGCAACTCGCCGCGCGTGCGCAGCAGGCGCACGGCTTGCGCGCTCAGCCGGACGCCGACGCGCGCGCGGCCGGCGCGGCGCAGCTTCACGGACGCGCGGGCCAGCAGGCCGCCGGAGCTCGCACTCGCGCGGGCGACGCCGAGCGCGGAGATGTCCTGCAGGCCCACCACGCCCTTCAGCCCGCCCTTGGGCGCCTTGACCGGGACGCTCACCGTCGACGCTCCGCGCACGGTCAGCGTCGACGCGACGGCCGCGAGCGCGCTCGCGTACGGATCCTTCGCGCCGGGACCGGCCTGCAAGAAGACCACGACCCCACGAAGCTGGCCGCCGTACGGGACGAGCACGATGTCGAGCGCGCCGTCGCCGTCGAGGTCCGCGGTCGCCTGCGGGCCTGACCACGGGATGCCGTAGTCGATCGCCGCCGCGAGCGTCCCGTCGCCGTGGCCGAGCAGGAGCGAGATCGAATGCGCCTCCCCCGTGGGCGTCCCCTTGCGGTTGGCGAAGGCGAGGTCCGTGTGCCCGTCGCCGTCGAGGTCGGCCGCGATCGGCCATCCGGCGCCGGTGCCGAGCGGCCCGTAGTTGACGGGCGGCCCGTACGTCCCGAGCGCAGACCGGTAGAGCGAGACGCCGACGACGCCGGGGAGGTTGCTGAACCCCGTCCCCGCGACGTCGAGCCGTCCGTCGCCGTCGAGGTCCGCGAACGCGCTCTCCTCCTTGATGCCGGCCGATTCGGGGCTGACGGCGACGGATCCGAACGTCGCGTCCCCGTTGCCGGGCATCACCTGCACGGGCGACGTCGAGTACTTGAAGACGAGGTCGATGCGGCCGTCCCCGGTGACGTCGCTCGCGGCCATCGTCAGCGCCGAGCCGATCGCGCTGCTCGTCGCCAGGAACGTGCCGTCGTGCTGGTTGCGGTAGGCGGTCACGCGCATCGGTCCCGACTGCTGCCCGGCGCCGACAGCCAGGTCCGGCCATCCATCGGCGTCGAGGTCCGCGCTGACCATGCTCGGCAGCGTGCCGGTCGAGATCACCGGCTGCGCCGCACCGAGGTTCCCGTGCCCGTCGCCGTGCAGGATCACGACGCGCTGCGCCGGTGGATCCCAGCCCTGGGGGCTGTACAGCGACGCGGCGACGTCGGCGTGGCCGTCGTGGTCGAAGTCCGCGACGACGATGCTGCGCGGCGGCCCCGGGTTGGACGAGAGCACGAACGTCTTCGCCGGCGCGAACGTGCCGTCGCCGTGGTTGACCACGACGTACACGGACTCGGGATCCTTGGCCGTCCAGCGCGCCCGCGCCATCACGAGGTCCGGGTGGCCGTCGCCGGTGAGATCGGCGAGCACGGGGTTCGAGGCGGCGGAGTCGAGCGGGTAGCCGACGGCCGGGAGGAAGACGGGAGCGGCGCCCGCCGTCGCCGTGAAGACGGCGGCCGCAGCGCCCGCGAGGAGGGCCACGAGCAGGTTGCGCATGTCCAACGCTCCGATCAGGTTGCCGGTACTTCACCGTCGCTCACCGGAGCCGGTGGGACATCGGGGCGGCCGCGGATCCCCGCCCGTAGAACGCCGCGCAGCGGTTCAGCGCGGCAGCGTGAACCGGAACGCGCTGCCGCCGCCCTCCGGGGCCTCGACCCAGATCCGCCCGCCGTGCGCCTCGACGATCCGCCGGCAGACGGCGAGACCGATCCCCACGCCCTCGATCTCCGGGTGGGCGCGCGAGAACATGCCGAAGATCCGCGTCGCCTGGGCAGGGTCGACGCCGACGCCGTTGTCGCGCATCGTGACGACCCACTCCTCGGTGTCGCGCAGCGCGGAGACCTCGATCCGCGGCGAGTCCGGCCCGCGGTACTTGACCGCGTTGGCGAGCAGGTTCTGCAGCACGCGGCGCAGCTGGCGCGGATCGCCCTCGACCTCGGGCAGCGCGCCGATCTCGAGCCTCGCGTCCTCGAGCGTCGGCGCGAGGTCGTCGGCCACCTCGGCCATCAGCCGCTCGAGCGCGACCTGCTCGGTCGTCAGCTCGCCCGCCCGCGCATAGACGAGCACGCCGTCGACCAGGTCGCGGGCGCGCTCGGTGCCCGCGCGCAGCTGGCGCAGCACGCCGGCCGACGGCGGCTCCTCGGCGCGGCGCTCGAGCATCGCCACGAGCATCCCGATGCTCGAGATCGGCGCGCTGAGGTCATGCGCGACGACGTGGGCGTAGCTGCGCAGCTCGGCCTCCATGCGCCGCTGCGCGGTCACGTCGGTGAGGAAGTTCACGACGCCGTCTCCGAGCTTGGCGCTGCGCTCGATGAACGTGCCGAGCATGTAGCCGTCGCCGAACGGCGTGTCGTAGGTGACCTCGTGGACCCACACCTGGCCCGTCTCGCAGACGTTCACGTAGGCGTTGAAGGAGCGGCCGCCGCCCATCCGCGGCAGCGCCTCGAGCAGCGTGTAGCGCTCGGCCTGCGCCGGCGGGATGCGGAACGCGCGCAGCATCGCCGGGTTGCCGTATCCGAAGCGGAAGTCGACCACCCGGCCCTGGTCGTCGCGGATCGCCCACAGCACGCCGACGAGGTCCGGGAAGACATCGAACAGCGAGCGGAAGCCCGCCGCGCCGCGCTCACCGAGCGCGTCGACGAGCCGCGGGTCCTCCCCCCAGACGTCTGACATCCCGCGCAGGCTAGGGTGAACCGTCGTGCGGGTCCATCCCGAGGTCGCAGACGCGCTCGCCGGCGGGCGCCCGGTCGTCGCGCTCGAGAGCACGATCATCGCCCACGGCCTGCCGCGGCCCGACAACCTGCGCATCGCGCGCGAGATCGAGGCCGTGGTGCGCGAGCGCGGCGCCGTGCCGGCGACGATCGCGGTGATCGGCGGCGTGGTCGCCGTCGGGCTGGACGATCGCGCGCTGGAGACGCTGGCGAGCGCGGACGACGTGGCCAAGTGCGGCGTGCGCGACCTTCCCCCCGCCGTGGCGGCCGGCGTGCACGGGGCGACCACCGTGGCCGCCACCTCTCATCTGGCGTCGCTGGCCGGGATCCGCGTGTTCGCCACCGGCGGCCTCGGCGGCGTGCACCGCGGCGCGCGCGACAGCTTCGACGAGTCCGCCGACCTGACCACGCTCGCGCGCGTGGGGATCTGCGTCGTCTGCGCGGGCGTGAAGTCGATCCTCGACATCCCGGCCACGCTCGAGCGCCTGGAGTCCCTGAACGTGACGGTGCTCGGCTATCGCACGCCGACGTTCCCGGCGTTCTACCTGAACGACTCCGGGCTGCCGCTGACGTGGCGGGTGGACACGCCGGCCGAGGCGGCGGCGGTGCTCCGCTCGCGCGAGGCGCTCGGGGTGCCCGGTGCCGTGGTGGTGGCCAATCCGCTGCCCGAGGACGAGCAGGTCGATCCGGCGCTGCACGACCGCGTGCTGCGCGAAGGGCTCCTGGCGGCGGCCGAGCAGGGGATCGCCGGACGCGACGTGACGCCGTTCCTGCTCGAGCGCTTCCATGCGCAGACCGGCGGGGAGAGCCTGCGCGCCAACGTCCGCCTGGTGTTGCGCAACGCGGCCCTGGCGGCGGAGATCGCAGGCGCATGACGGTGCCGTCAGGGAATCCCTCAGGGCGGTGGAGCGCCCAGAGCCGCGTCGTCGTCCTCGGCGACCTGATGGCCGACGTGGTCGCGGCGCACGACGGGCCGATCGCCGCCGGCAGCGACACCGCCGCGCGGATCGAGCTCCGCCCCGGCGGCTCCGCGGCCAACGTCGCCGCCTGGCTCGTCCGCGCGGGCGCGCAGGTGACGCTGATCGGCCGAGTCGGGACCGACGCGGCGGCCGGCGTCGCGCTCGGCGGCCTCGACGGCGTCGAGCTGCGGGTCACGCGCGACCCCGAGCGCCGGACCGGCACGTGCGTGGTGCTCGTCGCGCCCGGCGGCGAGCGCACGATGCTTCCCGACCCGGGCGCCAACGACGCGCTCTCGATCGCCGACATCCCCGACGACGTGTTCGATCGCGGCACGCTGCACGTCTCCGGATACGCGCTGCTGCGCCACGGCTCGCGCGCGGCGGCGCTCACGGCGATCGACCGCGCGCGCGACGCGGGGATGAAGATCAGCGTCGACCCGGCGAGCGCCGCTCCGCTGGCCAACGACCCGGTGTTCCTCGACCGCATCACGCCGATCGACCTGCTCCTGCCCAACGAGGACGAGGCCGCGGTCCTGGGTCGCCAGCTCAAGGTGCCGGAGATCGTGATCACGCGCGGCGCGCGCGGCTCCACCTGGACCGACGGCTTCGAGACCGTGCAGGAGCGCGCGGTCCCGGTCGACGTCGTCGACACCACCGGCGCCGGCGATGCGTTCGCCGCCGGCTTCCTCAGCGCCTGGCCGGGCGCGCCCGCCGGCGCGCTGGCGGCGGGAGCCCGTCTGGCCGCCGAAGCGGTACAGCGGCGAGGCGGGCGTCCCTATGATTGACCGATCAGTCAATTGAGGAGCCTTCATGCCTGAAGCCGTCATCGTCGATGCGATCCGCACCCCGATCGGGCGCGCCGCCAAGGGATCGCTGAAGGACGTCCGCGCGGACGACCTCGCGGCCGTGCCGCTGAAGGCGCTCGTCGAGCGCAACCCCGGCGTCGACTTCTCGGAGACCGTCGACGTCATGATGGGGTGCGGCTTCGGGCTCGGCGAGGCCGGCTACAACGTCGGCCGCAACGCCGCGCTGCTGGCGGGCCTGGACCATCACATCCCTGCCACCACCGTCAACCGCTTCTGCGCCTCCTCGCTGCAGACGATCCGGATGGCGTTCCACGCGATCAAGGCGGGCGAGGGCGACCAGTACATCGCGGCCGGCGTCGAGGCGGTCTCGCGCTTCCCGCAGCACCCGCCGTTCGATCCGCATCCCCAGCTGGCCGGGGGCGACGGCGCGCCGTACAACGTCTACATTCCGATGGGTCTGACCGCCGAGAACGTGGCCGAGCGCTGCAACGTCTCGCGCGAGGCGCAGGACGAGTGGGCCGTGGTGTCGCAGGCGCGGGCGGTCGCCGCGCGCGACTCCGGCCACTTCGACGCCGAGATCGTCCCGGTCGGCGACGTGGCGCGCGACGACGGCCCGCGGCCGGGGACGACGATGGAGAAGCTCGCCGAGCTCAAGCCCGCGTTCAGCCCGACCGGCACGGTCACGGCCGGCAACTCCTGCCCGCTCAACGACGGCGCCGCCGCGGTGCTGATCATGTCCGCGGAGAAGGCGTCTTCGCTGGGATTGACGCCGCGCGCGCGGATCGTGGCGTCGAGCGTCTCCGGGCTGCGCCCCGAGATCATGGGCCTCGGCCCGATCGCGGCGGTCAAGGCCGTGCTCGAGCAGGCCGGGATGACGATCGACGACATCGATGTCGTCGAGCTCAACGAGGCGTTCGCGGCGCAGGTCGTCCCGTGCCGCGAGGAGCTGAAGATCGACGCCGAGAAGCTCAACCCGTTCGGCGGCGCGATCGCCCTCGGCCACCCGTTCGGCATGACCGGCGCGCGGATCATGACGACGCTGCTCAACGGCCTGGATACGCTCGGCGGCACCTACGGCCTGGAGACCATGTGCGTCGCCGGCGGCATGGGCCAGGCCATGATCGTGGAGCGCCTCAACTAGGGGCGGGCTGCAAGTGTGAAGATCCTCTTCGTCTGCATGGGCAACATCTGCCGCTCACCCACCGCGGAGGGCGTGATGCGCGCGCTCCTGCGCGAGGAGGGGGTGGAGGGCGTCGAGGTCGAGAGTGCCGGGATCGGCGACTGGCACGTCGGTGACCGGCCCGACCGCCGCGCGACCGAGGCCGCGCGGCGGCGGGGGATCGTGCTGGAGGGCGCGGCGCGGCAGGTGCGCGCGAGCGACTTCGACGACTACGACCTGCTGATCGCGATGGACCGCTCGAATCAGCGCGATCTGCTGGAGCTCGCGCCCGACCCGGAGGCGGCCGCGAAGGTGCGGCTGCTGCGCGAATGGGAGCCGGGCGCTGCGGATCTGGATGTTCCGGATCCGTACTACGGCGACGGGCGCGGCTTCGAGGACGTGCTCGACATGGTGCAGGCTTCGTGCCGGGGCCTGCTCGCCGACCTCTGAGCGAAGCCGTCCGCGCGGCGACCGGGGTCGCCGTGCGCGACGCGGAGCGCGTCGGCGGCGGCGACATCAACGAGGCCTACCGGGTCCAGCTGGAGGACGGCACGCGCGCGTTCGTCAAGACGCGCGCGGACGTCGCGCCCGGCGAGTACGCGACCGAGGCGGACGGGCTGCGCTGGCTGGCGGACGCCGGCGGGCTGCCGCTCCCGGCCGTGCTGGGCGTCGCCGACGACGCGCTCGTGCTGGAGTGGATCGACGAGGGCCGGCCGGGAGACGAGGCCGCGCTGGGTCGCGGGCTGGCGCAGATCCACGCGGCGGGCGCGCCGGCGTTCGGCGCGGCAACGCAGCCGCTTCGCATCGCGCGGCTCTCGCTCCCCAACGATCCCACGCACGACTGGCCGAGCTTCTACGCGCGCAACCGGCTCGAGCCGCTGCTCGCCGAGGTGCCGGCCGCCACCGCTCGCGCCGTCGAGCGCGTGTGCGAGCGGCTTCCGGAGCTCGCCGGGCCCGAGGAGCCTCCCGCGCGCCTGCACGGCGACCTGTGGACCGGCAACGTGCTCTGGGGCGCGGACGGGCGGCCGTGGCTGATCGACCCGGCCGCGTACGGCGGGCATCGCGAGGTCGACCTCGCGATGCTGAAGCTGTTCGGGTCCCCCGGCCGCGCGTTCCTGGCCGCATACGAGGACGTACGTCCGCTCGCGCCCGGCCACGAGCAGCGCGTCGGGCTGTGGCAGCTGTTCCCGCTGCTCGTCCACGCCGCGCTGTTCGGCGGCGGCTACGCGGCGTCCGCGCAGCGGACGGCCGAGCAGTACGCCTAGGGTACGTCGAAGACGACGTAGCTGAAGCTGACGCTGCTGGTCGGCGGGATGCTGACGTCCTCGTCGCTGGCGTTGCAGAACGACAGCACGAAGCGGCTCGGCTGCGAGGCGCCCGACGTGCTGGCGGTCAGCGCGAGGCGATCGTCGAGGCTGCGGCCCAGCGGCGTGACCAGTACGGCGTCCAGGGAGATGTCGGCCACCGCGATCTCGGGGGCGAGGCCCTGCGGCTCGCGCGTCGTGCACGAGTGGCGCGTGATCGTCCCCAGATAGCTCCCGGTGATCCGGAAGCGGCCCGAGAAGCGCGCGATGTCGGCGGTCGTCAGCGAGCCGTCCGCGACCTTGGGGCCGGTGACCGCGCCGTCGGCGAGGGCGCTGTTGCCGACCGCCCCCGTGGAGAGCTTGCCCGCGGTCACCGAGCCGCCGCCGAGCTTGTTGGCGGTGACCGAGCCGTTGACCAGCAGCCCCTCGGTGATCGAGTTCTGCGGCGTCAGCCGGAGCTGGCGCACGACGGACGGGTTGAGGTCGCGCAGCGCGATCGAGCGGTCCTTGATCTGCTTGCTGCGCACCGTGCCCTTCTTGATGTCGCCGCCGTCGATCAGACGGCGCGCCTGAGCGGGTCCGCCGAGAGCGACGAACAGCGCGACCAGCGCGACGAGCATTGCAGGAGAGGGGCGACGCATCGCTTGGGGGCTCATCACCGTAGCTGGAACATCCGCCGATTCCCGGGGGTCTCGACGAAAAGGCGGATTCGGGCTTCCTCGGGCCCGAGCGCGACGGCGCCGCGCCCGAGCGCGTCAGCACGGTGACCAAAGTGGGCGCGAAGCGCCGAGGGCCTGCGACTTTCGGCCAGCGCGCGGTGCCCTGCGGCGCCTACGCTCGCTGCCAGATGTACCGCGTGCTCCTCGCGCTGCTGATTGCGGCGATCCTCCCGTCCGCCGCCCGCGCCGCCACCACCCTGCCGCCGGGCTTCTCGGAGACGACGCCGTGGAGCCACCTCGACGACCCGACGGCGATCCGCTTCGCCCCGGACGGGCGCGTGTTCGCGATCGGCAAGGGCGGGCTGGTCTACGAGTTCGACGGCCTCGGCGACACCACGCCGAGCATCTACGCCGACCTGCGCACCAAGGTCCACCACGGCTGGGACCGCGGCCTGCTCGGTCTCGCGATCGACGGCGAGAACCGCGTCTACGTCGCGTACACCTACGACAAGGACCCCAACCGCGCCGGCTTCCCCGCCTGGAACGATGGCTGCCCGGACCCGCCCGGCTTCCTCACCGACGGCTGCACCGTCATGGGCCGGGTCTCCCGCCTCGATCCCGATGGCACCGAGCACGTGCTGCTCACCGACTTCTGCGACCAGTACCCGAGCCACTCGATCGGCACGCTCGCGTTCGGACCCGATGGCATGCTCTACATGGGGGCCGGCGACGGCGCCCACTACGACCGCGCCGACTACGGCCAGAGCGGCGACCCCGTCGATCCGTGCAGCGACTCGCCGGGCGTCGCCCAGACGCCGCCCGGCGCAAACGGCGGCGGCCTGCGCGCGCAGAGCTTCCGCTCCTCGGACCCGCAGATCGACTCGCTCGACGGCACGATCATGCGGCTGAACCCCGACACCGGCGACGCCGCCTTCGGCAACCCCGCGAGCGGCAGCCCCGACGCCAAGCGGCGGCGCATCGTCGCCTACGGCTTCCGCAATCCGTTCCGCTTCACGTTCCGGCCGGGGACGAGCGAGATCTGGGCCGGCGACGTCGGCTGGGCGGCGTGGGAGGAGATCGACCGCATCCCGGACACGTCGACCGTCCGCAACTACGGCTGGCCGTGCTTGGAGGGCCCGAACCACCAGGACGCCTACGAGGCGCTGGACCTCGACGCCTGCACGAGCCTGTACGGCGAGGGCGGGACGATCGAGCCGTTCTACGCGATGCGCCACAGCCAGCACGTCGTGCCCGGCGACGACTGCGGCGTCGGCTCCTCCTCGCTGTCGGGCATCGCGTTCGGGGCTGGGGACATGTTCCCGCCCTCCTACAAGAACGCGCTGTTCTTCACCGACTACTCGCGCATGTGCGTCTGGGTCATGCGCGCCGGGGCGAATGGGTTGCCCGACCCGTCGACGCTCGCCGTGTTCGCGACCGGGACGTTCGCGGTGGACCTCCAGTTCGGGCCCGACGGCGCGCTCTACTACCCCGACATCGTCGACGGCTCGATCAAGCGCGTCGCCTACGACGAGCCGGTCGCGACGATCACGGCCACCCATGAGGGCCGCACGTTCCACTTCCAGGGCTCGGGCGGCGTCGCGTACGCGTGGGACTTCGGCGACGGCGAGCGCTCCACGCAGCAGAGTCCGACGCACACGTACGCGCACGACGGTCCCTTCACCGTGCGCCTGCGCGTGACCGACGCACGCGGCGCGACCGGCGCGGCGTCGAAGGAGATCCAGGTTGGGACGCCGCCGGAGGTGCTCATCCACGAGCCGGCGGCCGGGACCACGTGGGCGGTCGGCGACACGATCGCGTTTTCGGGCGCCGGCCCGAATCTCAAGTGGGGGCTCGACATCCACCACTGCTCGCGGACCGACCCGACCGCCTGCCATGTCCATCACGTGCAGGACTTCGCCGGCGCCTCCGGGAGCTTCGTCGCGCCCGACCACGAGTACCCCTCGTACCTGGAGCTGACCGCGACCGCGACCGACGCGAACGGCCTCGCCTCCACCACCTCGGTGCGCCTGGACCCGAGGACCGCCGACGTGACGATGGACAGCTCGCCGCCCGGGTTGCGGCTGTCGTTCGGCAGCGAGGCACCGGCGGCGCCGTTCACGCGCACGGTCATCTCCTGCTCGGCGACGACGGTGACCGCGCCGTCGCCGCAGTCGCTCGGCGCGGCGACGTACCTGTTCGGCGGCTGGGGCGACGGGTTCGCCCAGACGCGCGAGGTGCGCGCGCCCTACAGCGGGAGCGCCACCTATCGCGCGACGTTCGCGCCGGGGCAGGACGTGCAGATGGCGGGGACCGACGTGGTGCAGCCGCAGTCCACGTCGTTCGCGATCGAGGGCGCCGGCGAGGTCTATCGCACGACCGCCGCCGTCACCGGCCCGGCGCTCGCGCTGCGCGTCTTCCTGGACTCGGGCAGCCGCGCGTCGCACGCGATCCTCGGCATCTACGCGGAGTCCGACGGGGACGCCAGCGAGCTGCTCGGCACCGCTCGGCTCGACGCGCCGCAGTCGGGCGGGTGGAACGAGGCGCGGCTCGACACGCCGGTGCCGCTGGTCGCGGGCCGGCGCTACTGGATCGCGCTGCTCAACCCGCTCGGCTCGGGCGGCAACCTCGTGTGGCACGACCGCGCGGCCGGCGCCAGCGACTATGAGCGCACGAGCCAGAGCCACGAGCTGACCGCGCTCCCGCAGGTGTGGGCGACGCGCGTGCTCTATCCCGACGGTGGGCCGCTGTCGGCCGTCATCATCGGCCGTCCCGCGACGGCCCCGCTCACCGGCACGGTCAACGCGCCGGCGTGCGTGAAGCCGACGCCGACCCCGGTCCCGACGGTGTCGCCGGCGCCGAGCCCCACCCCGCAGCCGAAGCCCAAGCCCAAGCCCAAGCCGCTCCCACGGCTGACCGCGCCGAGCCGCCTGACGCGCCATGCGGGCAAGGTCGCGTTCTCGCTGAGCTGCCCGAAGGTTGCGACCTGCCGCTTCACGGTCAAGCTCGGCGCGCGCTCGGCGACCAAGACCGTCAAGGCCGGAAGGCGGGCGACCATCAAGCTGAGGGCGCCCAAGGCGCGGCGCGCGAAGCTCACGCTCACGCGCCGCACCGACGGCCGCACCGACACCGTCAGGCGCTACGTGACGATCTCGGGCCGGGCGGGGTCGCTGTCGCGGGCCACCAGGGCGGCGTAGCGCCGGCCGAGCGCGAGCAGCTCCTCGTGCGTTCCGTGCTCGACGACCTCGCCGCGGTCGAGCACGACGATCTGGTCGGCGTCGCGAACTGTGGAAAGGCGATGAGCGATGACGAGGGTCGTCCGGCCCTGCTCGAGCCGCTCGAGCGCCTCGCCGACCGCGCGCTCGGTCTGCACGTCCAGGGCTGAGGTCGCCTCGTCGAGCACCAGCACCGGCGGGTTGCGCAGGATCGTGCGGGCGATCGCGATCCGCTGCTTCTCTCCGCCGCTGAAGCGGAAGCCGCGCTCGCCGACGACGGTGTCGTAGCCCTCGGGCAGCGCCACGATCGTCTCGTGGATCTGCGCCGCCCGCGCCGCGTCCTCGACCTCGCGATCGGTCGCGTCCGGCTTCGCGAAGCGAAGGTTCTCGCGCACCGACGCGTGGAAGAGGTACGTCTCCTGCGAGACCACGCCGACCGCGTCGGCCAGCGCGTCGAACGACAGCTCGCGCAGATCGACGCCGTCGATCCGCACCGAGCCCTTCTCCGGGTCATACAGCCGCGCCGCCAGGTAGCCCATCGTCGTCTTGCCGGCGCCGGTCTCGCCCACGAACGCGGTGCGCGTGCCGGCCGGGACGGTCACGTCGACGTCGTGCAGGTCCACTCCTCGCCGTAGCGGAACCAGACGCCCTCGAACGTGACGTCGCCGCGCACCTCGTCCAGGCCGAGCTCGCCGGGCTCGATGTCGACCGGCAGGTCCAGGTACTCGAACACGCGGTCGAACAGCGCCGTCGAGGTCTGGATGTCCACGCCCACCGAAAGCAGCGACTGGACGGGGAAGAAGAGCCGCGTCTGCAGCGTCGTGAACGCGACGATCGTGCCGATCGAGGCGGCGTTCGGCGCCAGGCCGGCGAACAGGTACACGAGCGCCGGCATGACCGCGAACGACGTCTGGATCGCGGCCATCATCCAGCGCCCGGCCATCCGCGAGCGGACCTCGAGGTCGGCGAGGTTCTCCGACTCGCGCTCGAAGCGGTCCGCCAGCTCCACGCCGCGGCCCATCGTCTTGCCGAGCAGGATGCCGGAGACCGACAGCGACTCCTGCACGAGCGAGGAGATGTCGGCCATCGCGCCCTGCTTGACCGTCGTGATCTTGCGCCGCTGGTTGCCGACGCGGCGGGCCAGCAGCACGAAGAACGGCAGCAGGGCGAGCGAGAACAGCGCCAGCCGCCAGTCGAGCAGCACCATGGCGACCACCGACGCGACGACCGTCGTCACGTTGGAGACGATCGAGGCCGCCGTGGAGGTGACGACGTTCTGCACGCCGCCGATGTCGTTGGCGATCCGCGACTGGATCTCGCCGGTGCGGGTGCGCGTGAAGAACGCGAGCGAGAGCCGCTGCAGGTGGCGGTACACCTGCGTGCGCAGGTCGTGCATCACGCGCTGGCCGACGAGGTTGGTCAGCCACGTCTGCCCGACGCCGAGCGCGCCGGTCGCGACGGAGATGCCGATCATCCCCGCGACCAGCGCGATCAGCAGGTCGTTGCGGTTCTCCGGGATCGCGTGATCGAGCACGTCGCGCAGCAGGAACGGCGAGATCATGCTCAGGCCCGCTGAGACCGCGATCAGGATCAGGACCGCGGTGAGCCGGCCGCGGTACGGCCGGAACAACGCGAAGATGCGGCGGGTGAGTCCGGCGCGTTCCCGGTTGGGGTCCAACGGAGGGGGTGGAGATGGGCGGTGGCGCCCTCCCAGGCCACCACCGCCTTCCCCATAGCGCCGGGAGGCCGCCGTCACACGGCCACCGAGTTCGGCGCAGGCTCCAGGGCGAGGTCGAGGACCTCGCCGATGCTCATGACCGGGTGGAAGGACATCTGCTCGCGCACGTCCTCCGGCACGTCGTCGAGGTCGCCGCGGTTGCGCTCGGGCAGGATCACGGTCGTCAGGCCCGCAGCGTGCGCGGCCAGGACCTTCTGCTTGAGGCCGCCGATCGGCAGCACCCGGCCCTGCAGCGTGACCTCGCCGGTCATGCCGACAGTGTGCTTGACCGCGCGCCCGCTGAGCAGCGACGCCAGCGCGGTCGTCATCGTGATGCCGGCGCTGGGGCCGTCCTTCGGGATCGCGCCGGCCGGAATGTGGACGTGGAACTCGGTGTTCTCGAAGCTGTCCTCCGGGATGCCGAGCTCCTCAGCGTGGCCGCGGACGTAGGAGAGCGCGATCCGCGTCGACTCCTTCATCACGTCGCCCAGCTGTCCGGTCAGGACGAGGTTGTCCTTGGGTGGGTGGGCTCGCATCTTGGTCGCCTCGACGAACAGCACGTCGCCGCCGGTGCCGGTCACCGCCAGGCCGGTCGCGACGCCCGGCACCGCCGTGCGCAGCGCGGCCTCCTGGAAGACCTTCTGGCGCCCGAGCGCGTCGCGCACGAGCTCGACGGTCACCTCGACGGGAGCCTGCGCCTTGCCGGACGCGATCTGCGTCGCGGTCTTGCGCAGGATCGTGCCGAGCTCGCGCTCGAGGTTGCGGACGCCGGCCTCACGCGTGTACTCCTGCACCACGAGGCGCAGCAGGTCGTCGGAGACCGTCACCTCGTCCTCGAGCAGGCCGTTGCGCTCGCGCTGGCGCGGCCATAGGTAGCCGCGGGCGATCGCCGTCTTCTCGGCCGTCGTGTAGCCGTCGAAGCGGATGACCTCCATGCGGTCCAGCAGCGGGCCCGGGATCGTCTCGGCCACGTTGGCGGTCGCGATGAACAGCACCTGGCTGAGGTCCAGCTCCACGTCCAGGTAGTGGTCGCGGAACGAGTGGTTCTGGGCGGGGTCGAGCACCTCGAGCAGGGCCGCGCTCGGGTCGCCGCGCCAGTCGGCGCCGACCTTGTCGACCTCGTCGAGCATGATCACCGGGTTCATCGTCCCGGCGTCGCGCAGCGCGCGGACCAGGCGGCCCGGGAGCGCGCCGATGTATGTGCGCCGGTGACCGCGGATCTCGGCCTCGTCGCGCACGCCGCCGAGCGACATGCGGACGAACTCGCGACCCGTCGCACGGGCGATCGACTCGCCGATCGAGGTCTTGCCGGTGCCGGGCGGGCCGATCAGGGTGAGGATGGCGCCACTAGCGCTTGTCCTCCTTGATGCCCGCGCTCTTGGCGGAGCTTGCGCACGGCCAGGTACTCGGTGATGCGGTCCTTGACGTCCTCCAGGCCGGCATGGTCGGCGTCGAGCACCTCGCGGGCGCTCACCGGATCGAGCTTCTCGTCGGACGTCTTGCTCCACGGCACGGCGATCAGCCAGTCGAGGTAGGTGCGGATCATCGAGGCCTCGCCGGACTGCTCGCCCATGCGCTCCAGGCGCGCGAGCTCCTTGTCGGCCTGCTCGTAGACGTCGTCCGGCATCCCGGCGTCGGCGATCTTCTTGCGGTACTCCTCGACGACCGACGCGCCGTCCTCGCCCAGCTCGCGCTGGATCGACTCCATCTGCTTGCGCAGGATGTACTCGCGCTGCTGCTTGTCCGCGCCCGACTGGACGTCCTCGCGGATCTTCTTGCGCAGCTGCAGCTCGGTCAGCCGCTCGCGCTGGAGCTTGACGGCGAGCTCGAGGCGCGCGGTCACGTCGAGCGTCTCGAGCGCGCGGACCTTGTCCTCGAACGAGACGTCAGGCGCGTAGCCGATCGTGTCGGCCAGGGCGCCGGGCTCGGCGATCGCGCGCAGGAACTGGGCGATGCGGTCGTCGGCGCCGCGCAGCTCCAGGATCTCCTCGATGATCGCGCGGTACTCGCGCTCGAGGTTGCGGCTGCGCCCGTCGACCGGCATGTCGTCGCGATGCTCGGCGACCTCGACCATCAAGCGGCCGAGCGAGTCGGTCTGCGCGGCGCCGGCGACGCCACGCGAGACGCCGGACAGCGCCACGGCGCGGCCCCCGCCGGGCAGGCGGAGGTGGTCGGTCACCTCGGCGATCGTGCCGACCTTGGCAAATTCATTGTCGTGACGCGGGATGAGCAGGACCCGCTCCTCGTCACCCACGTTGACGGGAAGCGTCACATCCATCGTTGGGAAGACCACGGTGTCGTCGAGCGGGACGAGCAAGAGCGAGGTCATAGCGTGTTCAGCTTCGCTTTCTGTAGTCACTAACCTTCGGTACGTAAGGCTAGCACGGAATCTCAGTCTGGTCGACTCAACGTGGGGCCATTCTCAGCGCACCGTCGAGCCTAATCACCTCGCCGTTGAGCATCGGGTTCTCGACGATGTGGCGCGCGAGCGCGGCGTACTCCTCGGGCCGGCCGAGGCGGGCCGGGAACGGCACCGACGCGCCGAGCGACGCGCGCGCGTCCTCCGGCAGCCCGGCGAGCAGCGGCGTGTCGAACAGTCCCGGCGCGATCGCGCACACGCGGATGCCGACGCCGGCCAGGTCGCGCGCCGCCGGCAGCGTCATTCCGACGATGCCGCCCTTGGACGCCGAGTAGGCGATCTGGCCGACCTGGCCGTCGTAGGCGGCGATCGAAGCCGTGTTCACGCACACGCCGCGCTCCCCGTCCGCGTCCGGCTCGTTGGCGAGCATCGCCGCGCTCGCGAGCCGCAGAACATTGAACGTGCCGATCAGGTTGACCCGGATCACGGTCTCGAAGGGGTCGTAGCTGTGCGCGCCGCGGCGCCCGGCGGTCTTCTCGGCCCAGCCTATGCCCGCGCAGCAGACGCTGACCCGCAGGCCTTCCTCGCCAGCCGCCTGCGCGACCGCCGCCTCGACCTGGGCCGGGTCGGTCACGTCGGTCTTGACGAACGCGGCGCCGATCTCGTCCGCCAGGGCGCTGCCCCGCTCCTCATTGAGATCGGCGATCGTGACGTTGGCGCCGGCAGCGTTCAGTTCGCGCGCGGTGGCCGCGCCGAGCCCCGACGCGCCGCCCGCGACCAGAGCGTTGACTCCATCGATGTTCATGCGCGGCACCGTACGCGGTATCAGTGTGGACATGGCTCAGCGCACGCGTCCCCCGTTCCGCGCCGATCACGTCGGCAGCCTCCTGCGACCCGATCGCCTGCGCGCCGCGCGGGCGGAGTTCAAGGCCGGCCGGATCGACCGCGACGCGCTCCGTGAGGTCGAGGACGACGCCGTGCGCGAGGTGATCGCGCTGCAGCGCGACGCCGGGCTGCAGACGGTCACCGACGGCGAGCAGCGGCGCACCTCCTGGCACATGGACTTCATCTACTCGCTCGGCGGCATCACGCAGGTCGAGGGCGAGTCGCTGCACGTGCAGTTCCACAACGAGGAGGGGACCTACGACTACGCGCCGCCGGCGATGCGGGTGGCGGACAAGGTCGCGCTGCGCGAGACGATCTTCGCCGACGCGTTCGCGTTCCTGCGCGACCACGCGTTCCCTGAGCAGACGCCCAAGCTCACGATCCCGTCGCCGAGCATGGTCCACTACCGCGGCGGCAACTCTTCGATCGACCACGACGTCTATCCGGACGTCGAGCAGTTCTGGACCGACCTGACGAAGGCCTACAACGAGCAGTGGCGCGGCGTCTACGAGCTCGGCTGCCGCTACTTGCAGCTCGACGACACCAGCCTCGCCTACATCAACGACCCGGCGCAGCGCGAGCACATCGTCGCGATCGGCGGCGACCCCGAGCACCTGCACGAGCAGTACATCCGCAACATCAACCGCGCGCTGGCGGGGCGGCCGGACGATCTCAGGATCACCACGCACCTGTGCCGCGGCAACAACCAGTCGATGTGGGCGGCCGAGGGCGGCTACGACTTCGTTGCCGAGGCGCTGTTCAACGACCTCGAGGTCGACGGCTACTTCCTCGAGTACGACGACGAGCGCTCCGGGACGTTCGAGCCGCTGCGCTTCGTGCCGCCAGGGAAGCTGGTCGTGCTCGGCCTGGTCACCACCAAGCGGCCGGCGCTGGAGTCCAAGGACCTCCTGAAGCGGCGGATCGAGGAGGCGGCCAAGTACGTCGACGCCGATCAGCTGTGCATCTCCGGACAGTGCGGCTTCTCCTCCACGGAGGAGGGGAACCGGCTCACGATCGGCGAGGAGGCGGCGAAGCTGCGGCTGATCGTGGAGGTCGCCGAGGAGGTCTGGGGCTAGCGGACGGCGCAGCCCGGATGTAATGTCGGAACGTCATGTACGTGTCGATGTCTCGGTTGCGCGTTGCCGCCTCCGGGTCCGACGCGCTGGTTGACGCCTTCCGCCGCCGCGCGCACCTCGTGGACGACGCGGCGGGCTTCATCGACCTCGAGGTCTGGCGGTCCGACCGCGACCCGGGGGAGGTCCTGATGGTCTCGCGCTGGCGCGACCGCGCCGCGTTCACCGCCTACATGCGCAGCGACGCGCACAAGGTCTCCCACGGGCGCATCGACCCGGCGCTCCAGGCGGCGATCCGGCTCGAGCGGCTGGAGCACCTGCACACCTACGAGGTGGTGGCGACGTGAGCCGGCCCGTCGCGCCGCCGTCCGGCTTCCCGCCGCCGGCGCACGCGACGCTGGGCGGCCACCGGATCGCGCTCGGCCCGCTCGCCGAGGCGGTCGCGGACCGCTACTTCGCCGAGTACCCCGAGGACCTCGAGCGCTACGGCGACGCGGCGCGCGCGTGGGAGGTCCACGACACCGCGCACTGCCTGCACTGGGCGGCGCTCGATGCGCAGGGCTACGCCGACCTCGGGCGCGAGGTCTCCTGGCTGGCCAGCGTGCTCGGCGCGCGCGGCTTCCCGCTCGAGAAGCTCGCGCGCAATCTCGAGCTGGCCGCGGATGTCGTCGAGGAGCGCGTCAGCCCGTCCGGCGCGCTGGTCGCCGGGCGCCTGCACGCCGCCGCGGCGAGCGTCCGCGTCAGTTCAGATCCGCCCGCTTGACCAGCGCGTCGGCGGCGCCCACCACGTTGGACACGCGCTCGCAGACGGTGATGCCCGGTGCTTGGTGCACGCGCGAGGTGAGGCCGCGGCCGCCGACGATGAAGGCGGTGTCCGGCGCGAGCTGCTGGACCTCGTGGATGGAGACCAGCACCTGGTCGCTGCCGCCGGGCATCGTCGCGCTCAGGCACAGCACGTCGGGCTGGTGGCGCCGCGCGGCTTCGGCGAGCGCGTGCGCGGGCACGTCGGCGCCGACCATCACGGCGTCATAGCCCGCCTCGCGGAGCAGGTTGCCGACCATCTTGAGCGCGACCACGTGCTGCTCTCCGGACGGCGCCGCGAGCATCACCAGCCGCTCGGGCCGCGAGTCGGCGAGCCGCTGCGCCTCGCGCTGGAGCGCGAGCACGCGCATCGAGATCTCCGTCGCGATGTGCTCCTCGGCGACCGAGATCTCGCGCCGCTGCCAGAGCTCGCCGATCAGCCACATCGCGGGGGCGATGATCTGCTCGTCGATCTGCGCCGTGCTGATCTTGGCCTCCAGCGCCCCGCGGATCGCGACCTCGGCCGCCACCTCGTCGCCGGAGAGCAGCGCCTCGGCGTACGCGCGTCCGAGCTTGGTGACAGGCGAGTCGTCCATCGCCCTCTGCAGGCGGACGATATCCCCGCAGCGGTGGTGTGTCATTCTCGGGCCGATCCGCGCGGCCGCGGACCCTGTCCTCGTGGGCCCGCGACCTCGCCCGCCCCCGCGGGACGACTGAACTCGCGCGCGGGAGCGTGAGTGTCTCGAGCGACTGCTTGGGGCGAGTTACCGCGAGTGAGGTGGCCCGCAACTCATCGACGAGCTCGGCGTGCCGCCGCCACTGCCACCGCCGCCACGGCCGCGGATCGTGACGCCCGAACCCGACATAGCGAGCTGCACGTGGCCGCCGTCCGCGCGCTCGGACGAATGCGCACGTTCGAGCAGATGGCGCGGTTCGACGCGCGCGTCGCTAGACGCTCGCACCACAGCTCGTTGGCCGCGAGGGCCAAGACCGGACCTCGACGCAGCCAGACGGGCGCCCCGCCGGATTCACTCGCGCGGCGTACCCGGGCGCAGGGCGATCCGGGTTGAGTCAGTGGGTCGGCTCAGCACGACCAGTCCTGGGTTTCCGGGACCGGCAGGCGCGCGGCGAGGACGCAGTCTGGAGGACCACCGCGAGCTCCTACAGCGGCGGCTATGAGGCGGCCGTCCGAAGCGACGTCCGCTTCATCGTCGATATCGCCGGTCAGCTCCCATGGCCGCTCGCCGAGTGCCCTTGAGTAGAGCCTGAATGCATGTCGGCCGTGCGGACGGGGGTACGTGAGAACCCCGTCGCGGAGGACGAACGGGTTGCGGACGACGACTTGCGCCGCCGCTCGCACAAAGCGCCGCCTCGGTCGGGCCCAGCCAAGCTCCTGCGCGTAGGGAGGATGTCCGGGCGCGCTCATATCGAGAGCGGCGGCGACCGTACCGTCCTCTCCAAGGTCCCAGACGATCTGGCGCTAGGCCCCGAGGGGGTCACGCCTGGCTCCGGGGCGTCGTCGAGGTAGGCGAACGTCCCAAGCCCGTCTTCCGGCCGCAGTCTTCGCCGTGAGGACGAGATCGGCTGCTCGAACGCGACGCCGCGACAATCGCGCGCCGCAGCGCAACGGCCTCGCTGCTCCTTTCGCGCGAGAGGCCGTCGCGTAAATGGGCCGGACGATCTCGCGGCCGAGAGGCGAAGCCCTGCAGGCGGAAGCGACAGTGAGCCAGCGACTCTGCCCGCCGCTCCAACAACGCGAAGGAGCGGCTCCACGCCGAATCGGATCCTTGACTTGCCGTAGTTCTCCGCAGCCGGTTCGGTCTATCACCGATGCCCTGCGCGAACCGCAGGTGCAGATTAGGAGGTTGTCGGCCGGGCGCCCTCACGTCCCCCGTCGCACGGAGGTCGTCGGCGTGTCGACATCGACCAAGGAAGCTGGGGAAGCAATGCGAGTTCGCGCAAGGATGTGGTGTGCCGCCGGTCTGGCCGCTGTGGCACTGGTCGGGTGCGGCGCCGCGGACCAGTCCTCCCAGGACGTCGATCGTTTGGAGCAGCGTGTCCAGGACGCGGAACAGAAGGCCGCCGACGCGCAGCCGTCTGCGGCTGCTGCCGCCAAGAGCGTTGAGAAGAGCGACGACAGCACGGCGAGCGAGCCGGCCGCCTCCGACACACCGGACGAAAGCTCTTCTCGCGGCTCGGACTGCGTGAAGGTGCCCAACGTCGTCGGCAAGGACCACCAGCTCGCGCAGGACACGATGCAGGCCGCCGGCCTGTACATGCTCCAGGAGGAGGACGCGACCGGGCAGGGGCGGATGCTGATCCTGGACCGTAACTGGACGACTGTCCGTCAGCGGCCGACGGCCGGCAAGTGCGTTTCCGAGGACACCGAGATCATGCTCTACGCCGTCAAGGACGAGGAGCGCTGACCCACAACATGAAGTCGTTCTTGAAGTGGGGGTTGATCGCCTTGGTGGGCCTCGCGGTCTTGGGGGTGCTGTTCGGGAAGGACGAGAAGGCGGGGCAGACGAAGTCAGGCTCCGCTACAACCAGCACTGCCAGCCCTTCGGAGCCCACGCCTGCGGAGACATCCACTCCGGAGCCCACGCCCGACCCCGAGGTCAGCGTCAACTACACCGGCCCGTTCAACGTCCATAGCGACAACGTGGTTCTCAAGGGCACTGTTGATCCGGCCAACGCGGACGTCCGCGTGAAGGGTCAGTCCGTCGAGGTTCGCCACGGCCACTGGGAGCTGCCGGTCACGCTGACCAAGCACGGCGACAACAAGTTCCGCGTCGTGGCGACCCGCAAGGGCTACGTGAAGTCCTCCACCACGGCCACGATCATGCGCGAACTCACCGTCGCCGAGCGCGCCGTGATCCGGCAAGAGAAGGCCGCGCGCCGCGCAAACAGGAGGGCCTTGGAGTCGGCGGAGAGCTACCTCGCATTCTCGGGGTTCTCCAAGCAGGGCCTCTATGAGCAACTGTCGTCCTCGGCAGGCGAAGGGTTCTCGCAGGCTGAGGCGCAGTATGCGGTGGATCACGTAGATGCCGACTGGAATAAGGAGGCTGTCGAATCGGCGCGGGGCTACCTGGATATGTCGCCAATGTCTAGGAACGAGCTGATCGAGCAGTTGTCGTCGTCAGCGGGTGAGGGGTTCACATACGAGCAGGCGCTTTACGCGGTGAACAAGGTCTACTGACGCGCATGACACTCACATCGGCGGCGAACGTACGTGCCCAAGACCGAGGTAGCGGAAAGACCGTGAATTCGTACGCCGCCGCGGCGGCGTGACGCCGCGCTTCCGCCTCCGTCGCGAAGAGCGCCCAGACTTCCGTCGGCCAGCCCGCGTCACTGCCCACAGTGAACACGCAACGGATCGGCACGCATGTTCGCATCTGGCTTGCGCGTTCGTGAATGCAACAGGTAGCGGGTTTCTGGTGTGACCGATCCACCCGCGGGTGGCCTCGTGGGCGGTTGGGGGTCGGCGCGTCGACAGTGGCAGGCAATCCGTCCCGGTGAGACAGTGCGCTGGTCGACCGACGACCCGGGTCCCACGAGGACAGGACCCGCGGCCGAGCGGTTGATGCTGGTGTCGTCATGCCGGAGCAGGGACTCGTTGTGACGTCGACGGCTACGGGGTCGTGGTGGAGAGCGTGAAGGTGAGGGTCTTCGCGTAGGTGCCGGTGCGCAGCGCGTCGCCCGCGCCGATCGCCTGGCGGAACGAGAGCGCCGTCACGTCATTCGAGACCGGGCCGCCGTAGGTGCGCAGCATGGTCGGGTTCGTGGCGCCGCCGACGTCGGCAGGCGTGCCGCCGGCCGCCGCCTGGAGCGCCCGCGGCAGGAAGTACTCGCCGTTGACCAGGTGGCCGGTGTGGGTGGAGCTCGGGTCGGCGACGCTGAGCGTCGCGTCGCCGGCGCTGCTGGTCACCGCGGCGGTCGTCGAGGCCGTGTAGTCGGCCGCCACGCCGGGGACGAACGCGCCGAAGCCGGCCGGCGCGCCGAGCGTCAGGTTGAGCGTGGCGGCGACGGCGCCGCCGACGGTCTGCTTGGCGGTGGCGATCGGGGCCAGCGGCGCCGGGCACGGGGTCACCGCGCCGGTGCGGTACTGGACGTTCTCGCACGAGAGCGGCTGAGCCGCGCTGCCGTCGACGTGCAGCCGCAGCCACAGGCGCGGCTCGTTCGTCGAGCCCTGCACGACGAAGCGGGTGACGTTGGCGGGCATCCCGGCGGGCCGGTCGACGAGGAACAGGTGCGAGTCGCCCTGCATCAGCAGCACGGGCTTGGCGAAGCGCGTGGCACGGTCGGCGATCTTGGCCTTGATCGGGGCGAACGCCGCCTGGTTGCCCATGTTGGCCTGCATGCCGAGCGCCACCGCCGCGGAGCCGTCGCGCTCTGCCGCGTCGAAGGTCGCGTCGATCCATGCGAGCGTGGCCGCCTGCCGCGCCGTGTACTCCTGCACGCGCAGGTCGTGCTCCTGAGCCGTCTCGGGCACGCGCTGGCCGTTGACGACGCGGTCTCCGAACCACGCCGCCTGGTCGTCGTCGGACCCCACGACATGCACGACCGCGAACGTGACGCCGGACTGCGCCCAGCGGACGTTCTCCGGGTAGGCGTCGGACTGGTAGGCGAGCGTCTCGGCGCCGGCGCCGAGCGTGCGGCCGTGCACGGCGAAGAACGTGCGGCGGATGGCGTCCAGCCGCTCGGTCGGGAGATAGCCCCCGTTGTTCGCCCGGTGGCAGTCCGTCCACTCGTTGTCGCCGGGCGTGTAGATGAAGGAGTCCGTGAACCTCTGGAAGTCCGCGAGGCGCGCGGCGAAATAGGAGTCGTCGCAGCGCGAGCTGCCGTCCTTGATGTCGCCGAGGTGGACCACGCGGCCGACCGACGGGTCGGCATTGATCTCCGCGACGTCAGTCGGGAAGCCGGCGATCTGCTCGGGGCCGTACGGAACGTCGCCGATCACCGCGAGCGTCGAGGCGCCGTCGGTCTGTGCATACGCCGGAGCGGCGCCGAGCAGCACGGCGGCCGCGAGGAGCGGGAGGAGTCTTCGCATGGGCCGCGACCCTAGGCGCGCCCTTGGCCCGAATTGTGTTCAGCTGGTAGTCACGCGAGCTTGAAGAACTCGCGGTCGACCCGCCGGGGGGTCACCACGGTCACCGGCAGCCCGAGGCGCCGGACGCGCGCGGGCAGGTCGAGGCGCAGCCAGCGCGACACGTTCGTCGGCAGCGTCGAGATGATGGCTTCGTCGAACGGCTCGCGCTCGTGGGCGGCGCGGGCGGCGGCGAACGCGTCGGCTTCGCCGATGTAGCCCTCGACGCGTCCACCGGCCGCGTCCTCGAGCAGCGGGATCGCGAGCTCGAGCGTCTCGCGGGCATCCTCGGCCTCGGACTCCCCGGATGAGTCGGGGACGACGAGCGTGAACCGGCAGCGACCGTGCGTCGCGCGGTCGCGGACGGCCGCCAGCAGCGGCGGCGTCGCCGCCGTGCGGTGCGCCAGGATCAGGATCCGCGCGGGCTGGGCCACTCGCGAAGTATCGCGCCTCAGGGCACGATGTCGTTGAGCGTCGCCTCGAAGCGCCCGCCGGACTCCTCGAGCTCGCCCTCGAGATGCAGCCGTGCCGGGCCCTCGTCCGTCCACAGGTCGAGGAAGTAGCTCCAGCCGTCGTCGTTCGGGTCGTCGGCCTTGGCGATCGCCTCGACGCGGTAGACCTCGCGCGGCGGCAGCACGAGCGCCTCCGGGCAGTCGTCCTCCACGCGGCGGCGCATGTCCTCGACCTCCAGCCGGTCACGCGAGACCTCGCGCAGCTCCTCGTAGTCGCCGTCGACGACGAGCTCGACGATCTCCTCCAGCGCCCGGTACATCCCGTCGGGCAGCAGCTCGAGCCCGCCGTCGGGCGCGGCCGGCCGCCGCAGCTCGTGGCCCGGCGTCAAACCGAGCCGGCTGTAGAAGTAGTCCTCGCACGCGGCGCGGGCCTGGCGGCGCACGCCGCGGGGTATGTCGGCGGCGCTGAGCCCGAAGATCCCTGCGTCGATCGCGTCCTCGAGGGTGTCGTGGCGGCGCGTCAGCTGCGCGGTGACCGCGCGGCCGTGCTCGGTGTCGCGCGCCAGCGAGGTGCCGTGCATCAGCATCGCCGGTGCCTCGTGGCGGTCGTACCCGGGACAGGCGCGCCCCGCGGAGTAGAGGACGATGAGGTGATCTCCCACGGCGGTGCATCCTACGAACGTCGGCTGCACGCGCTACCCTGGTGGAGTCAGACAGCGAAGGCAACCAGAGGGCGAGACCTTCTCATGAACGTCCCCTTGCCAGCGAAAGCCGCCTGATCTTCTGATGGCCGAGAGTCCACCCACGGGTGGGCTTTCCGCGTTTAATGGGGCCTCAGGCCGGCGCGGGAACCGGGACCGGCGCGCGGCGCGGGAGCAGCAGCGCCGGCACGATCGTAATCGCCGTCAAGGCGACCGCCCAGGCGAACGCCGTGCTGAACGGCGCGCCGAGGTCGGGCCGCGCCGCCGCCGGCATGTCCTCCAGCGCGCTCAGCGTGAGGCCGTGGAGGCCGTGTTGAAGGATGACGGCGAGCAGCGCGATGCCCAGTGAGGCGCCGACGCGCTGGACGATCTCCAGCAGGCTCGCGGCGCGTGCGACCGCGGCCTGCGGGAGCGCCTGGTAGGCGGCGGCCATCGCCGGCATCAGCGTCGCGCCCATGCCGGCGCCGCGCAGGACCAGCCCGGCGGCGAGCACGACGTCGGGCGCGTCCTCCATCACCGCGGGGAGCGTGCCGAGCACGACGAGGGAGACGCCTCCGAGCACGATCACGCCGGCGCCGATGCGGTCGGTGAGCTTGCCGGCGACCGGCATGGTCAGCATCGCGCCGATCGCCTGCGGGAGCAGCAGCAGCCCCGCGTCGAGCGCGCTGAGGCCGCGAGCGAGCTGGTAGTAGAGCGCGAGCAGCAGCAGCGAGCCGAAGAACGAGGCGCTGAACAGCAGCACGGTCGCGGTCGCCGCGGCGACGGTGCGGTCGCGCAGGATGCGCAGGTCGATCAGCGGGTGGCTCGTGCGCAGCGCGTGGCGGATGAAGGCGGCGACGAGCACCGCGCCGGCGGGGAACGCCGGCCACGCGCCGCCGGCCGACAGGCCGAGCACGATCAGCGCAAGGCCCGGCGAGATCAGCGCCGCGCCGAGCAGGTCGAGCGGGCCGGCGCCCTCGGGCGTCTCGCGCGGCAGCACCCGGGCGGCCAGCGCCAGCGTCAGCAGCCCGATCGGGACGTTGAGGAAGAAGATCAGCCGCCACGTCGCGCCGTCGACCAGCGCGCCGCCGACGATCGGGCCGATCGCCGGCGCCAGCAGCATCGGCACGCCGACCAGCGCCATCACGCGGCCCATCCGCTCCTGCCCGGCCGCGCGCGCGAGGATCGTCATGCCGACCGGCATCACCAGCCCGCCTCCGAGCCCCTGCACGACCCGGAACGCGATCAGCGCGCCCGCCGACCAGGCGATCCCGCACAGGACCGAGCCGGCCACGAAGACCGCGACCGCGGACATGAACACCCGCCGCGTGCCGAAGCGGTCGACCGCCCAGCCGGTCAGCGGGATCACCGCCGCCAGCGCGAGCAGGTACGCGGTCGACGCCCACTGGATCGTGGTCAGCGGCGCGTCGAAGACGACGCCGAGCCGGTCGATCGCGATGTTGACGATCGTGGTGTCGAGGATCGTCATCACCGCGCCGAGCACGACGACGGCGGCGGCCTGCAGAACGGGGCGGCCGAGCTCGCGCATGCTAGGTCGTCCTGGCGGTCCTGCTCGGCGCGGAGATCGGCTGCATCACGTCGTTGCCGAGGAACTTCGCGGTGAACCGCGGCCGCGAGCCCGGGCGGCTCGAGAAGTCGATCCGCCGCTGGTAGCCGCACACGCGCGAGAGCGTCAGGCGCCGCGTCGCCACGATCTTGCCCCCGGCCCTGACGATGATCGACACCTCGGCGCCCTGGCAGCCCTGGGTGCGCGCGACGGCCGACGGGAGCGTGAGGTTGCCGGTGACCTGGAAGCGGTACGGCGCGCGAGTGTCGCGCCCCGGGTTGAGCTTGAGCGTGAGCTTGCGCGCGCTGAAGCGCCTCACGGTGACGGCTTGGATCGCGCTCGACGCCTGGTCGGCGGTGTCGACGGCGCGCGCGATCAGCGTGTCGCGCCCGACGTCGCCGCCGCGGGCCGCGTAGTCGCACGTGTAGGGCGCGGTCGCGTCCTCGCAGACGAGACGGTCGTCGTCGAGGAACTGGACCTTGGCGACACCGCGGTCGTCGGTCGCGGTGGCGGTCAGCGTCGTGGGCTTGTCGGCCGAGATCGAGGTGCCGGCGGCCGGCGCGGTCCAGGCGACGACGGGCGGACGGTCGTCGTCGGCGTCCGTCACCGTTTGACGCGTCACGTTCTCGCAGTTGGAGGCGACCTGATCGCGCTGGTCGCCGGTGACCGTGTCGGTCCCGCCGCCGCAGTCGATCCGGTCGACGTAGCCGTCGACCGCGTCGATGGTGTCGGCCGCCGGGCCACCGAGCAGGCGGTCGGACCCGCCTCCGCCCGTCAGCTTCCCGCCGCCGTCGGCCATCGACAGCTGGTTCGCGCCGCCGCTGCCGATGATCGTCGCCGTCCCGCCGCTGCCCGGGTCGACGACGACATCCTCGACGTCGGAGCTGACGTTGTCGCCGTCGCCGGGCAGGCCGTCGTCGGCCACGTCGTTCAGCGAGACGGTGAGCCCGGTGCCGCCGTACTCGGCCCGGTCGATGCCGTCGCCGCCACTCAGCGAGTCCGCGCCGTCGCCCGGGATCAGCACGTCGTCGCCCGAACCGCCGGCCAGCGTCGAGCGCGCGGTCGTGAGTCCGGACGCGTTGAGCGTGTCGTCGCCGTCGTTGCCGTCGGCGACGACTGTGCTGACGCCCGTGCACGTGAAGGTGAGGCCGCCTCCGGTGCAGCCGGTCGCGGTGATCGGGTCGCCGGCGGACGCGGTGACCGTGACCGACAGCGCGCTCTGCGTGAACGCGACGGTGTTGTCGTGGCCGGCTGCGGCCGTGTACGTCAGCGTGCCGCCGAAGCTCGTGACGGTGGCGGCATTGGCGCTCGCGGGAACGGCGAGAACAAGCAGGGTGAGAACCAGCACACGGCGCGTCATCCGCCCGAACCTAGCCGGTAGCGCAGGAAAAGCTCCCCTTCGGCCTGCAGCACCCAGCGCAGTGACAGCTCGATGACCGGATCGAGCGGCGGGCCGGGGATCAGCCGCCGCTCCTCGCCGCCGACGATCTCCGGCGAGAGCGTCAGAAACAGCTCGTCCACGAGCCTCGAGGCGAGCAGGCCGCGGAACAGCGTCGGGCCGCCCTCGGAGAGCAGCGCGCGCACGCCGCGGGCGCGCAGGTCGGCGAGCGCGGCGGCGCTCGAATACGGCTCGAGCGTGACGACCTCGACCGGCGCGGCGACGTCCGGGACCTCGCCGCGCACCGCGGTGTAGATCAGCACCGGCTGCTCGGCCGCCTCGAACAGCGACGCGTCCCACGGGACGTCGAAGCGGCGCGAGAAGGTCACCAGCGGCGGGTCGGGCGCCTGCCCGGCGGCCGCCCGCCGAGCGCGCCGCTCCTCGCCGCAGAGGCGTCCGTAGCCCTCGACGCGGATCGTGCCGGTGCCGACGAGCACCGCATCGGCCACCGTCCGCAGGGCGAGCAGCATCCCCAGGTCCGCGTCGGACCCCAGCTCACGCGAGCTGCCCTCGCGCGTCGCGCGCCCGTCCGCGCTCTCGACGAAGTTCATGAACAGGTACGGCCGGTCGTCCGGCGCCGAGTCGGCGAACCGCGCCTCGCGCAGCAGATCTTCGGCGTCCGCCGGCGGCCCGGCGGGGCGGAGTCGCTCGTACATCACAGCTCGCGCTCGTAGAAGTACGTGATCGGCCCCTCGGGCCCTTCGCGGTTGACGAAGCCGAGGCTCTCGTAGAGCGCCCGCGCGGCGACGTCGTCCTCGCTGGTGCCGAGGTCCATCCAGTCCGCCCCCTCGCCGCGCGCCACCTCGATCGCCGTCTCCATCAGCGCGCGCCCGAGGCCTTTGCCGCGGCCAGCCGGCACGACGTACAGCTCGGCCACGTAGCACTCCTTGCCCGCCGACCAGAGCGAGAGGCGGAAGCGCAGCACGGCCAGGCCGTCAGGACCGTCGCCGGCCAGCAGCACGATCGTGTCCTTGCCCATGACCTCGCGGATCCTCTGCGCGAGCTGCGGCGGCTCCGGCGTGGGCTCGTCGTACTCGGTGTTGAAGTCGTAGAGCAGCCGCCCGACGGCGTCGGCGTCCTGCGGCCCGGCGCGGCGGACGTTCACGCGCCGTACGTTAGTTGCCGCCCGCCCTCTGTAGCCTGCGGGCGTGAGCGACCCCACGTCGCCGGCCGATCTGCGCCAGTCCAACCGCGAGCGGTTGCTGCACCTGCTGCGCTCGCAGGGCGCGCTGACGCAGGCGCAGCTCGCACGCGCGAGCGGGCTGTCTCCCGCGACGGTGTCCAGCATCGCCCGCGAGCTGCGCGATGAGGGCTGGGTCACCGGCGGCAAGCGCACGGCACTCTCGCTCTCGCGCACCGCCGGCGTCGCCGTCGGGATCGACTTCGACCACTCGCACGTGCGCGTGGCGATCGCCGACCTCGCCCACAACGTGCTCGCCGAGGCCAGCGAGCCGCTCGATGTCGACCACGAGGCCGACGAGGGCATCGGCTTGGCCGGGAAGATGGTGCGCGAGCTGCTGCACGACGTCGGCGCGGGCCAGGAGCGGGTGACCGGCGTCGGCATGGGCCTGCCCGGCCCGCTGCGGCGGGACACCGGCGAGATCGGCGACTCGGCGATCCTGCCGGGCTGGATCGGCGCCAGGCCCGAGGAGATGATGAGCGAGGAGCTCGGGCTCAACGTGCGCGTCGGCAACGACGCCAACCTCGGCGCCCTGGCCGAGATCGTGTGGGGCGCCGGGCGCGGGTGCACGGAGCTGCTCTACGTCAAGGTCGCCTCCGGCGTCGGTGCCGGGCTCGTGCTCAACGGGCGCCTGTACGAGGGGCACGCGGGGACCGCGGGGGAGATCGGCCACGTCACCGTCGACGAGAGCGGCCCGGTGTGCCGCTGCGGCAATCGCGGCTGCCTGGAGGTCTACGCCGGCGCCGAGGCCGTGCTCGAGCCGCTGCGCCGCCGCCACGGCGCCGGCATCACGCTGCGCCGGGTGATCGCGCTCGCGCAGGAGGGCGACCTCGGCTGCCAGCGCGTGATCGCCGACGCGGGCCGCAGCCTCGGGCTGGCGATCGCCGGCACCTGCAACCTGCTCGCGCCGGAGCGCGTGATCGTCGGCGGCGAGCTCGCGGCGGCGGGGGAGATCCTGCTCGGCCCGCTGCGCACGATCGCCCAGCGCTCGGCGATCGCCTCGCTGCGCGCGACCCCGGTGCTGCAGGGGGTGCTCGGCGAGCGCGCCGAGGTGCTCGGTGCCGTCGCGCTTGTGCTGCGCGAGTCGCGCCGCTACGTGGCCGAGCCGCCGGCGGGGCAGCCCTCGATGTGATCGTCGACCAGGCCGCACGCCTGCATGAGCGCGTACGCGGTCGTGGGCCCGACGAACTTGAAGCCGCGCTTCTTGAGCTCCTTGGCCATCGCCTTGGACTCGGGCGTCAGCGCGGGGATGTCGGCGCGCGTCCTCGGCCGCGGGCGCGGCGCGGGGGCGAACGACCACAGCAGCTCGGTGAGGTCGACCTCCAACGCGGCGCGCGCGTTGACGATCGCCGCCTCGATCTTCGCGCGGTTGCGGACGATCCCGGCATCGCCCATAAGCCGAGCCACGTCGTCGTCGCCGAACGACGCCACGCGCGCGATCTCGAAGCCCGCGAACGCCGCACGGAAGCTCTCGCGCTTGCGCAGGATGGTGATCCAGGACAGGCCCGACTGGAACGCTTCGAGGCACAGCTTCTCGTAGAGCGCGTCGTCGTCGCGGACGGGCTTGCCCCACTCCCGGTCGTGGTAGGCGGCGTACTCCTCCGACGACGCGCCCCACCAGCAGCGCGCGAGGCCGTCGGGCCCGATCGCCAAACCATCGCTCACGGAGCCCATGCCTCCACGAGCGCCGCGACCTGGTCGGGCGGGCACACCGGCGTGAGGATCGGCGTCTGCACGCCGCGCGCGGCGAACTCCTCCAGCCGCTCGCGCTGCTGCGCCGGCGAGCCGAAGATGCAGATCTCGCGCACGAGCTCCTCGGGCGCGAGCTCGACCGCGCGCCGGCGGTCGCCCTCGTTCCACGCCTTCACCATCGGGTCGATCCGCCCGCCCCAGCCGTGCGCGCGGAAGAACGCCTCGTAGACGGGCACCGTCGCGTAGGCAGCCAGCATCCGCTTGGCGGGCCCGATGTCGTCGCCGGGGAAGCAGAAGAAGCGGCAGGCGATCTCGACGCCGCCGGCCTCGCGCACCACGTCTTCAACCGCCGACAGCGGCGTGAAGTTGAGGATCGCGCCGTCGCCGAGCTCTCCCGCCAGCCGCACCATGCGATCGCGCAGCGCGGCGACGAAGATCGGCACCGGCGCGGGCTGCTCGAGCCTGAAGCCCCCGCGACCGCGCTCGCCCGCGAGCACCGGGCGCAGCTCCTCGATCGCCGCGCGCATCGTCGACAACGGCCGCTCGAACGGCACGCCGTTCCACTTCTCCACGATCACGTCCGAGGAGGAGCCGAGCCCGAGCACGAAGCGCCCGCGCGACGCGTCGTGCAGCGCCGCGACGTGCTGGGCGAGCAGCGCGAGCCCGCGCGTGTACGGGTTCACGATCGCGGTCCCGAGCCGCATCCGCTTCGTCCACGCCGCAGCCAGCACGAGCGGGGTGAAGCCGTCGACCCCGGTCGCCTCCGCGCTCCACAGGTCGTCGTACCCGAGCGCCTCCGCGCGCCGCAGCAGGTCGGCATGGTCGGCGAGCGGGATGCCCGTGAAGGGGATGGTGAGGCCCCAGCGCACCGGGCCACCCTATAGTCGGCCGGCATGGCCGTGCCTCGCGAATACATGCCGCCGGATCGCAACCTCGCGCTCGAGCTCGTGCGCGTGACCGAGGCCGCCGCGCTGCAGGCGGCGCGGATGGTCGGCATGGGCGACAAGGAGGCCGCCGACCAGGCCGCGGTCGACGGCATGCACGCCATCCTGCACACGATCCACATGGACGGCATCGTGGTGATCGGCGAGGGCGAGAAGGACGAGGCGCCGATGCTTGCCAACGGCGAGGTCGTCGGCGACGGCACGCCGCCGCACGTCGACATCGCCGTCGACCCGCTCGAGGGCACGCGCCTGGCCGCCGACGGGCGCCCGAACGCGCTGTCGGTGATCGCGCTGTCCGAGCGCGGCACGATGTTCGACCCGGGCCCGGTCTTCTACATGGAGAAGATGGCCGCCCGCGACGAGCTCGTGGACCTGCTCGACCTCGACCGCCCGCTCGGCAAGACCGTCGAGCTGGTCGCCGAGCGCAAGGGCACCGAGGTGCGCGACGTGATGGTCGTCGTGCTCGACCGCCCGCGCCACGCCGACGGCATCAAGGCGATTCGCGACGCCGGCGCGCGTGTGCGATTGATCACGGACGGCGACGTGGCCGGGGCGCTGCTCGCCGCCTCGCCGGACCGGCCGGTCGACCTGCTGTGGGGGATCGGCGGCACGCCCGAGGGCGTGATCTCGGCGGCGGCCTTGAAGTGCTACGGCGGGGGGCTGATCGGCCGCCTGTGGCCGCGCGACGACGACGAGCGAGCGCGCGCCGAGGCGGCCGGGTACGACGTCGCCAGGGTGCTCACGCACGACGACCTGGTCAGCAGCTCCGACTGCTTCTTCTCGGCCACCGGCGTGACCGACGGCGACGTGCTCGCCGGCGTCCGCTATGAGGGCGCCCGCGGCGCGACCACGGAGTCGCTCGTCATGCGCAGCCGCTCGGGCACCGTACGGCGGATCCAGTCGCGCCACGACCGCTCGAAGCTGCGCGACCTCACCGGCTCCCGCTACGGATGAAGCCGCCGAGGGCCGTTGTCGCCCGGCGCTCCGGGCCGCTGCTCGCACGGATGTCTGCGCGCGCGCAGGTCGGGCTGTCGGGCCGCAGGCGGATCGTGATCGACGGCCAGCGGCTCGACCCCGAGGTTCAGCTGCTGCTGGCAGCGCGCGAGCGGCTGCAGCCGCCGGTCTGGGACGGGTCGATGACGGTCGAGCGCGGGCGCGAGATCACGCGCGAGGAGGCGTGGGTCGCGGCCGGCACGCGTCCGATCGCGGTCGGTGCGGTCGAGGAGATCACCGCCGCCGGGCTGCCCGGGCGCCTCTATATCCCCGACGAGCCGGGCCAGCGCCCGCTGCTCCTCTACTACCACGGCGGCGGCTTCGTGGCCGGCGACCTCGAGACGCACGACGCGCCGTGCCGCGTGCTCTGCCGCCACTCGGGGTCGCGCGTGCTCTCGATCGACTATCGGCTCGCGCCCGAGCACCCGTTCCCCGCCTGGATCGAGGACGGCCTCGCCACCTACGACTGGGCGGTCGAGCATGCGGCCGAGCTCGGAGCCGACCGCGTCGCCGTCGCCGGCGACAGCGCGGGCGGCAACATCGCCGCCGTGATCGCGCAGGAGCGCCGGCCGGCGCTGCAGCTGTTGATCTACCCCTCGGTCGACATGCGCGCCCCGCGCCGCTCGCACGAGCTGTTCGGCGACGGCTTCTTCCTCACCAGCGCGCTGATCGACTGGTACACGGGCCACTTCCTGCCCGAGGGCGACGACCGCAGCGACATCCGCCGCTCGCCGCTGCTCGCGCCCGACGTCTCCGGCGTCGCGCCGGCGATCGTGATCACCGCCGGGTTCGACCCGCTGCGCGACGAGGGCGAGGCGTACGCCGCCAAGCTCCGCGACGCCGGCGTGCCCGTGCTCGCGCACCGCTTCCGCGGCATGTTCCACGGCTTCATCAACTCGGTCGGCGTCAGCCCGGCGTGCCGCGGCGCGCTGACCGAGGTCGCCGGGATGCTGCGCGCGCGCCTAGCGGCGTAGGCGCAGCAGCGCGAAGACCGCGGTGGCCAGCCCGGCAACGATCGCCGCGACCGCCGTCCACGGCGTGTCGCCGACGTTGACCGGGGCCACCGGGCCGCGCGCGAAGCGCCCGACCGCGGACTCCTCGAGCTCGAGCTTGGCCAGCGACTTGAGGAACCCGTGGGTGACCAGCACGTGGATGCGCGACTGCGTCTGGGCGTAGATCCAGCGCGCGCTGAAGTGCGCGATCGCGGGATAGAAGTTCGACACCTCGACCTCGACGTGCGCGCGGCTGTAGCCCGGGCGGTCGGACTCCAGCCTGCGCACGTCGATCTCCAGGAAGCCCTGGTTGCGCCGCGCCACCAGCAGGCCGTCCTGGATGTTCCAGCGCACGATCCCCCGATCGCCCGACAGCTCGTACTCGGGCGCGCCGAAGCGCAGGAGCACGAACGGGCGGCGCAGCAGCACGACGAGCCGCTCGTCCTGCGTGTAGACGACCCGGATCAGCCCGAGCGTCACCCGCGAGAGATACTTCCAGTACGTGCGCGCGAGGCGCTCGAGGTACTCGGGCGTCCAGATCGCCACGAGCTCGGAGTCGGGCATGTCGACGTTCGCGGCCTGGATCGAGCGGACGGCGCCCTGCGCGTCCATGACCGTGTGCTGCTCGGGGTCGGCGATCACCGCGTGCGCGATGCGCTTCATCACAACCACCCACGATAGGTCAGCGCGGGCACGGTGGGAATCCATCGGAGCGCGTGCGCCGTACGGAGTGGGAGGGTTCTGAGTCTCGTGAAATCACTTGCCATCAAGGAGGTCTCCGAGCAGACCGGCCTCGCCGCGGGCACGATCCGCATGTGGGAGCAGCGCTACGGGTTCCCGGAGCCCGGGCGCACCCCCGCCGGCTACCGCGTCTACAAGCCGCAGGACGTGATCACGCTGCGGCGTGTGCTCGCGTTCCGCGGGCGCGGGCTGTCGGTGCCCGCCGCGCTCGAGCGGGCGCGCGCGATGGAAGACGCGACCGACCGCCCGTCGATCTTCGGCGCGCTCGCGTCGGGCGACGCGCCGGTGCGCCCGCAGCGGCTCAGGCGGGCGACGATGCTGGCGCTCTCGCACGCGATCGAGGACGAGGCGATGGCGCGCGCCGCCGGGCCGATCGTGGTCGGCTCGTTCCAGAGCGAGCCCAACTACCGCGCGGTCGAGCACCGCTACCGGCGGCTGGCGCACGTCGCCGACGCCGTCGCCGTGTTCGCGACGTTCCCCGTGATGCGGCTGGAGGACGACGACTGCCCGGTCGAGATCGCGGTCGAGCCGGGCGATGCGCTCGGCCACGAGTGGGCGGTGATCGTCGACGCGCCGGGCTTCGCCGCCTGCCTGGTCGGATGGGAGACGCCGTCGGGCGTCAACGGCGCCCGCGTGTTCGAGGCGATCTGGACGATGGACCCCGCCGTCGTGCGGCAGGCCGTCCAGGTCGGCGCGGTGCTGGCCGGGCGGGCGTGCCCACTCCTCGGGGCGCGGCTGGACGCGCTGCTGGTCGATCGCCCGCTCGCAGTCGAGTCCCCGGCGCCGGGCCTGACGGCGCTGACCAACCGGATCGTCGGCTACCTCGACGCCGCGGGCTGATCGCGCAGGCGGACCGCGCCGACGGTGGCGGTCGCCGTGATCCCGAGCGCGGCCGCGGTCGCCTGGGTCAGATCCCAGTCCGCGCCGGCGACGCCGTACGGCCCGCGGTCGATCACCGGCACGACGATCGAGCGCCCGGCGTACGTGAACGCGATCTGCGTACCGCACGGCAGGCTGCGGTGGGCGACGCCCTCCAGGTCGGGCGTGAGCGTCTGGCCACAGGCGGTCTGCCCCCCGAAGAAGCCGGGGCCGTACCAGGTGGCGATCGCCGGCTTGTAGACCATGATCTGCAGCGGCGCCGCGGTCGTGTGGAGGATCGCCCGCAGCGCGGTGGGGCCGATGTGGTTCGGGCGCCAGCGCGCCACGTAGGCGCCGGTCGCGTCGGCGCGGGCGCGGGCGACCACGCGCCAGCGCTGCGTCGCGGTGTCGTGGCGCTGCAGCCGCACGAGCCGGTTGGCCGGCGCGCGGCCGCTGAAGCGGGCGATCTCGCCGAGCGTCTGGTCGGGCATCCCGGTGACCGTGAGCCCGCCGCTGCTGGCGCTGACGGCCTGCGCGGGCGCCACCATCTCGGGCGCGGCGACCCCGCCGGCGGCGGGCGCCTGGGCGCGGGCAACGGGCGCCAGCGCCAAGAGGGCGCAGACCGAGGTCGTGGTTACGCGGGCGATCATCGTCTTCCTCTGACGCCTACGGGATTAGCTGACGGGCTCGCGCTGAGGAAGCAGCGCTACGGCTTCATGACCGATTCGCCCCCGCGGCCACACGGCCGCCTCGGGTCTCCCGTTCGACGCTGCTGACCCAGCGTCGATTCGGCGGCGGGAAACGTATCAGGTCATGGGCCCGGGAGAATCGCCCTCGGCTCCGGATCCTCCGGCGCTCCGAGGGATTCCCTGACGGCACAGGCGATTGCTCCCAGCGACGCGAGCCCTCTGGGCGAGCCGTCGCCGGTCAGGGACGAGGCAACCGGCCGACGGCGCGCTTGAGCACCCGGCCGCTGGCGCTGAGGCCGATGTGGGCCAGCTCGCCGGTCGCCTGGATGGCGGTCGTCACCAGCTCGGTGCCTCTGGGATGCCCGATCGGGCGAGGGGGCGGAGGCGCCGGGTTCTTGCGCTCCAGCGGAGGGCACCCGGCCCTGACCGCGGCGGGCTTGTGCGCCGGCTTCGCGGACGCCTTCCGGGTCGCCGAAGCGGTCGCCGCCGCGCTCGCGGCCCGACGCGGCGCGGGTGCCTTCGCGCGCGCCGGCTTGGCTTTCGCGGGGCGCGGCCCGCGGCCCTGGACCTCGCCGACGCGGACCTCCCGGCGCGGTTTCCCGAGGCGCCCGGGGCGCGTCGCGGGCAGGCTGCCGAGCACGCTTTCCGGCTCGTTCGCCGGCCCGCCATTGGTAGAGGTGGGGTTGTCCGCCATGGAGCAGTCAGTCTAGGCGCCTATCATGTCAATTCGAGTACCGAGACACCGCATTCGCCCTATACGCGAGAGGCCGCAACTCCGTCGGCCGAGACCGCGGGTGGAACTCGCCATTCACAGCGCCTAGACTCAGCCGCGACGGACTACAGTCGCGCGGGTCAACTCCATCCAGAAAGGCCGGCTCTTAAGGAGCCTCGCTAGAACGGGACATCCATGTCAGTTGTGGATCTGCAGGAACTCGAAGAAGTCAAAGGTCTGATCCTCAAGGGTCAGCAGGTGGGCGTCCTCACGTTCGCCGAGATCACGTCCGCGCTCGCGGAGGTCGATATCGACGAGACGGACATCGAGGAGCTGCATGCGTTCCTCGAGCGCTCCGAGATCGAGCTGGTCGAGGAGATCGACCCCGCGCTGGCCGCCGGCCAGGAGGATCGTGCGCCCGATCGGCGCGGCCGCCGCAAGGCCAAGGCGACGATCGACCTCAAGCCGGACATGACGACCGACTCCCTTCAGCTCTTCCTGAAGGACATCGGCAAGGTCAGGCTGCTCACCGCCCAGGAGGAGGTCGACCTCGCGCGCCGGATCGAGCGCGGCGACCTCGACGCGAAGCAGAAGATGGTCGAGTCGAACCTCCGGCTCGTCGTCTCGATCGCGAAGAACTACCGCAACCAGGGCCTTCCCTTCCTGGACCTGATCCAGGAGGGCACGCTCGGCCTCGTGCGCGCCGCCGAGAAGTTCGACTACCGCAAGGGATTCAAGTTCTCGACGTACGCGACGTGGTGGATCCGGCAGGCGATCGCCCGCGCGCTGGCCGACAAGGCGCGCACGATCCGCATCCCGGTGCACGTCGTCGAGAAGCTGAACAAGATCGGCCGCGCCGAGCGCAAGCTGGTCACCGAGCTCGGCCGCGAGCCGACGCCCGAGGAGATCGCCGACGTCACCGGGATCGACCCCGAGGAGGTCGACTCGATCAAGCGCTCCGCCCAGGCGCCGGTCTCGCTCGAGAAGCCGGTCGGCGACGAGGAGGAGTCCGAGTTCGGCCAGTTCATCGCCGACGAGCGGGCCGAGTCGCCGTACGAGCGCGCCGCGGAGATCCTCACCAAGGAGGCCCTGCGCGAGGCGCTGGAGAACCTCTCCTATCGCGAGCGCCGCGTGCTGGAGCTGCGGTACGGGCTCGGCGGCGAGCACCCGCGCACGCTCGACGAGGTCGGGCGCACGTTCAACGTGACGCGCGAGCGCATCCGCCAGATCGAGAACCAGTCGCTGAAGAAGCTGCAGAGCCTCGCCGAGGCGCAGAAGCTTCGGGATGTCGCCTGAGCCCGCAGGGCTCAAGGCACAGGCGTTGATCGCCTGACGCTTAGAGCCGTCCGCGAACGCGCGGGCGGCTCAAGGGCCTGCAGGGGAGGGCCGATGACTACTGCGTCATGGCTTTTGATCTCGACCACGCCCTGCGCTATCTGATTGCCGCGGAGGGCTCCGACCTCCATCTGAAGGTTCCGTCCTACCCGCTCATCCGCCTGCACGGCGCGCTCGAGCCGATCCCCGGCACCGAGCGCCTGTTCCCTGAGGACACGCGGTCGGCGCTGATGCAGATGCTCGACGACCAGGACAAGCTCGCCGAGTTCGAGGCCGAGAACGAGGTCGACTTCTCGTACTCGGTCGAGGGACTCGGGCGCTTCCGGGTCAACGCGTTCCTGCAGCGCGGGTCGGTCTCGATCGTCATGCGCGCGATCCCGGTCGTGATCAAGTCCGTCGACGAGCTCGGGCTGCCGGAGACGGTGACCAAGCTCGCCGAGGAGGAGCGCGGGATCATCCTGCTGACCGGCACGACGGGCTCCGGCAAGTCGACCACGCTCGCCGCGATGATCGACCACATGAATCGGACGATGCACAAGCACATCGTCACGATCGAGGACCCGATCGAATTCCTGCACCGCGACCGCAGCTCGATCATCAACCAGCGCGAGGTCGGTCAGGACACGGCGTCGTTCAAGCGCGCGCTGCGGCGCGTGCTGCGCCAGGACCCGGACGTGATCCTGGTCGGCGAGATGCGCGACGAGGAGACGGTCCACACCGCGCTGTCGGCGGCGGAGACCGGGCACCTCGTGCTGTCGACGCTGCACACGGTCGACGCGCCGGAGACCGTCAACCGCATCATCGACTTCTTCCCGCCGCACCAGCAGCAGCAGGCGCGCGCGATGATCGCCGGCACGCTGAAGGGCATCGTCTCGCAGCGGCTCGTGCGCACGGCGGACGGCCACGGCCGCGTCGCGTGCTGCGAGATCATGGTGATGACCGGCCGCGTGCACGACATGATCCTCGACCCGAAGCTCACGGGTCAGCTGCGCGAGGTCGTCGCCGAGGGCGCCTACTACGGCATGCAGACGTTCGATCAGCACCTGCTCAAGCACCTGCGCGCGGGGCGGATCACGTTCGACGAGGCGATGCGCGCCGCGACCTCACCGCACGACTTCAAGCTGATGATCGCCGCCGAGGGGCCGCGTAAGCCCGCGGGCGCGGCGCCCGAGCCGTCGCTCACGCCCACGCCCACGCCCTCGCCGGAATACACGGCGACGGTGAGCGAGCCCGACTCGGCGCCGGCGCCGGCCTATTCGCCTCCGCCCGCGGCTCCCGCGGGGCCGCCGCCGTCGTCGGCTCCGCCGCCGGGCATGTTCTCGTGAGAGCTTGACGAGACTGCGTGGCGCGGCGAGGCTTGCTCGCCATGCAGACCACGCTCGCGCAGTTCAATGAGACAAAGTCCCAGGAAGCGTTCGCCCTACAGAACTCCAAGCTGCTGAAGGTGCGGCTGGAAGCGGTCACCGTCCAGGCGAAGCTCGGCTCGATGGTCGCCTACCAGGGCGATGTGACGTTCGAGCACGCGGGCTCCGGCGGCCTCGGGCGCATGCTCAAGAAGGCGGTGACGGGCGAGGGTATCCAGCTGATGAAGGTGACCGGCAGCGGCGAGGTCTTCCTCGCCGACACCGCGCAGGACATCCACCTCATCCACCTCGACAACGACTACATCACGGTCAACGGGCCGAACCTGCTCGCGTTCGACGCCGGCATCGACTGGGACATCAAGCGCGTCGAGGGCGGCAGCGGCGTGATGGGCGGCGGTCTCTACAACATGTCGCTGCACGGCACCGGCTGGGTGGCGATCATCTCCGACGGCCCGCCCGTGCTGCTCAACGTGGCCGCGGCGCCGACGTTCGCCGACGCCCAGGCCGCGATCACGTGGTCCTCGGGCGTGACGACCGGGATCAAGACCGACTTCAAGATGAAGAACCTGATCGGCAAGGGGTCGGGCGAGTCGATCCAGATGTCGTTCTCCGGCCAGGGCTGGGTGCTCGTGCAGCCGTCCGAGGGCCGCGTGAGCGGCTTCGAGCAGGGCAACCAGAACTCGGGCGGCGGCGGGCTCGGGTCGTTGCTCAGCGGGTAGTAACGTCGTCCGCAGGTCGGCGGCTCCCCAGCGGCTCGCGGCGACCGCGGCCGGCGGCGGTTTCCGACGACCGGAGGCCGAAATCACACATATACAAGGTCGTCGTCGCCAGGTTCGTCGACGACGACCTCGCAGGCGGGACACCACCAGCGCGCCTCGAGCGCCGACCCGCATGCCGCGTGGCGGTAGGGCTCGGCGGTCGCGCCGGTGCGCGCCCCCCAGTCGGCGAGGAGCCTGAGCGCGCCGGCGAGCTCCCGCCCGGCCTCGCTGAGCTCGTACGCGAACCGGGGCGGGCGCTCGGAGTAGAGCTGGGCGACCACGAGCGCCTGCTCGGTCAGCGCCTTCAGGCGGGCGCTGAGGACGTTCGGCGCGATTCCTTCGAGCTCTTCCTGCAACTCGTTGAACCGCTTCGGTCCCTCGAGCAGCGCGGCGACCACGAGCAGCGTCCAGCGATCCCCGACGCGCGCGAGGGCGTCGTCGAGGGGCGTGGCGGGGGCGGTGCGGCGGCGCTTCATTTCCGCAAGTGAGCGTATCGCCGCCCGCATGCGCGACCTGATACGGTGACTTGCAGATTGCAAGTGACTATGGAGCGCGTGACATGAACCAGGTTCTGGAAGCCATCCAGGAGGCGGTCGGTGGTGTGGCCGAGCGGGTCGGGCCGGCCGTGGTCGGGCTCGGACGCGGTTGGGCGCGCGGGTCGGGGGTCGTGATCGGCGACGGCCGGGTGCTGACCGCCGCGCACGTGCTGCGCGGCGAGGACGTGAGCGTGACCTTCGCCGACGGCCGGACCGCGGCCGGGCGGGTGCTCGGCGCGGACGCCGACCTCGACGTGGCGGTCGTGGAGACCGACACCGGCGGCCTCGGCGCGGTCGAGTGGGACCCGGCGGCGGTCGGCGCCCTGTCGACCGGCGCGCCCGTCGTCGCGCTCGCGAACCCGGGGGGGCACGGCCTGCGGACGACGTTCGGCCTCGTGACCGCGACCGGGCGCTCGTTCCGCGGCCCGCGCGGGCGGCGGATCCCCGGCTCGGTCGAGCACTCGGCGCCGCTGCCGCGTGGCTCCTCGGGCGGTCCGCTGGTCGATCCCGACGGCCGCCTGCTCGGGCTCAACGCCGTGCGCCGCGAGGGCGGCCTGATCCTCGCCGTGCCCGCCGACGACGTGCTCCGCCGCCGGGTCGATGCGCTCGCGCGCGGCGAGTCGAGCGCGCGGCCGCGCCTGGGCGTCGCGCTCGCGCACCCGCGCGCGGCGCGCAAGCTGCGCGCCGCGGTCGGGCTGCCGGAGCGCGACGGCCTGCTCGTCCGCGGCGTCGCCGAGGACTCGCCCGCCGGCCGCGCGGGGATCGAGCGCGGCGACCTCCTGGTCGCGGCGGGCGGGAAAGAGCTGCGCGCGGTCGACGACCTGTTCGAGGCGCTCGACACCGACGCCGCCACGCTCACGCTGCGCGTGGTGCGCGGCACCGAGGAGCGTGACGTCGACGTCGCGCTGGACTGAGCGGCGGGGCGGCGGCGCCGCTTCCCCACACTTCAGTTCGTAAAGCGCCTAGTAGAATGTAGTGAGATGCCAGATCCCGACTGTCCCGTCTGCCGTACCGCCGACATCGTCTGCGGGAAGTGGACGCTCCTCATCGTCCGCGATCTGTCGGAGGGCCGCTCGCGGTTCTGCGAGCTCGAGCGCTCGCTCGGCGGGATTTCGCCGCGCACGCTGTCGCTGCGCCTGCGCGCGCTCGAGGAGGAGGGCATCGTCGAGCGCCGCACCTACCCCGAGGTGCCGCCGCGGGTCGAGTACGCGCTGACCGAGAAGGGCCGCGCACTCGTGCCGATCATCGACAGCATGCGCACCTACGGCACCGAGTGGCTCGGCGGCGCCTGCGCCGCCGAACCGGCGCGCGAGCCGGCCGCCGTCGTCGCCGCGTAGAGCTGCCCGCGGGTCGCCCGGCCGCATCCGCGCCGCCTCGCCGCCACTCGCGCGTCGCCCAGGGCGCTGACGCGCCGCTTCGCCTCCGCGCCACGATTCCGTCCGGGGCGTCTGCTGGACTTGCAATCCCGCATGCGCGCGGGAGGACCGTGCGTGGGCGTGGCGAACCCGCCGCGCATGCACAACCGCGCGCTGCACGACTCCCTCGCCGCCTTCGTCGAGGAGGCCGCCTGGCAGCTCGCCGAGGAGGTCTCGGGCGGCGCCGAGGTGCCCTTCGAGCTCATCGAGCAAGGCCGGGCGACCGCTCCGCTGTACTGCTATCGCCCGCTGACGGGCCGCTTCATCGCCGAGCGCATCGGCGTGCTCGCCCGCCTGCCCTCCTACATGCCCGCCGCGCACGGGCTCGCGCAGCTGCCCGACCTGCCGGCGTATCTGACGCGGCGCGCCCGCAAGGTGCCCAAGGGCGACGCGCGCGGCCAGGCCGACGCCGCGCTGCAGGCGTTCCTGGGCGCGGTCTGGGCCGACGTGACCGACTTCGTGTTCGAGCGCGAGCGCTTCGAGGCCGCCTACCAGGAGCTCGAGGACGTCGCGTACGCCGGCTGCACGCTCTCGGTCGTGCTCACGCCCGTCGACGGGCTTGTGATCGAGAGCGACGAGGTGGCGCTCGGCGAGGGGCTCGCGCTCGTCCGGGCGCACACGCTCACCGACGTCCCCTCGGGCCTTGCCGACGACATCCACCAGACCGTCGCGGTGCTCGCGCTGGAGGACGGCCACGCGCTCGAGACCGCGGGCCGCCGCCTGCGCCGGCTGCAGACCGCGCTGCGCCTGTGGGACGACGCCGAGCCCGCGCTCGGCCCGACCGCCTACTCGCGCACCGACGGCAGCGCGTGGATGGCGATCTCGCTCGCCACCGGCGTCCGCCGCGCCGCCGGCGACTGCCTGCTGACCGCCGAGGAGGAGGACCCGCTGCGCGCGTTCTGCGCGCTCGTCGCCCGCCGCACCCCGCGCGCCGGCGAGCTCGCCTGGGCGCTGCGCCGCTTCGAGCTCGGCTGCGAGCGCGGCAGCGCCGTCGAGGCGCTGACCGACTGGCTGCTGTGCGGCCGCGCGCTGCTCGCCGACACCGGCAGCGCGGGCTACGACGGGCTCGCCGAGCGGCTCGCGGCGATCTGCGCCGAGCGCGAGACCCGCTACCGGCTCGAGCAGCGGGTGCGCGAGGCCATCTCGCTCGAGCGCGCCGCGATGGCCGGCTTCGTCCGCCCGACCCCCGAGGTCGAGCAGCTCGTCTCCGAGCTCGGCGGGTGCCTGCGCGCGGTCCTGCGCGACGTCCTCTGCGGCCACCTCGACCCGAGCCTCAGAAGGCTCGCCGACAGCCTGCGCGAGGAGTCAGAACAGCTCGCGTAGGAACCGCTCGGGCGCGTCCAGGAACGCGCGCGTCATGCGGAAGTGGTCGGTGTCCTCGTAGGGCGTGGGCACCGGCCCGGCGTCGGTCAGCTCGTAGATCAGCGCGCCCGGGTAGGCGAGCAGGATCGGCGAGTGCGTCGCGATCAGGAACTGCGAGCCGGCCTCGGCGAGCTCGTGGAGCCGCCGCATCAGCGAGAGCAGCCCTTGCGGCGACAGCGCCGCCTCCGGCTCGTCCAGGACATAGAGGCCGTTCGGACCGAAGCGGTGCACCGCCAGCGTCAGGAAGCCCTCGCCGTGCGAGCGCGAGTGCAGCGACTCGCCGCCGTAGGCGTCGAGCGCCCACGAATGCTCGGTCTCGAGTGTCGTCGCCACGTTGAAGAAGCTCTCGGCCCTCAGGAAGAACCCGGTCTTCGGCCGCCGCGCGCCCCGCACCAGCGTCAGCGCGTCGGCGAGCGGCGGCGCCTCGTCGCGCGTCTGCGCTCCGAACCCCAGCGAGCCACCCTCGGGCGCGAACCCGGCCGCCACCGCGAACCCCTCGACCAGCGTGGACTTGCCCGACCCGTTCTCGCCGACCAGGAACGTCACCGCCGGCGAGAGCGGCAGCTCCTCGAGCCCGGCGAGCGCGGGAATCGTCCACGGCCAGCCCTCGCCGCGCCGGACCAGCACGGCGCGGACGAACGGCTCAGGCGGCATCGAAGAGGTGGTCGCGCATCCGCTCGAGGCCCTCGACGTCGTGCACGTCGTCGTCGAGCTCGGGGATCACGACCGCCGGGTCGCCGAGCTCGCGCCGCAGCAGCTCGAGGCTCGCCTGCTCGCGCTCGGCCAGCGCGCCGAGATCCTCCAGCGCGGCGGCAACCCGTCCGCCGAGCGCGTCGCCGAGCTCGGACGGCACGTCGCCGGACGGCGCCGAGTGCAGCCGGTTGACCACGAGGCCGCCGAACGGCATCCCCGCCTCGCGCAGCTTGCGATGGAAGAAGATCGCCTCCTCGACGGGATCGTGGCGCGGCGCGGCGACGATCAGGAACGTCGTCCCCGGGTCTTCGAGCAGCGCGCCGACCCGCCGTGCGCGCTCCGTGAAGCCGTCGATCATCCCGCTCAGCGAGCGGAAGAACGTCGACAGGTCGCGCAGGAGGTCGACGCCGGTCACGCGCTGCAGCACGGAGAACACGAGCCCGGTCCCGCGGCCGAGCAGCCACCCGGGCCGCAGGAACAGCCGCACCGCGCGGCCTTGGAAGAAGCGCGTCAGCCGGCCCGGCGCGTCGAGGAAGTCGAGCGCGTTGCGCGACGGCGGCGTGTCGAGCACGAGCAGGTCGAACCCGCCCTCCTGGTCGAGCTCGTAGAGCTTCGCGATCGCCGTGAACTCCTGCGAGCCGGCGACCGCGCTGGAGAGCTGCTGGTAGATCCGGTTCGCCAGCACCTCGTCGCGCGTGCGCTCGTCGGGCGCGAGCCGTTCGATCAGCTCGTCGAACGTGCGCTTGGAGTCGAGCATCATCGCCCACAGCTCGCCGTCCAGATCCAGGTCGATCCGCCGCGGCTCGTTGCCGAGCTCCTCGAGCCCGAGCGAGTTCGCCAGCCGCCTTGCCGGGTCGATCGTCACCACGACGACACGCAGGCCGCGCTCGGCCATGCCAAGTGCGACGGCCGCCGCGGTGGTCGTCTTGCCGACCCCGCCGGAGCCCGCGCAGATGACAATCCGCTTGCCCTCAAGCAGCGACGTCAGCATGCGCACACGCCGCGAGGCGTCAGATCAGGCCTTCGCGAACCGCGAACGCGACCGCCTGGGAGCGGCTGCGGGCGTTGAGCTTGGTCACCACGTCGTGCAACACGTTCTTCACGGTGCGCTCCGAGTAGGAGAGCTCCTGAGCCACCTCGCGGGTGGGATGCCCCGCCGCGATGAGCGCGAGCACCTGCTGCTCGCGGTCGGTCAGCCTGGCCGCCACGGGTCGCGACAACGCTCCGTTCTCGGCCACGCCGCCGAGCAGCTGCCCGAGCAGATCCGGCGTCACCACGCCGGTTCCGTTGGCGGCGGCGGTGACCGCGGTGCCGAGCGTCTCCGGGGTCAGCTCGTCCTTTCGCAGGTAGCCGACGGCGCCCGCCTGCAACGCCGCCAGCACCGCGTCCTGGCCGCAATCGGAGGAGCACACGATCACGCGCGCGCCGGTCGCCTCCCGCACGGCGCCGACGAAGTCGCCGCCGCCGGGCAGCGACGGGTCGACCAGCACCAGGTCGCACGCGAACAGCGCGGGGTGCTCCCACGCCTCGCGGATGCTATCCGCCTCGCACACAATCTCCACCTCGTCGATCAGATCGAGAGAGGCCACGAGGCCCCTGCGGTAGATCGTGTGGCTGTCGAGGACGAAGAGCTTCACCCCAAGGTGTGGTTGTCGCGAGGGCCCGGGTGAGGCGATACTACGCGGAGCCACCGCGCAAAGAAAGGCCATGCCCCCCGCCGTCAACGTATCCGCCCAGATCACCTGCTGCCACGCAGGGCCTGTCGTCCTGTTCCCGAAGCAGACGAAGGTGATGGTCGGCGGGGCGCCGGCGCTGTGCGCCGGCGACATCGCGGGCAACCCTACGACATGTCCCGTCCCGCCGTCGCCCGCCTCGAAGCCGTGCACCACGAGCACGTGCATCCCGGTGCCCGGCGCCTCGGTCTCCACGCGCGTGATGGTCATGGGGAAGCCGATCATGCTCGGCAATCCGTCCGTCCCCGGCATAACGGACGGTGTTCCGACGCCCTGCCCCACGTTGATGGTGATGTTCCCGGGTCAGACGACGGTCATGGTCAATGGTTAGGGCCCTAACGGGCCGAGAGAGGGTGAAGCGCACGGATGCCTGACGTGATGAAGACCGTCGGCCGGTACGAGATCCTCCGCGAGGTGGGCCGCGGCGGCATGGCGATGGTCTATCTCGCCCGGCAGACCGACCTCGACCGCTTCGTCGCGCTCAAGGAGCTCGGCGCCTTCCATGCGTCGGACCCGTCGTTCGCCCAGCGCTTCCTGCGCGAGTCGCGCGTCGCCGGCTCGCTCTCGCACCCGAACATCGTCACGGTCCACGACTACTTCGACCACGACGGCACGCCGTACATCGCGATGGAGTACGTCGAGCGCGGCTCGCTGCGCCCGTACGTCGGCAAGCTGACGCTCGCGCAGATCGGCGGCGTGCTCGAGGGCCTGCTCGCCGGGCTGACGCACGCGGAGTCGCACGGCATCGTGCACCGCGACCTCAAGCCCGAAAACCTGATGGTGACGGCCGACGGGCGCGTGAAGATCGCCGACTTCGGCATCGCCAAGGCGACGACGAAGATGCAGACGGGCGCGTTCCTGACCGCGACCGGCACGACCGTCGGCACGCCGACCTACATGGCGCCCGAGCAGGCGATGGCGCAGGAGATCGGGCCGTGGACGGACCTCTACTCGGTCGGCTGCATGGCCTTCGAGCTGTTCACCGGCAACGTCCCGTTCCACGACTCCGACGCGCCGATGGCGATCCTGCTGCGGCACGTCAACGAGCCGATCGCGCCGGTGAAGTCGATCGTCCCCGAGGTCGACCAGCGGATCTCGGACTGGATCGAGGCGCTGCTGGTCAAGGAGCCCGACAAGCGCACGCAGAACGCGCAGGACGCCTGGGACGACTTCGAGGAGGTGCTGCTGCACCTGCTCGGCCCGCGCTGGCGGCGCGAGGCGCGGCTTGTCGAGCGCGCGCCCAGCGGCGAGTCCGACGGCTCGAAGCCGCTCACCCCGGCGCCGTTCCAGAGCACGCACATGGAGGGCACCGCGTCGGAGGAGTTCAAGTCCTTCGCGTGGGGCCAGCCGGCGCAGGACACCGGCTCGCAGCCGGCGCCGCCGATGTACACGCCGCCGCCGTCGGAGTCGACGCCCTCGATCCCCGAGCCCGTCGTCGGCCCACCGACGCCGATGCCCTCGCAGGCGATCCCCGCACCGGCGCCTCCGGCCCCGGACGAGGAGCGTGCCGTCAGGGAATCCCTCGACGCCCCGGAGGGCTCAGAGCCAGTGATCGAGACCGGCTTCGTCACGTTCGGCCAGCCGGCGCCCGCGCCGCCGACCGACGCGCTGGTCTCGCCCGCGCCCCCGGCGCCCGAGCCCGAGGCCGCCGCCCCGGCGCCCGCCGAGCCCGAGTACGTCGACGTCGGCCCGGCCGAGCCCGAGCCTCTGCCCGACGCCGACGGCGTCGTGCACAAGGCCGGCTTCGAGACCTACATCGCGCCGCCGCCGTCGCGCCCGCCGACCAGCGATCCGCCCGCGGTCACGCCGCCGCCCGTCGAGGCCGCGCCTGCGCCGCCCGCCCACGAGCCGGAGTGGACGATCGCCCCCGAGCGCGAGGAGGTCGCGGCGACGGTGATGCCGCAGGCGCTCGTCCAGGAGCCGGCGGCGCCGCCGCCGCCCAAGCCGCCCGCCGAGCGCAAGCCGCGCGGCTGGATCTTCCCCGCCGTGATCGGCGGCGGCGTCGTCGTGGCCGCGGTCATCGGGCTGGTGGCCGGCGGCAGCGGGGGCGACTCGGGCTCGACCACGCCTCCGCCGTCGAACCCGACGCCGCGCGTGGCGGCGTCCAGCGGCGGCGTGTCGCTGAAGGTGCCGACCGGCTGGTCGGCGCCAGCGGACATCCCGGCGGTTCCCGGCCTGCCGAACCCGACGGCGCTCGCCGGCGCGGGCGGCGGGACGATCGAGTTCGGCAAGGCCGACGACAGCGCCGCCAACTCGACGCTGCTCCCCGGCGAGCTGATCAAGGCCGGCGGCGTCTCCGAGCGCGGGAAGCCGGTCGACCTCGGCGGCGGCGTCCAGGCCTACCGCTACCCGAACCTGAAGATCGGCAACGGGCGTACGGCGACCGTCTTCGCGGTGCCGACCACCAACGGCGTGCAGACGCTCGCCTGCGTGCCCGCCAAGGGCGGCGAGGACGCGTTCGCGCCGGTCTGCGACGCCGTCGCGACGACGTTCCGCGTCACCGACGGCAAGCCGTTCCCGGTCGGGCCGAGCAAGGACTACGCCGGTCGGCTGTCGAGCGCGCTCGGCAAGCTCGATCAGCAGCGCGGCTCCGCGCAGTCGGCGCTGGCGAAGGCCAAGACGCGCAAGCAGCAGGCCAACGCAACCGATCGCCTCGCCGCTGCGTATAGCGGCGCGGCAAAGACACTTGGCGGGCTCGAGCTGAGCCCCGCCGACGGATTCGCGAACACGCAGCTTGTCGACGCGCTGAGGGCAACGGGCGCCGCGTACAAGCAGGCCGCGAAGGAGGCACGGTCCAAGGACCGCGCCGGATTCAAGCGGGAGGGCGACAAGGCCGCCAGCGCCCAGAAGGACGTCGCCGAGAAGATCGGCCTCCTGAAGGCCGCCGGCTACGACGTCCAGTCCTAAGGAGAACCAATGCAGCCCCGACAGATCGCCATAGCCGCCGCCGCCGCCCTCGCGGCCTTCGTCGTCGCCTTCGGCGTCAGCAAGGCCTCAGGCAGCGACTCGAAGAAGCCGTCCGCGCCTGCCGCCAAGCTCGCCGCGCCCAAGACCGTGGACGTCGCCGCGGCCGCCGTGACCGCGAGCGCGGGAGCGCCCGAGGGCCTGCCGGCGCTCAAGAGCGATCCCAAGAAGAAGAAGGCCAAGAAGCCCGCGACGTCCACGTCGACCTCGACGTCCACGCAGGCGTCGACTCAGACGCAGGCGACTCAGACGCAGACCCAGACCACGCAGACGCAGACCACCCAGACGCAGACGAGCACGCCCAAGCCAAAGCCTAAGCCGACCAACAACGGCGGCGGCGGCAACGGCGGCAGCGTCTCGGGCGGCGGCGAGGGCTAGGCGCTAGCGCCGCCAGGCCGCGAGCTTGAGGAGCACGCGTGTGTCCACGCCGCGGGCGGCGAGGATGCACGTGTGCCCGTCGCGCAGCCAGGTGACGACGGCGGCGCTGCCCGCGCGGATGACGGTGAAGCGCCCGCTGGCCGCGCCGCGCGCGCCCGACAGCGGCGCCCCGGCCGCGATCGCGTAGCCGATGCGCCGTCCGTGCGCGTCCTGGTAGATCACGGTCCGGATCGCGCGGCCCTCGACGGCGTCGGTGCGCGAGCCGACCGCGCGCCAGCCGGTCGCGTCGGCCCAGTAGGGATACGCGACGCCGTCGACCGAGGCGTCCAGCGTCCGCTCGTCCGCGCGCACCCCGGGCGCCGGCATGCGCGGCGGGGCCAGCGCGGCCTGCGCTGCTTCGGCGACGCTGGGCCCGGAGGCGCCGGCGGTGAAGAGCACGGCGGCGGTCGCGGCCAGCGCGGCGGCGGTGCCGCCGAACGCGAGCGCGCGCGGGCGCGGGAAGCGGCGACGCCGCGTGGCGCGGCGGTCGTCGCCGGAGGCCAGCCGGTGCGCCCCGCGACGGTCCTCGCCGGCGTGCCTGGCCGTGGAGTTCGCGGCCATCGCCTCCACCGTCGCGCGCAGCCGCGCCGAGGCGGTCTCGTCCTCGGTGGCGCGGATCGCGGTCAGCGCCTCGTGCTGGCCGGCGAGCGCGTCGGCCAGCTCCGGCGCCGCGTCGACGCGGCGAAGCAGCGCCTCGCGGGCCTCGGGGTCGAGGGTCCCGTCGGCGAGGGCGGCGAGGTCTTGGCGGCTCGCTTCGTCCATGCGTAGCTAAACACTCCGCTGGACGGCCGGAACTTCCCGCAGGGTGCGCGCCACCTGCGCCCGCGCGCGGAACAGGCGCGACGCGATCGTGGCCTCGCGCGTACCGAGCACCTCCGCCGCTTCCCCGTAGGAAAGCCCGGCGACGTCGACGGCGACCAGCGCGAGCCGGAATTCCGCCGCCAGGCCGGCGATCGCCGAGAAGACCTCGTTCGTCTCCGCCGCCTCCTCGGGCCGCCGGTCCGCGCGCGGATCGGGCGCCGCGACCAGCTCGATCTCGACGTCCGCGCGCGGACGGCGCGAGGCCGTGCGGCGCGACGTCAGGAACGTGTTGTGGAGCGTGCGCATCAGGTACGCGAGCTCGTCGCCGTCCACGCGCCGCGGCTTGGCCAGCACGCGCGCGCACAGCTCCTGCACCAGGTCCTCAGCGTCCTCGCGCGACCCGCACAGCGCCCAGGCGGCGCGGTGGAGCGTGTCGAGGTGCCGGACGAGCGCTTGAGGATCCAACTGCGACATCGCAGGGGTATTCGCAAACGGGCCGGGAAGGATCGACGACACGCCGGAGTCCTAGAGGTCATGAAGCTTGTGATCCTCCCCATCCTGGCCGTGCTCGCGGCAGGAACGATTGCGGCGTGCGGTGGCTCCGACAACTCCTCAAGCACGTCGTCCTCCCCAAACACCAACACCAGCTCCGGAGGCGGCGGCGCGTACGGCGCCGCTCCCAAGACCAGCGCTCCCGCCGCCTCCGGAGCCGTCGCGATCAAGACCGCCAAGGGCGAGCCGGGCACGTTCCTGGTCGACTCCAGCGGCCGCTCGCTCTACCTCTTCGAGGCCGACAAGGGCAACACCAGCACGTGCGACGGCGCGTGCGCGGCCGCGTGGCCGCCCCTGACCACGACCGGCGCGCCGACGGCCGGCGCCGGCGTGAAGGCGAACCTGCTCGGCACCACCAAGCGCAGCGACGGCAAGCTGGAGGTGACCTACAACGGTCACCCGCTCTACTACTTCGCCGGCGACTCCGGCCCGGGCCAGATCAAGGGCCAGGGCGTCGACGGCTTCGGCGCCGAGTGGTACGTCGTCGGCCCCGACGGCAAGACGGCCGAGGGCGGCAACAGCCACTAGGACAGTAGCTTGCGCGCCTCGCCGAGCCGTAGCTGGTAACGGCCGCGGAACTGCTCGGCGGGGCGCTCGACGTTCGCGATCCACTCGCCGAACTTCGCGGGGTCCTTGCCGAAGTTCGCGTCGCCGCTCGCGATCGCCTTGCGCTTGACGGCAAGGGCCTGGTCGATGAACCACTTCGCCTGCAGCTCCGGCTTGTGCGGGAAGCCCGCGTAGGCGCCCTGGTTCCAGATGCCCACGCGCATCTGGAAGAAGCCGACCGAGTCGGCGTCGCCGAAGTTGAGGTTCTTGACGCCGGACTCCACCAGCGAGGCCATCACCGGCAGCTCGGGCGGCAGCCCCGCCTTCTGCGCCTGGCCGGCGAGCCACTTGGCGAGCTCCTGCTGCGACGCGTTGTCGCCCGGGTAGGCGCCGGCGGCGTCGCCGAGGTCGATCGAGGCGCCGACGGAGACCTTGCCGGCCGCCTCGGGCGGCGCGGCCGCCGGCGTGGCCGCCTCGGCCGGCGCGGCGGCCTCCGGCGGCGCGGGAGTGGGCTCGACCGGGGCCGGCGGCGGGGGCGGCGGGACCGCGGCGGCCTGCGCGGGCGCCACGGGCGCCACGGGCGCGGGCGGGTCGGCCGCCTTGACCTGATCCGGCTGGACCGCCTTGAGGAACATCACCGACGCGTGCTTGTCCTTCTTGGCCTCCTGGGCGGTGATCGCCATGAAGATCTGCGAGTTGTGGCGGCGCGCGTCGGCCGCCTCGCGCGCGACGTGGGCCTGCGCCTGGGCAACCGCATTCGGGTCGGGCGCGGGCGCGGCCGGAGGCGCCGCGACCGCGGCCGCGGCCTGCGGCGCGGCGGCGACGCCGGCGGCCTGGTCGAAGCGCCGCCCGCCGGCGAACTGCTGCTGGTAATACGGCTCGTCCAGGCTCGACACCTTCACCACGTCGCCGGTGTGCGGCGCGTGCAGGAACTGGTGGTCGCCCAGGTACATGCCGACGTGGTGCACGTCGCCGGCGCTGGCGAAGAAGACGAGGTCGCCGGGCTTGAGGTCGCCGACGCTCTCCACCGCGGTCGCGTTCGCGGCGTCGATCTGGTCGTAGGTCACACGCGGCATCTGGACGCCCGACTGGGCGTACGCCCACTGCATCAGGCCGGAGCAGTCGAACCCGGTCTGCGGCGTCGACCCTCCCCAGTGGTACTGGGTGCCGATGTACTTCGAGGCCTCCTCGATCGCCTTCAGCGCCTTCGGGCCGGGCGCCGCGCCCTGCGCGATCGCGTCGGCGACCGGCTTGGCCACCTCGGGCGGCAGGCCGGCGTCCGTGACGGCGGCGGCGCTCGCCGCGGCGGCGCCCGCGTCGACCGGTGCCGCGGCGACCGCCGCGGCCACGGGCTGGGGGGCGGGAGCCGACTTCAGTAGCGCTTGGGCGTCGCCGAGCTTGAGCGCATAGCGTCCGCGGTACTGCTCGGCGGGGCGCTCGACGTCGGCGATCCAGTCGCCGTACTGGTTCGGGTCGTCGATCGGCTTGCCGGCCGCGATCCGCTGGTTCTTGACCTCCTCGGCGCGGTCGAGGAACCATTTCACCTGCAGCTCCGGCTTGTCCTGATAGCCGGGGTAGTCCTTCTCCCAGATGCTGACGCGCATCTGGTAGAAGCCGACCGAGTCGGCGTCGCCGAAGTGGAGGTTCTTCATCCCCGACTCGACCATCGAGGCCATGATCGGGAGTTCGGGCGGGAGGCCGCGAGCCTGCGCCTGGGCAGCCATCCAGGCGGCGATCTGGTCCTGCGGCGCGTTGTCGCCCGGGTACGGAGGAATCCCGCCGGGCGCGGCGCTGAACGCCGCCGCGGCGGCTTCGGCGGCCGCGGGCGCGGGAGCCGGCGCCTGCGCGGCGGCGGCCTGTGCCTTCGGCGGCTCGACGGCCTTCAGGAACGCCTGCGAGCCGCCGCCCTTCGCGCGCTCCTTCGCCGCCGCCTCGGCGGTGACCGCCTTCAGGAATCCCTGCGAGCCGTGCTTGACCTCGGGCGGCGGCGCGGCGGGAGCACCCGGGACGGCAGCGGCGGCGGCGACCGGCGCTCCGGGGACGGCGGCCGCGGCCGGCGCCGCGGCGACGTCGGCGGGCGGCGTGAACGTGCTCCCGATCGGCTCCTTGAAGCCGATGTGCAGGTGGTTCTGGTGGGCGGCGTCGGTGAAGTAGCCCGGCCCGGCGATCGCCCACGGCGAGCCGATCTCGTTCGGCCGGATCGACGGGTCCAGCGACGACAGCTCGCTGGCCACCTCGCGCGCGACCGGATTGCCGGGGCCGACGGGCTGGCCGTCGATCGCGGCGATGTCGGCGCCGCGGCCGAAATGGTGGTTAGAGGGGGACCCGCCCGCGGTGAACTTCGAGTGGTCCGAGCACATGCACGAGATCGTGATCTTGTGCTCGTGGCTGAGCTTGGTGATGACCGCGACCACGCGCGGGTCTATGCGCCCGGCCTTGATGTCGGCGACGCCGGTGTCGTCGAGCACGACGTTCTTGTTCTTGAGCAGGGCGAGCGCCTCGGGATCGGGCGCGCCGCCGGTGCCTTCGGCGCCGAACTGCGCGGCGTTGACCGCGTGCGCGACGCCACCGCCGCCCGCCGGCGCCGTCGCCGCCTGCTCGACGACGGCGGGCGCTCCCGCCGGCGCCACGCCGGGCGCGGCGTTGCCCTCGGCGCGGATGAAGACGACGTTCGGGCCGCCGCCGAGATGGCGCGGGACCTGGCTGACCGCGTCGTTGTTGTTGCCCTCCAGCGCCGTGAACTGGCCGCCCTTGACGTCGCTCTCCAGGAACCCGATGTGGCCGTCGGAGCCGAAGTCGTTCCCGCCGCCCCAGTCGTAGGCGACGATGTCGCCGGGCCGCGCATCCTCGGGGCTGACGATCTTGAGCCCGTTCTTGCCCTGCTGGGCGTTCTGCACCCAGGTCGCGACGGCGGCCCACCCGCCGCCCGGCATCTTGTGCCCGGCCTTCTCCAGCGACCAGGTCACGAACGACGCGCACCACGGGTTCCCCGGCGCGACCTTGGCCGCCGCGAGGTACTCGTCGACCTGCGGCCCGACGTTTGCGCCGCCGATCTCGCGCACCCCCTTCTGGGACTGGGCAACGGCCAGCGCCGCGGCGCCGAGCGAGCTCCCGCCCCCGCCGGCCGGCGCGACGGCCGCGACGGCCTGCTCGGCCACCGCGGGCGCGGCCGCAGGCGGCGGCGCCGCCTTCAGCAGCCCGTTCGCCTCGTCCAGCTTCAGCTGGTAGCGCCCGCGGAACTGCTCGGCGGGCCGCTCCGTGTCGGCGATCCACTCGCCGAACTGGTTCGGGTCGTCGACGGACTTGCCGGCCGCGATCCGCTGCTTCTTGACCTGCTCGGCGGTGTCGAGGAACCACTTGACCTGCAGCTCCGGCTTGTCCGGGAAGCCCGCGTAGTCGCCCTTGTTCCAGATCCCGACGCGCATCTGGAAGAAGCCGACCGAGTCGGCGTCGCCGAAGTTGAGGTTCTTCATCCCCGACTCGACCAGCGACGCCATCACCGGAAGCTGCGGCGGAAGCCCGCGCTTCTGCGCCTCGGCGGCCATCCACGCGGCGATCTGCTCGCGCGGGGCATTGTCGCCGGGATACGTGGTCGGAGCGCCGCCGAGGTCGGCGACCGCCGCCGCGGCCAGCGGCGCACCCGGCTGAGCGGCCGGCGTCGCCGCGGCCGCCTGGGCCTTCGGCGGCTCTACCGCCTTCAGGAACGCCTGCGAGTTACCCGCCTTCGCGCGCTCCTTCGCCGCCGCCTCCGCGGTGACGGCCTTCAGGAACCCCCGCGAGCCATGCTTGACCTCGGCCGGCGCGGCGGCGGCTGCAGCGGGAGCGGCCGGCACCGCGGCGGGCGCGGCCGCCGGCGTCGCGGGCACGGCGGCCGCGGCGGCGGCCTCGGGCGGCGCGGCGGCGGGCGCCGCCTCCGGAGGCGCCGCATCGCCGGACAGCAGCCCAGGCGGGGACTTGAAGTCCTTGCCGATCGGGTCGTCGAACGCGACGTGGATGTGGTCCTGGTGGTCGGCGTCGCTGAAGAACCCGGGCTCGGAGATCGGGAACGGCGTGCCGACCTCGGTCGGGCGGATCGCCGGGTCCAGCGCCGAGATCTCGCTGGCCAGCTCGCGCGCCGCCGGGCTGCCCGAGTTGACGATCTGGCCGTCGATCGAGCCGATGTCGAGCCCGCGCCCGAGCGTGTGGTTGGAGACCGAGCCGCCGGCCGTGTTCGCCGGGTGATCGGAGAACGTGCTGGTGATCGTCAGCTTGTGCTTGTCGGCGAGCTTGAGGATCACCGCGGCGACGCGCGGGTCCATCTTGCCCGACTCGAAGTCTGCCTTGCCGTTGCCGTCGAGCGTGATGTTCGGGTCCTTGAGCACGGCCGCCGCCTCGGGCGAGAGCGGGCCGCCGGTGCCCTGTGCGCCGAACATGGCCGGGTCGGGGACGAACTTGCCGCCGCCCTCTGGAGGAGCGCTCGCGGCGGCCTCGGCCGCGGCCGGCGGCGCCGTCGGGAGGTCCGACGCCGCGGCCGGCGCCGGCGCCGAGCCCGCGTCGCCGGGCGGCGCGTCCGGCAGGTCCGAGGCCGTCGGCGGCGGTACGGCCGCGTCCGGGGCGGCGCCGGCCGCCGGCGGTTCGGTCGGCAGCGTGGCCTCGGTGGGCGGCGGCTCGCTCGGCAGGTCTGACGCCGACGGCAGCGAGTCCTGCGAGTCGAGGTCGGCGGCGGCCTGGTCGACTTTCGCCTGCTTGGCCGCCTCCGGCGAGTTCTCCTCGGCGATCTTCTTGGCCGCGTCCTGCGCGGCCGCGTTCTCGGCCTCGGGCGGCGCCGCGGACTTCGCGCCGGCCTTGCCGGCCTTGTCCGCCGCCGCGTCCTTGGCGGCGGCCGCGGCCTCGGGCGGGGCCGCCGTGGGAGCGGCGGGAGGAGGAGCGGCAGCGGCCGCGGCCGCGCCGCCACCGCCGCCCGCCGCGTCGGTACCGCCGGCCACCGCGTCGCCGGACACCGGCAGGCCGTCGGCCCCGGTGGCCGGCTCAGGCACGGCCGCGGCCGCGCCGCCGCCGCCGCCGCCGGGCGCGCCGTGGAAGTTCGGCAGCGGGACCGCGGGCAGGTCGACGCGCGAGAGGACGTCGGCGATCTGGCCCGGGATCTCCTCGAGGTGCGGCAGCACGTTCTCGGTCAGCTGGTAGATCCCGATGCCCTCCATGGCGGCGGCCATCATCACGCCGGCCAGCGAGGACTTCGACTCGCGCACGTCGAGCGTGTACATCGCCTTGCCGGCGCCGACCGACATCTCCTCGGCGAGGTCGTCGAGCCCCGCCTCGCGGCACGCCGCGGCCGGATCGCGCCGGAAGCGCGCGCGGAACTCGGCGTCCGAGAGCAGGCGCTCGATCAGCCGGGCGGCGACGTCGGCCTCGGCGCTGGCCACCTCAGCCTCCCCGTACCCGCTGCCACAGCGGCTTGCCCAGCACCACGATCACCGGCAGGAAGAACGCCACCCACAAAGTCCCCATGACGCCGTAGACCACGGGCTTCGGCGCCAATTCCAAGAAGATCTTCTCGTAGCGCAGCGACATGCCGATCGCAAAGCACGCGGCCAGCGCCGACCACACGAGCCCGAAGACGGCGTAGCGCGCGAGCACCGGCGAGTCGGTCGAGGCGCCGCCGCCGCTCAGCCGCCGATTCAGCTGTTCCTTAGCGCGGCGCCGGAGGCCCGGTTCGCGCAGCCAGTCGACGAGCATGTGGTAGCCGTCGCGCTCGATGAACGGGTTGAGGTTGAAGAACCCGCCCACGTAGGCCGCGAACGCGAGGTTGAAGAAGATGTCGCGCACGGTGCCGGCCGGCAGCAGCAGGCAGCAGATCGCGAACACGGCGCCGAGCGAGAAGTCCGACACCGGGCCGGCGGCCGAGATCGCGATCCGCCGCCGGCGCGGCTCGAACCACGCCTCCGACGTGTCCACGAACGCGTACGGGAAGATCGCGATCAGCTTGAACCCCGCGCGCTCGACGCGGCGCCCGTAGGACGCCATCGTCAGCCCGTGCAGCGTCTCGTGCACCGCGACGACCGCGAAGCGCCCGAGCAGGAACACGACGCCGCCGAGTCCGAACTTGCTGGCGACCACGAACGGGGTGCCGTAGCGCCCGGCGATCAGCCCGATGAACGCGGCGATGCCCGCCACGACGAGCGCGGCGACGCCGATCAGCACCGGGCGCGTGAACAGGATCCAGCCGCCGGCGCGGTACAGCCGCTCGATGAACCTGCCGATGCCGGGGACGATCTTCTCGCGCGGCTTGAATAGCCGCGCCAGCCGGCCCGCGGGAGCGGTCGCCGCCGGCTGCGCGCCGGCCACGCCGCTGAGGAACCCGCGCTCCCCGAGGTCCGACAGAAGGCGCGCGAGCCGCGCCGGCCCGCGCGTGCCGAAGCGCGCCTCGGACTCGCCGACCAGCTCCACCAGCGAGCGCGAGCCGTCGAGCTGCTCGAACAGCGCGGCATCGTTGTCACTGAGCCGCAGGAAGCTTCCGGTGGCCAGGTCCTTCAGCACCCAGCGCTTCGCGCCCTCGGAGGCCTCCAGCCGCTTGAGCGCGTAGCCGGAGCGCACGCGCGGCCGCATGCCGAACTGGGTCGCGCTCCCGGTCACGCTCGCCACGCCGGCGGCCGGCATCACCAGCGAGGCGCCCGGGCGCACGACGATCGTGCGACCGGCCTCCTCGTCGCCGCGGCGGCGCTCGACGCGCAGCTCAGCGTCGCCGAGCCGGATCTTCGCGCCGTCGTGCAGCGGCGACGGACCGCTCACGCGGTGGCCGTCGAGGTAGGTCCCGTGCGACGAGCCCGCGTCCTCGAGCACCGCGTCTGACGAGATGCGCGCGTGCACTCGCGAGACGGTCGGGTCTCCCAGCACGAGCGTCGCGCCGGGCGCGCGCCCGATCGTCATCTCGCCCACCAGCGGCACGCGCGTCTGATCGGAGAGCACCAGCTCCAGCGGCTCGCCGCCGCCGTTCAGGGGCGTGCCGCAGCTGCCGCAGTAGCTCGTCCCGCGCTCGAGCTGGCGGCGGCAGCTGGGGCACAGCACCGTGGTTACTTCCCTGCTATCGGCTGGAACTCCGGATCGTTGCCGAGCGCCCCGAGTTGCTTCTGGCTGTTCACGTCGTTGACGTCGAAGCGCACCAGCGATCCGACGCGCTCCTGGCAGAGGGCGTCGGCCTCGACCACCATCACCTCTTGGCTGTCGCCGCGCCAGGTGACCTTGCAGGAATGCACCGGCGTCTGCTTGGACTGAGTCATCAGGAAGTCGCCCGGCTTCGCCAGCGAGAGCCGGAAGAACGACGAGCCCAGATTGGAGACCAGCGCGAGCTGCTTGCCGTCGGGGGAGATGGCGGCGTCGATCACGCCCTTGTTCGGCGACGAGATGTCGGTAACGAAGTGACCGCGGCTCCAGTCGTCCGGGTTGGGGGAGAACGCGGGCTTGTTGGCCTTCACCTTCCAGCGCACGATGCCAAAGATGCCAGAGCCCTGCGGGTTCTTGGTGGCGAAGCCGAGGATCTGGCGGCCGTCGGGTGCCCAGTGCAGCGCGCGCTTGACGGCGAAGTCCGGCTCGTCGAAGCACTTGACGTCGATCGGGTCCTTGGTGATCACGCCGAGGCACAGGTCGCTGTTGTTGTCGTCGGGGTTGCCGATCGCCTGCGTCATCGCGAGCAGGTTGACCTCCGGCGTCGGCGCCCACGCCAGGTTCTCGTAGACGTCGTTGCCGTGCGGGAGCGGGATCGAAGGCGCGTCCTTCTTGGTGATGTCCTTGAGGAAGACCTTCCCGTCGGCCGTGTAGGCGACGCGCGTGCCGTCCGCGCTCCAGGTCGGCTGCTCCTCGTCCTGCGGGCTCGCCGCCACCGGGTCGAACTTCTTCCCGTTGCGGCCGTCGACGCGCAGGATGTCCTTGCCGTTGGTGAACACGACCTGGGGCTGCCCGACGGAGACGAGCAGCTTCACCTTCGCGCCCTTGGCGACCTTTGTGCCGCCGGGCGGATCGGTCGCGAACAGCGTCGTCGGCGGCGAGTCGTCGAAGCGCTTGACGACGACCGGGACGATGCCCAGGTCGGCGACCTTCTTCGCGTACTCGTCGGTCTTCAGGCCGGAGATCGCCGGGACGATGATGTCCTTCGCCCCGGCGCCCGCGGCGGCGCCAGCGCCTCCGGCGGCGGCCGCGCCCGCGCCGCCCTTCTTCTTGTCCTTCTTCTTGGCGTCGGCGGCGGACGGGTCGGGATAGAAGATGTTGACCGGCGTGCCGGCCTTCACGATCTCGCCCGAGGCCGGGATCTGGCTGGAGATCTTGCCCGCGGGATCGACCGGCTGCGGCGAGGCCTGGCCGAGCGTGAGGTTCTTGGCGCGCAGCGCCTTCTCGGCGTCGCCGGCCGTCTGCCCGACGATGTTCGGCACCGTCACCTTGCCGGAGCCGACGGCCACCAGCACGGCGACCGGCGAGTCCTTCTTGGCCTTGCCGCCGGCCGCCGGCGTCTGGCCGACGATGCTGCCGGGCGCCGCCTTGTCGTCGACCTTGACCTTCTGGCTCGGATCGAGCTTGAGCTCGGCGGCGGTGAGCTTCTTCTCGGCCTCGAACGCCGACTTCTGCCCGACCACGTTGGGCACCGTGGCGTCCTGGGGGAAGAGCTTGTAGAGCAACAGCAGCAGCAGCGCGAGCAGGAGCAGCGCGGGGATCAGCCACCACGGCAGGAACGACTTCTGCCGGAACACGCCCTGGGTCGGCAGCAGCGCGGCCTGCGGCTGCGCGCTCCCCCCGCGGCCGGGCAGCTTGAGCTGGCCGGGCTTGAGCTGGGACGCGTTGAACGAGCCCATCTGCGGGCCCTGCATCTGCGGGCCGCGGAACGTCGGCTTGCGGATACTGATGCCGCCGGGACCGAGGTTGACGTCGGGCGGGTAGATCTGCGGCTTGAACACGCGCGGCCCGTAGACGCCGGGCGCCTGCGGGCGCTTGCGGAAGAGCCCGCGCACGCCGGCCGGCTGCGCGAGCACGTCGGCGCCGAGCGGCTCGGCGGCGGCGCGCTCGGCCGCCTCCTCGCCGGTCACGGTGATGACCTCCAGCCGATGGTCGGCCGCGCGCCCGATCCAGATCTTCTTCGGCGGCTTGACGCGCATCCGCGACGTCACCGTCGCGCCGGGCGGGATCTCCTGCGGCGGGCGGTTGAAGCCGAACTGCAGCGTGCCGTCGGGGTCCTGGCCCTCGAGCGCCACGAGCACCGGCGCGTTCGCCTTGTTGGTGACCGAGACGTCGAAGTCCGCCTTGCGGCGGCCGCTCTTGCGCTGCGGGCGCAGCGTCGTCGTGGTCTCGACGTACGGCGCGATGTGCAGCGCCAGCGGCGCCGACGCCGCCTCCACGCCGCCGGAGGCCTTCGAGTACGCGACGACCCTGAGGTCCCACTGGCGCGCGTCGGCCTCGGGGCCACGCGGCGGGTGCAGGTGGACCTCGACCTCCTGCTCGTACGTGCCGCCGGACCCGAAGGGGACGAGGTAGACGGTCGCGGGATAGATCGAGTACCAGTCGTCGGGCAGGCCGTCGACGCGCAGGTCGTAGTTGTCGACGATGCCGCTCTGGTTGCGGATCAGCGCCAGCACCTGCTCGCGCTGGCCGGGCTCGACCACCTGGTTGAGCGTCTCGCCCTTCGCGGGGTCGCCGTCGCGCAGGCGGAGCACGATCGTCGCGCCGGCGGGCGGCTCGGCGGCGGCCGGCACCTGCGGCTGCGGCTGCGGCACGGCGCCGTGCACGAGCGTCTTCGGAATCGCCGGGATCGGCGCGGGCAGGCTGTCCTGGGCCGGCGGAGCCGGTGGCTGCGGCGCCGCCTTCACGGGCGACGTGGACCGAGGAGGGATGGGATCCCGCCCACCCGGCGGAGGCGGGACCGCGGTATGCCCGTTGCCGGCCTCGGGCGCGGGAGCCGGCGTGGTCGGCGGCGGCACGGCGGCGTGGCCGTTGCCGCCCTCAGGCGTGGCCGCGGGCTCGGCCGGCTTCGGCGGCGCGGCCTCGGCCTGCGCCTGGGCGGCCATCTCCGGCGTGATCGCCTGCACGAAGCCGGTCGGCTCCCAGCGCAGGTACTCGCCGCAGCTGCAGAAGTCCTGATCCGGCGGGTTCTCCTTGCCGCAGCTCTGGCACGTCCTCATGTTTCAACCTTCTTCTTTGCTGCCTTGACGCGCAAGCGATACGTCGTGTGCACCGGCTTGTACTGCTCGATGCAGCGGGCGATCGCCGCCTGCGCGTTCTCTTCCACGGGCTTGTCGCAGTAGACGATGAAACTGTGCGACTTATTCTCCGGAGCGGGATTCGACGCCCAATGCACCCCGCCGTTGTCCTCCACGCGCAGCGGCACGCCGGGGAAGTGCAGCGAGAGCGCGAGCTCGAGCCCCTTGACCGTCCCGCGCCGGCGCGCGAGCTCGGCCGCCCGGCGCACCATCTCGCGCTGGTGGCGAAGCTCCTGCGCCTCGTCGAGGTCGACGCCGAGCCACGCCGACATCAGCTCGAGGATGTCGCGCGGCGCGTGGTTGGGGTCGAAGTGCTTGGGCAGTCCGTCGAGCACGGCCACGATCGGATCCAGCAACTCCTCCAGCGCGCCGACGAAGCGCATGCCGAAGTCACCGTCCTGATAGAGCGAGGGCAGCCCGTTGCGCAGGTACGCGCGCGTGGAGGCGACCGGCGGCGTCTCCTTCGGGCCCTGCGCCATGTGGATCATGAGCGTGCCGAAGCCCGCTCCCGAGAACGTCTTGTGGCCGTTCCCGCCGCCGTTGTCGGCGCCGTCGCCGTCGGGCGTGCCCTGGGCTCCGTTGGTCGAGTGGCCGTTCTGGTCTGCCACTAGTCCTCGCGATGCGTCGCCTTGACGATGTGCTGGCCGGAGGCGAGCAGCTCGTCCGGCTCCAGGACGATGTGCGTGCCGCCCGGCTTGGCGGATTGCTCGCCGGTCTCCAGGTTGGTCTCGTAGATGCGCAGGATGCGCACGAACTCGACGCCGTCGACGGCGTGCACGACGCCGTAGAGCTCGCCCTGGTTGAGCGCGCGGCCGAACGGCCAGCCGGCGCCGGGGCCGGTCGCGTTCCCGCCCACGAGCGGGTTCAGGTACGTGTAGAGCGCGTGCGCGACGTCCTCCTCGACGCGCGCGGTGTCGGCCATCGGGCGCGCCTGCAGGTTGACGACCACCGACAGGCCGCGGTAACGGCACGGCTTGAGCTCGACCTGGGTGCCGATCAGCCGCCGCTCGTCGAGATAGTCGGCGACCTCGGACAGCAGGTCCTCATCGGGCATCAGCTCCTCGTAGGAGAGGCGCCGGTCGGCGGGGTAGATGCGCGGCACCAGGTGCAGCGGCACCGCGCCGCCGGCGGCGGGCGGGATGCAGACCGCGCGCGCGACGCGCGGGCTCGCCTCGCCGGCCATGAACTCGAAGTCCTCGGCGGTGACCGCCCGGTAGCGCGAGCGGATCTCCATCGCCGCGCGCTGGCGCGCGTGGCGGATGATCTCGGCGTCCACGCCTCCGGTCGCCGCCTCCGGGTTGGTGACGGTGTCGACGCCGGCGATCGTGCTCTTGAGCACGGTCAGCGTCTCGGCCGTCACGTTGCCGTCGCGCCCACCGCCGTGGCGGTAACGCGTGAAGCGCATCACGGCGCCCTTCGGCGGCACGGCGCCGTACTGCGTCCAGCCGCCGTCGGTCTCCCGGATCGCCGGGCCGAACTCGACCTCTCCGGACACCAGGTCGACCACGAAATGACGATCGAACTCGGTCGAGCCGACGAAGTCGTTGCGCGGCTCCCAGCGCGCCCAGTCGCCGGACTCCGGGTCCTGCACCTCGAGCGTCTCGCCGGAGCCGAGCTTGAGCACCGGGTGGTTGCGCAGCGGATGGATCTGGCCGGGCGTCCCGTCGGAGACGCCGACGATCTCGCGCTCGATGCGCGAGGCGTGCGTCGCGGGCAGGCGGGCGCCCATCGGCGCGGCGGTGATCGAGTAGATCTCCGGCGGGTGCGAGTAGGTCGCGCCGGTGCGGCCCGACGCGGTTGCCTCGGTGATGCGGCAGCGCAGCCAGTGCAGGCGATGGCCGCCGAGCGGCTGCACGACGCTGCGCGGCGGCAGCTCGAGCTCGACGGTGCCGGAGCCGTAGTTGAAGCCGCCCGTGAGGTCCTCGAGCACGACCGCGTCGGCCCACTCGCCGTCGGCCTGGGAGACCTCCCAGCGCAGCGGCGGGTCCTCCGGGTTCACGCCGGCGCCGCGCGCCTGCGAGGCGTCGACGTCGATCTGCATCAGCAGCCGGTCGAGCGGCTCCTCGAACCCGAGGTACAGCGCGTCGCCGACCTGCGGCGGCGAGCCGAACGCGAGCTGGTCGGAGCCCTGCGGGCGCGCCTCGCCGTCGGCCACGCCGACGTCCTTGACCTGGCCGCCGCGCTGCAGCACATACGCGGCGGGACGGCTCGGAGGGATCGTGAAGTCGTCGTCGACCTGGAAGATCACCGACTCCTCGTTGGCCGTGCGCGGCGTGCCGACCTCGGTCGCGCCTCCGGGGATGACGATCGGCTCGGTCGGCGTCTCGGCCAGCCGGAAGCGCAGGCTGGTGGTCGCCGCGCTCGGCCCGTCGAGGCGGATGCCGAGCAGGTCCAGCAGCGCGACGTGCAGCTTGTCCGGCACGCGGTTGAGCCGGTAGATCGTCATCTCGGTCATCCACGCGAACAGCTCGATCAGCGTGATGCCGGGGTCGGAGACGTTGTGCTCGGTCCACTCCGGGCACGCGCGCGAGATGCGCATGCGCGCCTCGGAGACCAGGTCCTGGAAGCGGCGGTCGTCCAGCTCGATCTCGGGGAGCCTCACTGGGCGCTTCCTTTCGTGACGCCGCGGGAGCGAGCCCCCGCCGAAGAATGCGAGCGCGTCATTCGGCTTCCTCCGCGGGGATGACGTAGAAGGGGTAGACGAGGTTGCGCTCGGTGTTGGTCGCGCGCACCGTGTAGCCGATGTCGATCGTGAGCAGGCCGGCGTCGGCGGACGAGAGGTCGAACTCGACGGCCTGCACCTGGATGCGCGGCTCCCAGCGGTCGAGTGCCTCGCGGATCGCGTCCTCCATCCGGCCGACCGTGGTCGCGTCGATCGAGTCGAACACGAAGTCGTGCACGCCGCAGCCGAACTCCGGCCGCATCGGGCGTTCGCCGGGGGCTGTGCCGAGGATCAGCTGGATGGCCTGATCGATGTCCTGCTCGTCGCGCGCGAGCGCGATGCCTCCGCGGCGATCCACCTGGAGGGGGAAGGCGAGGCCCGAGCCGATGATCTCCGTCACGTCAAGACCCTATCCGAGGTTGATGATCGCGCCCTTGATGTTCACAGGGCCGGATCCCTGGATGTCCACCGTCGCGCCCTTGAGGGTCAGCGGCCCGGACGCCTCGACGGTGACGTTGACACCCTTCACCGTCATGCTCGAGCCGGCCTCGATGACGTACTGCTGCGCCTTGAGATTGCCGTTGCCGGTCGCCTCGTTCTTGTAGGCGCCCTTGATCGTCTCGGTCTTGTTGCTCTGGACCTCGACGGTCATGTTCTGGTCGCTCTTGATCTCGAAGTCCTTCTTGGAGTGCTGGTGGATCTTCTCGTTGGAGAGGACGCTGAAGGTGCCGTCCTTGTTCTGCAGCAGCTCCTCGCCGGGCTTGTCGCGGCCGTTGAACAGCGAGCCGACGACGATCGGGCGGCGTGTGTCGCCGTGCTCGAAGCCGACGATCACCTCCTCGCCGACCTGGGGCATCATCAGCAGCCCGCGCGCGTTGCCGGCGCTCGGCGTGGCGATGCGCGCCCAGGCGCTCTCCTCCTTGTCCGACAGCGAGGGGTACTTGACGCGCACGCGCCCCATGCCCTCGGCGTCGTTGTTGTTGGTCACCACGCCGACCACCAGCGACTTCGACCAGTCGCGGTCCTCGGGCGGGCGGATCAGCTCGAGCAGCGTGCGGGCGGAGCGGCCGGAGATCTTGAAGTGCGACTCGTAGCCCGAGCCGCCGCGGTAGACGTGGGTGACGCTGGAGACGGTGAACGTGCCGCCGAACTTCTGGCCGACGCCCTCGATCTTCACCTGCGCGCCTGACTGGATCGCCGGGTTGCCGAACGCGGTGCCGTCGGCCTCGTAGAACGAGTCGGCGATCCGGTTGAGCGTGCTCTTGGCGATCGCGTTCGCCTCGCCCGAGTTCGCCGCCACGCGGTCGGTCACCGTCGTCGTGCCGCCGCCGAGCGCGTTGGCGACCTGCGCGCGGGTCATGCCGGGCTTCGACGTCGTCTCGGCCGACGGCGCGTTGCCGCTGACGTTGGCCTTGCTCTTCGGATCCCAGGCTCGCACCGCGACCGAGTTGACCTGCTGGACGCCGCTCATGCGCGGGCGGAACGAGATCAGCGTGTCCTGCCACTTCAGCGAGACCGCGGCGCCCTGGGTCTTGTTCGCGGGCCTGAAGACGAGCTTCTCGTCGATCACCAGCAGCTCGTGGTCGTGCATCAGCGCGAGCCGCCAGCCGAAGTCCCAGTCGGTCTCGTTGCTCTGCTGGAAGAACTCGTGGACGACGGACGTCGACGTGACGTCGGGGGTGAGTCCGTTCTCGCCCGCGATCTTCGTGATCATGTCCGAGGCCGAGACCTGCTGGAACGTGCGCGTCTTGCGCGCGCGGATCAGCTTGTGCGACTTGTCGTACGCGCGCGCGACGATCATGCAGCCCTTCGCGGTGAACTCGGGCTCGACGGCGGCGATCTGGCCCTTGAAGATGCTCGTGGTCGAGCGGTCGCCGATCGCCGCGGCCTTGATCTCGAGCATGACGCCGATCTGGAACGGCTGCGAGTCGACGTTCTCGCCCTTCGGGTCGATCAGCTTGACGACGGCCATGTCGGGCAGCGCCAGCGTGTCGACGACCTTGACCTCGCTGGTCGAGTCGCGCCACTTCGGGTCCATCGGAGCGCCGTTGACGAGCACGTCGACGCCCGCGACGTGCTGCTGTGCGGCCTGTGCCTGCGCCGGCATCAGGTCTCCAGCTTCGGCAGTGACAGCGGCGTGCCGCGGCGCAGGTGCAGCGGGTTGTCGACGTCGTTGGCCTCGGCGATCACGCGCCAGCGCGTCGCGTCGCCGTAGGTCTGGTAGGCGATGCTCGGCAGCGTGTCGCCGTCGCGCACGGTGTGGACGCCGAAGCCGGCGTTCGCGCGCGTGGTCGGGTTCTGGCCGCGATTGGCGCCGTTGGACGACTTCGTCGAGGCCTTGTCCGCCTGCTTGAGGGTCATCTTGACCTCGGCGCGGATCGGCTCGCCGGTCGGCTTGAACAGCTTGTAGGCGACGGTCAGCGAGGTGCAGACGGCCTTGAAGCCGACCACCGTGCCCCACTGGAAGGTGATGAACGGCGGCACGGAGGTCGTCCCGCCGCCGCTGCCGCCGGACGGCACCTCCATCATCTTGAAGAGCGCGTCGGTGGCGGCCTGGACGGTCATCTTGCCGGCCGACAGCGTCTGGTCGAGCAGCAGGCTGAGCTCCATCTGGCGCGGGTTGCCGCCGCTGAACTGGGCGGGCGGGAGGCTCGTGCCGGTGACCTTCTCGTAGGTCCACTCGTTGGACTTCGACACCGAGTACTCGGTCGGGTTGAAGTAGCACTCGATCTCGGGCCCGCCGTCGATGTTCAAGGTGGCCTTGGTGAACCCGCTCGGGGCGGACCCGTTGGAGGACGCCGACGCGGCGGCGGTTGCGGCGGCGGCGTTCATGGCTTGGCCACCGCGCCCTGGTGGGCGATCTCGAGCGTCTCGGTCATCATCTCGTTGCCTCCCGCGTTCGCGTCGGGGCCGGTCCACTTGACGGGATAGGCGCCGGCGAACGACCAGGACTGGATCGGCTTGCCCTCGTAGTCGCAGAGCGTGATCGACATCTCGGCGGGCTCCGCCTTGACGATGGTCTTGTGGAGCCACTCGAGCAGCGCGCCCTCCTTGGTGAGGCCGCGCTTGAGCGTGAGGTTGGTGTGCTTGATGCGGGTCGGCAGCTTGTGCACGTAGTCGTTGCGGCCGCCCTCGGGGTACTCCATCACGTCGACCTGGGCGGAAAGGCCCTGGACCTGCGTGAAATAGCCGACCTGGATGTTGAGGGTCGGGATCTTCACCTCGAAGTGAGATTGGTGGAAGAGGAGGTCCTTGTTCGCGGATGCCATGGCGGTCAGCTCGCTAGGGGTTGTCGATGAGGAGGTGGCCGGACTGCTCGCGCTCGATCAGCAGGTCGCGCTTGAAGCGGTCGAGGAACTCGTCGTAGATCTTGTCGAGGTCGAGCTTCTCGCCGCCGTCCCCGGCGGGGTGCTCGACGCCGGTCGACTGCGTCGGCGCGCTCGGGGTGGCGGGCGCCTCGGTCTCGGCGCGGGCGACGGTGACGGGCTGGGTGGAGAAGGGCGGGATGTACGGGAGGCCGCCGCCGGGCGCGGGGAACGTGACCGACTGCATGCCGCGGCCGCTGTCCTCGACGGCGCCGCCGGACGCCTCGGCGAGCCGCTCCGCGGTCACCCGCGCGACCTGGCGCGGAGCGGGTGCGGGTGCAGGAGCGGGCTCCGAAGCCACCAGCGAGAGGTGCGGCCGGTGGTCGGGCTCGGCGGCCTGGCGGGCGACGGCGGCCGCAGGGGCGGCGCCGCGGGCGCGAGCGGCGGCACGGGCGATCCGGCCGGCCGCGCGGCCGATGCCGGGCGCCGCCGCGCCGGCGAGGGCGACGGGCGAGGGCGCGGCGGGGGCGGCGCTGCGCGCGATGCCGGCGGCGGACGGCGACTCGGACGCGGCGGCGCCGAGGGCGAGAGCGGCCGGCGTGGCGGCGCTGCGGGCGATTCCGGCGGGGGACGGCGACGCTCCGCCGGCCGGCGACTCGGGCGCGGCGGGCGATGGCGGCGTGGCCGCGCTGCGGGCGATTCCGGCGGCGGACGGCGACGCTCCGCCGGCCGGCGACTCGGGCGCGCCGGCGTCGCGGGCGGTCCCGGCCGGCGATGACGGCGAGGCGGCGCTGCGGGCGATTCCGGCGGGGGACGGCGACGCTCCGCCGGCCTGCGACTCGGGCGCGGCGGGCGATGGCGGCGTGGCCGCGCTGCGGGCGATTCCGGCGGGGGACGGCGACGCTCCGCCGGCCGGCGACTCGGGCGCGCCGGCGTCGCGGGCGGTCCCGGCCGGCGATGACGGCGAGGCGGCGCTGCGGGCGATCCCGGCGGCGGACGGCGACGCCTCGCCGGCCTGCGACGACGGCGAGGCGGCGCTGCGGGCGATCCCGGCGGCGGACGGCGACGCCCCGCCGGCCTGCGACGACGGCGAGGCGGCGCTGCGGGCGATCCCGGCGGCGGACGGCGACGCCCCGCCGGCCTGCGACGACGGCGAGGCGGCGCTGCGGGCGATCCCGGCGGCGGACGGCGACGCCCCGCCCGCCTGCGACGACGCCAAGGCGGCGGCGGGCGATGGCGGCGTGGCCGCGCTGCGGGCGATCCCGGCCACGTCGGCGGGGGAGGTGGCCGGCAATCCGGGTGCGGCGATGTCCGCCGACGGGGACGCCCCGCCGGACTGCGCTTCGCCGGAGGCCGGCGACCACTCGGCGTCGTCCGGCAACGCGGCGGTCCGGGCGAGCGCCGCCGGTGAGCTCCCGCCGGCGGGGGTCGCGCCGCCGCGGGCGCGTGAAGCGCTCGTCGCCTGCGCGGCGCTGCGGGCGACTCCGGCCGGCGACGGCGTCATCGCGCTGCGCGCGATCGCGGGCGCGCCGACTGCGCGGGCGACACCCGCGTCGGTATCGCCGGAAGCTTCGGGCTCCTCGTCGTCGCGTCCGCGGAAGCTGTCGAGCACGCGGCGGAACAGACCGCGCCGCTCAGGCTCCTCGGCCGGCGCCTCGAACTCGGGCTGCTCCTCGGCGACCGGCTCGGGCTCGTCCTCGACGGGCACGATCGGCGGCGCCTCGGTGCGGGCGACCCAGCGCACGACCGGCCGCTCGGGCGGCGCCTCGGCCGCCTTGCGAAAGACGCGCACCGGGCCGGCGGGCGGCTCGTCGCCGCTCGCGGACGGCGAGTCATCGCCGGCGGGGGTGCGCGCAACTGAGGCACGCGACGACGCCGCGTCGCCCGTGGGTGACGCGGGGGTCCGCGCGATCGAGGCGGGCGCGCCGCCGGTCGCGGCATCGCCGCCCGCCGCCGCCGGGGTCCGTGCCACGGAGGCTGGGCCGCCGCCTGCGGGAGCGCCGCTGCCGGTCGCGGCGTCGCCGCTTGACGCCGCCGGGGTCCGCGCCACGGAGGCCGGGCCGCCGGCTGCGGGAGCGCCGCTGCCGGGCGCGGCATCGCCGCCTGCCGCCGGGGTCCGCGCCACGGAGGCCGGGTCGCCGCCTGCCGGAGCCTCGCCGCCGGACGTCGTCGGAGTCCGCGCGATCGAGGCGGGCGCGCCGCCTGCGGGAGCGCCGCCGCCGGTCGCCGCGTCGCCGCGTGACGTCGGGGTCCGCGCGATCGAGGCGGGCGCACCGCCTGCGGGAGCGCCGCCGCCGGTCGCGCATCGCCGCGTGACGTCGGGGTCCGCGCGATCGAGGTGGGCGCACCGCCTGCGGGAGCGCCGCCGGGCGCATCGCCGCTTGAGGTCGCCGGGGTCCGCGCCACGGATGCCGGGGTGCCGCCTGCCGGAGCGCCGCCGCCGGGCGCGGCGTCGCCGCCTGAGGTCGCCGGGGTCCGCGCCACGGATGCCGGGGTGCCGCCTGCCGGAGCGCCGCCGCCGGGCGCGGCATCGCCGCCTGAGGTCGCCGGGGTCCGCGCCACGGATGCCGAGCCGCCGCCTGCCGAAGCGCCGCCACCGGTCGCGGCATCGCCGCCTGAGGTCGCCGGGGTTCGCGCCACGGAGGCCGGGCCGCCGCCGGCCGCGACGTCGCCGCTTGACGGGGTCCGGGCGATCGAGGCGGGCGCGCCGCTGTCGGGTGCGCCGCCGCCGGCCGCGTCATCGCCGCCCGACGCCGCCGGGGTTCGCGCCACGGAGGCCGGGCCGCCGCCTGCCGGGGCGCTGCTCGCCGGAGCGCTGCCGCCGGGCGCATCGCCGCCCGAGGCCGCCGGGGTCCGCGCGATCGAGGCAGGCGCGCCGCCTGCCGGAGCGCCGCCGCCCGAAGCGGGATCGCCCCCCGCCGGCGCGGGTGTCCGCGCGACCGTCGGCGGGGCGTCGCCGGTCGTCGCCGGTGCGCGTGTCAGGCGCCGCAGGGGCGCTTCGGACGTCGTCCCGGACTCCGGTTCCGTCGCCGCCGGCGCGGACGCCGGGGTGCTCGGAGCGGGCATGCGGGCGAGCTTCTTGGGGGCCGACTCCGGCTCCGGCGCGTCGGAAGTCGCGCCCAGCTCCGCTGAGGGGATCGGGCCGCTGCCCGCGCCCTCGACGATGCGCGCGCCGCGCGAGCGCTCGAGCCCGCCGCGCGCGATGAAGCGCGCGACGCGCTCCTCCTTCGTCGGCTCCGGCAACTTCGCGGCCTCGGCCATCGACAACAGCGAGCCCTGCGCGCTCTGCTGATCGCCGAACAGCCACTGCGCGGCGAACTCGGTCATTCCCGCCGGCAGGTCCGAAGGGCCGCCGCGCGGCGCCGGCGACGAGGGAGCCGCGGGCGCCTCGTAGGACACGGTCCCGTGCTCAGGCGCGGGAGGCGCGGCGGGCGCCGCCGACCGCGCCGCCACCGGCTTGAGCCGCGTCGACGCCGCCAGGTGCTTGGGCCGGTGCGACTCCGCGACCTCGTGCGCCAGCTCCCGGCCGCCGTGGCGTCCCGCCGAGTGTCGGGCGACCACGCGCAGGCCCATGCGCACCGGCGGGCGGTGCGGCGTGGTGTCGGGGGGAGTCTCGTCGGGCATGTCTGTGAAGGTCTAGTAAGGCTCGGTGGGGTACGCGAGGGCGTCGGCTTCTCGCAGGAACCGGCGGCGGTCGGCGTGCTCGAGGTCGAGAATCGTGTCGAGCGGCCAATGGAGGTGATACGCGAGGCGGGCCGCCTCCCCCAACAACTCGTCGGGAGACGGCCGCGTCATTCCCCCAGGCGCCCGTCCTCTATCTCCGTGAGGTCCACCTCGAACTGCTGGGCGCACGCCGGGCACGCCACCACCCCCACCGCCTCTCCGTCGGTGTTGATCCGCTCGTAGAGACGCTGGAGGTGGTCGAAGTCGGCCGCGTAGAGCCCCTCGATCAGCTCGGGGGAGATCTCGTTGAAGGCCCCGATCCTGGTCACGGTGCGAGCCAGCAGCAGCACGGCGAGGTACGCCTCGTTGGCGCGGACCTCGGCCGAGCGCAGCGGCTCGATCTCGTCCCGGGCCGTCGCCAGCCGCATCGTGCCCTCGCGGTGCACGTTGCCGTCGCTGTCGACGAGCCCCTTGGGAAGCGTGAACGCGTACTCCGACTTCATGGCGTGTCCGTACAGCTCCTACTGGATCTCGAAGCCCTCGTGGCAGAGCGTGATGCCCTCCACGGCGACCTCGTTCGAGTCGGCCTTGAGGCCGACGCCCGTGTACTTCTTGGGCCACGCGTTGATGATCGAGTACGTGACGACCGGGGTCCCCTCGTAGTCGAGCATCGTCACCGTGCAGTCCTTGCGGGCGTCCTTGAGCTTGCCGTCGACGATCAGCTTGCGCCAGTTCCACAGCGTCTTGTCCTGATCGATGCCGCGCTTGAGCTCGATGTCGCCCCACTTGGTGTTGCCCATCGCCTTGATCACGTCGGTGCGCCCGTTCGGGAGCGACCGCTTGATCTCGGACACCTCGGACTCGGAGTCGAAGCCGGTCGCCTCCTTGAAGAAGCCCGCGGCCTCGGCGCCGCCGATCTTCAAGGTGAACCAAATTGGGACGTGTGCTTCCTTGTCATTGGCCGGCATGCCGGTCGTTCCTTTCAGTTAGGCGTTGACTTCGACTACTCGGCGACGGAGGCACCCTCGCCGCCGCTGAACTGGCTCAGGCGGAAGACCACGAACTCGGCCGGCTTCACCGGCGAGATCCCGATCTCGCAGATGACCTGGCCGGCCTCGATGACCTCCGGCGGGTTCGTCTCGCTGTCGCACTTGACGTAGAACGCCTCGTTCGGCGTGGTGCCGAACAGCGCGCCGTCGCTCCACACGCGCTTGAGGAAGTTCGAGGCCGCGATCCGAAGCTGGATCCACAGCTTCTCGTCGTTGGGCTCGAACACGCTCCACTGCGTGCCCTCCATGATCGACTCGGAGACGAAGTTGAAGAGCCTCCGGACGTTGATGTAGCGCCACTCGGGGTCGCTGGACATCGTGCGCGCCCCCCACACGCGGATGCCGCGGCCGGGGAACGCGCGGATGCAGTTGATGCCGACCTTGTTGAGGCCGCCCTGCTCCGCCTGGGTGATCTGGAACCCGAGCCCGTTGGCGCCCATGACGACCTCGTTGGCGGGCGCCTTGTGCACGCCGCGCGTGGCGTCGGTGCGGCACCACAGGCCGGCCACGTGACCCGACGGCGGAACCATCATCGGCTGGTTCGTCAGCGGGTTCATGACCTCGATCCACGGGTAGTACAGCGCCGCGAACTTCGAGTCGTAGCCGGCCGTGTTCATCCGCCACTCGAGGATCTCCTGCGGGAGCAGGTCCGGCGGCGCGTCGAGGATCGCCATGCGGTCGCCGGCGTTCTCGCAGTGGGCGATCATCTTGCCCTGGAGATCGCGGACCTGGACGTCGTCGCCGTTGTCGGTGGCGAGGGTCATGATGTCCGGCATCACGACCATCGTGATCTCGTCGACCGCGGCGAGGCCGCCCATGCCCTTGCGGCGGGCGACGTCGCCCTCGAAGTGCGTCGGCTTGATCTTGGCCGGGTCGATCGACGGCGCCGACAGCGAGTACGTGCCCGCCGCCGGAGCGCGCTGCGCCTCGGGCAGCGCCGCGCCGGTCTCCTCGATCTTGATCAGCTTCGACTGCGCGTTGACCTTCGTGGCGATGTTCGTGCGGCCCTTCTTGAGCGAGAGGCCGGTGATCTCCTCCTTCTCGGCGCCGGACGTCACGCGGACCGTGAACGTCTTGTCGGTGCCCTCGCCAGCGGAGGGCTCCTCGGCGATCTCGACCTTGACGTCGTCCTTGCCGGCTTCCAGCGCGACCGCGCTGTAGGCCTCGACGCCGGCGTCCGCCGCCGCGGGGAGCGCTGCGCGCGCCTGGGCGCCGGCGCCGTTGGAGCCGCCGTCCTCGCCGACGCGCACGACCCAGCACAGGTTCCCGCCGTTCTGGAAGAATCCGTAGACGCTGTGGGCGAGGTACGCGCCCTCCATGAACGGGCCGTTGTCGGGCTCGTTCGGATCGCCGTAGATCTTCGCGAACTGGGTCCAGTTCGAGATCCGCATCGGCGTGTTGACGGGGCCGCCCGGCGCCAGACCCACGAACGCGGCGATGGACGTGCTCACGCCCTCAATCGGCTTGTTCGCGGACGGAACCTCCTCGACGTAAACGCCGGGAGTCAGGTACGTGGGCATTTCACTCCTTCACTCGTGGACGTGCTGCTGGCTGCTCAGTTCGCCGCGGAGCCGCTCGAGGATGGGAGCGGAGACGAGGCGCGATGTGCTCGAGGCCGGTTCGAGGACTTCCATGAAGTCCTCCTCCCGTGCCCAGAGCACGACGGTGGTCTCGGGAGAGGCACCACGTACGAGCTGGCCCAGCTCGTGCGACGACCCTCCGTCGAGGTCGAGCACCACGATGTCGGGGCGCAGCCGATGGGCGGCCCCGATGATGGCGCTGGGCCGGTCTTCCTGACCGACCACTTGGCAGCCCTGCTCGCTCAGGACGCGATTCATGCCGAGACGCATGATCGGCCCGAGGTTTCCGAGCAGGACGCGGGGACCTGACTCACTGGCCATGTCCCCACCTTCCCGGCCCCCGCTTCCGGAGACCAGAGGCTGCAAGGCAGCCATTCGGGCAATCCTTGCCTACCCGTTCGATCATCCCTTGCCGTCGATCGTGAGATCGACCCCCGTTCCGGGAACCTCGATGTGCGAGTCGGCCTCCCGGCCGTCCGCGGTCCGCGCCAGCACGCGATGGCGCCCGGGCGGCAGACGGTCGAAGCGGAAGCGCCCGTCGGACCGGCTGGAGGTCCAGCTCCCGATGTCGGGGAGCGTGACCCACACGTCGGCCAGCGGCTGCCCCTTCTTGTCGGTCACGCGGCCGGCGGTCCGGTGCATCTCGAGCACCGTCCCGGCCGGGGCGTCGGTCATCTGCGTGCGGATCGTTTGCGTGCGGACCTCCGGCCCGCGCTCGAGCCTGGCGCCCGACTCCACCGACAGCCGCACGACGTAATCCAGCGACACCTTGTACTGGCCGCCGACCGCGCTCCAGAAGTCCGACTTCTCGCCCTTGCCCTGCCCGATCCGCGCCTTGATCGGCCAGGTCTGCGACCCGTTCGCGAGCCGCCCGTTGAGCTTGCTCTGGGGGATCTCGGGATAGGCGAAGAAGATCGCGAGCACCTGCGAGAGCAGGCGATGCTCGTCCTCGACCGCCTGCGTCCAGGCGGTCACCGCGTAGGAGGCCTCCATCACCATCGGCGGGCGCGTCTCGTACGTGCGCCCGTCGCGCTTGAGCCGCTGCCACTCGCTCGTGCGCAGCGTCTCCGCCTCGCGCAGGTCGTACAGGAACACGTTGACCGCCGGCTTGGAGAGCTGGCCCGACCAGTCGCGGGAGGGCGCGTCGAACGCGATGTCGACGCCCTCGAAGCCGTGAATCTCCAGCTCTTCCTTCAACAGATTCCGGAGGGTCTCGTCGAGATCCGCCAGCATCGTGTTGAGCGGCACGTTCACGGTCAGCATGCGACGCCGACCCTAACCACATGAACGCCTGAGGTGTGAAAAATGCAGGGCACGTCGTGAAAACTCCAGGGCACATGACGAGCACGGTCTACGACGAGGTCCGCTACTCCAACTTTCCCTACGCGCAGACGCATCCCGACCGTCTCGCGACGGTCGCGATCCTGCACGGGCTCGAGGCCCCGGATCCGTTCCACGCCCGCGTGTTGGAGGTCGGCTGCGGAGCCGGCGGCAACCTGCTGGCGATGGCCGCGGCGACCCCGGGCATCCAGGCGGTCGGCGTCGACCTCGCGGAGTCGGCGATCGAGGAGGGCAGAGCCGCCGCCGATGACGTCGGTCTTACAAACCTCGAGCTCCGGCAAGGTGACGTACGCGCGCTGACGAGCGGCGAGCTCGGCGAGTTCGATTACATCGTCGCGCACGGCGTGTACGCGTGGATCCCGCCCGACGCGCGCGACGCGCTGATGGCGCTGCTCGCCTCGCACCTGGCGCCCCGTGGCCTCGCCTACGTCTCCTACAACGCGAATCCCGGCGGCTACTTCCGGCGCATGCTGCGCGACGCCGGGCTGTGGCATGCGCGCGGGATCGAGGACCCGCTGGAGCGCGCCGCCAAGGCGCAGGAGCTGTACCTGTTCCTGCGCCAGAGCCGAGCCACCGAGGCCGACATGTACGGGCAGCTGATCGAGCGGCTCGTCCCCGCGCTCGCCGCTGGCCCGCTCTACCGGCTCGTGCACGACGATCTGAGCGACTTCTGGGAGCCGGTGTGGTTCGCCGACTTCGCCGCGCACGCGGCGCGCCACGGGCTGGAGTTCGTCGGCGAGGCCGACCTCAGCGGGCTGCGGACCGGCGAGCTGCCGGTCGAGGTCGAGCCCGCGCTGCGCGAGCTGGCGGCCGGCGACCGCGTCGCGTTCGAGCAATACAGCGACCTGATGCTGCCGCGGGTCTTCCGCCAGAGCGTGCTGTGCCGGGCCGGGCGCGACGTCATGGTCGAGCCCTCGCCCGAGCACGCGGCGCGGCTGCACTGGGCGGCCCGTCCGAGCGCGGAGCCGCTCGACGGCGGGCTCGCGGCCGCGGCGTTCGCCGAGCTCGACCGCGCCCGCCCGCGCGCCGTCGCGTTCGAGGCGCTGCGCGAGGCGCTCGGCGCCGGCCCGCTGGACCTCGGGGAGGCGCTGCTGGAAGGCTTCCGGCTCGAGCGGCTGATCCCGCACGCCGGCCCGCTGCACGCCGCCACCGAGCCGGGGGAGCGCCCCGAGGTCTCGCCGCTCGCGCGCTGGCAGGCCGCCCAGGGGCCCGACCTGACGTCGCTCGCCTACCAGACCGTTCGCATGGAGGAGCCCGCCGCGCGAGCGCTGATCGTGCTGCTCGACGGCACGCGCGATCGCGACGCGATCCTCGCGGACTTCCGGGAGCGAACCGGGCTCGAGCTCGGCCCCGAGGATCTCGAGGCCAACCTGGCCGAGATCGCCCGGCTGTTCCTGGTGGTGCCGCACGACATCAGATGACGCCCGCGGCGCCTCGTTGTTCCCCAGGGGTTCGTTGAAGCATTCCGGTACGCCCGCTGCGGCACATCCGCGGCGCCTCGAGTCACCCGCGACGCTCACGTGGCAGAGCCACGCATCACTGTCGCGCGCGCCCCGAGGCATCCACGGCTGCACCCCATCGATCGGACCGACCATGCTTCAACGAACCCCAGCGGTCTCAGCGTCTTGCCGCGCCGACCTTGATGACATCGTGGAAGCGCTCGAAGTCCGCTTCCAGCGTGAGGCGCCCCTGCTTTCCGTACTCCTGCGCGACCGCGCGCACGAGGTGGCGCATCCCGATCGGCCCGTCGTCGTCGGCGGCCTGGAAGGCTGCGGCGAGCGAGCAGTTGCGGATCGCGCCACCTGAGAGCTTGAACTTCTCGGCCAGGAAGTCGAGGTCGACGTCGTCGGCCCTCGGCGCCTGCTCGGGCAGCACGCGCTCCCAGATCCGGCGCCGGTCCTCGGCCTCGGGGAACGGGAAGTCGATCACGAAGTCCAGGCGGCGGACGAACGCATCGTCGATGTTGCGCCTGAAGTTCGTCGCGAGGATCACCGCGCCCGGGTAGCCCTCCATCTTCTGCAGCAGGTAGGCGACCTCGATGTTCGCGTAGCGGTCGTGCGAGTCGCCGACCTCGGAGCGCTTGCCGAACAGCGCGTCGGCCTCGTCGAAGAAGAGGATCGCGTTCGAGCCCTCGGCGGCGCCGAAGATGCGATCGAGGTTCTTCTCGGTCTCCCCGATGTACTTGCTGACCGTCGTCGCCAGGTCGACGCGGAAGATCTCGAGGCCCAGCTCGGCGGCCAGCACCTGGGCGGCCATCGTCTTGCCGGTGCCGGACTCGCCGGCGAACAGGACCTTGAGCCCTTGCGTGCGGGCGACGGTGCGCTCGTAGCCCCAGTCGGAGAGGACACGGTCGCGGTGGCGCAGGTAGGCGCTGATCGACTGCAGCAGCTCGCGCTGGCGCTCGGGCACCACGAGGTCCTCCCAGCGATAGCCGGGGGGAAGGCGGGCGGCGAGCTCGCCGAGCCGCGAGGACGACGCCTGGCGGGCGCCGAGGTCGAGATCGGTCGGCTCGGGCGCATCGGCGCCGCGTGCGGTCGCCGCGAGCCGGGCGACCTCGGCCGCCTCGACGATCTGCGTCATCGAAAGCCGGAACTTGGCGGCGACGTCGCCGGTCTGGGCCGTGCCCGTGAGGTCGGCCCACGCCTGCTGGCGCTCCGCGAAGCTCGGCGCCGTCGACTCGACCAGCAGGACCGTCCGCTCGCCGAGCGCGAGCGCGGCGGTGCGCGTCGGCGCGGCGAGGACGGTCCGCTCGGGGCGCTGCTCGATCGCCCGCAGCAGCCGCGCGCGCTCGGCGGGCTCGATGTCCTCGAGCCCCTCGAAGATCAGCGGCCTGCGCTCGAGCGTGGAGGCGAGCGTCGCCTCGGCGAGCACCTCGCGGTCGCTCAGGTCGCGCACGTGGACGGCGATCAGCGGGCGGCCGTACGCGGTCGCCAGCAGCGAGTCGGCGTCGGGGCCGGCGAGCACGATCGGCAGGTGGCTGGCGCGCGAGAGCAGCGCCGAGACGATCTGCACCGCCTCGTCGCGGCCGGGCGCGTGGCTGGGGAGCTCCACGACGCGCAGGCGGGTGGGCTGCGCGGACTCGTCCATGCGCCCGCCGAGCAGCGCGGCCGCGAGCCGGTCGGCGACCTTGATCGGGCGCTCGGCCAGCGGCGTCTGCGCGTCGCCGAGCAGCCTCAGCGCGCCGAGGTGGCGCAGGCGGCCGTTGGCGTCGAACGCGGCCATCACGTCGGCGGAGGAGAGGCCCTCGCCCTCGAGCAGCTGGCCGACGAGCCGCGGGCTCGGCAGCTTGCGGGTGACGTCGTCCTGCAGGTACGCGTACAGCCGCCCGTAGCGCGGGTTGAGCTCGGCGGCGGCGCAGACGGCGAGCACGGCGGCCTCGAGCAGGTCGAGCCCGAGCGCCTGGACGACCTCCTGCAGGCGCCCGTCGGCGTCGCCCGCTGAGTCGCCCTGCGTGAGCCGCAGCGCGACCTCGTCGGAGATGTACAGGCCGCGGAACGGGTCGCCGGGGTCCGGGTCGGTGCCGGCGACGCGCTCGACCGCCGCCATCACGCGGCGGTCGATGAAGCCGAAGGACATCGCGACCGGCGCGGTGTCAGTCATGCAATCTGATCGGCGACCGAGTCGGCTTCCTGCTCCATCGAGTCGCCGGGCTGCGACACGGTGAGCGGGCCGGACGTCGGGGCGCCGCGCTGCTGGACGACGTGGGCGAGCTCGTGCGCGATCAGCCGGTCGCCGTCGGTCGTGTTCGGCTTGTACTCGTTCTGCGCGAAGTAGACGTCGGTCCCCGTCGCGAACGCGCGCGCCGAGACCGCGTGATTGAGGTTGTGCGACGTCGAGTCGGTATGCACACGAACATCCGACAGGTCGCCGAGCGAGGGCGACAGCTTCGCGGCGACGCCCGCGTCGAGCGACTGGCCGCTGCCGCGCGTCGAATTGATCGACGACTGGACGTCGGACGTGACCTCGCCGGTGGGCAGGATGCCGTGGCCCTGGCGCGCCACCGCAGAGCCGAAGGCGCGGTTGCCGACGCCGGAGACGAGCTCGTGGAGTGGACCGGCGGGGTCCTCCGCGGGCTCCGGCTTGTGCTCGGGCGCCCGCGGCTTCTCGTGATCGTGGATGCGTTCGGGATCGATGCGGCGAGCATACGTACGGCGTGCTCGCGCGCGCAAGTGCGGCTAGCGCGAGAGTCGCTTGTCCGATCGGGCAGCTGTATGTACCTTTTGACCACCGCATGGCGACCGGTGGTGAGATGCCGAAAAGGGCCTCGATCTTCGAGATCGTGGGCGCCTGGCTGCGCGTCTGGACGCCGCCGCGCGACGTCGAGATCCCGCCGGTGCCATGGCGCAAGCTCGCGATCTGGACCGGTGTGGCGATCGTCGTGGTGGGCGCCGCACTCGCGATTCTGGTGCCGCGCATCGACAACGGCAAGGAGTCGCGGGCGGCCAAGGACGCCGCCGCGGCGGCGCACGCGCGCGCGGCCAACCGCGCACGGATCGTCGCCGAGCAGCGGCCGCGTCACGGCGCTGACGCGGCGCTCAAGCCCGCGGCCGGCGCGACGGCCGCCGAGAAGGCCGCGGCCCGCACCGCGCTCGTGCACCGCGTCGAGTCGGCGATCTTCGCCGACTCCCGCGCGCGGGCGCGCGCTGGTGAGATCCGCCAGGTCGACGGCCCGACCACGTGCGCGGTCACGGCGGGCGTCAAGGTGGGGATCGTCGGCGTCTACGACTGCTTCACGATCACCCGCACGATCAAGGCGACGACCGGCAACATCGCCGGGACGATCGGCTACCCGTACCGCGCGGTCGTCGACTTCGGGAAGTTCTCCTACACGTGGTGCAAGACCGAGCAGTTCCCCGGTGAGCGGCTGATCCCGGATCCGCGGACGGTCGTGCAGCTTCCGCCTGCCTGCCGGGTTCCGGGCGACGCTTAGCTCCTCGGGCTGCCCGGCGGGTTCGGCGAACTGCGCCATTAAGGGGGTGGGTCCGATCGCCTCCGCGTGTCCGTGGTGACTTTGTCGGCCATAGGTCGACAAAGTCGAGGCGTGTCGGGTTTCTCAGCTAGAGCACCGATAACTCGTCACGCGCCTCGCAAGCCGGGCAGCCAAGCCGACCCGCCCTCCTCACTGGCGCATCAGCCGCCAGACCGCGCGGGACATGAGCCGCTCCGCGGCCTCGGTGCTCGGCACCCTGCGAGACCTCGGCCCCACGAGGGTCACGGAGCTCGCCAACGCAGAGGCGGTCACGCAGCCGACGATGACCACGCTGGTCACCCGGCTCGAGCGCGACGGTCTGGTGACGCGGAGTCCTGACCCCGACGACGCGCGCTCCGTGCGCGTCGCGATCACCGACGAGGGCCGCCACCGTCCTGCTCGAGCCGCTGCCCAAGCCCGCGCGCAAGGTCTCGCTGGCCGACCCGATCAAGGCGCTGCGCCACCGCGGACTGCTGATCGCCGGCCTGGTCGCGCTGCTCTACAACTTCGGCTTCTTCACGCTTCTCGCCTACACGCCGTTCCCGCTGCACATGAGCGCGCACGAGCTCGGCTTCGTGTTCTTCGGCTGGGGCCTCCTGCTGGCGATCGCGTCGGTCTTCGTTGCGCCGCCCCTCAAGCGCCGCTTCGGCGTCGTGCCGACGCTGGCCGCCATGTACGCCGCACTGGCGGCGATCCTCGCGGTGATGGGCGCCTTCGAGAGCTCGCCGGCCGTGCTCGGGGTCGCCGTCATCTCCGCCGGCGCGTTCCTGGGCGTGATCAACACCGTGCTGACCGAGGCGGTCATGCGGGTCGCGCCGGTCGAGCGCCCCGTCGCGTCGGCGTCCTACTCGTTCGTGCGCTTCGCCGGCGGCGCGATCGCGCCGTGGCTGGCGGGCAAGCTCGCCGAGTGGGTGTCGCCGCAGACCCCGTTCTTCGTCGGCGCCGCGGCCGTTGCCGGCGCGCTGGTCGTCGTGCTCGCGGGCCGCCGCGAGCTGGTCGAGGCGCCCGAGGTCGAGGTCGAGCTCGCGCCGCCCGCCGCCGCGCCGCTGCGGGTGGTCGTGGCCTGACGGCGTAGAGGAATCCCCGCCCGCGGGGCGAACGAGGGAGTCCGATGAGGTTTCCCGCGACCCCGAACGGAGCTTTGACGTGACCGGCCAGGCCAAGGTGATCGCCTTCGCCAACCAGAAGGGCGGGGTCGCCAAGACGACGACCACGCTGAACCTCGCCGCCGCCTTCGCCGAGGAGGGGCACCGCGTCCTGTGCGTGGACATGGACCCCCAGGGCAACCTGACGATGTCGCAGGGCATCGACCCCGAGACGCTCGAGACCTCGATGTTCGACGTGCTCGTGCACGATCTCCCCATCCGCGAGGTGATCCGGACCTGCGAGGTCGACGTCGCGGTGGCCTCGATCGACCTCGCCGGCGCCGAGATCGCGATGTCGATGAAGATCGGTCGCGAGCGCTCGCTGGACAAGGCGCTGCAGGTTGTTCGCGGTGATTACGACTTCGTGTGCATCGATACGCCGCCCTCTCTGGGACTCTTGACGGTGAATGCGCTCACCGCCGCCAACAAGGTGATCGTCCCCGTGCAGTGCGAGTATCTGTCGATGCGAGGGCTCCTGCAGCTCCAGCACACGCTGTCGATGATCCGCGAGAACCTGAATCCCGACGTGGACATCGCGGGCATCCTGCCCACGATGGTGGATACGCGCACGCTGCACGCCAAGGAGGCGATCGAGATCCTCGAGGAGAACTTCGGGGACCGCGTCTTCGGCGCGCGCATCAAGAAGACCGTCCGTTTCGCGGAGGCGCCCGTGAAGGGCATGTCCGTGCTCAAGTACGACCCGACGGGTGCGGCGGCTGACGCGTATCGCCGTCTGGCGAAGGAGGTGCTCTCGAATGGGTAGCGGCAAGCGGGCGAGCATGCGGGAGGGTCCCCTGGCCGCCCTGTTCCGCAAGACGGAGACCGAGGGCTTCGAGGAGCAGCCGCACGCCGAGTCCCGCCCGCCCACGCCGAGGCCCGAGGAGCGCCTGCGCCACGCGTTCTCGACCGACGTGCCGGGAGACATGATGGCCCCGCCGGAGCCCACGGTGCGCGAGGTCCCGCCGCCGTCCCCGTCCGACTACCAGTGGAGCTCCGCGCGCGACGAGCCCGTCGCCCACCCGCAGATCGTGGTCGTGGGCGTCGGCGGCGGCGGCGTGAACGCGGTCAACCGCATGATCGAGGCCGACATCAACGGCGTCGAGTTCATGGCGCTCAACACCGACGCGCAGTCGCTGCAGCAGTCGGCCGCCCACGTGACGCTGCAGATCGGCGCCGACATCACGCGCGGGCTCGGCTCGGGCTCGGATCCGGAGCGCGGGCGCAGCGCGGCGATGGAGGACTACGACCGCATCAAGGGCATGCTCAAGGGCGCGGACATGGTCTTCATCACCGCCGGCGAGGGCGGCGGCACGGGCACCGGCGCCGCGCCGATCGTCGCGCGGATCGCGCAGGAGCTCGGCGCGCTGACCGTCGGCATCGTGACCAAGCCGTTCGGCTTCGAGGGCTCGCGCCGGCTGCAGGCCGCCGAGTCGGGCATCCAGGCGCTCGCCGACGAGGTCGACACGCTGATCGTGGTCCCGAACAACCGCCTGCTGTCGGTGCTGGACAAGCAGACGTCGATGGTCGAGGCGTTCCGCGTCGCCGACGACGTGCTGCGCCAGGGCGTCCAGGGCATCTCGGACCTGATCACGCTGCCGGGCCTGATCAATCTCGACTTCGCCGACGTCCGCACGATCATGGCGGAGGCCGGCAGCGCGCTGCTGGGCATCGGCATGGGCACGGGCGACAAGCGCGCCGTCGAGGCGGCCGCGCAGGCGACCTCCTCGCCGCTGCTGGAGACCACGCTCGAGGGCGCGAAGGCGATTCTGCTGTCGATCACCGCCGGCCGCGACCTCTCGCTCTGGGAGGTCAACGAGGCGGCGCGGGCGGTCCAGGAGGCGGCGCATCCCGACGCCAACATCATCTTCGGCGCGATGATCGACGAGAAGCTCGAGGACGAGGTCTGGATCACCGTCGTGGCCACCGGCTACGGGGAGCCCAGGCCGGCCGCGCGCGAGCGCGATCCGTTCCGCGAGCCGGCGGGCGAGCCGCGGATCACCCGCCGCCGCGAGCCCGTGCGCGCCGCCTCGCGCAGCAGCGTCGACGTCGACGTGCCCGAGTTCATCCCGAAGTTCTGACGAGTGGGAGAGCGGTGGGGGTGGCCGGCCGGGGCATCGTCGCGGCGGGTCACCCTCTGACCGCCGAGGCCGGGGCGGGCATCCTGCGCGCGGGCGGCAACGCCGTCGACGCCGCGCTCGCCGCGCTGCTCGCGTCGTTCATGACCGAGCCGCTGCTGACCGGCCTGGGCGCCGGCGGCTACATGCTGGTCGCGCCGCCGGACCGGGCCCCGGTGCTGCTCGACTTCATGGTCGAGGCGCCCGGCCGCGGCGCCGATCCGGCCGCCCGCGCGCCGCTGGGCGCGATCGTGATCGACTTCGGCGACGCCGTGCAGAAGTTCCACATCGGCCCGTCCTCGTGCGGCGTGTACGGGATGCCGGCCGGCGTCGCCGCGGCGGCCGCCCGGTTCGGGAGGCTGCCGCTGGAGGAGCTCGCGGCGCCCGCGGTCGCGCTCGCGCGCGACGGCGTCGCGGTCAATCGCCAGCAGGCCTACCTGTGGCAGCTGCTGGCCCCGATCGTCACCGCCACGCCGGAGAGCCAGGCGCGCTACTGCCCGGAGGGCCGCGTCCCGCGCGAGGGCGACCACCTGCGCGACCCGGAGCTGGCCGACGGGATCGCGCGGCTGGCCGCCGACGGCGCCGCCCCGTTCTACTCCGGCGACGTCGGCGCCGCGGTCTCGGACTGGGTGACCGCGCGCGGCGGCACGCTCACCCGCGCCGACCTCGCCGCCTACGAGGCCGTGCCGCGCGAGCCGGTGCGCGTCCGCTACCGCGGCCGCGAGGTGCTGACCAACCCGCCGCCGAACGCCGGAGGGGATCCTGATCGCCTACGCGCTCGCCCTGCTCGAGCGCACGTCCGGCCCGCCGTCGGTCGTACAGCTCGTCGACGTGATGGCCGCCGCGCAGGCGGAGCGCACGCCGGAGTTCCTCGAAGGCCTCGCCGCTCCCGGGTTCCTCGAGCGCTTCATGGCCTCCCGGCTCGGCTCGACCACGCACGTCTCGGTGCTCGACGCCGACGGCTGGGCGTGCGGGGTGACGACCACCAACGGCGCGGGCTCCGGCGTCGCGGTCCCGGGCACCGGCATGCACGTGAACAACATGATGGGCGAGGAGGACCTTTCACCGCTCGGCTGGTTCACGCATCCGCCGGGGCGGCGGCTGCCGTCGATGATGGCGCCGACCGTCGTGCTCGACGCCGCGGGCGTGCCCGAGCTGGTGCTCGGCTCGGCCGGCTCGAACCGGATCCGCTCGGCGATCCTGCAGGTGATCGTCAACGTGCTCGACCGCGGCCTCGACGCCCAGGCGGCGGTGGACGCGCCGCGCGTGCACTTCGAGGACGGCACCGTCTACGCCGAGCCGGGCGTCGACACCAGCGGCATCGCCCACGCGGTCGCCTGGTTTCGCGAGCGCAACCTCTTCTTCGGCGGCTGCCACGTCGCCGAGCGGCGCGGCTTCAGCGGCGGAGGCGACCCGCGCCGCGGCGGCGCCGTCGTGGCCGCCTAGGGGCCTGACCGCTCCCATCGCACCGACGTGGTGTTCTACAGGCGTCGACCGATCGGAGGAAGTTCGATGTATCGAGCGTTGGCAACGGGAGTGCTGGCGGTCTTGTGGTTCGCAGGCAGCGCGCAGGCGGCGTCCAAGCCTGCCGCGACGACGGGCGGCGTGGCGGCGGTCACGTTCCAGAGCGCGCGCCTGATCGGCACCGTCAACCCGCACGGGGCGGCGACGACGATCTACTTCCAGTACGGCACCACCACGCGCTACGGCGCCAACACGGCGGCGGTGCCGGTGGGGGCGGGGACCGCCAACCAGCGCGTGACCGCGGACATCGGCGGGCTGATCGCGAACAAGAAGTACCACTACCGGCTGGTGGCGGAGAACCCCCAGGGCGTGGTGAGCGGCGCGGACCGCACGTTCACGACCAAGAAGCAGCCGCTCGGGCTCTCGCTCGCCGCGACGCCGAATCCGTTGCTATTCGGCGGGACGACGACGCTCGGCGGGGCGCTCACCGGCACCGGCAGCGCGAACCGCGCGGTCGTGCTGCAGGGCAACCCGTTCCCGTACACGCAGGGCTTCCTTCCGGTGGGCAACCCGCAGCTGACCAACGCGCAGGGCGCGTTCGGGTTCCCGCTGTTGTCGGTGCCGCTGAACACGCAGTACCGCGTGGTCGTGCAGAGCAACACCGCGATCGCGAGCCCGATCGTCAACGTCGGCGTGGCCGTGATCGTGAGCACCCACCTGCGCACCCGCCACCGCGGCGGCAAGCTCTACGCGCGCTTCTCAGGTACGGTGCAGCCGGCCCGCGACGGCGCGCAGGTCGCGTTCCAGCGCAAGCACGGGAGCACGTGGGTGACCGTCAACGGCACGATCACGCATCACGCCAGCGCGTCGCGGTCGAGCTATCGCAAGACGATCCGGATCAGGCGCGGCGGGACGTACCGCGTGCTGGTCGGGATCGTGGACGGCAACTTCGTCTCCAACGCGGGGCGCGAAGTGCACCTCAGGGTGCACGGTTGATGTCGCGTCGCCCAGAGGGCGACGCTTGGGCGAGTTCGCCGTCGCGTCGGCGGAGCCCGGTGCGGCTCGCGAACTCGCTAGACGGTGCGGTTGATTAGCTTCATTTGCACGAACGCGCGCACGCCCTCGCTGCCGCCCTCGTACCCGAGCCCGCTCTGGTCGAGGCCGCCCAGCGGCGCGTCAGGCAGCGAGGGCGCCATCTGGTTGATGCCGAGGTTGCCGGCCTTGAGGTCGCGGATCGCCGACTCGGCGACCCTTTGGGAGTCGGTGAAGACGTAGCCGGCGAGCCCGTAGGGAAGGGCGTTCGCGCGCGCGAGGACGTCTTCCCAGACGGAGAACGGGGCAAGCGGGGCGATCGGGCCGAACGGCTCCTCGCGCATCACCTCCGCGGCGTCCGGGACGCCGGCGAGCACGGTGGGCGGGAAGTGGAAGCCCTGCCCGCGCGCTCCGCCGGTCAGCACGCGCGCGCCGCGCTGCATGGCGTCGGCGACGAAGCGCTCCATCGCGACGACGCGGCGCTCGCCGATGACCGGGCCGATGGTGGTGGCGGCGCTGCGTTCGGCGAACTTCGCCGCGAACTCGTCGTAGCGCGACTCGTGGACATAGAAGCGGCTGGGCGCGACGCACGACTGGCCGGCCGAGCCGTACTTGGCGGGCACCAGCGCGTCGATGGCTGAGTCGACGTCCGCGTCGGCGCAGACGATCGCCGGCGCGTGGCCGCCGAGCTCGAGCACGGCAGGCCGCAGGCCCGCGAGCTGGGCGAGCTGCGTGCCGACCGCGGTCGAGCCGGTGAACGTGAGGGCCTTGACGACCGGCGAGGCGAGCACGTGCCTGGACACCATCGGCGGGTCGCCGAAGACGAGGTTGACGGTGCCCGCCGGAATTCCGGCGTCCTCGAGCGCGCCGACGATCGCGGCCGCGGTTCGCGGCGTCTCCTCGGACGCCTTCAGCACGACCGGGCAGCCGGCCGCGAGCGCGGCGCCGAGCTTGCGCGCGGCGAGGACGGCGGGGAAGTTCCAGGCGGTGAACGCGGCGACGACGCCGATCGGCGTCGCGACCACCTCGCGCCGCGCGCCGTTCGCGCGGCCCTCGATCAGCCGCCCGCCGATCCGCCCCGCCTCCTCGCCGTTCCAGGCCAGGGTCTCGACCGCCCGCGCGAGCTCGCCCTCGGCCTCGGGCAGGAGCTTGCCCGACTCGATCGTCAGGCCCTTGGCGATGCCGGGTGCGCGCTCGGCCAGCAGCGCGGCGGCGGCTTTGAGGACGGCGCCGCGCTCGGCCGCGGGGATCCGCGGCCAGCTGGAGGCGGCGGCGGCTTCGAGCGCATCGTCGAGGTCGCCGGCATCCGCGAGCGCCACTTGGAAGGCGGGCTCGCAGGTCGTCGGGTCGATGACGTCGAGCGCGCCGGCGCCGCCCTCGCGCTCCTCGCCGCCGATGCGCAGGCGCACATCACCGGACATAGCTCGCCCCGTTGATGTCGATCGTCGCGCCGGTCGCGTGCTTGGCCAGCCCGCTCGCCAGGAACGCGATCGTGTTCGCGATGTCCTCCGGCTCGGCGACCTCGCCGAGCGGCACCGTCTCCGCCGCCGCCTCGACGCCGTGCTTGTCGAAGAAGTCCCGGTTCAAAGCGGTGTTGACCCAGCCGGGCGCGATCGCGAACGCGGTGATGCCCTCGCGCCCGTGGTGGCGCGCGATCGTCTTGGTCATGGCCACCACCGCCGCCTTGGACGCCGCGTAGTGCTGGTACTCAGGATCGTCGCCGCGCCAGGCGGCGCGGCTCGCGATGTTGACGATGATCCCGCCGCCGCGCTCGCGGAAGGACACGATCGCCTCGCGGCAGAGCACGGCAGGGGCGAGCAGGTTGACGTCGAGCGTCTGCCGCCACGACTCCACCCATGTCCGGAAGTCGGTTTCGACCGCTGCGGGGCGGTAGATGCCGGCGCAGTTGACGAGCACGTCGATCCCGCCCCGCCAGGCCCAGGCGTCGTTCCACAGCGCGCGCGCCGCCTCCGGGTCGCGCAGGTCGCTCGACAGCCGCTTCTCGCCGGCGGAGGGCTCGCGCAGGTCGTGCGCAACGACCGCGCCGCCGAGCGCGGACAGCTTCGCCGCCGTGGCCGCGCCGATCCCGCCGGCCGCGCCGGTGACCAGCGCCACCTTCCCGTTCATGTCGATCATCGGTCCCTCCTGGGTGGTTCCGGCCGGCGAGTACAACCCTGTCTCGCGACAGGGCGCTCGCCACCGCTTCGCTCGCCGGCGGGCCCGGACGCCATCTGGCTCGCCCCTTGGGGGCTCGCCACATGGCTCTCGCCGCTGCCAGCACCCGGCAGTCGCACACGTACCACCAGTATGCGAGCGCCTGCCGTGCGAGCGAAGCGGTGATGAGCCCCCCGGGCGAGGCAGTGGCAGCGACGACCCGGACTGCGCCGGCGATGCGCCGTACTCACCGGCCGGAACCACGGAGGAGCGCGAGCAGGCGCGCCTGCTCGTTGGAGGCCAGCATGATGCCCTCGTCGACGCCCATCCCGGGCTTGGCGAGCATCACGTCGGGACGGACGGCGACCGCGACGTGCACGCACGCGCGCGCCGACACCTCGGTCTCCGTGCAGCTGCCGCCCAGGTAGGCGCCGATCCCGTGCTTGCGGCAGGCGAGCACCGCGCGCGCCGAGTCGGCCAGCGAGCCGACGTCGGGCGTCTTGATCTGCACCATGTCGTACGCGCCCGCGGCGGCGAAGTCCTCGACGTCGGCGAGCGTGTTGCACCACTCGTCGGCGACGATCTGGATCGCTCCGCCGCGCTCGCGGATCTCGCGGCGCAGAGCGATCCCGCCCGCGATCTGCGCCTCCCGCGACCCGAAGTCGACCGGACTCTCCGCGCGCACCGGGTACGGCGCGCACGCCCGCTCGAGCTCGAGCAGGAAGCCGGCGACGTCGTCGTGGTGCAGGCCGGCCTGGCCGTAGAGGTCGAAGTGCAGCGTCGGCGCGTAGCCCGGCACGGCGGCGACCCGGTCGCGCACCCAGCGTGCGTAGCCGAGCATGTCCGCGAACGCCGCCGGCGTGCTGAACAGCCCGTGCGGGAGCGCGTCGACGCGCTTGGAGATCATGCGCGGGACGGCCTCGCGGCGGAGCTCGCCGCTCTGCGCGAACAGCGGCACCGGCTCGGCGATCAGCTCCAGGCCGAGCTCGTCCGCCACCACCTCCGCCATTCGCACACCGCGCTCGTGCGCCGCCGCGGCCAGCAGCGCCTGGGTGATCCCGTAGCGCAGGCCCGAGTGCGCGACGTCCGCGCACGCCGCCTCGCACGCGTGCAGCCACGAGCCCACGTCGAGCCCGCGGATGTCCCAGCCGCCGAGCATGTCCGCGCGCACGATCGGATCGCGCCCTCCTGCGCCGGCGTACTGCACGCTGACCGCGTCACCCCACACGACCGCGCCGTCGTCGAGCACCAGCCCGATCCCGACGGCGGCCGCGGGCACCCGGGCGGCGTCGCGCGCGCCGGCCCGCAGCGCCGCCTGGTCGTCATGGAAGAAGCCGCCCAGCAGCGGCTCGATGAGGACGTCGCGAATCACGGGCGGCATCCTCGCCGATAGCGTCCCTTGCCATGCCCACGCTGGACGAGCTCGAGGCGGTCGCTCGCGGTGCCGCCGCGCCGCCGCTGGATGACGGCGACCGCGCGCGGATCGCCGCCGCGCGCGGCGTGGTGGAGGACGCCCTGCGCAGCGGGCGGACCGTGTACGGCGTGAACACCGGCTTCGGGGACCTGGTGACGGTCTCGATCGCCGCCGAGGACACCGCGCAACTGCAGCTGAACCTGATCCGCTCGCACGCCGTCGGCTCGGGCGCGCCGCTCGAGGAGGAGACGGTGCGGGCGATGGTCTTCCTGCTCGCCGGCTCGCTGCGCCGCGGGCGCTCGGGCGTGCGCGTGGCGCTCGTCGAGCTGCTGCTCGCGCTGCTCGAGCGCGGCGTGACCCCGGTCGTGCCGAGCCGCGGCTCGGTCGGCTCCTCCGGCGACCTCGCGCCGCTCGCGCACCTCTCGCTCGTGCTGGTCGGCGAGGGCGAGGCGATCCATGAAGGCCAGCGCATGCCCGGCGCTGACGCGCTGGCCCGGGCCGGGCTGGAGCCGGTCGCGCTGACCGCCAAGGAAGGGCTCGCGCTGATCAACGGCACGCATCTGATGGCCGCGGCCGGCGCCCTGGCGATCCTCGCCGCGCGGCGCGTGCTCGACGCCGCGGTGGTCGCGGTCGCGCTGTCGCTGGAGGCGTTCAAGGGCTCGACGGTCCCGTTCGACGCCCGCCTGCACGAGCTGCGGCCCCAGCCCGGCCAGGCGCGCGTGGCCGCGCGCCTGCGTGCGCTGCTCGAAGGCTCGCCGGTGGTGAAGTCGCACGAAGACTGCGGGCGCGTGCAGGATCCGTACACGATGCGCTGCGCGCCGCAGGTCCTCGGCGCCGTCACCGACGCGCTCGACTACGTGGCCGGCGCGCTGGAGCGCGAGCTCGACGCGGTCACCGACAACCCGCTGATCTTTCCCGACGAGGGCGACGTGCTCTCCGGCGGCAACTTCCACGGCCAGCCGCTCTCGCTCCCGCTCGACCACCTCGCGCTCGCGATGTGCGAGCTGGCGAGCTTCTCCGAGCGCCGCGCGTTCGCGCTGCTCTCGCCGTCATACGCGGGCCTCCCGCCGTTCCTCACGCCGCGCCCCGGCCTGTCCTCGGGGCTGATGATCGCGCAGTACGCGGCGGCGGCGCTGGTCAACGAGTGCCAGGTGCTCGCGCACCCCGCGGGGGCGGGCTCGATCCCGACGAGCGCCGGGCAGGAGGACTTCAACTCGATGGGCGCGTTCGCCGCGCTGAAGGCGACGACCGCCGTCAAGTACGCCGCCCACGTCGTCGCCACCGAGCTGGTCTGCGCGTGCCAGGGGCTCGAGTTCCACCGCCCGTTGCGCTCCACCGACGCGCTCGAGTCGGCGCTCGAAGGCGTCCGCGGCTACGTCGCCCGCCTCGACGAGGACCGCTCCTTGTCCGCCGAGCTCGAAGCCCTCGCCACCGCGCTCCACAGCGGCACGCTGGCGCTGGCATGAGGTATCCGCCCGGAACGCCGTGCTGGGTCGACACGCTGCAGCGCGAGCCGCTCGCGGCGCTCGACTTCTACGGCCCGTTGTTCGGGTGGGAGTTCAGCGAGCCCGGGCCCGGCGGCTACGTCGTCGCCCGGCTCGACGGCCAGGACGTCGCCGGGATCGGCGCGTTGCCGTCCGAGGGCGCCGCGATCTGGAGCACGTACGTGCGGGTGGAGGATGCCGGCGCACAAATCCCCGGCTCCACGCTGCTCGCCGGCCCGCTCGACGCGGCTCCCGCCGGCCGGCTCGCCGTGCTCGCCGACCCCACCGGGGCGGCGTTCTGCGTCTGGGAGCCCGCCGAGCGTGAGGGTGCGCAGCGCTGCAACGAGCCCAACACCTGGCTGATGAGCTCGCTGCACACGCCTGACCCCGTCGCGGCGGCCGCGTTCTACGGCGCCGCCTTCGGCTGGCAGGCCGAGGCGATGGGCCCGGTCACGCTGTTCCGCCTGCCCGGCTACGTCGGTGGGCAGCCCGACGAGGAGAAGCCGGCCCGGTGGCAGGGCATGCCGCGCGACGTGGTCGCCGTGGCGGCGCCGCCGAGCGCCGGCGTGCCGCCGCACTGGAACGTCAACTTCCGCGTCGCCGACGCCGACGCGATCGCCGCCCAGGCGACCGCGGTCGGTGGGACCGTCGTAATGGCGCCGATGGATACGCCGGGCTTTCGCAGCGCGGTGATCGCCGACCCGCAGGGCGCCGTGTTCTCGGTGAGTCAGGTGATGGCGTAGGTCCGGCGGCTCAGGCAGCCGGCGGGTAGCTCATCACGAGCATGGCCACGCAGCCGTGCTCGCTGCGGTAGCGGTGCGGGAGGTCGGCGGCGAAGTGGGCGGCGTCGCGCTCGCCGAGCGAGACCTCGTCGCCCTCAGGGCCCACCGACAGCGCGCCGGAGATGCAGACGACGAGCTCCTCGGTGCCGGGCGGGTGCGGCTTGGAGTGGTAGTCGACGCCGGGCTCGAGCAGCAGCTCGCTCGTCTCGGTGCGGCGGTTGCGGCCGTCGCTCCACAAGCTGCGCGCCTGCAGGCCCGACTGCGAGCGCACGAACGCCTCCTCGCTGAGGCGGATCACGTTGGTGCCGGGCGCGCGCTCGGTGCCGAGCAGGGAGCCGATCGTGATGTCGAGCGCGCCCGCGAGCCGGAGCAGCGTCTCCAGCGAAGGGTTGCCGTCGCCGCTCTCGAGCTTCGCGACGATCGTCTTCGACAGTCCCGCTCGCGTGGCCAGCGTGGCCAATGACCAGCCGCGGGCGCCGCGCAGCGCGCGGATGTGGCGGGCGATGCCCGAATTCAGCTCGTCGAGCGCGGCGTTCGTTCTAGTTGCCATCCGGAATTTCCAATGATACGTTCGACGGCATGGACGCCCGCTCTGAGCTGCTGATCCGCTATGGCGGAGCCTTCGCCCCGGACGTCGTCGCGTCGGCGTCGGGCTCGTTCGTCGAGACGGTAGACGGTCGCAAGGTGCTCGACTTCACCGCCGGGCAGATCTGCGCCACGATCGGCCACAACCACCCGCGCGTGGTGGCCGCGATCGAGGAGGCCTGCCGCACCGTCCTGCACCTCAACGCGTGGACGCTGTCGGAACCGGTGCTCGCGCTCGCCGAGCGGCTGATCGCCACGCTCCCGCCTCCGCTGGACCGCGCGATGTTCCTGTCGACCGGCGGCGAGGGGATCGAGGCCGCGGTGCGGATGGCGAAGTTCGCGTCCGGCCGCTTCGAGGTCGCCTCGCTCACCCGCAGCTGGCACGGCGTCACCGCGGGCGCCTCGGCGTTGACGCTCGCGGGCAGCGCCCGCCGCGGCTACGGCCCGGCGATCCCCGGCACGTTCGCGCTGCCGGCGCCCTACTCCTACCGCTGCCCGGTCAAGCACTGCGACGGACCCGACAACTGCGACTGCACGTGCCTGGAGGCGGGGTTCGACCTGTTCGACCAGGCCTCGGTCGGCGCGCCCGCCGCCGTGGTCGCCGAGCCGGTCCTCTCCGCCGGCGGCGTGATCGTCCCGCCGCCCGGCTACTTCCTGCGCCTCGCCGAGCTGTGCGCGCAGCGCGGCATGGCGCTGATCCTGGACGAGTGCCAGACCGGCCTCGGGCGGCTCGGGGCGATGTACGGGTTCGAGCGCTACGACGTCGTGCCCGACTACCTCGTGCTCTCCAAGACGCTCGGCGGCGGCGTGCCGATCAGCGCGGTGGTGACCTCCGCCGAGACCGAGCAGGCGTGCTTTGACCGCGGCTTCGCGCACGTGACGTCGCACGTCTCGGACCCGATGCCCGCGGCGGCCGCGCTCGCGGTGCTCGACGTCGTCGAGCAGGAAGGCCTGGCCGCGGCGGCGCTCGCGCGCGGCGAGCGGCTGATCAACGGACTGACCGAGCTCCAGACCCGCCACGAGGCGATCGGCGACGTGCGCGGGATGGGCCTGCTGGTCGGCATCGAGCTGGTCGAGGACCGCGACACGCGGGCGCCCGCAAACGCGCTCGGCACCGCGCTGACCGACGAGTGCGAGCGCGCCGGGCTGTCGATCAACCTCGTCCGCGGGCGCGCCGGCGGCTCGGCCAACTGCATCCGCATGGCGCCGCCGCTGACGATCTCCGACGACGAGATCGACCTCGCGCTGACGATCCTCGACGAGTCGCTGGTGAGCGTGAGCACCGCCTCCATAGGCTGAACCGTGTGAAGCGGGCCGAGGCGTGGTCGGAGCACTGGGGGCGGCTCGCCGCTCCCGCCCGCGAGGCGGTCGCCGGCGCGGCCGGGATCGGAGCGGGCGTGAGGTTGCTCGACGCCGGCTGCGGGACCGGCGAGTTCCTCGCGCTCGCGATCCGGCGCGGCGCGAACGCGTCCGGCATCGACATCAGCGCCGACATGCTCGCGGTCGCTCGCCGCCGCGCGCCCGAGGCCGAGCTGCGGGAGGGCGACATCACCAAGCTGCCCTACGATGGCGACGGGTTCGACGTGGTCAGCGCGTTCAACGCCGTCCAGTTCACCGACGACGTCCCCGCCACGATCGCCGAGCTCGCTCGCGTGGCGCCGCGTATCGCACTCTGCAACTGGGCCGAAGGCAGCCAGCTGCTCGACCTGTTCGCGGCGCTGCGCAACGACAGCGCCGCCCCGCGGCGCCCGCTCGAGGAGCACGTCCGCGCGGCCGGTCTGACCATCACGGAGGCGGCCGACGTCGCCGTTCCCTATGAGAGCGACGACATTGTGGCCGCGCTGCGCGACGGCTCCGGCTTCGAGGGCGACATCGCGCCGAAGACCATGCCGTATCGCGGCCCCGACGGCGTCTACCGGTTCGAGAACCGGTTCCGCTACGTGCTCGCGACGCGGTCGTAGTTGATACGCAGCAGCGCGATCACGTCGCGCACGTCGTCGGAGCCCTCGATCCGCCTCGCTCCCCACCCGGGCTTGCCGGGGAACACCGGGTGGTAGGTCACCCGCCCCTGGTCATAGAGCTCCTGCCAGACGTCCTTGGGGAAGCCGAAGTGGGCCGCGTGGTCGCCGTGCAGGTGGCCGATCTCGCGCCGCCCGACCTTGAAGGAGAACTCGCCGCGCGGGCCGGGTCCGGCGGTCACGCCGGGCCAGGCGGTGACCTCGGTGGTGATCTGCTCGCTGGCTGTCATGACTCAAGCGTCGTCACGCTTCGGCGGCGCCGCCATCGGCAATTGGTCCTACGACCTGCGTATCCGCGTCCGGCGGTTCATACCGTGCGCCGCAACGTCCACCAGACAGCGAAGCCGATCAGCGCCAGCGCGGCACCGCCGAACAACGCCGTCTCGATCAGCTGCAGCGGCCAGAAATGGCTCGCGGGGTGATACACGGAGAGGATGTAGGTATCTCGCGGGACGGCGCCCTTGCAGCTCCCTGAGGCCGGGTCGCAGAGCTGCGGCAGCACGCGCAGCGGGTTCCCGTGGCGATCGGCCGGCGTCTCGCTGAGCACCCAGGCGCGCGACAGATCGGGACCGCTCCCGGCCTTGAGCTGGAACGTTGCGTGCAGCGGCGAGAGGAGCCGCTGGCGCAGCCACGTGTCGACGAACAGGCGGGAGACGAAATAGCCCGCGTAGGCGACGAACAGCGCCGGGACCGCGCGGCGCCAGACGACGCCGATCGCCGCGGCGAGCCCGAACGCGAACAGCGTGTAGCCGAATACGACGGTGCCCTCGGAGTCAAAGACGCTGTTGTCCAGCCGCCCGTGCAGGTGCACGAACGGCCCGCGCCACCACGTGATCAGCGCGACGAAGGCGGCCGACACGACCACGGCCGTGACGAGCGCGAGCGCGAGCTTGCCGGCCAGCCAGCGCCCGCGCGTGACGCTCTGCGTCCAATCGAGCCGGTACGTGCCCTGCTCGAGCGCCGTGGTCAGCGGCGCGGCGAGCAGCACGCCGATCATCCCCGGCACGAGCGTGAACCAGTCGATCAGGTGGCTGACCGTCTCGAAGCGTTGCGTGAAGCTCGAGAGCGCCTGCCCGCACGCCTCCGACGGGTTCGGCCCGAGGCAACCGGCGAGCCCGTCGTGGTCGTAGGCGGAGATCATCGCGATCCCGGTCGGGATCAGGACCGCGGCGACGAGGGCGAGAAGCGCCGCGACGATCACGGTCTCGGTGCGCTGCTGGCGCCAGCCGACCCAGATCATCCCGCCACCGCCTCTCGCATCGCCGTCGCATCGTGGCCGAGGTACGCGAGCACGATCTCCTCTAGGTCGACGTCGTGCAACTCCCAGCACGCGTCGTAGACGTGCCCGTTGGCGCGCACGAGCAGCGACGTCTGGCGCTCGGTGTGGCTCTCGCGGATCACCCGGTGCACGCGCGCGATCGTCGACGGGTCGCAGCGCGGGGCGGTCAGCAGCCGGTGCGTCGCGAGGATCTCGTCGATGGGGGCGGCGAGCTGGGTGTGCGCGTGCGACAGGATCACGAGGTGGTCGCACACGCGCTCGAGGTCGGCGACGATGTGCGAGGACAGCAGAACCGTCATGCCGGTCTCGGCGACGGCCTCCATCACCGTGTTGAGGAACTCGCGCCGCGCCAGCGGGTCGAGTGAGGCGACCGGCTCGTCGAGCAGCAGCAGCTCCGGCCGCTTGGCGAGTGCGAGCGTGAGCGCGACCTGCGTCTGCTGGCCGCCGGAGAGCTTGCCGACCTTCTGCGACATCGGCAGGTTCAAGGACTGGATCCGCTCGCGCGCGAGCGCGTCGTCCCAGCTCGGGTTCATCGTGCGCCCGAAGCGGAGCGTCTCGCCGATCGTGAACCCCCTGTGCAGCGGGTGCTCCTGCGCGACGAAGCCGATGCGCGGGAGCAGCTCCGCCGCCTGATCTCGCGGCGAGCGGCCGAGCACCCGGACGTCGCCCGTGCTCGGCTCGAGCAGGCCGACGGCGAGCTGGAGCAGCGTCGTCTTGCCGGCGCCGTTGGGGCCGACGAGCGCGGTGACCGAGCCCTCCGGCACGTCGATCGTGCAGTCCTGCAGCGCCCACTTGGAGCCGTAGCGCTTGCCGAGATGCTCGGTCTGCAGCGCGCTCATGCGACCACCCTCCTAACGCTCGGCGGCCGCACCACGTCGGTGAACAGCGCGTACATGTCCTCGTCGTCGAGGCCGGCGGCGCGCGACTGGGCGACCCACTTCTGCAGCGCCGAGCGCAGCGCCGTGACGTCGTGCTGGAGCAGCGACGCAGGCGCCTCGGCGACGAACGTCCCGACGCCGCGGCGCCCCTCGGTCAGCCCTTCCAGATCCAGCTCACGGTAAGCCCGGAGCACGGTGTTCGGATTGATCGTGAGACTGGTCACGACCTCCTTGACCGTCGGCAGTTGGTCGCCCGGGCGCAGAACGCCGAGCCGGATGGCCTGGCGCACCTGCTGCACGAGCTGGAGATAGGTCGGGACGCCCGACTTCGCTTGAAGATGGAACTCGATCATTAGCGTGAATATCTAGGTAACTAGATAAACCCACCAATGTCAACTCCCGATCGGCGCGCCGGTCGCTCGGTACGGTTCCGGGCGCCTAGCGGCCGAGCGTGCGCAGGACCTCGCGGGCGCGGCCGCGGACGTCCTCGACGGTCGAGCGCACGGCGGCGAGGCCGGCGCGCAGCTCCGCGTCGCCGACCTCGACCGGCATCATCGAGTCCTGCAGCTCGACCAGCGCGTCGTCGGCCTCGGCGACGGCGTCGACCGCGCGGTCGAGCAGCCCGCGCGCGCCCAGAGACGCGGGGCCCGACCGGCCCGGCGGGAACGTGCGCGTCGGCAGCCCGTAGCGCTCGGCGAAGCCGGTGTGCGTGCGCTGGGCGCGCCCGTAGGCCTGCTGGACCGGGCGGAAGAGCTGCTCCTCCATGCGGTCGGCGGTCTGCTCGTCGAGCAGCTCGTACGCGGCGCCGAGCGCGGCGAGCGCATCGCCGATCGACTCGATCGCGACCCCGAGGTCATCCAGCAGCTGCTGGCGCGCTTCCGCGGTGATATAGGCCATCCATCACCAGGGTACGGCGCCGTGGCGATCGACGAACGTGCCGGTCGGGCCATCCGGTCCGATGGTGGCCATCGCGACGATCGCGTCGGTCCCTTCGGTGACCGTCTGGGGGCCACTGTGGCCGTTGAAGTCGGTCGCCGTGTAGCCGGGATCGACCGCGTTCACGCGGATCTGAGAGAACGCCTTCGCGTACTGCGTGGTGAGCATGGTCACGGCCGACTTGGACGCCGGGTACGGGAGGCTCACGATCGTCGACTCGACGCGCTGGGGGTCGCCCGTGATCGCGAACGAGCCCATGCCGCTGGAGACGTTGACGATCACGGGGTTGTCCGAGCGCTCGAGTGCCGGCAGGAACGCGCGCGTCACCCGCACGAGCCCGTAGACGTTCGTCTCGAACACGCGCGCGATGTCCTCCGGCGCCACCTCGGGCACGGGCACGCGCCCGCCCAGGATGCCGGCGTTGTTGATCAGGACGTCGAGCTCGCCGACCGTCTCGGCGGCGGCCGCGACGCTCGCGTCGTCGGTCACGTCGAGAGCGACGAAGCGCGCGCCGAGCGCGTCGGCCGCCGCGCGTCCGCGCGATGGGTCGCGCGCGCCGATCCACACGTCGTGGCCCAATTCCCGCAGCCTCCGTGCCGCCTCGTATCCGAGCCCTCTGTTTGCTCCGGTGATCAGGATCTTGCTCATGGGATCCATGCTGGCCCGGAAGCGCGTGGTTACCAGAGGACTCTCAGTGCCACCATGGATCCCATGGACGAGCTCGCGCACTGCCTTCGCACCTGGCGCGACCGGCTGACGCCCGAGCAGGCCGGTCTGGCAAACGGTGGCCGCCGCCGCGCCCCCGGCCTGCGCCGCGAGGAGCTGGCGAATCTGGCCGGCGTCTCGGTCGATTACCTCGCCCGGCTCGAGCAGGGCCGCGCGCACAACCCGTCCGCATCCGTGCTCGCCTCGCTGGCCCGCGCGCTGCGGCTGAGCGAGGCCGAGCGCGGCCACCTGTTCCGCGTCGTCGGCTACGCGCCTCCGCAGGCCGGCAGCATCGACCGCACGCTCACTCCCGGCGTGCGGCACGTGCTGGAGGGCATGACCGACGCGCCCGTCCTCGTCACCGACGCGGCGTGGACGGTCATCGCCGCCAACCCGCTGGCGCGGGAGCTGCTCGGCGAGATCGAGGGCAACATCGTCTGGCGCCACTTCACTGGCGTCCGCGGCCGGATCGCGCGCGACGCGGAGACCGATCGCCGCTTCCAGCAGGAGGCGGTCGGCGACCTCCACGAGGCGCTCGGCCGCTACCCCGACGACGAACCGCTGCGCGAGCTGATCGCCGCGCTGCGCGAGCGCAGCCCGATCTTCGCCGAGCTGTGGGAGCAGCGGCCGATCAAGCCGCGGCGCGCGGACCGAAAGACGTTCATCCACCCCGACGCCGGCCCGATCACGCTCGACTGCGACATCCTCAGCGTGCGCGGGAGCGACCTGCGGTTGATCGTCTACACCGCGCCGCCCGGCTCGCCGGATGCCGAAGCGCTCGCCGGGCTGGGCGCGGTCGCGCTGCGCTGAAGGACCCCGCGCAGCGTCGCCTGCAGCGTCGGCACCGCGTCCTCGGCGCGCAGGCGCCCCGCGCCGACCTCGTCGCGATACGCGTGCATGAGCGCGAAGACGCTCGCGAGCAGCCAGGCGATCGGCAGGTCGTCACGGAACACGCCCTCGGCCTGGCCGCGGCGCACGAGCGAAGCGAGCGGCTCGTGCATCGTCTCGTGCGCGCGTGCGACGGCCGCGGAGCCGAGCTGCTCGCCGACGGCGTGCGCGACCGCCTGGTGGCGCTCGATCTCGCGCCAGCCCGCGGCGATGAGGCGCTCGAGCGCCTCCAGCGGAGGCCCTTCGTCGAGCGCCTCCGCCTCGAGCATCGCGGCCGCGCGCCCCACGACACGCTGAACGACCGCCTCCAGCAGCGCCTCGCGCGTGGGGAAGTGCGCGTACACGGTGACCCGCGAGACGCCGGCCTCGGCCGCCACCGCGCTGATCCCCGCCGGCGCCCCGCGGGCGAGCAGCGCCTCGGCGGCGTCGAGGATCGCGCCGATGTTGCGCTCGGCGGTCGCGCGGCGGTGGTCGACGGCCATCAATGCATCATGGCGGGCGCTCCCGGCGCCGGCCGGACGGCGGGCACGAGCGTCGCCGCCAGCACGGTCAGCGCGGCGCCCGCGATCGCCGCCCCGATGGCCGCGGCCTGGTAGTCGCTGCCGAACGCGATCGCCGACAAAGCCGCGACGCCCAGCGCGGCGCCGACCTCATGGAACGTCGACATCACGCCCGAGCCGGTGCCGGAGGACTCGTGCGGCACGTCGCTCATCGCGGTGATCGAGATCGCGGGGAACGCCAGCCCGACGCCGAGCCCGAGGATCACGAACCCGGGCAGCAGCTGGGCGTAGCTGTCGTGGGCGAGCGCGAAGAGCAGCGCCCCGGCCGTCACGAAGACCATCCCGAGCACGATCAGCGCCCGCGAGCCCAGCGTGCCGATCGCACGCGACGTGGCGTGCACCCCGAGCAGGATCGCGGCGACGAACGGCAAGAAGGCGAGTCCCGTCTCCAGCGCCGAGAAGCCGAGCGCGTCCTGGAGGTGGATCGAGTTCAGGAAGAACGCGCCCGCCATGATCCCGGTCGCGCCGAGCATCATCACCGAGCCCGAGACGAGCGAGCCGTTCCGCCACGTCGACGGCGCGACGAGCGGCTCCTGCACGACGCGCTCGACCAGCGCGAACGCGGCCAGCAGCGCGACCGCCAGCGCGAGCAGCGCCAGCGTCCGCGCTGAGCCCCAGCCGTGGTCCGGAGCGCCGGAGAGCGCGTACACGAGCACGGCCAGCCCGGCGACCGCGGTCAGCCCGCCCGGCAGGTCGAGCGAGCGGCGGCCGTGCGAGCGAAGCGGTGATGAGCCCCCCGGGCGAGGCAGCGGCAGCGGCGGCACGATGCGCGGAACCAGCGCGGCCGCGGCGAGTCCCACCGGCACGTTGACGAGGAACACCCAGTGCCAGCTCAGCGCGCTCGTCAGCACGCCGCCGAGCAGCACGCCCACGCCGACGCCCGCGCTGGCGATCGCGCCCCACAGGCTGAGCGCCGTCACGCGCTGCGGGCCTGTGTAGGTCGAGGTCACGATCGAGAGCGCGGACGGGGTCAGCAGCGCGGCGCCGCAGCCCTGGATCGCGCGCGCGGCGACGAGGAAGCCGGGCGAAGGGGCGAGCCCGCACGCCAGCGACGCGCCGGTGAACACGAACAGCCCGGCCAGGAACGTCCGCCGGCGGCCGAGGATGTCGGCCGCCCGGCCACCCACCAGCAGCAGGCCGCCGCTGCAGAGGATGTACGCGGTCACCACCCACTGCAGATCAGCCGGCGCGAAGCCGAGCCCGGCGCCGATCGAGGGCAGCGCCACGTTCACGATCGTGATGTCGAGCACGACCATGAACTGGGCGACGGCGAGAAGGGCAAGCAGCGCCCACGAGGTTCGAGCTTCGGTTGGCATGGTTGTAAACCTAGCGTCGGTTTACAACCATGTCAACCTAAGCCGTGGGCCCTACGCAAGCTGGCGCTCGCCCGGCGAGACCGTCTCGGCGGACGCCGGCACCGCCTTGCGCGCCTTCGCCAGCGGGTAGTAGATGGCGCCCGCGACCAGGCCGCCGACCCAGAACGAGATGTCCGCGCCGTGCAGCGTGTCGCTGACGAACGAGTTGTCCCAGGCCAGGGTGTTGATGAACGGCAGTGAGACGAGCAGCCCCGCCGCGTACGCGATCAGGCCCGGAGCGAAGAAGCGGCCGGCCGGCGTGCTCCAGGTCTCGTACAGCTCGGCCCGCGTGTAGCGGCGCTTGTGGATGACGAAGAAGTCGAGCAGCGTGATCGTCAGCCACGGCGCGATCCAGACGAGCAGCGCGAGCATCCACTGGTCGAACACGCTGGCGAAGTTGTCGTCGAACACGCCGATGATCGGCACCGGGAGTCCGACGATCGCGGTGAGGATCGTGCCCTGCACGCGCGGGAGCTTCAGGCCCGCGGTCTGCAGCGCGAACCCGCCGCTGAAGAGCGGCACGACGTTGGCGGTTATCAGGCCGAGCGTGAGCACGAGCAGGAACGGGATCGACCAGCCGTCGCCGGTGACCTGGTTGACCATCGCCCCCACGTCGAGCGCGGACGCGCCGTAGGAGGCGACGCCGGCGCCGAGCATCATCACGCAGAGATTGACGACGTACATGCCGGCGAACGTCGCCCAGAAGGTCCTGCGGTCCGATTCGGTGCGCGCGACGAACCGCCCGAAGTCGTGCGCCCACGGCGTCCAGGAGATCGCCCACCCGGCGCCGAGGGCGGTGAAGAGGAAAACCATCATCGCGACGTGGTCCGCGCCGTGAAGCGGCTTTGCGGCCTCCCACTTGAAGTCGGGGATCGCGAGCACGGCGAGGATCAGCATCGCGACGGCGAGCACGCGCACGGCGAGGCGCTCGTAGCTGCGGATCACTCTGAAGCCGAAGATCGTGATCGCGACCTGTGCGATGACGATCGCGATCAGGACGACGATCTCCATCGCGTCGGTCTCCGGCAGCCCGATCTGACCGATGATGCTGCGCGCCGCGGTCATGCCGAAGTAGCTGTTGATGCCGAACCAGCCGGCCGACATCAGGAAGAGGATCACCGCGATCAGCGCGGCGCCCGAATAGCCGAACGATGGCCGCGCGTTGACCATCACGGCGGCGCCGGTGAGCTTGCCCTTGACCACGGTGATGCCCATCAGCGTCGCGCCGACGATGCCGCCGACGAGGTAGACGATCAGGACGTCGACCAGGCTGAGGCCCACGACGATCCCGAGCCCGCCGACGGCAAGGTTGGTGACGGCGACGTTGACGCCGCCCCAGACCCAGAACATGTCGCTCGCCTTGCCGGTCCGCTGCGCGTCGGTCAGCTCGCCTGCGTCCGTCTGATCGACCTCGAGGCCGACTGGCTGCTCGCTCATCTCTCCACCCTCCTCGGTGACGCCGATACTGTATCCATGTATCCAAGTATCCGTCAAGCCTGTGACGTGCAGCAGGAGGACCCACCCGTGGCGACTCCGTTTGAGACAATTCGCGAGCCGGTGATGGCCGATCGTCCAGTTGTCGGAAGCTCGCTAACCAATGAGCTCGCATTCCGCATCCAGGAGGACATCCTGCGCGGGGTGCTGGCCCCCGGGACGCGCTTGTTCCAGGAGCAGCTGAGCGAGCGCTACGGCGTCAGCCGCACGCCGCTGCGCGAGGCGATCCACCGGCTGGAGGCGCAGGGCCTGGTGACCAAGCTGCCCAATCGCGGCGTGGTGGTGCGGCAGCTGAGCGAGCGCGAGCTGCGCGAGATCTACGTGGTGCGCGCCGAGCTGGAGGGGTTCGCGGCGGCGCTCGCCGCGCGCCAGACCGACGCCGTCCTGCTCGCGAAGATGGACGCGGCACAGGAGCGCCTGAGCAGCGCGATCGACGAGCTCCGCCGGACCGGCGCCGACGCCGCCCCCGCGTCGCTGAACGACCGCATCACGCAGGGCAACACCGACTTCCACCTGACGATCCGGGAGGCGGCCGGCAACCAGCGCCTCGGCGATGTCGTGCGCTCGCTGGAGGACGCGTTCCCGAAGGACTACGTCTGGCGCTCGCTGTCGAGCGAGGCGGAGATGCTCGCGCTCAACGTCGCCGAGCACATCGCGATCCGCGACGCGATCGGCGCCGGCGATGCCGAGCTGGCACGTCAGCGGATGCAGGACCACGTGATGCACGCGTGGCGCCTGCTCAGCGGCTACCTCCGTTCGCTCGGCTTCTGGGACTGAAGCACGGCGGCGAGCCCGGCGTCGCGGGCTGCCTCCGCCGCTGCCGCGTCCGGGTATGCGTGGAAGCCGCGCCCGCTGCGCACGCCGAGGCGGCCCTGCTCGGCGAGCTCCAGCAGCACCCGCTGCGGCTCACGCGCGTCCGCGAGCTCCGGGAACAGCTCCCGCGCCACGGCGATCGCCGTCTCGATGCCGGCGAGGTCGGTCGAGCGCAGCGGTCCGACGACCGCCCAGCGCGGTCCGAGGCACTCAGTCAGCACGAGGTCGATGCCCTCGGCGTCGACGACGCCGTCCGCGAGCAGCTGCAGCGCCTCGCGGATCAGCGCGTACTGGAGCCGGTTGGCGACGAAGCCGGGCACGGCGCGCCCGAGCCGCAGCGGACGCTTGCCGGCGGCGTCGAGCAGCGCGACCGAGCGGTCGACGACGGCCGGGTCCGTGGCCTGCGCGGGCACGACCTCGACCAGCGGCACGAGGTGCGCCGGGTTGAACCAGTGCAGCCCGAGGAAGCGCTCGGGCCTCCGGAGCCCCGCCGCGAGGTCGTCGAGCGGCAGCGAGGACGTGTTCGTGGCGAGGATGGCGTCGTCGGGCATCGCGGCCTCGGCCCGCGCCAGCAGCTCGCGCTTGAGCCCGGCGCGCTCGGGGACCGACTCGATGACGAGGTCGCCGCTCACGAGCTCGCGCGTGGTCGTGAGCCGATCGAGCGCCTCGCCGGCGAGCGCGGCGCGGGCGGAGGCGAGCGTCGCATCCGAGCGCGAGCAGAGCGTGACCCCGGCGCCCGCGCGCAGGAAGACGCGCGCGATGTTGCGGCCCATGACGCCGGCGCCGAGCAGCGCGACGCGCAGGGGAGGGGCGCCGCCGCTCAAGGGCGCGCCGCGCCGGCCGCTCGCAGCGCGTCTGCATCCCAGCGCGTGCTCACGTCGCCTGCCGTGATGGCCAGCCCGGCGGCGGGCCATCCTCCGGCGCCGTCCACCACCGCGACCGGCGCGTCGGAGCCGGTCTCGAACCACGCGGCGCCGGGCTGGACGGCCAGCACCGGGCGCCCGTAGAACGCGCCGATCCCCGCCAGGCGGCGGGCGCTCTCGCGCACGTCGTCGTCCACGACGGCGAGCGCGTCGGCGCCCGCGTCGAGCAGCCCGCGCGCGAGGTCGGCCAGCGCGTCCTGTGCCACGTCGGCGTCCGCCGCCCCGAAGTCGCGCAGCAGCGTCGCCGTATCCGGCAGCGCGCCGATCGTCGCGAACGGCGCGGACGCCCGCAGCCGGCCCACGAGATCGCGCACCGCGTGGGCGTCGTCGCCGTCCGCCAGCGCGTCGAGCGCGTCGTCGCCACCGCCGCGCTCACCCGGCGCGGCAAGCACGAACAGGGCGTCGGCGCCCGCGACGCCCGCCGCGTCGGCCAGCAGCCGCTGCGCCACCGTCGGGTCGCGCCACCATGCGGCGGCCGGCTGCCGGACCAGCTCCGGAAGCCGCTCCCACACGAACGGCGCCCACGCGACCGCGCGTCCCGCGAGCGCCGCCTCGAAGCGGTCGCGGCCGTTCACACCCGCACCACGTCCCGGTTCGGCTCGCCCGACGGCCACGCGCCGAAATACCGGATCGCGTCATCGGGCGGCCGCCGGCGCTCCCAGTCGGCGATGAACTCGGCGAACGGGCGTCCGTGCTCGAGCCGCCGCGCGCGCTGTTCCTCGCGTGCCCGGCGTGTGGCGTCCAGATCCGCGATCAAGGTCTCCGGGTCATACACGATCCGGTAGACGTTCGCGGCCGTCCAATCGCTGATCGCGTCCGTCCTCAGGTCCTCCATGACGGCTTCCGGCTCGCGCTCGAGCACGTCCCCGTAGCCGCCGGAGCCCTGCGTCGAAGCCGCCAGGATCTCGCCGCGCTTGAGCACGCGGATCCCGCGCGTCTGGTGCTCCACGACGATCTCTCCGCGCAGCGCCGTCTCGCCCGAGGCGAGCGTGTAGTCGTCGACCGGCAGGTCCGGCTCGCCGGCCGCCATCTGCTCCAGCAGCGAGGTTCCGAGCACCCGGATCCCCGGCACGACGGTCATCGAGTAACCGCCGAAGAGCCCGTTGTGGGCCGGGAACTTCGCCTCCTTCTGGCTCGACGTGAACGCCAGGTACGGGACCTGGTGCACGGCGTAGCAGACCGCCGCGCCGACGCCGCCGCGATAGCGCCCGAATCCGCACGTGTCGCGCTGCTGGCGCTGGTAGACGTGCAGCAGCGGGAACTCGGCCTCGATGTCCTCGACGTCGGGCGCCTTGCCCCACGGCCCGTGCGGGAAGCCGAACACGTCGACGCCGTCCTTGTCGGCGCGCGCGCCGAGGCCGTACGCGTTCAGCGGGTAGCCCATGAAGTCGGTCACCCGCACGCCGTGCTGGTTGGTCCCCGCGACCATCACGGCGGATGCGCTCGAGGAGCAGAACCCGCACACGAGATCGCGCTGCTCGGTCTGGAACATCGCCTTCGACAGCACGACGCCGAGCAGCGGGAAGACCATCGCGCCGACGAGCGGCGAGCAGCTGATCGCCGCCTCCGGGTCGGCATTGAAGAACGACCCGTCCGGCACGCGGATGTCGATGTGCTCGAGCATGCCCGACGACAGCGGGAAGTCGTGGAACGGGAACTGGAACAGGTTCACGGCGCAGTGCCCGCGGATGACGTTCGTGAACGCGTTGTAGGAGCCCTCGTGCTCGGGCGAGGTGCCCTCGAAGTCGATCGTCAGCCGGTCGCCCTTGACGGTCAGCGTGACGCTCGCGCGCAGCAGCGCCGCCTCGTGGCCCGTCGTGTCCATGAACACGACGTGCCGGTAGACGCCGTCCGGCCACGACTCGATCCGCCGGCGGACGCCCACCGACGTCTGCTGGATCATGCGCCGGAACAGCCCGCGCAGCAGCCCGTTCCCGCGCCGCGCAGCCAGTTCCTGAAGCCGCACGCGGACGCGGTCGCACGCCGCCACGCGCGCCTTGACGTCGGTCACCTGCATCCGCGGCGCGCGCGAGATGAAGTTCTCCATCATCCGCAGCAGGTCGTTCTTGAGCCGGTAGTCCTCGCCGATCTTGATCGGCGTCAGCTTCATCCCCTCGTCGTGGCGCGTGTGCGCCTGCGTCACCTCGCCGCCCGGCTCGCTGCCGCCGGTCTCGGACTGGTGCGCTCCCGACACGACCCACGCGACCAGCTCGCCCGCGCTGAAGACCGGCATCAGCGCGAACTGGTCGGGGTTGTGAATGCCGCCGTAGAGCGCCTCGTTGCAGTAGTAGACGTCGCCCTCGCGCACGCCCACCGACGGATCGCCGGCGAACTCCTCGAGGATGAACTTGATCGGGACCTGCCCGGTCACGGCGTGCAGGTAGGTCCCGAGCACGGCGGAAACGAGGTCGCCGCGGGCGGTGAAGATGGCCACCAGCGTGTCCCCGGAGTGGAGCATGCTCGAGATGCCCATCTTCGTCATGACCTCCTTGCCCTCCTGGAGCATCAGCAGGAGGTTCTCCGAGAAGATCTCGTAGTCGCCGGGCGCGAGCGCGGCGGCGTCGGCCAGCTCCTGCTCGGTCGCCGGCTCTGACCGCATCGCGCGGTCGACGATCGTGGGGTCAAACATCTGCGGCCTCCTCGCCGGCAAGGGTCAGCACGAGCGCGCGCCGGGGATCGACCTCGAGCGTCCAGCGGGGCGCGACGACGACGGTCGTGTCGCCGGACTCGACCAGCGCGGGTCCGTCCAGGCGGTTCCCGGGCGCGAGCCGCTCGAGCGCGTAGACCGGGGTGTCGACCCAGCCCCGCTCGAAGCGCGCCTCGCGCGTACCGGTCCGCGCAGCGGACGCGTCCGCGCCGCCCGGCGGCGCCTCGATCCGCTCCGCCGCCGCCTGCGGCAGGCGCGCCTTGAGCACGAACGCCTCGATCTCGACGCCCGCCTCCGGATGCAGCCCGAGCGGGCTGTAGGCCTCGCTGAACTCGCGCTCGAACGCGGCGTAGAGCGCCTCCACGTCGGCCTGCGTGCCGACCCGCAGCAGCGCAGCGGCGACGCGCTTGACGTTCAGCTGGCCGCCGAACTTCATGTCGAGCTCGAGCTCGTAGCGCACCTGCGCGGGATCGAAGCCCTCGCCGGCGAAGTCGCGCACGGCATGGCGCTCGAGCTCGTCGACGACGGCATTGAAGCCCGCGTAGTCGTCCAGCCAGGCGCCCTTGCCGGGCGCCAGCAGCGTGAAGCGGCGCGAGCGCTCGTAGACGTGCAGGACGTCCATCGTGGAGGACCCGTAGGCGCAGAACGTCGACGCGAACGGGTGCACGATGACCGTGCTCATGCGGGCCGCCTCGGCGTAGCCGCACGCGTGCGCGGGCCCGGCGCCGCCGGCCGCGTAGATCACGAAGTCGCGCGGGTCGTAGCCCTTGAGCACGGTCTCCTTGTAGATCTCCGCGCCCATCTTGGCGTCGATGATGCGCTTGATCAGCAGCGCGGCCTCGTCGACCTCGACGCCGAGCGGCGCCGCGACGCGATCGCGGATCGCGCGCTCCGCGCGGCGGCGGTTGAGCACGAGCTGGCCGCCGTGGAAGCGCTCCGCGCTGAGGTAGCCGAGCACCAGGTCGGCGTCGGTCACCGTCGGCTCTCTCCCGCCCTGGTCGTAGCACGCCGGCCCGGGCATCGAGCCCGCGCTCTCGGGCCCGACCTCGAGACGGTTGTCCAGCAGCTCGTTGACGCGCGCGATCGAGCCGCCGCCGGAGCCGATCGAGCGCGTGTCGAGGATCGTCGCGTCGACGGTCCAGCGGTCGATCGTCGGCGCGAACTTGTAGAAGCGCGTGCTCCCCTCGACCACCATCGCGATGTCGAAGCTGGTACCGCCCATGTCGGTGATGACGACGTTGCGGTGCCCGTCGGCGCGGCCGAGCGCGGCGCTGCCCATCAGCCCGGCGACCGGGCCGCCGTTGTAGGTGTGCACGGCGGCGGAGCGGAACACGCTCGCCATCCCGCCGGTGTTGTGGACCATCATCAGCGGCTTGCGGTAGCCGCCGCCGCGCAACTGCTGGCCGATCCCGATCAGCTCCTCGTACATCGACTGATGCAGGTACGCGTTCAGCACGGTCATCGTCGTGCGCGTGTACTCGAACTTGCGCGGCGACACCTCGCTCGACAGGAACACCGGCATGCTCCCGAGATACGACTCGTCGTACTCCTGCTCGATCAGCTCGCGGATCCGTCGCTCGTGCACCGGGTTCAGGAACGACCACAGGAGCGAGACGACGAAGCCGCGCACGCCCTTGTCGACGAGCCGGTCGAGCTGCGTGAGGAAGTGGTCCTCGTCGAGCGGCCGCAGGACCTCGCCGCGGTAGTCGATCCGTTCCTTGACGCCGACCGTCAGCTCCTTCGGGACGAGCGGCCGCGGCTTGACCGCGGCGGCGATGTTGCGCTGCTCTTTGAACGGGATCCCGTCCGACCACTGGCTTCCGCGGCCCACGAGCAGCGTGTCCTCGAAGCCCTCGGTGGCGATCAGCGCCAGGCGCGGGCCCTTGCGCTCGATCAGCTTGTTCATCGCCAGCGTCGTCGAGTAGCGGATGATGCCGGTGCGCTCCAGCAGCTCGGCGGTGCCGAGCTCGAGCTGGCTCGCCGCCTGGTCGATCGCCTGGCCCATGCCCTGGGAGAGGTCGAACGGCGTCGTCCGCGTCTTGCACCAGGTCTCGCCGGCGTCGACGCGCACGTAGCAGTCGGTGAACGTGCCGCCGATGTCGATCTCGATCGTGCCGCTCATGGCAGGTCCAGCTCAATGTCGTGGGTGACGGGGTGTCCCGGCGGCAGGTACTCGACCTCGATCAGGGTCGCGCAGCCCGGGCAGATGAACTCGAGCACCCGGCACCAGTCCGGGTCGGGCGCGAACGTGTACTCGCCCTCGATCACGGGCCGGTGGATCTCGCGCGGGTCGCGCTCCCACACGAGGCAGCCGTGCTTGTAGTTGCCGTGCGCGTCGCCGAGGTCATGGCCGCAGCGACTGCAGCGCCAGCGCGATTGCTCGATCTCGAGGTACTCGGTGACTCTCATCACGCCTCCAGCACGCCGTAGCCCTGCTCGGTGAACCGCACCGACCATCCGGCCGGGACGAAGATCGTGGTGTCGGGCGCCTCCAGGAACGCCGGGCCCTCCGCGGGCGGCGAGTCCGGGCGCCCGAGGCCGCCGACGACGGGGACCTTCAAGGGGCCGCCGGCGGTGATGACGGTGCGTGTCCCCGGCCGCGCCTGTGCGGTGAGGACCTCCAGGCGGACGTCGCGCGGTACCGACACGCGCAGCCGCCCGCGGCCCGCCGGCGGGCGGTCGAGCACGTCGCGCAGCGATGCCGCGCCGCCGTCCCATTCGGCCTCCACACGCTCGAGCTCGGTCACGCCCTCGGCGCGCAGGTCGCGCCGGGCGCGGTCGGCGAGCTGCGCGAGCTCGCCCTCATAGCTGTGCGCGATCGGCAGGAGCCCGCCGCCGAACGCGGAGAACACCGAGCTGTGCGGGAAGACGACCACGCGCCGGATGCCGAGCGCCTCGGCGGCCGGCACGCAGAGCAGGCCGCCGCCCCCGCCGTAGGAGAACAGCCAGCCGTCGTCGAGCGGCGTCCGGCGCGCGGCCCAGGCGTTGAGCTCGCGCGCGAGCGTGTCGTGGACCGCGTCGAGCGCCCGCAGCGGGTCCTGGTCGCCGAGGGCGGCCTGTGCGCGCTCGCGGTCGAGCGTGCGCCGCCCGCCGAGGAACTCGCCGGGTTCGAGGTAGCCGAGCAGCAGCCACACGTCAGTCGGCGTCAGCGCAGCGCCGCCGAGTCCGAAGCAGGCCGGGCCGGGCGTCGAGCCGGCGCTCTCGGGGCCGACGCGGTCGCCGTCGATGATCGAGCCGCCGCCGAGGCCGAACGACCACAGCGACACCGAGGGGTGCGGGATCGACAGCGGGCCGGCCTCGGTCGTGGCGTCGAGCGGGGCCACGCCGTCGCGCAGGTGGGCGACGTCGGTCGTGGTGCCGCCGACGTCGAACGTGCACACCTCGCGCGCGCCGAGCGCGCGTGCGACGTAGCCGGCGCCCAGTACCCCGGCGCTCGGTCCCGAGTTGTAGGTGTCGATCGCGCGCGTCTTGGCGACGCGGCTGCTGGAGCCGTCGGTGTTCACGATCAGCAGCGGCCGCCGCAGGCCGGCCGCGCGGGCCTGGTCCTCGGCGCGGTAGAGCGTCTGCACGAGGTTGGGATGCAGGTACGCGTTGACCACCGCGATCGCGGTGCGCCCGCGGTCGCTCGGCGCCAGCGAGATGCGCGACGAGATCATCAGCGGGATCGCGCCGAGGTAGTGGCGCGGGTAGGAGCGGTCGATCAGCGCGCGCGCCGCGAGCTCGTTCGCCGGGTTCTGGTGCGCGTTCGCGAAGCTGATCACCAGCAGGCGGATCCCGCGCTCGAGCAGCTCGCGCACCGCGGTCTCCAGCGCCGCCTCGTCGGGCGCCATCACGACGGCGCCGTCGTCGCCGACGCGCTCGGGCACACCGCGCACGAGCTCGGGCCGCACGAACGCGGTCAGCGCATCGCGCTCTCCGTAGAGGTCCTCCTCGGCGCCGGCGGTGACGATCAGCCCGACGGCGGCGCCCCGCCGCTCGACGATCGTGTTGGTGGCGATCGTGGAGCTGAAGTGCAGCGTCTCCAGCGCGGACAGGAAGCCCGGCAGCGTCTCGCCCGCGGCCTCGGCCGCCGCCTCGACGCACGCGCGGAAGCCGACGGTGAGGTCGTGCGGCGTCGTGTCGACCTTCACCTGCACGCTGCGCTCGGCGTCGGAGACGAAGCCGTCGGTGAAAGTGCCGCCGGTGTCGATGCTGAGCGTGTACCGGCGTGGCGGCGCGGGCCCGCCGAGGGCGGCGCCGGGCTCCGCCAGCGTTGTCGGGTTCGCCGTCATGTCTGCTCCTCGTTGCCGTTGAAGCCCGGAAGGTCCAGCCGCGTCTGCTCCGCCTTCGCGATCGCGGGCGCGTAGCCCGCGTCCGCGTAGCGCGCGATGCCGAGCGCCGGATCGGTCCAGAACACGCGCTCGATCTTGCGGGCGGCCAGCTCGCTGCCGTCGGCGACGACCACCATCCCGCTGTGCGTGCTCTGCCCGATGCCGACGCCGCCGCCGTTGCCGACGGCGACCCAGCTCGCGCCTTGGGCCGCGTTCAGCAGCGCGGACAGGATCGGCCAGTCGGCGACCGCGTCGCTGCCGTCGAGCATGCCCTCGGTCTCGCGCGACGGCGAGGCGACCGATGCCGGGTCCATGTGGTCGCGCCCGAGCGCGAGCGGCCCGACGCTGCCGCTCGCGACCAGCTCATTGAGCCGCCGGCTGACCGCGTCGCGCTCGCCGAGCCCGAGCCAGCAGATGCGCGCGGGCAGGCCCTGGTGCGGGATGCGCTCGCGCGCGAGCGTGATCCACTTCCGTAGCGAGTGCGTTCCGAGCACGTCCATCACCGCGTCCTCCGAGCGCCGCAGGTCGTCGGGGTCGCCGCTCAGCGCGATCCAGCGGTACGGGCCGACGCCGGAGGCGAGGATGTCGCGCACGTAGGCGGAGACGAAGCCGGGGATCTCGGCCGCGCCGTCGACCCCCGACGCCCTCGCCTGCGCGCGAAGGTTGTTGCCGTACTCGAACGCCACCGCGCCGCGGTCGCGCAGGGCCAGCAGCGCCTCCACGTGCCGGGCCAGCGAGTCGCGCACCGCCTGAAGGTAGGCCTTGTCGTCGGCCTGCGCCCGCTCGGCGTCCTCCGGCGTGTGGCCCGAGGGCACGTACCCGCGCAGCAGGTCGTGCGCGGCGGTCTGGTCGGTCACGACGTCGAAGCCGACGCCTTCGCGCACGAGTCGCGGCGCGACGTCGGCGATGTTGGCGACGAGCGCGATCGTGGCCGGCCCGTCAGGGTCGTCGAGCGCCGACAGCGCCGCCCGGTAGTCGTCGGTCACGAGGTCGACCCAGCCCGAGTCGGCGCGCCGCCGCGCGCGCCGCGCGTCGACCTCGACGATCAGCGAGCGGCCGCCGTTGAGCGCGATCCCCAGGCCCTGCGCGCCGCCCATCCCGCCGAGCCCGGCGGTCAGCACCCGCCGGCCCTCCAGCGTCCCGTCGAAGTGTCGCCTGGCGACCGCGCGGAACGTCTCGTAGGTGAAGCCGAGGATGCCCTGGGTGCCGATGTAGAACCAGCCGCCGGCGGTCATCTGGCCGTACATCGTCAGCCCCGCGGCCTCGAGCGTCCAGAAGTCGTCCCACGACGACCACGCCGGCACGAGCATGCTGCTGGAGATCAGAACGCGCGGCGCGTCCGGGTGGGTGGGCAGGATGGCGATCGGCTTACCCGACTGCACGATCAGCGTCTCGTCCGAGGCCATCCGGGAGAGCGACGCCACGATCGCGTCGAGCGCGTCCCAGTTGCGGGCGGCGCGCCCGTGGCCGCCGTAGACCACGAGCTCCTCCGGTCGCTCGGCGACGTCCGGGTCGAGGTTGTTGAGCAGGCAGCGCAGCGCGCCCTCCTGCTCCCAGCCTTTGCACGTCAGGTCCCGGCCGCGCGGGGTGCTCGGCGCCAGGCGGCCGGGTGTGATCTGGCCCATGCGGGAGAGTTTGGATACATGGATACGAGTTTGTCAAGCGCCGTTGCATGGAAATGGCTTCCACGGTATGGTCGGCGCGTGGCCGATTCCCTCGCCCCGACCCGTGCCGTCGACCGCGCGCTCGGCCTGCTCTCGGCGGCCGCGGGCTCGCCGTCGACGCTGACCGAGCTGGCGCGCGACGCCGGGCTGGCGCCGAGCACGGCGTCGCGGCTGCTGAGCGCGCTGCAGCGGCGGGACTTCGTGCGCCGCGACGCCGACGGGCGCTTCCGTGCCGGGCCAGAGCTCGTGCGGCTGGCCGCCGAGACACTGCGCGGCGAGCCCTCTTACGAGCTGGCCGCGCCGCACCTCGCGGCGCTGAGCGCGGCGACCGGCGAGACGGCGAACCTCGGGATCCGCACCGAGGACGGCGTCCTCTACGTGCGCCAGTCCGTCAGCCCGCGGGCGGTGCGCGCCGAGAGCTGGACGGGCCGGACCGTCTCCCTGGACGGCACGGCGATCGGCGCGGCGCTGCTCGGCGAGCTGGGCCCCGACGGCTATGTGGTGACGCGCGCCGCGGTCGAGCCTGACGTGACCGCGATCGCCGCGCCGTTCCGCGACCATCTGGGCCGGATCGCCGGGGCGCTGAGCATCACGGCGCCGACGTACCGGACGTCCGACGAGCTCGCGGCGGCCTGTGGGCGCGAGCTCGTCGCGCATGCCAGCGAGCTGTCACGAGAACTGGGGGGCGAATGAGAACCAAGGGCTGGCAGCAGGAGGCGGCGCTCCTGATGCTGGAGAACAACCTCCACCCGGATGTGGCCGAGAAGCCCGACGAGCTCGTCGTCTACGGCGGGATCGGCAAGGCGGCGCGCAATCAGGCGAGCCTGGCCGCGATCAAGGCCGAGCTCCAGCGGCTGTCGGCGACCGAGACGCTGCTCGTCCAGTCCGGCAAGCCGGTCGGCGTGTTCGAGACGCACGAGGCCGCGCCGCGCGTGCTGATCGCCAACTCCAACCTCGTCCCGAACTGGGCCACGTGGGACGAGTTCCGGCGGCTCGACGCCGACGGGCTGATGATGTACGGCCAGATGACTGCCGGGTCGTGGATCTACATCGGGACCCAGGGCATCCTCCAGGGCACGTACGAGACGTTCGCGGCGGTCGCCCGCAAGCGCTTCGGGGGGACGCTTCGCGGACGGCTCGTGGTGACCGCGGGCCTCGGCGGCATGGGTGGCGCGCAGCCGCTCGCGGTGACGATGAACGAGGGGTGCGCGCTGTGCGTGGAGGTCGACCTGACGCGCATCGAGCGCCGGATCCGCGAGGGCTACCTGGACGAGCGCGCGGCTTCGCTCGACGACGCCCTCCAGCGTCTCGACGCCGCCCGTCGCGAGGGCCGCGCGCTGTCGATCGGGCTGCTCGGCAACGCGTCAGAGGTGCTGCCCGAGCTCGCGCGCCGGCACGCCGACATCGACGTCGTGACCGACCAGACGAGCGCGCACGACCCGCTCAACGGCTACATCCCGGCCGGTCTCACGCTCGAGCAGGCCGACGTGCTGCGCGCGAACGACCCCGGCGAGTACCTGCGCCGCGTCGGCGAGAGCGTGGTTGCGCACGTCGGCGCGATCCGCGAGCTGCAGGCGCAGGGCGCCGAGGCGTTCGACTACGGCAATGCGCTGCGCGGCGTGGCGCAGGAGAACGGCGACGAGGACGCGTTCGCCTACCCCGGCTTCGTGCCCGCCTACATCCGCCCGCTGTTCTGCGAGGGCAAGGGCCCGTTCCGCTGGGTCGCGCTGTCCGGCGACCCCGCCGACATCGAGGCGACCGACGCGGCGATGCTCGAGCTGTTCGGCGAGCAGGACCACATCCGCCGCTGGATCGAGCTGGCCGGCGAGCGCGTCAGGTTCCAGGGCCTGCCGGCGCGCATCTGCTGGCTCGGCTACGGCGAGCGCCACCTTGCGGGGCTGCGCTTCAACGACATGGTCGCGTCGGGCGCCGTGAAGGGCCCGATCGTGATCGGCCGCGACCACCTCGACGCCGGCTCGGTCGCGTCGCCGGAGCGCGAGACCGAGAGCATGCGCGACGGCTCGGACGCGGTCGCCGACTGGCCGCTGCTGAACGCGATGATCAACGTGGCGACCGGCGCGTCGTGGGTCTCGTTCCACCACGGCGGGGGCGTCGGCATGGGCCGCTCGTTGCACGCGGGGCAGGTGTGCGTCGCCGACGGGACGCCGCTGGCCGGCGAGCGCATCCGCCGCACGCTGCTGGCCGACCCGGGCATGGGGATCATCCGCCACGCCGACGCCGGATACCCGGAGGCATTGGAGGCGGCGGAGCGCCTCGGTGTGCGGATTCCGATGGGCGGAGGCGGCGCCTCCGCACCGGCGCCATGACGCCGGGCCCGCGATGACGTCGGTCTGCGTTCGCGGCGCCGCCCAACTGCTTCGCCCGGCCGAGGACGCCGCACCCTACCTGCGCCGCGCCGCGTTCACTTCCGACCCCGGCGCCGTCACGGTCCGCGACGGCGTCATTGCCGCCTTCGAGGACGACCCCGCCGCCGACATCGTCATCGACGCGGCCGGCGGCGCCGTCATCCCCGGCTTCGTCGACTGCCACACGCATCTCCCGTTCGCCGGCTGGCGCGCGGGCGAGTACGAGATGAAGGTCACCGGCGTGCCGTACGAGGAGATCGCGCGCTCGGGTGGCGGGATCGCGTCCTCGGCCCGCGCGCTGGCGGCTGCCAGCGACGACGACGTGCTAGGTCTCGCGCGCGACCTGCGCAGCGAGATGCTGCGGCTCGGGACTACGACCGTCGAGGGCAAGACCGGCTACGGCCTGGAGCGCGAGCAGGAGCTGCGCAGCGTGCGGCTCGGCCGGGCATTGCCACTGGACCGCGTGACCGGCCTGTTCGCGCACAGCGTCCCGCAGGGCTACGACGCCGCGTCCTGGATGGACGTGGTCGACGACCTCGCCGCCGAGGCCGAGGTCGACGCGCTCGACATCTTCGTCGAGTCGGTCGCGTTCCGGAATGAGGACCTCGAGCGGCTTGGAGAGATCGCCGCGCGCGAGGGCGTGCCGCTGCGCGCGCACGTCGAGCAGTTCGCGACGCATCGCAGCGTGCCGGTCGCGCTCGCCGCCGGCGCGCGCTCGGTCGACCACCTCGCGTGCCTGCATCCACACGACGTCCAGCCGCTCGCGCAAGCGGAGTGCGCCGCCGTCCTGCTCCCCGGCGCGGAGTTCCTCGGCGCCGAGCACACGCCGCCGGCCCGCGCGCTGGCCGACGCCGGCGCGATCTGCGTACTTGCCACCGACTTCAATCCCGGGACCAGCCCGGTCGCGTCGATGCCCGTGATCATCGGCCTGGCGGTGCGCCGCTACGGCTGGAGCGTGCGCGAGGCGCTCGCCGCCGCCACGCTCAACGCGGCGTGGGTGCTCGGGCTGCACGCGTCGCGCGGCTCGCTGGAGATCGGCAAGCGCGCCGACCTCGTCCTCCTCGACGGCCCGGTCGAGCACCTCCCGTATCGCTTCGGCCACGATCCGGTGAAGGTCGTGATCCAGGACGGGGAGGTCGTGTGGCGGCGCTGACCATCGCCGCGATGGTGTCCGCCCACTCGCACGCGTTCCAGCGCGACCTGCGCGGGATCGGCGAGCGCTCCGACGACGACTTCTGGGGCTGGCGCGGCGCGATGTACGCGCTGGCCGACGCGCTCGACCCGGACTCGATGTACGAGGTCGCGCGGCGCACCTACGCGGAGATGCGCGCGGCCGGCTACGGCGCGGTCGGCGAGTTCCACTACGTCCATCACAACCCGGACGGCACGCCGTACGAGGATCCGAACGCGATGGCGAGCGCGGTGGCGCGCGCCGCCCGCGACGCGGGGCTGATGTGCGTCCTGCTTCCGACCGCCTACGCGCGCGGCGGCCGGCCGCGCTTCTGCGACGCCGACGTGGAAACGTTCCTCGCCCGCGTCGATGCATTGTCCATTCCTCACGGCATCGCCGCGCACAGCGTCCGGGCGGTTCCCGCCGAGTGGCTGACCGCGATCGCCGAGTACAGCGAGGCGCGCGACCTCGTTCGCCACGTCCACGCGTCCGAGCAGCCGCGCGAGCTCCAGGAGTGCGAGGCCGAGCACGGCTGCTCGCCGATCGAGCTGCTGCACCGCACCGGCTTCCTCGGCCCGCGGGCCAGCGTCGTGCACGGCATCCACGTGAGCGAGCGCGACATCGCGCTGCTCGCCGAGACCGGCACCACCATCGTGTCGTGCCCGACGACCGAGGGCAACCTCGGCGACGGCTTCCCGCCCGCGCTCGCCTACCGCGACGCGGGCGTGCCGCTGGCGATCGGCACCGACGAGAATCTCGTCCTCGACCCGTTCGAGGAGGTGCGTGAGCTGGAGACGCTCGCGCGCCGCGAGCGGCGCACCCGCCACGCGCTGCTGGCCCACCACGGCGACCTGTGGGCCGAGGTCGCGCGCAACGGCGCACACAGCCTCGGCATCGAGGACGCCGGCACGATCGACGTCGACCTCGACCATCCGCGGCTGCGCGGCGTGCCGCGCGAGGACCTCGCGCGAGCCATTGCCACGTGCGGGTCGGCTGGCATGGTGGTGGGATGAGCCATGCCCACATCGACGACCTCGACCGCATCCCGGTAGTCGACGGGATCGTCTATCGCCCGATCCGCCGCCCGCTCGGCGTGACCGCGTTCGGCGCCAACGCCTACACCGCGGAGAAGCCGGGCGAGCACGTGATCGAGCCGCACGACGAGGTGTCCCCCGGCTCCGGGAAGCACGAGGAGATGTACGTCGTGCTGAGCGGGCACGCCGCGTTCAAAGTCGGCGACGAGGAGGTCGACGGCCCGCCCGGCACGCTCGTGGTCGTAGCGCCGGGGACCCACCGCGAGGCGACAGCGACCGAGCCCGACACCACCGTGCTGGTGATCGGCGGCGCGCCCGGCGCGGCGGGCCCGATCTCGCCGTTCGAGTACTGGTACGCGGCCGGCCCGGCCTACAACTCCGGCGACTACGACACCGCCTACGCGATCGCCGCCGAAGGGCTCGAGGATCACCCGCGCAACGGCTCGCTCAACTACAACCTCGCGTGCTACGCGGCGCTCGCGGGCAAGCTCGACGTCGCCCGCCGCCACCTCGACATCGCGCTCGAGGTCGAGCCGCGGGCGCGCGAGTGGGCGAGGACCGACGAGGACCTTCGCAGCATCGTCTGATCGCCGGGCCGCGGCTTTCGCCATCTGTGTGAAGACGCCGCGAGTTTCACTTGAGAAAGTCGGGCTTCCGCATCCGGAGGGAGGACGCCGTGAACCGAAGGCTCGCACTCGCCGTCGTGGCGTGTCAGCTGCTGCTGGCGCCGGCGGCGCTCGCCGACTCCTACAACGGCCTCGCGCTCAAGCCGCCGATGGGCTTCAGCACCTGGAACCCGTACGGCTGTCCCTGGATCACGGAGGACCTGATCGAGGAGACGGCGACCGCGATGAAGCAGAACGGGATGGCGGGCGCCGGCTACCAGTACGTCAACCTCGACGACTGCTGGCAGGCCGGTCGCAGCCTGTCCGGTCCGGCCAAGACGCACGCGTCCCGCGTCAACGGCCACCTGGTCGCCGACCCGCAGTGGTTCCCGAGCGGGATGAAGGCGCTGGGCGACTACATCCACGCTCTCGGCCTCAAGTTCGGCCTGTACTCCTCTCACGGCACGGCGACCTGCCAGAACGTCGCCGGCACGTTCGGCTACGAGGACGTCGACGCGCGCGACTACGCCGACTGGGGGATCGACTACTTCAAGCAGGACACCTGCAACGGCGGCCTGCCCGGCGATCCGAAGGCGTTCTATACGCGCTACAAGATCTTCTCCGACGCGCTGAAGGCGACCGCGCGCGACATCGTGTTCAGCCTGTGCGACTTCACGATGGCCGGCCAGACCTGGCTGTGGGGCGCGCAGATCGGCAACCTCTGGCGCACGACCGGCGACATCAGCGCCAGCTACGCGAGCATGGTCAACAACTTCACGTCGAACCAGACGCGCAGGACGTACGCCGGCCCGGGGCACTGGAACGACCCGGACATGCTCGAGATCGGCAACGCGGGACACGATCCGGCGACCGGCGGCTACAGCACGCTCGCCGCACCCGCCAACGCCGGCGACACGACGGTGCAGGTCACCTCGAATGCGACGAGCTCGGTCAACGGCAGCCCGTTCCGGATCGGCACCCGCAAGGGCGGCGACCTCGAGAGCTTCATCATGAGCAACCGCGGCACGGCGGCCGGTGCGCCGACGCCGCTGTTCGCGGCCGCCAAGCCCGGCGACACGAGCATCAAGGTCGCGAGCACGGCCGGCATGACCGTCGGCAACAAGCTGCTCGTCGACACGATCGGCACCACCGGCTACAACTTCCCGGTCGGGGCCGGGCCGCTGCCCGACGGCACGTTCGAGGGGCCGACGATCACGTCGGTCGGCACGCCGGGCACGCAGACGGCGCTCGCAGCGCGGGCGTCCGCCGGCGACACGAACGTCAAGGTCGGCAGCGTGTCGAACGTCGAGCCGGGCGACAGGCTGACGATCGACGACGAGATCGCGACCGTCGACGCGGTCGGCACCGGCGCGGGCGCGGCGACCACGACGGCGCTTCCCGCGGCCGCCGGCGACACCCGCGTGCGCGTCTCCAGCGTCGCCGGCTTCACCGTGGGTGAGCAGGTGGGCGTCGACGACGAGCGCGCCACGGTGACGAGCGTCGGCACCGCCGCGGCGGCCGCCACGCAGCTCGTCGCTCCAGCGGAGCCCGGCGACACGAACGTGAAGGTCGCCAGCGTGACGGGGCTGGTGCCCGGCGACGACATCGCGATCGACGACGGCGGCTCTCTCGAGACACGCACGATCGCCGGCGTCGGCACCGCGGCGGGCGCCGCGACCACGACCGTCGCGCCCGTCTTCGCGGGCGACACCAACGTCAAGGTCTCAAGCGTCAACGGCTTCACGGTCGGCCAGCAGCTGGCGATCCACGAGCCGGGCAAGCTCGACCTCGGCGAGCGCACCGAGGCCGTGACGGTGTCGGCGATCGGCACCGCCGCGGGCGGCGCGACGACGACCGCCGCTCCCGCCGCGGCCGGCGACACGAAGGTCTACGTGGGCAGCGTCAACGGCTTCGTGGCCGGCCAGAAGCTGCAGATCATGGAAGCCAGCGGCAAGCGCTTCGAGACGGTCACGGTCGATTCGGTCGGCACCGCCGCGGGCGGCTCGACGACGCTCGCCGCGGCTGCCTCCGCGGGGGACACCAATCTCAAGGTGACGAGCGTCAACGGCTTCGTCGCCGGCCAGCAGCTGACGGTCGGGGTCGGCAGCGTCGAGGAGCTGGCGACGGTCACCGCGGTCGGCATCGCCGGCGCCGGCGGAACCGGCGTGACGATCGCCACGCCGCTGAAGTACGACCACCTGATCCTGATGCTCGTGCGCGGGATCGGCACCGGCGTCACTCTCGCCTCGCCGCTGCAGCTCGCGCACGCTTCGGGCTCGACGACGCGCGGGCAGGGCACCGGCATCACCGTCACGCAGTTCGTGCGCGACCACCCGCTCGCGACGACGACGAACGGCAGCGGCCAGTCCGGCGCGCCGGGCGGCGGCGTCTCGATCCGCGGCACCGGCACCGGCGTCACGCTGACCGCGCCGCTGGCGAAGTCTCACGCGGGCGCCGGCACTTCCGCCCGCGGGCTCGGCTCCGGCATCGGCGTCACCGCGCTCACCCGCGCGCACGACTCCGGCGCGCCGGCGCGCGGGCTCGGCACCGGCGTCACCCTGACGGCGCCGCTCGCGGGAGCGCACGCCGGCGCGGCGCTCGTTCGCGACCAGAGCAAGCCCGGCACCGGCATCACGTTCGACCCGCCGCTGACCGCGCCGCACGCGATGGGCGCGATCGTGCGCGGCGGCGGCACCGGCATCACGCTCGCGACGCCGGTCACGCATGCGCATCCGCTCGGCTCCTCGACGGGCTCGAGCAGCTTCACCGTGCCCGAGGCCAAGACGCACTTCAGCCTCTGGGCGATGGCCGCGGCGCCGCTCATCGTCGGCGCCGACATCCCGAACATGGCCCAGCAGAACCTCGACGTGATCCTCAACAAGGACGTGATCGCGGTCGATCAGGACTCGCTCGGCGTGCAGGCGTTCACGGTCGCCAACGTCGCGAACCAGTGGACGCTGATGCGGCCGCTGGCCAACGGGGATCGCGCGGTCGCGTTCTTCAACAACGCGGGCGGCGACTGGGCGCTGGCGTCCGGGTCGTTCGAGGCGCTGGGGCTCGACCCGGCCAAGGCGTACCTGGCGAAGGATCTGTGGACGAAGGAGACGACGAAGGTCACCGATCCGCTCACGCGCGCGTTCATCCCGTCGCACGCGACGGTGATGCTGCGCATGTCCGACCGGTCGCCAACGGTCACCGTGCCCGGCCATGTGACCGCGAAGTCGCCGGGAGACGCCGGCGTCGCGGTGTCCTACGACGCGCGCGGGGTCGACGCGTTCGGCGATCCGCTCGCGTTGTCGTGCTCGAAGCCGTCGGGGTCGCTCTTCCCGATCGGCCCGACGACGGTGACGTGCTCGGCGACCGACCTCGCGGGGCGGACGAGCAGCGCGTCGTTCGTCGTCGACGTCGCCCCGCCGGAGCGCCCGCTGACCGTCGGCGGCACGGTGCCCGCGACGCTCTCGCTCACGCTCGGCCCGCCGGCGTCGTTCGGCGCGTTCACCGCGGGAGTCGCGCGCGACTACAGCGCGCAGACGACCGCTTCGGTCACCTCGACCGCGGGCGATGCGGCGCTCTCCGTCTCGACTGCCCGGCTGGCCAACGGGGCGTTCACGCTGGCTTCGCCGGTGATGGTCGCGCCCGAGAAGTCGACGTGGACCGGCCCGGTCTCCAACGACGCGTTCGCGATCCGCTTCACGCAGCCGATCGGGGCGAACGAGGCGCTGCGCACGGGCAGCTACAGCGCCACGCTCACATTCACGCTCTCCACGACCGCCCCATAGAACCTAAAGGGGTCAGGCACGTGTACTAAAGGTGCCTGACCCCTTTAGATGTTGTGGTTCGCGAGGATCACGCCGTCGGGGTCGACGGACGCCTTGACCGCCTTCAGGCGCGAGTGGGTTGCCGCGTCGAAGAACCGGCGCGGGTGGTCGGGCGACTCGACGAAGTTCAGGTAGCCGGTGCCGGCGTCCCACGGCGCCATCGCGTCGAGCAGCTCGGTCAGCGCGGCGTCGATCGCCATCGCCGCCTCGGCGCCGGTGACGACGCCGACCGCGAACATCGAGTAGTCGGCGTCGAGCGAGCCGAGCGCGCCGTGGCCGGGCTCGCGGCGGCCGAGCGCGCCGCCGAGCCCGCGCAGCTCGCACGACACGAACGGCGAGCCCGAGCCGGGGCCGGCGGCCTCGAGCAGCGCGTCCACGGCAGCGCCGTCGACGCCGCTCAGCAGCCGGTGATTGCCCATGGCGGGGACGGGGTGCTTGGGGTCGCCGTGGATCTCGATCAGGCCGGCCGGCGGCATCACCGCGAACATGTCGAGCTCCGGGCCGAAGGAGCGCATCGGCTCGACGAGCTCGCGGCGATAGCCCTCGTGGCCGAGGATCGCCGCTTCGAAGGCGACGAACTGGCGGCCGCGCAGCGGCGCCGGCACCTCGGGGAGGTTGGGGGCCTGCAGCAGCCGGATCAGCGAGGTCACCTCGTCGGGCACGGTCTCGGCCCAGAAGCGGTACGCGTCGAAGAGCTCACCCGCGCGCTCCCACGGCCACAGCATCGCGCCGGCATACAGATCCTCGGCGGGGTGCAGCTCGAGCTCGAGCGCGGTGACCACGCCGAAGCTCCCACCGCCGCCGCGCAGCGCCCAGAACAGGTCGGGATCGCGCTCGGCGTCGACGCGGATCAGCCCGCGCTCGGGAGTGACGAGCTCGACTGCGGTCACGCTGTTGCACGCGAGGCCGTGCTTGCGCCCGAGCCAGCTCAGCCCGCCGCCGAGCGTGTAGCCGACGACGCCGACGTCGGCGGAGGAGCCGGCCAGCGGGGCGAGGCCGTAGGCGGAGGCGGGGAGCGTGACGTCGCCCCACAGCGCGCCCGCCCGCACGCGAGCCCGGCGGGCGCGCGCGTCGATCCGCACGCCGCGCATGCGCGCCGTGCTGAGCAGGATCTCGCCCTCGAGGTTGCGCGCCAGCGCCGACGCGCCGTGCCCGGTGCCCTGCGGAGCGACCCGCAGGCCCTGGTCGCGGGCGAACTCGACCGCGGCGACGACGTCGGCGTCGGTGACGGGGAAGGCGACCGCGGCGGGGCGCTGGTCGACGGCGAGGTTCCACGCCGCGCGGGCGTGGTCCCAGCCGGCGTCGGAAGGGCCGTACACCGCGCCTTCGAGGCGGGCACGGAGGGCCCCGACGTCGGCGTCGGGACGGTTCGTAATCAGCATCGTCCGTGAAGCTCCTGGGGAGGGAGGGCTTAGGGAGGGAGGGGAAAGTCCGCGCATGCTCCCGGGTCCGGGGTCGCAGTGCATCCGGGGAACCCCTAAAGGTGTGGTGGTGCTACCTCTCCACCCATGAGCGGCTCGCCGCGGGCGTCCTCAAGCCCGAGCATCCGCGCCCACACCGTCCACAAGGTGCGCGCCGCCTCTTCTCGGTCTCCGTGCGGCGCGCGCGCGAGCACATCGCTCAGGTAGCCGGCGTTGAGGTGCGTCATGGCGCGGGCGACCGGCCACGGCTCGACGACGTAGTGGCCGTTGGCGACGCCGGCGGCGAGCAGCGATGCCGTCGTCTCCACCGAGCGCTCGAACGCCTCGTGAAAGACGCGCTCGACCTCGGGGTCGTGGTGGGCGGCCTCCTCGACGGCGGCGAGCAGGTGCCCGTGGCGCGCCCACAGCTCGACGCCGCGGTCAAGCATCGCGCGCAGGACCTCGGGGACCGACGGGTCGGGCGCGGTGATGGCGATCTCCGCGGCCTCGGCGACCGCCTCGTCCAGCAGGCTGACCACGACGTCGGCGAGCGAGTCGAAGTGGCGGTAGAAGACCGTGCGCGACAGCGCGGCCTCCTCCATCACCGCCTCGACGGTGAGCTCGCGGAAGCGCCGTTCCTCGAGCAGGCGGCTGGTGGCGGCGGTGATGCGGCGCCGCGCCTGGTCTCGCGGGACCCGTTGTGACACTCGACTTGACACCGTGTCGCAATGTTGCCACAACTGATGGCATGAAGCCAATCACCGTCTCGGTCGTCATTGACCGCCCGCGCGACGAGGTGTTCCAGCACCTCGACGCGCTGGCGAACCATGAAGCCTTCACCGACCACTTCCTGCAGGACTGGACGCTCTCCGGCCCGGCCGCGGGAGCCGGCGCCAAGGCGCGCTTCCGCTCGCGCAACGACTGGATGGACCTGGAGGTGCTCGAGTCCGACGCGCCGCGGCGGACCGTGGAGCGAACCGTCGGCGCCGGCGGTAAGCGCGTGACGCGCGGGACCTACACGCTGACCGAGCGGCCGGACGGGCGCACGCTGGTCGAGTTCGAGCTCTTGTACGAGCAGGGCCCGGCGTCCGAGCGCATGGCGGGGCCGCTGGTGCACCGGATGCTGCAGCGCGCGAACGAGCGCGCGATGGAGCGGCTGCGCGAGGTGCTGGAGCCCGCCGCGGCGCCGGCCGCATAGGCATCTCCACACGGAACTCCACAAAGAAATAGGAGATTCGTTGTTAGGGTAACTTCACAATGCGTCGACGGCGACCGCTACGACGACGTCATCGCCGGCGCGTCCCAGTGGAGCCGCTTCCCCGCCGCGAACTCGTAAGAGGGCGCCGCCTACGTCACGTTCGGCGGGCCGGGCTTCGGCGGCGAGGACCTCGCCGGGCTGCACGACTCGATCCCCACGCCGTCCGCTGAACCGACGGGACCGAGCTCATCACCCGTCAGGCGCGGGAGCGCGGCTGATCCCGGACCGGGCGTGCATCGAGTCCGGCTTCGGCGTCTTCAATCCGAGCCGCTACGCGAGCGGCACGGGCATCCGACGCACGATCGACGCGTGCGGCGAGGTCGAGCCCAACGGCGATCGCGCGAACACGGCGTGGTGCGAGCAGGGCGTACTGCCGTTCGACGACGCGCGCTCGGCGTTCGACGGCACGCATCGCGACACGCGCCTCTCCGGCACCACGCTCGCCAACGCGAGCGGCCCCCAGCTGTGGTGGACCGACCCCCACGGCGGCCACGCCTCGCGCGAGCCGTTCCCGGGCGGGATCTGCCAGCTCGTCGGCACGCTCGAGACCGCCGACCGCGCAGACGTGCAGGCGCAGGTGTTCGGGCGCAACCGCTCCAACGACGCGCCGGGAGTGCGCGCCCCGAACCAATAGGCTGCCGGCCTTGCTCTCGACCGGCGTGATCTTCGACTGCGACGGCACGCTGGTGGACTCCGAGCCGCTCGCGGGCCGGGCCTGGAAGGCGACGGTCGCGCCGTTCGGCTACGAGGTCACCGACGCCGACCTGGCCGCCTGCATGGGCCGGCCGTACGCGCGCACCCATGCGTACCTGTCCGAGCGGGTGGCGCTGCCGGACGCGCAGGTGTTGTGGCCGCTGCTGCGCGACGCGCTGTTCGGGCTGCTCGACACCGAGCTGGTGCCGTTCGCGGACGCGGTCGGCGCCGTGGCGGAGCTGCGCGAGCGCGGCGTGCGGCTCGCGGTCGCCTCGTCCTCGCCGCGCGAGCGGCTGGATCGCACGCTCGCCCGCGCGGGCCTGGAGTTCGGAGTCACCGTGGCCGGCGACGAGGTCGAGCACGGCAAGCCGGCGCCCGACATGTTCCTCAGGGCCGCGTCGGCCCTCGAGGTGGCGCCGGAGCGGTGCGTCGTGGTCGAGGACTCGGGGCCCGGCGTCGCCGCCGGCCGGGCGGCGCGGATGCCGACGCTCGGGGTGCGCCGCGTCGACCATGCCGACCTCGCCGCGGCCGACGCCGTCGTCGACGCGATCACCGCCGACGCGATCCTCGAGCTGATCAGAGGCTGATCCGGTCGATCGCGTCGCGCTCGGCGGCGTCGAGCTCGCGCAGCGGCGCGCGGACGTCGGGCTCGATCGGCACGCCGCGCCGGGCGAGGATCCGCTTGAGCGCCGCGTGGCGCTGCGTCGCGTCGACCTGCGCGCGCAGGTCCCGCAGGCCGGCGGCCCCGGCTTCCGTGGGGTCGTCCACGACGGCGGCGACGCGATCCGGGAACGCGGACGCGAGTGCGGAGACGGCGCCGACCGCTCCCGCCTGCATGCCGCGATGGATCAGCGCCTCGGGGCCGACGAGGATGTCGTAGCCGTCGAGCAGATAGCGCTCGAAGCGCTCCCACGGCGCGTCGGAGACCTTCATGCCGACGACGTTCTCGCGCTCGTCGCGCAGCCGCAGCAGCATCTCGGGGTCGAACGGGTAGCCGGCGGCGTCGGCGAGCTCGTAGATGTAGAACGGCGTGGGGTCGCAGGCCTCGGCAGCCGCCCGCAGGTGCCGGAGCTGGCCCTCGGCGTCGAGCCGGAAGTACGGCGGCCCGATCACCGCGACCGCGGCGGCGCCGATGCTCGCGGCGTGCTCGGCGAGCGCGACGGTCTGCGCGGTCGTCTGCGCGCCGGCGTGCACGGCGACGGGGAGCCGGCCCCGCGCCGCCTCGACGTAGCGCTCCATCACGGTGCGCCGCTCGGCCGCGTCGAGCAGGATGCCCTCGCCGGTGGTGCCCATTGCGAGTACTCCGGATGCGCCATGTTCGAACAGAAAATCGAGATAGCTTGAGATGGCGCCCTCATCAATCCGCGCTGCGCCGTGTGTTAGAGGGGTGACCGCAGCCGGAATAGTGCCTTTGAGCGGTCCGGACATGACGTAATGATGACTTTCTCGATGTGTCGGCGTAGATTCCACAGGGAAGCGGCTCATGCGTGAGACGGAGGACATCGCACCGGAAGCGGGCGAGCTCGACGAAGCACTGCTGAAAGCCATTTCGCATCCACTGCGCCATCGCCTTCTCAGCATGCTCGACGACCGCACGGCCAGCCCGAACGAGCTGGCGCGTGAGCTTGGGCTGCCGCTCGGGCGCGTGAGCTACCACATCCGGCTTCTCGCCGAGCTCGGCGCGATCGAACTGGTGCGCACCGAACCCCGGCGCGGCGCGCTGGAGCACTTCTACCGCGCCGTCACGCGCGGGTGGTTCAGTGAGGAGGATTGGGCGCGGCTGCCGCGCTCGGCGCGCCGCGGGATCGTCGGCCAGTCGCTGCAGCGCATCTTCACCGACGTGACCGCGGCGGTCGACGCGGGCGGGTTCGACGGCCCGGCGAGCCAGGTCAAGCTGACGTCGCTGGAGCTCGACAAGCGCGGGCTGGAGGAGCTGACCGAGCTGCTGCAGTCGACGGCCGAGCGCCTGAGCCGCATCAACGCGGAGTCCGCCGACCGTCGCGCGGGTGCGGGCGGCGTCACGACGGCGCTCGCGCTGCTGCATTTCGAGCGCGTCTCGTAGCCTCGGGGGCCATGGAGCCACCGAGCCGCGCCGTGCGGGCGCTCGTCGCAACCGCGGCCGCGCTGGCGCTCGCCGACGCCTCGATCGTCGCGCTGGCGCTGCCGCCGATCCTGGCGGAGATGCACACGACCGTCACCGGGGTGGCGGCGATCGTCGGCGTCTACGCGTTCGTGCTCGCGGCGGCGATCCTGCCCGCCGAGCGGCTGGTGCGGAGGTTCGGGCCCTCCGCTGCCGGTGCGGGAGGGCTGTTCGTGTTCGCCGCGGCGTCGGTGGGGTGCGCCGTCGCGGGCTCTCTCGGGCCGCTGCTCGCGTTCCGCGCCGTACAGGCGGCGGGGGCGGCGGCGGGGCTGATCGCGGCATTCGACATCCTCGACGCGGGCGCGTCGGCTCACGGGCGGCGGCTGTGGCTCGGCGCCGCGCTCGCGGGCACCGCGGCCGGTCCCGCGATCGGCGGCGCGCTGACCGAGGCGTTCGACTGGCGCGCGATCTTCGCCTTCCAGGCCCCGATCTGCGCGGCCGCGGCGATCGGGTGCCTGCGGGCGAAGGTGAGGACGGAGCCGCCGGCGGCGACGCACGCCGCGTTCGGCCCGTTGTGGGCGCAAGGGACCGAGGCGGAGGCGCCGCCCGCGGGCGCCGCTGCGGCCGCCGTCGCCGCGACGCCGCCCGCGGGCTTCGCTTCCCCCACGGGAATGGCGCTCGCGTTCACCTCGGCCGCGTTCACCGCCGTGTTGTTCCTGCTGGTGCTCGAGCTCGTCGCCGGCTTCGCGCTCTCGCCGCTGCACGCGGCGGCAGGCGTCACCGTCCTGCCGATCGCCGCGCTGCTCGGCTCGCTGATCCGCGGCGCGCCCGTGGCGCGCGCGGCGGCCGGCGCCGTACTGCTGGCCGGTGGCGCCGTCTCGCTCGCGTTCCTGCCCGAGCCCGGGATCGGCTGGGCGGTCGTCCCGCAGGTGCTCGCCGGCGCGGGGATGGGGCTCGCGCTGCCCGCCTACGCCGGCGAGCTGCTGCCCGAGCGGACCTCGACCGACGCGGCGTACGGGCTGCTCGCCCGCCACATCGGCATCGTCCTGATCCTGGCCATCCTCGCCCCGGTGGTCAGCAGCCGGCTCGACGATCTGACCGACCAGGCCGTGCTCAAGGGCGCCGCGCTCGTGCTCGACGCGCAGCTCCCGCCGCAGGACAAGCTCGCACTCGCCCCCGACCTCTTCAACGGCGTCAACGCCGAGCGGCCGCGCGAGGGTCTGCAGCAGGCGCTCGACAAGCGCGGCGCCGAGCTGGAGGGCGACCCCGGGCTGGCGGACCGGCTCGACGACCTCGTCGTCGCCTCCGTGCAGGATGCGTTCGGGATTGCCTACGCGATCGCCGCCGCGCTCGCGCTGCTGGCCGCCGTCCTGCTCGTCCGACGGGCCGCGGCCGCTGCGGCCGCTGCCGCGCTGCTCGCCGCCGCGTGCACGGCCGTCTACGCCGTCGAGCACCACCGCAAGGATCCGCCGGAGGTGGTGCTGCTGGACCCGTGCAAGCCGCGCCCGCTGCCGAGCACCGGCGGCCTGACCGGCTTCCTCCAGGATCAGGTGCTCAAGGGCCTCGACCGGGCCGCCTGCAAGTACGGCTCCAGCCGCGAGGAGCTCGTGCTGGCGATCGCCGACAAACAGCGCGCGCACGAGTACGAGCGCAAGTACGGCGTGGACCCGAGCTCGGCCGGCGGGCTGCTCGGCATCATCGGTCGCTGAGCGGCCGGCCGACGAGCAGCTCGAACGCGTCGGGCGCGTTCTCGTCCATGTGGCCGTAGATCTCCCAGCACTCGCCGGCGAGCTCGTGTCCGTTCTCCTCGCACCACGCCCGCACGGCGTCGTGCGCCTCGCGAATGCCGTCCGGCGAGAGCGCGCCGACCCGCCGGCCGACCGCGGTCCGGCCGGCCGCGCCGACCTCGACGCGCTCGCCGTACGTCAACCAAGCGTGCACCTCCAGACGTCGTCGTCGTGCTCGACCGAGAACGCTCGCCCGGAGTCCGCGGCGAGCGCCGCGAGGTCGATCGGCGCCTCGCGGTCGGTCGCCAGCACGACGAGCGGCTCCTCGTCGGCCAGCGCCGCCAGCGCGCCGCGCGCGCGGACGAGCACCAGCGGGCAGAGTAGCCCGCGCAGGTCGAGGACCTCGGCCACGAGGTAGATGATGGTCGGTGCGCGGATCCGCCTCTGACACGATGGTGAGGTGCTCGCCGCCATCCTCGAGTCGGGAGACTTCGAGCGCCTCTACACGGGGCTGTCGCTGATCGTCTCCGCCGCGTCCGACGGCCGCCGCGTCATGGCCCTGGCCACGTTCGGCGCGCTCGGACCGCTGCTGGACCCTGACCTGGAGGCGCGCGCACTTGGCGCCGAGCACGTGATCGAGCCCGAGCGCGAGGCGTTCGCCCGCACGCTCGCGCAGCTCCGGGACGCCGCCGCCGGCAGCATCTGGGCGTGCGCGGCGGCGGTCCAGGCCACCGGCGCGGATTGGGCCACGGTGAGCGAGCGCCTCGCGGGCGTGATGTCGACGCCGCAGTTCATGCGCGAGATCGCCGACCACCAGCTGGTGGTCTTGTGAAGAGGCTCGCCGCGCTCGCCGCGCTCCTGCTCGCCGGGTGCGGCTCACCGAGCGCGGACCTGTTCGTCGTCGACCGCAGCGGCAGCGACCGCAACGCGAACCTGAGGCTGCTGGTGTCCGACGACGGCACGGTCACCTGCAACGGGTCCAAGCACGAGATCCCGAACGCCCGCCTGCTCGACGCCCGCCAGCTCACGCGCGAGCTCGCGCCGCAGGCGCAGCTGCACCTCGTGGTGCCGCCCCGCCCCGGCGCGGTGCTCACCTACAAGGTGCGCATGGAGGCGGGAACGGTCGCGTTCAGCGACACCTCGCGCCCGCTGCCGAGCACGTTCGCGAGGCTCGAGGTCTTCACCAAGGCGATCAGCGAGGACGTCTGCGGGCTGCGTCGCGATTGACGCAGCCCGCGGGGCGTCCTATGGCGTGGTCGTCGACAGCGTGAACGTCAGGGTCTTCGAGTAGGACCCCGTGCGCAGCGCGTCGTTGGCGCCGATCGTCTGCCGGAAGTTGACCGTCACCGCGTCGTTGGAGACCGGCTTGCTGTAGGTCAACAGCGTCGTCGGGCTCGCCGAGCCGCCGACGTCGGCGAGCGTGCCGCCGGTGCCGTTCGCGCTGACGGCGCTCGCCTTCAGCGCCAGCGGGAGCGAGAACGTGCCGTTGACGAGGTGGCCGGTCGCCGTGGCGCTCGGGTCGGCGACGCTCAGCGTCGCGTCGCCCGCGGTGCTGATCACGTTCGCCGTGGTGCTCGCGTCGTAGTCCTTGCCGACGCCGGCGGCGAACGCGCCGAACGAGGCCGCCGGACCGAGCGTCAGCGCGAGCTGGGCCGGCACCGAGGCGCCGACGTCGAGCGGGAGCGCGTTCTGGATGCGGCCGAACACGCCCTGCGTCTCGCCGAACGGGCCGGCGGTGAAGTACGCCGCCGTGTGCGAGCCGTTGTTGTTGGTGTCCTTGCCGAACTGGATCGCCCACAGGCCCTGGATCGCCAGCGGGTTGCCGTCGGCGCCCTTCAGCGTGCCGTCCGGCGTCCAGGTGTTCGCCGGCCCCTCCTTGAACGCGTTGATCCTGCCGTCGCCGAAGTTGCCGACCAGCAGATCGCCGCCGAAGGCGCCGAAGTCCGCCGGAGCCTGCGCGAGCCCCCACGGCGCGCTGAGCCCGCCCCCGCCCGCGACGCGGCCGAGCAGCGCTCCGGCGGCGTCGTACGCGTCGACGAAGCCGAGGCCGGCGCCCGGGACCTCCTCGGTGGGATCGTCGTCGGCCTGCTTGGCGTAGGCGACGAAGATCCGGCCCGCGATCGCCTGGACCCCGAACGGGGAGTACCCGGCGGGGAGGTTCGGGTCGGTGAACGCGCCGGCCGCGAGCGTCTGCAGGGCCCACTGCCCGTTGTAGACGTCGATCGCGCGGTTCTTGAAGTCGGGCGCGTAGAGCATCGGCCCGTTGGCCGTCTGCACGATCGCGAGGCCGGTGTAGACCGAGCCCGCGTGCGTCGCGGTGAGGATCGCGGCGTTGCCGCCGCGCCAGCCGTAGAGCTTGCCCTCCTCGGTCGAGAAGATGAAGTTCGACGTGCCGCCGGTGATCGGGAAGTTGTTGGCGATACCCCCCGCCACGATGCCGGTCGGACCCCCCGGCACCTGCACCACGGTGTTGTTGACCGACCCGTTGGCCGGATAGATCAGCGACGTGTTGGACCCCTCGTTCGCGGGCCACCACGGCGACGTCGCGCTGCTCGCCAGCCCCCACGGGTTGATGAGGTTCGTGTCATACCGATCCGCCGGTATCAGCGCGGCGTTGCTCGACACGATGTTGTGTACGGCGTAGCGATCGCTCGCGGCGACCGCGGTCGACGCGAACGCAAGGCAGGCGAAGACGATCGCCGCCCCTGTTCTCGACCCTCGACTGAAGCTCCCCACGGCGACAGGCCTCCTACCCTCGATTCGGACCGTTCCGGCAGGCAATACGCACGTGACGCGCGCGCGTTCATGACTACTACTCTCCGGCGCTGTGAGCAACCGGATCTTCACGGCGGTCAAGGCCGGTGACCTCGACGCGCTGAACGCGCTGCTCGCCGGCGACCCGGGTCTCGCCTCGGCGCGCGAGGACGGCGTGTCGGCCGTGCTGGTCGCGCTCTATCACCGTCAAGACGGCGCTCTCGACGCGCTTCTGGCGGCCGGCGCGGAAGTCGGTCCGCTGGAGGCCGCGGCGCTCGGCGACGTGACCAGGCTCGACCCGGACGCGCGCGGCGCCGACGGTTTCACGGCGCTGCACCTGGCCGCGTTCTTCGGCGGCGCTGACGCGGTGCGAGCGCTGCTGCGGGCCGGCGCCGACCCGGACGCCGACGCCGAGAACCCGCTGCGGGTGCGGCCGCTGCACTCTGCCGTCGCGTCGCGCGACCGCGAGGCGGTGCGCGCGCTGCTGGAGGCCGGCGCGGACCCGAACGTCGTCCAGCGGGGCGGCTTCACGCCGCTGCACGGCGCCGCCCATGCCGGCGACGCCGCGATCGTGCGGCTGCTGCTCGAGCACGGCGCCGATCGGACGGCGACGACCGACGACGGCAAGGACGCGCGGGCGCTCGCCGAGGGCGAGGCCGTCTCAGCGCTCGGCTGAGCGCTCGAAGTAGGCCGCGACCTCGTCGGGGTCGGTCGGCTCGATCAGGCTTTCCTTCAGGTACTCGACGGCCGGGCCGCCGGCCTGCTTGAGCCGCTCGACCGCGGCGGGCACGTCGTAGAGGGTCCGCCGCAGCTCGACGTCCGGACCGAGCAGCAGCCAGAACGCGGCGGCGACGCCCTCGTAGGGCAGCCCGACCGAGCCCGCGTTGACGATCCGGCGGCCGAGCAGCTCGCGGTCGAACTGGCGGTGCGTGTGGCCGCCGACCACACACCGCTCCGACACCCCTTCGAGCATCGCGCCGAGCCGGTCCTCGCCGGTGAGGATCGTGATCATCTCGGTGTCGCTGCGCGGCGAGCCGTGGCAGAAGAGCACCGGCCCGAGCCCGTCGACGTCGAGCGTCACCGTGGCCGGCCAGTCCGCGACCTCGGGGTACTCTCCGGCCGACTCGCGGTCGCCGTTGCCCATCACGTAATGCACGTTGGGGAGCGACGCCAGGCGGTCGAGCGTCTCGCGCGCCAGCGGCCCCGGCAGCACGTCGCCGCCGACCACGATCGCGTCGACCTCGGGCAGCTCGCCCAGCACGGCGTCGAGTGCCGGCAGGTTGCCGTGGATGTCGTAGAGGGCGGCGACCCTCATGCGCTGAAGTGGACCTTGCCGTTGGAGCGCGCCCGCGCCTGCGCGCGGTCGATGAAGTCGAGCCGCCTGATCGCCGCCCGGAACAGCCGCGTGACGAGCTTCAGCCGCGCCGCCTCCGAGCGCAGGTCGAGCAGGCCCTGCTTGGCGTCGAGCCCGAACTCGACCGTCGCGGCCATCTCGTAGGCCGACATGACCGAGAGCTCTTCGGGGTCGGGGATGCGGTCGGTTGCCTGCTCGACGAGGTCGGCGTAGGCCGCGTGCGCGGCTTCGGCGGCGTCGGGGTCGGCGTCCTCGGCGCGGTCGGCGAGGAACTCGACGGTCCCCGCCGGGTAGGCGAGCTCCTCCTGGCGCGCCTCGATCCGGAACGGCCGCGTGCCGCGCGCGATCAGGTTCATCCGGCCGTCGGGCATCCGCTCGAGCACCTCGGCGACCTCGCACGCGCAGCCGATCGGGCGCAGGCCGTCGTCGGCGAGCCACACGATCCCGAACTCGCACTCCTCCTCCAGGCAGCGCGCGATCATCGTCTTGTAGCGCTCCTCGAAGATGTGGAGCGGAACCAGCTCGGACGGGAGCGCGACGAGCCCGAGCGGGAACAGCGGGAAATCCTTCACGAGGGCCACCGTCCGACTCAGTCTAGATCCGCACCCTCACAGAGTCCGTACGTTGTGAGTGGCCCTCGTCTGGTTCCGCCGCGACCTGCGCGTGCACGACCACCCGCCGCTGCGCGCGGCCCTCGCCGCGCACGCGCGCGTGGTGCCGGTGTTCGTGCTCGACGAGCGGCTGCTGAAGCGCTCCCCGTCGCGCGCGGCATTCATGCTCGACTGCCTGCGCGAGCTGCGCGAGGCGCTGCGAAGCCGCGGCGGCGAGCTGTTCGTGCGCGCCGGACGGCCGGAGGCCGTGCTCTCCGAGCTCGCGCGCGAGACGGGCTCGCGCGCGATCTACTACGCGCCCGACGTGTCGCCGTTCGCGATCGCGCGCGACCGCGCGGTGGAGGCGGCGCTGGCCGCGGACGGCGTCGAGGCCCGCCCCGTGCCCGGGAGCTTCGTCGCGGCGGTCGAGAGGCCGTACGTCGTGTTCACGCCGTTCTGGCGCGCGTGGTCGCGCGTGCCGCGGCGCGAGGTACTCGGCGGGCGCGCAAGCTCCGGGTGCCTTCGAGGCTTGCGCCGGGCCGGATCCCGTCGATCGCGTCCGAGCTGCCCGACCCGCCGCCCGCGGGGGAGAAGGCGGCGCGCCGGCGCATGCACGCGTTTCTGCGCGACGACGTGAGGCGCTACGAGGCACGCCACGACCGCGCGGCCGGCGGCACCTCGGCGCTGTCGGCGTATCTGCGCTTCGGCTGCCTGAGCGCGTGCGAGCTCGAGCGCCGCGCCGGCGCCGCGTCGGCGTTCACGCGCCAGCTCGCGGCCACCGGGTGGATGCACAACCGCGCGCGCCTGGTCGCGGCGAGCTTGTTGGCCAAGGACCTGCACGTCGACTGGCGCCGCGGCGAGGCGCACTTCATGCGCCTGCTGCTCGACGGCGACGTCGCCCAGAACAACGGCAACTGGCAGTGGGTCGCGTCGGTCGGCGTCGACCCAGCGCCGATGCAGCGGCGGCTCTACAACCCCGTGCTCCAGCAGCGGGCCGCCAAGCTTTGACCAAGCCCACGCCAACCCGGGTGCGAGAGGGTCGCCCGAGTGACCTTGCGCGCCCTCATCGTTACCGTCCTCGCCGTCCTGGCGTTCCCGGCTGCCGCCGCGGCGGCGCCGGCGGTGCAACTCGACGCCGGCCCGAGCCCGGCGCACCGCGACGAGAGGGTCAGTGCGCGGATCCGCGTCACCAACGCGGTCGGCGCGGTCCATGTCCAGTGGGCGGTGGACGGCAAGCTCGCCACGAAGTTCGACGACTCGCCCGAGCTCACCGGCTCGTTCGCCACGCTCGGCCAGCACACGATCGCGGTTGCCGTCGGCGACGAGACGACCGGGAAGAACCCGGTGATCGCCAGCCAGAACGTCCTCGTGCAGAACGCCGCGCCGGTCGCCGCGATCGCGCAGGATCCGGCCGCGCCCGTGACCGGCGATCAGGTCACGATCAGCTCGGCCTCGACGGACGCCGACGGCGACCCGCTCACCTGCGCGTGGGACCTCGACGGCGACGGGACGTTCGAGCGGCCCGGCTGCTCGGTTTCGCGCACGTTCGCGAAGGCGGGCACGATCGACGTGGCCCTGCGCGTGTCCGACGGCATCTCCGCAGACACCGCGATGCGCACGGTCGCGATCGCCAACCGCCCGCCGGTGGCGAGCATCGCCGTCTCGCCGGCGGCGCCGCTCACCGGGGACGACGTGACGCTCGACGGCCGCGGCTCCGGCGACCCCGACGGCACCATCGTCGCGGGCGCGTGGGACCTCGACGGCGACGGGGAGTTCGACGACGCCGCCGGGCCGGTCGCCACCGCCACGTTCGACACGCCGGGCCCGCACACGGTGTCGCTGCGCGTGGTCGACGACAACGGCGCGACCGCGGAGGCGAGCGCGGAGATCGCGGTCGCCCAGGGCGCCGCGCCGGCCGCCGACGCGCCGCCGGCGGCGCCCGCGCCCGCCGGGCCGGCCAAGATCGGCGCCACGCTGCGCTACGCGTTCACGCGCACGCGGTCCACCACGGTCTTCACGTCGCTCGTCGTCCGCCACCTGCCGCGCGGCGCGCTCGTCCGCGCGCGCTGCAAGGGCGGCGGATGCGCGAAGAAGAAGTTCGCGGCGGTCGCCAAGTCCGACAGCGTGAGCCTGAAGACGCTCGTCCGGCGCAGGCTGAAGATCGGCGCCGCGATCACCGTCGAGGTGACCAAGCCGGGCATGATCGCGCGCACGATCGTCATAACTGTCCGAAAGGGGAAGGACCCCGCGCTCGCGGGCAAGTAGATTTCGCGGCGTGCTGCGCCTGGTCACCGCCGCGACGACGGTCCTGCTCGCTCTCGCCACGCCGGCTTGGGCGCGCGACGTCACCGTCGCGCTCCCCGCGGGCGTCCTGACGAACGACCCCGCGATCGCGGTCGGCGTCGACCCGCCGGGAACGCCGCTCGAGTGCGCGCTGAGCGGCCAGGCGACGGCGCCGTGCACGAGCCCGTGGCGTCCCGGCGTCGGCGCCGACGGCCTCTACCGGTACGACGTCGTCGCCGCCGGCTACACGTTCAGCGGCTCGTTCACGCTCGACCGCACCCCGCCGGCGATCGCGTTCACCGCCGAGCCGGCCCGCAGCGGGCGCTCGGTCACGTACGCGTTCACCAGCACCGACGCGCACCCCGGCAGCGCCGACTGCGCCTGGGACGGCGCCGCGACGCCGTGCGGCAGCGCGCTCGACGGCGTCGCCGACGGCGACCACGTGCTGACCGTGCACGCCGTCGACGCGGCCGGCAACGAGGCGACGGCGACGCGCACGGTCACCGTCGCGCAGCCCCAGGTCACCCACGTCGACGCCCGGCCTGAGCAGCCGGAGGGCGGCGTGCTCTCGACGACCACGTCGAGCCCGAGCGTGCGCCTGAGCTCGACGCACACGCGGCGCTGGACGCGGCTGCACTCGCTGACCGTCCGCGACGTCGCGGCCGGCACGGCGCTCAAGGCGACCTGCCAGCGCAAGGGGTGCCCGAGCCGCGCGCTGCGTACGACCGCGACCAAGGACGGCGCGGTCAGCCTCGCCGGCCTCACCGGCCGCAAGCTCGTCCCGGGGACGGTGATCAAGATCACGCTGTCCGCCAACGGCAAGGTGACCCGGACCTTCACGATCAAGATCCGCGCGACGCGCGCCCCGCAGATCCGCTGACTCGTAAGCTGCGCGCGGTGGACCTCTATGTCCAGCGCGACCAGCCGCCCGGCGTCCCCCCGCTGCACCTGACCGGCGAGCGCACGCTCCCGGACGTCCCGGAGGAGAACTACTGGTTCCAGCGCCACCTGGTCGTCTACCGCTGGATCGCGCGGCGCGCGCACGGGCGGCGCGTCGTGGACCTCGCCTGCGGCGAGGGCTATGGGAGCGCCGAGCTCGCCCGCACGGCGGCGTCGGTCGTCGGCGTCGATGCGAACCCCGAGGCCTACGAGCACGCGCGCGTGAAGTACCGGCAGGTCACGTTCGAGCGCAACATGGTCGAGTTGTGGAAGGGCGACGTCGACTGCGTCGTGTTCCTGCAGACGATCGAGCACGTGCCGGACCCCGGTGGCGTGCTCGACCACATCCGCGACCTGATCGGCCCCCACGGCGTTGCCTACGTCTCGACGCCGAACGTGCTCACGCTCGCGCCCGCCGGCGCCGAGCGTTCGGGCAACCCGTGGCACGTGCGCGAGTACCGGCCCGAGGAGTACCGCGCGCTGTGCGAGCGCCACTTCGCGCGCGTGGACCTGCTCGGCCTCTTCCACGCGCGCAAGCTGCGCGCGCACGAGCTGGCGCTGAAGGCCGGCTGGGACCGCGCGCACGCGGCGCTGCGGATAACGAAGCCGTTCTACGACCGCTTCACGCCGGCGATCTCGACGCGCGACTTCGCGCTGCGGCGCGACGGCCTGGAGCGCGCGCTCGACCTGCTGGCGGTGCTGCGGCCTTGACGAGGCTCTCGCTCGTCCTGCACACCCACATGCCCTACGTCGAGGGCTTCGGCACGTGGCCGTTCGGCGAGGAGTGGCTGTGGGAGGCGATCGCGACGTCGTATCTGCCGCTGCTGGACGTGCTCGACGACCATCCCGGCCGTGTCACCGTCTCGATCACGCCGGTGCTCGCCGACCAGCTCGAGGCGCCCGGCGCGCTGGACCGCTGCCTGGCCTTCCTGCGCGAGGTGCGTCCGGCGTCGCACGCGCTCGACGAAGGTGCGGCGCCGGCGGCGGCGCTCGCGTACTCCGCCGCCCGCTACGCGAACGCCGCCGACGCGCTCGAGCGCCGCGGCGACCTGCTCGCCGCGTTCGCGCCGCACGTGAGCTGGACGTCGTCGGCGACGCACGCCGTGCTCCCGCTGCTCGCCACCGACTCGGGGATCCGGCTCCAGGTGGAGACCGGGGTGGAGGCGTTCCGCGCGCGCTTCGGCGTCTGGGGCGGCGGCTTCTGGCTGCCCGAGTGCGCGCACGTACCGTGGCTGGACACGCTGCTGGAGGAGGCCGGCGTGCACGTCACCTGCGTCGACTGGACCGATGTGATCGACGAACGCCGCCCGCGGCGCAGCGCCGCCGGCCTCGTGCTCGTCCCGCTCGACCGCGCGGCGATCGACCGCGTATGGGCGTACGACGGCTACCCGTCGCATGCCGCCTATCGCGACACGCACCGGCTCACGCCGCGCGCCCACCAGGCATGGGCCAACGACGGGTCCGCCTACGACCCGGCGCGGGCGCTCGAGCAGGTGCACGCCGATGCGCGGGACTTCCTGGCGCGACTGGACGGCGACGCCGTCGTGGCGTTCGACACCGAACTGCTCGGCCACCACTGGCACGAGGGTGTGGCGTGGCTGCGGGCGCTGCTCGAGCAGGCCGCCGGAGCCGGCGTGGAGCTCGTCCCGCCGCCCGCCGCTGCCGAGCTGCCCGCGCCGGACGCGCCGCCCACGAGCTGGGGCAAGGGCCGCGACCTGCGCACCTGGAGCCGCGGCGAGCCCGCCTGGCTGCAGCGCCGCGCCGAGCTGACCGCGCCGGCGACCGACCGCGCGCTGCGCGAGCTGCTGGCCCTGCAGAGCTCCGACTGGGCGTTCCTGATCGACGCGGGGACGGCGGGCGACTACCCGCGGGAGCGCCTGGAGGGCCACCTGCGCGCGTTTGCGGTCGAAAGCGCGCCTGAGCTGCGGAATCTCGCCCCGCACCTGGCGCGCTGGGCGTTCGTGCAGCCGTAGGGGGCTCAAGGTCGACATAACACCGGCCGGCCCTTCCGGTGGAGCGGCGTGTAAGGTAGCCGCCTTCAAAGAGCCGAGTCCCAGCCGCCCAGGCGGCCGGGAGCGGGGGACCCAGAGGAGCCAAGGTCAAGGCTCCAGGGGCGAATCGCCGTCATCGCACGGCGTAGCGCAGGTCATCGCGCGAGCCCGACAGCTAACCCCGTAGGCGTGATGAGACCAAAGGGAGTTCCACGCTTTGCCACCAACCGATCTGTCGTCCCACGCCCCGTGGCTGGATTCGGCGCGCAAGTCGCGCGCACGCCGGTTCGCCGCCAACCGCGCGCGACGCCGGCGCTGGTCGGGCCGCAGCGGGATCGGCGCGCTGCTCGTGTCGTTGACGCTCGCCGCCGGCGGCGCGCTCGCCCAGGACGGCGGCGGTGGCGCTGCCGCCAAGCCGGCCTCGGTCGCGCAGGTCCAGAGCGCCCTCGGCATCCCCGCCGACGGCATCGCAGGTCCGCAGACGCGGCGCGCGATCAAGCGCTTCCAGCGCGCCCACGGCTTGACGCCCGACGGCGTCGCCGGGTCGGCCACGCTTGCCGCGCTCGGGCTCAGCGGCGACGACCGCGCGCTGCAGTCCGCGACGCCGGAGCCCGAGACCGGCACCGGCGCCGCGACCGCGCTGGCGAAGATCGCCCAGTGCGAGTCCGGCGGCGACCCCACGATCGTCTCGTCCGACGGCCGCTACCGCGGCAAGTACCAGTTCACGCGCGCCACATGGCGGGCGATGGGCGGCACCGGCGATCCCGCCAAGGCCGACGAGGCCACGCAGGACGCCATGGCGGCGAAGCTGTACGCGCGGCGCGGCGCCGCGCCCTGGCCCGTCTGCGGCCGCTAGCGCCAGCGCAACGTCGCCGGCGCCTCGCGCATGCGCAGCACGCGCACCGGGGCGCCGGCGGCGACCGCGTTGGGCGGGATGTCCTTGGTGACGACGCTGTTGGACCCGATCACCGCGTTGTCGCCTACCGTCGCGCCGCGCAGGATGCAGGCGCCGTAGCCGATCCAGCAGTTCGAGCCCACGCGGACGTCGCGCTTGTAGATCCCCTGGTGGCGGATCGCTCGGTCGACCTCGACGACGCCGTGGTCGAAGTCGATCAGCATCACGCGGTCGGCGACGACGCACTCGCGCCCGATCGACACGTGCTGGAACGCCGAGATCGTGCACTCCTGGCCGAGCACCGTCTTGGCGCCGATCTCGCACTCGCCCTCGTGCACGCGGATCTTGGTGTCGTGGCCGATCCACGACCAGCGGCCGAGCCGCAGCACCGCGTCGCGGCCGATCTCGATCTTCACGCCGGGGCCGACGAAGCAGACGCCGTCGGTCTGCAGCCGCTTCCCGTACCGCAGCTTCAGCCGCGCCTGCCGCAGCAGCAGGCGGGCGTACTTGAAGTTGAGCATCCCGTGGCCGCGCATGAAGCGCAGCAACGCGAGCGGGCCGCCATGCAGCGGCGCGGGGACGCCGTGGACCGGCGGCGGGGGAGCCTTCCGGGACGCCGTCGCCATGGCCTCCTATCCTGCCACGCCTCATGCCGGACTCCCTGGCCCAGCGCCTGCTGGCGGGCGACAAGCGCGCGCTCGCCCGCGCGATCTCGCTCGTCGAGGACGACGATCCCGAAGGCTGGGCGCTGGTGAAGGAGGTCTACCCGCGGACCGGGAACGCCGCCGTGGTCGGCTTCACCGGGCCGCCCGGCGCCGGCAAGTCGACGCTGATCGGCGCGCTGATCAGGCACAAGCGCGCACAGGACCGCACGATCGGCGTGCTCTCGATCGACCCGTCGTCGCCGTTCCGCGGCGGCGCGCTGCTGGGCGACCGGATCCGGCTGTCCGAGCACTTCCTCGACCCGGGCGTGTTCATCCGCTCGATGGCGACGCGCGGCGCGCTCGGCGGGCTCGCCGAGGCGGCGCTGCAGACCGCGCTGCTGATGGACGCGGCCGGGAAGGACGACGTGTTCCTGGAGACCGTCGGCGTCGGGCAGGCCGAGGTCGACGTGATCGACCACGCCGACTCGGTCGTGCTCGTGCTGATCCCGGGCAGCGGCGACTCGATCCAGGCGCTCAAGGCCGGCGTGATGGAGATCCCCGACGTGATCGTGGTCAACAAGGCCGACCACCCGCTGACCGACACGATGGTGCGCGAGATCCGCGGCGTGCTGTCGCTGGCTCCGCAGCACGGCTGGCGCGTGCCGATCGTCAAGACCGAGGCGCTGCGCGGCGAGGGCGTCGAAGAGCTCGCGGCCAAGCTCGTCGAGCACCGCGCATATGTCGAGTCCGAGGGCACGCTGTCCGAGCGCCGGCGCCGCAACCTGATGAACGAGGTGATCGGGATCGCGGCGATGCGGATGCGGCGCGCGCTGGAGGCGTCGGTGCGCGATGACCCGGCCGTGCAGGAGCTGCTCGACGCCGTCGCCGAGCGCCGGCTGGACCCCGCGAGCGCGGCCGCCGCCGTGCTCGAGCGAGCTCCATAGCCGAAGGTCCAGTTCTCGTTGCGATGGCTCCGCGCGCGGGGTGTAATCCCGCGCCATGTCGAGGGTCATCGGCGCGCTCTGCTGTGCCTTCGCAGCCCTGTCCGCCCCGGCCGCCGCGGCCACCGACGGCCAGCTGGTCGCGATCGCACGGACGAGCTCCGGCGACCGGCTCGTGACCCTCAACCCGGACGGCACCGGCGTGCGCACGATCCTCTCCGGCCAGCGGCTCTCGAGCCCGGGCTGGTCGCCGGACGGCAACCGGATCGTCGTCGCCGACGGCCATCGCGTGCTCGTGCTCGACCCGGCGACGGGGCAGACCCAGACGGTGCTCGACGAGCAGGGCGCGGCCGCGCCGACGTGGGCGCCGGACGGCAGGCGCATCGCGCTGCTGCGCGGGCCCGACGTGCTGACGATCGGCGCCGACGGGAGCGATCCGCGCACGATCGCGTTCCCGTTCTTCGGCCAGATCAGCTGGCTGGCCTGGTCTCCGGCCGGAGACCGCCTCGCCTACGGGACGTCGGGCATGCTGCGCACGGTCGGCATCGGCGGCGACGACGACGCGCCGCTGGTGACGGCGACCGAGCTGGGAGAGCCCGCGTGGTCGCCGGATGCCAAGCGGATCGCCTACCGCGACGACGGGCGTCTGCTGATCGTGCCCGCCGGGGGCGGCGAGCCCGTCGACCTCACGCGCACCGGCGGCGTCGAGCCGGACTGGTCGCCAGACGGGCGCGAGGTCGTCTACGCGTTCGGCGCCGGCCTGCGCGCGACCGGCGCCGACGGCGGCGTCACCAGGCCGATCGCCACGCCCGTGGATCCCCAGGCGATGCTGGCCGAGCCCGACTGGCAGCCGTGCGTGGCGGGGGTGACGGTTAGCTGCGTCTCGGTCTCCGAGTCGCCGGTGTGCCCGGAGGCCGCGTCGGTAACGACCACGGTCGACCAGCCGGTCGACCTCCCGCTCGGCGGCTGTACGGATTCGGCGCGGCGCCCGCTCAGCGTCAGCGTCACGCGCGGGCCCGAGCACGGCACGCTGGCCGGCACGCGCTACACGCCGGCCGCGGGCTTCTCCGGGCAGGACGCGATCCTGTACCGCGCCAGCGCCGGCGGCGCGACCTCGAACGTCGCGCGCGTGACCATCTTCGTCGTCCCCCGCATGGTCGCGCCGTCGCAGACGCCGCCGCACGCGCCGTTCCTCAGCGCGCTGGCGCCGCCGCGGCTGGATCGCCGCGGGCGCGGCTGGCTGCGTGTGCGCTGCGACCTCGACTGCACGGTCAGGCTGCGCCTGACCGTGCGGCTGCGCGGCCACCGCTCGATCGCCGGCCGCGTGCTGGAGCGGCATCTGGCGGCCGGCGCGCTCCTGCGCCTGCGCCTGCGCGCGCCGCAGCGCAGGTCGATCCGCAGCGCCTGGGTGCGGGGGACGGTCACCGGTGCCGACGGCCACCGCCGCTCGTTCCGGATTCCGGCCAACCTGCGTTGAATCGGTCTTGACCGACCACTTAGGCTACGCGACATGCGGAGGGTGATCTCCGCGGCGCTGTGCGCCGCGACGCTGCTGGTCGTCCCGGGAACCGCGAGCGCGGCCACGAACGGCCAGCTCGTGACCGTCGACGATCGCATTCACTCTCGAAGGCGCGTGACGCTGCGCGCGACGTGCACGAGGGCGTGCTCGGTGGCGCTGCGCGTGATCATCCGGCTGAACACCCAGCGTGTGCTCAAGGGCCGCATCGTCAAGGCGACCGGCACGACGTTCAAGCTGCGGCTCCAGCGCACGAAGCTGCCGCGACATCGCCGGATCGTCGCCGCGCGCATCTCCGGCACGATCACGGCGCCGGCGCTCCTGACGGGCGTTCCGCAGACGCGCAACTTCACGCTGTCGCTGATTCCCTGACCACGCGGTCGAGCAGCGCGTCGATCGCCTCCGGCGTGATCAGGGGGTTCACGAGCGTGAGCTTGAGCACGACGGCGCCGTTCACGCGCGTGCGCCCGAGCACCGCCTCGCCGGACGCGAACAGCGCGCGCTGCACGCGCGTGTTGAGCGCGTCGTCGCCGCGCACGCGGAAGCAGACCATCACCGTCGACGGCTCGGCCACCAGCTCCAGCCGCGGCCGCGCGCGGACCGCGGCGGCGCCGTGCTCGGCCAGCGCGATGCAGCGCTCGACCAGCTCCGCCATCCGCCGCCGGCCGGTCGCGCGCAGCGCGATCAGGACCTTCAGCGCGTCGAAGCGGCGCGACGTGTCGAGCGAGCGGCCGACGAGATTGAGCTGTCCCTCGGCCTCATCCTCGGGCCGGTTGAGGTAGACGCTCGCGTAGTGCACGGCGCGCAGCCGCGCGACGTCGGGGACGAGCAGCGCGCTCGCCGGGAACGGCTGCCACCACAGCTTGTGCAGGTCGCAGGTGACCGAGTCGGCGCGCTCGATCCCGCGCAGCCGCTCGCGCAGCGTGTCCGACAGCATCAGGCCCGAGCCGACCGCGGCGTCGACGTGCAGCCACGCGCCGTGCTCGCGCGCGCGGTCGGCCAGCGCGTCGATCGGGTCGATCGCGCCGATGTCGGTCGTGCCGGCGGTGGCCACGAACGCGATCGGCCGCAGGCCGTCGTCGCGCAGGCGCGCGAGCGTGGCGTCGAGCGCGCGGGGGTCCATCGCGCCGCGCGCGTCGGTCTCCACCTCGGCGACTGCGTCGAGCCCTAGGCCGAGCAGCGCGGCCGAGCGCCGCACGCTGTCGTGCGAGGAGTCCGAGGCGATGAAGCGCCACGCCCGGTGGCCGGGCGGCAGGCCGTCGCTGCGGACGCGCTCGCCGGCGCGGTCGCGCGCCAGCGCGAGGCCGAGCAGGTTGGAGGCCGTCCCGCCCATCGTCATCACGCCCGAGCCGGCGGCGCCCAGGCCGTGCAGCCGCGCCAGCCAGCGCACGAGCCGGTCCTCGGCGTACGTGCCGGCGGGCGACGCGTCGAACGCGTCCTGGGACTGGTTGGTCACCGCGACCGCGAGCTCGCCGGCCGCCGCGGCGATCAGCGGCGGCGGGTGCAGGTGCGCGACGTAGCCGGCGTCCGAGACGCGGATTCCTCCGTCGAGCACGGGGCGCAGCTCGTCGAGCACCTCGGCCATCGATGCGCCCGCGGGGGGACAGGGATCGAGCGCCTCGATCGCCTCGCGGTCCAGCGGCGAGCGCGGGCCCGGCAGCGCCGCGATGCGCGCGAGCGCCTCCACCACCGCCGCCACGCTCTCGCGCAGCGCGGCGTGCGAGGCGGGATCGGCGGTGAGGAACTCCGGCGTCACGCCGTCATGATGGCCCGCTCCGCCTCGCCGAGTCGGCGCGTGATCGCCGCCGCGGACTGCGGACCGGCGAACAGGAATCCCTGACCCAGGCGGCAGCCGCTCTCGCGCAGCACCTCCGCCTCGCCGGGGACCTCGATGCCCTCGGCGATCACCTGCAGGTCGAGCGCGTGCGCGAGCTCGACGATCGAGCGCACCAGCGCCGCGTCCTGCCCGCGCGAGGAGACGCCGGCGACGAACGAGCGGTCGATCTTCACGCAGTCGATCTCCAACCGCCGCAGGTAGCTGAGCGACGAGTAGCCGGTGCCGAAGTCGTCGACCGCCACCTGCACGCCGAGCGCGCGCAGCGCGGCCAGGCGCGCAGCCGCGTCGCTGGCGGCCAGCGCGCTCTCGGTCAGCTCCAGCGTCAGCTCGCCGGGGCGGATGCCCGAGATCGCGATCGCCGCCGCGACGTCGTCGAGCAGCTCGGGATCGGCGAGCTGGACGCTCGACAGGTTCACGGCCATGCGCAGGCCCGGCGAGACGCGCTGCCACTCCACCAGCGCAGCGCACGCCGCCTGCAGGACCCAGCGCCCGATCGGCACGATCAGCCCGCTCTCCTCCGCGAGCGCGATGAAGCGGTCCGGGCCGACGATCTCGCCGTCGGCGCGCTCCCAGCGCAGCAGCGCCTCCAGCGACACCACGCGCTCGTCGGCGAGCGCGACGACCGGCTGGTAGCGCAGCGACAGCTCGCCGCGGCCGAGCGCCTCGCGCAGCGCCTCGCGCATGTCGAGCCGCTCGCGCACGGCGGCGAGCATCTCGTCGCGGAAGATTGCGTAGCGCCGCTTGCCGGAGGACTTGGCGGCGTACATCGCGATGTCGGCGCCGCGCAGCAGCGCGGCGGCGTCGCACTCGGCGGGCGCGGCGCAGGCGACGCCGATGCTCGCGCCGACGCTCAGCGCGCGGCCCTCGATCGCGATCGGCTCAGACAGCGAGCCGAGGATGCGCTCGGCGACCTCGGTCGCGCTGGCGACGCGTGCCGACAGGGAATCCCTCGGACACATGGCGTGCCCGGTGCCGGCGGCCTCCAGCAGCACCGCGAACTCGTCGCCGCCGAGTCGCGCCGCGGTGTCGCCGGCGCGCAGTGCCGAAGCGACGCGGTGCGCAACCTCGCTCAAGAGCTGGTCGCCGATCGCGTGGCCGAGGCTGTCGTTGACGGTCTTGAAGTCGTCGATGTCGACGAACAGGACGGCGACGCCGGAGCCCGAGCGGGGGCTGCGCGCGAGCGCGTGGCCGACACGGTCCTCGAACAGCGAGCGGTTGGCCAGCCCGGTCAGGCCGTCGTGGAACGCCTGGTGGCGCAGCCGCTCCTCCATCGCCCTGCGCTCGGAGACGTCGCGCAGCGTCAGCACGAGGCCGCCGACGCTGTCGTCGTGGAGCATGTTGTTGCCGACCGCCTCGAGATGGACGACGCGGCCGTCGCGGTGCTCGACGTCCCATTCGGTGATCCGCGGGCGGGCGCCGGGAGTCGCGATGCGCGCGAGCGCCGCGCGCATGCGGGCGTGATCGGCCTCCGGCACCAGCTCGGCGAGCTTGCGGCCGACGATCTGCTCGCGGTCGTATCCCAGCACGCGCTGCAGCGCGGCGCCGGTCACGTCGAGCACCGTGCCGCGCGTGTCGACGACCGCGATCACCTCGGACGCGTTCTGCACGAGCGCGCGGAAGCGCTCGGCGCTGCGCTCGCGGATCCGCGTCTCGGCCACCCCGTTGCGCCGCCCGGCGCGGCGGATCGCCCAGGTCAGCGCGGTCATCGTCAACAACGCGACGACGAGCGACGCGAGCGCGCCGGCGTCGGCGCGCCGGTCGGCCTCGTCGCCGGCGGCGGAGGCGCGACCGGCGGCGCGGTCGAGCGCGGTGCGCAGCAGCTCGGAGGTCGAGCGGACGCGGTGGTCGAACGCGCGCTCGGCGATGTCCGGCCGGCGCTCGATCATCGCCTCCTGGACCTCCGCCAGGCCGGTCAGGAGCACGGGGACGAGCACCTTTGCGCGTTCGGCGGCCTCTGGGTCCTGGCCGGAGTCGAGCAGGCGGCGCGACTGGCCGGCGATGCGGTTGCGCAGCTCCGCGGTGTCGGTCTGGAGCGTGAAGTTCGGGCCGTCCTCGACGAGCGACTGCAACGCGACGTTCTGCGCCCGCACCGTGTCGATCCGCATGCGCGCGACCAGCGCGGCGACGGCGCGCTGCTGCGAGGCTCGCGAGCGCAGCGTCTCGATGTGCAGCGCAGCGGCGGTCGCGATCGCGCCGACGCCCGCCGCGATCAGCGCGGCACGTCCCATCCGCGGCATCCCTCCAGACACGTGGGCGCGTATCGGCAGCGCCGGACGGAACCTTTAATGTAGGGCTTTGGATGTCCTGGCGGCGGCGACCGAGCGCCGCCATTCGCCGGCCGCGCGGCGCTCGCGGACGGCCAGCGCGGCCACCCCGGCGGCCAAGAGCGCGCACAGCAGCGCCGGCCACAGCCGCGAGCCGTCGAAGCGCGGGAAGACGTTCACGAGCGGGCCCCAGGGCACGTCGGTCCGGACTTCGAGCCAGCCGTCGATCCCGCTCAGCAACAGCCACGCGCTGGTGCCGAGCGTGAGCGCGGCGAGCACGGCGGCAAGCGGTCGCGGCACGTGGCGCAGGCCCCAGCTCGTGAGCGCGCCGGCGGCGGGGAGCGCGGCGATCAGCGCCACGCCTCCGAACGCGGCGCCCTGCAGCGGGCTCGCGCCCGCCAGCGCGGTGACGCCGAGCTGGCCGGCGACGATCCCGAGCGCGAGCTTGGCCGTCTGCTCGGCCTCGCGCCGCGCCGGCGCCACGAGCGCGAGCTGGTCGCGCCGCGAGCGGTACAGCAGCCAGCCGGCGAAGAACACGAGCGCGAGCAGCGGCGCCCAGCGCAGCAGGCCGAACGAGCGGTCCAGCCACAGCGAGGCCAGACGCGGGATCCGGTCCACGTAGCCGAGCGGGATGTCCGGCGTGTCCGCGGTGCCCGCGGCGCGCGGCGTGATGCCGCCGTAGAAGCGGTCGTTGAGCGTCGCGTAGAACACCAGCGACGCGGCGAGCGCCTCGCCGGCGACCAGGGCGGCGAGCCGGCGGCGCTCGCGCAGCGTCCACGTCACCAGCGCCCAGGCCACGACGGTGCCGGGAACGATGAACGTCCAGCCCAGCCACGGCAGCGTGGCGAGCAGCAGCGCGCCGCCGAAGACGTGGCGCAGCCGCGCGCGCTCGCGCACCGCGAGCGCGCACACGGCGGCCGCGGTCAGGATCGCGGCGGCGGCGACGCCCGGCGCGACCGTCGTGCTCGCCGCGAGCGCCGGCGGCGAGAGGCCGACGAGCCCTGCGCCCGCGGTCGCCCACGGCTCGGGGACCATCCGGCGCGCCAGCGCGGCCGCGAAGACGAACGCGAACGCGAGCAGCACGGCCATCTCGGCCTGCACGGCGCGCGCGCCGCCGAGCGCGTAGGCGGGCGCGATCAGCAGCGCGAAGCCGGCGCCGTGCGGCTCCACCAGCCGCCCGCCGACCTCCTTCCCGTCGGTCTTGAGCGCCTTCGGGTACCAGCTCGCGTAGGCCCGCTCGCGGTACTCGTCGGCGAGGTCGACGTCGCGATCGGAGACGATCGACTCGGCCGCGAGCAGGTGGTGCGGCTCCGAGCCGGCGTAGTCGAGCCCCGGGCGCGCGGGCACGTTGAGCGTCGCGGCGTAGGCCGCGAGCAGGACGATCCAGAGAGCGGCGAGTCTCAAGCTCCGAGCGCTCGGGCGATCACCATCTGCTGCACCTCGTCGGTGCCCTCGCCGATGGTGAGGATCTTCGCGTCGCGGTACATGCGGCAGACGGGGTACTCCTCGATGTACCCGTAGCCGCCGTGGATCTGCACCGCCTCCTCGGCGCAGCGCACGGCCAGGCGCCCGGTCTTGAGCTTCGCCTGCGCCGCCGTGAGCGTGAAGTTGCGGTTGGCGTCCTTCAGCCGCGCGGCCTTGTAGGTCAGCAGCCGGGCCGCCTCGATCTCGGTCGCCATGTCCGCGAGCTTGACCTGGATGGCCTGGTACTTCGAGATCGGCTGCCCGAACGCCTTGCGCTCCTTCGCGTAGGCGAGCGCCTGGTCGAGCGCGCCCTGGGCGAGCCCCACGCCCATCGCGGCGACGCCGATGCGCCCGATGTCGAGCACGCGCAGGAACTGCTTGAAGCCGTCGCCGCGGCGGCCGAGCAGGTTCTCCTCGGGCACGCGGCAGCCGTCGAAGCTGAGCGGGCGCGTGTCGGAGGCGTTCCAGCCCATCTTGCGGTACGGCTCGCCCTGCTCGTAGCCGGGCGTGCCGTTGGCGACGATCAGGTTGGAGATCTCGCCGTCGCCGGTGCGGGCGGTGATGCAGACGACGCCGGAGATGTCGGTCCCCGCGTTGGTGATGAACTGCTTGGCGCCGTCGACCACCCACTCGCCGTCGTCGAGCCTCGCCCGCGTGCGCACGTTGCCGGCGTCGCTTCCCGCCTCCGGCTCGGTGAGTCCGAACGCGCCGAGCTTGCGCCCGCTCGTGAGCTCCGGAAGCCACTCGCGCTTCTGCTCCTCGGTCCCGAACAGGTAGATCGGCTGGGTGCCGAGCGAGGTGTGCGCGCAGAGCGTGATGGCGACGCTCGAGTCGACCCGCGTGAGCTCCTCCACGGCGAGCGCGTAGGCGAGCGAGTCGCCCCCGCCGCCCCCGTACTGCTCGGGGAAGGGGATGCCCATCAGGCCGAGATCGCCGAGCTGCCGGACGATCGCGTAGGGGAACGCCTTGGTCCTGTCGAGCTCCTCCGCGACCGGCGCGACCTCGTTCTCGGCGAAGTCGCGGACCGTGCGGCGGAGCAGCTCGTGATCGTCCGGAAGGTCGAAGTCCATCGCGTCATTGTGCCGAGCGCGCCTGGTTCGACCCTGGCTGTCAGTCGGATGACAATCGGCTTGTTCGGATCGGAACGAGCGACCGATCGGGGCTGGCCATGCGCCCCTTTGCCGTTCGACTCACCCTCGGCATCAAGCTCGGCCTCGCCTTCGCGGCCGTGCTCGCCGTCATGCTGTGCTCGCTCGCCGTCGTGATCGCCGAGTCGGGGAAGGCGGACGCCGCCTACCGCAAGGCGATCGCCTGGGACCAGGCCGTCGAGGGCGCCGCCGAGCAGGCGGCGGGAACCCGCCAGCAGCAGTCGTCGCAGGCGCTCTACGTCGCGACCTTCCAGCCGCGCTACAAGGACGAGTGGGAGGCCGGCGTCGCGAAGGCCGAGGCGGCCGCGAAGTCGGTCGAGAAGCTGCACGACCCGACGATCACGCGGATCGCGCGCTCGGCCACCGCGGCCGACGAGCACCACGACGCCACCGTCAACAAGCTGCTCTTCCCGGCCGTCGCCGCCGGCGATCACGCGGCCGCGCTGAAGGCGCTCGCGCTCGCCGACAAGTACGTCCGCATCCCGCTCCAGGCGCAGGAGCAGATCGGCACCTACGTCGAGCGCCGCCAGGCCGCCGACGTGGCGCAGGCGAAGTCCTCCGCGGCCGCCGCCAAGCGCGCCGGCATCGTCGCGGGGCTGATCGGCACGCTGCTCGCGATCGCGATCACCGTGCTGGTGAGCCGCGGCGTGCGGCGCGCGGCTGCGAGCGGGCTCGCGCGCCTGCGTTCGCTCGAGAGCCATGACGCGACCGATCTGCGCGCGGGCCTCGACGCCGTCGCCGCCGGCGATCTCACGCGCCCGGTCGTGCCCGCGACGCCCGCGATCGAGAGCCCCGGCCAGGACGAGCTCGGCCAGATCGCGGTGGCCACCAACGGCATCCGCGACCGCATCGCGGGCTCGGTGGAGGCCTACAACGCGATGCGCGACAGGCTCTCGGGCCTGATCGGCGAGGTCGCCGGCTCCGCGCGCACCGTCGCCTCCGCCTCCGAGCAGATGGCGACGACGTCGCAGGAGGCCGGGCAGGCGGTCGGCGAGATCGCCTCCGCGGTCGGCGAGGTCGCGGCCGGCGCCGAGCGCCAGGCGCGAAGCGTCGACGCCGTCCGCTCGACCGCCGAGTCCGCCGCTGGAACGGCGCGCGACAGCGCCCACCGGGCCGAGGGCGCCGCCGGCGCGGCCGGCGAGGCGCGCGACGTCGCCCGCGAGGGCGCGCGCACCGCCGACGAGGCGTTCGACGCGATACAGGCCGTGCAGGCCTCCTCGACCGAGATCACCGGCGCCATCCGCGACCTGGCGGACCGCTCGACCCAGATCGTGACGATCGTCGAGCTGATCGGGCAGATCCAGACCGAGACGGCGCGCGTGGTCGACGTCGTCGAGGCCGGCGCGGAGCGCACGGCCGCCGGCACGGAGACCGTGCGCCAGACGCGCGAGGCGTTCAATCGCATCGAGGCGGCGGTCACCGACGTCACCGCGCGGATCCAGGAGATCGCCGGCGCCACCGCGCAGATCTCCGAGGGCACGGCGCGGATCCAGGCCGACGTCGTCGAGGTCGCCGCGGTCGCCGACCAGTCGTCGGCGAGCGCCGAGCAGGTCTCCGCGTCCACCCAGGAGACGACCGCGTCGACCCAGCAGATCTCGGCGTCGGCGTCGCAGCTGGCCGACACTGCCCGGCGGCTCGACGAGCTCGTGGGCACCTTCCGCCTGGGCGGCTAATGGAGATCGGGCGCGCCGCCGCTGGCGCGGGCGAGCTCGACGAGCAGCCGCACGCCCCAGCCTGAGCCGCCCTTGGCCGCGTAGGCGCGGCCCAGGTCCCAGGCGGTGCCCGCGATGTCCAGGTGCGCCCACGGCACGTCGCCGACGAAGCGCTTGAGGAACTCGGCGGCCGCGATCGACCCCGCCTGCCGCGTCTCGACCGCGTTGGCGACGTCGGCGTACTTGCCTTCGATCGCCTTCGCGTACTCGTCGTGCAGCGGCAGCCGCCAGACGATCTCGCCCGTCCGCTCGCCCGCCGCCGCGACCACGTCGCACCAGGCGTCGTCGTTGCCGAGCAGGCCCGCGTAGGTCTTGCCGAACGTCACCGTGATCGCGCCGGTGAGCGTCGCGAGGTCGACGAGCCGCTCGGCGCCGAGATCGACCGCGTGCGCGAGGCAGTCGGCGAGCACGAGCCGGCCCTCGGCGTCGGTGTTGACGATCTCGATCGTCGTGCCGGTCTTCGCACGCACGATGTCGCCGGGCTTGAGCGCGTGCCCGGACGGCAGGTTCTCGGTCGCGCCGATCACCGTCAGCACGCGCACGGGCAGCCCGAGCCGGGCGATCGCGCCGGTCGCCTCCAGCGCGACCGCGCCGCCGGACATGTCGAACTTCATCTCGGACATCTTCTGCCCGGGCTTGATCGAGATCCCGCCGGAGTCGAACGTCACCGCCTTGCCCACAAGGCCGAGGATCGGGCCGGCGACGCCGTCGGGCTCATAGCGGAGCGTGATCAGTCGCGGCTCCTCGTCGGAGCCGCGCGCGACGCCCGCGAACGCGCCCATGCCCGCCGCCTCGATCGCGCGGCGGTCGAGCACCTCGACGGTCACGCCGTCGAGCGAGCGCGCATGCTCGGCGAGCGCCGTCGGCGTCATCGCGTTGGCGGGCGCGTTCTGGAGGTCGCGCGCCGAATTGACCGCCTCGGCGACGAGCGCCGCCTCGACGGCCGGCGTCGCGACGTCGTGGTGCGAAGAGACGATCAGCGTCTCGACGCCGGCGCTGTCCTCGGCCGCGCTCTTGTAGGCGGTGTAGGCATAGGTGGCGAGGACCGTCCCCTCGACGAGCCCGCCGACCACGGCGTCGCCGACGTGGTGCGGGACCTCCCAGCAGAGGATCTTCGTGCCCAGCTCGCGCACGCGCCCCGCGACCGTCGCGGCGGCCACCCGCGCGCGCTCCGGGTCGAAGTCCGCGCGCGCTCCGAGCCCCGCGAGCACGTAGCGCCGGCCCTCGGCGTGCGTCACGGCGAGCTTGCGCAGGCCGCGCCGCGCCTCGCCGGAGTCCACCAGCGCCTGCAGCGTGCCGGGGTAGTCGTGCGCCACGCCCTCGTCCTCGAAGACGCCCACGACGATCGTGTCGGCGCCGGTCGAAGGGGGCGAATCGGTGGTAGCTCTGACGCGCATGGTCTCGACACTATCCTCAGCCGTATGCCTCGAACCGTGATCCTGAGCGCCGCCCGCACGCCGATCGGAAAGCTCGGCGGTGGCCTGTCGAGCCTGCCCGCCACCCACCTCGGCGGCGTAGCGATCCGCGAGGCGCTGCAGCGCGCCGACGTCGCGCCCGAGCAGGTCGAGCACGTCGTGATGGGGGCGGTCCTGCAGGCCGGGCAGGGCCAGATCCCGAGCCGCCAGGCGCAGATCGAGGCCGGGATCCCGATCGAGGTCAGCTCGGAGACGATCAACAAGGTGTGCGCGTCCGGCCTCCGCGCCGCCGGGATGATCGACGCCGCGGTCCGTGCCGGCGACCTCGACGTCGGCGTCGCCGGCGGGATGGAGTCGATGTCCAACGCGCCGTACCTGCTGCCCGGCGCCCGCACCGGCTTCCGCATGGGCGACGTGAAGGCGCTGGACGCGATGATCCAGGACGGGTTGCGCAACCCGTTCAGCGGCAGGCAGATGTTCGAGGAGGCGACCGAGGTCGGCGACGAGCTCGAGCTCACGCGCCCGGACCTCGACCGCTGGGCGCTGCGCAGCCACGAGCGCGCGATCGCGGCGACCGACGAGGGCCGCCTGCCGGAGGAGATCGTCCCCGTGACCGTCCACGGACGCCGTCCCACCCAACCCGACACCGTCGTCGAGGTCGACGAGGGGCCGCGCCGCGACAGCACCCTGGAAGCGCTCGCGAAGCTCCCCGGCCTGGTCAAGAACGGCTCGCACACGGCCGGCAACTCGCCGGGCGTCAACGACGGCGCCGGCGCGCTCGTGCTCGCTTCCGAGGACTGGGCCGAGCGCAACGGCAAGGACGCCCTCGGCACGATCGTCGCCCAGGCGGCGATCGCCGACGAGTTCGCCTACCTCGCACGCACGCCGGCCAAGGCGGCGCTGAAGGCGCTCGACAGGGCCGGGCTGCAGCCGGGCGACATCGACCTGTGGGAGATCAACGAGGCGTTCGCCTCGGTGACGCTCAACAGCATCCGCATGCTCGGCATCGACTCCGAGCGCGTGAACGTCAACGGCGGCGCGGTCGCGCTCGGGCACCCGCTCGGCGCGTCGGGCGCGCGCATCCTCGGCTCGATCGTGCTCGAGCTGCGCCGCCGCGGCGGCGGCTACGGCTGCGTCGCCATCTGCTCCGGCGGCGGCCAGGGCGACGCCGTGATCGTGAACGTTTGACCGAGCGCCCGCACATCCTCCCGCCGCCTCCGGGCGGCGGGGCGCTCCGGCGGGCGGACGAGAAGGGCGCCGCGTTCTTCGATCTCGACCGCACGCTGATCGCCGGCTCGAGCTCCTTCCAGTTCGGGCGCGCCGCCTACAAGGCAGGGCTGATGAGCCGCCGCGACATCGCCCGCGACGCCTACACGAACCTGAAGTTCCGCCTCAACGGCTCGACCGACAAGACGACCGACGCGGTCCGCGAGCGCGTCGGGAAGATGCTCGAGGGCGCCAAGGTGCGCGATCTGCAGCGGCTCTCCGGAACCGTGCTGGCCGGCGTGCTCCCGCGCCTGTACCCGCAGATGCTCGAGCTCGCCTACGCGCATCAGGACGCCGGCCGGCCGATCTTCATCTGCACCGCCGCGGCGCAGGAGATGGCCGAGCTGATGGCGATGGTGCTCACGTTCGACGGGGCCGTGGGAAGCGTCGCCGAGGTGGTCGACGGCGTCTACACCGGGCGCGAGGGCGGGCCGTTCAACTACCGCGAGGGCAAGGCGCAGGCGATCCGCGAGCTGGCCGCGCGCGAGGACCTCGACCTGTCGCGCTCCTATGCCTACTCGGACTCCGAGTCCGACCTGCCGATGCTGCGGCTCGTCGGGCATCCTGTCGCCGTCAATCCCGACAAGACGCTGGCGCGGGTGGCGCGCGAGGAGGGGTGGGAGATCATGAGGTTCGAGCGCCTCGGGCTGCGGCTGCGGATCGCCGCGGCGGCGGCCGTGGTCAGCGGGCTGGCGCTCGGCGCGCGGGCGGTCAGGACATGAGTTCGCACGAGCTGACCGACGACCAGCGCGCGATCCGCGAGCTGGCGCGCCGCTTCGCGGAGGAGAAGATCGCCCCGCACGCGTCGCAGTGGGACCGTGACCACCACTTCCCGCGGGCGCTGTTCGGCGAGCTCGGCGAGCTCGGCCTGATGGGCGTGTGCGTGCCGGAGGAGCACGGCGGCGCCGGCGCCGACTTCCTCGCGTACGTGCTCGTGCTGGAGGAGCTCAGCCGCGCCGACGCGGGCGTCGGCGTCACCGTGGCCGTGCACACGAGCGCCGGCACGCTGCCGATCCTCAACCACGGCACGCCGGAGCAGATCGACGAGCACGTCCCGCGGCTGGCTTCCGGCGAGGAGATCTCGGCGTTCGCGCTGACCGAGTCCGGCTCGGGCTCCGACGCCGGCGCCATGCGCACGCGGGTCACCGGCTCCCGCATCAGCGGCGCCAAGCAGTGGATCACCAACGGCTCCTACGCGTCCACGTTCATCGTCTTCGCGAAAGACGGCGACCGCCCCAGCGCGTTTCTCGTGCGCGCCGGCGCGCCGGGCTTCAGCGTGACCCGCGAGGAGGAGAAGCTGGGGCTGAACTCCAGCTCCACGGCCGACCTGGCGTTCGAGGACACGCCCGGCGAGCTGCTCGGCGAGCCCGGCGGTGGGATGCGCGTCGCGCTGCGCACGCTCGACGGCGGGCGGATCGGGATCGCCGCGCAGGCGGTCGGGATCGCCCAGGCCGCGCTCGAGCTGGCCACCAGCTACGCGAAGGAGCGCAACGCGTTCGGAGGCCCGATCGCGCGGCTCGGCGCGATCCAGCAGAAGCTCGCCGACATGCAGACCGAGATCGAGGCGGCCCGCGCGCTCACCTGGCGCGCGGCGCGGCTCAAGCAGGCCGGCCGCCCGCACGGCATCGAGGGCGCGCAGGCGAAGCTGTTCGCCTCGGCGGTCGCGCGCCGGCAGACCGGCGAGGCGATCCAGATCCTCGGCGGCTACGGCTACACGAAGGAGTTCCCGGCCGAGCGCTACTACCGCGACGCCAAGGTGACCGAGATCTACGAGGGCACGAGCGAGATCCAGCGCCTGGTCATCGCCCGCGCCCTGCTCGGCGACGCTGCACGCGAGTAGTCTCGCCCCGTGATACGCGTCACGGCGGCGTGCACGTACGCGCTGGTCGTCGGCATCGCCCTCTTGGGCTGGCCGGACGACCCTGCGCGGCTTCCCGAGGGTGGGCGCGTCGTGCTGTTCCTCGGCACGGCGCTGGCGTGGGGCTTCGTCGGCGTGGGCTCCTATGCGTGGCAGCGCCGCCCGGAGAGCCGGATCGGCGCGCTGATGGTGCTGACCGGCGTGGCGATGCTCACGACGGCGTTCCAGTTCGCCAACGACGCGTTCCTGTACACGATCGGGCTCGCATGCGACGCGATCATCCTCGCCCCGTTCGCGCACCTGCTGCTGGCGTTCCCGTCGGGGCGGCTGGAGGGGCGGGCGTCGCGCATCGGCGTCGGGATGGTCTGGGCCGCCGGCGGGCTGCAGGCGCTGGTGATCATGTTCACCGACGATCAGCAGTGCAAGACGTGCCCGAACGACCTACTGCTGATCACGCACAAGCAACTCGTCGCCGACATCCTCGGAAGCCTGCAGGGGTTGCTGCTGGTCGTCGGCGTGATCGTGTGCGTCACCGTGCTGATCCGGCGCTGGCTGCGCGCGGGCAGCCTGCAGCGCCAGGGCTTGGAGCCCGTGCTCGTCCTCGGCGTGGTGATCCTGGTGCTCGCAATCCTCCAGGCCGTCCTGCGCGACACGGCGGTTGGCGGGGCGACGCAGATCGCGTTCTTCGGCGCGTTCGCGCTGCTGCCTTGGGCATTCCTGGCCGGCCTCGCGCGCAGCCGGTTCTTCCGCGTCGCCACCGTCGGCCGGCTGATCGAGCGGATCAGCCTCGACCCCGGCGCGCTGCAGGACGCGCTGCGCACCGCGCTGCACGACGACACCCTCGTCGTCGCGTACTGGCTGCCGGAGCTGGGCGAGTACGTCGAGCTCAACGGCGAGGTGCCGGAGACCGAGGGCCGGGAGGTGACCGAGATCACCAACCACGGCCGGCGCGTGGGTGCGCTCGTGCACGACCCGGCGGTGTGCGAGTGGCCGGACCTGCTGCACGAGGCGGCCGCCGCGGCCGCGCTGGCGATCGAGAACGCGCGCCTGCAGGTCGAGCTGCGGGCGCGGTTGGAGGCGCTGCGGGCCTCGCGCACGCGGCTCGTAGAGGCCGGCGACGCCGAGCGCCGGCGGCTCACGCGCGACCTCCACGACGGCGCCCAGCAGCGGCTGGTCAGCCTCATGATCGAGCTCAAGCTCGCGCGCTCGCGCTTCGATCAGGACCCGGAGCTCGCGCGCAAGCTGCTCGACTCCGCGGTCGCGAACGCGGCCGCGGCCGTCGACGACCTGCGCGACCTCGCGGCCGGCATCCATCCGGCGGTGCTCTCCCAGCGCGGGCTCGACGCGGCAATCGAGTCGCTGGCCACGCGCGCGTCGTTCCCGGTCGAGCTCGAGTCGCGGCTGCAGGACCGGCTCCCACTCCCGGTCGAGACCGCTGCGTACTTCGTCGTCGCCGAGGCGCTGACCAATGTCGCCAAGTACGCGAACGCGACCCACGCGGCGGTGTCGACGCGCGTGGAGGGCGGCACCGCGGTGATCGAGGTCCGCGACGACGGCGCCGGCGGCGCGGACGCGACCTCGGGCAGCGGGCTGCGCGGCCTCGCCGACCGCGTCGGCGCGCTCGACGGCACCCTGCGAGTGGACAGCCCCGCAGGCGCGGGCACCGTGATCCGGGCGGTGATCCCGCTACTAGCGGCGGAGGAACGCCAGCACCGCTAGCACGCGGCGGTGGTCGGCTGACTCGGCGCTCACGCCGAGCTTGCTGAAGATCGCCGTGATGTGCTTCTCCACGGCCGCCGGAGTGACCACGAGCTCCTCGGCGATGCCCTTGTTCGAGCGGCCCTGGGCCATCAGCTCCATCACCTCGCGCTCGCGCGGGGTCAGGTCGTCCAGCGGGTCGTCGCGGCGCTTGCGCCCGAGCATCTGCGACACGACCTTCGGGTCGAGCACCGAGCCGCCGGCGGCAACGCGGCGCACGGCGTCGGCGAAGCCGGCGAAGTCGGTCACGCGGTCCTTGAGCAGGTAGCCGACGCCCGCCGCGTCGTCGCCGATCAGGTCGACCGCGTAGCGCTCCTCCGCGAACGCGGACAGCACGAGCACGCCGACGTCCGGCTGGGACGCCCGGATCTCCTGCGCCGCGCGCAGCCCGTCGTCCTCGTTGCCGGGCGGCATCTGCACGTCGACGATCGCCACGTCGGGCTTGTGCGCGGCGACCATGCGCAGCAGCTCGGGCGCGTCGGCGGCCTCGGCCACCACCTCGAAGCCGGCGTCCGCGAGCAGCCGCACGATCCCCTCGCGCAGCAGCGCCTGATCCTCGCCGATGACGATCCGAAGCTTCATCCGCAGGGAATTTCGGCGAGCAGTGTCGTGCCCTCGCCCTGCGGGCTGGTGATCCACAGGGCGCCGCCGAGCGCCTCGACGCGGTCGGCCAGCCCGCGCAGGCCCGAGCCGCGGTCCTCCTGCGCGCCGCCGACGCCGTCGTCGCGCACCTCGACGTGGGCGCGCCCCTCGTCGCGGAACACGTGCACGCGCACGTCCGACGCGCCGGCGTACTTGGTCACGTTGGTCAGCGCCTCGGCCACCACGTAGTACGCCGCGGCCTCGACCGGCGCCGGCAGCCGGTCCTCGAGCGCGACCTCGATGTCGACCGGGAACGGCGTGCGCGACGCGAGCGCCTCGATCGCCGGCTCGAGCCCGTATTCGGTGAGCACGGCCGGGTGGATGCCGCGCGCGAGCTCGCGCAGCTCCTCCAGCGCCTGGCCGAGCTCCTCGACGGCGCCCGTGAGCTCGGCGTCGTCGGCGTGCCGCCGGGCGGCGAGGCGGAGCGTGAGCGAGAGCGAGACGAGTCGCTGCTGCGCCCCGTCGTGGAGGTTGCGCTCCAGCCGCCGCCGCTCGGCGTCGCCGGCCTGCACGATGCGCTTGCGCGACGCCGCGAGCTGCTTGCGCGCCTCGGCGTTGGCGAGCGCCTGCGCGGCAAGCTCGGCGAAGTCGGAGATCCGCTGCTCGACGCCCGCCGGGAACGGCTCGGGATCGACGCTGGAGATCATCACCGCGCCCCATAGACGGCCGCCGAGCACGACCGGGGCGCCGACCGCGCTGCGGAAGCCCAGCGAGCGCAGCGTCTCGGCCAGCTCGCCCTCCAGGCCGTCGTAGGTATCGATGCGAGCCGGGCGGCCGGTGCGCCAGATGCGCGCCGCCGCGGTGTCGCCGTCCACTCTCACGGTCGCGCCGGTCGGCACGCTCGACACTCCGGCCGCGCTCCAGCCGCCGATCACCGTCGCGAGCCCGTTGCCCCTGCCTCGGCCGGAGGCCTCATCATCGCTTCGCTCGTAGCGGATCATGTTCGAGCTCTGCGCGTCCATCAGGCGCCCGACCTCCTCGATCACCAGGCTGAAGAGCTCCTCCGGCTCGCGCTCGGCGGCGACCGCGGTGGCGACACGGCGCAGCGCCGCCTGCTCGTCCGCGAGCCGGCGCAGCGCGGCCTCCGACGCGCGGCGCTCGGTCACGTCGCGCAGGTGGCCGACGAACAGCGGCGGGCCGGCAACGTCCGGGCGGGTGATGACGACCTCCACGGGAAACTCGGAGCCGTCCGCGCGCATGCCGGTCAGCTCGACCGGATGCCCGATCACGTGACGCTCGCCGTCGTCGAGATAGCGCGCGACGCCCCGCCGGTGGGCTTCGCGCAGGCTCGGCGGGACGATCAGGTCGGCGACCTCGCGCCCGGCCATGTCGGCATAGGCGTAGCCGAACATCCCCTCGGCGGCGCGGTTTGCCTCCACGACACGACCAAGGTGGTCCATCGTGATCACCGCGTCGAACGCCGCCTCGAGGATCGCGCCCTTGCGCGCGTCGCTCTCGCGCACCGCCTGCTGGGCGCGGCAGCGCTCGGCGAAGACGCCGATCTGCGAGCCGAGCGCGTCGAGCGTGGCGAGCGTCTCCGGCCCCGGGTCGGGCGCGGTGAACGCGAGCGTGCGCCCGCCGGCCGGGAACGCGACGACGCCGTCCTCGGCGACCGCGCGCTCGATCGGCGCTTCGCGCACCTCTCCGCCGCGCCAGCCGAGCGAGATCCCGATCGCGGCGAGCAGCGCCGGATAGGCCTCGTCCTCGCTGTCGGCGGCCGCGAGGACGCGCACGACCGCGTGCTCGCATCCGAGCAGGACCGCCGCGTCGGGGGCAGCGTGCGTGCGCACCCCGCTTAATCTGTCATGCGAGCGGTCCAGCGGACACGTGTGAGCACGCAGGTGTCCAGATGCCGCCCCGCCCGCGTGAGCACGATCGTGGTCGCGAACGTGCCGCTCCACGCGTTTGAGGCGCGCGTCGCCTTCAGCGTGACCGTCTGGCGCGTGCGCCCGCCGCCCTTGAGCTTCTCGCGGAACGTCAGGCGCGTCTCCACGAGGTCGGGCGTCGCGGTGTCGAACGGCGGCTCGAGCCGCATCACGTTCGGGAACCGGTAGCGCGGGTCGCGGCACGGCGCGTCGTAGCCGATCCGGATCCGCTGGACCTGCCCGTCGGCGCCGGCGATCACCGACGCGACCTTGTGCTGTGACGTCTCGCCTCGGTACGCGGAGGCGGGGGCGAAGGCGATCAGTGCGGCGGCGATCAGGCGCACGGCATCTCGGCGCGCAGCGTAGTGCCGGCGCCGGCCGTGGTGGCGACGGCGAGCCGGCCCGCAAGCGCCTCGACGCGGTCGGCGAGGCCGCGGAGTCCGGATCCGGACGCGTCGGCGCCGCCGCGCCCGTCGTCGGCGACCTCGATCACCGCGCGACCGTCGTCGCGGCTCACGCTCACGCGCACCGTGCTCGCGCGAGCGTGCTTGGCGACGTTCGTGAGCGCTTCAGCCGCGACGTAGTACGCCGCCGCCTCCACCGGTGGGGGCAGCCGGTCCTCGAGCGCGACCTCGAGCTCGACCGGCACCGTCGAGCGGGCGGCGAGCGCCCGCAGCGCCGGCTCGAGCCCGTACTCGGTGAGCACGGCGGGGTGGATGCCGCGTGCGAGCTCACGCAACTCCTCCAGCGCGTGCGCGAGCTCGTCGACGGCGCCGAGCAGCATCGGGTCCTCGTGGTGGCGCTTGGCGGCGAGCCGGAGCGTGAGCGAGAGCGAGACGAGCCGCTGCTGAGCGCCGTCGTGCAGGTTGCGCTCCAGGCGCCGGCGCTCGGCGTCGCCGGCCTGCACGATGCGGGCGCGCGACGCGGCGAGCTGGGCGCGCGCCTCGGCGTTGGCGAGCGCCTGGGCGGCAAGCTCGGCGAAGTCGCCGACGCGCTGCTCGGCGTCCGGCGGGAACGGCTCAGGTACCTGGCTGGACACGATCAGCGAGCCCCACAGGCGGCCGCCGAGCACGATCGGCGCGCCGACCGCGGAGTGGTAGCCGCGCCCTCGCAGCAGCTCGGCGAGGTCGCCGTCCTCCCCGGCGTAGGTCTCGATCCGGGCGGGCCGGCGGGTCCGCAGGATGCGCAGCATCGCCGAGTCGCTGTCGAGCGGGATCGGCGTGTCGAGCGGCAGCAGGTGGTCGGGGTTGCGCGCCCAGCGCGCGACCATCACGACGCTCGCCCCGTCGTCCACGTAGCGGACCAGGTGCGACGTGTGCGCGTCGAGCAGCCGCGCGCTCTCCTCGACCACGAGCGTGAACAGCTCGCCAGGGTCGCGCTCCTCGGCCACGGCGGTCGCGACGCGCCGCAGCGCGGCCTGCTCGGAGGCCAGCTTGCGCAGCCCCTGCTCGGCCGAGTGCCGGCGGGTCACGTCGCGCAGGTAGCCGTAGAACAGCGGCGGCCCGGGCAGCTCGGGGCGCGTGACGATCAGTTCGACGGGGAAGGCGGACCCGTCGCCGCGCCTGGCGGTCAGCTCCGAGCGGGCGCCGATCACCAGCCCGCCGCGCGGCGGCTCGACGAGCTCGGCGATCTCGCGCCCGACCAGGTCGGAGGCCGGGAGGCCGAACGTGCGCTCCGCCGCCCGGTTGACTTCGAGGATGCGGCGGCTCGAGTCCATCGTGAACACGCAGTCGAACGCGGCGTCGAGCATCGCCGCCCGCCGCGCCGAGGAGTCGCGCAGCGCCTTCTGGGCGCGGCTGTGCGCCGCGAAACGCCCGATCTGCACGCCGAGCGTCTCCAGCACCGCGTAGGTGTCCTCGTCGGGCTCAGGCCCGGCGAACTCGAGCACGGCGACCGTGTGGCCGTGCGCCTTGACCGGCACGACGACGGTGACGCCGTCGCCGGCCGCGACCTCAGGGCCGTCGCCCTCCGGCGCCCACCAGATCCCGCTCGACCAGCCGAGCTCGCCGCCGATCGCGGCGAGCACCGCGGGATACGCGTCCGCCTCAGCCTCCGCCTCGGACAAAACGCGCTCGACGCGCTGGATCGTGCGCAGGAGGACGGCGGCGTCGGCCATGACGCGCAGACCGTATCCGGACGTGAGCGTGTCATGTGTGGCCGGCGCCGAGCCGGGAGAGGACGCCCGCCACGAGGGCGTCCACCTCGTCATCCGTGAACGGTTCGTAGCGCGGGAACAGGGACGGCGTGCCCGCGCTGCAGGAGCGCGTCGCGGGCTCCGGCGTCCTGCAGCCACAGGATGTCGCCGACGTTCGGCGTCCGGCCCAGGGCGTCCCAGGCGTCGGCGGCGCGACGGGCGACCACGCCGGGCGGCTGATCCCACGGAACGAACACCCCGTCCTCGAACTGACCCGCCTCGGCCTCCTCGCGCTCGAGGGCGAAGCGGAGGACATCGAACGTCGCGCGGCGCACGTCCGCCTCGCCGAGGTCCGGATGCACGCGCGCGACGCGGCGCACCAGCTCCGACAGCGCGATGAAGTCGCGACGGAGCTCCACCCGATACCGCTCCCAGAGCAGCTCGACCGGGTCGGGCCGCCGCCGGTACGGCGCAGGATCGGTCAGCGTGCGCAACGCGAGCTCGCCGGGCTCGCCGCTGCCGCTGATGGCGATCGTCTCGTTGGCGGCGGCGAAGAGATCGCCGGACCGCACGGCCGAGAACTCGACGGACTCGCCGTCGACGCGCAGGCGCGTCGGCACCGCGTCGCCGCGCTCCGAGCTCGTGGGAGGCGCGCCGAGCAGCTCGCGGATCTTCGCGACCATCGACGCGGTCGCCTCGAGCAGTCCCGCGGCCCGGTCGGCCGGTGTGGCTCCATGCGGCGGCTCCGACGTGACCGCGCCTGCGTCGTGTCGAGGTCTGCGACCGCGGATGCGCTGAAGCGCGCCGGGGTCAGGATCAGCCGCAGGTACGGCTCGAGCCCGGGGGCGAGCCAGAGCCGCTCATGCGCGAAGGCGAACGCGTCGTCAGGGACCGGATGCCGTGTACACGGAGGCATCCCGACCAGTTCTAGCCGCGAACGCGCGCCGGCGGCGCCGCTTCGACGTTGGCCGGGGCACCCGGGTGCGGCGCGCGGCCGCGGCGCGCTGCTCGCGCTCGATTGCGGTCAGGCGGGTCAGCTCGGTGAGGATCGTCGGGTGCATGCAGAGCATCGTCCGGCACTCGAGCCATGACGGCAAATGATCTTTCCCACGAGCTGGTATACGATCGAGTCATGCTTGACGTCCGCCGCCTGCGCGTCCTGCGCGAGGTCGCTGCGCAGGGGTCGTTCTCGGCCGCCGCGGAGGCGCTCGCGTTCACCCAGCCCGCGGTCTCGCGCCAGATCGCCACGCTGGAGGCCGAAGCCGGCGCACGGCTGGTGGAGCGCGGCGCGCGGGGGATCCGGTTGACCCCGGCGGGCGAGCTGTTGCTCGAGCACGCGGAGGTGATCCTCGACCGGCTGGCCGCCGCCGAGCACCAGCTCGACGCGCTGTCGGGCCTCGACGGCGGCCGCCTGCGGATCGGCGCGTTCCCGACCGCCAACGCGACGCTGATCCCGCTCGCGCTGACCGCGTTCGACGGCGAGCACCCGAGCGTCTGCCTGTCGCTGCGCGAGTGCACGACGCCCGAGACGGGCCCGCTGCTGGCGGCCGGCGAACTCGACATCGCGGTCGTGAGCGACGCCGGCGACCCGGGCGAGGCCCTTGAGCTCGAGCATCTTATGGACGACCCGATGCACCTCGCGCTGCCGCGCAACCACGCGCTTGCCGGCAAGCCGGAGATCTCGATGGCCGACCTTCGCGACGAGATCTGGATCGAGGGCCGCGACGGCATCTGCCGCACGAAGCTGATGCGGGCGGCCGAGCGCGCCGGGTTCGAGCCGCGGGTCGCGTTCCAGTCGACCGAGTGGCTCGGCAAGCAGGGCCTGGTGGCCGCCGGCGTCGGGGTCACGCTGATCCCGACCGTCGCGCTTGCCACCGTGCGCGACGACATCGTGCTCCGCTGCCTGACCGACGGGCCGACACGCACGATCTCGATCGCCACGCACGCCTCGCGCTACCGCGCTCCCGGCGTCGAGCCGATGCGCACGATCCTCAAGCGCGTCGCCGCCGAGCACTGCTTCGCCTGCGACGCGATGGTGGTCTAGGTAGTCTGCCGCCGTGGCGTCCAACCGCAAGATCCGCGTCGTCGTGGCCAAGCCCGGCCTCGACGGCCATGACCGCGGCGCGAAGATCATCGCCCGCGCGCTGCGCGACGCGGGGATGGAGGTCATCTACACCGGCCTGCACCAGACGCCCGAGCAGATCGTCGAGACGGTGATCCAGGAGGACGCGGACGCCGTCGGGCTCTCGATCCTCTCGGGCGCGCACATGACGCTCGTCCCGCGCGTGGTCGAGCTGCTCAAGGAGCAGGACGCCGGCGACGTGCTGGTGACCGTCGGCGGGACGATCCCGAACCAGGACATCCCGCAGCTCAAGGAGCTGGGCGTCGCCGAGGTGTTCACGCCGGGCGCGCCGACGCAGGACATCATCGACTTCATCCGTGCCGCCGTGACACCGTAGCTTGGCGGGTCGTGGGGCGCCCCATCAGCGGACACGCCGGGTTGGCGCTCCCGGCCGCTTGAACGGCGGGCGCCCCATCAGCGGACACGCCGGGTTGGCGCTCCCGGCCGCTTGAACGGCAACGGCGCAGGTAAGGGGAGCGGGAGAAAGTTGCGGTGACTGTAAATCGATCATCGTCTCGGGCTCCGAACGAGGGGGTGCGTCACGTTTGCGTCCTGTGAGGACACTTTCGTGCAGCACCCCCTCCGCCTATGAGCGAATCGATGGTCGATCGTGCGCGAATCCCGCCCAGGGACGATCGTTCACGATCGGGCCCCGCACCCCTCACCTGCGCAGTTGCCGTTCGGTCGCCTCGCGAGGACTGTACCGTCCAGACGGTATAGTAGGCGGCATGACCGCTCTCTATCTCGCTGCCGCCATCGCCTCCGAAATCATCGGAACGCTTGCTCTTAAGGCCTCCGACGGGTTCTCCAGACCGGTACCAGCGATGCTCGTCGTCGTCGGCTACGGGGTGTCGTTCTGGCTGCTGGCGCTCGTGTTGAAGCACCTGTCGGTAGGCACGACATACGCCGTCTGGTCGGCCGTCGGCACCGCCGCCATCGCACTGATCGGCATGCTCGCCTACGGCGAAGCCGCCAACGCGCTCAAGCTCGCATCGCTGGGCCTTATCGTGCTCGGCGTGATCGGGCTCAATGCCGCAGGCGCGCACTAAAGACAGGCTCCTCGACGCCGCGGGCGCCGTCGTGCGCCGTGACGGCGCGCAGGCGCTCACGCTCGACGCCGTCGCGGCGCAGGCCGGCGTGTCCAAGGGCGGGCTGCTTTACCACTACGGCACCAAGCACGAGCTGATCGAGGCGCTCGTCGAACGCTGGCTGAGCGACTTCCAGCGCGACATCGACGCGGCCGACCCGCACTTCGTGCGCGGCTACGTGCTCGCCTCCGACCCCGAGGGTCAGATCGCCGACGAGCTCGGCCTGCTCGCCGCGTTCGTCGCCGATCCGGCGGTGCTGCGCGGCGCGCGCGAGCGCTATGCGATCTGGCAGGATCGCGTCGAGCGCGCCGGGAGCGATCCCGTCGACGCCACCGTGGCCCGGCTGGCCGCGGACGGGTTGTGGCTGGCCGAGCTGTTGGGCATGGCGCCCCCGCGGGGAAGGTTGCGGGAGCAGGTGCTGGCCCGGCTGCTCGAGTTGGCCGGTAATAGCGATTGACTCGTCAGTCAACGCGCTACGATGCCGAACGTTCGTTCTTGCGAAGAGGTGACTCTGTGAAGATCTGCGTCCTGGTCAAAGAGGTCCCGGACGCCGCCGTCGAGAAGCGGATCAATCCCTCGACGGGGCGCCTGGACCGGAGCGGGGAGAAGAACCTCAACCCGTTCGACACGCACGCCATCGAGGCGGCGATGCAGCTCAAGGAGGGCGGGGCGATCGACGTCGACGAGGTCGTCGCGGTCACGATGGGTCCCGAGAGCGCCGTGCGCGCGCTGACCAAGGCGGTGTCCTTGGGCGCCGACCGCTCGGTGCATCTGACCGACGAGGCGCTGTCCGGCTCCGACGTCAACGGCACCGGCTACGCGCTGGCCAAGGTGCTCGAGGCCGAGGCGCCGGACCTGGTCCTGCTCGGCCAGCAGTCCGATGACGGCGAGTGCTACACGATCGGTGCCGTCGTGGCCGACCACCTCGGGATGCCGTCGCTGACCCAGGTGATCAAGATCGATGTGGAAGACGGCGGCCTGCGCTGCGAGCGTCAGGCCGAGTACGGCTACGACACGGTCCAGGTCGAGCTGCCGGCCGTGATCGCGGTCGGCGACGCGATCAACGAGCCGCGCTACCCGTCGCTGAAGGCGATCATGGGCGCCAAGAAGAAGCCGCTGGACGCGAAGTCCGCAGCCGACGTCGGCATCGCGGCCGACCGCGTCGGCTACGACAACGCCCGCGCGCACTGCTCCGAGTTCGCCGCGCCGCCCGCCAAGTCCGCGGGCCAGATCATCGAGGACGAGGACACCAACGACACCGTCGAGAAGATCGTCGCCTGGCTGGATGAAAGGAAGCTCCTCGCATGAGCGTGCCGTCAGGGAATCCCACAGAGCGAGGTGTCCTATGAGCCGGATTCTGGTCTACGCGCTCCACTACGACGGCGCGTTCAACAAGAACTCGCTCGGCGCCGTGTCCGAGGGCGCGAAGCTGGCCGGCGAGCTCGGCACCGAGTGCGATGCGATCGTGATCGGCGACGTCAGCGACGACCTCGCCGCCCAGCTCGGCAACTACGGCGCCTCGAAGGTCTACCGGGTCGCGGGCCCCGAGGGCCTCGCGCAGCCGGTGGTCGACGCCATGGCGGCGGCGATCGAGGCCGGCGGCCACGAGTACGCGCTGTTCGGCGGCGGCCTGCTCGGCTTCGAGATCGGCGCCGGCCTGGCCGCGCGGATGGACGCCGGCGTCTGCATGGAGGTCACCAGCGTCCGCGTGCAGGACGGCAAGCTCGTCGCCGAGCGGCCGATCCTGCAGGACTCGCAGATCTCCTCGGTGCACTATCGATCCAAGCTCGGCGTGATCATCGGGCGCCTGAACGCGTTCGAGGCTCGCGAAAGCGGCGGCACCGCCACGGTCGAGGATCTGGACGTCGAGTTCCGCCCGCACTCGCTGCGGGCCAAGATGGTCCAGCGCGGCGAGCAGCGCGGCGCCAACGTGAACATCGAGGATGCCGACATCCTGGTTGCGGGAGGCCGCGGGCTGGGCAAGGCCGAGGGCTTCGAGGCGCTCGAGGATCTCGCGGGCGCGCTCGGCGGCGCCGTCGCCGCCACCCGCGCGGTGGTCGACGCCGGCTGGTACTCGTACTCGGCCCAGATCGGCCAGACGGGCAAGACCGTCGCGCCCAAGCTCTACCTGGCCGCCGGCATCTCCGGCGCGATCCAGCACAAGGTGGGCATGCAGGGCTCCGAGAACATCGTGGCCATCAACAAGGACTCCAACGCTCCGATCTTCGAGTTCTCCGACCTCGGCGTCGTCGGCGACCTGAACAAGATCGTGCCGAAGCTGACGGAGGCCGTGAAGGCGAAGAAGGCGAGCTGAGTGTCCGCCGCTCCCAGCCAGTTCCCGCCGCCCGTCGACTCCGCAAAGGAGTTCGTCGGCCCGCCGACCGACCCCGAGGACGAGCGCATCGAGGTCGGCGTCGCGATCGTCGGCGGCGGCCAGGCCGGTATGGCCTGCGCCATCCGTCTCCTGCAGCTGCTCGAGGACGACCCCGAGCTGACCGAGCGCCTCGGCGAGGTGCCGGTGGCGGTGATCGAGAAGGGCCGCGTCGCCGGAGCGCACCAGCTCTCCGGCGGCGTGATGAACCCCTCGGCGATCCGCCGGCTGCTGCCCGAGGACGACTCGTGGCCGCACTGGGGCCAGGTCAACCGCGAGACGGTCTACCTGACGCCGAACCGGCGCATCGCCATCCCGCTCAAGCCGACGCCGCCGCCGTTCCGCAACCATGGCAACTACGTGGTGAGCGTGGCCGAGCTCAACCGCTGGCTGGGCGAGCGGGCGGAGGAGGCGGGGGCCTACGTCCTCGCCGAGACGGTGGGGCAGAAGCTGCTCGTCGACGAAGGACAGGTCGTGGGCGTGCGCACCGGCGACAAGGGACGCGACAAGAGCGGCGGCGAGAAGGGCAACTTCGAGCCGGGCTCCGACGTGATCGCGCAGGCGACGGTGCTCTCCGAGGGCGTGTGGGGCCACCTCACCGGTGCCGCCATGAAGGCGCTCGACCTCGCCCCGAGCGACCCCCAGGTGTGGGCGCTCGGCGTCAAGGAGGTGTGGGAGATCCCGAAGCCGTTCGAGAAGATCGTCCACACGCTCGGCTGGCCGCTGCACTACCGCGCCAAGTGGAAGGAGTTCGGCGGCTCGTTCATGTACGGCATGAACCGCGAGGGCGAGACGCCGAAGGTGACGATCGGCTTCGTCTCCGGCCTTGACACGACCGACGCGCGCTTCTCCGTCCACGACATCCTGCAGCAGTTCAAGGGCCACCCGCTGGTCCGCAAGGTGCTGGCCGACGGCAAGCGCGTGGCGTGGGGCGCGAAGGCGATCCCGGAGGGCGGCTACTGGGCGATGCCCACGCTGCACGCTCCCGGCATGGTGATCGCCGGCGACTCCGGCGGCATGGTCAACGTGCCGACGCTCAAGGGCATCCACTACGCGATCGAGTCGGGCCGGCTGGCGGCGGAGACGATCTACCGTCAGCTCAAGAACGGCTCGACCGATTTCTCGACCTACGAGAGCGCGGTGCTGAACTCCGACATCGGCAAGGACCTCTACCGCTCGCGCAACATGAAGCAGCCGTTCGGGAAGGGGTTCTTCCTCGGCGGCGCGATCACCAACGCGATGGTCGTGACCAAGGGCCGCTTCCCGGGCGGGCATTGGGCCACGCATCGGGACTCCGAGGCGCCGCTGCGGCTGACCGACCGCGACAAGTCCTATCCCAAGCCCGACGGCAAGTACACGTTCGACAAGCTCTCTGGCGTCTTCCTGACCGGCAACGCGACGCGCGACGACGCGCCCTCGCACATCCGGATCGAGAAGAACGTCCCGCGCGAGGTCGCCGAGGGCTGGGCATGGATGTGCCCAGCCGGCGTCTACGAGGTCCCCGAGGACGCGCCGGAGGAGGGCTTCGTCGACCTGATCGTGAACCCGTCCAACTGCGTGCAGTGCGGCGCGATCACCGCCAAGGGCGGGCGGCTGACGCCTCCGGAGGGCGGCGACGGGCCGGTCTACCAGATCACGTGAGCGCCGCATCGAGGTGCGGCGCTTCCCGACGAGCCGCCGGGTGGTGCTCGGCGCGATGCGCGCTGGGCGCCGGTCGGCGCCGATGCACGGCCTGATCGACCTCGACGTGACCGAGGCGAGGCGGCGCTGCCGCGAGGCCGGTCTCTCCTTCACGGCCTACGTGGTCGCGTGCGTCGCGCGCGCCGCCGCCGCGCATCCCGACGTGCACGCGTACCGCGACTGGCGCGGGCGGCTCGTCGTGCACCGGTACGTCGACGTCGGCACGTTGATCGAGATCGAGACGCCCGAGGGCGTCTTCCCGCTGGCCCATCTCATCCGAGACGCCGACGTCCGTCCGGTCGCCGACATCTCGGCCGAGCTGCGTGCGGTCAAGACCGAGCCCGAGCGAAGCCGCAGCGGCCACATGCTGCGCGCCGGCCGCGCTGCGCTGTTCGTGCCGGGCGCCCTGCGCGGCTTCTTCTGGCTGCTGTCGCGCTCGATCCGGATGCGGCGGATCGCCGGTACGGTGAGCGTCACCGCGGTCGGCATGTTCGGCGGCGGTGGAGGCTTCGGCATCGGCTTCCCGAGCCCGATCTCGCTCGGCGTGCTCGTCGGCGGGATCAGCCCGCGCCCGCGGGCGGTCGGCGGCGCCGTCGAGGTCCGCGACGTGCTCGATCTGACGATCTCCATCGACCACAACGTCGTCGACGGCGCGCCGGCCGCGCGCTTCGGCGCCGAGCTGCGGCGGCTGATCGAGTCCGGCGACCTGCCTTAAGGGCGAGACGGGAGCGCGGCGAGCACGAGCACGGCCGCGAGCGCCGCGACCACGGCGCCCGCACCCAGCGCGACGTGCGCACCGCTCATGAACGCCGCGCGCGCGGTGGCGGCGAGCGCGGCCCCGGCGCGGCTGCCGAGCTCGGAGGCGGCTTCGAGCGCGCCGCCGAGCGAGCCGGTGGCGCTCGGGGGCAGCGGCAGGCGCGCGAGCACCTCCTGGTAGCGGTCCGCGAGCATGCTGCCGAGCACCGCGACGCCGAGCGCGCTGCCGATCTGGATCGCGACGCCGTAGGTGCCCGACGCCACGCCGGCGCGCTCGCGCGGCACCGAGCCGAGCACAGAGTCGGCGGCGGTCGGCATCAGCAGCCCGGCGCCCGCGCCGACGAGCAGCATCGACGGCAGCAGGTCGCCGTAGGTCGCGCCGGCGGTCGAGGCGCCGGCCGCCCACCACAGGCCGCCGGCGACCGCGAGCAGTCCGGCGGCGGCGGTGAGCTTGCTGCCCACCAGGCGCACGGCGGGCGCCGAGAGCGGCGCCGCGACGGCGATCAGCGCCGCCATCGGGAGGATCCGGACGCCCGCCTCCAGCGGCGAGAAGCTGAGGTCGAACTGCAGCGTCTGCGTCACGATGAACAGCGCGCCGGCGAGCGGGAAGAGACCCAGCGCCAGCGCGGCGACCGCCGCCGAGAACCGCGCGGAGCGAAACAGCGACAGCCGCAGCATCGGGTGCTCGCAGCGGGCCTCCCACGCGACGAACGCCGCCAGCGCGGCCAGCCCGGCCGCGCCGGCGCCGAGCACGCGCGGGGAGGTCCAGCCGTGCGCCGGCGCCTCGATGATCGCCCACAGCAGCGAGCCGAGCCCGACGATCGAGAGCGCGGCGCCGAGCGGGTCGGGCGGCTCGGCGGCGGGGTCGCGCGATTCGGGCACCAGCCGCCACGCGGCGACGGCGCCGGCGAGCAGGAGCGGGACGTTGACGAGGAATACCGATCCCCACGAGAAGTGCGCCAGCAGGATGCCGCCGGCGAGCGGGCCGAGCGCGATGCCGACGCCCATCGCGCCGCCCCAGATCCCGATCGCGCGTGCGCGGCCGGCCGGCTCGGGGAAGACGTCGTCGAGGATCGAGAGGCCGGACGGGATCGTCATCGCCGCACCGGCGCCCATCACCGCGCGCCAGGCGATCAGCTCGCCGACCGAGACGGCGAGCGCGGCGCCGAGCGAGCCGGCGGCGAAGACGGCGAAGCCGGACAGGAACATACGCTTGCGCCCTGTGCGGTCGGCCACGCTGCCCGCGACCAGCAGCAGGCCGCCGAACGCCATCGCGTAAGCGTCGACGATCCACTGCAGCCCGCTCGACGTGGCCTGCAGCTCGCGCACGAGCGTCGGAAGCGCGACGTTGAGGATCGTGCTGTCGATGTTGACCACGAGCACGGCGGTGCACAGGACCGCGAGCACCGGGCCGCGGCGCACCTGGCGGGTCGGGGTCACGGCCATGCGCGCGACGCTGCCAGGCGCCGTCCGGATCCACATCCGGAGCTTCGCGCAAGGTGAGGCCGGAAGGACCGTAGCTTCGGTAGCCTCGCCGCATGACACGGCTCATCCGCGGCGGGCGGGTCGTCACCGCCGCCGACGCGTTCGACGCCGACGTCCTGATCGACGGCGAGTCGGTCGTGGCCGTCGGGACCGGCCTCTCCGCAGACGAGGTCATCGACGCTTCCGGGTGCCTGGTGCTGCCGGGGCTGATCGACAATCACACCCACCTCTCGATGCCGTTCGGCGGCACCTGGAGCTGCGACGATTACGACACCGGCACCGCGGCCGCCGCCGCGGGCGGGACGACGTGCATCGTCGACTTCATCATCCAGTACGTCGGCGGTTCGCTGGCCGAGGCGCGCGAGGAGTGGCACTCCCGCGCCGACGGCGCCGCGCACATCGACTACGGCTTCCACATGGCGATCACCGACGCGCGGCCGGAGGTCGTCGCCGAGATGGAGCAGTGCGTCGCCGAGGGGATCACGTCGTTCAAGGTCTTCATGGCCTACAAGGGCGCGCTGATGGTCGACGACGAGCAGTTCCTCGCCGTGCTCGAGCAGACCGGCAGGACGGGCGGCCTCGTGATGGTCCACTGCGAGAACGGCGACGCCGTCGTGCGCTACCAGAAGGAGGCCATGGAGGCCGGCGACACCGACCCGAAGTTCCACGCCTGGTCGCGCCCGCCCGAGGTCGAGGGCGAGGCGACGGGCCGGGCGATCCGGCTCGCGGAGTGGACCAGGCGGCCGCTGTTCGTCGTGCACGTGACGTGCGAGGACGCGGTCGTGGAGATCCAGCGGGCGCGCGACCGCGGCCTGCCGATCTACGGCGAGACGTGCCTGCAGTACCTGTTCCTCACGGTCGACGAGCTCGCGCGGCCCGGATTCGAGGGCGCGAAGTTCGTCTGCTCGCCGCCGCTGCGACCCAAGCGCCATCAGGAGGTCCTCTACAAGGCGCTGCGCCAGGGCGCGCTGCAGGGCATCTCGACCGATCACTGCCCGTTCAACTACAAAGATCAGAAGGAGCTCGGGCTGGGGGACTTCACGAAGATCCCCAACGGGCTGCCGGCGATCGAGCACCGGCTCTCGCTGCTCTATGACGGGGCGGTGCGGCCCGGCAAGCTGAGCGAGACCGAGCTGGTCGCGCTGACCTCGCACGGGCCGGCGCGGATCTTCGGGCTGGACCGCAAGGGCAACATCGCGCCCGGCTTCGATGCCGACATCGTCGTCTTCGACCCCGAGAAGCCGCACACGATCTCGGCCGAGACGCACTTCATGAACGTCGACTACGACCCGTTCGAGGGCTGGGAGGTCCGCGGCGCCCCGCGCACCGTGCTCTCGCGCGGCGCGACGGTGTTCGACGACGGCAAGGTCGTCTCGCAGCCCGGCCAGGGGCGCTACGTGCGGCGCTCCCTGTTTCCGGCCGCGCCGGCGCCGGTCCCCGCATGAGGTTCGGCGTCACCGTCCTCCCCGATCCGCCGTTCCAGCGGCTGGTCGACCTGATCGGGCTCGCCGAGGAGCACGGCTTCGACAGCGGCTGGACGTACGACTCGCCGATCCTCTGGCAGGAGCCGTATCCGCTGCTCACGCTGATGGTCCAGCGCACGAAGACGATGCGGCTCGGGCTGTGCGTGACCAATCCGGTGACGCGCGAGCCGGCCGTGACCTCGAGCGCCTACGCGACGCTGCAGGACATCTCCGGCGGGCGCATGCTGATGGGCATGGGGCGGGGCGACTCCGCCGTGCGCGTGATGGGCCGCCAGCCGACGCGGATCGCCGAGTTCGAGCGCCGCCTGCGGATGATCAAGGAGTTCACCAACGGGCGGTCGGTGGAGTGGGAGGGGGCCTCGATCCAGCTCAAATGGGCGGCCGACCTGCCCGAGGTGCCGCTCTACGTGGCGGCGTACGGTCCGCGCGCGCTCGGCGTGGCTGGGCGCGTGGCCGACGGCGTGATCATCCAGCTCGCCGATCCCGAGATCATCCAGTGGACGATGACTACCGCGCGCGCTGCCGCCGCGGAGGCGGGGCGCGACCCGGCCGCGCTGAGGTGCCTGGTCTGCGCGCCCTCGAAGGTCAGCGACGACCTCGCGCAGGCGCGCGAGGAGGTGCGCTGGTTCCCGGCGATGGTCGGCAACCACGTCGCCGACATCATCCGCGTGCACGGCGAGGGCGGGAACATCCCGCGCGCGCTGACCGACTACATCCGCGACCGCGACGCCTACGACTACTCCGACCACTCGCGCGTCGGCGCCGCCCACGGCTCGTACGTCACCGACGAGATCTGCGACCGCTTCTGCGTGATCGGCTCCTCAGACGACGTGATTGCCAAGCTGCGCGAGCTGGAGTCGATCGGCGTCGACGAGTGGATCGTCTACCTGATGACGCACGACCAGGAGGAGACGCTCGAGGCCTACGGCCGCGACGTGATCCCGGCGCTGGCCAGCTCGTAGAGGCGGCCGAACGCGCGCAGCGCCGCCTCGAGATCCTCCTCGGCGGTGTCCTCCACAGCTGAATGGCTGACGCCGCCGATCGAGGAAGAGAAGATCATCACGGCGGGCAGCACGCGCGCCACCTCGGCGCAGTCGTGCAGCGCGCCGCTGGGCAGCCGGGGCGCCTCGTCGCCGGTGATCTCGGCCACGGCCTGGGCGGCGAGGTCGACGAGCTGGGAGTCGAACGGGATCGGGTCGATCTGCCAGATCCGGCTCCACTCGACCTCGCAGCCCTCCTCCTCGGCGATGCGCTTGGCCGCCTGCTTGACGTCGGAGAGCATGTCGGCCAGCTGCTCGGGCCGGAACGCGCGCTGGTCGAGCGTCACCTCGGCGCGCTGGTTGATGATCGTCGGGATCCCCGGCTCGGCCTTGACGGTGCCGATCGTGGCGACGCCGCCGCGCTCGATCGCGCTCTCGCGCGCGGCCAGGCCGAAGCGCGCGGCGGCCAGGAACGCGTCGTGGCGGAGGTTCATCGGGGTGCTGCCGGCGTGGCTGGCGCGGCCGGTGAACGCGATCGCGTGACGCTCGACGCCGAAGCAGCCGATCACCGCGGCGGCGGGCTTGCCCATCTCCTCGAGCCTTGGGCCCTGCTCGATGTGCAGCTCCAGGTAGGCGTCGATCCCGTCGAGCGTGGCCTCGGACATGGTGTCGAGGTCGACGCCGTGCGCGTTCAGCGCGTCCGGGAGCCTCGTGCCTTCGACATCGGTCAGGTTGCGAACCGCGTCGGGGTCGAGCGTGCCGGCCGCCGCGGAGGAGCCCAGGAGGCTGCGGCCGAAGCGCGCGCCCTCCTCGTCGGCCCAGTCGACGAGCTTCAGCGTGACCTTGCCGTCGTGCACGCGCAGGCATTCGAGCGCGCCGGCGATGCCGAGCGCGCCGTCGAGCCAGCCGCCGTGCGGGACGGCGTCGATGTGCGAGCCGACCACGAGCACCCTGTCGCTCTCGCCTTCCAGCCTCGCCCACAGGTTTCCCGCGGCGTCGCGCTCGACCGTCGCGCCGGTCTCCTCGAGCTTGCCGAGCAGCCACTCGCGCGCCTTGGCCCAGTCGTCGGACCACGCGAGCCGGCGCGCGCCGCCCTCCCCGCCGGTCAGCGCAGCGAGCTCATGGAGGTCCGCAATCGGGCGCTTGGGGTCGAATTCCGCCACGCCACCGAAACCATAACCCCGCGCGAGCGTTTACTGCGTGCTGATGTGGCGCTGGACCCTGGTCATCGCTGCCGTGGTGCTTGCCACGGCGCCCCCCGCGCGTGCCGCGACCCGGCTGGGTCAGGCGGTCCTGCTGCGCTGCGATGCGGGCGTGGCCACGTTCGAGGGCCGTGTGACCGCGATCAAGCGCGCGACGAAGGCGCAGATGCGCTTCACGCTGCAGGCGCGCACGCCGGAGGAGCCTGAGTGGCGCCGCGTCAGCACGCCCGGGTTCGGCACCTGGCTGACCGCGCCGCCGAAGGCCGGCCGCTACGTCTACGACAAGACCGTGCAGGAGCTGCTGGCGCCGGCCGAGTACCGCGCGGTGATCCGCTTCCGCTGGCGCGACGCGCACGGCCGCGTGCTGCGGACCGAGAGCGCGACGACGAAGGTCTGCCGCCAGCCCGACCCGCGCCCGGACCTCGAGGTCGTGGCGCTCAAGCGCGGGGCGCGCTACGTCGCGGTGATCCGCAACACGGGCCGTGGCGACGCCGGCCCGTTCTCGGTCGCCTTCACGCGCAACGGCGAGTCGCTGGGGCTCGTCGCGGTCGCGGACGGCCTGCGCTCAGGCGAGCAGACCAGCGCCGTGCTCTCCACCGCGCCGGCCTGCGCGCCCGGCGAGCTGATCGCCGCCCAGGTCGATCCGCTCGACGAGGTCCAGGAGGCCGACGAGGACGGCAACGTGCTCAGCGTGACGTGTTGAGCGGTTACCTACAATAAGAGGAACCATGAAGACTGAAATCCATCCCGACTACACCGAGGCGACGGTCCGCTGTACGTGTGGGAACGAGTTCGTGACGCGCTCGACGAAGGGCGACATGCACGTCGAGATCTGCTCGAACTGCCACCCGTTCTACACGGGCAAGCAGAAGCTCGTCGACACCGGCGGCCGCGTCGAGCGGTTCCAGCGCCGCGCTGCCAAGCGCGCCCGCGGCGGCTGAAGCATTCGTCGGCTCCTGCCGACTACATAGTCTGTGACTGATCGCCCGCTGACCGCCCAGCGCGACGCCCCGGTCGGCGGGCAGGCCGTCCTCGAAGGCGTGATGATGCGCGGCGTCTCGACGTACGCCGTCGCCGTCCGCAAGGAGGACGGCGAGATCGCCGTCGAATCGTTCCCGATCGTGTCCTGGACGCGCCGGTCGCGCGTGCTGCGCTGGCCGGTCGTCCGCGGCGTCGTCGCGCTCGCGCAGTCGCTGAACCTCGGCTTCAACGCGCTCTCGGTCTCCGCCAACGCGCAGGCCGGCGAGGACGAGAAGGAGATCGGCGGCGCCGCCTGGGGCCTCACGATCGCGGCCGCCCTGGCGCTCGCGGTCGGCCTCTTCTTCGTCGTCCCCGTGCTCTTGACGAGCCTGATCAAGGACCAGCTCGGCTCGGCGTTCCTGTTCTGGCTGGTCGAGGGCCTGCTGCGGACCGGGATGTTCCTCGGCTATCTGGCGGTGCTCTCGCGCCAGAAGGACCTGCGCCGCGTGTTCGAGTTCCACGGCGCCGAGCACAAGGTGATCGCCTGCTACGAGGCCGACCTTCCGCTGGAGCCGGCGAACGCACAGCGCTTCTCGCGCTTCCACCCGCGCTGCGGGACGTCGTTCCTGCTCGTGGTCATGGTCGTCGCGATCTTCGTCTTCGCGCCGCTTGGGCTGCCGGCCTGGTATCTGCTCGTGGCGACCCGGATCGTCGGCGTGCCGCTGATCGCCGGCATCTCCTTCGAGCTGATCAAGTTCGCCGGCCGCAACCGCTCGCGCGGCTGGGTGCAGGCGATCATCTGGCCCGGCATGCAGCTGCAGAAGCTCACGACGCGCGAGCCGGACCTCGAGCAGCTCGCGGTCGCCGTGGCGGCGCTCGACGCCGTGCTCGCCGTCGAGGACCCGCGCGACGCGACCGACGACGACCTGCTGGGCATGGAGGTAGTGGCCTGAGAATCCGCGAAGCGATTCTCAAAGCGACCGCCAGTTCGTCCTTCGCCCAGAGTTGCGGCGGTCGCCCTAGACTCGACCCGTTGTGATCGAGTCTTTGGTCGAGCAGATCGAGGCGCGTTTCGCCGACGCGCAGGCGCAGATGGGCGACCCCGAGGTGATCGGGGACCGCCAGCGCTTCGCCGACGCCGGGCGCCTGTTCAACCAGCTCGCGCCGGCCGCGAAGCTCGCCGAGGAGTGGCGGCGCGCGGTGTCGGACGCCGAAGGCGCCGAGGAGCTGCTGGCGGAGGGCGAGGATCCCGAGATGCGGGCCGAGCTGCACGACGCACGCGCGCGGATCGAGCAGCTGGAGGAGGAGATCCGGCTCGCGATGGTCGCGCGCGACCCCAACGACGACAAGGACGTGATCGTCGAGATCCGCGGCGGGGCGGGCGGCGACGAGGCCGGCATCTGGGCGGGCGACCTCTATCGCATGCTCACGCGCTACGCGGAGAAGAACGGCTTCAAGACGGAGACCATGTCGGCCTCCGATGGCTCGTACACGTTCGAGATCAAGGGCGACGGGGCGTTCTCGGTGTTCAAGTTCGAGGGCGGCACGCACCGCGTGCAGCGCGTCCCGGAGACCGAGTCGCAGGGGCGCATCCACACCTCGACCGCCACCGTCGCCGTGCTGCCGGAGGCCGAGGAGGTCGAGGTCGAGGTCGACCCGAACGACCTCCAGATCGACGTCTACCGCTCCTCCGGCCCGGGCGGCCAGTCGGTCAACACGACCGACTCGGCGGTCCGCATCACGCACAAGCCGACCGGCATCGTGATCTCGATGCAGGACGAGAAGTCACAGCTGCAGAACCGCGAGCGCGCGATGAAGCTGCTGCGCGCGCGGCTGTACGAGCTCAAGGTGCGCGAGCAGCAGGAGGCGATGTCGGCCGACCGGCGCTCGCAGGTCGGCAGCGGCGACCGCGCGGAGAAGATCCGCACGTACAACTTCCCGCAGCGCCGGGTCACCGACCACATCGGCTCGCGCGGGCTCGCGTCGCGCGAGGCGAGCGTGACCTGGCACAACCTCGACGAGATCCTCCAGGGCTCGCTGGACGAGGTCACCGCGACGCTGCAGGACGCCGAGAAGCGCAAGCGCCTCGAGGAGCAGGCGGGGGGCTGATGGCGCGCCGGCCGCTGGCGGCGACCAGCGTCCGCGACGCCCTCGACTCCGCCGTGATCCCCCTCGCGGCGGCGGGCGTCCACATGCCGCGGCTCGACGCCGAGGTGCTGCTGGCGTCGGTTCTGGGGGTCGATCGGACGGCGCTGTACCTGGATCCGGCGCGGTTCCTGTCGGGCGAGGAGGCACGGGCGTTCATGGATGTCGTGCGGCGGCGGCGCGAGCGCGAGCCGGTCGCCTACATCGTGGGCTCGAAGGGCTTCCGGCATCTGGAGCTGCTCGTCGACCGTCGCGTGCTGGTGCCGCGGCCGGAGACCGAGCACGTCGTCGAGGCGGCGCTGGGCCTGCCGGCGGGCGCGCGCGTGGTCGACGTGGGCACGGGCTCGGGGGCGATCGCGCTGGCGCTGAAGGACGAGCGGCCCGATCTGGACGTGTACGCCACCGACATCAGCCCCGGCGCACTGGCCGTCGCCCGCGCGAACGCCTCGCGACTCGGCCTTGACGTCACGTTCGCCGAGGGAGACCTGCTCGCGGGCCTCACCGCGGATGCCGTCGTCTCGAATCCGCCGTACGTGGCCGACGACGCGACGGTCATGCCCGAGGTCGCGACGCATGAGCCGGGCATCGCCGTCTTCGCTCCCGACGACGGCCTTGCCGTGATCGCGCGACTCGCCCCGGCCGCGGTGGCCGCGGGCGCCGTCTTCATCGCGTTCGAGCATGCGGGCTACCACGGCGACGACGCCGAGGCCATCCTGCGCGCGGCGGGATTCGCCGAGACGGAGCGGATCCGGGACCTGTCGGGCATCGAGCGCGTCGCCGTGGGACGCCGCACATGACCGCGTTCGCCCGCGTCATCGACGCCGGCGGGGTGGCCGTGTTCCCCGCCGACACGGTCTATGGGCTGGCGTGCGACCCCGAGGATCGCGCGGCCGTCGATCGCCTGTACGCGCTCAAGGGGCGCCCGCCGGACAAGCCCGCCGCGGTCATGTTCTTCGACCGCGACGCGGCGCTGGACGGGCTCCCCTCGCGTACGCGCGCGCTGCTCGAGCGGCTCGTGCCCGGCGCGCTGACCGCGCTGCTCCCGAACCCCGCGCGGCGCTTCCCGCTCGCCTGCGGACCGGATCCGGACACGCTCGGCCTGCGCGTGCCCGACCTGCCGGCGCTGGCCGGCGCGCCGCCGGTGCTGCAGTCCTCCGCGAACGTGGCCGGCGGCCCGGACGCCCGCCGCCTGGAGGACGTCCCGCAGGCGATCCGCGACGGCGCCGACCTCGTGCTCGACGGCGGCGAGCTGCCCGGCACGCCCTCGACCGTGCTCGACCTGCGCGGCTACGAGCGCTCCGGCGCATGGACGATCGTGCGCGTCGGGGCGGTGGCGGAGGCGGAGATCGAGGCGTGCGTCTCCTAGCGGCGCTCCCGCTGGTCGCGGCGCTCGCCGCCTGCGGCGAGCAGCCGAAGCCTCCCGCGGCGCCCACTCTGACGCCGGCGCAACGGGAGGTCGCTGCGGTCGCCGAGGCGTTCGTGCAGGCGCTCGGCCGCCAGGACTGGACCTCCGCCTGCGCGACCCGCTCTTACGACGACCATCTCGCGCTCGCCGCGGAGTCGGGCACCTGCGAGCGGGCGCTCGAGCTCGCGTTCCGCGGCAAGGACCTCGCGCTCGTCTCCCGGACCGTCGCCCGCCGCGTCGCGATCGACCGCGACAAGGCGGTCGTCGAGATGGCGCAACGCGGCGCCAAGCGCACGCGGCTCCGGCTCTACGCCGTCCGCGAGGGCGGCCGCTGGATGCTCTATGACCCGCGCTAAAGGGGTCAGGCACGTTTACTAAAGGTGCCTGACCCCTTAAGTTTGGGGCGTGTGGCGGGTGGCGCTGATCGTGGTCCTGTGGCTGTCCGCGCCCGCGGTCGCGGGCGCCGCGCCCGTGGAGCTCGGCGAGGGGCCGCTGCTCGGGCTGGCCGCGCGCGACGGCACCGCGTACGCGGTGATCGCCAGCGGCGAGCCGGCGAGCCCGTTCGCGCTCGTGCGCTCGACCGGGCGCGGGGCAGGGGAGGCACAGGCGTTCGGCCGCCCCGGGGCCGCGGACGTGGACGTCGCGGCGGGGCCTGACGGCGTCGAGGTCGCGTGGGCGCGGCAGATCAGCGCGGGGCTGGAGCTGTGGGTCGCGCCCGCGACCGCGCCGCAGGACGCGCAGGCGCAGGGCACCGGAACGGGGCCGCCGCAGCTGGACGGCGGCACGCTCGCCTACCCCGACCGCGCCGGCGACGTGATGCGAGGCGACCAGCGGCTCACCGAGGACGCGCCGGAGCACCGGAACCTCCCGCTCGACGCCGGCCAGGGCCTCGTCCTGGACCTCGACCAGCGCCGCACGATCACCCAGCTGCGCCTGCTCGGCCCCGGCGCGCCGAACGCGCCCGCGCTCTCGCTGCCGCGGCTCGTGGACATCCAGGGCTCGCTCGCCGTCTCCGGCGGCCGCGCCTACGTCGCCTACGCGCTCGGCGAGCGCGCCTATCTCGCGACCGCCCACCTGGACCCCGGCGCGCGCTGGAGCACCAAGCGACTCGCCGACGACATGGCCGGGCGCCCCGCCGTCGCGCGCGCGAGCGGTCGCACGTACGTCGCGTACTCGCGCGCGGGCGGCGTCTACCTCAACGGCCGCAGGCTCGGCGCCGGCGGCCGCCCGCAGCTCGCGTCCGACGGGGCGGAGCTCTATATCGCCTGGACGCGCAACGGCAGAGCCGTCCTCACGCGCGTCGATTGATTCGCTACGGTCAACTCCCAACAGAGGAGCCGCCGCCGATGACCGCACTGCAGCCGGATTATTTCGAGCGCCCCTTGGCCGAGGTCGACCCCGAGGTCGCCGACGCGATCGGCAAGGAGCTCGAGCGCCAGCAGCGGACGCTGGAGATGATCGCGTCCGAGAACTTCGTGCCGCAGGCCGTCCTGGAGTGCCAGGGCAGCGTGCTGACGAACAAGTACGCCGAGGGCTATCCCGGCAAGCGCTACTACGGCGGCTGCGAGTACATCGACATCATCGAGCAGCTGGCGATCGACCGTGCGAAGGCGCTGTTCGGGGCCGAGCACGCGAACGTCCAGCCGCACGCCGGCGCGCAGGCCAACACCGCCGTCTACATGGCCCTGCTGAACCCCGGCGACCGCATCATGGGTCTCGCGCTGCCGCACGGCGGGCACCTCACGCACGGGATGAAGATCAACTTCTCCGGCAAGTACTTCGAGATCATCCCGTACGAGGTCTCGCCCTCCGATCACCGGATCGACATGGACGAGGTCGAGCGGCTGGCCAAGGAGCACCGGCCGCACATGCTGCTCGCCGGCTGGAGCGCCTATTCGCGCTTCCTGGACTTCGAGCGCTTCCGGGCGATCGCCGACGAGGTCGGCGCGCTGCTGGTGGTCGACATGGCGCACTTCGCCGGCCTCGTCGCCGCGGGCGAGCACCCCAACCCGGTCCCGCACGCCGACGTCGTCACCAGCACCGTGCACAAGACGCTCGGCGGCCCGCGCTCCGGCGTGATCTTCTGCCGCGAGGAGTACGCGAAGAAGATCAACAGCGCCGTCTTCCCGGGCCTGCAGGGCGGCCCGCTCGAGCACGCGATCGCGGCCAAGGCGGTCGCCTTCAAGATCGCGTCCAGCGACCTCTTCAAGGAGCGCCAGCAGCGCACCGTCGCGGGAGCGAAGGCGTTCGCCGAGGAGCTGCTCGGCGCCGAGAAGGTCAATGTGCTGACCGGGGGGACGGACGTCCACCTCGTGCTCGCCGACCTGCGCGACTCCGAGCTCGACGGCCAGCAGGCCGAGGACCGGCTGCACGACATCGGCATCACCGTCAACCGCAACGCGGTGCCGTTCGACCCGCGCCCGCCGATGGTCACCAGCGGCCTGCGCATCGGCACGCCCGCCCTGGCCACGCGCGGCCTGCAGGTGGACGACTTCCGCGAGCTCGGCAAGATCGTCGCCCAGGCGCTGTCGGCCGGCTTCGAGGACGCCCGCGCGGAGCTGGCCGAGCGCGTGACCGCGATCGCGGACCGCTATCCGCTCTACTCGCACCTCGGCGCCCCCGCCGCGGTGTAAGTCCAACCGACATCCTCGCCGTCGGGGCGGGTGTACATTCCGCCCCGATGGCACGGGTGACGCTGCTCGCTCGGGCGGGAGACATCCTCTCTTCAGGAGTGACGCGCGAAACGCGGCTCGAGCGCCTGGCGAAGCTGCTCGTCCCGGCGCTGGCCTCCTGGTGCGCGATCGACCTCGTGGACGAGGGCGGCACGCTGACCCGCCAGGTCGCCGAGCCGGCGGACTTCCCGTTCGATCCGGACGCCCCGCACGCATCGGCGATCGTCGTGCGCACAGGAGAGCCCGAGCTGCTTCCGCGCATCACCGACGACGTCCTGTTCGCCGCCGCCCGCGGCGACGCGGAACGGCTCTCCGAGCTCAAGGCGCTCGCGCTGACGTCGATGCTGACCGTCCCGCTGACCGCGACCGAGGGCGTGATCGGCGCGATCACGCTGCTCTCGACGATCCGCTCCTACGGCCGCGAGGAGCTCGAGCTGGCTTCCGAGCTCGCGCGCCGCGCGGCCTCGGCGATCGAGACCGAGCGCACCGCCGAGCGCTATCGCATGCTGTTCGAGGCGAGCCCGCTGCCGATGTGGGTCTACGAGGCCGACACGCTGCGCTTCCTCGCGGTCAACGACGCGGCGATCCGCAAGTACGGGTGGACGCGCGACGAGTTCCTCGCGATGACGATCAAGGACATCCGGCCGCCCGAGGACATCCCGGCGCTGCTGGACAACACCAAGGGCTTCGGCTCACCGAGCCCCGACACCTGGCGCCACCAGACCAAGGACGGCAGGCTGCTCGACGTCGAGATCACGGCGGGCCGGATCGAGTTCGACGGGCGCCGCGCGGCGCTCGTGCTCGCGCACGACGTGAGCGAGAAGGTCGCGCTCCAGCGCCGGCTCAGCGAGGCGGAGAAGATGGAGGCGGTCGGCCGGCTCGCGGGCGGCGTCGCGCACGACTTCAACAACCTGCTGACCGTGATCGGCGGCTACGCCGAGATCCTGCTCCGGCGCGGAGGCGAGCACGAGGAGCTGCAGGAGATCGCCCGCGCGGCCCGGCAGGCGTCCGCGCTCACCCGCCAGCTGCTCGCGTTCAGCCGCCGCCAGGTGCTGCATCCGCGCGTGCTCGACCTCAACCAGATCGTCGCCGGCATGGAAGGGATGCTGCAGCGGATCATCGGCGACGACGTCAGCGTCGCGGTCAAGCTCGCCAACGAGCTCGCGGCCGTCGAGGCCGACCGGGCGCAGATCGAGCGCGTGATCCTCAACCTCGCCGCCAACGCGCGCGACGCGATGCCCGACGGCGGCGCGCTGACGATCGAGACCGCCAACGTCGAGCTCGGGCAGGCCCAGATCTCCCAGCACGGCGAGGGCAGGCCCGGACCGCACGTCCTGCTGGCGGTCAGCGACACCGGCGTCGGCATGGACGAGGAGGTCCGCCGCCACCTCTTCGAGCCGTTCTACACGACCAAGCCCGCCGGCCAGGGCACCGGGCTCGGGCTCGCGACGGTGTTCGGGGTGGTCAAGCAGAGCGGCGGCGGGATCTACGTCTACAGCGAGCCCGGGCGCGGCTCGACGTTCAAGATCTACCTGCCCGCCACCGCCGGCGCGCGCGCCGACGCCGAGACCGACGGCGGCGACCCGGAGGAGTACCGCGGCTCGGAGACGATCATGGTCGTCGAGGACGACGCCGGCGTGCGCGAGCTCGTGCGGCTGATGCTGGAGGCCAACGGCTACGAGGTGCTTGCGGTCGAGGACGCCTCGGAGGCGACCAGCGTCTGCGCGCAGGATCCGTCGCGCGTCGACCTGCTGCTGACCGACGTGGTGATGCCCGGCGTCAACGGGCGCGCGCTGGCCGAGCGCCTGGGCGAGATCTCGCCGGGGCTGCGGGTGCTGTTCATGTCCGGCTACTCCGACGAGGCCGTGCACCGGCACGGCCAGATCACCGACAACGCGGCGTTCCTGGAGAAGCCGTTCACCGAGCGCTCGCTCGCGCACAAGGTGCGCGAGGTGCTCGACGCCGCTAACGGCGCCGCGATGTGACGAGCGGCTCGAGCGCGCGCGCGACGGCGGCCGCCGCCGGCCGGCTCGCCGGATCGGGGTCCATCCCGGCGCGCAGGATGGAGGCCAGCTCGCGCGGCGTGCGCCGCGGCAGCGGCGCGGGCGGCCGGGCTCCCGCGGCCGCCTCGTAGACGGTCGCGCACAATCCGAAGACGTCGGCGGGCGCGCCGAGGCGCCCGTCGGGATCGGCCTGCTCGGGCGCCATGTACGGGCCGGTGCCGATCGGCGTGCGGACGCGCGCCGCCTGCTCGTGCGTGCGGGCGACGCTGAGGTCGATCAGCCGCGGCGGGGCGCCCATCACGACGTTGGACGGCTTGACGTCGAGATGGGCGACGCGCTCGCTGGCGAGGTAGTGCAGGGCGGAGGCGAGGTCGAGTGCGAGCGGCAGCAGCTGCTCGAGCGCGAGCGGCCCGTGGGCCTCCAGCAGCTCCGCGAGCGTCGGGCCCTCGAGGTGCTCGAGCAGCAGGTGCGGGAAGCGGCCGCCGGTGACCGCGCCGAATCCGCGCACGATGATCGGGTGGGCGAGCCGCGCGAGCAGCTCCGCTTCGCCGGTCAGCGCGGCGAGCGCGCCGGCCTGGTCGGGGCGCAGGACCTTGGCGACGAGGATCGCCAGCCGGTGCTCGTCCCAGACCAGGAACGCCTCGTAGCGGCGGCCGCCGCCGATCCGCCGCAGCACGGTGCGGCCGGGCGCGATGGCGTCGCCTTCGGCGAGCCCCCACGTCGGGCGCTCGCGCCCGGCCCAGGGCGGCGCGAACGCGACCGTGGTGTCGGTCACACCGCCGCCTCGTCGGCGACCAGGGCGACCTTGGAGCCGAGCGCGCCGACGGGATGGCCGGCGAGCCACCCGAGCGGCATCCCGACCGCGAGCGCGAGCGAGGCCAGCGCGGCCGCGAGCGCGAGTCGCGGCGAGCGCGCCGCCGGCTGCGCGCCGTCGTCGGTGAGCGACAGGTAGGCGTGGGCGAGCGACATCGGGGCTGCGCCGAAAATTCCCGCTCAGGCCATACCGCAATCCGGTTTCACAAGACGGCAACCGCCGTTGCGGGCGCGTGCCGCGATCCGCCGTGGCCGGCCTGCGCCTCCAGATCGTCCCGCCGTCCTGCGATCCTTGCGTCTCGCAATGGAGCAGAAAGCCGTCTACGCCGGGCTGGTCGCGTTCGCCGTAGCGGCGGTGCTGACGCCGCTCGTCGCCCGGCTGGCCCGGCGCATCGGCGCGGTCGACGATGTCAAGGAGCGTGGACTCGCGCGCGACGCGACGCCGCTGCTCGGCGGCCTGGCGATCTTCGCCGGGGCGCTCGTCGCCGGCGTGCTGTTCCTGCCCGACAACGAGCGCACGCGGGGGATACTGGAGGCGGCGGCGCTGATCACCATCGTCGGCGCGGTCGACGACATCTTCGACCTGCACCCAGTGCTGAAGCTGCTCGGCCAGATCGCGGCCGGGGTCGTGCTCGTCAACGCCGGCGTCGAGGTGAGCACGTTCACCGTCCCGTTCGTCGGCCATGTCGACGTCGGCGACCTCGCGGGGCCGATCACCGTGCTCGGCCTCGTGCTGCTGATGAACGTCGTCAACTTCTCCGACGGGGTGGACGGGCTCGCGGCCGGGGTATGCGCGATATCGGCGGTCGCGTTCGCGATCATCGCGTTCGACCTCGGGCGCGACACCGCCGGCGTGCTGGCGGCGATCGTCTGCGGCGCCGCGCTCGGGTTCCTGATCTTCAACTTCCACCCGGCGTCGGTGTTCATGGGCGACTGCGGCTCGAACCTGCTCGGGCTGCTGCTGGGCGCCGTGATCGTCGAGGGCTCGCTCAAGACCAACGCCCTGATCGCGCTCGTCGGGCCGCTCGTGGTGCTGGCGGTGCCGTTCCTGGACACGGGCTTCGTCGTGGCCAAGCGGATCAAGTACCGGCGGCCGATCTACCGCGGCGACTCCAACCACTTCCACCACCGCTTCTACCGGATCGGGTTCTCGCAGCGCCGGACGGTCCTCTACCTGTACGCGTGGTCGCTGGTGATGGCGGGCAACGCGGTGGCGCTGCGGTTCGTCCCCTACTCGCAATCCGACGGGACGCTGAACGCGGGCTGGGCCGCGCTGATGGGTGCGTTGCTGGCGGCCGGGCTGGCCGCCAGCATCTATCTCGTGTGGGTGCTGGAGATCCTCAAGCTGCGGCGGCTGCGAGCCTGGCAGCTGCGTCGCACGGACCCCGACACGTCAGAGCACCAGATCGACGAGCACGTCCGCAAGGAGCTTGAGACCGGGGAGTTCTCGGCACTTTCCTAGGGTTCGAACCCTGAGCGGTTGTGTGGCTACCCGCACTAGCGCACCCGCCGGGCCCCTTGGTACCTTGCCGCAAGACAAGCGAACCTTGAAGGAGGTGAGCAGGGCTTTGATGACGATCTTCGCGCATTCGAACGGCTGGCTTTCGCCGGTCGCCGGCGCATTCCGTCGCGCCGCCCTGCTCGCGCTCTAGTTCGTTCTCGTCGCGGGCAGCACCATCACCGCCGCCCGTGGCCTTCTCACCCTCTCGCGAAGTAGTGCGGGCGGCTTCCATCCAAACCCAATGGGAGCCAACACCATGCATTCGCTCAACCAGCCCGTGCTCGCCCAGGCGACCGCCGCTGAGCTGCACGGGCGCAGCGCCCTCCGTGCGCTACCCCCGGGGCGACCGGAAAGGCCGCCAGGCCCGCCCTTGCGCGCCCGCGCGGCCTACGCCGCCGGGCGCCTGGCCCGCCGGCTCGACAGCGAGATGGCGCGCCGCGCCGTCGTCTAAGCCGTGAGGCGGCCGGCCCCTGGGAGGGGGCCGGCCGCAACCGTTGCGGCCGGTTGGTGTTGGCACGGCAACACCGTGCTGACCAAACCGCCCGCATCGACGTATAGGCTCGCGCGTCTGCGCGCAGCCGCCCTCCTCATCGCCGTCGCGACGCTCGTCCTCGCCGCCCCGGCCAAGGCGGTGCCGCTGGTCGGCATCGGCGAGCAGAACCCGTCGATGTTCTCCGACGCGCGCTGGCGCGCGCTCGGCCTCAAGGACGTGCGCGTGATCGCGGCCTACGACGCGCTGCACTCCGACTGGCAGCGTGCCGAGCTCGACAACTACATGGCCGCCGCGCACGCCGCCGGCGCCCGCGTCCTGCTCGGCTTCGGCCACTCGCGGATCGAGGGCAAGGAGGACCATCTACCCTCGGTCGCCACCTTCACGCGAGAGTTCCGCGCATTCCGGGCTCGATACCCCTGGGTGAAGGACTACCTGACGTGGAACGAGGCCAACATATGCGGGCAGCCGACCTGCAAGCACCCGGAGCGCGCGGCGCGCTTCTACTTGAGCATCCGCCGGCACTGCAAGGGCTGCCGGATCGTGGCCGCGGATGTGCTGGACGGCTCGAAGCTGGTGAGCTGGGTGCGCCGGTTCGCGCACACGGCCCGCACCACGAAGGTGATCTGGGGGCTGCACAACTACATCGACGCGAACCGCTTCCGGTCGCGCGGGACGAGGGCGCTGCTGCGCGCGGTCAAGGGCAACGTGTGGTTCACGGAGACGGGCGGGATCGTGGAGCGCAACAACGGCTCGCCGATCCAGTTCCCGGAGTCGACCGCGCACGCCGCGAAGGCGACCGACTGGGTCTTCCGCCTGGCCGAGCTCTCGTCGCGCGTGCGGCGCGTCTACCTCTACCACTGGTCGCCGCCGCCCGATCCCGTGCCGACCTGGGACTCGGCGCTCGTCGACCGCCACGACCGCCCGCGTCCCGCGTACGGCGTGCTGCTGAGGTGGCTCGTGCGCTTGCAGCAGTAGCGCTGCTGGCCGCGCTGGCGGCCGGGTGCGGCGTCAGCAAGGACGAGGGGATCAGCGGCGGCGGCAAGGTCATCGGTCGTACGGTGACCGTCTACTCGATCGTCCAGGACCCCTCCGGCGCTGCGCGCGACCTCGTCGACGGCGAGAAGCTGGCGCTCGCGGAGGCGAACGGGCGGGCCGGCGCGCTCGCGGTCAACTTCAGCTCGCTCGACGCCGGCGACGGCTCCGACGAAGCGGCCGCGGAGGCCGCGCGGCGCGCGATCAACGATCCGCAGATCATCGCCGCGGTCGCGAACGCGACACCGGTCACCGTGCCGCTCTTCAACGCGGCGGGGATCCTCCAGGTCGCGCCGGGCGGGAACCTCGGCCTGGCGACCGACGAGCACGCGAACCCGTCCGGGCGCCCGACCCTCGGGCCGCCGCAGGACGAGCACGTGCCCGCCGACTTCGACGCGCGCTTCAAGGCCGCCTTCAACCGCGACCCGGACCCGAGCGCGCGCGATGGCTACCGGGCGATGCGCGGGATCATCCGCGCGGTCGCCGCCGCCAACCCCGGCAACGACCGCACGAAGGTGATTCGGGCGTACGGGCTGAGCTGACGCCGCGCTATGACTCGAACGTCGTGTTCAGGTTGATCTCGGGCACCGCGGCGAGCGCCTTGGAGAGCGGGCAGGCGGCCTTGGCGCCGTTGGCGGCCTCGTTGAAGGCGGCCTCGTCGATCCCGGGCACCTTCCCGCGCAGGTCGAGGTCGATCTTCGTGATCCCGAACCCGCCCTCGACCTGATCGATCGTCACGCGCGCCTCGACGTCGAGCGACTCCGGCGGCGTGCCCGCCTGGGTGAGCCCGACCGAGAGCGCCATCGCGAAGCAGGCCGCATGCGCGGCGCCGAGCAGCTCCTCGGGATTCGTCCCGGTTCCGTCCTCGAAGCGCCCGCTGAAGTTGTACGGCCCTTCGAACAGGCCGGAGTCGACGGCGACGGTGCCGCCACCGCGCTTGAAGTCGCCCTCCCAGTGGGCTTTGGCGATCCGTGTCGGCATGGTTCCTCCCGGGGTCGGACTGCGTCGGCCCGCACTGTACGGCTTAGAGACGGTGCATACCGACGATGCCGGCCTCGGCGGCCAGGCAGCCGAGCGCGACGGCGAACGCCAGCGTCGCGTACAGCAGCCGCTGCCCGCGGAGCACGTTCGCGGTGCGCGCCTCGTGCAGGCGCAGCTTGGCGTCCTCGGCGAGCGTGTCCGGGTCCGCGGTCTGGAACTGCACCTCCACGAACGCGCGCAGTGCGTGCATCGGGGAGCGCAGCGCGTCGCGCGACGGCGCGAACACGAGCGCGGCGAGCAGGCCGCTGACGAGCAGGCACGCCACGCCGAGCAGGCCGAGTGAGACGGCGAGCGGCTGGCCGACGCGTCCGAACGCGGCAGCGTCGCGCAGCGCGGAGTCGCCGAGCCCGACGGTCAGGGTGAGCAGCACGCCGCATGAGCCCATCAGCCCGGCGGCGCGGCTACGGACCGCTTCGCCGCGCGAAACCTCGGTCTTCATCGCGTCCTTGGCGACGGCGGCGACCGTGCCGGGCGCCGGGTCGGGCTGCGCGTGCAGGCCGGACGGGTAGGGGGCGGTGTCGAGCGGTTCTACGAGCATCGGGGCGGTCTTCTGTCTCGGGATTGGTGCGGTACGGGATATATCGGCGCGGCGGCGCCGATCCCAAGCCGGCGCTCGCGGGCGTCGCGCAAATGTGCCGGCTTTCTTCCGCCTCTCATCCCCAATGCCTATCGCGCCCGTGTATTGAGGAGCGCTGTATCACGGCTACGGGTATCCGCACGACGGCCGCGCGGCATCGCGGGTCACGGCGGTCTACGCTTCCGCCCGGGACGAGATGGATTCCTCGGGTTGTTCCCACCGCCCCGCGGTGCTGGTCGTTCCGGCAGGAGGTTCCGGGTCGGGTTCTTGGCCGGGTTTTTGGCCGCGTTTCTTGCCCCGCCCCGCTAGAGGCGGGTGTCACAAAGTTGTTACAAAGTCTGAGAAGCCGCTACTATGGCCCGCGCCGAACCGGCCGGGGAGCTCAACCGTCCCTCTCCCGCCGCGCGATCCCGCGCGGGAATGGCCTGGTGCGGCGACTCAGCCTGCGATGAGCTCTGCCGCCATGCCCACATCCGACCCACTGTTCGCCGTCCGCTATCTGGACGTGCTGCTCGTGCTGCTCGCCGCGCCGTTCGTGGTGCTGATGGGCGCGCCGGTGCTCGGGTACGCGGCCGGCGGCACCGCCTGGATCGTGGGCCGGCTCGCCGGCGTCTGGGCCGAGCGCTGGGCACGCGCGCACAAGGACCCGCGAGCCCAGGTCGGCATCGGCTTCGCCGTGCTCATGGGGCGCGCCTGGCTGCTCGGGCTTACCATCCTGCTCGTCGGCATCGAGGGTGAGCGGGAGGACGGCCTGATGGCCGCGCTGCTGGCCCTCGTCGCCTTCACGGTCTACTTCGCCACGTCACTGCTACTGCGCCCGATGGAGAGGAACGCGCCACCTTCATGAGCAAGACCACGAAGATCTTCCTCGGCGTCTTCGGCGGCTACCTGCTGCTGACGGTCCTGGCGTTCATCGTCTTCGGCTCCGCGGGCAAGAACGAGACCTTCAGGCCGCAGGACGAGTTCAACCTCGACACCTGGATCAACCTGCCCGGGTCGCTGGACATCAACAAGGCGATCCTCTACCTGTTCCTGGCGGGCGTCCTGACCTGCTTCTCGATGGTCTACGTCGCCCGCCGGATGCAGCAGCGCCCGAACCGCGTCCAGACCGCGGTCGAGACGCTGTACCAGTTGATGCGCGACAACATCACGCGCGGGAACATGGACGACAAGATGGCGATGAAGTGGTTCCCGTTCATCGGTGCCCTCTTCCTGTTCATCTGGTTCTCGAACCTGATCGGGTTTATCCCGCTGCCCACGTCGCACGAGAAGTTCTCGCTGTTCGGCCTGCGGATCCCGACGTTCGGGATCTACGCGGCGACGGCGAACCTGTCGGTCCCGCTCGTGCTCGCGCTGATCGTGTTCATCTCGTACACGACCGAGGGCATCCGCGCCAAGGGCTTCATCGGCTACTGGAAGAGCCTGATCCCCGCCGGCGTGACCGGCGCGATGGCCGGCTTCATCTTCGTGTTGGAGCTGTTGTCGAACTTCATGCGGATCATCTCGCTCTCCGTCCGACTGTTCGCCAACATGCTCGCCGGCCACCTGATCATCCTGTTCATGTCCGGCGGCCTCGCCGTGCTCCTCGGGCTCGCCGGCATCGGCGTGTTCCTGCTTCCGCTGGGCCTGGTCCTCTACCTGTTCGAGGTCGGCCTGGTCGCCACGCTTCAGGCGTTCATCTTCGCCACCCTGTCCGCGATCTACCTCGGCGGCGCGGTCGCCGAGTCCCACTAAGGAGTCCTTCCCGTGCACGCTGCGACCGTGATCCTCAGCTTCATCTTCGCCGCCGCTGATGACGGCCAGAAGGCCGGCCGGGCGATCGCCCTCGGCGTCGGCGGCGGCCTGGGCGCCGTGGGCGCCGGCGTCGGCATCGGCATCATCTTCGGCAAGGTCATCGAGTCCGTCACCCGCCAGCCGGAGATGCGCGACGAGATCACCTCCATCCAGTGGCTCGGCTTCGCGCTTACGGAGGCGTGCTTCTTCTATGGCCTCGTGGCGGGCCTGATCGCCTTCTTCCTCTAGACGACGATGCTCGCGCTGATCGCACAGGCCAAGGAGGAAAGCGGCAACCAGCTCGTCAGCCCGGTGGTGGGCGTGATGATCTGGACGCTGATCATCTTCGGCCTCACGCTCATCATCCTCTGGAAGGTCGCGTTCCCCCGGATCGCCGAGGCGCTCGACAAGCGCCAGCGGGCGATCGAGGAGTCGCTCGACCACGCCGAGAAGGTCCGTCAGGAGGCCGACGAGCTGCTGCGCGAGTACCGCGAGCGGCTGGCCGACGCCCGTGGGCAGGCCGACGACATCGTCTCCCGCGCCCGCCGCACCGCCGAGACGGCCGAGCAGGAGACGCTCGCCGAGGCGCGCGTCAAGCGCGAGGAGATGATGGACCAGACCCGCCGCGACATCGAGGCCGAGACGCGCCGCGCGATCCAGGAGATCCGCGCCGAGGTCGCCGACCTGACCGTGCTGGCGACCGAGAAGGTCACGCGCAAGACGCTCGACGCGGCTGACCAGCGCCGGCTCGTCGAGGAGGCGCTGAGCGAGCTCGACTTCGCCTCGCTCGCGTCGGAGGAGCGCAGCTAGCGATGGAGGAGATCGCCGCCGTCTACGCCCGCTCGCTGTTCGAGGTCGCACAGGAACAGGACAAGCTCGACCTCGTGCGCGAGCAGCTCGGCCAGTTCGCCGACGCGCTCGAGCAGACGCGCGAGCTGCAGGTGTTCTTCTTCTCGCCGTACTTCTCGACGGCCGAGAAGGAGGACGGGCTGGATCGCGCGGTCTCCGGCGGCGACGACGCGCTCATCAACTTCCTCAAGCTGCTGATCGAGAACCACCGGACGCCGGTCGTCTTCCGCATCCGGCGCGAGTACGACCGGCTCTGGGAAGAGGAGAACAAGCTCCTGCCCGTGCGGATCACTTCGGCGGTGGAGCTCGACTCCGGCACCGTCGGTCAGATCGGCGACAAGATCGCCGAGCAGACCGGCCGCAAGGTCGACCTCTCGTCGGAGGTCGACCCGGACATCCTCGGCGGCATCGTCGTCCGCGTCGGCAACTCGATCCTCGACGCCTCCATTCGTAACCGACTCGAGAACCTGCGCAAGCAAGTCGCGCGAGCCTAAGGAACTTCATGCAGATCAAGCCCGACGAGATCACCTCCATCCTCAAGTCCCGCATCGAGGGCCTCGACGCCGGCTCGGCCGAGCTGACCGAGGTCGGCACGGTCCTTTCGGTGGGCGACGGCATCGCTCGCGTGCACGGCCTCGAGAACTGCCAGGCGTTCGAGATGCTCGAGCTGCCGCACGACGTGACCGGCCTCGCGCTGAACCTCGAGTCCGACAACGTCGGCACCGTGCTGTTCGGGCCGTGGGAGCACATCGTGGAGGGCGACACGGTCAAGCGCACCGGCCGCCTGCTCGAGATCCCCGTCGGCGAGCAGATGCTCGGCCGCATCGTCTCCCCGCTCGGCCAGCCGCTCGACGGCAAGGGCGACATCAAGACCGACGAGTTCCGTCCCGCGGAGTTCAAGGCGCCCGGCGTCGTGCAGCGCCAGCCGGTGAAGGAGCCGATGCTGACCGGCCTGAAGGCGATCGACGCGATGATCCCGATCGGCCGCGGCCAGCGCGAGCTGATCATCGGCGACCGCCAGACCGGCAAGACGGCGATCGCGATCGACACGATCATCAACAACAAGGACTCCGACCTCGTGTCGGTCTACGTCGCGATCGGCCAGCGCATGTCGACCGTGGTCGGCATCGCCAAGATGCTCGAGGACAACGGCGCGCTCGACCGCACGATCATCGTCGCGGCGCCCGCCGACGAGGCCGCGCCGATCAAGTACATGGCGCCGTACGCCGGCTGCGCGATGGCCGAGTACTTCCTCTACAAGGGCCAGCACGCGCTGGCGATCTACGACGACCTCACCAAGCACGCCTACGCGTACCGCCAGATGTCGCTGCTGCTGCGCCGTCCGCCGGGTCGCGAGGCCTACCCGGGCGACGTGTTCTACCTGCACAGCCGCCTGCTCGAGCGCGCGGTCAAGCTCAACGACAAGCTCGGCGGCGGGTCGCTCACCGCGCTGCCGATCATCGAGACGCAGGCCGGCGACGTGGCGGCCTACATCCCGACGAACGTGATCTCGATCACCGACGGCCAGATCTTCCTCGAGCCGAACCTCTTCTACTCGGGCGTGCGCCCGGCCATCAACGTCGGCATCTCGGTGTCGCGCGTGGGCTCCTCGGCGCAGATCACGCCGATGAAGCGCGTCGCCGGCCGCCTGAAGATCGAGCTCTCGCAGTACCGCGACCTCGAGGCGTTCGCGCAGTTCGGCTCCGACCTGGACCCCGACACCCAGCGCACGCTGGCCCGCGGCGAGCGGCTCGTGAAGTCGCTCAACCAGGGCGAGCGCGAGCCGATGGCGGTCGAGGACCAGGTCGCGGTCGTCTACGCGGCCACCAACGGGTTCGTCGACCGCATCAACGCCGACCGCGTGGCGGAGTACCACCAGGCGCTGATCGAGCGCCTGCACGCCGACGCCGCCGAGGTCCTCAAGAAGATCCGCGCGGGCGACTGGTCCGATGAGACCGTGGAGGGGCTGCGGCGGTCGATCGAGCAGTTCGCCGACGACTTCGGCTACGACCTCGACGAGGAGGGCCACCCGCTCTCCGAGGAGGATTCGATCCGCGCCGAGGAGGGCCGCCGCCACGAGGAGGGCGCAGACGCCGAGCGCGAGGAAGAGCCCGAAGCCGTCGGAGCCGAGGCGTAGCGAGGCGCCATGGCGCTCAAGGACGTCAAGAGCCGGATCTCCTCGGTCAAGAACATCCAGAAGATCACGCGCGCGATGGAGATGGTCGCCGCCGCGCGCCTGCGCCGGGCCGAGCAGCGGATCGAGGCGCTGCGGCCCTACGCCGGCGCGATGCGGCGGATGACCCGCCAGGCGGCGGAGGCGGCCGGCAACGTGCCGAACCTGCCGATCCTCAACGAGCACGAGTCCGAGGACACGATCGCGCTGCTGCTGGTCACCGGCGACCGCGGCCTTGCGGGCGCGTTCAACTCGCAGATCGTGCGCGCCGGCGTGCGCGCCGGGGCCGAGTTCGAGAACCGCGGCAAGACGGTCGCCTGGTACGCGTCCGGCCGCCGCGGCGTGTCGTCGCTGACGTTCCGCGGGCGCGAGACCAAGGGGGCCTACACGGGCTTCACCGACCGCCCGGCGTACGCGAACGCGCGCGAGATCGCCTCCGACCTGATGGCCGCCTACGTGGACGGCGAGGTCGACCGCGTGGAGATCCTCTACAACCGCTACATCTCGCCGCTGACCCAGGAGGTCACGCGCGAGACGCTGCTGCCGCTGCAGCAGGCGACGATCCTCGGCGAGGTCCACGAGGACACGCTCGGCGGCCGCGCCGCGGGTGAGGAGGACCAGGAGGACTCGGGCAAGCACGCGCTCGTGGAGTACGAGCCGGAGCCCGGCGAGATCCTCCAGCGCCTGATCCCCGCCTACGTGGAGATCTCGATCTTCCGCGCGCTGCTGGAGTCCACGGCGTCCGAGCACGGCGCGCGGATGACCGCGATGCGCAACGCGTCCGAGAACGCCGGGGACATCATCAACGACCTCACCCTGGAGTTCAATCGCGAGCGCCAGGCCGCCATCACCCAGGAAATCATGGAAGTCGTCGCCGGCGCCGAATCGCTGACCTAACTGGAGAACCTCACTTGGCTACTGAAACCGAAACCCGGAACGTCGGCCGGATCGAGGAGATCCAGGGCGTCGTCATCGAGGCCGTCTTCCCCGACAAGCTGCCCGAGATCAACTCGGCGATCGTCGTCGAGCGCGCGGACAACCCGGAAGAGGCCGAGGGCATCTCGTCCGGCACCGGCACGCACCTCGTCTGCGAGGTGCAGCAGCACCTCGGCGACGACCGAGTGCGCGCGGTCGCCATGGACACCACCGACGGCCTCTCGCGCGGCACCGAGGTGTTCGACACGGGCGGCCCGATCACGGTGCCGGTCGGCGACGTCACGCTCGGGCGCATCTTCAACCTGCTCGGCGAGCCGATCGACCAGGGCGAGGACATCGAGGTCAAGGAGCGCTGGCCGATCCACCGGCCCGCCCCGACGGTGGAGGAGCTGACGCCGACCACCGAGATGTTCGAGACCGGCATCAAGGTCGTCGACCTGCTGGCGCCCTACGCGCAGGGCGGCAAGGTCGGCCTGTTCGGCGGCGCCGGCGTCGGCAAGACGGTGCTGATCCAGGAGCTGATCAACAACCTCGCGCAGGAGCACGGCGGCCTGTCCGCGTTCTGCGGCGTCGGCGAGCGCTCGCGCGAGGGCAACGACCTCTGGCTCGAGATGACCGAGTCGGGCGTGATCGAGAAGACCATGCTCGTGTTCGGCCAGATGAACGAGCCGCCCGGGGCGCGCATGCGCGTCGCGCTGACCGGCCTGACGATGGCCGAGTACTTCCGCGACGAGCGCGGCCAGGACGTGCTGCTGTTCATCGACAACATCTTCCGCTTCGTGCAGGCCGGCTCCGAGGTCTCCGCGCTTCTCGGCCGCATGCCGTCGCAGGTGGGCTACCAGCCGACGCTGGAGTCTGAGATGGGGCAGCTGCAGGAGCGCATCACCTCTACCCGCAAGGGCTCGGTGACCTCGGTGCAGGCGATCTACGTGCCGGCCGACGACCTCACCGACCCGGCGCCGGCCTCGGTGTTCGCCCACCTCAACGCGACGACCGTGCTCTCGCGCTCGATCTCCGAGAAGGGCATCTACCCGGCCGTCGACCCGCTCGACTCGACCTCGACGATCCTCAAGCCCGAGATCGTCGGCGAGGAGCACTACAACGTCGCCAACGAGGTCAAGTCGGTGCTGCAGCGCTACCGCGAGCTGCAGGACATCATCGCGATCCTCGGCATCGACGAGCTCTCCGACGAGGACCGCGTGCTCGTCCAGCGCGCGCGCAAGATCGAGCGCTTCCTGTCGCAGCCGTTCCACGTCGCCGAGCAGTTCACCGGCACGCCCGGGGCGTACGTGGCGATCGCCGACACGGTCCGCTCGTTCAAGGAGATCCTCGAGGGCCGTCACGACGACCTGCCCGAGTCGGCGTTCCTGCTGAAGGGCAAGATCGAGGACGTCGTCGAGGCCGCGAAGAAGGATCGCTAGTGGCAGGTCACGCGACCTTCAGGGTCGAGGTCCTCACCCCCGAGGGTGAGGTCTTCAACGACGACGTCGAGCTGCTCTCGACGTTCACGAGCGTCGGCTCGATCGGCATGCGCGCGCATCACCAGCCGCTGCTGGCGATGCTCGACCCGACCGAGCTGCGGCTCTACAAGTCCGAGACCGAGGTCGTCCGCTACGCGCAGGGCGAGGGCTTCCTGCAGATGACCGGCGAGCACGCGCTCGTGCTGGTCGACGAGGTGTTCGCGGTCGACGACCTCGACGCGTCCGAGCTGCGCGAGCGGCTCAGGCGCGCCGAGGAGGACCTGTCGAACGCCGAGGAAGGCTCCGAGGAGGCGCATGTCGCGGCGCGCGACAGGCGCCGCTACGAGGCCTTCCTCAAGCTGGCCGAGGGCTAGGCCCTCGGCCGGTTACGGCTGCGTGGTCGACAGCGTGAACGTCAGCGTCTTCGCGTAGCCGCCGGTGCGCAGGAGGTCGGACGCGGCGATCGGCTGCACGAACGTCACGGTGACGTCGTCGTTGGCCGGGCCGTTCCATGTCTCCAGCGTCGTCGGGGCCGCGGAGGAGCCGACGTCCGCGAGCGGGGCGGACGTGCCGTTCACGCTCGCCGCGGTCGCCTTCAGCGCCTGGGCGAGCACGTAGCTGCCGTTGACGAGGTGGCCGGGAGCGGTCGCGCTCGGGTCGGCGACCGTCAGCGTCGCGTCGGCCGCGGTCGAGATGACCTTCGCCGCCAGCGTCGTCGAGTAGTCCTTGGCGATGCCCGGGACGAACGGCGCGAACGGCGTCGCCTGGCCGAGCGTGAGCGTCAGCGTGGCGGGTGTCTCGCCGCCTACGTCGCCCGGATCCTGCGCGACGACCGAGTACGTGTTCGTCACGGTCTTGGGGTTGCCGGCGGTGTCATGCGCGGTGACCGTGAACGAGCCCGGGCCGACCGCGGACGTGTCGAGCGCGGCGCCGTTGGCGACCGTGCCGACGCAGTCGGCGACCGCGACGTCGTCGGTGCAGCCGAACGACACCGTCACCGGCTGGCCCTGAACGAACGTCGCGCCCTGCGCAGGCGTCGTGATCGTCACGGTCGGAGGCGTGGTGTCCGGGTCCGCCGTCTGTGCTCCGGCGGCCGGCGGCAGCGCGGCGCACAGCGCAACCACCCCCAGCACACCAATCCATGGCCTGATCATGCTCTTCCCTCGACTCGAAAACCCTGGAACCCGGCGGTGACTATGAAGCCGCCGCCGGGTTCCGTCAACTTCCGTTCGTCTGAACCAGACGAACGTCTTACGGGTTGGTGGTGGACAGGGTGAACGTCAGCGTCTTCGAGTAGCTGCCGGTGCGCAGCGCGTCGGAGGCGCCGATGGACTGCTTGAAGCCGACCGTCACGGCGTCGTTGGACGCCGGGCCGCCGTACGTGAGCACGGTCGTCGGGCTCGCCGAGCCGCCCACCGCCGCGTAGGCGGAGCCGGTGCCGGCCGCGCTCGTCGCCTTGGTCTGGAGGACCGAGGGCAGCGAGAACGTGCCGTTGACCAGGTGACCGGTCGCCGTGGCGCTCGGGTCGGCCACGGAGAGGGCCCCGTCACCGGCGGTCGAGATGACGTTGGCGGTCATGCTGGCCTCGTAGTCCTTGGCCAGGCCCGGCGTGAACGCCCCGAACGAGGCGGGCGTGCCGAGCGACAGCGCCAGCGTGGCGGGCGTGGTGCCGCCGACGCTGCCGTCCACCTGGGTGCCGATGTAGAGCGTCTTGGACCCCGTGGACTGGTTGCCCTTGAAGTCCACGGCGAGCCACTTGATCGTGGTCGTGCCGCCGATGTGGATCGGCTCGGGCAGCGCCCGCGGGCGGTTCGGCTGGTAGATCGTCGAACTGGTCGTCGGCGCCGAGCCGTCCGTCGTGTAGTAGATCTGCGCCGCCTCGTCCTCGCTGAAGCGGACGTCGAACGGCGTCGGCGAGATCGACGGGCCGGTCAGACCGACCTCCGGCGCCTTGGTGTCCTGCTGGTAGTCAAGGGCCGACTCGAGCAGCGCGTAGTTGCCGTTGGCGAACTCCATGCCCTCGTCGTGGCCCTCGTTGACGAGCGCGCCGTTCGTCGGGCAGCTGCCCGAGCCGCCGCCGGTGCCGACGGCGCCGAAGCACGGCTGGAAGCCGGTCCCGGCGGTGCGCCACGTCTGCGTGGCGGTGTCGAAGTAGTAGTGCGACGCGCCGATCTCGAAGTCGTAGCCGATGATCCCGTGGTTGTAGTACGCCTCGTCGGCGGAGTTGCCGGCGGCGGAGTACAGGACGTCGTTCACGGGGCCGGTCTGCGACGGCAGGATCGTCGTGCCGCGGTAGCTCTTGATCCGGTCCAGCACGCTCGCGGCGGTCTGGTCGAAGTACTTCAGCGTGCCGTACGGCGGGTACGCGAGCGGCACGCGGTCGGTGCCCTTGTAAGCGCCCGGGGGCCACATGAAGTAGCCGCCCGACGAGTGCACGTTCATCGCGAACTTGATGTTCGTGAACGTGTCCTGGACGTACTTCTCGTTGCGCGTCTCAGGCTCGGAGAACTCGGACGGGCCGGAGAACACGTCGCTGGTGCAGCTGCTGCTCGCGCCCGTGTAGCCGTCGAAGAGCGAGCCGACCGAGAAGTTGCGGTTCAGGTCGACGCCCCAGCTGTTGCGGGCCGCCGGGTCGTTGTTGCCCGTCGGGTTCGACGCGCAGTAGTCGACCATGTTGCGGCGCTGGCCCGCGTTGTCGTACATCGAGTACGCGGCGCCGTCCGCGTTGATCGTCGGGATGATGAAGATGTCGAGGTTGTCGACGAGCTTCGTCGTCTCGGGATCGACGCCGTAGTTGCGCAGCAGGCGCTCGGCGGTCTCGAGGCACACCAGCGGCGTGCCCCACTCGCGGGCATGCTCCTGGCAGTAGATGAAGACGCCGACCTTCGAGCCGTCGCGGTGGGTGCCGATCCGCAGCATCTTCACCGTCTGCGGGCCGCGCGGATACGTCGCGGGCGCGTTGAGGAAGTCCTTCAGTGCGGTGGTCGCGGTCGGCGCCACGACGCCGGCGCCGGTGTTGGTGCGGAACTTCGTCGCCGTCACGAGCGCGGCCGCGTCCGGTGACGCGTTGATGGCGTCGACGACCTGCGCGGCGGTGCTCGTGACCGCGCCGGCGGCGTCGGTCGCCAGGTTGACGGTGATCGCCTTGCCGGCGACCGAGACGCTCAGCGGCGATGACGCGGCCGCGGGATTCAGCAGTGCCGCGGTGACGTCGTTGCCGCCCTCCTGGCCCCACGCCTGCGTGGTCAGCACCACGGCCTGGGCCTGCATGGCGGCGTTCAGGCCGCCCGGGCTGTTGCCGCCCGCCGTCGAGCCCGTGTACGGCGTCGACGTGCCCACGATCGCCTGCGACTTGCGCTGGTAGCCCGGCGTCTTGTTCGGCAGGTCGATGAGCGTCGAGATGTTCGGATACTGCGCGGCCAGGTCGGAGATCCGCGTGTAGCCCTCCTGCGGATCGACGTAGTGCGTGTTGAAGTCCTTGAGGAAGCCCTGCGGGAACGGGTTGCTGCCGTCCTTGCTGACCCAGGGCTTGACGTCGATCTCGTCGACGCTGCCGTCGGAGCTGCCGATCCGCACCTTCGCGGGCATCGCCGTGCCGTCGTTGTTACCGAGCCGCACGAGCGACGAGTGGTACAGGTACGCCACCGGGTTCAGGCTCGAGTCGGTGTCATTGAAGACCGACAGCTGCTGGGTGCCCAGCACGTTGCCGCCGGCATCGAGCCACGAGGCGGTCAGCGTCGGCCCCACGTAGGTGCACTGGCGCGACGGGGTGCACGTGTAGTGCGCGTCCGGCGAGAAGGCCTCGATCGAGATGAAGCGGCCGGCGTAGCTCTCCCAGTAGTCCGCTCGCTGCGCGCGCACCAGGCCGGTGGCCGTCGCGCCCTTGACCTTGACCTTGGCGACGACGCGCCCGGCCTTGGCGTTCTCCAGCGCCGCGTTGTCCTGGGCGATCGCGGCATTGCGCTCGGCGCGCAGCGCGGCGGTGTTGTCCGGGCCCTGGACGACGTCGATCGCCTTGAAGCCCTGTGCCTCGAGCACGGCCTTCTCCTCAGGCGTCACGACCGCGTCGACGTCAACGGTGCCGTCCGCGTTGGGCTGAACGCGCTCGCCGAGGTCCGTCCCGGCGGCCTGCAGCTGATCCACCGCGGCTCGGTTCGGGAGCCTGAACGTGACCAGCGAGTCGTCGTCGTCGGCGGCTGCGATGCCCGGCGCGACCCCGAGCGCCAATGCGGCCGTCGCAGCCAGAGCGCCCAATGTGCGCGCCCCCATCCGTGGCCTCATGAGTCTTCCCCTCCAATTCGCCTGTTACCCGGGACCCCGGCTCTCGAAGCGAGCGGACTCCCCCGCAAGAACTTTGCGTCGCGGCGGAGGGCCGTGTCAACAAGCCGGTCGTGGAGATCTCTACTCTCCTCGGGATGGATGAGCGGGTCCTTGCCGAGCGCCTCATCTCCTATGACACGTCCAACGTCGAAGGCCTGCGCGCCGCCGCAGGCTTCATCAAGGGCTGGCTGGAGGCGCGCGAGATCGCCGTCGCCGACCACCAGTTCGGCGATCGCTTCGCGCTGACCGCCGAGGTCGGCGCGAGCGAGGGTCCGACGCTGGTCTTCCACGGCCACTACGACGTCGTCCCGGCGCGGCCGGAGCAGTTCGAGCCGCGCGTGCAGGGCGACCGGCTGATCGGCCGCGGCGCCTACGACATGAAGGGCGGCCTGGCGGCGATGATGTGCGCGCTGCACGACCTCTCCGGTCAGGACGAGGTCCGGATCCGCTTCGTCTGCGTGCCCGACGAGGAGTCCGAGGAGGTCGATTCGCGCACGTCGGACGCGCTGGTGCGCGCGGGATACGTGGGCGACTTCGCGATCACCGGCGAGCCGACCAACCTGCACGTCGGCGTCCAGGCCAAGGGCGTGCTGATGGTGCGGGTCATGGTCTTCGGGACCTCGGCGCACGGGTCGACGCCGTGGCTCGGCGACAACGCGGTCCTGAAGGCGATCGACGTCTTCCGGCGAATCGAGTCGATGCCGTTCACGCTGGAGTCCTCGGAGCTGTTCGACCGCCCGTCCGTGAACCTCGGCCGGATCGTCGGCGGCGACGCGCCCAACAAGGTGCCCGAGGAGTGCGCCATGGACGTCGACATCCGCTACCTCCCCGAGCAGGATCCGGGCGTGCTGCTCGCCCAGATCCGGGCGATCCCGGACGTCCACGTGGCGCGCGCGTTCATCTGGCCGCCGGCGCGCGTGTCGCCGCGCAACGAGTACGTGATCGCGCTCTGCCAGGCCGCCTCGCGGCTGACCGACGGCGAGTCGATGAGCGTCGGGCGCGACGGCGCGTCGGACGCCGTGGCGTTCTTGAAGGCGGGCGTCCCCGCCGTCGAGTTCGGCCCGTCCGGCGGCGGCCACCACGGCCCCGACGAGTGGGTCTCGATCGACTCGCTGGCCCGTTACCGGCGCGCGCTGGGCGACTTCGCCCGCAGCGTGCCCGAGCGCTTCGCTCAGAGCCCGGCCGAGCTGCGCGCGGTCGACGGTGGGCTTGCATGATTTGCGACGACTCGCCCTGCGGGCTCGCGTCGCAGGGAGCAATCGCCCAAGGGGCGATTCTCCCGGGGTGGCGCCATGAAGCGTGACCGGCCACCGCGCCCCGGGCGCGGGGTGCTCTGGCGCGCGCTGATCGCGGCCGTGCTGACGATCGGCCTGTCGGCGACGGCGGTCGCCTCCGCGGTGCTGCTCGACGTCCACAAGACGATCCAGACGTTCACCGAGGGCGGGCGGACCGTCGTGGACATCCCCGAGATCGACGAGAGCGACGCCGGCGGCGCGCGCACGTTCCTGATCCTCGGCTCCGACGCCCGCTACAGCGACAAGAAGCTCGGGCTCAAGCCGCGCTCGGACACGCTGATGCTGGTCCGGGTCGATCCCCATTCCAAGCGGATCGCCGTGATGTCGCTTCCGCGCGATCTGAAGGTGACGATCCCGGGCGTCGGCACCGGCAAGATCAACGAGGCCTACGCCGACGGCGGCCCGCGCAAGACGGTCGCGACGGTCAAGAAGCTGTTCCGCGACGCGACGAACGAGAACTTCCCGATCAACGGCGTCGTCAACGTCAACTTCAACGGGTTCCAGCGCGCGGTCAACTACGTCGGCGGCGTCTATGTCGACATCGACCGGCGCTACTACAACGACAACACGACGGCGGCGGCGGGCCAGAACTACGCGACGATCGACGTGCAGCCGGGCTACCAGAAGCTCGTGGGCTCCGACGCGCTCGACTACGTCCGCTACCGGCACGGCGACAGCGACCTGTTCCGCGCCGCGCGCCAGCAGGACTTCCTGCGCCAGATCTCGCACCAGGGCGGCGTGCGCAAGCTGCTGGACTTCGGCAAGCGCGACGAGCTGGCGCACATCTTCGGCCACTACTTCGAGGTCGACAAGAGCTTCGTGAAGCCGTCGAACCTGATCGGGCTGGCCAAGACCGGCCTGTACCTGATCGGCCACAAGGCGCCGGTCAACGAGGTCCGCTTCCCGGCCACCGAGAGCGGCAACCCCGCGGTCGACACGTACCTGCACGTCTCGGCCTCGGGGCTCCGCAAGGCCCTGGACGAGTTCATGACCGGCAAGGGCTCGACGAACCCGGTGACGACCGAGAGCAAGCCCGACACCCAGTTCCGCAAGGCCAAGCGCAAGCGCAACAAGGCCTCCTCGATCACGGGGCTCGAGCAGACGTCGACCGACGGGGAGAACATGGCGGTGCTCGCCGACCCGAAGCTCAGCTTCCCGTTCTACTACCCGACGCTGCGCAAGACCGGCTCGCGCTACACCAACACCGAGCCGCGGCTGTACTCGATCAAGGACGAGACCGGCGGCGCCCACCAGGCGTACCGGCTCTCGCTCTACGCGGGCGCCTACGGCGAGTACTACGGCGTCCAGGGCACGAGCTGGCGCGACCCGCCGATCCTCGACGACCCCGACGGCACGCGGCGCGTCGGAGGCCGCAAGCTGCAGCTGTACTACGACGGCTCGCACCTGCGGCTGGTCGCCTGGCGCACGCCGAAGGCGGTCTACTGGGTCACCAACACGCTCTCGCAGTCGATCCCGAACAGCCGCCTGATCGCAATTGCCGGGTCGCTGCGCCGGCTCAATCAGTAGGCGCGCGCGCAGTAACCTGGAGCGCCTTCATGAACTCCAATCGAGAACCGATCGGCGTCATCGGGACGGGCTACGTGGGCCTGGTCACCGCGGCGGGATTCGCGGAAATGGGCAACGAGGTCTACTGCATCGACATCGACGCGGAGAAGATCGAGGGCCTCAAGCAGGGCCGGATCCCGATCTGGGAGCCGGGGCTCGAGGAGCTGGTCGCGCGCCGCCGCGACCGGATGCACTTCTCGACCGACCTCACGGACGCCCTCGAGTACGCGCGGCTGCTGTTCGTCGCCGTCGGCACGCCGCCGACCTACTCGGGAGACGCCGACCTCTCCTCCGTGCACGCGGTCGTCGACGCGATGCCCGCGTCCGACCGCCACGCGCTGGTGATGAAGTCGACCGTCCCGGTCGGCACCGGCGAGCAGATCAAGCGCGTGTTCGCCCAGCAGGGCAAGGGCTTCCGCTACGTGTCGTGCCCGGAGTTCCTCAAGGAGGGCTCGGCGATCGCGGACTTCCTGGAGCCCGACCGCGTGGTCGTCGGCGATGACGGCGACTGGGCCGGCGACGCCGTGGCGGAGCTCTATGCGCCGCTCGAGGCGCCGCTCGTGCGCACGGACATCCGCAGCGCCGAGATGGTCAAGCTCGCCTCCAACGCGTTCCTGGCGACGAAGATCTCGTTCATCAATGAGATCGCCAACGTCTGCGAGGAGACTGGCGCCGACGTCGTCGAGGTCGCGCGCGGGATGGGGCTCGACAACCGGATCGGGCCGAAGTTCCTGCAGGCCGGCATCGGCTTCGGCGGCTCGTGCTTCCCGAAGGACGTGACCGCGCTCAAGCAGCTCGCCGGCAACTCCGGCTACCACTTCCAGCTCCTGAACTCGGTGATCGAGGTCAACGAGCTGCAGAAGCGGCGCGTGCTGGCCAAGCTCGAGCGCCATCTCGGCTCGCTGGTCGGCAAGGAGATCGGGCTGCTCGGGCTCGCGTTCAAGCCCAACACCGACGACATGCGCGAGGCGTCCTCGCTCGTGCTCTCCTCGCGCCTGACCGGCGTCGGCGCCAGCGTGCGCGCGTATGACCCGGTCGCCGAGGAGGAGGCCCGCAAGCTGATCCCGCGCGGCGTGGACTTCAGGAGCTCGGCCGCCGAGGTCGCCTCCGGCGCCGACGCGCTGGTGCTGGTCACCGAGTGGCCGGAGTTCGCCGAGCTGGACCTCGCGGAGATCGCGCGCTCGATGCGCGGCAACGTCGTCATCGACGGCCGCAACTTCCTCGACCCCGAGCGCGTGCGCGCCGCCGGCCTCGTGTACGAGGGCGTCGGGCGCTCCGGCTACGCCAACGGCCGCTGATGCAGGCGCTGATCCTCGCGGGAGGCGAAGGGACGCGGCTGCGCCCGCTGACCTCGACGGTGCCCAAGCCGGTCGTGCCGCTGGTCGACCGGCCGTTCATCGCGTTCATGATCGACTGGCTGCGCGACCACGGCGTCGACGACATCGTGATGTCCTGCGGGCACCTGGCGTCGGGTGTGCGCAACGTCCTCGGCGACGGCGAGGCGCTCGGGATCCGGCTGCGCTACGTCGAGGAGCCGCGGCCGCTGGGCACCGGCGGCGCACTGAAATTCGCCGAGCGCCTGCTCGACGAGCGCTTCCTGATGCTCAACGGCGACGTCCTGACCGACATCGACGTGACCGGGCAGCTCGAACAGCACGAGCGCACCGGCGCGACCGCGACGCTCGCGCTCACGCCGGTTGAGGACCCCAGCGCCTACGGGCTCGTGCGGCTGGCGAGCGACAATGCGGTCACCGAGTTCGTCGAGAAGCCGGCGCCGGACCAGATCGACACGCGCAACATCTCCGCGGGCGTCTACGTGCTCGAGCGCTCGGTGCTCGACCTGCTTAAGGACGGCGAGCCCGCGTCGATCGAGCGCGACGTCTTCCCGCGCCTCGTCGGACACGGGCTGTATGGATGCGTCTCGCGCGGGTACTGGCTCGACATCGGGACGCCGGAGCGCTATCTGCAGGGCACGTTCGACATCCTCGAGGGCTCGGTCGGCACGCCGGTCGCCGAGCGCATGGGCTCGGGCTATTTGTGCATCGAGCAGGGCGTCGAGAACGAGGGCCGGATCGTCCCCTCGGCGCTCGTGGAGAGCGGGTGCCGGATCGCCGCGGGCGCCCGCATCGGCGGCCGCGCGGTGCTCGAGCACGGCGTCAGCGTCGGCGAGCACACGACGATCGAGGGCTCGGTCGTCATGCGCGGCGCCGAGATCGGCGCGCACTGCACGCTGCGCCGCTGCATCGTCGCCGGCGGCGTGCGGATCGGCGACAACTGCCACGTCGACGGCATGAGCGTGCTCGGCGAAGGCGTGACGATCGGCGACGGCAACGTCGTCTCCAACGGAGCCCGGGTGTTCCCGGGCGTCTCCCTCCCCGACCACGCGCTGCTGTTTTGACGCGCCTGGATCGGGAGTCCGTCGCCGCTGTCGACAGCACGGCGCAGATCGCCGAGGTGCTCGACCTCGCCACGCACCTGCGCGATGCGCTGTGGCGGGTCGAGTCGGCAGGCGCCGCGCCCGTGGATGCCTCGGGCGGCCTGATCGTCGCGGGCATGGGCGGCTCGGCGGTCGGCGGCCGGCTCGCGCGCGCCGGCCTCGGCCCGCGGCTGACGCGGCCGCTGGCGCTCGCCGACGACTACGCGCTGCCGGGCTGGGCCGGCCCGCAGACGCTGGTGCTGTGCTCGAGCTATTCGGGCAGCACCGAGGAGACGCTCGCGTGCTACGACGACGCCGTGGAGCGCGGTGCGCCGCGCATCGTCGCCACCACCGGCGGCGAGCTGGCCGAGCGCGCGCGCCGCGATCGCGTGCCGGTGATCCCGATCCCCGGCGGCTTCCAGCCGCGCGCGGCGGTCGGCTACTCGCTGGTCGCGGCGCTGGAGGCGGCGAGGCTCGCGGGCGCCGCGCCCTCGCTGGCCGATGAGATCGAGGCGGCGGCCTCGCTGGCCGAGTCGCTGGCCGCCGAATGGGGGCCGGACGGCTCCGAGGACGGCGAGGCGAAGATGATCGCCCGTGCCCTGCACGGCACCGTGCCGGTGATCGTGGGCGCGGAGCTGGCCGCCGTCGCCGCGTACCGCTGGAAGTGCCAGATCAACGAGAACGCGGCCCTGCCGGCGTTCTCGTCGGCGCTGCCGGAGGCCGGCCACAACGAGGTCGTGGGGTGGGAGGCGGCGCGCGGGCTCGGCCGCTTCGGCGTCATCCTGCTCGACGATCCGGGGGCGAACTCGCGCAACCGGCTGCGCACCGAGCTCACCGCCGAGCTCGCCGAGGCCGGCTCGGAGGCCGTCGTGCAAGCGAGCGCGCGCGGCGAGACGCCGCTCGAGCGGCTCGTCTCGCTCGTCCTGCTCGGGGACCTCGTGTCGATCTATCTCGCGGTGCTGCGGGGGGAGGACCCGGTCGCGATCGGTGCGATCGACTTCCTCAAGGCCGAGATCGCCCGCCGGTAGCGGCCACTAGCTTTGGCGGCCATCCTCTTCGATCTCGACGGCGTGCTCGTCGACTCGCGCGCGGCGATCGGCGCGAGCATGAATCACGCGCTCGTGTCGCTCGGCCACCCGGCGCGCGAGGAGGCCGAGCTGCACCGTTACATCGGGCCGCCGCTCTACGGCGCGTTCTCGGAGCTCAGCGGCAAGCCGGTCGAGTCCGACGAGGTCGCCGCGCTCGTCGGCGCGTACCGCGCGCGCTACGCGGTCGCCTCGCTGCGCGACAGCCTGGTGATGCCCGGCATCGAGGCCGCGCTGGAGGCGCTGGCGCGCGACCACACGCTCGCCGTCGCGACCTCCAAGCCACGCGCGTTCGCGGTGCCGCTGCTCGAGGCGCTCGGGCTGAGCCGGCACTTCGCGTGGATCGCCGGGCCTGAGGTCGACGCGCACATGGAGCCCAAGGCGGTGACCGTCCGCGACGCGCTCGAGAAGGTCGGCGGGCCGCCGGCGGTGATGGTCGGCGACCGCGTGCACGACATCGAGGGCGCGCGCGCGAACGGCATCCCGGTGATCGCCGTCGCGTGGGGCATCGGCGACGCCGTGGAGCTGGCGGGCGCGGATGCGCTGGCCGCGTCGCCGGACGAGCTGGCGGCGCTGGCGGCTCGCCTGCTCGAAGGGTGGAGCCCGGCTCCCACCTAGGGGTGTCGGAGCGGCGTGGGGTTGTGACCACGCTCGAAATATGTTCCTCCCCAGAATCCTCGGCGGCGCTCTCGCCGCCGCCCTCCTGATCGCCCCCGCCGCACACGCGGACGTGCTCGACGCCCACGACGGCGTCCACATCACCGCACGCGACGGCACGGTGCTCTGGAACCGCTACGAGCAAGGACACTACGGGCTCGTCCGGGCCGACGGCCAGCCGGTCGGCATCCGCACCTCCAAGACGCCGTTCGACGTCTCGCTCGGCACCGACGCGGACGGCCACATGCGCGCCGTCTACTCGCGCGACAACCACACGCTGTACGCGCTCGACCTCGAAAGCGGGCGCGAGCGCTCGCTGCACCTGGAGGGCGCGAACCCCTCGCTGTCGAACGGCGTGCTCGCGTTCAGCCGCGGCACGACCGTCTACGTCGGCCGGCTCGGCCGCGTCCCGCGGGCGATCGCGCACATCGCCGGCTCCAAGAGCGAGGTCACCGGCGTCTCCAACTCGCCGCGCGGCGTCGCCTTCTCGGTCTACGACGACCCGGACTACGGCACCGCGATGTACTTCAAGCCGGCCGGCGGCGCCCTGCGCAAGCTCGCCCGCGGCGGCTTCGGCGAGGAGAACGCCAAGACGCACGTCTCGCCCGTGATCCGCGGCGACACCCTGTACTGGGCGTTCTCCAACCAGGGTGAGGGCAAGCCCGCCAACGGCTGGGTGATCCGCTACGACCTCGGCACGCGGCGCGCGCAGGCCACGCAGGCGACGGGGTACCTGGACGCTGTCGCGGTCGACGGCACGCGGCTCGTCGCGTCCTCGTTCGCCCGCGACTACCCGTACGACGGCCCCCAGGGCACCGACCAGGTCGTCACGCTCGACGCACCCGACTGGACGGCTCCGCCCTCGCAGGCGGGTATCCACGACCGCAAGTAGTACTACAAGCTATAGTAGTCGTCATGGACGATGACTACGAGACGCCGTCCCAGGTGACCCGCCGCCGCCTCCTCGGAGCCGGCGCGCAGGTCACCGGGGCGGTGGCCGCCGCCGCCTTCACGCTTCCCGCGCTCGCGTTCGCGCTCGGGCCCGCGTTGGAGGACGAGCCGGTGCGCTGGGAGGCGGTCGGCGCCCCGGCGGACTTCACGAGCGACCGGTTCCGCCCGCGCGTGATCACGATCGCGCCCGGCATCGGCGAGGCGGGCAAGGCGCTCGTCTATGTACGCCGGCGCGCGGACCTCGACCGCGACACGCGTGACGCGTTCATCGCGCTCACCAGCCGCTGCTCGCACGTCGGCTGCCCGGTCAACTACGTGGCGGCCGCGCAGTCGTTCGTCTGCCCGTGCCACGGCGGCGTGTACGGCTTCCGCGGGCAGCGCGTCGGCGGCCCGCCGCCGCGCCCGCTGGACCGGTTCCGGACGCGGGTGCGCGCCGGGCAGGTGGAGGTCGGGCCGCGCTACAGCCTGGACAGCCGGCTGCGCCCGCACGCCGCGCGCCATCCCGGGGAGTCGCTGGACGGGATCGGGCCGATCGTCTATCCGTAGGCGGATGATCCTGCGCGGAACCGTCCACGGCGTGCCCGGCGCGAGCGGCATCGCCATTCGCGGCGGCGCGATCGCCTCGCTGGACGGGGAGGGCGGCGAGCCGCTTCCCGGCGGCGCGGTGATCCTCCCCGGCTTCACCGACTCGCACGTGCACCTGCTCACCTGGGCCTCCTCGCTGCGCGAGCTCGCGCTCGGCGGCGCCTCGCTGGAGCGGGTGCTCGAGCAGGTGGGCGCGGCGGCCGGAAACGGCTTCGTCCGCGGCTTCGGCTGGGCGGTCGAGGACGACAGCCTCCTCACGCGGGAGGCGCTCGACGCCGTGGCCGGCGACAAGCCGGTCGCGCTGCTCGCGCACGACTACCACTCGCTGTGGGTCAACTCGGCCGCGCTGGCGCTGGCCGACGCGCCGTTGGAGGTCGACGGCGGCGTGGTCGAGCGCGATGCCTCCGGCCGCCCGACGGGGATGCTGCGCGAGGCGTCCGCGTGGGCGTTCCGCGACCGCTACGTGCTGCCGACCCGCGCCGAGCAGCTCGACGCGCTGCGCGCGGCGCTGCCCGTGCTCTCGAGCCGGGGCGTCACCGGGCTGCACGACAAGGACGGCTGGATGGACTGCATCGGCGTCGTGCGCGAGCTGCGCGCGTCCGACGGCGAGCTGCCGGTGCGCATCTGGCACTCGGTGCCGGCCGATCGCATCGACGAGCCGGGCGCGAACTACGTGAAGGCGTTCATGGACGGCACGCTCGGCTCGCGGACGGCGCGCATGATCGGCGGCGGCGGCGTCGAGGTGACCCCGCGCGACGCGTTCGCGGAGATCGTGCGCGAGGCCGCCGCGCGCGGGCTAGGAGTTGCGGTGCACGCGATCGGCGACCAGGCGGCGCGCGATGCCCTCGACGCGTTCGAGGAGACGAGGGACGCGTGGGCCGGCCTGCGCCCACGGATCGAGCACGCGCAGTGCGTGCATCCCGACGACGTCCCGCGCTTCGCCGCGCTCGGCGTCACCGCCTCGATCCAGCCGGCGATGGCGATCACGGATCAGCCCGTCGCCCAGCGCCTGTGGGGCGAGCGGATCGAGCGCGCCTATGCCTACGGCACGCTGCACCGCGCCGGCGCGCGGCTGGCCGGCGGCTCGGACGCGCCGGTCGAGGCGCTCGACCCGCTGGAGGGCATCCGCGCCGCGGTCCTGCGCGAGTGGCGCCCGCAGGAGCGGCTGTCGCTGGAGACCGCGCTGCGCGCCTGGACCGAGGTGCCGGCCTGGCTCGAGGGCCGCGAGGCCACCCATGGACGGCTCGCGCCCGGCTGCGCCGCCGACCTCGTCATCCTCGACCGCGATCCGGCGCTCGACCTGCAGGGCGCGCGGGTCATCGGCACCCTCCACGACGGTGACTGGACCTATCGGAGCTTCTAGGCTCACCGGCATGTCCACCATCGCCTCTGGCACCAGACTCGGCTCGATCATCGGCGGGGAAGTCCGGCGCGACGGGCCCGTCCTCGTCTCGACGAACCCCGCTCGCACCGACGAGGTGGTGGCGGAGGTCGCGCTCGGCGACGCGTCGACGTTCGTGGACGCCGCGCGGGCGGCGCGGGCCGCGCAGCGCGAGTGGGCGAAGGTCCCGGCTCCCGCGCGCGGGCGCGTGATCGCGCAGGTCGGCCGGCTGGTGGAGGCCAACAAGGAGGCGCTCTCGCGCCTGGTCACGCAGGAGGTCGGCAAGCCGTACGCCGAGTCGCTCGGCGAGGTGCAGGAGATCGTCGACACGTGCGACTTCTTCCTCGGCGAGGGCCGGCGGCTGTACGGGCAGACGGTGCCGTCGGAGATGCCCGACAAGCAGCTGTTCACGTTCCGCATGCCGGTCGGCGTGGCGGCCATCATCACCGCGGGCAACTTCCCGGTCGCCGTGCCCGCCTGGTACCTGGTGCCGGCGATCCTGTGCGGCAACGCGGTCGCCTGGAAGCCGGCCGAGTACGCGGCCGCGCTCGGCGACGCGCTGGCGAAGCTCTTCCTCGCCGGCGGCGTGCCGGCCGGCGTGCTCAACCTCGTGCAGGCGAGCGGCGAGGAGACGTTCAAGGGGCTGGAGGCCTCGCTGCAGGAGGGCCTCGTCGACAAGGTCGGCTTCACCGGCTCAAGCGCCGTCGGCTCGAAGATCGGCGAGTTGACCGGCCGTCACCTGCAGTCCGCGTGCCTGGAGCTCGGCGGCAAGAACCCGATGGTCGTGATGGACGACGCCGACGTCGCGCTGGCGGTCGAGGGCGCGCTGTTCGGCGGCTTCGGCACCGCGGGGCAGCGCTGCACGTCGCTGGGCACCGCGATCGTGCACGAGTCCGTCCACGACGAGTTCGTGCGGCAGCTCGACGAGCGGCTGCGCGCGTCGGCGATCGGCGACCCGGCGCGGGACGTCCTCTACGGGCCGATGATCCACGAGCGCTTCGCCGAGCGCTTCGAGGACTGGCTCGGGCTGATCGAAGACCACCACACCGTCTACGGATCGAGCGCGCGCGGGCGGATCTCGTCCGAGAACCCGAGGGCGGGCTTCGTCGGCGATCCCGAGGCCGGGCTCTTCTACCACCCGTCGCTCGTGGCCGGCGTGACGATCGGCGACGACCTGTACTCGACGGAGACGTTCGGGCCGATCGTCGGCGTCGCGAAGTTCTCGTCGTTCGACGAGGCGATGGAGCTCGCCAACCGCCACGGCTACGGGCTCTCGTCGGCGATCTACACGCGCTCGGGCGAGCACGCGTTCCGCTTCCGCGAGCGCATCTCCGCGGGCATGGTGTCGGTCAACAACTCCACGTCCGGCGCCGAGGCACACCTGCCGTTCGGCGGCAACGGGAAGTCCGGCAACGGCTCGCGCCAGTCGGGCATCTGGGTGCTCGACCAGTTCACGCGCTGGCAGTCGATGAACTGGGACTACGCCGGAAAGCTCCAGAAGGCCCAGATGGACCTGGTGGAGCTCCCCGGCGACGCGGAGTTCAGACTGCCGGACCGTTCGGCTTGAGGTCCCAGCCCGCCGCCACCAGCGGCGGTCCGGCGACCGGCGTGTAGCTGACGACGATCTTCGAGAACGTCAGACCGACGCGCTCGAGCAGCGGCGAGACGCCGGTGTCGCCGCCCTGCTCGTAGGAGGACACGACGACGTCGTCGAGCCTGTAGACGAGAAAGCCGTCGCCGGCGCCGCCGCCGCGGCGGAACGAGAACGACACGGTCTTGATGTGGGTGCCGTTGGCGACCTTCTGCAGCAGCTGGGGAGAGGACTTGTCGTAGCTCTTGGTGAACTCGGCCGCGCCGAACGCGACCTTGCCGGCGCCGCCCCCGCCGCCGGCCTCAGTGCCGCCGCTGTTGGTGGCCTTGAGGTGGAAGGTCTGGATGTCGCTCTCGCCGGGATGCTACGGCCGCAGCGAGGTGGCGTGGCGACGGTCGGCCGCCTGAGTGCGTCGGTTCTCCGCCACGCGTTGTCCGGCTAACTCGTGGAATACGGACGCCACCAGTTCGATGTGGCGCTCCACCAGGTCGTCCGGCATCGCCGCGATAGACGCCCAGAAGTAGATGTGCTCCACCGGCAGGTCGCCGAGCATCGCCCGCACGCGCTCGGCCGCCTGCTCGCCGGTGACGACGTCGAAGCGCGGGAGGAACGGGTGCCCGCTCGTGCGCAGGGCCTCCGGATCGACCGCGCGCGGCGCGCGCCCGGTGCCCTCGACCGCAGAGTCCTCATAGGACTGCCACTGGTGGCGCAGGTGCGGCGCGACACGCGCCCACGCGCGCTCCGGGTCGTCGGCGAGCAGCAGGTTCACGCAGCCGCCCATGCGGGCTTGCGCGGGATCGGCGAGCGCGTCGCGATAAGGGGCGAGCAACTCCGGCTTGAGCGCGAGCAGGCCCTCGCCGAGGCGGCCGGCCATGCGGGCGCCGCGCGGACCCTCGCAGCCGATCCAGATCGGCACGCGCGCCTGCAGCGGCGGCGGCGTCGCCTCGCCGGTCCCCCACAGGCGGCGGATCTCGCGCACGCGCTCCTCCAGCAGCGCGTAGCGGCGCGAGCCGTCGGCGCCGAAGGCGGCGAACTCAGGGCCGCGGTAGCCGGCGCCGAGGCCGAGCTCGAGCCGTCCGCCGCTCAGGATGTCGACGATCGCGGCCTGCTCGGCGATGTCGATCGCCGGGCGCAGCGGCGCCTGCAGGATCGCGGTGCCGATGCGCAGCCGGCGTGTGCGCGCCGCGACGGCCGCGGCGAAGGTCAGCGGCTGCGGCAGGTAGCCATCGGCGAAGCCGTGGTGCTCGCTCAGCCAGACCGCCCCGACGCCGAGCTCGTCGGCGCGCTCGAGGTGCTCGAGCATGCGGCCGTAGACGCGGTCCCACGGCTGCTCCCACGCGGCCGGGTTGCGGAGGTCGGCGAACAGGCCGATGACCATGCGGCGGACGGTCGCAACGCGGGTGCGGGCAGGCAAGGCGCTTCGCTGGAGGGAAGCCGCTCGCGGCCGGTGCGACGATGACCCCACTGGCGCTTCCATCCGCTGCCGCGCGGAACTTAGGATCGGCGGTACCAGTTGGGCGAGGTATTCGGCGGCGGGAGCAAGGGCGTCGGGGTGTTCGCCACCAGCACGCTCGGCGTGGGGTCGGCGACGTGGCGGGCCAAGCCCTCGCCGAACGCGTCGTCGAGGCCCTCGACGGTCTCCGCCGGCAGGCCGAACGACTCGGCCAGCGCGGCGAAGTCGGGCGTGTGCAGGTCGACCCCGTAGGTCTCCTTGCCGGCCTTCGCCTGGTCGTAGCGCAGCATCCCGTAGCCGCCGTCGTCGACGATCACCGCGGTCAGCGGGATCCGCTCCTGCGCGACGGTCGCCAGCTCGCCGCACGCGTACAGGAAGCCGCCATCGCCGGAGATCGCGACGACCGGCCCGGCGCCCGCCAGGGCCGCGCCGAGCGAGGCCGGGAACGCGTAGCCGAGCGTGCCCCAGCCGAGCGGCACCTGCAGGCGCCGCGGCCCGGCCGGCGTGTAGAACCCGGCCAGCCAGTAGCCGGGGATGCACATGTCGACGACGAGCACGCTGTCGCCGGGGAGCGCGAAGCGGATCGCGTCCAGGAAGCGCAGCGCGGTCGCGTCGAGCGTGCCGCACGCCTGCGCGCGCGCCTCGGCGAGGCGGGCGGACGGGTCGCCGGCGCGCGCCGTCACGCGCGCCGCCAGCTCGCGCGTGAGCGCCGCCGCGTCGCCGGCCAGCGCGACGTCGACGTGGTAGTTGACCGGCGGCTCGAGCGCGATCGAGATCAGCGCGGGCGGCTGCGGCTGGGCGAAGTTCTGCGTCTGCACGCCGTCGAGGTCCGAGCCGATCGCGAGCACGACGTCGGCCTCGTCCCACAGCCGGCCGGCGGGCTCGGCGTGCGGCGGCAGGCCGACGAGGCAGCGGTGGCCAGAGAGCAGGCCGGCGGCGCCGTAGGTGGTGAGGACGGGCGCCGCGAGCTTGTCGGCCAGCGCGGCGAGCTCGGGGCCCGCGTCGCGCGCGCCGCCCCCGGCCCAGATCAGCGGCCGGACGGCGCCGTCGAGCCGCGAGACCGCGTCGGCCAGCGCGGGGTCCAGCGTCCGAGCGCCGCGGCCGGCGCCGTTGCCGCCGCCCGGAGCGGGCGGGTCGGCCAGCGACGGGCCTCCGGCCGCGGGCGACGATGTCGCCGCCGCCACGGCGGCCGCCGCCGCGATCGCCTCGGCCGGCAGCGCCTCCCGTCCGCGCGGCACCTCGGCGGCGAGCAGGTCGGTCGAGACCTCCAGGTACACCGGGCGTGTGGGCGCGGCCACCGCGTCGTGGATCGCCGCCGCCGCGGCGCGCGCCACCGCCTCCGCGGTGTGCGCGACGTGCGAGGCCTTCACCACCGGGGCGAACATCTCCGCCTGGCCGTCGGTCTCGTGCAGCACGCCGCGATACTGGCCCTCGCGCCGGAGCGCCGACGGGATGTCGGTCGCGATCACGAGGACCGGCGAGCGCGACGCCCACGCCTCGCCCACGGCGCCGAGCGTGTTCGCCGCGCCCGGCCCGGTCGTCGTGAGCGCGACGCCGAGGCGCCCGGTGGCGCGCGCGTAGCCGTCGGCCGCGTACGCGGCGGTCTGCTCGTGGCGCACGCCGACCAGCCGGATCGGCGACGTCCGCAGCGCCTCCCAGAGCGCGAGGTTGTGCACGCCGGGCAGGCCGAAGCACACCTCGACGCCCTCGCGCTCCAGCTCCTCCACGATCACCGCAGCGCCCGTCGGCATGGCCCGGGAACCTACCCTGCCGCGTGCCGGATGCGATCCCTCGCCTCGGCGAAGCGAACCGCCTCGTAGGCGATCAGCGTGCACAGCACGGCGGTCACCAGCGCCAGCGCGAGCAACGCCGAGACCGCCGTGGCCGCCGGGATCAGCGCGACGCAGACGATGCCGGAGATGGCGCGCTGGACGTTCCAGGTGTGCAGGCCGCGCAGGCGGAACGCGACGAGCGCGAACAGGTACAGCGCGACGCCGCCGCACAGCGCGACCGCCGGCACCAGCTCGAGCTCGGAGTGCGTGTGTGCGATCGCCTTCTTGATCCCGAGCGCGAGCAGCACGATGCCGGCCAGCATCGGCAGGTGCAGCAGCGTGTAGGAGTCGCGCGCCAGCCGCGCCCGCTCCTCGCCTTCCGCGCGCCGCAGCCGCCGCTCGGCGATCGGCGCGACGACGTCGAAGTACGCCCACCACAGCGCCGACGTCGCGAGGACGCCCAGCGTCGCGGCGACGATCACGCCGGCGTCGACTTCGTGCCCGGCGGCGCCGACGCCGATCGAGACGATCGACTCTCCGAGCGCGATGATGATGATCAGCCCGTGGCGCTCGGCGAAGTGCGACGGCGAGACCTGCCAGCCGCGCACGCCGGTCAGCCACAGCGCCACCACGTGGATGACCAGCGCCACGCACCAGATCGCGCCCTGGACCCAGCCGTCGAAGAACGAGGCGGCGATCAGCAGGCCGCAGAAGACGACGAAGCCGGGCGCCATCCGCTCGATCGCCGCGCGCACGTCGGCGGTCGGCGCGGCGAGCACGTAGACGACGATGTGCAGCATCCGCAGCACGGCGTAGGCGAGCGCGAACACGAGCGCCTCGTCGCCGAACGCGCCGGGCACCGCAAGCGATGCGACGAGCGCCGCCGCCATCGCCGCGATCATCGCCGCGCGCATGCCGCCGTCCTCGGCGTTGACCGAGTTCGTCAACCATGAGTACGACGCCCACGCCCACCACAGCGTCGACAGCACGAGCATCCCCTTGGCGAGGCCGGCCCAGGTCGGCTCGTCGGCCATCAGCGCCGTGACCTGCGTGATCGCGAACACGAATACGAGGTCGAAGAACAGCTCGAGCGGGGTGACCTTCTGCTCGGTCTCGACGTAACGCTCGGGCTCGGCGACGGTCGCCATCATCATCGATGATCTCAAGGCCGCGGCGCGGGAGCCGATGACACGCCCGCGATGCTCGCCGCAAACCTTGACACAGTTGTGTCAGGGTAGCGCTACACTGGCGTCCAGCGATGGACGCGCTGACCATCAACGAGGCGGCGGAGACCACGGGCTGGAGCCCGCGGATGCTGCGCTACGTGGAGCGGGTCGGACTCGTGGAGCCCAGGCGCTCCGCGTCGGGCTACCGCCTCTACGGCCCCGCCGAGCTCCAGCGCCTGCGCACCCTGCGCGAGCTGCTGGACGAGCACGAGATCGGGCTGTCTGACCTCGCGTTCGCGCTCAGGTTGCGCGAGGACGCGGAGCTGCGCCAGGCGACCGACATCTGGCTCGATACCGAGGCCCGGCGCCCGGCCGACGTTCCCGCGAGCGAATGGCTGCGCTTCGAGCAGTTCAAGCACCAGCGCCTGCTGGACGCATTGACCCCCACCCCGGAGACTGTATGACCGCCGTCACCACGCCCGACTACAAGGTGGCCGACATCGGCCTCGCCGAGTTCGGCCGCAAGGAGATCCAGCTCGCCGAGCACGAGATGCCCGGGCTGATGTCCACGCGCGAGGAGTTCGCGGCGTCGCAGCCGCTGAAGGGCGCGCGCATCACCGGCTCGCTGCACATGACGATCCAGACCGCCGTGCTGATCGAGACGCTGGTCGCTCTCGGCGCGCAGGTCCGCTGGGCGTCGTGCAACATCTTCTCGACGCAGGATCACGCCGCCGCCGCGATCGCCGCCGCCGGCATCCCGGTCTACGCCTGGAAGGGCGAGACGCTGGAGGAGTACTGGTGGTGCACCGAGCAGGCGCTGGCGTGGCCGGATGCCGACGGCCCGAACATGATCCTCGACGACGGCGGCGACGCCACGCTGCTCGTCCACCTCGGCGTCGAGTACGAGGCGGCCGGCGCGGCGCCGGATCCGTCCACCGCCGACAATGACGAGCACCGGATCATCCTCGAGCTGCTCAACCGCACGCTCGCCGAGGACGCCGAGAAGTGGACGCGCGCGGCGGCGGCGATCAAGGGCGTGACCGAGGAGACGACGACCGGCGTCCATCGCCTGTACGAGTTCGCCAAGCAGGGCAAGCTGCTGTTCCCGGCGATCAACGTCAACGACTCCGTGACGAAGTCGAAGTTCGACAACCTCTACGGCTGCCGCCACTCGCTGATCGACGGCATCAACCGCGGCACCGACGTGATGATCGGCGGCAAGGTCGCGGTCGTGCTCGGCTACGGCGACGTCGGCAAGGGCTGCGCGGAGTCGCTGCGCGGCCAGGGCGCGCGCGTGATCGTCACCGAGATCGACCCGATCTGCGCGCTGCAGGCGGCGATGGAGGGCTACCAGGTCGCCCGCCTCGAGGACGTCGTCGAGACCGCCGACATCTTCATCACCGCGACGGGCAACAAGGACGTCATCTCGGCCGAGCAGATGGCGCGAATGAAGCACCAGGCGATCGTCGGCAACATCGGCCACTTCGACAACGAGATCGACATGGCCGGGCTGACCAAGCTGTCGGGCATCGAGCGGATCGAGGTCAAGCCGCAGGTGCACGAGTGGCGCTTCGCGGACGGGCACTCGATCATCGTGCTCTCCGAGGGCAGGCTGCTGAACCTCGGCAACGCGACCGGCCACCCGTCGTTCGTGATGTCGAACTCCTTCACGAACCAGACGATCGCCCAGATCGAGCTGTTCACGAAGACGGGGTCCTACGACAAGCAGGTCTACGTGCTGCCCAAGCACCTTGACGAGAAGGTCGCGCGCTTGCACCTCGACGCGCTCGGCGCCCGCCTGACCGAGCTCTCGCCAGAGCAGGCCGACTACATCGGCGTGCCCGTCGAGGGCCCGTACAAGGCCGACCACTATCGCTACTAGCCAGCATCGGAGCCCGGATGGCTCCGTCTGATTGTGGGCCGGATGCCCACAGGGGCTACTCCAAAATCGAGTGGGCGGACGGGCAGATGCCCGTCCTCCGCTCGATCCGGGAGCGCTTCGCGCGCGAGCGCCCGCTGGAGGGCGTGAGCGTCGGCGCGTGCCTGCACGTCACGTCCGAGACGGCGTGCCTGGTGCGCGCCCTGCAGGCGGGCGGCGCCTCGGTGGCGCTGTGCGCCTCGAACCCGTTCGCGGTCCAGCGCGACGTCGCGGACGCCCTGTCGGCCGAGGCCGCGGTGTTCGCGGGCGGGCCGGATGCGTGGACCGACGACGTCGCCGCCGTCGTCGCCCGCTCGCCGCGGATCACCTTGGACGACGGCGCCGATCTGCTGAGCGCGTTGCACGTCGCCCGGCCGGAGGCGCTGGGCGACATGCTCGGCGGCACCGAGGAGACGACCACCGGCCTGGTGCGCCTGCGCGCTCTGGAGGCCGGGGGCAGGCTGCTGGTGCCGGTGCTCGCGGTCAACGAGGCGCGGGCCGAGCGGGCGTTCAACGATCGCTTCGGGACCGGGCAGTCGGTGCTCGACGGCATCGTGCGGACCACGAACGTGCTGCTCGCGGGACTCACGGTCGTGGTGCTGGGGTACGGGGCGACGGGCCGCGGCGTCGCGCTGCGCGCGCACGGGCTGGGCGCGTCGGTGATCGTCTGCGAGGTCGATCCGCTGCGGGCGCTCGAGGCGCGCATGGAGGGCTTCGCGGTCATGCCGGCGCTGCAGGCGGCCGAGCACGGCGACGTGTTCATCACGCTCACCGGCGTGCGCGACGTGCTGCGGGCCGAGCACTTCGCGGTGATGAAGAACGGGGCGGTGCTGGCCAACGCGGGGCACTTCGACGTCGAGATCTCCCTCGACGATCTGCGTGCGGCGGCCTCCGAGGTGCGCGAGATCCTGCCGCTGGTCGAGCGCTACCAGGTCGGCGGGCGCGCGCTGCACCTGCTCGCCGGCGGTCGCGTGGTGAACCTCGCCGCTGCGGCGGGCCATCCGGCGGCCGTGATGGACGTCTCGTTCGCCCTGCAGGCGCTGTCGGCCGAGGCGCTGGCCGGCGGCGGCTGGGAGCCCGGCGTGCATGCCGTGCCGGAGGCGATCGAGCGCGAGGTGGCGGCGCTGAAGCTTGCGGCGCTCGACGTCGAGATCGACACGCTCACACCCGAGCAGCGCACGTACCTCTCGTCCTGGGGCTGACACGTTCCGGCCGTCGGTATAGACGGCGTGTATACACCGTGTGTATAGTCATGACATGTCAGTCGGCCAGACCTTCCTCGGCCTACTCGAGGATCACCCCCGCCACGGCTATGACCTCAAGCGCGCGTACGACGAGCGCTTCGGTCGCGACCGCCCGCTCCAATACGGGCAGGTCTACTCGACGCTTGCCCGCCTGCTCAAGCGCGGGTTCGTCGAGGTCGACGGCGTCGAGCCGGGCGGCGGGCCGGAGCGCAAGCGCTACGCGATCACCGACGCCGGCGTGGCCGACGTCGACCGCTGGCTGGCCGAGCCCGAGGCGCCCGAGCCGTACCTGCAGAGCACCCTGTACGCGAAGGTCGCGCTCGCGCTGCTGACCGGCCGCGCCGCGCAGTCGATCCTCGACACGCAGCGCACGGAGCACCTGCGCGCGATGCGCGAGCTGACGCAGCGCAAGACGTCCGGCGACATCGCCGACCAGCTCGTGTGCGATCACGCGCTGTTCCATCTGGAGGCCGACCTGCGCTGGCTTGAGCTGACCGCCGCGCGGCTCGACCAGCTGGCCGAGGAGGTGGCGCGATGACGCTGCTGGTGGGAACGGGGCTGTCGAAGTCCTTCGGGCAGACGCCGGCGCTCTCCGATGCCGGGCTTTGCGTGGATGCCGGGGAGATCGTCGCGGTCATGGGCCCGTCGGGCTCGGGCAAGTCGACGCTGCTGCACATCATCGCCGGCATCATGCGGCCGGACGCGGGGCGCGTCGAGTTCGACGGGCGAGACGTGATCGCGATGTCGGACGCCGAGCGCTCGAACCTGCGCCTGCGCGAGTTCGGCTTCGTGTTCCAGTTCGGCCAGCTCGTGCCGGAGCTCCCGTGCGTGGAGAACGTCGCGCTCCCGCTGCGGCTGGAGGGCGTGCGCCGGCGCGAGGCGGAGCGGCGCGCGCTGGAGTGGCTGGAGCGGCTCGAGGTGCGCGACGTCGCGCACCAGCGGCCGGGCGAGGTTTCGGGCGGCGAAGGCCAGCGCGTCGCCGTCGCCCGCGCGCTGGTGAGCGAGCCGCGCGTGCTGTTCGCCGACGAGCCGACCGGCGCGCTCGACTCGCTCAACGGCGAGCGCGTGATGCGGCTGCTCACGGCGGCGGCTCACGACGCGGACGTCGCCATCGTGCTCGTCACCCACGAGCCGCGCGTCGCCGCGTACTCCGACCGCGAGATCGTCGTGCGAGACGGCCGCACCCGCGACCTCGCGACCGCGGCATGAACGCGATCCTCCTCGGCGCGCGGCTGGCGCTCGCCGGCGGACGGACGCGGCTCGTGCTGACCGCGGTCGGCGTGGGGCTCGGCGTGGCGATGCTGCTCGTCGCCGCGTCGATACCGAACATGCTCGGCGCGCGTCGCGATCGCAACGCCGCGCGCTCGGACCTCACGCGGTCGGGCGGCTCGCTTCTGGTGGCCGACGCGGACACGGAGTTCCGCCGCGACGAGATCCGGGGGCGGCTGCTCAGAGGCAGCGGGCCCGCTCCGCCCGGTGTCGCGCGGCTGCCGCGGCCGGGCGAGCTCGTGGTCTCGCCCGCGCTCGCGAAGCTGCTCGCGTCGCGCGACGGCGCGCTGTTGAGACCGCGGATTTTGGGAACCCCACCGACCCGGGTAATCGGCACGATCGGCCACGCGGGCCTGCAGGGCCCGAGCGAGCTCGCGTTCTACCGCGGCACCGACCGGATGCCGATCGACGCGCGCCGGATCGCGCGCTTCGGCTCCGCGACGCCGCATCTCCAGCTGCCGCCGGCGTTGCTGCTGCTCGCCGTCGTCGCGCTCGCGGCGCTGCTGATGCCGGTCGCGGTCTTCATCGCCACCGCCGCCCGCTTCGGCGGCGAGGCGCGCGACCGGCGGCTCGCGGCGCTGCGGCTCGTGGGCGCGGACCGCGCGGCGACCGTGCGCGTCGCCGCCGGAGAGTCGGCGCTCGGCGCGCTGGCCGGCCTGGCGGTCGGCGCGCTCGTCTTCCTGGCCGGGCGCGGGCTCATCGAGCACGTGACGCTGTGGGACATCAGCGTGTTCTCGGCCGACGTGCGCCCGAGCGCGCCGCTCGCCTTCCTGGTCGTCCTCGCGGTGCCGCTGACCGCGGTCGCGGCGACCGTGCTCGGGCTGCGCCAGGTCGTGCTGGAGCCGCTCGGCGTCGTGCGGCAGGCGGGCGCGCGACGGCGGCGGCTCGCGTGGCGGCTCGTCCCGCCGGCGCTCGGCATCGCGCTGCTGGCGCAGGCGGGGCCGGGGGACGAGAACCTCGCGGCGGCGGCCGTCGTGCTCCTGCTCGCCGGCGTCGCGGCGCTGCTGCCGTGGCTGGTCGAGGCGGTCGTGCGGCGGCTCGGGCCTGGCGCCGTCTCCTGGCAGCTGGCGGTGCGGCGGCTGCAGCTCGACGGCGGCTCGTCGGCGCGCGTGGGCACCGGCATCGCTGTCGCGGTCGCGGGCGCCATCGCGCTGCAGACGCTGTTCAGCGGCGTCGAGGCCGAGTACACGCAGACGAGCGACGGCGCGCGCCGCGCGCAGGCCACCGTCGAGGATCGCTTCGGCCGGCCGCTCGGCACGCTCCCGCGGCGGCTTGCCGCCGTGCCCGGCGTTCGCGCGGCGATCGGGATAACCGTGTACGACGCGGTCGGCACGCCGAGCGCGGTCGGTGACTGCGCCGCCCTGCGCGAGCTGGCGCGCATCGGGCGCTGCCGCGACGGCGATGCCTTCTCCACGGAGGGGCCGCGCGCGGTCGCGACGCGTTCCGATCCGGGCGGCAGCGTGTTCACCGGCGTGCTGCTGACACCGGGCGCCGCGGCGCGACGCGGGGTCAAGGGTCCGCCGCACGTCGTCGTGTATCTGACGCTCGATCGCCGCGATCCCGACGCGATCGAGCGCGTCCGCACCGCCACCGCGCTCGACACCGGGCTGAGCGTGTTCCAGCTCGGCGGGATCAGCCGCGACCGGCGCTTCGCGAGCCTGCGCCGCGCGGTCCTCGGCGGCGCCGTGCTCACGCTCCTGCTCGTCGGCGCCAGCCTGCTCGTCTCGCTGCTCGAGCAGGTGCGCGAGCGCCGGCGGCTGCTGGCCACGCTCGCTGCGTTCGGCACGCGGCGGACGACGCTGGGCTGGTCGGTGCTGTGGCAGGCCGCGGTGCCGGTCGCGCTCGGGCTCGTGCTCGCGCTTGCCGCTGGGCTCGGGCTCGGCACGCTGCTGCTCGACATCGTCAACGAGCCGGCGGCGTTCGACTGGGGCGCGGTCGCGGCGCTGTCCGGCGCCGGGGCCGCGGTCGTCCTGGCGGTGACCGCGCTCAGCCTGCCTCCGCTGTGGCGCGTGATGCGCGCCGACGGGATCAGGACGGAGTAATCGCCCAGAGGGCGATTCTCTGTCGAGTTCCACCTGCGCCGTGTGGGGCGCCATCGCCGGGTGAACTCGCCGGGCTACATCTGCACGGCGCGGCCGGTCACGCGCAGCCGCGGCTCGCCGGTGATCTCGACGGTGAGCAGGCTCGGCCGCCCCATGTCGACGCCCTGATGGACCGTCACCGTCGCCGGCGGCGTGACCAGGCCGAGCTCGCGCAGGTAGGCGCCGAGGGCGGCCGCCGCGGCGCCGGTCGCAGGGTCCTCCACCACGCCGCCGACCGGGAACGGGTTGCGCGACTGGAACGTCGTCGCGTCCTCGCGCCACACGAGGTCGACCGTCGTGAGGTCGTGGTTGAGCATCAGCCGCTGGAGCGCTTCGAAGTCGTACTCGAGCCGCGCGAGCCGCTCGCGGGTGGCGACGCCGAGGATCAGGTGGCGCACGCCCGCGTAGCCGATCCTCGGCGGCAGCTGCGGGTCGAGCTCGTCCGCCACGTACCCGAGCGCCCGCAGCGCGGGGTCGAGCAGCGTGGCCGGCGCGTCCTGGACATACGGCGCGACGCTCGTCAGCGTCGCCGTCACGCCCGCGGTCTCCACGCTGGTGTCGACCGGCACCTCGCCCTCGCGCGTGTGGAACACGATCCGGCCGGGACCCTGGCGCTCGGCGAGCGCGACGCCGGTGGCGATCGTCGCGTGCCCGCAGAACGCCACCTCCGCGAGCGGGCTGAAGAAGCGGATGTCGTACTCGTTGCCCGAGCGCGGGCGCACGAACGCGGACTCCGAGTAGCCGAGCTCGCCGGCGATTGCGAGCATGCCGGCGTCGTCGAGCCCGCCGGCGTCCAGGACGACGCCGGCCGGGTTGCCTCCCGCGGGGTCGTCGGTGAAGGCGGAGTAGCGGAGGGGAGCGCTCATCTCGGCGATGCTAGAAGCGCGCGTACGGCGCGTAACACTCCGTTTGCCTGACCGCGTGCGGCGCCTGGCGATATTCGGGCGCATGTGGCGGAGCACGCTCGTCGCGCTCGCCCTGCTGGGGGCGCTCGCGGCGCCGGCGCAGGCGACGGTGCGCAAGGGGACAGGCAGCGATCCGGCCGGGGATCAGACCGGCGCGAACGCGGGCAACGACATCATCGCGGCGGCGGCACAGGCCGATGACGCGGCGGGACAGGCGGGGATCGCGATCGGGCTGTCGGCGCCTCCGGCGTCATACGTGCTCGGCGTGCTCGGCACGCGCTCGGGCACGGAGTGCGGGCCGCCGTTCGTGCTGTTCCTCGGCCGGCCGGCGACCGGTGCCGCCGTGTACGGCCGTGAGTCGGCCACCGCGCCGTCGGACTTCAAGCCTGCGCAGATGTCGGTCGACGGCAGCACGGTGACGTTCGCGGCGGCGGACGCCGCGCAACTCGCGCTGCCGTTCGACTGTGCCGAGGCGGCGACGTCGCCTGACGGCGACACGCGGAACCTGTACGACGCGACCGACGCGTTCGTGGCGCTCGCCGCCGACGCGCCGCCCGCCGCGACGCCGACGCCGACGCCCACCGTCGCTCCACAGCCGCCGACCACGAAGGCCAGCGTGCCGCCGGTGCCGGTGCCGAAGACGGCCAAGCTCACGGCGACGCTCGGCGGCGTGCCGTCGACGATCAAGCGCAACCGCACGATCACGCTCAAGCTGGTGCTGGCCGACGACGGCGCCAAGGCGACCCGGCCGATCACCGTCACGCTCGCCCCCGCGCGCGGCGTCTCGCTCGCGCGCCGGACGCTGAAGACGGGCAAGCTGAAGCCGGCGCAGCGGCGCACCCTGAAGCTGCGGGTCAAGCTGACCGGCCGCGCGCGCGTCTCGACCACGCTGCGGGTCAGCGTGCGCGCCGGGACGTTGAAGGCCACGAGCTCGGTGCTGCTGCGGATCGGCAAGGCCAAGAAGGCGCCCGCGGCACCGGGGACCAAGAAGGGCCCGCTCGTGGGGACGTACTGGTGGCGCACGGTCAACCACGCCGACTACGCCTGGGACAACCGCGCGTTCTACTTCGTCGACGACCGGACGGTCTACAGCGGCCTGCCGGAGGCCGGGCTCCCCGCCAGCTGCACGGCGCCGCCGGCCAAGCCCGCCGAGGAGATCGACAAGCGCGACGGCTGCCTGCCGTACGCCTACGACGCGAAGACCGGCGCGCTGACGATCGGCGACAAGACCGGGACGTACAAGCCGGGAACGCGGCTCGTGCTCGACGGCAACCCGTACTCGGCGACCCAGATCCCGGCCGCGGGCGCGCGCTACTCGTTCGCCGACCACGAGCACTTCGACTTCGAGGGCTTCTGCGGCCTGGTGACGGGCTGCACCGTGACCAAGAAGTTCCTCACGCTGACGCCCGACGGGCAGTTCGTGCTCAGCCACAGCACCACGGCGACGATGGGCGACCCGGGGCTCGGGCCGTTCACCGCGGTCGGCTCCTACCCGCCGGACCAGCACGGGACCTACGAGGTGCTGGCCGGCGGGCGGATCCATCTCGCGTTCGCGGACGGAACGTCACGCGACGACACGTTCGCGGTGCTCACGAAGGACGACACGTTGCAGCCGGATCCGGTGGGCGAGGGCGTCTTCGTCGGCGTCGACAACTACTACCCGGACCCGTTCCCGTAACCGCTCGCCGTTGCGCGGCGCCCTGCCGGGCCGTGCGGCATCGAGGGGTGGGTCCGATTGGTTCCAGGCTTCCGTGTCGGGTTTCTCAGCTAGGGCGCCGATAACTCGACACGAGTCCGATCTATCGCGTATAGCGCGCAAGAGCGGACTCGCGAGCCCGGGCAGCCAAACTGACCCGTTCTCCTTACTGGCGCAGTTCGCCCTACCCCAACGAGGCGACCACCTTGCCGACCAGCGGTCAATACGCTAGGCTGCGCGTTATCGACCGATGGTCAACAAGGAGTCGTGAGCCATGGATGCCACCGCCCCGCGCGAGAAGGCCTTCCTTCTCGCCCGCTCCGAGCAGCGTCTGCTCGAGGCGATCGCGCGCCGCCTTCCCGCGCGCGTGCTCCCTGACCACCTCACGGCGCTGGCGCTGCTCGCCGCCGCGGGCTTCGCGGCGTGCGGCGCGCTCGGCTGGCTGTGGGGCATGGCGGCGCTGCTCGTCGTCCAGTGGCTCGGCGACTCGCTCGACGGCACGCTCGCGCGCGTGCGCAAGGCCGAGCGACTGCGCTACGGCTACTACCTCGACCACCTCTCGGACGCGCTCTCGACCGCGCTCGTCGGCATCGGCCTGGGGCTCACGTCGCACATGCACCTGACGGTTGCGCTCGTGCTCGTGGTCGCGTATCTGGCGCTCTCGATCAACACGTACCTGGAGACGCAGGCGCTGGGCGTGTTCCGGCTCGGCTACGGGCGGCTCGGGCCGACCGAGGCGCGGCTGGCGCTGATCGGGCTGCTGGCGGCGATCGCGCTCGGCGCGCATGCGTCGCTCCCGCTGCTCGGGCAGACGCTCACGCTGCTCGACGTCGCCGGGCTGGGCGCGGCGGGCGCGATGGTCGTCGCGGGGGGCGCGAGGGCGCTCGCGAACCTTCACACGCTGGCGCTGCGCGAGCCGGCTCGCTAAGCGGCGCCGTAGCGCTCGGCGCGCCGGTCCTCCTCCTCGGACTCCGCGAGCATGCGAACGAAGAGGAAGGCGAGCGCGATGCCCATGATGATCGACTGCTCGAGGGCCATGATCAGGCCGGCGACGTGCTGGTCGTCGAGCGGCGTCATCCCCCAGCGCGTCCCGTCGGTCCCGTAGAAGTCGAACAGCAGGCTCGGGGAGAACGCGAGCAGGATGCCGAGGAAGCCGACGAGCAGCTTCGTCGAGGCCATGTACATCACCGGGCCGAGGCCGCCGAGCCGCATCCGGCTGCGGATCGGCGAGAGCAGGTGCCACCAATACAGCAGCCCGGCGGCGGCGAAGCTCAGGTGCTCGAGCGTGTGGACCATGGGGTGCTCGAGCGCGGAGTTGTAGAGCGCGGGGACGTGCCACAGCCACATCGCGCCGACGTAGGCGACGACGCCGAAGGCGGGGTGGCCGAACGGGCCGGCAGCGCGCTCGAGCCACTGGATCCGGCGCGTCGCGGGCCGCAGCATCCACTTCGTCAGGCCGAGCGTGAGGCAGATCGGGGCCAGGTCCGCGATCAGCAGGTGCTGGACCATGTGAATCGACGCGAGCTGCTCGCCGAGCGCGTCGACCGGCGAGATCAGCGCCACGAACAGGAGCGCGACGCCGGCGCACCAGAGCACGAGCTTGCCGGCCGGAGCCGCCCGCGCGCCGCCCTCGGCGCGCGAGATCCGCCACCGCCACGAGTAGACCCACACGTACGCGATCAGGGCGAGCAGGACGATCGGCGCGAACGTCCAGCCCGCGTCGACTGGCACCGTCGTCGCAGACACGACACAGCATTGTTGCGAACGCGTGCTGATCCGTGATGAGGCGCACGCGAGGATGCCGTCATGACCCGGCCGGCGACCATCACGGGCGAGGCGGCGAACGCGGGCGGCTTCGCCGCCGGGACGGCGCGGGCGTGAAGCGCGTGGTCGGCGAGCTGCTCGCGCTGCTGGCGCCGCCGGCTTGCGTGTCGTGTCGCGCGCCGGTCGCCCCGGGCGAGCGTTTGTGCGCCGCGTGCACGCGGGCGCTCCCGTGGCTGCGCCGCCCATGTCCGCGCTGCGCGCTGCCCAGCCACCGCGGCGGCCGGTGCCCGGCCGGCGGAGCCGCGTTCGCCCGCGCCTGGGCGCCGATGGCCTACGAAGGCGTGGCGCGCGACCTCGTCGCCGCGCTCAAGTTCCGCGCGGCGCTCCAGGTCGCCGATCTGATGGCCGCGCACATGGCGGCGAACCTGCCGCCGGAGTTGCGGGCGCCGCCGGTCGGCCTGGCCGGGGCGGCCGGTGGGGCGGCCGTGACCGCGCGGGCGGCGTTGCCGGCGATCGTGGCGGTGCCGACGGTTGCCGCGCGGCGGCGGCAGCGCGGGTTCGATCCCGCCGGTGTGCTGGCCGCGGCGCTTGCCCGGCGGTTGGACGCGCCGCTCGTGGCGTGCCTGGAGCGGCGCGATCGGGCCGGGCGGCAGGTCGGTAGCGGCCGGCGAGCGCGCCGGGCGCCCGGGCGGCTCGCGTTCGCCGCGCGGGACCCGCCGGCGCGGGTCCTGCTCGTCGACGACGTCCACACCACGGGAGCGACGCTCGACGCCGCCGCCAGCGCGCTGGTCGCCGAGGGCGCGACGGTGGTGGCCGCGCTCAGCTACGCGCGGACGCTGTGACGGGCGCGGCGGCGAGCGGCGCGGAGGAGAGATGGCCTCGCGGCGGCGGCTACGCGGCCGCGCGGCCGGCTTCGTCGGCCCACTCGAGCGCGGCGCGGTAGGCGCCGGCCAGGGAGGGGACCGGGGAGCCGGGCACGGTGAGCGTCGGGAACTCGCCGCGCTCGTACGCGATGACGGCGGCGAGCAGCTCTCCCTTGGGGCCCTCGCGCCGCATCAGCGCGGCCTGGATCTCATCGGAGAACGGAAGCGTGTCGAGCACCTCGCTCATCGGCACGTCCAGCAGCGCGTCGGCGACCGAGAACAGGCCGATCGTGAACAGCGTCTCGCGCTCCTCGGGCAGCGCGCTCCCGGCGAGGATCTCGCACATGTGCGCGCGCCGCAGGGCCAAGGAGACGAGCTCGTCCGGGACGTCCGGGATCGAGGAGATCGCCATCACCGTCGCCCAGCGCCGGACCGTCCGCACGCCGAGCATGTTCAGCGCCTCGCGCACCGAGTTCACCGTGCGCGGCAGCGCGAAGAACGCGGAGTTGACATAACGGAGCAGCTTCAGCGACAGGCCGATGTCCGAGGAGATGATCCGCTCGAGGTCCTCGAAGGACACGTCGCCCTTGGTCAGCTCGGACAGCCTCCGCAGCGAGCCGAGGCCCGCGGTCGCGACCCCGCGCGCCTTGAACAGCCGCGGCTGCGCGAAGTACTCGCCCTGGAAGTACGTGAAGCCGAGCTCGCGGCAGCGGTCGAACGCCGCGTGGTCGCCGACGTCGGTGGCCACCAGCAGCGCGCCCTGCATCTTCGGCGCGCGCAGCACGCCGGGCAGGTCGGCGTGGTCGATCCTGGAGATGTCGATCTTGACGATCGAGCACAGCGACATCAGCTCGTCGACGCTGCCGCCGGTCTCGCCGCAGTACTCGTCGAGCGCGATCGTGTAGCCCGAACGTGTGAGCTGCTGAAGGATCACGAGCAGATCGTCGCGCGCCTGGTAGGCCTTGATCTGGAGCACCGCGCGGTCCGGGCGCACCGGAGGCGGGCCGATCTCGACCAGGAAGTTCCGAGCGATCGTGAGCCATGCCGGATGGCGCCCGGCCAGGGTCTCCAGCCCGATGTCGCCGAACGCGTCGACCAGCAGCGCCGAGGTCGCCTTCGCGTCCATGGCCGGATCGCCGAGATCGATCGTGCCGCCGAAGCGCAGCTCGTATCCGACGACCACGTTGCGCGAGTCCGCGATCGGGTGCCGCACGACGGCGACCTCCTGACGAACTTCGGCTCCCACGGGGACGGCGCTCACACACCCATGGTCGGCCGATGTCCCTCCTGCCTTGAGGATACGATGGGAGATCGCCGACCCCGGCAGATAGGAGTCTCATGCGCATCGAGGTCAAAGGCCGCAACCTTCAGGTGACCGACGAGCTGAGGGAATGCGTCGAGCGGCGGATGGACAAGGTCGGCAAGCAGGTTTCCGAGCTTGCGGTGCTCGAGGTTGAGCTGGCCGATGTGCGGACGCCGACCGATCCCGTGACGGCCGAGGCGGCGCTTCAGCTGAAGGGGACGACGCTGCGGGCCAAGAGCGCCTCCAAGGACGCCAAGCACGCCATCAACCTGGTCAGCGAGGATCTCGCGCGGCAGGTCAAGCGCCACCGCGACAAGCGCCGCGCGCGGCGGGAATCGCGCGCCGCGGCGGACCAGTCGCGCACCGAGGCCCAGGACGCCCCGGCGTTCGAGGAAGAACCCACTTCCAGCCTGTAACGGCGCGCCAAATCGGGGCCTCGGTCCCGCTAGTTCCGGCCGGTGGGTCCGGCGAGAGCCAGACGGTGAGCCGTTAGGCGAGCCGAGTGGCGGTCCGGGCCCGCCGGAATGCGTCGTACCCGCTGGCCGGGACTACTAGGCTAGGTACCCATGTCCATCCTCGAGCGCGCCCTCCGAATGGGCGAAGCGAAGCAGTTCAAGGCCTACGCGAAGCGGGTCGAGCGGATCGGCGGCTGGGAGGCTGAGCTCGAGCTGCTCGAGGACGACGAGATCAAGGAGCATTTCGCCGAGCTCCGCCGCCGCGTGCAGGAGGAGGGCGAGTCGCTCGACGACGTCCTGCCCGAGACGTTCGCACTCGTACGCGAGATCGGCCGCCGGACGATGCAGATGCGCCATTTCGACGTGCAGTTGATCGGCGGCATGGTGCTGCACGGCGGGCAGATCGCCGAGATGCGCACCGGCGAGGGCAAGACGCTGACAGCGACGCTCGCGGTGGCGCTCAACGCGCTCGCGGGCAAGGGCGTCCACGTCGTCACCGTCAACGACTATCTGGCCCGCCGCGACGCGGACTGGATGCGGCCGATCTACGAGGGCCTGGGCCTGACCGTCGGCGTGCTGCAGAACATGCAGCCGCTCGAAGACAAGCGCGCCGCCTACGCCTCCGACATCACGTACGGCACGAACTCCGAGTTCGGGTTCGACTACCTGCGCGACAACATGGCCACGAGCCTGGAGGAGAAGGTCCAGCACGGCGGCCGCATCGGCGAGGACGGCCGGCCGCTCGCGATGCACAACTTCGCGATCGTCGACGAGGTCGACAACATCCTGATCGACGAGGCGCGCACGCCGCTGATCATCTCCGGCGCCCCCGAGCAGGCCGCCGACCTGTACGAGCGCTTCTCCAAGCTCGCGCCGCAGATGACCCCCGGCAAGAAGCCCGAGGGCATGGACCCGCGCGCCAAGAAGGACTTCATCGCCGACTTCGACTACGAGTTCGACGAGAAGCACAAGACCGTCGCGGTCACGGAGCAGGGCGTCGCCAAGGTCGAGCGCTTCCTCGGCCTCGAGCATCTCTACAAGGCCGAGAACGGCGCGCTCGTCAACCACCTGCACCAGGCGCTGAAGGCCGAGTCGCTGTACAAGAAGGACGTCGACTACGCGGTGATCGACGGCGAGGTGAAGATCATCGACGAGTTCACCGGCCGGATCCTGGACGGCCGGCGCTGGTCGGAGGGCCTGCACCAGGCCGTCGAGGCCAAGGAGGGCGTGCGCGTCCGCGAGGAGAACCAGACGCTCGCCACGATCACGCTGCAGAACTACTTCCGCATGTACGACAAGCTCGCGGGCATGTCGGGCACGGCCCTCACCGAGGCCACGGAGTTCATGAAGATCTACAAGGTCGGCGTGGTGGAGATCCCCACCAACCGGCCGATGGTCCGCGCCGATCGCAACGACCAGATCTACAAGACGATCGAGGGCAAGTGGCGCGCCGTGGTGCGCGAGATCCAGGAGCGCCACGACCGCGGCCAGCCCGTGCTCGTCGGCACGATCTCGGTCGAGGTCTCCGAGCTGCTCTCCGAGCGGCTGCGCAAGGTCGGCGTCACCCACTCGGTGCTCAACGCCAAGCCCGAGCACGCCGAGCGCGAGGGCGCGATCATCGCCGAGGCCGGCCGCCCCGGCGCCGTGACGATCGCGACCAACATGGCCGGCCGCGGCGTGGACATCAAGCTCGGCGGCAACGCCGAGCACCAGACCGGCCTCGAGCTCGCCAAGCTCGGCCTGCGCCCCGGCGACCCCGACTTCGACGAGCGCTTCGCCGAGATCCTGCCGAAGCTCCAGGCCCGCGTGGAGAGCGACGAAGAGCTCGTCAAGCAGGTGGGCGGGCTGTTCATCTGCGGCACCGAGCGCCACGAGTCGCGCCGGATCGACAACCAGCTGCGCGGCCGCGCCGGCCGCCAGGGCGACCCCGGCGAGTCGCGCTTCTTCCTCTCCGGCCAGGACGAACTGGTGCGCCTGTTCGCCGGCGACCGCATCTACAAGATCCTCGACCGCCTGGGTCCCAAGACCGAGGAGGGCGAGGAGGAGCCGATCGAGTCCAAGATCCTCACGAAGCAGATCGAGAACGCGCAGCGCAAGGTCGAGGAGCAGAACTACCTCATCCGCAAGCGCGTGCTCGAGTACGACGACGTGATGAACCAGCAGCGCGAGGTCGTCTACCAGTACCGCGACGAGGTGCTCGAGGGCCGCGACATGGGCGCGGTCGCGCGCGAGCAGATCGAGGCCGTGATCGGCCGCGTGGTGGACGATTTCACGCCCGGCGACTTCGCCGACGAGTGGGACTACGAGGGCCTGTGGAGCCAGCTCGACCAGATCTACCACGTCGACTTCGGCCCCGATGAGATCGATCGCCAGGCGACCGATCGCGTGGAGCTCAAGCGCCTGCTGACCGAGGACGCGCTGTCGCTGTATGACGAGCGCGAGGAGGAGCTCGGCGAGGAGCTCATGCGCGCGCTGGAGCGCTACCTGATCCTCCAGATCATCGACCAGCGCTGGCGCGAGCACCTGTACGACATGGACTATCTGCGCGAGGGCATCCACCTGCGCGGGTTCGCGCAGATCGAGCCGCTGGTGGCCTACAAGAACGAGGCCTTCACGCTGTTCGAGGACCTGATGAACTCGATCTGGTCGGACTTCGCGCGGATGGTCTTCAACGTCGAGGTCGAGGTCCAGGGCACCAACGGCGACGGCCAGCCGGCGGAGGCCCCGTGGGAGCCGCCGCCGGCCCCGACCGCGAGCGGCCTCGGCGCCCTCGCCTACTCAGGCGGCACCGCCGAGGACCAGCCGAGCGCCTACGGGGCGCCCGGCGAGCCCGGAGGCGAGGAGCCGGCCTTCGTGCAGCAGCGCCGCGTGGACGAGCATGAGCAGCTCGGCCGCAACGACCCGTGCTGGTGCGGGTCGGGCAAGAAGTTCAAGAAGTGCCACGGAGCATAGGCGGCGACGACTCGCCCATGGGGCTCGCGTCGCTGGGAGCAATCGCCCAAGGGGCGATTCTCCCGGGCGAGGTGCACGCCGCGGGCTGACGCGTCTCGCGCCGCCGGCGGCGCCGCCTCGCGCGCTCGGGCCGCACCGGATCGGAGGCGCTCGCCCCCATGAGCGAGCGCTGCATCACGGCGTGGGTGTTGATCTGGGCGATGGGGAACATGCCATTGATGGTGCGCGCCGAGCGCCATTCGTTCAAATAATGACTTTCGCCATCCGATAAGCTCAGCCTATGGACCCGCGGCGCGTGCTCACGTTCCGGGCCGTCGCCCACGAGCGCTCGTTCTCGCGCGCCGCCCGCGCGCTCGCGCTCACCCAGCCGGCGGTCTCCCAGCAGGTCGCGGCGCTGGAGAAGGAGATCGGCGCGAAGCTGCTCGCGCGCGAGCCCGGCGGCCTGAAGCTCACTGCCGCGGGCGAGACGCTGCTTCAGCACGCCGATGCGATCGCCGAGCGGCTCACGCTGGCGGACACGCAGCTGGCCGAGATCGCCGGCGCCGAGCGCGTGCGGCTGCGGGTCGGCGCGTTCCCGAGCGCGCTCGCGACGCTCGTGCCGCGGGCCGTCGCCGCGCTGCGGGAGGAGGTGCCCGACGCCGAGGTGCTGATCGAAGAAGCCATTCGCGAGTTGCTGACCGAGCGCGTCGCCTCCGGCAAGCTGCACGTCGCCGTCGCGTTCCAGGACGCGGCGCAGCCGCGCCGCGAGCACGAGGGCATCGAGCGCCACGACCTGCGCCGCGAGACCTTCCTCGTCGCGCTCCCGCCCAACCACCCGCTGGCCAAGCTCGAGAAGGTCCCGATCGCCGCGCTCGCCGGCGAACCGTGGACGGCGCCCTCGGCCTCGCACCTGATCGGGCGCGCATGCCGGGCGGCCGGCTTCGAGCCGCGGCTGATCTCGATCATGCGCGACCCGCTGGCCATGCGCGGGCTCATCTCGCAAGGGCTCGCGGTGTCGCTGGTGCCGGAGCTCGGCTCGGAGGTGCTCGACGGCATCGCACTGCGCCCCGTCGACGGGGCGGCGCCGGAGCGCGACGTCTACGCGATGGTCCCGTCCGCCGGCCGTCATCCGCTGGCGATGCGTATGGTGGCCGCGTTCGCCGCCCAGCTATGAACGGCCGCCTGCTCATCACCTGCCCAGACCGGCACGGCATCGTGGCGGCGGTCGCGGGATTCCTCGCCGGCTCCGGCGCGAACATCACGAGCTCCGACCAGCACTCGACCGATCCGGAGGGCGGCGAGTTCTTCATGCGGATGGAGTTCACGCTCGAGCGCGGCGACATCGGCGCGCTGGGCCGCGCGTTCGCGCAGGAGGTCGGCGAGCGGCTCGACATGGACTGGCGGCTGACCGATGCCGATCGCCCCGCGCGCATGGCGATCCTGGTTTCCCGGGAAGACCACTGTCTCGTGGATCTGCTGTGGCGTCACCGGCGCGGCGAGCTCGCCGCCGAGATGGCTCTCGTCGCGTCCAACCATCCGGACCATCGGTCCGATGTGGAGGGGTTCGGCGTCGAGTATCACCACGTCCCCTATCCGAACGAGCCGGAGCTGTTGGAGCTGCTTCGCGGGATCGACGTGGTCGTGCTGGCGCGCTACATGCGGATCCTCTCCGGCGAGTTCCTCGCCGAGCTCGCCGTGCCGATCATCAACATCCACCACTCCTTCCTGCCCGCCTTCGCGGGCGCCGACCCGTACCGGCGGGCCGCGGAACGCGGCGTGAAGATCATCGGGGCGACCGCGCACTACGTCACCGAGGAGCTGGACGCCGGGCCGATCATCGAGCAGGACGTCGCGCGGGTCAGCCACCGCGAGGGGCCTGAGGCGATGATGCGGATCGGCCGCGACATCGAACGCACCGTGCTCGCCCGCGCCGTCAAGTGGCACCTGGAGGACCGGGTGCTCGTGCACGGCAACCGGACGGTGGTCTTCTGACGAGCTTCGACGAGGCATACGACGCCGACGGGGCGTTGCGGCCGCATGCCCGCGCGGCCGTCGAGGCGGTCCTGGCGGCGGGCCCGGAGGAGCTCGAGGCGAAGGTCAACAAGACGCTGCTCGACGCGGGCGTCGGCTTCAAGTCGGTTCAGGGCGACGCGCGCTTCCACGTCGACCCGGTGCCGCGCGTGATCGCCGCCGACGACTGGGTCGCGGTCAAGCGCGGGCTGGCCCAGCGCGTGCGCGCGCTCAACGCGTTCGTCGCCGACGTCTACGGCGAGCAGCGGATCGTGGCCGAGGGCGTCGTCCCGGAGTACGTGATCTCGTCGGCGGACTACTTCGAGCCCGAGATGCGCGGCGTCGAGCCGCCGAGCGGCTCATGGATCGGGATCGCGGGGCTCGACGTCGTCCGCGACGGGTCCGGCGAGTGGATGGTGCTCGAGGACAACCTGCGCACGCCGAGCGGGTTCGCGTACCTGCACGCGGCGCGGATCGCGCTCCAGCGCCACCTCGACGTGCCGCCGCAGGCGCTTCCGCGGCCGCTGGACGGCGAGATCGACCTGCTCGCCGACGCGCTGCACGCGGCGACGCCGCAGGCCTTCGGCGGCCACCACGCGCCGCAGGCCGTCGTGCTCACCGACGGCCCGGGCAACTCCGCCTACTGGGAGCACGACTGGCTGGCGCGCACGCTCGGGGTCCCGCTGGTCGAGACCGCCGACATCGGGCTGCGGCGCGGGCGGCTCTGGTACCGCGCCGAGTATCCGATCGACGTCGTCTACCGGCGCACCGACGCCGATCGCGTCGGCTCGCAGCTCGGGCAGTTGCTGCTCGAGCCGCTGCGCGAGGGGACGCTCGGGCTGATCAACCAGTACGGCACCGGCGTCGCCGACGACAAGCTCACGCACGCCTACGTCGACGAGATGACCCGCTTCTACCTCGGCGAGGAGCCGGTGCTGCGCTCGGTCCCGACCTACGACCTCGCGCAGCCGGACCAGCTCGAGCGCGCACTGGCGGAGTTCGACTCGCTGGTGCTCAAGCCGCGTGCCGGCCACGGGGGCGTCGGCGTGCTGATCGCGCCGCACGCGACGCCCGAGGACGTCGCCGCCGTGCGCCGGCAGGTCGAGGCGTCGCCGGGCGACTGGATCGCCCAGCGCCTGATCATGCTGTCCACCCATCCGACGGTCTCCGGCGACCGCCTCGCGCCGCGCCACATCGACCTGCGCCCGTTCGTCTTCATGGGCGAGGGCGGCGAGCCGCGCGTGCTCCCGGGCGGGTTGACGCGCGTCGCCCGCGACGAGGGCGCGCTGGTCGTCAACTCCTCGCAGAACGGCGGCGCCAAGGACACCTGGGTGCTTCCGTAGGTATCAGCGGCCCGCGCGCCGCGGTCTCGCCCTACGTGCAACGTTGGTGTGTGATCGCGCTGCTGCTGCTGACCCTGGCGGGCTGCGGCGCCGCGGCGCAGGGAGGCGGCGCAGGCGCGCCGCCGAAGGAGGGCGGCGACGAGACGGCGCGCTCGACGGTCGCGGCCGGGGGCGCCACGCCGGTTCGGACCGAGGTGCCGACCGGCGGTGACGCCACGGAGGTGCCGACCGAGGTGCCGACCGAAGTGCCGACCGAAGTGCCGACCGAAGTGCCGACCGAAGTGCCGACGCCTACCCCGACGCCCGACGAGACCGCGACGGCGAGCCCGGCGCCGGCCGACGGCGGTGACGGCGCGGCCCCCGCGCCGTGACGCTGACGCTCGAGCGCCCGGCCGAACGCCGCATCGATCAGGAGGCGGTGTGGAAGCTCGGCGGGGCGATCGTCGGGCAGACGGCGCTGCTCACCGCGCTGCTGCTGTACTTCGGCTGGGCGCGCACGAAGACGACGTACGGCTACTTCGGCATCGACGTCAGCCTGCTGGACCTGTCGACGACCGACTTCGTCCTCAACAGCGTCAACTCCGCCTACAACCCGCTCCTGCGGCTCGGCCTCGTGGCGCTCGCGGGCCTCGTGGTGCACGAGCTCGTGACGCGGTCCGACGGGCGCGCGTCGCGCGCCGCGCAGATCGCGATCGTGACGCTCGGGCTCTGGTTGTGCGCGTTCGGCACGTCCGCGCTGCTCTGGACCGCCTGGTCGCGGCAGATCGGCCGCTGGGTGCCGAACGAGCCCGGGCTGGCGTTCGCGTGGCTTCCGGTGACGCTCGCGGCGGGCTTCGCGCTGCTCGCCTACGCGTGCACCACGCCGCTCGTCGGGGGCCGCCTGCGCTCGCCGCTGCGGCTCTCGGTCGTCCTGGTGGGTCTCTTCGTGCTGGCGGCGTTCTGGGCCGTGTCGCTGCTCGCCGTCCATGACGGGTTGGCGCGCGCGAAGGCGATCGAGCGCGACCTCCCCCGCAGCACCGAGGTCGTGCTGCTCGCGCAGGAGCAGCTCGGGATCCGCGGCCCCGGCGTCGTCGCAACCGACCTGCGCTTGCCGGACCCCCGCCACCCGTACGGCCGCTACCGCCGCAGCTACGCCGGCCTGCGGCTGCTCAAGCGCGCGGGAGGCAAGCTCTTCCTGCTGCCGGTGGGCTGGCATCACGGCAGCGGGCACGTGTTCGCCGTGCCCGATGACGGACAGGTGCGCATCGAGCTGATCGCCCACTAGACCAACCGGGTTTGTCCCGCACCGATCGGTGAGAGAACCGCCTCGTTAGGGCGAAGGGAAGGGGAACCATGCGTCGTGTCGCGTTGTTGGCCGCTGCCTGCGTAGCTGCCGCCGGATCTGCCGTGCCCGCACGGGCGGACGACTCTCCGCCCGGCAATCTCGGCAACGGGCTCGCGCGGCTGCTCTCGCCGCCGGCCGCGAAGTCCGGCATCCAGATGACGCAGGCGCCGCTGGCGATCCGCGATCGCCGCGGACGCGTGCTGGTCGACGTCTATGCGCTCCAGGACGCGTCGTTCGCCGCGGTCCGCGATCGCGCCGAGGCGGCCGGGCTCGACACGGTCACGCAGTCGGCCGAGCAGCGGGCCGTCGAGGGCTACGTGGCGCTCGGCGACGTCAACGCGCTGGCCAAGGCCGCCGGCGTGTCGAGCGTCTCGCTCGGGCTGCGGCCATTCACGAAGGTCGGGGCCGCGACGTCGCAGGGCGTCGCCGCCGAGCGCATCGACCGCGTGCCGCGGGGGATCGACGGGCGCGGGATCACCGTCGGCGCGCTGTCTGACTCCTTCGACACGGCGACCGAGTTCGTCGGCGGCGGCGCGCTGACCGTCCACGCGAAAGACGACATCCGCACCGGCGACCTCCCGCCGGAGGGCGTGACCGTGCTCCAAGACGCCGAGGGCGGCGCCGACGAGGGCCGCGCGATGCTGCAGATCGTCCACGACATCGCGCCGAAGGCGAAGGAGTGCTTCGCCACGGCATTCGCCGGCGAGCTGCAGTTCGCCGACAACATCCGCGCGCTGGGCGACCCGAAGGGCGCCTGCCGCGCGAACGTGATCGTCGACGACGTCGGCTACTTCGACGAGCCGTTCTTCGGCCGCGGTCCGGTCTCGGACGCGGTCGACGACGTCGCCGCCCAGGGCGTGCACTACTTCTCCTCGGCCGGCAACGGCTCCTCGCAGCAGGCCTACGCGGCGCCGCTGCGGCTCGTGCCGCCGGGCGGCGCGACGCAGGGCTCGAACATCAAGCTCACCGGCGTGCCGCCGGCGTTGTACGCGGGCGGCTTCCAGGACTTCAACGCCGGCCCCGCGACCGACATCGCGCAGAACATCGTGCTCGGCGGCGACCCGACGAGCGACGACGGCGGCGGCGACGGGATCCTCGACCTGCAGTGGGACGATCCGGTCGACCCGGCCGGCGCCCCGCTCGGCCCGCCGCTGATCGACGCGACCGGCGAGATCACCGCCGCCGCTCCGGTCGCGAGCATCCCGTTCGACGGGACCGCGGGCCAGACGATCCGCGCGATCGTCGACGGCATCCCGTCCGGCTCGACGGACTTCATCCTCACATTGAAGGATCCGTCCGGGGCGGTGCTCCAGCGCGTCGACACCGGGACGAGCCCCGAGGTGGTCGTGCAGACGCTGGCGACGACCGGGCGCTACACGTTCGAGATCAGCGGCTTCGCCGGCGACCTCGGCGACTACACGTTCAAGGTCCAGCCGGTTCTCGGGTCCTCGCACACGACGACCGACCTCAACGCGCTGTTCTTCGACCGCAACGGCAACTACCTGTTCGCGCTGCAGGACCTCAACCGGCTGTCCGGCAAGCCGTTCGAGATCGGCGGCTTCCACGGCCGCGGCGGCCTTCAGCTCGTGATCTCCAAGGCCAACACCGACGCGGGCACGGCGACCCAGCTGCGCTACCAGATGTACGACGGGCTGGAGAGCGAGGAATACGTCCAGCCGCTGGCGCCGAGCATCTACGGCCATCCGCTGGCCCGCGGCGCGACCGCGGTCGCGGCCGTGGACCCGTTCCGCCCGCTGCTGCCCGAGGACTACACGTCGGTCGGCGGCGATCTGCCGATCTACTTCGACTCGGCGGGCAACCGGCTGCCTCGCCCCGACGTGCGCCGCGCCCCGCAGGTGGCGGCGACCGACGGCGGCAACACGACGTTCTTCTCGACCGACTCGGCGCTGGATCCGGACACGCAGCGCAACTTCTTCGGCACCAGCGCCGCGGCTCCGCACGCGGCGGCGATCGCGGCCCTGGTGCTGCAGGCCAAGGGCGGCCCGGGGTCGATCGGCACCGACGCGATGCGGTCGCTGCTCCAGCGCAGCGCGTTCGACCACGACCTCGACGTCTACCACGCCCAGGGGTCGTCGGGCGGCCTGACGATCAGCGCGAACGGCGAGCAGGGCCACGAGCGCCGCGACACGCGGCCGGAGTGGACGACGCCGGGCGCGATGGAGAACCCGGACTTCTTCACCGTGTCCTACGACGGCCCGGGCTCGATCACGTCGCTCACGCTCGACGGCGTCGGCGCGAACCCGACCGGGCTCGGCTTCGGGCCGCTGTCGGCCGGGATCGTGTTCGATCCGCGGCCGTTCGCGGGCATGCCGGCGTTGAACAACCCGCCGTTCTGGCAGCAGGGCTTCCCGTTCACGGCGCCGCCCGGCGTGACCGCGAAGTTCAGCCTGCCCGGCATCGGCGACGCCAACGCGCAGCAGTACGAGCGCATGACGGTCTCGTTCCCGGCCGGCACGCTGGCCGGCGGCCGCAGCGTCGCGTTCGGCGTCGACCGCGACGAGGCGGTCACCGCCTACGGGATCGCGATGGACGGCAACTCGGCCGACGCGCTCGGCCAGGGCGTCCTGTACCCGTCGGGCCGGACCGTCGGCGCCGGGCTGATCTACACGGCCCGCACGTCGACGGGCCGCTTGATCGTGGGCGCGCTCCGCAACCGGATCGGCTCCGGCTGGACGCCGGTCGACGGGTACGGCTACATCAACGCCGAGGATGCGGTGCGAAACGCCCGCTAGCTCCGTCATCTCGTCGGCCCGCGGCGTCGCGGGCCGACGAGGCGAACGTCAACTGCGGCAGTAAGGGAGGGTCGCTCCCCAGGAACGATGATCAGGGACGGGCAAGCGATCACGCTCGACCAGATCCGAAACGCACCACTTTCACGTGTGGCGGCTAAGTTGCGCATATCGCTACTTTGCCGCCACACCGGATTTCGGTCGACAGATTCGGCTGATCGTTTCGGACCATCTCGCCTCCCTGACCTGCCGCCGTTCGCTGGTCGAGCGTCGGCGTCAGTCGGTTACGCGTCATCGGAACGGCGATCTCAGGCGCGCGCGTTGACCTCCCAGACCGCGATCGGCGCGCGCTGACCTGACGTGCCGGTCTCGCGGTCGACCAGGCTGAAGGCTCCCGTGAAGCCGGGCTCCTCGGCGAGGGCGGGAGGAGTCGGTCGTAGACCCCGCGGGTTCCCTGGAAGCGATGACCGGGAGTGAGGAAGCTCGGGGCATGATCCTCGTGACCGGAGCGACCGGGAACGCGGGCGGGGCCGTGATCGCGGCGCTGGAGGCGGTCGGCGAGGACGTGCGCGCGGTCTCGCGCTCCGGGCGCGGCGGGACGGTGAAGGGCGACCTGAACGATCCGAAGACGATCCCGTTCGCCGGCGCCCGCGCCGCGTTCTTCATGAGCGGCTACCCGGCGGAGCTGTTCGCGGCGGCGCGCGAAGCCGGCGTCGAGCGCGCGGTGCTGCTGTCCGGCAGCTCGGCGGACTGCGGCGACCGTGCGAACGCGGTCTCGCGCTACATGATGGATTCCGAGGACGCGTTGCGCGAATCCGGGCTCGCGTGGACGATCCTGCGCCCGCACGCGTTCTTCTCCAACGCGCTGCGCTGGCTGCCGCAGCTGCGCGAGGGAGACGTGATCCGCGAGGCGTTCCCCGGCGTCGCCGCCAGCGCGATCGACCCGGCCGACATCGCGGCCGTCGCGGCGGCCGCGCTCACGCACGACGAGCACGCCGGCCAGACCTACCGCTTGACCGGCCCCGAGCCGCTGCGCATCGCCGATCGCGTCCGGATCCTCGCCGAGGCGCTGGAGCGCCCGCTGCGCTTCGAGCCGTTCAGCGACGAGGAGGCGCGCGCGGAGATGAGCAAGACGATGCCGCCCGAGTACGTCGACGCGTTCATGGCGTTCTACGTCGACGGGACGCTCGACGAGTCTGCGGTGCTCCCGACCGTCGAGCGGGTCACCGGCCGCGCGCCGCGCACGTTCGCCGCCTGGGCCGCCGAGCACGCGCACGAGTTCCGCTGACCCGGGGGATTTCCCCCGTACGCACCTGCGGGCTGCACCCGTCGCGACCTCGGCGAACGCCGAGCGCGGGACGCCAGGAGCCCGCATAGGCCGGGAGGGCAGGCAAGTCGATGCTCTTGCCAGTGCTTCACCACCCCTCCCAAGGAGCCCGCATGCAGTCCCGAAACCTTGCCGCGCGCGTCGGCAGATGGAGCGCGCAACACCGGAGGATCGCGATCCTCGGGTGGATCGCGTTCGTCGTCCTCGCCACCGTGCTCGGCGGCTCGGTCGGCCAGAACATGATCAAGGACTCGGCCTCCGGCAACGGCGAGTCAAAGCGCGGCGACATGATCGTCGACGCCGCCGGCTTCCGCGACAAGGCCGGCGAGCAGGTCCTCATCCAGGGCTCCAGCGCGAGCGATCCAGCCGTCACGGCGGCCGTGAAGGACGTGGTGAGCCGCCTCGAGCGGATCAAGGGCGTGACCGAGATCGAGAGCCCGCTCAACCGGCACGACCGCGCGAACACCGTCTCCAAGGACGGCCGCTCGGTCGTCGTGAACTTCTCGCTGCCGGGCTCCGAGGAGCACGCCAAGAGCGAGATCGACAAGCCGCTGGCCGCCGTCGCCGCCGCCCAGAAGGCCAACCCCGGCGTGCGCGTCGAGGAGTTCGGGATGGTCTCGGCCGGCAAGGCGATCGAAAAGCAGGACGCGAAGGACAGCAAGCGCTCGGAGCTGCTCTCCTACGGCATCACGCTGCTGATCCTGCTGGTCGCGTTCGGCGCGATGGTCGCCGCCGGCGTGCCGCTGCTGCTCGGCGCCACCGCCGTCGCCGCCACGATCGGCCTGCTCGGCCCGGTCAGCCAGTTCTTCCCGCTCTCCGACAGCGTCTCCGAGGTCGTGGTCGTCATCGGCCTGGCCGTCGGCGTCGACTACGCGATGTTCTATCTGCGCCGCATGATGGAGGAGCGCGACCGGGGCGCCTCGCCCGAGGCCGCGCTGGATATCGCGGCCGCCACCTCCGGCCGCGCGGTGCTGATCTCCGGCATCACGGTGATCACCGCAATGGCCGGGATGCTGGTCGCCGGCAACCCGATCTTCGCCTCCTTCGGCATCGGCACGATGGCCGTCGTCGCGGTCGCGATGCTCGGCTCGATGACGTTCCTGCCCGCGACGCTGTCGTTCCTCGGCCGCAAGGGCTGGATCGAGAAGGGCCGCGTGCCGTGGGTCGCCAAGCGCCGCCACCGCAATCAGGGCGAGTCGCGCGTGTGGGGCTTCGTGCTCGACCGCGTCCTCAAGCGCCCGCTGGTCTCGGCGATCCTCGCCGGCGGCCTGCTCGTGACGCTCGCCGCGCCCGCGCTGCACATGCAGTTCAAGGACCCCGGCCTCGACGGCTACTCGCGCAGCCAGCCGGTGATCCAGACCTATGACCGTCTGCAGGCCGCGTTCCCCGGCGGCGCCGTTCCCGCCATGACCGTGATCAAGGCCAAGGACGTCACGACGCCGGAGGTCCAGGCGGCGATCACCCAGCTCCACGACAAGGCGATCGCGACCGGCGAGCTCTCCGAGCCCTCCAGCGTCGAGATCAGCCCGAACAAGACCGTCGCCGTCGTCGGCCTGTCGGTCAAGGGCCACGGCACCGACGCGGCCTCCAACCGCTCGCTCGAAGTCCTGCGCGACGACGTCGTCCCGGCCACCGTCGGCAAGCTGCCCAACGCCGAGGTCGCGGTCACCGGCCTGACCGCCGGCTCCAAGGACTTCCTGGACGTCATGAAGTCGCACCTGCCGCTCGTGTTCGCGTTCGTGCTCAGCCTCGCGTTCATCCTGCTGCTGGTCACGTTCCGCTCGATCGTGGTGCCGATCAAGGCGATCGTGCTGAACCTGCTGTCGGTCGGCGCGGCCTACGGCGTGCTGACCTGGGTGTTCCAGGACGGACACGGCGAGAAGGCGCTCGACTTCCAGTCGGTCGGCGGGATCGCCTCCTGGCTGCCGCTGTTCCTGTTCGTGATCCTGTTCGGCCTCTCGATGGACTACCACGTGTTCGTCCTCAGCCGGGTCCGCGAGGCCGTGGACCGCGGGATGAGCACCGACGCGGCCGTCTCCCACGGCATCAAGACCACCGCCGGCGTCGTGACCGGCGCGGCGCTCGTGATGGTCGCGGTGTTCAGCGCCTTCGCGCTCGGCTCCAACCAGGAGATGAAGCAGCTCGGCGTCGGGCTCGGCGTGGCGATCCTGATCGACGCGACGATCGTCCGGGCGATCCTGCTGCCGGCCACCATGAAGCTGCTCGGGCGCGCCAACTGGTACCTGCCGAAGCGGCTGAGCTGGCTGCCGAAGCTCGAGCACGAGCCGGAGCCGGCCGCGGCTTAACGCTCAAGAGGCTCGCGCGGTGAGCGATGATGGTGATTGTGAGACTGACCATCGCGCTCGCCGCGCTTGCCGCGGCGGCGGCCATGCCGGCGCCTGCGTCCGCCGCCCCTGACTGGCGAGCGGACGGCAACGCCATCTGCACCGACTACTACGACGACCTTGCCATCTTCGCCGGCGAGCAGGACATGAGCGAGTTCTCGCCGGATCTCCTGATCGGCCTGGCGCGGCTCACGGAGCGAAAGGACGCCCGCCTCGCGCACGTCCATCCGCCCGCCGCGCATTCCGCCGCCTTCCAGCGCATGGTCAAGCTCGACCTGCGCTCCGCCAAGACGCTCCGCCGGCTCGCGAAGGTCTCCGGCCGGCGCGACTTCGAGCGGTTGATCAGCAGCTACGACCGCGACAACCGGACGGTCGTCCGGCTCGCCCGCGGGCTCCACCTCGGCGCCTGCGCGGGCGACGGCGACGTGGTGACCGGACCGGCGGTGGAGCTGTGAGGCCGCTGCTCGCGGCGCTCGCCGCGCTCCTGATCGCCGCACCCGCCGCGAGCGCCGCTCAGGTCCCGGTCGATCCGGGCGCCGCCGCGCTCGACCAGCAGATGCAGGCGGCGGTCGCCGCGGCCGCGCCGTCGGTCGTCCAGGTCCGCACGCCGGCCGGCCTCGGCTCCGGCGTCGTGCTCGACGACCACGGCGACGTCGTCACCAACGCGCACGTGGTCGGGGGCGCCGAGACCGCCAAGGTCATCCTCAACGACGGCTCCTCGCACAAGGCGACCGTCTCCGGCAGCTTCCCCGCCGTCGACGTCGCCGTCGTGCACATCGCCGACGCGACGCCGCCGCCCGCCGCGTTCGCCGACTCGTCGGCGCTGCGGCTCGGCCAGGTCGTGCTCGCGCTGGGCAGCCCGCTCGGGCTGCGCGGGAGCGTCACCCAGGGCATCGTGTCGGCGCTCAACCGCGTCGAGGAGGAGAGCTCGAGCGTCCTGCTCGGCGGCATGATCCAGACGTCCGCGCCGATCTTCCCCGGCAACAGCGGCGGCGCGCTGATCGACCTGCGCGGCGCCGTCGTCGGGCTGCCGACCCTGGGCGCCGACGACACCGGCATCGGCTTCGCGATCCCGAGCAACACGGTCGTCGCGATCGGCCGCCAGCTCGCGGCCGACGGGCGCGTGACCCACAGCGGGCTCGCGTGGATCGGCCTGCTCGCCGCGCCGGTCCGCAGCGGCGGCCTGCGCGTGCTGCGGGTCGTTCCCGGCAGCCCGGCGGCCGCGGCCGGCATCCCGCGCCACGCGAAGCTGCTCGCGGTCAACGGCCGCCGCGTCGCGACGGCGATCGGGGTCAAGCGACTGCTGCTCGTCAAGCACCCGGGCGACACGATCACGGTGACCGTGCAGCCGAGCGGCGGCGCCAAGCGCGACGTGACGCTGGTGCTCGGCGAGCTATCCGTCCACGACCAGAGCGTCCAGCGGACCCAGTAGCCGGCGCGCGCGGCGCGAGACGCCGGGCAGCTCGAGCAGGTGGTGCGTGAGCGGCTCGCCGCGCCGCCGCCGCTCGAGCTGCTCGGACGCGATCGGCCGCCACTGCTCGTCGACCGCTCGCACCGGGTCCTCGAGCGGATCGGTCTCGAGGTGCTCCGCCCACAGCCGCTCCCGCGTCTCGCGCGCGAGCCGCTCGTCGCAGGTGACGACGTCGACCTCGCTGTCGTTGAACAGGCTGTGCTCGTTGAGATTCGCCGAGCCGATCGCCAGCCACGCGTCGTCGACGATGCCGATCTTGGCGTGCACGTAGAGCGGGCCTGAGCGGTCGCCGGTGCGCGAGTGGATCGTGGTCGCGAGGAAGCGGCGCCCGCCGTCGTCGGCCGCGAGCAGGCGCGCGAGCATCCCGCGCGTGTCGTCCTGGCCGTTGTTGGCCTTGTGGGGGAGCAGGACGACGACGCGGAAGTCGTCGCTCGGCGGCTCGCGCAGCTTGGCCTCGAGCACCTCGACGATCTCCGGCGACCAGAGGAACTGGTTCTCGAGATAGATCAGCCGGCGCGCCGACCGCAGCGCGCGCATGTAGGCCTCGAGCGTCGAGAACTCGCCGTGCGGCAGGACCGGGTACGCGCGCTCGGGCATGGTCCGCACGAGCTGCGCGGTGACGTCGCCGGCGGGCGCGAGCTCCTCCGGCAGCGCGAGCGCTTTGCTGGCCACCGCCTCCCAGCGCAGCGCGAAGTGCGCGGCCACGTCGCGCACCAGCGGCCCGCGCAGCTTCGAGCTCGCGTCGTGCCAGCCGATGCCCACCTTGAGCGGGTGCGCGCAGGAGTCGTAGCGGTCGCCCGCGAGCGCGGTCAGGTCGATCCCGCCGACGAACGCGAGCTCGTCGTCGACGATCACGATCTTCTCGTGGTGGCAGTGCAGCGCCCGCCCGCGCGAGTCGAGCCGGCAGTCGATCTTCGTGCCCTGCACGAGCTGCTCGCGGCCGCGCTCGACGTCGCCGCGGCGCGGCTTGAACACCGGCACCGGCGCGCCCGCCCAGACCAGCACGCGCACGGGGACGCGCTCGGCCGCCTCGGCCAGCAGCTCGCGCACCGGCCACGCGCTCGCGCCGCCGCGCACGGGCCGGAAGTCCGGTTGCAGGTGCCAGGAGCAGACGTGCACGGACCGGCGCGCGCCCTGGATCGCCTCCGCCATCTGCGGCAGCGCGTTCGCGCCGTCGATCAGCACCTCCAGCGCGTTGCCCTCGCGCGGCGGGGTCGCCGTCTGCGCCCACAGCCCGGGGCTCGACGGGGCGAGCGCCTCCAGCCGCCCCTGCCGGCGCAGGCGCCGCATGTGATGGCGCACCATCGCCTTCTCCAGGCCGTCGCCCACCGCCGCGTCGACACGCTCGAGCATGTCGTTTCTCGTACCCGCTAGCCTCAGACGTCGCACATGGCCAATCCGTCGCAGCCCACACCCCAGCGCCTGGCCGCCGTCCGGGAGCAGCTGTCCCTGCTCTCGGACTACCTTTGACCCGGCAGGGATCTCGGAGCGCCTGACGGCGCTGGAAACGCAGATGGGCGCGCCGGGCTTCTGGGACGACCCGGAGAGCGCCGCCAAGGTCGGGGCCGAGCACACGCGGCTGCAGCGCCGTCTCGATGCGTTTACGAAGCTGCAGTCCGACGGCGAGGATCTCGAAGGCCTCGCCGAGCTCGCCGATGAGGATCCGGACATCGCGGGCGAGCTGGAGGAGGCGATCGTCTCGGTCGAGGCGCGCCTGTCCGAGCTCGAGGAGCAGCGGCTGTTCACCGGCGACTACGACGCCGGCGACGCGCTGGTGACCGTCAACGCCGGCGCCGGCGGCACCGACGCCCAGGACTGGGCGGAGATGGTGCTGCGGATGGAGATGCGCTGGGCCGAGCGGCGCGGCTTCAAGGTCGAGCTGCTGGAGGCGAGCGCGGGGGAGGAGGCCGGCATCAAGTCGGCGACCTTCCGTGCCTCCGGCGACAACGCCTACGGCCTCTACAGCGCCGAGAAGGGCGTGCACCGGCTCGTGCGGCTGTCGCCGTTCGACTCCGCCAACCGGCGCCAGACGTCGTTCGCAGGGGTCGAGGTCGCCCCGGTCGTCGAGCAGGCCGCCGACGTCGAGATCGAGGACGACGACCTGCAGGTCGACACCTACCGCGCCTCGGGCGCGGGCGGCCAGCACGTCAACAAGACCGACAGCGCCGTGCGCATCACGCACAAGCCGAGCGGGATCGTCGTGCAGTGCCAGAACGAGCGCTCGCAGTCGGCCAACCGGGCGACCGCGATGGCGATGCTGCGCTCGAAGCTGATCGAGCGCCAGGAGGCCGAGCGCCAAGCCGAGATCGCGGCGGCGCGCGGCGAGGCGCAGGACGTCAACTTCGGCTCGCAGATCCGCTCCTACGTCCTGCACCCGTACACGATGGTCAAGGACCACCGGACGGACTTCGAGGTCGGCAACGCCAACGGCGTGCTCGACGGCGACCTCGACGGCTTCGTGCGCGCCTGGCTCGAGGCCAACGCGAAGTCTCGCGCCTAGGGTTCGGCGGGCCCTTAGAGCACGTCGAGCAGCTTCTTGAGAATCTCGCCGACCGACTCGGGCCGGTTGAGGTGTCCCATGATCATCGAGTCGTAGGTGACGCGCCACAGCAGCTCGCTCGTCGCGATCTCCTTGCCGCCGGTCACGATCGGCGTGAACGCCGTGCGGCGCACCTTCATCGGATCCAGCTTGCCAGTGGCCTGGCCGAGCTTGGCCCGGAACTCGACGCTGGTCATCTTGATGTTGGCCTTCTTGAAGGCGCGGTTGACCACGATGTCCTGGATCAGGTGGCTGGACACGCCGTGCGGGTTGTTCACCAGCGGGTTGTCGACCCAGTGCTTCTTCTTGCTGGCCACCTCCTTGACGAACTTCTCGTCCTTGATCAGCCCCATGTCGTGCGGGAGGACCCGCACGCCGAAGCCGTCGGCCTTGGCCATCTCGATCAGCGCCGCGGTCATGTCGCGGTCGGCGCGCAACGTGGCCCAGGCCTCGGCCATCACCTCGGCGTAGATCTCCGGATCGCGCAGGCCTGCGAGGACGACCGGCAGCAGCGTCTCGATCTCCTGGTTGATCGCGCTGGGATTGGCCTTCAGCACCGAGATCAGCTCCGTCCACCCAGGCGGCGGGTTCGCGGGGTCGAACCCGTGCTTGAGGCCCTTGAGCGCGGTTGCGGTGCGCTCGCGGACGTCGGCCGGGGACTTGAAGCGCTTCCGTACCTTCTCGAGCGTCTCGGGGTTCGACCGCGGGGCCTTCTTGCCCTTCGGCACCGCCACCTCGTCCCCGAAGAGCTCGTCGAGCTCGTCCTGAACGCCCTTCAGATCGTTGCCCGGGATGTCCTGCTTCGCGGTCGTCTTTGCCGCGCCGGACTCGGTCTTCTCGATCTCGTTGAGCGCCTGCTTGCCGAGGTTGTCGGCGTTCTTCTCCTTGCCGATGTTGTTCAGCTCGTCGACCAGCCGCTTGATCTTCTTCCCGTCGTCGCCGGCCGCCTTCAGGCGCTTGATGTCGAGCGCGGCCTTGAACGCGTGGATCAGCGGCAGGCCCTCGAGGCCGAGGCTGACCAGCGCCATCGCGAACGCGGTCAGCGACGGCTCCTCGTCCGACAGCGCGCGGGCGCGGTCGAGGTCGGTGTTGATCAGGACCTTCTGCTCGTCGTAGTGCTCGTACTCCTTGACCGCCGTGTAGGCGGCCAGGCTCGCCCCGGCGATGCCGGAGGCGACCGCCAGCGAGGCGCCGCCGCTGGGCACGAGCGTGACGATCGCGAGCGCGATCGACGCGATGATCATCCACGTCGGCTCGGTGTCGCGCGACGCCTTGGCCGCGAGGTCGTGGACCACCCCGGCACGGATCGAGCCGTTCGGGACGAACATGTTCGCGCGCGTCAGGCCGACCACGGCCGGGAGCGCGAGCGGTGAGATCGTCCCCGACTTGATCATCTGGTTGGCCTTCCCGATCTGCGCGATCTTGGGGAGGATCTGCTCGAGCACCTGCCTCATCTGGTCGTCGACCGACGCGGTGTCGAGCGTGCCCAGGTCGATCTTCTCGAGCTCCTTCGTGGTGCCGCGGTAGGCCGCGAGCACCGGGTGCGCGCGCTCGGCCTCGATCCAGGTGGTCGCCAGCTCGGCCGTGGCGACCCTGAGCTGGAGCTTGAGGTCGGTGTGCGCCTTCGCCTTCGGGCCCTTTCCGTCCATCGGGAAGTCCAGCGCGGCGAGGTTCGTGCGCTTCTGCAGGTCCTTGACGTTCGCCTGGAGCTTCTTGAGGTGCTCGGCCGTGTCGGCGAGGTCCATGCGGTGCCGCGCGCGTCCGGGCGCGTTGGCGCCGCCCTTGTCGTCCGCGCTGTCCTTGGCGCGCTTGACGACGTTGCGCGCCTCATCCTCGGTGCCCGAGCCTTTGAGGATGCGCTCGGCCGCGACCGCGGCCGAGTCCGGTGGGAGCCCGTAGGAGCCGAGCACGGCGGCGATCGCGTGCAGGCTGCCGCGCAGCATCCGCTCGGCGTTGATGCGCGCCTGCCCGCGGAACTCGGCGGCGAACTTCTTCGCGTCGGCCTCGAGCAGGTACAGGTCGAGGTCGAGCTCGGCGCCGCCGCGGTCGCGCATGCCCTTGGTCGCGGCGTCGAACGAGCCCGTCTCGCGCACGCCCTCCTCGACCGCCTGGCGCACGTACGCGCGCCGCTTGCCGGCGTCGTGGCGGACGTACTCGTAGTTCTTCCAGTCGAGCTTGCGCGGGCCCAGCCGGCGCATGCCGGCGACGTACTCGAGCGCGTCGAGCGAACGGACCGCCTTCTCGTGGTCGCCGTCGCTGCTGCCGACCGCGTACGCGGCCTGGTGGCGCTGCTTCTCGAGCTGGGCGTCGGGGAGTTGGGCGACGACGTCGATCTCGGCCGCCAGCTCGCGATTCTCCGGCGACGCGCGCCCGGAGGCCGGGGGCATCGGGGGCGGCGGCGGCTCCTTGCGCAGCTCGACGGTGACCGCGCGCAGCACCTTCTGGTTGCCGGCGGTGCGCTGGAGCGCCAGGATCGCGTCAGGGGTCAGCGCGAGCGCGAGGTCGGCGCGCGTGCGCACCGGCGCCGGCGCGGCCTGGTCGTCGCGCCGCGCGGGCTCGTACGTGCGCCTCATCCGCGGGAACCATCGCCTGCGGCGCGTACGCCGACAATCGGGGACCCCACCTGAACCTAAGGCCTGTCGGCACCTTGAGTAGAGGGTTTTGGTCGTCATGACTATACTGGCGGGAATGGACGACCTGATCGACCGCGCGCTTGCCGAGGACGTCGGCGACGGGGACGCGACGACGCTCGCGACCGTCGGGCCCGAAGTGCGCGCCCGCGCGACGATCACGCAGAAGGCGCCGGGCGTGATCTCGGGGCTCGAGGTCGCCGAGGCCGTGTTCCGGCGGTTGGACCCCGGCGTCGAGCTGACGCGGCTCGGTCCGGAGGGCGAGTGGCGCGAGGCCGGCTCGCCGGTGCTGGGCGCCGAGGGGTCGGCGCGGGCGCTGCTGACCGGCGAGCGCACGGCGCTGAACTTCCTCGGCCGGCTGTCGGGCATCGCGACCAAGACGGCGCGCATCGTTCGTGCTGTGGGCGACGGCGCGAAGATCCTCGACACCCGCAAGACGACGCCCGGCCTGCGCATGCTGGAGAAGCGCGCGGTCGCCGACGGCGGCGGCGTCAACCACCGGATCGGGCTTTACGACTTCATCCTCATCAAGGAGAACCACGCCGCGCTGGCCGGCGGCGTCGGCGAGGCGGTGCGCCGCGCCCGGGCCGCCCGGCCGGACCTCGCGCTCGCCGTCGAGGTGCGCGACGCCGCCGAGATCGACGCCGCGCTGGAGGCCGGCGCGCCCCGCCTGCTGCTCGACAACATGACGCCCGAGCAGGTCCGCAAGGCCGTCGCCCGAGTGGGTGGAAGGGCCGAGCTGGAGGTGTCCGGCGGCGTGAACGATGAGACAGTTTTGGTCTATGCGACCATTCCAGGAGTACACTTCGTGTCGATGGGCGCCCTCACCCATTCGGCACCCGTCCTCGACCTCTCGCTGATCTTGGAGACGCTCCCTTGACTCTCCTGACACTTGAATCCATCCCCGCCCTCCAGGACGAGGTACGGGCGCTCGCGCAGACGCGCGGCGCCGTCATCCTCGCCCACAACTACCAGCTGCCCGAGGTGCAGGACGTGGCCGACTTCGTCGGCGACTCGCTGGGCCTCTCGCAGGAGGCCGCGCGCACCGACGCGGACGTGATCGCGTTCTGCGGCGTGCACTTCATGGCCGAGACGGCGTCGGTGCTGTCGCCGGAGAAGACCGTGCTGATCCCCGATCTCGACGCCGGCTGCTCGCTGGCGGACTCGATCACCGCTTCGCAGTTGCGCGCCTGGAAGGCCAAGCACCCCGGCGCGATCGTGGTGATGTACGTCAACACGACGGCCGAGGTGAAGGCGGAGACCGACTACTGCGTCACCTCCTCCAACGCCGTCGAGGTCGTCGAGCACATCTACGCCACCCACGGCGAGGACACCGAGATCCTCTTCGGGCCGGACATGTTCCTCGGCGCCTACGTGGAGAAGCGGACGGGCCGCCGGATGCACGTGTGGGACGGCGAGTGCCACGTGCACGCGGGGATCCGTCCGCGCGACATCGCCGAGATGCGCGCCGCCCATCCGGGCGCCGACTTCCTCATCCACCCCGAGTGCGGTTGCTCGACGTCGGTGATGGAGTACGTGGCCGCGGGCGACGTGGACGCCGAGGGCGTGCACATGCTCTCCACCGGCGGAATGCTCGGCTGGGCGGCTTCCGCGCCGGCCGGCACGACGGCGATCATGGCCACCGAGACCGGCATGCTGCACCCGCTGCAGATGGCGCGGCCGGACATCGACTTCGTGGCCGCCAATGAGGCGGCCACGTGCCGTTACATGAAGATGATCACGCTGCCGAAGCTGCGCGACGCGCTGCGCGACATGACCGGAGTCGTGAAGGTGCCCGAGGCGATCGCCGAGCGCGCCCGGCTGCCGATCGAGCGGATGGTCGCGATCGGCTAGTTCACGATCTCGAGCGCGACGATCACCAGCGTCCCGCCGTTGCGCTCGAGCTCGGCGCTGCGCAGCAGCGTGCCCTTCTCGACTCCCGCGTCGGCGCACGTGCCGGTGTCGTCGGCCCCGGCCGAGGCGTCGTCGGCGCCGGTGTCGTCATCGGCGGTCTGCCCGAGCTGGATCACGGTCGGGTCGTCGTCGACGGTCGTCGCGGCCGCGTTGAGATCGTCGTCGCCGCCGTCGTCGCCAGTCCAGGAATCGTTGGAGTCGTCGCCCCAGTAGCCGTCGTCGGGGTTGTCGTCGGACGAGTCGTCGCTGGACGAGTCGTCGGAGCCGTCGTCGGCGGTCAGATCCTCGGCGGCGTAGCAGGCGGCGTCGGCGGCGATCGCGGCGGTGAGCTTGCCGCCCTTGAACTGGCGGATCGTCACCGTGTCGCCGCTGACCGCGGTCACGGTGCCCGCGTGCTCGGCGCCGTCCTTGACGTCGTCGCCGTCGCTGTCGCGGTCGGTCGGGTCGTCGCCGACCTGGACCTCGTCGCCGTCGTTGAGCCCGTCGCGGTCGCTGTCGGCCTTGCGCGGGTTGGTGCCGGCCCTGAACTCGGCGAGGTTCTTGAGCCCGTCGCGGTCCGCGTCCTTGGTCTTCCACGCGCCCTTGAGATGGTTCTTCTTCGCCCACTTGGCAACGGAGGCCTTGGGCGCCGGCTTCTTCGCGGAAGCGGTCGCCGGGACGATAGCGGCCACCAGCGCGAGGGCGCTCAGGAGGCGGACGATGGTGCGCATTGCGGGTGTGTCTCCAGGTCGTGCTCGAGGTAGCGGCGAGTCGCCGCTGTAATCGGCGCGACAGCGTCGATCTAGAGCCCGCGGGTCAGGATCGGAGCGGGCTAGTCGTGCCCGGGTCCGCCTGAAGACCCGGAGGAGTCCGAGCCGGAGGATCCGGAGCCGGACGAGTCCGAGTCGAACGAGCCCGGACCGGAGTTGTCGGGCGTCGCCGCCGGCGTCGCGGTCGCCGTGGGCGCCGGCGTCGGCCCAGGAGCGGGGCCGGACGAGCCGGAGCCCGACGACCCCGAGCCGGAGCCTGAGGAGCCGGAGTCTGAGGAGCCAGAGCCGGACGAATCGCCGCCGCCGTCCGACGAGCCCGAGCCGCGGCCGGACGAGTCGTCGTCATCGTCGTCGCGCAGCGCGGTGGACGGGCCGGGGCCGGACGAGTCAGTGTGTTGCGCCGGACCCGGGCCGGAGGAATCGCCGCCGCGGTGCCGCTCGCGCGGCGTGCCCGTCCTCCCCGAGCCCGACCGGCGTGAGCGCGAGCGGCCTGATCGCTTGCGCTCGGAGCTGCCGGTCGCCTCGGCGTCGCGGCCGCCCGCAGGTGCGGACGTGCCGGCGAGCGCCGGGGTCGGGCTCGGGGAGGGATCGGACGACGGCGCCGCGTGCCGGGCCGGCGGATGCCCGGGCCGGTCCGGCTTGGCGGCGACGATCACGGGCGCGGCCGCGACGCCCGTCGCGAGCACCACGGCGGCGCCCTTGGCCAGCAGTGCGGCCGCGCCGGCGCCGCCGACCGCCTCCGCGGCGCCGCCGCCCCCGCTCGCCAGCCAGGTCGCGACCGGCATCGGCAGCACGGCGGTGGCGGCCGCGCGCAGCGTGTGCCGGGCGCGGTGGACGAGCTGGCGCACGGCGCCGGAGGAGACCCCCAGCTCGCGCGCCACCTCGTCCTGACTGCGCCCCTCCACGGCGATGCGCAGGAGCGCCTCCCTCTGGCGCTCCGGCAGCGCCGCCAGGCCCGTGAGCGCCTGGCGCATCGCGATCCGGCGCTCGAGCGTGTCGGCCGGCGCGTCCGCGGCGCGCAGCGACTCCTCGAGCTCGGCGTAGTCGTAGCCCGACTCCCGCAGCTGGTTCAGCGCGCTGTTGCGGGCGATCCGATGCAGCCACGCACGCAGGTCGCGCACGTCGTCGCCGCGCTGGAGCGCGCTCCACGCGGCCAGGAACGCCTGCTGCAGCGCGTCCTCGGCGCGCGCGTCCGGGAGAAAGCGCTTCGCCACCCGCAGCAGCTGGGCGCGGTAGCGCTCGACGATCGCCTCGAACGCCCGCTCGTGACCCGCCCGCGCCAGCGCGACCAGCCGCTCGTCGGACTGGGTGCGCAGGAGGACCGATGACGGCGACGGGAGGGGCATGCGACTGCGACACCGACTGTGTCGTCCGCGTTACGCAGGGGTGGACGGTCCGGTTCGCTTCCGTTGTCAGGCTTGCTACGCACGGCTCCGCGAAGACGCCCTCGGGTCGAGCGAACGTCAACTGCGGCAGTAAGGGAGGCAGCCTGTCCGTGTCGGGTTATGCGTGCTATAGCCGACTTAGTTTAGTCCCGATTCCCTGAGCGGCAGGATCGGTGATCGTTTCGGCTGCGGGGACGGCGACAAGCTCCCGTGCTCCCCTTAATGCTGCAGTTGACGTTCGCCGACGGTAAACGGCGGCTACGCGTTGGTGGGCAACAGCTCGAGCCCGGTCTCCGCCGTCGCACGCACGATCGGCAGCGCCTCGCGCTTGCGCTCGAACTCGGCGGGCGTGTAGGCGTGGACGTCGGCCGTCGCGCCCATCTCGTACGCGTCCCAGAGCGTGCCGGCGACGTAGACGCGCTCCAGCCACGGCACGCCGTCGAAGAAGTCCGATACCAGCACGATCACGTACTCGGGCCCGCGCTCGCGCTGCGGGCCGGCGCCCCGCAGATCGGCGACGCGCGCACCGCCGAGCAGCGCGCGATCGAGTGGCCACCGGTCCGAGACCCGCCGAACGTAGCGTTCGAGCTCGCGGTGGTTGAGCTCCTCGTGGGTCACCCAAGCTCAATTGTGGACGAGGAGGACGCGCGCAGCAAGGGCCGCACACGGCCTCCTAACACGAGCGGGTGCAGGCTTAACCGAACTCGCCGAGCTCGTGCGGGCCCACGCAGGCCACCGAGAGCTCGTCGGAGATCTCACGCGCGATCGCGTCGACCTGGTCGAACGTCACCTCGTCGAGCGCCGCGATCGCCGCATCCGGGTCGATGTCGGCGCCGAATACGACCGTCTGGTTGGCCGCGTGCCGCGCGACCGCGTTGGTGTTCTCGAACGCCAGCACGCGCCGCCCGGCGGCATACGCGCGGGCACGCTCGACCTCGCCCTCGTTCGGGCCGTTCGAGCGCAGGTCGTCGACGATCTCGCGCATCCGCGTGTAGGCCTCGACGCACTTGCCGGACTCCAGCCCCGCCGACAGCTGCAGGATCGGCACGTCGGCGAACGAGTGGTCGAGCGCGTAGACCGAGTAGGCGAGCCCGCGCTGCTCGCGGATCTCGTCGAACAGGCGCGAGCCCATCGAGCCGCCCAGCAGCGTCGAGTACACGTTCAGCGCGGCCCGCGCCCGGGCGTCGCGCGGGTCGATCGCCGGCCGGTAGGACATCCGCAGGTGCGACTGGTTGGAGTCGCGCCGCTCGACCAGCGTCTGCGGGGAGAACGACGGCGCCGGCTCGAAACGCCCGTTTGCCGAGATCGACGGGAAGCGGCCGAACAGCTCGGCCAGCTCGCGGTCCTCGGGCAGGTGCTCGAGGTTGCCGACCAGGAACGCGCCGCCGCGCGCTCCCGACCACTGGCGCGAGCGGAACGCCACGATCGCGTCGCGCGTGAACGTGCGCAGGTGCTCCTCCGGCCCCAGCACCGGCCGCCCGAGCGGGTGCTCGCCGAACGCCGCGCGGTCGATCAGGTGCTCGGCGACCACCGACGGCTGGTCGTGCGCGCGGGCGATCTCCTGGATCACCACGCCGCGCTCGCGGTCGAGCTCTTCGGCATCGATCTTCGGGCGGCCCACGAAGTCGGTCAGCAGGTCGATCGCCTCGGCCGCCACCTCGGCGCGGCAGGTGATGTGGAAGGCGACCAGGTCGTGCGACGTGTACGCGTTGAGCACCGCGCCCATCGTCTCGGCCGTCTGATTGACCTTGCGGTAGTCGTCGTACTTGGTGCCGCCCTTGAAGACGAGATGCTCCAGGAAGTGGGCCATCCCGTTCTCCTCAGGCCGCTCCGTGCGCGCCCCCGCGTCGAACGCGACGAGGGCGGTGAGCGACCGGGTGGGGAGCTCGACCCGGTGCAGGGGCAGGCCGTTGGGGAGGGAGGACGACTCGATGCGGGCCATGCGGATGAGCGTACTCAACCGTGCCTGGGGTTCGTTGAAGCATGGTCGGTCCGACCGATGGGGTGTCGCCGTGGATGCCTCGGGCCGGACGCGACCGTGATGCGTGGCTCTGCCACGTGAGCGTTCGTGGGTGGTTCGAGGCGCCGCGGATGTGCCGCAGCGGGCGTACCGGAATGCTTCAACGGGCCCCTTGCAGGGATCGTTGCGTAAGAATGGAACTGGTCCTCGTAGGATCGACCCCTGGTCATGGCCGCTACCGAGAGACATGTGCGTCGTCGCCGGCATCGCGACGACCCCCATCGCCCTGACGCTCCGCACGCCCCTGCGACGGGCGCGGTCGTCTCCTTCAACAACGTCGAGAAGCGCTACAGCGCGACCGATCTCGCGCTCGCCGGCGTGAGCTTCGACATCTACCCGGGCGAGTTCGTCTTCCTCGTCGGCCAGTCGGGCTCGGGCAAGTCGACGACGATGAAGCTGCTGATCAAGGAGGCCGAGCTGACCGCGGGCGAGATCCGCGTCGCCGGCCGCGACCTGGCGAAGATCCCGCGGGCGCGGGTGCCGTACTACCGCCGCAACCTCGGCGTCGTCTTCCAGGACTACAAGCTGCTGCCGAACCGCACGGTCTACGAGAACGTCGCCTACGCGTTGCAGGTGACCGGCGGCGGCCGGCGCGAGATCCGCGACAAGGTGCCGGACATCCTGCGCCTCACCGGCCTCTCGACCAAGCTCCACAACCTGCCCCACCAGCTGTCGGGCGGCGAGCAGCAGCGCGTGTCGGTCGCGCGCGCGTTCGTCAACCACCCGCCGCTGCTGATCGCCGACGAGCCCACCGGCAACCTCGATCCCGAGACCTCGATCGGGATCATGCAGCTGCTCTACCGCATCAACCAGACCGGTTCGACGGTGCTGGTGGCCACCCACGACGTGGCGATGGTCGACAAGATGCGCCGGCGCGTGATCGAGCTCTCCGAAGGCCGCGTCGTGCGCGACGAGCAGGCGGGCGCCTACGCCGCGCGCGAGAACACGCGCGAGTTCGCGCTGCGCATGCGGAGCGCGCAGGGATGAGGCCGGTCTTCTTCCTGCGCGAGGCGCTGCGCGCGCTCAAGCGCAACGCGGTGCCGTCGTTTGCGGCGATGGCGACGGTGCTGGTCACCGTGCTCGTGCTCGGCGTCTTCATCCCGGTCGTGCAGGCGACCACCGGCGCGGCCAACGAGGTCCGCAACAAGGTGATCGCCGACGTCTATCTCAAGACCGACGCCAAGCAGAAGGACATCGACCGCGTCAAGCGCCTGATCCAGCAGCAGCCCACGGTCAAGACCGTCGAGTTCGTCTCCAAGCAGCAGGCTTACAACGAGGAGAAGCGGCGCAACCCCGAGGCCTACCAGCTGCTCGGCTCCAACCCGCTGCCGGACACGTTCCGCGTCACGCCGGCCAAGCCGGACGACATCGGCAGGCTGCGCGACGCGCTGGCGCCGCCGTCGCCCTCGGGCGGGCGCACCGTGGTGGACCCCGCGATCGACGAGGTCCGCAATCGCGAGGAGGACACGAACAAGATCCTCTCGGTGACGCGCGTCGTGAAGATCACGATGGCGCTGCTCGCCTGCCTGCTGGCGGTGGCCTCGATCCTGCTGATCGCGAACACGATCCGGCTGTCGCTGTACGCCCGCCGGCGCGAGGTCGAGGTGATGAAGCTGGTCGGCGCGACCGACTGGTTCATCCGCTGGCCGTTCGTGCTCGAGGGCGTGATCGTCGGGGCGCTGGGCGGCATCGTGGCGATCCTGCTGCTCGGGGTGGCGAAGGTCGCCGTGGTCGACCCGCTGGCCAAGGACTTCGCGCTGATCGCCTCGCCGGAGACGATCCACTTCCCGCTGCTGATCGCGATCCTGCTGTTCGCCGCGATCGCGGTGTCGGCGCTCGGCTCCGGCCTCTCGCTGCGGCGGTTCCTCCGGGTCTGACCGCGGGCACCATGTCCTGTAAGCGGGCATGCACTTCTCGGAGCTCCTTCCGAAGGCCGCCGTCGCAGCGGCCGAGGCCCGGCGCGCGATCGACCGGCTCGCGAGCGAGGTCGACCCGCAGCGCTTGGACGATGCGCGGCTCCTCGTCTCCGAGCTGATCGCCAACGCGGTCGAGCACGTCGAGCAAGAGGGCGTGATCGAGCTGCGCGTGGACAACGACGACGAGCGGCTGCGCGTGGAGGTGATCGACCCGGGCAGCGGCTTCGCGGCCGACGGGCACCGGCCGCCCGATCGCGCCGAGTCGGGCTGGGGCCTGCACTTCGTCGCCCGGATCGCCGACCGCTGGGCAGCCGAGACCGGCGAGCGCGGGCGCGTCTGGTTCGAGCTTAGGTCCCGCTGATCCGGTGGTCGCTACCGTGACCTCCCCGAGATGCGCCGCCGCCGGAACTGGACCCCACTCCTCGCCGTCCTGATCCCACTGGCGCTCGTCCTCGGCATCTGGCTCGGCGGGCACCCGGACAATCTCCCCGGCGTCGCGCGTAACACGCTGGTCGCCGACTCCGACGGGCGCCTCTATGAGGAGGCGGTCGACACGATCCAGCGCGACTACTACCGTAAGGTCGACCGCAAGGACCTGCTGAACAAGTCGCTCGGCGCCGCCGTGCAGTCGCTGAAGGACCCGTTCTCCAACTACTTCTCGCCGCAGGACTACACGGGCTTCCAGGAGAGCACCGAAGGGCAGTTCGAGGGCGTCGGGATGACCGTGACCGAGGTCAAGCAGGGCCTGCGGGTCAACACGGTCTACGCCGGCTCGCCGGCCAAGCGCGGCGGCATCGCTCCCGGCGACGTGATCGTGCGCGTCAACGGGCGCTCGCTGGCCGGCCGCAGCTCGGAGGAGTCGACGGCGCTGATCAAGGGGCCGGTCGGCACCGCGGTGACGCTGACCGTCGACGACGGTCATCGCACGCGCGACGTCAAGCTCCAGCGCGCCAAGGTCGACGTCCCCGAGGTCGAGAGCAAGATGAAGACCGTGGGCGATCACAAGATCGGCTGGGTGCACCTGTCGAGCTTCACGTCCGGCGCGCACGGCGAGCTCGGCAGCGCGATCCACAAGCTGATCGGCGGCGGCGCGCAGGGGATCGTGCTGGACCTGCGCGAGAACGGCGGCGGCCTGTTGAACGAGGCCGTGCAGATCGCCTCCATCTTCATCCCCGATGGGCGGATCGTCTCGACCAAGGGCCGGGCGCGTCCCGAGCACGTCTACAACGCGACCGGCGGCGCGATCTCGGGCAAGATCCCGGTCGTCGTGCTCGTCAACGACCACTCGGCCTCGGCCTCGGAGATCGTCACCGGCGCGCTGCAGGACCGCCACCGCGCCACCGTCGTCGGCACCCACACCTACGGCAAGGGCGTCTTCCAGGAGATCGAGCGGCTCACCAACGGCGGCGCGCTCGACATCACGGTCGGCGAGTACTTCACGCCGAGCGGGCGCAACCTCGGCGGCGGCGGCGTCAACAAGGGCGCCGGCATCACGCCCGACGTGCAGGCCGAAGACAACCCGAAGACCAAGCCCGACGAGGCGCTCGACAAGGCCCTGGAGACCGTGGCGAGCAAGCTGTGAGCCCGCCGGTGGTGGCGGTCGTGGAGAAGCACGGGCGCTCCATGGCCGCGACGCCGTTCTTCACGCGCTCGAACCGGCTCTCTCTGGACAAGCCTCGCAACGCAGGGGTCGGCGACCTGGTCGTCGTGCAGCCGCTCGGCGGTCGCGGGGGACACGGCAAGGTCGTGCGCCGGATCGGCCGTCCTGACGTCGCTCGCGACGTGCTCGAGGCGCTGCTGGTCGATCGCGGGCTGCGGCGGAGGTTCGACCCGCTGGTCGAGCGCGAGGCGCGCGCGGCCGCCGAGACCGTCGCCGGTCCTGAGCGGACCGACCTGCGCGGGCTGCCCACGTTCACGATCGACCCGCCGACCGCCAAGGACTTCGACGACGCGATCTCCGCCGAGTCGCTCGAGGACGGCGGGATCCGCGTGTGGGTGCACATCGCCGACGTCGCCGCGCACGTCAAGCCCGGCGGCGCCGTCGACCGCGAGGCGTTCCGGCGCGCGACCTCCGTCTACGTGCCCGGCCTGGTCGAGCCGATGCTCCCCGAAGCGCTGTCGAACCGCGCGTGCTCGCTCGTCCCGCACGAGGACCGGCTGGCGGTCACCGTGGAGCTCGACTTCGACGGCGAGCGCGTGCGCCGCACGGCGTTCCACCGCAGCGTCATCCGCTCCGACGCGCGGCTCGACTACCCGCGCGTGGACCGCGTGTTCGCGGGCATCGAGCGCGCCGACGAGCCGTGGGCGGAGCCGCTCGCCGCGGCCCGCAAGGTGTCCGCCGCGCTGCAGACCGCGCGCGAGGCGCGCGGCGCGATCGCCGTCGAGTCGGTCGAGCCGGAGTTCGCGTTCAGCCGCGAGGGCCACGTGACAAGCCTGGATCCGTCCGAGCAGACCGAGTCGCACCGGCTGATCGAGCACCTGATGATCGCGGCCAACGAGGCCGTCGCGCGGCTGCTCGACTCGCGCAAGCTGCCGGCGCTCTACCGCGTGCACGAGCGGCCCGATCCGCCGCGCATCGAGCGGCTGGTCGAGCAGCTGGACTCGCTCGACGTGCCGACGCCGGCGCTGCCGCGCCACATGACGCCGCAGCAGGCGGGCGACGTCGCGGCGGAGATCTCGCATCTGGTCGACGCGGAGGTGCGCCGCCGCGGCCACGGCCGGATCGGCTTCACGTCGCTGGTGCTGCGATCGCTCAAGCAGGCGCACTACACGCCGCGCAACCTCGGCCATTACGGGCTTCGCTCGTCGCACTACTGCCACTTCACGTCGCCGATCCGGCGCTATCCCGACCTGATCTGCCACCGCTCGCTGCTGAACGCGATCGGCGCGGGAGAGGCAACCGTGCGCGCCTCGGACCTCGAGCAGGCGGGCGAGTGGTGCTCGCTGCGCGAGCGCGACGCGATGCAGATCGAGCGCGCCGCCGACAACGTGGCGCGCGCGTTCCTGCTCGAGCAGCGCCTGTTCGAGCACGGCTGGGACGCGGAGTTCGAGGGCGAGGTCACCGGTGTGATCGGCGCCGGCGCGTTCATCGCGTTCGGCGGCTACGAAGGCCTGCTGCCGGTGCGCCGCCTGCGCGGCGACTGGTGGGAGCTCAACGAGTTCGAGACCGGTCTGGTGGCCGCGGAGTCCGGTCGCGTGCTGCGGATCGGCGATCCGGTGACTGTGCAGGTGGACAAGGTGGATGCGCCGCGCGGCCGAACGGATCTCGTTCCGGTAGAGATCCGTTCGTGATTGACGCACTGATCGAGCGGGAGCTCGCGCGCTTTCGCGCCGCGCATCCCCGCTCGGCCGAGTTGCACGCGCGGGCGCGCGACTCGCTGTTCGGCGGCGTCCCGATGCCGTGGATGATGCTGTGGGCAGGCGGCTATCCGGTCGCCGTGGCCGAGGCCACCGGCAGTCGCGTGGTCGACGTCGACGGGCACGAGTACGTAGACCTCTGCCTCGGCGACACCGGCGCGATGGCGGGCCACGCCCCGGCGCCGGTGAGAGAGGCACTCCTGAACAGCGCCGGGATCACGACGATGCTCCCGACCGAGGACGCCGCCTGGGTGGGGGAGGAGCTGACGCGCCGCTTCGGCCTGGCGCGCTGGCTGTTCACGCTCACCGCTACGGACGCCAACCGGACTGCGCTGCGGATCGCCCGGCTGCTGACCGGGCGCCGGAAGGTCCTCGTCTATTCGTACTGCTACCACGGCTCGGTCGACGAGGCGTTCGCGGTGTCACGCGATGGCCGGACGGTCTCGCGCGAAGGGAACGTCGGGCCGCCGGTCGACGTGTCCGAGACGACCGTGGCGGTCGAGTTCAACGAACTCGACGCGCTGGAGCGCGCGCTGTCGAGCGGCGAGATCGCCTGCGTGCTGGCCGAGCCGGCGATGACGAACATGGGGATCGTGCTCCCCGAGGCGCCGTACCACGAGGCGCTGCGGGCGCTGACCCGCGAGCACGGGACGCTCCTGATCATCGACGAGACGCACACGTTCTCGGCCGGGCCGGGAGGGTGCACGGCCGCCTGGGGGCTGGAGCCGGACCTGCTGACGATCGGCAAGGCGATCGGCGGCGGGGTGCCGACCGGCGCGCTCGGCTTGTCGGACGCCGTGGCCTCCGGGATGCTCGACGCGGCCGAGGCCGACTATGAGGACACCGGCGGCGTCGGCGGGACGCTGGCCGGCAACGCGCTCTCGCTGGCCGCGATGCGGGCGACGCTGGGCCGCGTGCTCACCGATGACGTGTGGGAGCGCACGATCCCGCTGGCCACGCGCTTCGCCGAGGGCGTGCGCAACGGGTTCGGCGATCTGCCCTGGAACGTGACGCAGCTCGGCTGTCGCGCCGAGTACCGCTTCGAGCCTTCCCCCGCCCGAAACGGCAGCCAGGCCCACGCGGCGTCGGACCCCAAGCTCGAGCGCTTCCTGCACCTGCACGCGCTCAACCGGGGCGTGCTGCTGACCCCGTTCCATAACATGGCGCTGATGGCGCCCACCACCACGGCGGCCGATGTGGACCGCCACACCGAGATCTTCGCTGACGCGATCGACGAAGTCTCTAGGCGGGACCGGCGCCGGCGAGATGGGAACTGACTTGAGGCGCGCTCATCGCGTGCCGATGAGCTGACGTGCACTTCGGTGAGGAGCAGGCGGAGCGACTGCTGTGGCGCGCGGGCTTCGGGCCGGCTCCCGGCGAGGCCGCCAAGCTCGCCAAGCTGGGCCTCGACGGCGCCGTCCACTCGCTGACGCACCCGCGCTCGAAGCGGCTGTCCGGTCCGGCGCCGCGCGACGAGAAGGGCAACCCGCTCGCCCCGCGCGACGCCTGGGGCCACGACCACTGCTGGTGGCTGGATCGCATGGTGCGCACCCAGGCGCCGCTGGTCGAGCGGATGACGCTCGTCTGGCACGACTGGTTCGCGACGTCCAAGAGCGGCGTGCCGCAGAAGCTGATGCTGCGCCAGAACGCGCTTCTGCGCCGCCACGCGCTCGGCAACTTCGAGCGCCTGGCGCTCGAGATCACCGCCGACCCGGCGATGCTGCTGTGGCTGAACGGCACGTCGAGCTCGAAGTCCGACGTCAACGAGAACTACGCGCGCGAGCTGCAGGAGCTGTTCTGCCTCGGCGCCGGGCGCGGCTACTCCGAGCGCGACGTGCGCTCGCTCGCCCGGGCGCTGACCGGCTTCCGCAACGACTGGACCGACGCGGGGCCGACGCGCTTCCGCTTCGACCCGCGCTTGCACGACGGCGGGGTCAAGCAGCTCTACGGCAAGCGCGCCAAGCTCGGCTGGCAGGACGGCGTGCGCGAGGTCGTGCGTCACCGGCTGCACCCGTCGTTCTTCGTCGCGAAGCTGTGGTCGTACTTCATCCCGACGCCGGCGCCGCCGAAGACGGCCCGGTCGCTGGAGCGGCTGTATGCGCGCGAGTTCGAGGTCCGGCCGGTGCTGGAGGCGATCCTCCGGCACCCGCACCTCTACGACGCCTCGCGGCGGATGGTCAAGCCGCCGGCCGTGCACGCGGCGGGCATGCTGCGGGCCGTCGGGCGAGGGATCGACACGACCGCGTGGGCGTGGCTGTGCGAGAGCGCCGGCCAGTACCTGTTCATGCCGCCGAACGTGTCCGGCTGGGACGACACGCGCTGGCTGGACACCGCGACGTTCCGCGGGCGCTGGCAGATGGCGCAGTACATCTGCGAGCCGGCGGCGCTGGACCCGGAGAAGGCGCGTGAGCCGTTCGACGCCGGCGAGCTGGTCTCGCGCGCCGCCGGCTTCCTCGGCGCGCGGCTGTCCGGCGGGGTGCGCACGGGGCTCGAGCGCTATGCGCGCGACGTGCTCGCGACCGCCGGCGAGGACTGGCAGAAGGAGAGCTGGCCCGCGCTGACGCTGAACGCGCTGCGGATGCTCGTGGCGACGAGCCCGGACTACCTGACCTCATGAGCCACGACCCGAACACCTGCTGCGCCGAGCACGGCCGCGGCCTGCCGGCGATCGAGACGGGGATGCCGGTGCCCGCCGGGACGGGGCTCTCGCGGCGCTCGCTGCTGCTGCGCGGCGCCGGCCTCGCGCTGGCCGTCTACGGGGCGGGCGAGCTGCAGGCGTTCGAGGCCGGCGTGGCCGAGGCTGCTTCCGGCCCGCCCGGCTCGGTGCTGCTCACCGTCTTCATGGACGGCGGCCTGGATGGTCTGGCGGTACTCGTTCCCACAGGTGACCCGGACTATCGCCGCCTGCGGCCGACGCTGGCGGTCGACGCGACGCGGCCGTTCGCCGAGGACGCGCGCCTGGCCTGGCATCCGGCCGCGACCTCGCTGGCCGACCTGCACGCCGAGGGCAAGGTCTCGGTGCTGCCCGCGGTCGGCTACACGAACGCCGATCAGTCGCACTTCACGTCGCGCCACTTCTGGGAGGTCGGCGCGCTGGACCCGCACCTGCGCACCGGCTGGATGGGCCGGCTGCTGGACCGGATCGGCACGCCCGACAACCCGCTCCAGGGCATCTCCCTCGATGGCCAGCTCTCGCCTGCGCTCGCCACCGCGCGCAACCCGGTCGCGGCCGTGAACAAGCCCGAGGACGTCGGCTTCTGGACGCCCGGCGCCTGGGGTCCCGCGCAGGAGCTGGCGGTCGGCGCGTTCACCGGCGTCGGGCGCTCGCTGGCCGGCTCGCGCGACCCGGCGGTCGCCCAGGCGGCGCGGGCGGCCGCGTTCGCCGGCGGGGTGAGCACGTCGCTGGCGCCGCTCGGGCGCGACGGCAAGCCCGCCTACGCGCCGATGGCGGCGTACCCGCAGACCACCGACGCGTTCCCCAAGCGGCTCGCCGGGTTCGCGGCGATGCTGTCCGCCGGGCTGCCGATCCGCTGCGCCTCGATCTCCGCTCCCGGCGCCTACGACACGCACGCCGACCAGGCGAAGTCGCTCGGCCGCAACCTCCAGCTCACCTGCGACTCGCTGCTGGCGTTCCAGCGCGACCTCGAGGCGCGCGGGCTCGCCGACCGCGTCCTGACGCTGGTGTGGTCGGAGTTCGGGCGCCGCGCGGCCGAGAACGGCTCCGGCACCGATCACGGCGCCGCCGGCCTCGGCCTCGTGATCGGCGCGCGCGCGGCGGGCACGATGATCGGCGAGTTCCCCGGGCTCGCCCAGCTCGACCGCGACGGCAACCTGCGCGCGACGAGCGACTTCCGCGGGCTCTACGGGTCCCTGCTCGGCGACTGGTTCGGCGTCGACCCGGCGGCGATCCTGCCGCAGCCGGCGGGACGCCCGGCGGTGATCCGCTGATGCTGCTCGCGCGGGTCCGGATCCCGGAGACGCTCCCCGGCGAGGTCGGCGAGTGGTCCGGCCGCCTGCGCCGCGGCCGCTACAAGCTCTATTGCTCGCTGCCCGGGCACGAGAAGGCAGGCATGCGGGCGTACGTGCGCGTTCGCTAACGTCGATCGGCGATGGCCGACGTCGCCACCAACCGCCAAGCCAGGTACCGCTACCAGCTGCTCGACCACTGGGAGGCCGGCCTCGTGCTGACCGGTACCGAGGTCAAGTCGCTGCGCGACGGCAAGGCACAGCTCAAAGACGGCTACGCCTCGATCCAGAACGGCGAGGTGTGGCTGCACAACGTCCACATCCCGCCCTACGCCCCGGCGACGCGCGAGAACCACGAGCCCGAGCGTCCGCGCAAGCTGCTCATGCACCGGCGCGAGATCGAGCGGCTGATCGGCAAGACCAAGGAGAAGGGGCTCACGCTCGTCCCGACGCGGCTGTACTTCAAGGGCCCGCGCGCCAAGGTCGAGATCGCGCTCGCGCGCGGCAAGGACGTCGGCGACAAGCGCCAGGCGATCAAGGAACGCGAGCTCAAGCGCGAGATGGAGCGGTCCTTCAGGCGGTGAGCCTTGGGCTCGCTTGGTGTCGGGGCGCCATAACGGCAACTGCGCAGGTAAGGGGAGCGGGGTCCGATCGGGAACGATCATCCGAGAACGGGATACGCACACGATCGATCATGGACACGCTCGTGAGGGAGGGGGTGCGTCACGTTTGTTCGAAATAAGCGAACAAACGTGCGTCACCCCCACAGTCTGGGCCCGAGGCGATGATCGATTTACAGTCACCGCAGCTTTCTCCCACTCCCTCACCAGCGCAGTTAGCCGTTGACCCGGCCCAGTAGCACCCTGCCGCAAGTCCCCTCAAGGGGCGCCCGCCGGCCCAGCAAGGCGGCTACACGAACCCCAGCTCGATCGGACCCTGCGGGATGATCCGCTTCGGGTTCAGCGAGTCGTGCGTCGTGTAGTAGTGGCGCTTGATCTCGTCGAGCGAGAACGTCGCCGCGACCCCGGGCTGCTCGAACAGGTCCTTCGTGTAGCGCAGCAGGTTCGGGTGGTCGATCAGGCGCGCGCCGTTGCAGCGGAAGTGCGTGTAGTAGACGGCGTCGAAGCGCAGCAGCGTGGGCAGCACGCGCCAGTCGGCCTCGGTGATCTCGTCGCCCGTCAGGTAGCGGCGCTCGGCGAGGATCGACTCCAGCCGCCCGAGCGCGGCGAAGACGCCGCGATAGGCCTCGTCGTAGGCCTCCTGCGAGCGCGCGAAGCCGGCCCGGTAGACGCCGTTCTGCAACTCGTCGTAGATCCAGCCGTTGAGCTCGTCGATCTCCGCCTGCTTGCCGGCGGGGTAGAGATCCGCGCCGGCCCAGTCGTTGAGGATGCGGACGACGTCGGCGGACTCGTTATTGACGATCCGCCGCTCCTCCTTGTCCCACAGGACGGGGACCGAGATGCGGCCGTCGTAGCCGGGCTCGGTCGCCTCGTAGGCCTCGCCGAGGAACTCGAAGCCGTTGACCTCGTCACTGAAGCGGCCGCCGGAGAACGCCCAGCCGCGCTCGTCGCGATAGGGGTCCAGATAGGAGATGCCCAGCCGGTCCTCCAGCCCGAGCACGCTGCGCACGATCACCGTGCGTTGCGACCAGGGGCACGCCAGCGCCACGTAGAGGTGGTGGCGGTCGGACCCGCCCTGCGGGGCGCCGCGGAAGCGGCTGCTCTTGCGGACGAAGGCGCCGGCCGAGGTCATGCCTTGAGGGTAAGCACGGCCTTGCCGGCGACGCGGCGGTCGAGCAAGGCCGCGAACGCGCGGCCGGCGTCGGCGAGCGCGTAGGTGGTGTCGATCTGCGCCTCCAGCCAGCCCTCGGCGAGGCCCTGGGCGAGCTGCGCGAGATCGCGCGAGCCGGAGCGGTGGCGGTCGAGCTCGGGGAACACCTGCAGGCCATATACACGCGCGCCGGCCTTGCGATAGAAGCGGTCCACGTCGAACGTCGTCGGCTCGTGCGAGGAGTTGCCGAGCGAGATCACGATGCCGCCGGGCGCGACGCGCTCGAGCGCGGCGGCCAGCGACGCGCCGCCGGCTGACTCGACGATCACGTCCTCGGGCTGGCCCTGGGGCGTGAAGGCGGTCACGACCGTGTCGGCGCCGAGCCGGGCGAGGCCGGCGCCGCGCGCCTCGTTCGCCGCGACGGCCGTGATGTGGCGGGCGCCGGCGCGGCGCGCGAGCTGGATCGCGAAGCGGCCGACGCCTCCGGCGGCGCCGGTGACCAGCACGCGGCGGCCGAACAGGGGTCCGGCGGCCTCGAGCGCGCGGACCGCGGTCAGCCCGGCAACCGGCAGCGTGGCGGCCGACTCGAAGGAGACGGCGTCCGGCAACTCGGCGAGCAGGCCCGTCTCGACGGGCACGAGCTCGGCCCACGCGCCGTGCGCTCCGGTGCGCGCGAGCCCGACGACGCGCGCTCCCGCCTTCGGGCCGTGGCCGTTGGCGGCCTCGACGCGCACGACACCGGCGACGTCCCAGCCGGGCACCTGCCCGTCCGGGCGGCCCCCGAGGTGGAAGACCTCGCCGCGGTTGAGCGAGGTCGCGCGGACCTCGACGAGCGCCTGGTCGACGCCCACGGGCGGCTTGGCGGCCTCTTCGAGGACCGCCGAGCCGCCGCGCGTGACGAGCGCCTGCACCTACTTGGTCTCGAGCGGGACGAACACGACGAGGCGGCGGAACGGGGGCTTCGGGGGCGGGGGAGGCGCTGCTGCGGACATCCGGGCTCCTTCGGTTAAGTTCGATGGTCATCGTACCAAAGAGGTTCGATGAATGTCGAACTCCTCAGACGCCGGCCTGCTCGAGCAGCTTCAGCCAGATCTCGCTGCGCGTGGGGAACGCGGGAACCGCGTGGCGCAGCCGGTCCAGCGGGACCTCGCCGACGATCGCGATCGTGGCCGCGTGCAGGAAGTCGGCGACCTCCGAGCCGGTGATCGTGCAGCCGACGATGATCCGCCGCTCGCGGTCGACGAGCACGCGCGTGGTGCCGGGCGCGCCGCGGCCGTAGAACGAGCCGCCGGCGTTGCCGGAGGTCTCGGTGTCGTAGACGTCGATCTTCAGCCCCGCCTGCGCCGCCGTGGCCGTGGTGTGGCCGACCGCGGCGACCTGGGGGTCGGTGAAGATCACGCGCGGGGAGAGCGGACCGTCGGCGCCGTGGGAGATCACGTGGTCGCGGCCGAGCACGCAGTCGGCGGCGAGGCGGCCCTGGTACTTGCCCATGTGCGTGAACAGCGCGCGGGCGTTGATGTCGCCGATCGCGTACAGCCACGGGTGGCCGGGGACGCGCATGCGCATGTCGACCTCGACGGGCCCGCCGGGAGTGAGGCCGACGGTCTCCAGCCCGAGCGTGTCGGTGGACGGCCGGCGGCCGAGCGCCACGAGCAGCACGTCGCCCTCGGCGGTGCCGCCGTCGGCGGTCGTGACCGTGATCGTGCCGCCGTCCTGAACGACCTTGGTCGCCTTCTGGCCGGTGCGGATGTCGACGCCATACTCCGCGAGCGCTTCCGTGACCTCCGCGCACGCGAATTCCTCTTCACGCGGGAGCAGCCGGCGCTCGCCCTCGACGAGCGTCACCCGGCTGCCGAGCGTCTGGAACGCCTGCGCCATCTCCGCGCCGACCACGCCGCCGCCGAGGATCAGCAACCGCTCGGGGATCGTCTCGGCCGTGGTCGCCTCGCGGTTCGTCCACGCACCCTCGATCGCGTCGAGCCCTTCGATCGGCGGGAACAGCGGCACCGAGCCGCCGGCCAGCACGACCGCGCGGCGCGCCTCCAGCAGCTCGTCGCCGACCTGCACCCGCCGCTCGCCGGCGAGCCGCGCGTGGCCGCGGACGAGCGTGATCGCGCGCTGCTCGAGCCACGGAAGCTGGGCCGCGTCATCGAGGCCGTGGACGATCTCGTCGCGGCGGGCGAGCACCGCGGGCACGTCGAGCGCTCCGCTGACGGCTTGCGCCGCCCCGGGAATCCGCCGGACCTCCGCGAGCGCCTCATACGGCCGCAGCAGCGCCTTCGACGGCATGCACGCCCAGTACGCGCACTCGCCCCCGACGAGCCGGTCCTCGGCGAGCGCCACGTCCAAGCCATGCTCGGCCATCCGTCCCGCCGCCACTTCTCCCGCCGGACCGGCGCCGATCACCACGACATCGAAGCTCCGCATGCCCGATAGAATGCCCAGAGACATATCCCTGGGGACGACAGGCTTCGACGTGGTCGGTTCGCAGGGGTGGTTGCGAGTCGAGGTACCGGAGGCCTCGTAAAACCCCGGTAACAACAAATGCGAAGAATACTGTCGCGGCTCGCGAGAGCCACGATTTCGCGCTCGCCCTCTAGCCGAAACTAGAGTAGAGCCTTGGCCCCCGGAGCCTGCGCCGGGATCAGGCCGAGTCAGATAGCAGGCTTACCTGCGGAACGCCTGCCTGAGCCGACCAAGGGGACATTCGATCAGGCTGGCTCCTCGAAACCCCGCCGGTGATGGCGACCGAGGAGCGAGATCTAGAGCACCGGCTACGCTCGTAGATACCACCTTTCGCGCGATTGCGGACGCGGGTTCAATTCCCGCCGTCTCCATGACTAGTTTCTAGGGCATTGGGCCGCTGGATCAGCGTGCTTGCGTCGATGCGATCCGATGGTCGGGCCGGCCACGGAGCGTGTCACGGCTGCCTTTCCGAGGATGCAGGAGCGGGACGGGGGCCACGGACGCGCCTTCGAGAGTCCGGCCAGGACTGCGCCACGCGCACGTCGTGTTCGAACGCCTGGGCGGCGGGTCCTCGGGCTCGACGGCCGCGACGGAGCTCACCGCGGCCGGGTGGCGCGGAGGTTCAGGCCGTCTCCCGCGCGCCGAGCTCGATGACATCGCCGCCTCACCTTGGCCCGACGAGCAGCTCGCGGCGGTGCGCGGCGCCGCCGTCGGCGTCCGCGTGGGGCTGAACCGTACGTAAGGCCGGGCGAACCGCTGGTGATGGACGCGATCGCTTACGGTGCCTTATCGGTGCGCTCGAGGCCTGGTGTGGTGAGTGTTAATTCCTGTTGGCAGCCGCAGCAGCAGAACCAGTAGGTCTCGCCGCCCATAGCTCGAGCACTCGTCGTGTCCCGCCGCCGTAGCCGCGGTCAGGGTCATAGGCGTCCTGGAACGCTCGGGCCAGGTGGTGGTGGTCGAGGTGGCCGCAGGCGATCAGCGATTCGGCCAGCGCGATCGTCATCTGCGTGTCGTCGGTGTAGCTGCCGCGGCCGAGGCGGGCGTCGATCATCTCCACGCGCTCGGGGATCGCGGCGAGCGGGCGTCCTTCGTAGGGCATCCCGAGTGCGTCGCCGACGAAGGTCCCGGGCAGCGCTCCGCGCGCGCGGTCGTTTGTGGCGATGGGTTGGGCGCGTCCACAACTCCGAGGGTGACGCAGGCGCGCGACGGTTGACGGGCCGTCGGCGTCGCGACGTGGGGCGCGGCGGGCGCGCGCGCGACCGTGTGGTCAGCGGATCGCGGCGGGCACCTGTGTGATGGTCAGAGCGTGCCGGTTGTCGGGTGCTTGGTCAGGGTCGAAGAGGGCGCAGACGTCGTAGGTGTGGCAGGAGCATTCGGTGGCGGTCAGCAGCCATTCGCGCATCGCTTCGGCGCGGCTGATGAGCGCGGCGACCTCGGGCAGCTTGCGCGTGGCAAGTCGGCGGAGTGATTCGAAGGCCGGCGTGCCGGCGTCGGCGCTTTGCAGCAGCACTCGCGTCTCCTCGAGCGAGAATCCGGCGCGCTTGGCGGTATCGAGGACTTCCATGCTGCGCACGGCGTCGGGGCCGTAGCGGCGTTGGCCGCCGACGCGGTCGGGCTGGGGCAGGATGCCGTTGGCTTCGTAGTAGCGGATCGCCGAGGCGTTGATGCCGAAGCGTCGCGCCAGCTGGCCGATTGTCAGCGTGTTCTCGTCCATGGCACCTGGCCCTTGACTTCAACGTGGGTTGAGGGTGAACGGTAGCCGGACGACATGCGCGACGAAGGAGAATGATCGATGACCGAGCTGCCGATGGCGTGCTCGCTGACCGCCGGCCAGTTGCCCGGCCGGCTGGCCGAGATGGCCGACCTCGGCCGGGCGGCGCTGCTGGAGGCACGCCGCGACGGTTCGCGTGCGCAGTTGCGCTTGGCGGCGGGCGCGGGTGTCCG
>CAWINP010000017.1:0-140379 GCA_963837485.1 uncultured Solirubrobacteraceae bacterium | reverse complement strand
TCGGGACGTCGCGCTGTTCTCGAAAGGCGAGATCTCACTACGCGCAGCGATGCGAACGAGCCCAACGAAGCGACGCAGTTCGTGCACCAGCATCTGAGTCGTGTCCTCGACGGCGGACGCATACGCGTCGTCTTGGGCCTGGCTCTCGTCGAGAGCCGCTACATCTGCGGATGACGATTGTGTTTCCGGCGCGTGTCCGGAGTTGTCCGCGAGCCGCCTTAGCGCTTGTCCAATGGCAGAGACCACGTAAGCGTCTGGCTCTCGTTCACGAGCGGCGCGCAAGGGCTGAATGTCGGCAGGACGGGCGTGGTCGAGCAGGAAACGAGCCGCTTCGAGACGCTCAGAGGTCGAACCGAGTCTAAGAAGCCGAAACGCGGTTGCTCGGTCCATCAGGTGGGATGCGAGCGGTAGAAGCTTGCTCGCCGTTCGAACGCCTCACGCCCACCTTCCATGATGCTGGTGATCGCGTGAACTGTCTCGTCCGAGTCAAGATCTCCTGTGTGACTTGCATACCCGCGCCGCCCATCTGAATCGAGAACTGTCACCTGCGATGCCTCGCCAAGAACCGGGATGTTGGGGTTGTGGGTCGAGACGATGAGTTGGCTGGTCGGTGGCCGTTGTCGAATAGCCTTGACGAGGGTCTCAACGATGAAGGCTGTGTCGAGGTGGTCCTCCGGCTGGTCCATGATCAGCGGGCGATTCGCGTGGTGCAACAACACAGGCAGCACGGCGGTGCAGCGTTGTCCCGTCGAAAGCATCGTCGTGTCCCGGAACTCAGGACCAACGAGGAGACGAAACGCGGCCGAGTCCTCAACATTCGCCTGAAGGATCGGCGCCGCGTCGGACTCTCCGATGCGATCGAGCACCCGTTGCGCCCGGTCGTCGGGTATGTCGAGGAGTCTGGCAACAAGCTTGTGATTGCGATCCTCCGCAAGTTTTACGAGCTCGTAAGGAGGGACGCGCTCCGCAAGAAGTGGCGCAATCTGCGAGTAGTGAAGCCCTGAGCCTCGCAATGTCTCCGCGATGGCTTTCGCGTATTCGCCCGAGAGACCTGATCGTCGCACGTCAATCTCGATCTGGGGACTGAGATCGCGGCTGAGATCTCGCGCGACAACCTGCCGCTCCTCGAAACGTCTGGTCCTGACGCCCTCGAGTTCATCAATAGCTTCATCTCGAAGCCTTCGCCGAGAAGCCACTCGTTCTCGCCGCTCCACCGCGAGACCCTGCAGCGCTTCCAGCTGCGCGACTCGCTCCTGAAGCGCCGCACGCCGTCGAGCGACGGCGCCGGCCCCCTCTTGAAGACTTTCTGCAAGCCTCCGTAGCTCACGAGCGCGGTCCTCATTGACCCGAGATGCGTCCCGGGCGGCGGTGAGTTGTGCCTCGAGGAATTGGAGCGCCTGATCGATCTCGTCCCGGGCAGCTTCGATCTTGGTTTGTGCTGCCTGAACTCTATTCCTCAGTTGACGTGTGGAGGGGTCGTCGTCAGGAGCTTCCAAAACGGGCGTTGTCCGAAGAACCTGAGACACAGCGCCGGACCACTGGGACATCGCCGCGATGGAGCGGTCCAGCGATGATGCTCGGACCGCATCCGCAGCCAGCGTCTTGCTCAGGTCGTCCAGGGCGGCGAGTTCCGGAAGTGCCTGCTGCAGCGTGTGCTGCTGCGCTGCATGCTCATCATTTGCCGCCGACAGCGCCGTTCGAGCGTCTGGCAGTTCGCTTGCCTCGTGCTCGAGTCGCGTGAGATCAGCCTCGAGATCCCGAATCTCCCGGCTTAGCGACTCAATGTTCGATAGCGCCGCTCTCTCACGACGCAGCTCAGCGGCACTGTCTCGACGAAAGCCATCGACGATGCGAAGGCGCCCGCGTGCATCGAGACCGACGGCCTCGATCTCATTCTGCGACAGCACGATAGGCGAAGAGCCGATAGGGATCGGCTCGCCTTCTGGGTCCTCGTCCCTGGACCGCCTCGCGATCGTCAGACGGTCGACGTCCAGCGCATACGTCACGACCACTCGTCCGTCGCTGAGGACTGACCGAGCGTGATCGCGAGACGCTTGTGCGAAACGCTCCGTCAGGGCAGGAACGCCGAAACAGAAGCGCAGAAGTTCGATCACTGAGGTCTTACCAACACCACGAGGGCCGATAAGGACGTTGAGCCCGGGACGAAATCCAAGATCTAGACCGTCGAGGAAACCCTCCTCGACGGTAATTCGCTCGATGTAGAGCGGTGGTGTTGGATCGACCGACGGCATCGCCGCTAGTGTCGCATCGGCTCCGGTCGGGCTGCGGCTTCGTTCGCGTGGAAATTCGGCCCAGCGTCCGCGCCGGTTGCGGCGACTGCAGCGACTGCCTCCGACCACACCCCTGCACCTATGGTGCCGCCGAGCTCTCGATGCCGGCCCGGCGAGCGAGGCGTCCGGTCGTCCGCCGAACCGTCGACTTGACCACTAGGGACGCCATCCGATAGAGGATCATGATTCGTTCAGGGCTCACGGATGGAGGGAAGGCCATGGCCGAGGCCGTGCAGGACGCAACCAAGACGGACAGGTCGACCGAGTCGAAGGCGACGCCAGCGGAGAAGATTCCGTTGTTCGGCGCGCGAAGGCGCGCCCGAGAGCTGGCCGACGAGCTTCACAAGATTCGCGACGCTCAGGAGCGGCTGGGCGTCTTGTCTGTGCTCGAACTCGAGCGACGCCGGGACGAACTCGCGAGCGAGACCGCAGCATCCGAGGCGGCGTTGGCGAAGAACCGAGCGGACGCTATCGCCGAGCTCGATGGGGAGATGTCGAAAGCGCGAGGCGAGAAGACGCAGCTTGAGACGCAGCTAGCCGCCTTGCGAGAGCGGGTCGTCGTGACTGAGGAGGCCGAGATCCTGCAGGAAGTCGGGATCTACGAGTACCGGCACCCGCTTACGGACTCAGTCGCCTATCAAGCCGAGCTGAAGCGGCTTGGCGAGCAGATCAAGCTCATGGCTCGCAAGGACGGCGGCGCGGTGCTGGCGACCACGAACTGGAGGGTGAACGACTCTCTGAGCAAAGGCCGCACGATGGTGCGGGACTTCTCAAAGCTCATGCTTCGGGCGTACAACGCCGAGGCGGACAACCTCGTCCGCGGACTGAAGCCATACAAGCTCGCTTCGGCCGTTGATCGCCTCACGAAGGTGACCGTGACGATCGCGAAGCTCGGCAAGACCATGGACATTCGGATCTCGGACGCGTATCACCGACTTCGAATCCGGGAGCTCGAGCTGACGGCAGACTATCTCGAAAAGCTCGCGGAGGAGAAGGAGCGCGAACGGGAGGAGCGGGAACGTCTTCGTGAAGAGCGCAAGGCGCAGCAGGAGATTGAACGGGAGCGCGCGCGGCTCGAGAAGGAGCGTCAGCACTACCTCAACGCACTCGCCACGCTCCGGGAGAACGGCGACGAGGACGGGTCAGCGCGGGTTCAGGAGCAGTTGACGGACGTCGAGCGAGCGATCGAGGACGTCGACTATCGCGCGGCGAACATTCGGGCCGGATACGTCTACGTGATCTCGAATGTCGGCTCGTTTGGCCCTGACGTCGTGAAGATCGGCATGACCCGCCGGCTTGAGCCACTGGACCGAGTCCGCGAGCTCGGCGACGCTTCGGTGCCGTTTCGGTTCGACGTCCATGCGCTGTTCTTCTCGGAGGACGCCGTCGGGATTGAAGCCAGCTTGCATCAGCGCTTCGCTGACCAGCGGATCAATCGCGTGAACACGCGCCGAGAGTTCTTCCGCGTGCATCCGCACGAGGTCCGTGGCGCGCTCCTGGATCTAGCGGGGGAGTTGCTGCAGTTCGAAGAGACTCCTGAGGCGCTCGAGTTCCACCAGAGCTCGCCGCCAACGCATCTGAGCTCTTGAGCTCGCATCCGTCATGGGCTCGGCCGTTCGGTGTGCGGTCGGCTTCGCGCCACTTCCCATTGCCATAGCGCGAGTGGGGATGCGCCACCTTTGCCAATCCCGCTGTCCGCGGGCTGTGCTCGTCGGCTTAACGATCAGAGGCCTACATCCGTGCTCTCGATCGGCAAGCTGGCGGCCGGCCAGGCCAAGTACTACCTCGACCAGGCGGAGGAGCGCGTCGACGTGGCGCAGAGCGTGGGCGAGGGGATCGAGGACTACTACCTGACGCCTCGCGAGGCTCGGGGACAGTGGATCGGCGCAGCCGCGCGTGAGCTCGGGCTCAGCGGCGATGTCGCGCCCGAGGCGCTTCGCAACGTGCTGGCCGGGCTGGACCCGCGCGACGGGACTCCGTTGCGGACATCGAGCAGTCCGGCAAGGGTCGCCGGGTTCGATCTGACGTTCTCTGCGCCGAAGAGGAGGTTGTCCGAGATCTCGTAGAACTTTGAGCGGCGGTCCTTCCGGCCCCGTCCGCTGCCGTTGGCAGCGTTCTGGGTGCTTGAAGTCCATCCGGGACAGGAGGAACCGCCGTGAAGAAGGTACCTGCGCCGAAGGTCGTCACGACTGTGCAGGCGGCCGAGATGCCGCTGCCAGCGGAGATCCAGGAGGCGCTCGGTGAGCTCGTCGGGGCAGCGAGGGAGGGTCTGCTGGCGCTGAGCGTGGGCGTCGGGCTGAGCGTGGTGCACGAGCTGATGGAACTTGAGGTCGCCGAGGTCGTGGGCCCGAAGGGCAAGCACAACCCCGGTCGCGGCGCGAAGCGTCACGGCCACGAGGACGGGTCGATGACGCTGGGCGGGCGGCGCGTGCGGGTGCGCCGGCCGCGGATGCGCACGGCCGACGACGAGCACGAGCTGGCGGTCGGGACGTATGCGTTCTTTGCCGACCGTGATCCGCTGACGCGGGCGGTGATGGACCGGATGCTCGCGGGCGTCTCGACGCGTAAGTTCGCTCGCGTCGGTGAGCCCGTCGGGCTCGGTGTCGAGACCGAGGCCTCGGCGACGGGCAAGTCGTCGGTCTCGGAGATGTTCGTCGAGCGCACCCGGACCGCGCTGGAGGAGCTCATGTCCAGGCGCTTGGACGATGTCCGCTTGGCGGTGATGATGCTCGACGGGATGGAGGTCGCCGAGGCCACGCACGTCGTCGCGCTGGGCATCACGACCGAAGGCGTCAAGCTCCCGCTCGGGCTTTGGGAGGGCTCGACCGAGAACGCCACCCTGGCCAGGACGCTGCTGGCCGATCTCGTCGACCGCGGCCTGGACCCTGGGCAGGCGATCCTGTTCGTGATCGACGGCGGCAAGGCGCTGCGGCGGGCGATCCGCGACGTCTTCGGCGAGCACGCGCTGGTCCATCGCTGCCAGCGGCACAAGGAAAGGAATGTGATCGACTTGCTGCCCGAGCGTGACCGCGACGCGGTCCAGGGCCGGCTGCGCGCAGCCTGGTCGCTGGCCGACGCCGACCTGGCCGAGCAGCGCCTGCAGCTGTTGGCCGGCGAGCTGGATCGCACGTGGCCGGACGCCGCCGCCTCGTTGCGCGAGGGGATGCACGAGACGCTGACGCTGATGCGGCTCGGGATCACCGGCCAGCTCGCCAAGACGCTGTCCTCGACGAACCCGTGCGAGTCGATGATCGAGATCGTCCGCCACACCCAGCGCAACGTCAAACGCTGGCAAGGCGGCGACATGCGAAAGCGCTGGACCGCCGCCGGCATGCTCGTCGCCGAGCAACAGTTCCGACGCATCATCGGCTACCGCGACCTCGCCACGCTCGTGATCGCCGTCGAACGCCACGCGATGACCGTCACGCGCACCGCTCAGCTCACACCCGCGACCCCGACAACGAAGACGCCGATCACCGCAACGGTATAATTAGTCACAGATCGCACAAACTGGACCGCCGCGAAATCCCACGACGATCCGGACATCCTCCCGAAGAGCGTGAGCCTGCTGTTCGGGCTCGGTGACGCGGAACTGCGTGACTCTGTACGTAAAGCTCATGATGTAGCGGCCCTTGAGGCTGTTCGGTACCTCGAGCGGTCGGCCGTGGCCGTGCGGCGTGGCCACGCGGGCGCGATCGTCGAGGAGGCGTCGGGCTTCGTCGCTGCGGCATTTCGCCATCGGACCTCGCGGGCCGGTGATCCGCAGCTGCACACCCATGTCTTGGTGGCGAACCTTGGGCGCGGGCTCGACGGGCGGTGGTCAGCGCTCGACGGGCGCCGGCTGTACGCCGAGGCGCGTGCGGCGAGCTTTCGGTACCAGGCGGTGCTGCGGAGCGAACTCACGCGCACGATCGGCGTGGAATGGACACTCGTGCGCCGCGGGATCGCGGAGATCTCCGGCGTTCCTCGTATCGTGACGCGCGCGTTCAGTCGCAGGAAGGCTGAGATCGACGCGGCGCTCGCAGAGCGGGGCACGTCGGGTGCTCGGGCCGCGGAGGCCGCCGCGCTGGCAACGCGCCGCGCGAAAGATCCGCGCGTTGTCGCGGAGGCGCTGACGCGGGAGTGGCGCACTCGGGCAGAGGCGCTGGGCTTCGGAGAGCGCGAGTTGGGCCTGGTGGTCGGGCGATGGCAGCGGCGCACCTTGCTCGAGACGCGGGACTGGCAGGCGGCAATGGACCATCTCGCCGGCCCGGACGGACTCACGCGCCAAGCGGCCACATTCAACCGCAGCGAGGTGCTGCAGGGACTGTGCGAAGCGCTCCCGCGCGGCTCGCAAGTTGACGCGCACGAGCTCGAGCGCGCCTGCGACCAGTTCCTCGCGACACGCGCGGTGCCGCTTATCCCCGACGGCGAGACGCGACTCGCGGGTGAGACGTTTCGCCGGCGCGATGGTCGAGTGCTTCCCGCGGGCGCGGATCGGCTCCGCTATTCGACTCCGGAGCACCGGGCGCTCGAGCGCGATCTCGTTGATCGAGCCGTGGCCGCGGTTGGATCCCGAGCGGGCGTGGCGGTTGCTGCTGTCGTCGATGCGGTCGTGGCCGCGCGGCCGACGCTCTCGCCGGACCAGCGGCGTGTGATCGAGACGCTGTGCATGTGCGGGGACGGCGTTGCGGTCGTGGCTGGAAAGGCGGGAGCCGGTAAGACGCTCGCGCTCGGTGCCGCTCGCGAGGCGTGGCAGGAGGCCGGCTACCCGGTGCTGGGCGCCGCGGTCGCACGCCGCGCGGCCAACGAGCTGACCGAAGGCGCGGGCATCCAGAGCACGAGCGTCGCCGCGCTGCTGAACGACCTCCACGGCGGTGGCGGGCTCCCCGGCCGCTGCGTGCTCGTCGTGGATGAGGCCGGGATGCTCGCGACCCGCCAGCTCGCGGAGCTGCTCGGGCACGTCGAGCAGTCGCAAGGAAAGCTCGTGCTCGTCGGCGACCATCGGCAGCTGCCGGAGATCGGCGCTGGCGGGTCGTTCATCGGCCTCGTGCGCCGCGGCCTGGCGGTAGAGCTCGGCGAGAATCTCCGCCAGGTCAACGCGTGGGAGCGAGAGGCGCTCGATCAGCTCCGCTCCGGCGGGGCGGATTCCGCGCTGGAGCTCTATCTACGGCATGGAGCGCTGGCGATCGAACCGAGCGAGCGTGGGACGCGGGACCGGCTCGTCCGGGAGTGGCTGGCCTCGGCACCTGGTGAGGACGCGGTGATGATCGCCCAGCGCCGCGCCGACGTTGCCGATCTGAACGAGCGTGCGCGAGGACACCTCCGTGACGCGGGCGAGCTGGGCGGGGTCGAGCTCGCGCTGCCGGGCGGCGCCTTCGCCGTCGGCGACGCCGTGGTGATCAAGCGCAACGTTCATCGTCTCGGCGTCGCCAACGGCCAGCGCGGTCGCGTGACCGGCGTCGATCCCGCGGCGCGGGTGCTGACTGTGAAGGTCGGCGACACGGACATCCGGCTCGATCGCGCGTTCCTCGACGACGTCACGCGAAGCGGCGATCCGACGCTGCTGCACGGCTACGCGATCACCGGTCACGTCGCCCAGGGCACTACCGTCGATCGCTCCTTCGTTCTCGTCGGCCAGGGAATCAGCAGCGAGTGGGCCTATGTCGCCCTCAGCCGGGGCCGTCTTGCGAACCGGCTCTACGTCTCTGCCGACGCTGCTGCGGAGCGTGAGGAGTTCGCGCCGGCCGAGCAGGGAGGCCGGGAGCCGCTGGAGCGCCTCGCGGCCGCGCTCAGGACGAGCAGCGCTCAGGTTCTCGCCATCGACAGCGGATCGAGTGCAGTCGCTGACCGAGGGCGCGACGCGAGCGACGCCGCCGAACATCGGCACGCCCTCGAAACGCGCAAGCTGCGATGGCTGCCGGGACGCCGGCGCGAACTTGAGCGGGCGCGCCGCGACGAGCGCGCAGCAATCGGGGAGCTGCGCCGCGTGCAGCGCGCCGAGGCCGAACGTCTTCACGCGACGCGGCGATTTGTCAGCGAGCAGGACCGTGCCGCGGGCGCCGATGCGACCCTCGACCTGCTCGCCGACCGCGCGACCGAGCGCTCCGACGCGGCCGCGTGCTCGGTCGGGAGCTCTGACGGTGGCCAAGGCCGTTGCGCGCCCACTCCAGCCGGTGCCCCGCTACACGCTCACGCGCCGCGAAGCCGCGGCGGCGCTCGGGATCAGCCTCAACCACTTCGAGCGCCGTGTCCAGCCAGAACTGAAGGTCGTCGCGTCCGGCCAACTGATCCTGATCCCGGTCAGCGAGCTCGAGCGCTGGGTCCAGCGGCACGCGCGCTTCCTTGTCGAGCCACCGATGTTCTCAATGAACGGTCGCGCCTCCGGGCACTAGCCGTGAGGCCCGGGGCGCCGCGTAGGCGTTCGACCTCCACGCGATCTCGCTCGCGGGCGTCCGGTAGCGCCAGATCCCGGCTCGCGACGACCTGCTACGCGGTTGAGTCTTGATCAGGCCAGCGGCCAGTGCGTAGCCGCTCATAGAGCGTGTCGGGCGCCAGGTCGGCTCCGCTCGGCCACACGACCGTGCCGAGCTCTGCGTCGATTGCGGCGCTCGCGAAGCCTGCGGGTGTTCGCGCGTCCGCAAAGACGGGACCGTGCATGCGGTCGAGGACGTTCACGTCGCCGCTGAGCCCGTCGGCGAATCGCACACGCAGGACTCCGTGGCGGAGCACGGTCACATCGATGATGTCGTGCGCGAAAGACTGCGGGTCGATCGGCTCACTCTCGCACCGGTCGCCGGTACACGCGGCCTGACTACGCCGTCGCGGCCGGCTCGCCCGCAGCCCGGACGGTCTCGCCGATCGCGAGGAGCTGCGCGTTGAGCGAAAGGGCGTGGATCGCCTCGGCGGTGAGCGGGACCAGCTCGTCGCCGAAGACGACGTGCTCGACGCGGTCCGGAGTATCGAAGTCGATGATCTTCACGGTGCTCACCTCCTTCCAGGGTAGTCGCGAGGTCAACCGCCGGCGACTGCGCGGATCAGGCCCGCGAGGTACTCGGCGAAGGGCTCGTAGCTCTGTTTTCGCCCGCCAGGGCGCAGGGCCCTGTCGAGATGATCGTCGTGGGCCTCGAGATCCTTGAAGACGACGAGCGGCAAGCCGTAGTTGAGCAGGGCGGCTTGGAGGGCAACGAAGGAGGCTCGGAGATTGCCGTCGACGAAGGCATGGACGGAGAGTGTCTTGGCATAGATGTGCGTCGCGCTGAGGGCGGCGTCGTCAAGCGTTATCCCGTCCGCCGAGGCGTGTGCCAGGTCATCTGCGTAGCGTCTGAAGATGCGGTCCAGGCGGCGTCGGATCGCGCGTGGGGGAGCGCCCTGTCGCCCCAGGATGCGCCTCGTGGTCTGGGTGCCGATGCCGACGCCGAAGGTCACGGTCTCCCAGACGCCGGAGCCTGTCTTCCATCGCAGCCGGCCGGCGTCCTCGGGGAAAGTCGAGACGAAGATGCCGCGGTGCCACTCGCAGAGCGCATCCGTGGACAGCGGAATCAGCTCTCCAGCGTGCTGGCGTTCGATGATGCCGAGTAGCACGCGGTCCATGCTCGCGACGATTTCGCGGTTCGTGTCCTCCGGGCTGAGACCTTCGGCGACATGGAACGCGGAATCAGGGTGATCCGCGAAGTCGTCGAAGCTGTCGCCGTAACGCTCGATCTCCGACACCGGGCAACCGTAGAAACGCGGCCGGACGCAGCGCTCGATAGGACGTCGTTGCGCGCGTCCAGGACCTCGCTTCGGCGAGTCCACTCCGAGAGCCAATCGGCCGGCTGGTTTTACGAGAGGCCAGGCCGATGGCGGTGCTCGGCGAAGCCGAAGGCGAGCCCGTCCTGCCGCCGGCGAACACATCCAGCGGCACGGACGCGTGCCTAACGACGGGTCACGAACGCCTTGGCCGCGCCCATGATTTCGTACGCGCGCCCTTCGTGGATCGCCTCGATGGGAGCCTTGCCCTTGAGTCGTGGGTTCGACCCCATCATCCATGCCTTGATCGCGTGGTCGTGCGCGCCGCTCCGGAGGATCGCGACGACCGTATAAAGGTCGACGAGCCGGCCCAACGTCTCAGGCTCGGGCTCGCGATCTCCGCGCGCGTAGCGACCGATCGTCTTCGGGTGCCGGTCGCCCGCGGCGAACGCCACCAGCTTCTGACCGAGCAGCTCCTGCAGCGTGGAAGCCAACTGCGGCGGACGGGCTTCGGTCGCGGCCCGGTGGGCGTCCTCGATCAGATGCTCGGATGTGCTCATGACGTCGGCGTGGCCGTATCGCTTGTTAGCCGATCAGGCCCCTCCTGGCTACCTATTGGCTCTCGAGCGGCTCCACTTTAGTCGACGGGACGGCAACGCCCTACGACGCACCCTCGCTACGCCTGAGGTAGACGTTCAGTCGCTCGGCCGCATCGTCCTCGCCCGGCTGGGGCAGCAGCTTCACGTAGCGGTTGACCATCTGCAGGTCGGCGTGGCCCATGTACTCCATGAGCTCCTTGATCGTGTAGCCCGCGGCCATCAGCAGCGAGGCGTAGGTGTGGCGGCACTCGTGGAGCGTGATGCGGTTCAAGCCCGCGGCCTTCCACGCAGCGTCGACACGCGCGCCGATCTTGCCGGACATGACCGAGACGTCGACGACTTTGCCGTCGGGCCGGTGGCCCTGGCGCTCCCAGGCCTCGGACAACACGGTTCGGAGGTTGTCGGCGATCGGCGGTCGCCGGGCGGTGCCGGCCTCGGACTTGGAGCGGCGGACGATGAGGCGCGTCGCGATGCGGTCGCGGTCGAGCACGTCGGGCCATTCGAGGCGGTAGATCTCCGAGCGGCGCAGGCCGGCATAGAAGGCGATCGCGTAGGGGAGACGCTCCTCAGGCTCAAGCGCGGCGAGGAGCTGCGCGGCCTCGGGCGCCAAGGCGACGCGCAGGCGGGGCTGCTCGTCGTTGGGCGGCAGCTCGACGAGCCGCAGCGGGTTTCGCGAGACAAGGCGTCGCGAGGGCGCCGACGCCCAGGCGTAGATGTCGGACGCGACCGAGATGTGCTTGGCGATCGTGGAGCGGGCCAGGCCGCGGCGCGCCAGCTTGTCGATCCAAGCCTGCCAGTCGAGCTCTGAGATCTCCGACGCGTGCATCGGGCCGAACTCCGGCAGGACGTGGTACTTGAGCGAGCGACCCATCGCGAGGATCGTGGTCTCGGCGTATGGCTTGCCACGGCCGCGCCGGCGGCCGATCCGACCTTGCTCGACGCCGTCGAGCCACTGATCGGCGAGATCCTCAAAGAGCGGTCCGCGCGCGGCGAGCTCGCGGAGGTGCTGGCTACCGGCATCGGCGGCGGCAAGCCAGGCGAGGACCTCGGAGCGATCCTTGACGACCGGCTTTTGCCACTCGGGCTTCCCCGTTACGGGATGCCGCCGGCGGCCACGCCACGACGGCGTGCAGCGGCAGCGAGCGGTGGCGTCGGAATACGCCGGACACCGGGTCGAGTGCGAGACGTAAACACCCGGGAATCGAGACTTGCGCCAGTTCGCCATGGTCCCTCTAGGCGCGCCCGCCTAGAACTGGCCCCGCGGGGGACACAGAAGGGGACACAAGAGGCCACAGGGAGGGGGCTCGCTGAGGTCCGTTGGGGGGGACGCCGAACCGAGGATCTTCGCGAAACGCCTGCTAGAGCGAAGAAAACGGCCGAACTGCGAGATGCCGGAGGAGGGACTCGAACCCCCGACACGCGGATTATGATTCCGCTGCTCTAACCGACTGAGCTACTCCGGCGGGGTCGAGAAGACTAGCGCTCGTCTGCGACGCGAAGCTTGATCCGCCGCCTCATCGGGGACGATGGTGGCAAGGACGACCTCACGCGGGGGAGGCCCACGTGGGCAGGGGAGGATCAAGCATGAGCGTCATTGCGGATTCACCGCTCTCCAACGACGATCTCGCACCGACTGGGATCGAGCGGCGCACGTGGACGACGTACAACATCGCCGCGCTGTGGGTCGGGCTGTCGATCGTCATCACCACTTACACGCTCGCGTCCGGGCTGATCACTGCCGGGATGACGTGGTGGCAGGGGCTGCTGACGGTCTCGCTCGGCAACCTCATCGTGCTGATCCCGATGCTGCTGAACGCGCATCCCGGCACGAAGTACGGGATCCCGTTCCCGGTGCTGGTGCGGTCGTCGTTCGGCGTCCGTGGGGCGAACGTGGCGGCGATGGCGCGTGCGCTCGTGGCGTGCGGGTGGTTCGGCATCCAGACGTGGATCGGTGCGCTGGCGCTGGACACCCTGATGACGACGCTGACGTCCAGCTGGGCCGACTTCTCGCTGCACAAGGCGGTCGCGTTCGCGGTGTTCTGGCTGATCCAGGTGGCGATCATCCTGCGGGGCATCGAGGGCATCAAGGTGCTCGAGAGCTGGGCGGCGCCGCTGCTGCTCGGCGGCAGCGCCGGCCTGTTGATCTGGGGCTTCTCGGCCGGCGGCGGGATCGGCAATGTGTTCTCGACGTCGTCGAAGCTGGTGTCCGACCATCAGACGTTCTGGTCGCTGTTCGGCTCCCGGGCTGGCGGCCAACATCGGCTACTGGATCACGCTCTCGCTCAACATCCCGGACTTCACGCGCTTCGCGAAGGATCAGCGCTCGCAGGTGCTGGGGCAGTCGATCGGGCTGCCGTTGGCGATGACCGGGTTCTCGTTCGTGGGGATCGCGGTGACGGCGGCGACGATCGTGGTCTATGGGGAGCCGATCTGGGACCCGGTCGCGCTCATCGCGCGGCTGCTGGCCGACCTGCCGGTGCTGCTGATCCTCGCGATGATCGTCGTGCTGATCGCGCAGGTGTCGACGAACATGGCGGCCAATGTCGTGTCGCCGTCGAATGACTTCTCGAATCTGTCGCCGCGCGTGATCTCGTTCCGGATGGGCGGGATCATCACGGCGCTGATCGGGATCGTCTCGTTCCCGTGGAAGCTCTACGAGGACGTCGGCGCGTACATCTTCACCTGGCTCGTCGGCTACGGCAGCCTGCTGGCGGCGTTCGGCGCGGTGATGATCGTCGACTACTGGATCCTCCGGCGCACGCAGCTGGACGTCGAGGAGCTCTACAAGGTCGAGGGCGAGTACACGTACTCGCGCGGGTTCAACTGGAAGGCGATCGGCTCGGTGGTGATCGGCGTGGTCCCGGTCATCCCGGGCTTCGTGCACGCGGCGACGACCAAGGGCGGCGTCGTGGCCGACCCGACCTTCCTGGACCAGCTGTATCGGTACGGCGTGTTCGTGACGTTCGCGCTCGCCGGGCTCAGCTACTTCACGCTGTCGACCGCGGCCGGACGCGAGCCGGTGATGGCGCCTGAGTAAGGCAGCGATGCACAACTGAAAGACTCCAGCGTGTGCGAGCCGCGATCCTGCACGCGTACGGCGAGCCGCCGGTCAGCCCGGGGAGTTCGAGGAACCGCAGGCCGCCGAAGGCCAGGTGGTCGTCGACGTCAAAGCCGCGGCGATCCACCACCTCGACCTGCTGAAGGCGACCGGGACGTTCTATCTCGGCCCTCCGCCGCTGCCGAGCGTTGCCGGGACCGACGGGGTGGGGCGCACCAAAGACGGCCGCCGCGTCTACTTCGACCCGACGATCGCGCCGTACGGCTCGTTCGCGCAGCGCGCGCTCGCCGGCGCGGACACGCTGATCGACGTCCCCGGACGAGATCGACGACGTCACCGCGGCCGCGCTCGGGAACACCGGGCTCGGCGCGTGGCTCGCCCTCACATGGCGAGCGAACCTGCAAGAAGGGGAGACGGTGCTGATCCTGGGCGCGAACGGGGCGCTCGGGAGCGTCGCGACGCAGGCCGCGAAGCTCCTCGGCGCCGGAAAGGTGATCGCGGCGGCGCGCGACACCAGCCGCGTGCGCGGGGCCGACGAGGTGGTGGAGCTGACCGAGGAGCCGGAGTTCGACGGCCCCATCGACGTGACGATCGACACGCTCTGGGGAAAGCCCGCCGAGGCGGCGATGAAGGCGTCCCGAAGGCACGCCCGCCACGTCCAGATCGGCCAGCTCGCCGGCACCGAGATCACGCTCTCCGCTCCCGCGATCCGCAGCGTGTCGCTGAGCGTGTGCGGCTTCTCGGTCGCCCACCCGCCGCACGAGGTCAAGCGCGACGGGTATCGGCGTCTGGCTGAGTTCGTCGGGCGCGGAGAGATCGTGGTGGACAGCGAAGTCGTGGAGCTTGGAGGACATCGCGACCGCGTGGGAACGCCAGAAAACGGCCAAGAACCGACCCAAGCTGGTAGTCGTTCCGGAATCCGAGAGGAGGGCAGTGAGATGAGCGAGCCGATCGTGCTGCGCGGCGGGACGGTGCTGACCATGAACGACGCCCACGAGGTGCTGCACGACGCGGACGTCCTCGTGATCGGCGACCGGATCGAGAAGGTCGGTCCGAACCTCGAGGTCCCCGGCGAACACGAAAACCATCGACGCGAGCAACGGCATCGTGATGCCGGGCATGATCGACACGCACCGGCACATGTGGCAGACGGCGCTGCGCGGCTATGGCGCGGACTGGACGCTGTCGCAGTACTTCGTCTTCTTCTACCTCGAGCACGGGAAGATCTTCCGCCCGCAGGACATCCACGCGGGCAACGTGCTGTCGGCGATCGAGTCGCTCGACGCCGGCGTGACCACGACCGTCGACTGGTCGCACGGCCTGCAGACGGTCGATCACGCCGACGCCGCGGTCGACGCGCTCCAAAGCATCCCCGGAAGGTTCGTCCTCGCCTACGGGAACATCCAGCAGGGCCCGTGGGAGTGGGCGGCGTCCAAGGACTTCAACGCCTTCGTGCAGCGGCGCTTCGGCACCAGAGACGACATGCTCGGCTTCCAGATGGCATTCGACGTCACCGGCGATCCCGCGTTTCCCCGAGCAGGAGGCATTCAAGGTCGCGCGCGAGCTCAACGCGCCCGTCACCACGCACGCGGGCGTGTGGGGCGCGACCAACGACGACGGCATCCGACTGATGCACGAGCACGGCTACATGACGCCAGAGAACATCTACGTCCACGCATGCACGCTGACCGAGGACTCCTACAACCGGATCGCGGCGACCGGCGGCTCGGTCTCGGTCTCCACCGAGAGCGAGCAGAGCGCCGGCCAGGGTTACCCGCCGACCTGGAAGCTGCGCAAGCACAACATCCCCGTCAGCCTCTCGATGGACACGAGCGTCTGGTGGAGTGGCGACCTGTTCAGCGCGATGCGCACGACGCTCGGCGCCGACCGCTCCCGCGAGCACCTCGAGGCGCACGCGAAGGGCAACACGGTCACCAACCACCACCTGCGCGCCGAGCAGGTCGTCGAGTGGGCGACCCGCGGCGGAGCCAAGGCGCTCCACAAAGACGACAAGATCGGCAGCCTGGAGCCCGGCAAGAAGGCCGACGTCGTCCTCATCAAGAACGACGACTCGCCCGTCATGTTCCCGATCCTGCACCCGTACGGCCACGTGGCCTTCCAGGCCCAGCGCTCCGACGTCCACACCGTGATCGTCGACGGCAAGATCGTCAAGAGCGAGGGCAAGCTCGTGGGCATCGATCTCAAGCAGGCCCGCCACGCGATCGAGCAGACGGTCGAGTTTGCGATGGGCGAGCTCGGCGAGGAGGCGTGGACCGGCGGCATGCACCCGGAGATCCCGGAGACCGAGTTGGCCGAGAACCCGTACCAGTACACCGAATGGGGGAAGCGATGAGCGTCCCGACCGAAACGCGTCTAGGCCGGATCGTGCCCGACGTGATCCAGGCGATCCACGAGGTGCTCGAGCGCCACCGGGTGACCGAGGAGGAGTGGCACGCCGCGCTCGCGTTCCTGACCGAGGTCGGCCGCGCCGACGAGTTCATCCTGCTGTCGGACGTCACCCGCACGTCGGTGCTGATCGACGGGCTGTCGCACAGCGACGACGACGGCGCGACGGCGAGCGACGTGGAGGGCCCGCTGTACCGCGACGACCCGCCGTGGCGCGAGGGCCGCATCTACGACGACTACGAGGGCATGGGCGAGGACGCCGAGGCGCTGATCGTCCGCGGCGACGTCCGCTCGACCGACGGCACGCCGCTCGAGGATGCCGTGATCGACGTGTGGCAGACCGGCCCGGACGGCGGCTACGACCTGTGGGACCCGCGCCAGCCGGCCTACAACTTCCGCGGCAAGCTGCGCTCGCCGGGCGGCAAGTACGAGTTCCAGACGATGCTGCCCAAGCCCTACACGGTCCCGACCGTCGGCCCCGTCGGCCGCTACCTGGAGGCGATCGGCCAGCACCCGTGGCGCCCCGCGCACATCCACTTCAAGGTCAGCGCGCCGGGCCACCGGACGCTGGTGACGCAGGTCTTCTTCCCGGACGATCCGTACCTGGACAACGACACGATCGGCGCCGTGAAGCCGGTGCTGGTCCGACCCGTGGAGCCTGAGGGCGACCACCTCGCGTGCCGGTTCGACATCTCCCTGCGCTCAGCCTGACGTTCGACAACCTCGGCGAGGCCACCGCGCTGGAACGCGGCGAGTGGCCCGCCGGGGAGCCGCTCGGGCACCACTCGTCGGTCACCCGCGCGCTCCCGCGCGTGCTCGACCTGCTCGCGGAGACCGGGCATCGAGCCACGTTCTTCGTCGAGGGGCTGAACACCGAGCTCTATCCGGAGGCGCTGGCGGATATCTCGGCGCGCGGCCACGAGCTCGCCTTCCACGGCTGGCGCCACGAGCACTGGGCCGACGTCGACGCGGAGCGAGACATCCTGCAACGCGGCATCGAAGCGTTCGGCCGGCCTCTCGGCTTCCGCCCGCCCGGCGGCGACGTGACGCCGCATACCGCGGAGCTGCTCGACGAGCTGGGCTACGCGTACGTGTCCGCGGCCGCGCCCGTCCCCGGCATCGCCTCGTTCCCGTTCCGCTGGGAGCTGGTCGACGCCTACTACTACCTGCCGCGCTTCGGCAACCTGTCGCCGCCCGCGAAGTTGCGCGAGGCGATCGAGCGAGCGCGAGCGCCGGCGACATCCTCGTCTTCCACCCGTTCCTCGCCGACCCCGGGGAGCGGCTGGAGCTGATCCGCGACGTGCTCACCGACCTCCCGCCTTCGAGACCGCTGCGCGAGCGCCCGCGCCTGGAGCCCTGGGGCGACGGCGATCTCGAGCTGCTTCAGGGCCTGCTCGGCGACCCGGCGATGATGGTCCACCTCGGCGGCCCGGAGCGCCCGGAGAAGATCGCCGAGCGCCAGGCCCGCTACGCCAAGCCGGACTCCAAGCAGTTCAAGATCGTCGTGGACGGCGAGGGCGTCGGCTGGGTCGGCTACTGGGAGCGCGGGGCCGACTACGAGATCGGGTGGTCGGTCCTGCCCGGCTTCCAGGGCCGCGGGATCGCCGCCGACGCGACCCGGCAGCTGCTCGACCTCGCCCGCGACCGCGACATCCACGCGTACCCGGCGGTCGACAACGCGCCATCCAACGCGCTCTGCCGCAAGCTCGGCCTCACCCTGCTCGGACCGCAGGAATTCGAGTACCCGCCCGGCACGGGCAGCCTCATGCAGTGCAACGACTGGGTGCTAGAGGCGCTCGCGGACTAACTGCGCGCCCTCGACCAGCGCGCGCAGCTTCGCGTACGCGAGCTCGCGCGGGAGGTACTTCATCCCGCAGTCCGGGCCGACCTGCAGGCGCTCCGGCGGCAGCACGCGCAGCGCCTGCTCGATCCGCGACGCGACCTCCTCGGGCGTCTCGGCGACGTCGCTCGACAGGTCCAGCACGCCGACGGCGACGGTCTTGCCCGCCAGCGGCTCGAGCACCGACATGTCCAGCCGCGGCTGCGCGGCCTCGATGGCGATGATGTCCGCCGAGCAGGCGGCCAGCTCGGCGAGGAACGGGTAGCCGGCCGGGCGGTCGTGGACGACGTGGGCGTAGCCGAAGCACGTGTGCAGCGCGGTCGTCGCCCGGCGCGCCCTCCAGCGCGCGGTCGATCGCCGGCAATGCGAACGCCCGCGCCTTCTCGGCGCGCGACTGCAGCCACGGCTCGTCGATCTGCACGATGTCGGCGCCGGCCGCGAACAGGTCGCGGACCTCGTCATTGACCGCCGCCGCGAACTCCATCGCCAGCGCCGCCTCGTCGCCGTAGAACTCGTCCGACGCCTGCTGGGACATCGTGAACGGGCCCGGCAGCGTGATCTTGACCGTGCGATCGGTCCGCTGGCGCAGGAACCGCAGGTCGTCGACCTCGACCGGCCGGACGCGCCGCACCGCACCGACCACGCGCGGCACCGCGTTCATGCCGCCCGCCCGCCCCGGCACCATCGCCGGGTTGTCGATGTCGAGCCCTTCCAGAGCGGTCGCGAAGCGGTTGGAATACGACTCGCGCCGGATCTCGCCGTCGGTGAGGATGTCCACGCCGGCGCGCTCCATCTCGGCGATCGCCAGCGCCGTCGCATCGTCCTGGGCGGCGGCGAGCCACGGCTCCGGCACCCGCCACAGCTCGGCGGCCCGCACCCGCGGCGGGAGCGAGCCGCGCAGGCGCTCGCGGTCGATCAGCCAGTCCGGCTGCGGGTAGCTCCCGATGACGGTGGTGGCGAGGATGCCCGCACCTTAGTCATGCGAGCGGAGCCGGTACACGACGGTGGCGATGTCTACGGCGCGAACGGTGAACTGCCAGGGAAACGCGCCCGCCGCCCGGCCCACGTCAAGCGCCACCCTTGAGTCCCGTGATGATGCGGTCGCGCACCTCTTGCCCGACCGGCTGGATGTCACTGAGGCCCGGCGCGTCTGACAAGCTAGCGCGCGGGCTCGACGCCTCGCAGTCGCCAGAGGCGCGGGAACGCCGGCGCCTTGCGCGTCCCGGCGAGCGCGACGACCAGGCCGAGCGCGGCCACCAGCGCGACAACGGCCAGCGCGGGCCGGTAGGCGTCGAGCAGCGCGCCGCCCGAGCGCGCCGTAACCACGGCGCTCACGACCGCCAGCACGACCGCGCCGCCGACCTGGAACGACGTGCTCACCAGCCCCGACGCGAGCCCCTGCTCGCCCGGATCCACGCCCGCGGTCGCTTGGATGTTCAGCGACGGGAAGCACAGCGCGAACCCGAGGCCCAGCAGCACCATCGTCGGGAGCACGACCGTCACGTACGAGGGCGACGCGTCGATCCGCAGGAAGAGCCCGTAGCCGACCACGAAGAACACGGCGCCGAGCAGGATCAGCGGCTGCGTGCCGAAGCGATCGGCCAGCGCGCCCGTGCGCGGCGCACCGAACGCGACGATCAGGCCGGCGGGCAGGAAGGCCAGCGCGGTCTCCAACGGTGACCACCCGAGCAGCCCCTGCATGTACAGCGTGGCCACGAACTGGAAGCCGACGTAGGCGCCGAACACGGTGATCGCGCCGATGTTCGCCGCCCGCAGCGTGCCGGAGCGCAGGATGCCGAGCCGCACGAGCGGCGTGGCCGTCCGCCGCTCGATCGCCACGAACGCGACCAGCAGCGCCGCCGCCACGGCAAACGCGACGAGCGTGTCGACCGACCCCCAGCCGGAGTCGGGCGCGCGCACGACGGTCCGGACCAGCAGCAGCATCCCCGCCGTGACCGTCACCGCGCCGGCGAGGTCGAAGCCACGCCCCGAGGTCTCGGGATCGCGCGGGAGATAGCGCGGCAGCAGGAACAGGATCGTCGCCGCGATCGGCACCGGCAGCAGGAACGTGAACCGCCATCCGACCTCGGTCAGCAGCCCGCCGCAGATCAGCCCCAGCGAGAACCCGCTCGCCCCGCACGCCGTGTAGACGCTCAGCGCGCGGTTGCGCATCGTGCCCTCGGGGAACGTCGTCGTAATCGTCGAGAGCGAGGCCGGCGCCGTGAACGCCGCGCTCGCGCCCTTCAGGAAGCGCGTCGCCACGAGCAGCACGCCCGCGCTCACCAGTCCGCCGAGCAGCGACGCGAACGTGAACACGGCCAACGCGGCGAGCAGCACGCGCCGGCGGCCGAGCAGGTCGGCGGCGCGCCCGCCGAGCAGGAGCAGCCCGCCGTAGCCGAGCACGTAGCCCGAGACGATCCATTGCAGCTGGGAGGTCGACAACCCGAGGTCCTCGCGGATCGACGGGAGCGCGACGCCGACCATCGAGACGTCGAGACCGTCGAGGAAGAGGACGCCGCACAGGAGAATCAGGAGGCCCCAGAGCCGGGCGTCCCAGCGGGGCTCCGGCCCGTCACACGGCTCGCAGTCGCACGGGCAGGGCTGTGGATGGCAGAGCATGGGGCGGCAGCCTCCTCCTCGGCCGCGCCCCGACCAAGAGCGATTCGCTCATCGCAGCGATCACTCCGGCCGATCGCCGAGCACGTCCAGCGCCGCCTGCACGAACGCGCGCACCGCCGCGGTCTCCGCGCCGATGCGCCAGACCAGCCCGGCTGACGACGGCGGCAGGTCGCTGAAGGGCACGTACGTCACGCCCGGGTAGCTGAAGAAGTCCGGCATCGACCTGACGGTGCAATGGACGATCTCGCCGCGCGCCACCAGCGTCATCAGCTGCACGGGATCGGTGACTTCGCGCCACGGGATCGGCCGGCCGCTCGGCGTGACCGAGGGCAGGAACGCGTCGAGGATCTCACGCGGGGTCCCGGGGTTGTAGCCGATCGAGTAGCCCGCCAGGTCCTCGACGGTCACCGACTCGCGCGCCGCCAGAGGATGATCGACGGCGACGGCGAGCGCGCGCTCGTCGACCGTCAGCACCGGGCCGACGGTCAGATCGGGCCGGTGCAGCGGGAAGCGGATCGCCATCAGGTGGACCTCGCCGCGCCGGATCGGCCCGAGCGGATCTCTCCAGTCCGCGTCGCGGATCGCCACGCGGCTGCCGGGATGCCGGCGCTCGAACAGCGCCGTGATCTCGGTCAGCCGCCGCCCGCCGGACGTCGCCATCAGCAGCCCGAGGCGCAGCTCGCCGACCACGCCGCCGCGCAGCTCGTCGACCGCGCGCTGGAGCTCCGCGTACGCCGGCTGAACCCGCGAGCGCAGCTGCACCCCGGCGCTGGTCAGCGCGACGTGCCGGCTCGTGCGGACGAACAGCGGCTCGCCGACGATCGTCTCGAGCGTGCGGATCAGCTGGCTGACGCGCGACTGGGAGAGCCGGAGACGGTCGGCGGCTCGCCCGAAGTGGAGCTCGTCGGCGACGGCGAGGAACGTGCGCAGGTGCCGAAGCTCAACGGACTCCCACATCCATTAGGCGAATCTAGTCAGGCGCGCAGCCTCTTGGAGGCGGAGAGGTTCTCGAGCGCGTCGAGCCCGACGCAGGCGACCCCCAGCGGCGCGCCGACCTCGAGCAGCTGGTCCCACACGACGGGGCCGAGCGCCGGCGGGATCAGGATCTCCCAGAACAGCCCCGTCTCGTGCAGCGTGACGCCCGACGACGGCAGGTCGACGGCGTCCAGCAGCGCCTCGGCGTTCGGTCCCACCACCGCGATCGCCGCGTACTCGCGCGTGGCGTCGCGCGCGTCCGAGCCCAGCGCGGCCAGGCACGCCACGGTGTCCTCGAACTCGCAGCGCACCACCGCGCGCGACGTCCCCGCGTAGGACGACCACGCTCGCTCGCCGATCGCCGCCAGCTCCAGCAGCGCGGCGTCCACGTCGCCGCCCACCTCAAGCGTCGTGCGGTCGCTGCGGTCGGCGATCCCGACCGCCTTCAGGCACGCGGCCTCCTCGCCGCTGCGCGAGCCGAAGTGCGCCGCCACGCGGCGCCCGTGGCGCTGGACCATCGTCGCGCCATCGCGGTAGAGAACGGACTCGAGAGGACCGATCAAGCAGGCTCGACGATAGCCGACGGCACCCGCTCGCCCCGCGGTCGGGAGAACGCGAAGTGCGCGACGGCGCCGGCGCCGAGCGCGGCGAGCGCGCCGGCCAGCAGCCCCGCGCGCGGTCCGGCGGCCTCGGCAAGCCAGCCCACCAGCGGCGCGCCGATCGGCGTCGAGCCGAGGAAGACGATCGAGTAGAGCGCCATCACGCGCCCGCGCAGCGCGGGCTCGACGGCGATCTGGAGCGACGAGTTGATGCCCGCCGCGAACGTCACCGAGGCGGCGCCGAGCGGGATGAGGAAGAGCAGCTGCGACTCGAGCGTCGGCGCCGCGGCGACCAGCAGCTCGGCGGTGCCGAACGCGAGCGAGGCCGCGACGATCAGCCGCGCGCTCACCCGCCCGCGCGCGCCCGCGGCGAGCGCGCCCGCGACCGATCCGACGCCCATGGCGGCCGTGAGAGCCGCGTAGGTCGACGCGGTGCCGTGCCACGTGAAGTCCGCCAGCAGCGGCAGCAGCACCTGGAAGTTGTAGGAGACCGTCCCGACCACGGCCATCATCACGAGCGGGATCCGCAGCTCCGGCGTGCGCGCGACGTAACGCCAAGCGGCTCGCAGCTCGCCGGACTTGCGCGCTACCGGCCGCGGCGCCGACAGCGCCGCCGGGTTCATCGTCCGCAACGCGACCAGCATCGCCAGGAACGAGAACGCGTTGATCAGAAAGCACGGCGCGACGCCGAGCAGCGCGATCACCGCGCCGGCCGCGGCCGGGCCGATGATGCGCGAGCTGTGGACGATCACCGAGTTGAGCGCGACCGCGTTGACGACGCGGTCCGGGCCGACCATCTCGACGACGAACGCCTGCCGCGCCGGGTTGTCGAGCGCGTTGATCGAGCCGCGCACGAGCACGAGCGCGAGCACCATCCACGCCTCGACGTGGCCGGTGGTGGTGAGCGCGAAGAGCGTCAGCGCGGGCACCGCCATCGCCGGCTGCGTGAACGACAGCAGCCGCCGCTTCGGGATGCGGTCGGCAAGCAGGCCGCCCCAGGCGCCGAAGAGCAGGACGGGCAGGAACTGCAGGCCGGCCGTGAGGCCGACGTAGGCGCCGGAGCCGGTCAGCGTGACCATCAGCCACATCTCGGCGACGTTCTGCATCCAGTTGCCGCTGATCGAGGCCAGTTGACCGCCGAAGTAGCGGCGGTAGTTGGGGACGCGCAGTGAGGTGAATGTGCGGCGGAACGTGCCGCTCACGCGGAGCCCTCGTTGCCCGGGAGAATCGCCCCCTGGGCGATTGCTCCCAGCGACGCGAGCCCTCTGGGCGAGCCGTCGCTCTCCTCGAGCATGCGCTCGAGGATGCCGGCCGCGCGCTCGAGCGCGGCGAGGTCCTCAGGGGAGAGCGAGTCCAGCCGCTCGGCCATCCACGCGTCGCGGCGAGCGCGCATCTCCGTCAGCAGCGCGGAGCCCGCGGGCGTCGCGCTCACCAGGCTCGACCGCCGGTCGGCGGGATCGGCGGTACGCTCGATCAGCCGCGCCTCCTCGAGCCGGGCGAGCACGCGCGTGGCGGTCGGGCGCTGGATCCGCTCGCGCGACGCGAGCTCGGACGGCGTCAGCGGACCGTGGCAGTTGATCGTCGTCAGCGCCGCGCTCTGCGTCGGGCTCAGCTCGCCGCCGGCCTCCTGCCGCATGCGCCGCGCGACGCGCGCGATGGCCGGGCGCAGCCGGTGGGCGAGATCGACGGTGGAGATGGTTTGCACTGCTAATTAGCCTAGCAAACGATCTTGGTAGCGCCGGCGAACGTCAACGGCCGCTGGTAAGGGGTGCGGGGACTGGATCGCGATCACGAGCGATCGCCCCGGTGGTCGAAACGATCATGCTCGCCCGCATCCGCGCTCCGAACAAAGGGGGTGCTGCACGAAAGTGTCCTATAAGGACGCAAACGTGGGTCACCCCCCAAGCCCGCCCGCAGAAACGATCATTCCCGGGCAGCCAAACTGACCCACACCCCTTACTGGCGCAGTTCGCCGGCCCCCGGCACGGCGCGATGTCGTCGCGAAGGTCGTCACGGCGTGCGGACTGACACGATGCGAAGCATGGATCTCGACAAAGCCGTGGGCGCGGTCGTCACCACGTGCCTAGACGTCAAGCCCGGCGAGAACGTGGTCGTGATCGCCGATAGCGGAACCCGCGAGATCGGCGAGGCGCTGAACGCGGCGGCGGCAAACGCAGGCGCCGAAGCCGTGCTGACGATCATGTCCCCGCGCGCGAACCACGGCGAGGAGCCTCCGGGCGCCGTCGCCGCGGCACTGACGGCCGCCGACGTCTTCATCGCACCGACCACTCGCTCGATCTCGCACACGCGCGCACGCCGGGCGGCGAGTGAGGCGGGCGCGCGCGGCGCGACGCTGCCCGGCGTCACCGCGGACCTGCTCGCGCGGCTGATGACCGCCGATCTGGATGCGCTCAAGCGGCGCTCGCAGGCGGTCGCCCAGCTGCTCACCGAGGCGGCCGACGCGCACGTGACGTGCCCGCGCGGCACGGACTTCCGGCTCGACCTGTCCGGGCGCCAAGGCCACTCCGACGACGGTGACCTCCAGGCGCCGGGCGCGTTCGGCAACCTGCCGTGCGGCGAGGGGTTCATCGCGCCCTTGAACGGCGAGGGGACGATCGTGGTCGCGTCGATCGGCGGGATGCCCGAGTCCGGCGAGACCACGCTCACGGTCGAGGACGGGCGCCTGACCGCCGGCGAGCCGCTGCTCTCGACGCTGCTGTCCGCCGGCGAGCTCGGCACCAACCTGGCCGAGCTCGGCGTCGGCACCAACGAGAAGGCGACGCTCGGCGGCAACATCCTCGAGGACGAGAAGATGCTCGGCACCGTGCACATCGCGTTCGGCGCGAGCGCCGCCATGGGCGGGACGGTCTCGGTCCCGATCCACATCGACTCCGTCGTGCTCGAGCCGACGCTGACCGTCGGCGGCACGCCCGTGATCTCGCAGGGCCGCTTCCTGCTGTGACGCTGCTCGCCGTCCCCAACGTCTCCGAGGGCCGCGACGGGCAGGCGATCGACGCGATCGCGCGGGCGTTCGGACCCGGCCTGATCCACGTCTCCTCCGACCGCGACCATCACCGCTCGGTCTTCACGCTCGCGGGCGCGCCGGGCGCGCTCCACGGCGCCGTGCTCGCGGGCGCGCGCGTCGTGCTCGAGCGCGTCGACCTCACGCATCACGAGGGCGTGCACCCGCGCGTGGGCGCGCTCGACGTGGCGCCGATCGTGTATCTGGACGACGCCGATCGCGGCGCCGCGGCGGCCGAGGCGCTCGTGCTCGCCGACGAGCTGGGCGAATTGGGGATCCCGGTGTTCCTGTACGGCGAGCTGGGCGGCGGGCGCACCCGTGCGGACTTGCGGCGCCCGGGTCGCATCGAGGAGATCGAGCCGGACTTCGGGCCGGCGAAGCTGCATCCCACGGCGGGCGCGACGCTCGTCGCCGCGCGGCCCCCGCTGATCGCGTTCAACGTCGAGATCGACGCGCCGCTGGAGACCGCGCGCGAGATCGCGAGGACGATCCGGGAGACGCTCGACGTCCGCGCCCTCGGACTGCAGCTCGAGCGCGCCGGGATCGTGCAGGTCTCGACGAACATCGAGGACCACACGCGCGTGACCGCGGCCGACGTGGTGAACGCGGTCAGACGGCGAGCCGTGGTCACCGGTGCCGAGCTTGTGGCCCCCGCCCCGCGCGCCGCGCTCGCGAACTTCCCGCACGATGTGCCCCTGCGAGGGCCTGGGGCCCTCGAGGATCAACTACCCTCATAAACGCGATGGCTCAGACGAAGCGCAAGAGGCGGACCAAGCACCGCGGCAACGCCGCCGGCGCGATCGAAACGCGCGGCCGGACGGGTCGCAAGCCCACGGCGGACGAGGTCAAGAAGTCTGGCCGCCAGTCGGCGCGCGATCGCCGCACCGCCAAGCCGCCGTCGTGGAACAACGCCGCGCTGAAGGCGCTCGCGATGGCCGCGATCCTCTTCGTCCTGACCCAGACCGGGCTCTTCGGCAAGGGCACCACGATCAGCCAAGGGCTGGTGCTCGCCGTCTTCGCGCTCGTGCTCTACACGCCGCTGGCCTACATGACCGACCGGTGGGTCTACAACCGGATGCTGCGCCAGCGCGAGAAGGGCTGATGGAGGCCGTCGGCTTCACGGTCGGGCCGGTGCAGGAGAACGCCTGGCTCGTCCATCAGGACGGCCGCGCGGTCCTGGTCGATCCCGGCGAGGAGGCCGAGCGCCTGCAGCGCGAGGTCGCCGACCGCGACGTCAAGGTCGAGGCGATCCTGATCACGCACTGCCACTTCGATCACGTCGGCGCCGTCGCGGCGATGGCGAGATCCACCGGCGCGCCCGTGTACTGCCCGGCCGGCGAGGTGAAGATCCTCGAGCACATCAACGACTACGTGCGCATTCCGGGCTTCGGCCCGTTTGAGCCGTACTCGCCGGAGCACGCGGTCGCCGGCGGCGACACGCTCGAGCTCGCGGGGATGCGCTTCGACGTGATCTCCACGCCCGGCCACAGCCCGGACCACGTCACCTACGCGGCCGGCAACCTGATTCTCTCCGGCGACGTCCTGTTCCAGGGCGGGATCGGCAGGACCGACCTGCCGGGCTCCGACCACGCGACCCTGATGCGCTCGATCGCCACGCTGCTGGACACCCTGCCCGAGGACACCCATGTGCTGCCGGGCCACATGGGCCTGACGACGCTCGGCGCCGAGCGCGCCACGAACCCGTACTTGCGCGAGCTCGCCGCGCGGTGAGCCAGCGCATCCAGGCACCGCGCGGCACGAACGACGTGCTGCCCGACGACGCGGCCAAGCGCACCCAGCTCGAGGCGACGGCCGCGAAGATCCTCGGCCGCGCAGGCTACGGCCGGATCGAGACGCCGGCATTCGAGGCGACGCACCTCTTCAGCCGCACGGTGGGGGAGGCGACCGACGTCGTCCAGAAGGAGATGTACACGTTCCAGGACAACGGCGGCGACAGCCTGACGCTGCGCCCCGAGGGCACCGCGCCGGTGGTGCGCGCGTACCTGGAGCACGGCATGCACAAGGAGCCGCAGCCCGTGAAGCTGTGGTACCTGAGCAGCTTCTTCCGCTACGAGCGCCCGCAGGCCGGCCGCTACCGCCAGTTCTGGCAGGTCGGCGCCGAGGCGATCGGGAGCGCCGACCCGGCCGTCGACGCCGAGCTGATCCTCCTGCTCGGCGAGCTGCTGGAGGCGCTCGGAGCGCGCGACACCAAGCTCGTGCTCGCCACGCTCGGCCAGCCGGAAGCGCGCGTCGCCTACCGCGAGGAGCTGCAGGCGTACCTGCGCGCGCACGAGGGCGAACTCAGTAGTGACGTTGTCAACCGCATCGACCTCAACCCGCTGCGCGCGTTCGACGCCAAGCACGAGCCGACGCAGCGCGTGATGGCCGGCGCGCCGCGGCTGATCGACCGCCTGCCGCAGGAGGACCTCGACCACTTCGGCGAGGTCCAGGCGCTGCTCGACGGAGCCGGTATGCCGTATGAGATCGACGCGACGCTCGTGCGCGGGCTCGACTACTACACGCGCACGCTCTTCGAGTTCCAGTCGGGCGCGCTCGACGCGGCGCAGAACACGCTCGGCGGCGGCGGGCGCTACGACAACCTGGCCGAGCAGATCGGCGGGCCGCACATCCCCGGCATGGGCTGGGCGGCAGGCGTGGAGCGGATGATCATGGCCAGCACGCTGCCGCCGCCCGCCGAGCCGCCCGTCGAGCTCTACATCGCCTACGAGGACGGCCACAAGGCGCCGGCCTTCAGGCTCGCCTCCGACGCCCGCCGCGCCGGCCACGGCGTGAGACTCGAACTCGCCGGGCGCAGCGTCAAGGGGCAGCTCAAGCAGGCCTCGCGCAGCGGAGCCCGCTACGTTGCCATCTTCGGCGACGAGGGCGTCCAGCTGCGCGACCGCGATGGCGGCGAGGACAAGCTCGTCGCGGCCGACACCGTCATGCACCACATCCGAGGCCGACTTTGAGACCACCACGCCCGAACCCGTACCGCGACGCCTGGGCCGGCGAGCTCGACGCCGCCCGCGTGGGCGAGCACGTGCGCGTCGCCGGCTGGGTGCACCGCCGCCGCGACCACGGCGGGCTGGTCTTCATCGACCTGCGCGACCGCTCCGGGATCGTCCAGCTCGTCTTCCACCCCGAGACCGCGCCCGAGGCCCACGCGCTCGCCCAGCGCCTGCGGCCCGAGCACGTGGTCAGCGCGGCCGGCGAGGTCGTGCGGCGCGAGGCGGGCAACGTCAACCCGAACCTCAAGACCGGCGAGATCGAGCTCTCGATCGCCGACGCCGAGCACCTCGCGGAGGCGCAGACGCCCCCGTTCCCGATCGACGAGGACGGCCAGGTCGACGAGACGATCCGGCTGCGCTACCGGATGCTCGACCTGCGGCGCGAGGGCATGCGCGACGCGATGATCCTGCGCCACACGGTCAACCGCGCGATGCGCGACTTCCTCAACGCGAACGACTTCCTTGAGCTCGAGACGCCGATCCTCACGCGCTCGACGCCCGAGGGCGCGCGCGACTTCCTGGTGCCGGCGCGGCTGAGCCTCGGCGCGTTCTACGCGCTGCCGCAATCGCCGCAGCTGTTCAAGCAGCTGCTGATGATGAGCGGCTATGAGCGCTACTACCAGATCGCCCGCTGCTTCCGCGACGAGGACCTGCGCGCCGACCGCCAGCCCGAGTTCACGCAGCTCGACCTCGAGATGGGCTTCGTCGAGGAGGACGACGTCATCGGCGTGATCGAGGGCCTGATGGCGCGCGTGTTCGAGGAGACCGGCTTCGAGGCGCCGCCGCCGCCGTGGCCGCGGATGCCGTACGACGAGGCGCTGCTGCGCTACGGCTCCGACAAGCCGGACACGCGCTTCGCGCTGGAGATCGCCGACTTGGGCGACGCGGTGCAGGGCACGGGGTTCAAGGTCTTTCAGGCCGGCACGGTCCGCGGCCTCAACGCCGGCCCGCGCGAGGCGAGCCGGGCCGTCCTGGAGGAGCTGACCGAGGTCGCCAAGCGCTTCGGCGCCGGCGGCCTGGTGTGGGCGTTCGTGCAGGACGACGGCACGTGGCGCTCGCCGATCGCCAAGTTCCTCTCCGACGACGAGCGCGCCGGCATCGAGCGCGCGCTGGAGGCCAAGCCCGGCGACCTGCTGCTGATCGTCGCCGACGCGCACGCATCTACGGTCGCCACCGCGCTCGGCGAGCTGCGCCTGGAGGTCGCGCGCCGCTACGCCCTGATCCCGTCCGACCGGCACGAGCTGCTGTGGACGGTTGACTTCCCGATGTTCGAGTTCAACGCCGAGCAGCGCCGCTGGGACGCGCTGCACCATCCGTTCACGGCGCCGCTGGGCTCGTTCGAGGACCCGGGCGCGCTGCGCTCGCGCGCGTACGACATCGTGCTTGACGGGACCGAGATCGGCGGCGGCTCGATCCGTATCAACCGCCCCGAGGTCCAGCAGCAGGTCTTCAACGCGCTCGGCATCTCCGAGCAGGAGGCCGACGCGCGCTTCGGCTTCCTGCTGGAGGCCCTCAAGTACGGCGCCCCGCCACATGGCGGGTTGGCGCTCGGGATCGACCGGATCGTGGCGATCATCGCCGGCCGCGAGTCGATCCGCGACGTGATCGCGTTCCCGAAGACGGCGAGCGGCTCGGATCCGCTGACCGGGGCGCCGGCCGCCGTCGATACGGCGCAGCTCGCCGAGGTCGGGATCAAGTTGACGGTGCCGCCGCCGGCATCGGGCTAGGACCCCATACGGTTCAACCCGCGCCCGCGAGGTGCCGATAGTGGAGATCGTGAGCCAGATCTCCCCGCCAATGCGCATCCTCCTCGCCGGCGCCGTCGTGTTCCTCGCTGTTTGGTTCACGCTGCTGCGCCCGAAGTCCCCCGAGGCCCCGGTCACGGCGACCTCGACGCCGGCCGGCAACGTCAACACCGGCCAGCCCGCCCAGAGCGGGGCCGGCAAGATCGTCGAGAAGGCCAAGCAGGCCGCGACCGAGGCCGAGGGCGCCGCCAAGGCCGCCGCCGGCGAGTCGTCCTCGACCGACAAGACGCAGGCCGCGACCGGCAGCAAGACCACGACCGCTCCCGACGCCAAGCCGGTCGATCCGGTCGCCGCGATCGCGCCGGAGCAGCTCGCGAAGCTTCCCAGCAGCGTCGCCTCCGCCATCAAGGACCACAAGGTCCTGGTGCTCGCCGTGCTGTCCGACAAGGGCAAGCACTGGCGCCCGATGGCCGACGACGACCGCTACGTGCGCAACACGCTCAAGAAGGTCAACCGCTATGACGGCGAGGTGCTCGTCAAGCAGGTGCCGCTTCAGAAGATCGACGACTACGGCCTGATCGTCAACGACCTGAAGGTCAACCAGACTCCGAGCCTCGTCGTGGTCGACACCGCGCTGAAGGCGAACGTGATCGAGGGCTACGTCGACCGCGTCACGATCAACCAGGCGATCGCCGACGCGCGCGCCGACAGCATCAGCCCGCTGGTCACTGACTCCTACCTGAAGTCGGCGAACAAGATCTGCGCCAACTGGAACGTCTCGCTCGACCGCTGGTCGCGCCCGACGATCAACGGCAAGCAGGCGACGATCGCGTCAATGAACCGCCTCTCGGTCGAGAACCGCTCGTTCCACGCGGCGGTGTCCAGCCTCGCCGCGCCCAAGAGCTATCGCGGGTTGCGCAAGCAGTGGCTGAAGGTCATCGCGCTCGACCAGAAGCTGGTCGACAACGCGCTCGCCGCGGCCAAGCAGCACTCGACCGCCGGCTCGTCGATCGTGGCCTGGAACGGCGTCGCCGCCGCGGGCGGCCACATCCGCGAGCTGCGCAAGCTCGACGCGCGCTTCAACGACGCCGGCCTCACGAGCTGCGCGATCAACCGCAGCCTGTAGACAACGCACGGGGGCCCACCCGACCGACGGAGAACGTGTGGAGCGTCCGCCGGTCGGGCACCCCTAGCCGCCTCTAGACTCGGCGCTCATGGACCGCGAGCGCTTCGCCGAGCATCTCGCCGCGCCCGCCGGGCGCGGCGACCCGCCGCCCGGCGCCCATGGCGGGGCGGCCGGCGGTGCCGTGTGCGGGGATCTGATCCGCGTGTCCGTCCTCGTCCGCGGCGACCGCGTCGAGGCGGCGACGTTCGACGCGTCCGGGTGCGGTGCCGTGATCGCGGCCGGCTCCGCCGCCGTCACGCTCGTGGAGGGCGAGCCGCTGCTGCGCGCGGCCCTCGTCGGGACGCGCGAGATCGCCTCCGAGCTCGGCGGGCTCTCGCCCGGCAAGCTGCACGCCGCCGAGCTCGCCGCCGACGCGCTGCACCGCGCGCTGGGTCTCGCCGCCGCCGACGTGGCGATCGAAGCTGACCCGGGCCGCACGCTGGTGGCGATGAGCGGCGGGGTGGACTCCGCGGTCGCCGCGCTGCTCGTCCAGCGCGCCGGGCGCCAGGCCGTCGCCGTCACGCTCGAGCTGTGGGCCGACCCGGCCAACGACGCCGAGGCGTCGTGCTGCTCGGCGCACGCCGTGCGCGTCGCGCGCTCGCTCGCGCACCGCATGGGCATCCCGCACCTCACGCTCGACCTGCGCGACGCGTTCCGGGCGGGCGTCGTCGACCCGTTCCTGGCCGGCTACGCCGGGGGAGAGACGCCGAACCCGTGCGTCGGCTGCAACGGGCACGTGCGGCTGGACGCGATGATCGAGCTGGCAGACCGGCTCGGCGCCGCCGACCTCGCCACCGGCCATTACGCGCGGACCCAGCAAGGACTACTTCGAGTGGCGAGCGACCCGGCCAAGGACCAGACCTACATGCTCTCGGCGCTCGCGCCGCCCTCGCTCGCGCGTATGCGCTTCCCGCTGGGCGAGCTGACCAAGCCCGAGGTGCGCGCGCTCGCCGCCGAGGCGGAGCTGCCGGTGGCCTCCAAGGCCGACAGCATGGACCTGTGCTTTCTCGCCGGCACCGGCAAGGCAGCGTTCCTGGCCCGCCACGCCGGGCTGGAGGACCGCGAGGGCGAGATCGTCGACGCGCGCGGCGAGGTCGTGGGCAGCCACCCGGGCTTCCATCACTTCACCGTCGGCCAGCGCCGAGGGCTCGGGGTCCACGCGCCCGAGCCGCTCTACGTCCTGCGCACCGAGGCGCGCGCGAACCGCGTCGTCGTCGGCACCCGCGCCGAGTTGGCGACGACGCGCGTGCGGCTGCGGGGGGCGCGGCTGCACCGGCCGGACGCCGAAGTCGACGCGGTGCGCCTGCGCTACCACGCCCGCGCGGTGCCCTGCCGGGTGGTCCGGGGTGGGGGAGGCGTCGAGCTGGAGCTGGACGAGCCGTTCGACGGCGCGGCGCCGGGCCAGGCCGCGCAGCTGCTGCGGGGCGACGTGATCGTGGGCTGGGGCACGATCTCGCGCTGAGCTGCGGGGCGGCCAACGTCAACTGCGCCAATAAGGGGATGCGGGTCAGTTTCGCTGCCCGCGGATGAGCGTTTTCGGCGGGCGGGCTTGGGGGGTGCCTGCACTTTCGTTGCCAGGAGCAACGTTTCCGCAGGCACCCCCTTTGTTCGGAGCGCGGAACCTGCCGCCGTTCACTTCGAGCACAGGTGCCAAGCCGCGACCGAGGCGGCATCGCGAATCTCGTTCTCCCGCACCATCCGCGAGACCTCGCCCACCGGGAACCGCGCGACGACGAGCCCGTGCTCGCTCGCCTCGAGCGCCTGCGGCCCAGGTTCGAGTCCCGTCGCCCGCCATACGTCGACCGGCTGGTTGGAGATCCCGTACCCGAAGTAGAGCCGCCCCAACAGCTCCAGCGACGAGGCCCGCAGGCCCGTCTCCTCCGCCAACTCCCCGCGCGCGAGCGATTCCGGCGCGGCGCTCGGATCGTCCTCCCAGCTGCCTTGCGGGAACTCCCAGAACCGGCGCCGGATCGGGTAGCGGTACTGCTCGACCAGCCACGCGTGTCCGTCCTCGACCGGCACGATGATCGCGGCCGGGCCCTTCTCGATCCATCCGCACAGGCCCGGCGTCCCGTCCTCGCGCTCCAGACGGTCCTCGTGAACCCGCATCCAGCGGTTCTCGTAGACGACGCGCGTGGAGATGGCGCGAGGCGGCCGCAACCTAGACTGCATCCTGCCCATGACGTCAGACGAGATCCGCGAGCGCTACCTCAGCTTCTTCGAGAGCCGTGACCACCGCCGGCTCCCCTCGGCCTCGCTGGTCCCGGCCGAGCACGACCCGTCGGTCCTGCTCACCACCGCGGGGATGCACCCGCTCAAGCCGTACTTCCAGGGCCGCGAGAAGCCGCCGCACCACCGGCTGACGTCGTGCCAGAAGTGCTTCCGCACGCCGGACATCGACGTCGTCGGCACCACCACGCGGCACCTGACGTTCTTCGAGATGCTCGGCAACTTCTCGATCGGCGACTACTTCAAGCAGGGCGCCGCCGAGTTCGCGTGGGAGCTGTCCACGCAGGGTTTCGGCTTCAACCCCGACGATCTCTGGGTCACGGTCTTCGAGGGCGACGACGAGCTCGGCCTCGGCCCCGATCAGGAGGCGATCGACGCCTGGCTGGCGATCGGCGTGCCGCGCGAGCGGATCGTCGAATGCGCGCGCAGCGAGAACTTCTGGCAGGCCGGCCCGCTCGGCCCGTGCGGCCCCTGCAGCGAGCTCTACATCGATCGCGGGCTCGACTGGGGCAAGCCCGACGATCTGCCGGGCGGCGACAACGAGCGCTTCCTGGAGTACTGGAACCTGGTGTTCATGCAGTACGAGCAGAACCCGGTCAACACGCTCACGCCGCTGCCGGCGCAGAACATCGACACCGGGCTCGGCCTGAACCGCATGGCGCTGATCCAGCAGGGCGTGGACAGCATCTTCGACACCGACCAGTTCGTCCCGCTGATCAAGCTCGGCGAGGAGCTGTCCGGCCGCTCCTCCGGCACCGACGTCGCCACCGACCGCGCGTTGCGCATCCTCGCCGACCACACGCGCGGCATGAGCGCGCTGATCGCCGACGGCGTCGTGCCGTCCAACGAGGAGCGTGGCTACGTCCTGCGCCGGCTGATGCGGCGCGCGATCGTGCAGGGCCGCCACCTCGGCATCGAGCCCGGCTTCCTGCCGCGCTACACGCACGTCGTGCGCGAGACGCTGGCGTCCGCCTATCCCGAGCTGCACGAGCAGGCGGACACCGTCGACATGTGGGCGCGGACCGAGGAGGAGACCTTCAACCGCACGCTCGAGCAGGGGATGAAGCTGCTCGAGGACGTGATCGAGCGGTCGCGCTCCAACGGCGAGGAGGGCATCGGCGCCGAGGAGGCGTTCCGCCTGCACGACACGTTCGGCTTCCCGTTCGACCTCACGCTGGAGATCGCGGCCGAACGAGGCCTGGGCGTCGACGACCAGGGCTTCGAGGAGCTGATGGAGCAGCAGCGCGTACGCGCGCGGGCGACCGAGGGCCGCGAGGGCCAGGACCGCCGGCGCGAGACGCTGCGCACGTTCGCGCAGTCGGCGGGCGGCGCGACGATCTTCACCGGCTACGAGACGACCGAGCAGGCGACCGCGGTGGCGGGCGTCGGCAGCGAGAACGGCCACCTGCTGGCCAAGCTCGTCGAGTCGCCGTTCTACGCGACCGGCGGCGGCCAGGTGCACGACTCCGGCGTGGTGGAGTGCGAGCACGGCGACTGCCGCGCGCGCGTGGTCGACGTGGTCCGCCTCGGCGACGACCAGGCGCTGGTGCTGGAGCCCGAGCGGGGCTCGCTCAAGCCGGGCGAAAGGGTGATCGCGCGCGTCGACGTCAGGGCGCGCCGCCCGACGGAGTGCAACCACACCGCGACGCACCTGCTGCACGCGGCGCTGCGCGAGCGGCTCGGCACGCACGTCCGCCAGGCGGGCTCCTACGTCGGCCCCGACAAGCTGCGCTTCGACTTCACGCACGGCGCGCCGCTGACGCCGGAGGAGCTGCGCGCGGTCGAGGACCGCGTGAACGAGATGGTGCTGGCCAACATGCCGGTACGCGCGCTCACCACGACCCTGGACGAGGCGCGCAAGCTCGGCGCCATGGCGCTGTTCGGCGAGAAGTACGGCGACGTCGTGCGCATGGTCGAGGTCGGCGACGGCAGCTGGTCGCGCGAGCTGTGCGGCGGCACGCACGTGCGCTCGACCGCCGAGATCGGCGTCTTCAAGGTCACGCAGGAGACCTCCAGCGCGGCCAACGTGCGCCGCATCGAGGCGGTCACCGGCCCGATCGGCGTGCAGATGCTGCGCAAGCACGATCGCGTGCTCACCGACGCGGCGGTGGCGCTGCGCACGCAGCCCGACGCGGTCGCCGGCGTCGCGGCCGAGCGCGAGGCCAAGCGGCGCGAGCTGGAGAAGCAGCTGCGCTCCGGCGCGGCGGCGGGCGCGCCGAAGGAGCTCAGCGCCGACGCCATCGTGGAGATCGACGGGATCCGCGCGGTATTCGAGATCGCGCAGGTCGCGGACCCGAAGGCGCTGCCGGACCTCGCGGACCGGCTCAAGAACCAGCTCGGCGACCCGGCCGTGGTCGTGCTCGGCGCGCCCGGCGACGGCCGCGCGGCGCTGCTGGTGGCGGCCACGCCCGGCGCGATCCAGCGCGGCGTGAAGGCCGGCGCGGTCGTGAAGGTCGCGGCGGCGGCGGTCGGCGGCGGCGGCGGCGGCCGCGACGCGATGGCCCAGGCCGGCGGCCGCGATCCGGAGAAGCTGCCGGACGCGCTGGCGGCGGCGCGCGCGGAGATCGAGCGCGCGCTTGCGGGTTCTGGCGCTTGATTACGGCTCCGCCCGCTGCGGCGTGGCGGTCAGCGATCCGACAGGTACCCTCGCCACGCCGCTGGAGCCGGTGCTGCGGCCGTCGAGCCGGAAGGGCTTTGCGCGGATCGTCAGCCTGGTGACCGAGGTGCAGGCCGAGCGGATCCTCGTCGGCCTGCCGCTCTCGCTCTCCGGGCGCGACTCCGCGCAGACCACGGAGACGCGCGCGTTCGCCGCCAAGCTCGCCGGCGCGGTGGACGTTCCCGTGCAGCTCTATGACGAGCGCTTCACCACGTCGCTGGCGTCACAGGCCGGCGGATCCGGCTCACTGGACTCACGCGCGGCGGCCGTGCTGTTGGACGAATGGCTGCATCTGCCGATGAAGGAGGAGACGGACTAAGCCTCGCCCCCGGAGAACCCGCCACATGAACCCCTCGACCACCCCTCCTTCGAGCACGCATGACGCCGTGCTCGCAGGTGCCGCGGAGGGCGCCGAGCCGCCTGACGCGCTCGATGCGCTGCTGCGGCAGATCGTCGGCGGGTACTTCGTCCTCACGGACGCGCAGGGAGCGGTCTCCAAGTGGTCCGAGCCGGCCGAGCTGCTGTTCGGGCGCGCGAGCGAGGAGATCCTCGGGCAGGGCTTCTTCGAGACGCTGATCGGCGGCACGCTGCCGCCCGGGGGCCAGGCGTGGCGCGGCTTCCTGGACCTTGGCGAGCCGCCGCAGGCGCCTGGCGCCGTCGAGCTGGTCGGCCGCAACACCGACGGTCCCGAGTTCTCGCTCGCGGCCGTCTTCGTCCCCGTCAAGCTCGACGAGGGCTTCGACTTCTCGCTGTTCCTGGAGGACCTCTCCTTCGAGCTGCCGATGAACCTGATGCTGCTGCGCATGCGTCAGCAGCACCCCGTCGTCGTGCGCGCGCTGCGCCAGGCGCTCGAGCCCAACCCGCAGCCGTGGGAGGGCTGGCGCACGGCCGGCACGCTGATCGTCTTCACGCCGCTGGTCTCCACGCCGTGGGTCGACGAGGAGCTCGCGCGCCGCGCCGCCCAGCGCGAGGCCTCCGACGCCGATACCGAGGAGCGCCTGACCAACCCGGACCCGGGCATCCAGGGCTCCGTCGCCGATCTCGACGACGCCGCCGCCGTCGTCGCGCGCCTGCTGAGCGCGCTGGAGCGCATCGACGAGCTCGAGCGCGTCGCCAACGGCCTGCCCGCGCAGCTCGAGGAGGCCCGCCGCGAGGCCGAGGCGCGCGCCGCCCAGGCCGAGCGCGACGCCGAGGCGCTGCGCGCCGAGCTGTCGGCGCCCGTGCCGGACGTCGAGCTGCTCGCCCGCATCGAGCGGCTCGAGCGCGCCCGCCTGGACGGCGACGAGGTCGACGCCGACCGCCGCCGCGCGCTGGCTGCCGCGGAGTCCGTGCAGGCGCAGCTCGCGGCGCGCGTGGACCAGCTCGAGCGCTCCGGCAACGAGTCCGCCGCCGGCGCCGACGCACGCTTTGCCGAGGCGCTCGCCGCCGCCGAGGCGCGCGCCGAGGAGGCCGCACGCCGCGCCGACGCCGCCCGCGCCGGCTTCGAGGCCCGGATCGAGGAGCTCGAGCGCACCCGCGGCGGCGACCCCGCGGAGCTGACCGCGCAGCTCGAGCGCGTCCGCGCCGAGCACGAGGAGGCGCTGCAGACCGCCAAGCACGACCTGAGCGAGACGATCGAGCGGCTCGAGCGCGACCGCGAGCGCGAGCGCGAGGCCGCCCGGGCCGAGCTGGCCGGCGCGCTGGAGCGCGTCGAGCGCGTCCAGCGCGAGGCCGACGCGGTCCGCGACCAGCTTTCCGCCGTCACCGTCGAGCGCCACGAAGCTGAGGGCCTGGCCGGCGACGACCGCCGCCGGCTCGAGGAGCTGGCGCGCGAGGCCGAGGCCCTGCGCACCCGCGTCGACGCGCTGCGCGAGGAGGGCGAGGCCGCCCGCGCCCAGTCCGCCGAGCTGGCTGAGCTTCGCACCGTCGTCGAGCGCCAGGGCGCCGCCGCGGCCGAGCTGCGCACGGCCTTGGAGACGCGCGAGGACCCGCGCGAAGAGCTCGCCTCGCTGCGCGAGGCCGTCGAGCGCCACGAGGCCGCCGCCCGCCGCGCCACCGACGAGCTGGCCGAGCTGCGCACGCAGATCGCCGCCCACGAGCGCGTCGCCGACCGCGCGCCGGAGGAGGCCGCAGTTCGCGAGGAGGTCCAGTCGCTCGTCGGCGACGCCCAGACCCAGCTCGCCGCGCTGCACGCGCGGATCGAGGCGATGTCCTCGCGCGTCGCGTCCGCCGCCGAGCTGACGGCGCTGCGCGAGCGGATCGACGGGCTCGCGAGCCGCGAGGAGCTGCTCGTCCTGCGTCAGGGGCTGCAGTCGGTCGCCAGCCGCGACGAGGTGCACGCGCTGCGCGAGCGGATCGACGCGATCCAGCTGCACGACGAGCTCGCCGCGCTCAACGACCGGCTCGATGCGCTGCCCAGCGCCGACGAGGCGCTCGGGATGGCCCGCGAGGCGCTCGATCGCATCGCCGAGGTCGATCGCGGCGCGGGCACGGTGCTCGCCGACGTCCACGCGACCCGCGGCGATCTCACCCGCCTCGGCGGCGAGCTCGAGGCCGCCCGCGGCCAGATCGCGCGGGCCGAGACCGAGGCGCTCGGCGCCCGTGAAGCTGCGGCGACTGTGTCCGGCGCCGCCGCCGCCGCGCGCGAGGATGCTGCGAAGGCCCGCGAGGAGGGCGCCGCGGTCCGCCGCGAGCTCGAGAACACGAGCGAGAAGCTCTCGCTGCTGGGCGGCGACGTCGAGCGGCTCGGCGAGTCGCTGGCCGGCGTGCGCGAGTCGGCCGAGTCGGCCGCCACCGCGCGTGCGGACGCCGCCGAGGCGCGCGCCACGGCCGACGGCCTGGCCGAGCGGCTGACCGCGGTCGACGAGCGCGCCGCCGCGCTGAGCGGCGAGCTGGCGTCCGGCCGCACGCGCCTGGACGCGGTCGGCTCCCAGGTCGAGCGGCTCGGCGAGACCGTCGCCCAAGCCGGCGAGGCCGCCGGCGAGCGCTCCGCCGCGCTGCGCACCGAGCTGTCGGCCGTGCGCGAGGTCGCCGAGGCCGCGCGGAGCGGGCTCGAGACGCTGCGCGCCGAGCTGGCGGGAGTCCGCGAGGCCGCCGACACCATCAAGGCCGACGCCGTCGCCGCGCGCGCTGCCGCCGAGCGCGGCAACCAGCGCGTCGAGGCGATGCAGGCCGAGGTCGCGTTCGCGATCTCCAACCTCGACGAGCTCAAGCAGGGGCTCTCCTCGGCCGGACAGGCCGCGGTGATCGCCCGCCGCGAGGCCGAGCAGGCGCGCAAGGCCGCGCAGATCGTCGGCGACGGCTCAACCGAGCGCGTCACCGAGGTCTTCCAGCAGATCCTCGGCCTCGCCGCCGCGCGCAACGCCGGCGCACGCCGCCAGGCCGCGCACCCCGTCAAGAAGCCCGCGCCGGTCAAGCGCGAGCCGCGCCACGGCTTCGACGACGTGACGACGCCGATGGCGATCCTCGCGCTCGACGGCAAGTTCAAGGAGCTCAACCCGGCGTTCGCGAAGCTGGTCGGCTACCAGGAGCACGAGTTCACCAAGGCCGCCTGGCCGTCGCCGCACGACCGCCGCGACTACAAGGACCAGCTCGAGCAGCTGCGCCGGCTCGGCCTCGGGGAGCTGACCTCGGTCGAGCTCTCCAGCACCTACATGCACGGCCAGGGCCTGATGGTCCCGGTGGTCGGAAGGCTGTCGGTGGAGCTGGGCGAGGACGGCCTGCCGCTGCATCTGTTGCTCGAAGCCGAGGACCGTCACACTGGATAGGTCGGGGGCGCTCGCTAGGATGCGCCCCGGTCGCCAACCCCGCCCGTAGTCGACCTTCGGCGGGGCACCCAGGAGTTCCATTTGTTCGGCAAGCGCTCGGACGACACACGAACCGCAGAGGATCGCGCCCGCGCCGCGGCGGAGCGCGCGGCTCGGCGCGCCGGCAAGCCGCTGCCGCCGGAGGCCTTCCAGGACGCGGTGCGCCCGCCCGACATGAACGACTTCCAGCGGCCCGAGCCGCCGCCACCTCCGCCGCCGCCGCCCGAGCCGCAGCACACGGTGGAGTACGTGCCGGAGTTCGAGACGCCCGACGCTGAGCCAACGGTGCGTCGCATTCCTCGCGAGCGTGCCGTCGGGGAATCCCTCGACGCGCCGGAGGGCCCGGAGCGTGCCGTCAGGGAATCCCTCGACGCGCCGGAGGGCACGGAGGAGCACGCCGTGGCGGTGACCGACCCGCCGCTGGAGCGCCCGCCGTCCGCGAAGCCGCGCAAGCTCGCGCCGACCGGGCCGCGCCGCGGCCGCGCCGGCTACTGGGGCCGGCGCGCCTTCGGCGTGATCGCGCTGGTCGTGATCCTGGTCGCGCTGTACGTGATCAACGCGACGTTCCAGCCGTTCCACGGCGCCGGCAGCGGGTCGATCGAGGTCACGGTGCCGCCGGGCGCCGACGCCGGCGACATCGGCAAGCTGCTCGAGGCCAAGGGCGTGATCGACTCGGCGAGGTTCTTCCAGGTCAACGCCACGCTCACGGGGCGCCGCGGCAAGCTGCACGCAGGCCGCTTCACGCTCGCGAAGGGGATGGCCAACGGCGACGCGATCGCGGTGCTCACCCGCGGCCCCCGCGACGCCAAGGCGGCGCCGACGTTCAAGCTGACGCTCCCCGAGGGCCCGTCGCGCCGCGAGCTGGCGCCGACCGTCGCCAGGAACGGGGTGGAGGGCGACTACCTGAAGGCCAGCGCCGGCGACGCGGTGACCAAGCGCGTCCGCGCTCTCGGCGCGCCGAAGGGCACCAAGACCGCCGAGGGCTTCCTCTTCCCGGCGACGTACACACTGGCGGAGGGCGCCACCGCGAAGAAGCTGGTCGGCGAGCAGCTCGACGCGTTCCAGGAGAACTTCAAGCACGTCGACATGAGCTACGCCTCCAAGAAGCACCTGACGCGCTACGACATCCTCATCATCGCCTCGATGATCGAGCGCGAGGTGCAGGTGCCGCGCGAGCGGGCGCTGGTCTCGGCCGTGATCTACAACCGGCTCAAGCAGGGCATGACGCTCAGCATCGACGCCACGATCCGCTACTACACGAACAACTGGACGCGCCCGATCCGGCAGTCCGAGCTCGACGCCGACGAGCCGTTCAACACGCGCGTGAACCGCGGCCTGCCGCCGACGCCGATCGGCAACCCGGGCCTCGCGTCGCTGAAGGCCGCCGCGCATCCGGCCGGCAAGAAGTACCTCTTCTACGTTCGCAAGCCGGGCAAGTCCGGCGAGCACGCGTTCTCGAGCACCGACGCGCAGTTCGAGCGCGACGTGCAGAAGTATCAGAAGGCGAACCCGGTCAAGTGACGCGGCTGGGGGTGTGCGGGTGGCCGGTGGCCCACTCGCGCTCGCCGCAGATGCACAATGCCGCGCTCGCCGTGCTCGGGCTCGACTGGCGCTACCAGCGCCTCCCGCTGCCGCCCGGCCTGTTCGCCGAGACCGTCCGCGCGCTGCCGGTCCTCGGCTTCCGCGGCGTCAACGTAACGATCCCGCACAAGCAGGCGGCGCTCGCGCTCGCCGACGCGGCTTCTGAGTCCGCGCGCGCCATCGGCGCCGCCAACACGCTCACGTTCGAGCCGGGCGGCGCGATCCACGCCGACAACACCGACGCGTCGGGCTTCCTCGCCGCGCTTGGGCGCTCGGCCTACGGCAAGACCGCGCTCGTGCTCGGCGCCGGCGGATCCGCGCGCGCGGTGATCTACGCACTGCTCCAGGCCGGGGCCACCGAGGTGCGCGTCTGGAACCGGACGCCCGAGCGCGCGGCCGCGGTCGCCGCCGAGCTCGGCGCCGTCGCGGTCGAGCGCGCGGAGCCCGCCGACATCGTCGTAAACTGCACGGCAATTGGGCTCTCCAACCCAGGCGAGACGTTCAAGGCGCTACCCCTGCGGGCCGATGAACTGGGTGCCGGTTGCCTGGTGGTGGACATGGTCTACCGACTCGGCGGCACCCTCCTCCTCCAGGCCGCCAAGGCTGCCGGAGCGGAGGTGGTCGACGGGCTGGAGATCCTGGTCGCCCAGGGCGCAGCCTCACTGGAGCGCTGGACCGGCCGGACGGCTCCCGACCAGGCGATGCGGGAGGCCGTCAGCGACATCGCCACATGAGCTCCCCCACGACCGAAACAGCCGCCGCCCGCCCGAAGCGCAACGGCATCACGCAGCCCTCGCGCCGCGGTGGCTCTGGACGCGTCCTCACCGACGTGCTGGTCGACCTCGGTTTCGTTGACCGGGGCACGATGGACATGGCGATCGAGCGCGGCACCGAAAACGGCTCGGCCCCTGAGCGCGTGCTCGTCACCGACGGCACGCTCAACAGCGATCAGCTCGCGCGCGCGGTGGCCGAGCGCTTCGGCCTCGACCACATCGACCTCGGCGCCTACCGCGTCGACCCCGACGCGGCCAAGCTCGTCGCGCCCGCGGCGGTCAAGCGCTACCAGGCCGTACCGGTCTCCTTCGCCGGCGACCGGACGCTGCTGGTGGCCATGGTGGATCCCGCCAACGTGCTGGCGATCGACGACATCGCGGTGATGACCGGCTACGAGGTGCGCCCGGCGGTCGCGTCACTGGCCGACGTCGAGCGGCTGCTCGAGCGCCTCCAGGACCCGAACTTCGGCGACGGCGCGACCGCGCCCGAGGAGGCCGAGGAGGGCGCGGACCCAGGCGTCCAACCGCAGGCCCCGCCCGGCGGCGGCCCGGCCTACGACTACCGGCAGGACAACCAGACGGTGCACTTCGGGGTGGGCGGCGAGGACGCGTCGGTCATCCAGCTCGTGCACCGCGTGATCAAGGACGCGGTCGAGCGCGGCTCGTCGGACATCCATTTCGAGCCGGGCGAGGACGAGATGCGGATCCGCTTCCGCATCGACGGCGTGCTGCAGGAGGCCGCCACCGTCCCGACCAGCGCGGTGCCGGCCGTCATCTCGCGCGTGAAGATCCTCTCCGACCTCGACATCGCCGAGCGCCGGATCCCGCAGGACGGCCGCATCTCGCTCGAGGTGGCGAGCAAGCCGATCGACCTCCGCGTGGCCACGCTGCCGTCGTCCTGGGGCGAGAAGGTCGTCATGCGAATCCTCGACCAGAGCAAGGTGATGATCGAGCTCGAGGAGCTCGGCATGCTGCCGCAGGCGCTCGAGCGGTTCACGAAGGCGTTTCAGCAGGCGCACGGCGCGGTGCTGGTGACCGGTCCGACCGGCTCGGGCAAGTCGACGTCGCTGTACGGCGCGCTGAACCAGCTCAACACGGTCGAGAAGAACATCATCACGATCGAGGATCCGGTCGAGTACCAGCTCGCCGGCATCACGCAGGTTCAGGTCAACAACAAGGCGGGCCTGACGTTCGCCTCCGGCCTGCGCTCGATGATGCGCGCCGACCCCGACATCATCATGGTCGGCGAGATCCGGGACCGCGAGACGGCGCAGATCGCCATCGAGGCTGCCCTCACGGGCCACTTGGTGCTGTCGACGCTGCACACCAACGACGCGCCGGGCGCGGTCACCCGACTGATCGAGATGGGCATCGAGCCGTTCCTCGTCGGCTCCGCGGTCGACTGCGTCGTCGCCCAGCGGCTCGCGCGACTGCTGTGCGAGGAGTGCAAGCGGCGCACGACGATCACCGCCGAGGTGATGCGCGCGAACGGCTTCAACGTCGGCCTGGCCCTGGAGGCGTACGAGCCGGTCGGCTGCGCGCGCTGCGGCGGCTCGGGCTACAAGGGCCGGATCGGTCTCTATGAGGTGATGTGGGTCTCGGACACGATCCGCTCGCTGGCGGTGGCCCGCGAGCCCTCCGAGACGATCGCCCATGCGGCCGTGCACGAGGGCATGATGCGCCTGCGCGAGGACGGGCTCGAGAAGGTCCGCCGCGGGCTCACGTCGATCGCCGAGATCGCCCGCGTAGCAGGCACTCGCTAGGGCCTGGGCCCCACTAAGGCATCGCCGTCGGGGTGCCGATGAGTGGAGTGGCTATGAACTTCGATTTCGCGGACATCCTGCTCAAGGTCGTCGAGCACAAGGCGAGCGACCTCCACATCACCTCCGGGGCGCCGCCGACGATCCGCGTGCGCGGCTCGCTGGTGCCGCTGGATGGCATGCCGAACCTGACGCCGACGGACACGCGCGAGATCGTCTACGCGATCCTCTCGTCCTCGCAGCGGCAGTCGCTCGAGACGAACTGGCAGCTCGACTTCGCCTACTCGGTGCCCGGCGTCGGCCGCTTCCGCGTCAACACGTTCTTCCAGCGCGGCACGCTCGGCGCCGCGTTCCGTCTGATCCCGTCCGAGACGGTGCCGATCGAGCAGCTCGGCCTGCCGCCGGTGATCCGCGGGTTCGCCAAGAAGCCGCGCGGGATCGTGCTCGTGACCGGCCCGACGGGCTCCGGCAAGTCGACCACGCTCGCGTCGCTGATCAACGAGATCAACGAGACGCGCGACGAGCACATCCTCACGATCGAGGACCCGATCGAGTTCCTGCACCGCCACAAGCGCTGCATCGTCAACCAGCGCGAGCTCGGCCAGGACGCGGCGTCCTTCGCGCTCGCCCTCAAGGCCGCGCTGCGCCAGGACCCGGACGTGATCCTCGTCGGGGAGATGCGCGACATGGAGACGATCGGCACGGCGCTGACCGCGGCCGAGACCGGCCACCTCGTGTTCGCCACGCTGCACACGCAGGACGCGCCGCAGACGATCGACCGCATCATCGACGTCTTCCCGCCCACGCAGCAGGGCCAGATCCGCGCCCAGCTGGCGATCGGCCTCCAGGGCGTCGTCACCCAGACGCTGCTGCCGACGGCCGACGGCCAGGGCCGCTGCGTCGCCGCCGAGGTGCTCGTGCCCACGCCGGGCGTGCGCAACCTGATCCGCGAGGGCAAGACGCACCAGATCTACTCGCTGATCCAGACGGGCGGCGAGCATGGCATGCAGACGATGGACTCCTCGCTCGCGGGCCTCGTGCGCCAGGGCAAGATCACGATGGCGCTCGCCGAGTCGCGCTCGTCGCAGCCGGTCGAGATGCGCCGGCTCGCGCAGGGCCTCATGAGCCCGGTGGCGGCATGAGCGCGGCGGTCTGGACCTACAAGGCCGTCGACGGCGCCGGCGTCCCGTCGAAGGGCACGATCCACGGCCCCTCCAAGGAGGCGGTCACCGAGCAGCTGCGCACGCAGGGGCTCAAGGTCATCCAGCTTGCCGAGAAGAAGACCGGCATGCAGATGGAGCTCACGCTCGTCAAGCGCGTGAAGGCGACCGAGCTGACGGTCATGACGCGCCAGCTGGCGACCATGATCTCCTCGGGCATGACGCTCCTGCGGGCCTTCTACGTGCTCGAGGACCAGATCGAGAACAAGCTGCTCAGGGAGACGGTCAGCCGCGTCCGCGAGGACATCGAGTCCGGCCTCGCGTTCTCCGAGGCGCTCGCGAAGCACCCGAAGATCTTCAATCCGCTCTACGTCGCCATGGTGCGCGCGGGCGAGACCGGCGGCGTGCTCGAGGAGGCGCTGGAGCGGGTCTCCGACCAGCTCGAGAAGGACGACGCGCTGCGCCGCCAGGTCAAGTCGGCGATGGCGTACCCGACCGTCGTGCTGACGTTCGCGATCTGCGTCCTGATCGGCCTGATCGCGTTCATCGTCCCCGTGTTCGTGAAGGTGTTCAAGGACTTCGGCGGCGAGCTGCCGCTGATCACCAAGGTCACCGTCCAGGCGTCGCACCTGGTCACGGGCTCCTGGTACATCCTGCTCATCGTCACGGTCGGCACCGTGGTCGGCTTCCGCAGGTGGCGCAAGTCCAAGACCGGCCGTCCGCAGTGGGACCGCCTGCGCCTGCGGATCCCGTTCAAGATCGGCATCACCGTCCAGAAGATCGCGCTCGCCCGCTGGTCGCGCACGTTCGCCGCGCTGTACTCCGCCGGCGTGCCGATCATGCAGGCGATCGAGGTGACCGGCCAGACCGCCGGCAACGCCGTCGTCGAGAAGGCGATGGACGACGTGATCGAGTCGGTCCGGTCCGGCGGGTCGATCGCCGAGCCGCTGAAGGACAACCCGATCTTCCCCTCGATGGTCGCCCAGATGATCGCCGTCGGAGAGGAGACGGGCAACCTCGACGCGATGCTCACCAAGGTCGCGGACTTCTACGAGGACGAGGTGGCGGCCGCGGTCAAGGCGCTCACCTCGATCCTCGAGCCGGTCATGATCATCATCGTGGGCGGGATCGTCGGCTTCATCGTGGTCGCGATGTACATGCCGATGTTCAAGGTCTACGACGCCATCAAGTAGCGCGGACCTGCTCGCGGCTGCGTTCTCAGTTCTCGTAGCTGAGAACTTCCTGGAAATGACGTAGTTTCGGGCGCCGCTCCACTCGGGCCCGAAGTGTTCTCAGTAGCCCAAACAGGCCCTTTTCTCACTTGCAGGCCACGTCATTGGAATCGCGATGTACGCGTACGTGACGAGCGGCCTTGAACGCGCGAAAGCCCGCCGGTTGGCGGGCTTCGTCGTCGGTGCTGGGCGCCGCGGCGGGAGGAAGGGTGTGACCGCGGCGGAGGCTAGGGCGCCGGTGGGCGCTCGATGCGCAGCGTGAGCGTTACGGCTCGGTCGTGCGGCCGCCCGCGGCCCACGTGTCCGGTTCGGTGAGCAGGCCGGCGTCGCGTAGCGCCTGCTCGACCCACTGCTCGACGTGGGGCTGGCCCTCGGCGTCCTGGAGAATGAGCCCGCGGCCGACGGGGCGGACGTAGATGGAGCGGGTGTAGCTGGTCTTGTGGACGGGCTTGGTCATGATCAGCTCACCATGCCGCGGCCGTGATCGCGGCGACGAGTTCGAGCACCCGAGCTCGTCCGCCGGCGCGCATCAACTCCTGAGCGGGTGTGCGGCCGGCGAGGTCGACGGTCGGGCGCACCGCGAAGGTACACAGCGACAGGGCATCTGGGGCAAGCGCGCCAAGCCCGCGCTTCAGCAGCTAGTCGCCAGCCCGCCCAACGGCGGCTACCTCTTCGGCCCACCTCCCGGCAGCGCCGATCCGGGCCCCTGGATCGAGTGGGACGCCACGGTCCGGCTGATCGAGAGCGGGCTCACGAAGGGTCGCTTCAGGTGTCCGGAATCCAGGACGTCCGCGTGACCGCCGCGGGACGGCGCGCTCTGACCAGCGCTCCCGCCGATCCGCTTGAAGCTGCGAGCGTGGCGATCGCTCGGGACGCCAAGGGCGACGCGCTCGTCGGTCTGCTCACCGTCGCGGCCTGGATGCTCGGCTACGAAACGCCCTTGACCGCGCTTGACGAGGGCCTCGGCGCACTGGGCGTCTCCGCGGCGTGGCTGGGTGACGCTGACGGGTCAGTCAACTTCGGCGATGAGAACGGTCGCGCCGCCGGTCGCGTAGTTGGGCACGTCCTCGCCTGGCGCGCGGCCTTCCGGCGTCGCCCTCGACGCCTGCAACTCCTCCTCGCTGTCGAAATAGAGCTCGACGACGCGGTAGTACGGGGGCGCATTACCGTCGGAGGTCGCCACGACCAGCGCCTTCTCGAAGCGGCGCAGGTTCGGCATCGCGTTGACGAGCGGGATGTGGACGTCGTCGAAGTGCCGCTCGAACGCCGCGGGATCGTCGGGATGGCCGTACAGGACGGTGATCTTGATCATGGTGATCGGAAACCTATACGCATGGATGAGCGCTCGGGCGACGGCGATCGCCGTCGTCGCGCTGCCCGTGCTGGGGGTCGCGCTGATCGCGCAGGCCTGGCGGATGAAGGATTACTCGCTGAACGTCTCGATCGCCAGAGAGCGCCAGGACGACGATCCCGAGATGCTCCGCAACTACCACCGCTACTTCGGCGCGACCGAGGTGCGCTTCTGGTCGGTCGCATGGATCTGCACCGGGCTACTCGCGCAGGCCGGGTGGGTCGCTGACGACCGGCGCTTGGCCATTGGACTCGGCGCTTGGCATCCAGCGTCGCGGTTGGCACGTTCGGGTCGCGGCCCTTGAAGTGCCCGCCTGAGCCGACGGCCACGAAGCTAGGGGCCGCCGCGGCATCGCGGTAGATGACATAGCTGCCCGATGATCGCGGCAACGCGGCGACGGCGTCGGCCTTGAGGGCGCTCCATGTGAGCCAGCCGACGAAGCCGGCGGCTTGGAGATCCGCCCGTAGGAAAGTCTTCGGCAGCGGCGGTAGCGCCGACATCGCGACAGCCTACGCGTGGGACACGAGCTGCCCGAGTCGCGTCAGGCCTGTTCAACGGCCGCGAGGTCATGCGCCGTGACGCCGAGCAGCCAGCACAGAACTTGCACGAGTGCCGGGTCGGCCTCCACACGGCCAGCGACGAGCGCCCGCCAGGTCGAGAGCGGGCAGCCGGCGGCCTTTCGCAACGCCCCGTCGGTGATCCCTCGATCTCGACGGATCGTCCGCAGCCGCTCACCGTCGAGCAGCAGCGGCGCGTCGAGTCGGGTGCTGGTCGCGACCACGGCCTCCTGCATGGCCTGACTGCGGATCGTGCCGAACAGCGGGGCGGCTGCGGCGAGTGTCTGCGCCCAGCCGCCGTAGCGTCGGCGCAGCGATTCGTAGTCGGGCAGTCGCGGCAGCGTGGCGCCGCTCGCGCGGGCGCGTGACTTCTCAAGCCGGGTCCAGCGGATGTACAGCGAGGTGGTCGGTACCCGCCCAAAGCGCTGCGCGCAACGACGGACCGCGTCGAGGCACTCGTCGTCGCTGTAGCGGATTACGGCGCGGGCTCGCGGAACTGAGAGCGGCCGGCGCGCGCAGGGTCCATCTCCGTCGCAGCCGCACTATCCGGCGTGTGAGAGCGCTGGTATCTAGTGCGTACCAACGCTAGTATCTCGTGTGTACGGGAGCTAGCATCTCTGCGTGGCTATTTCCAGCGCCCCGTACGTACCGCGCCTGATCGATGTGCGACTCGACGCGCTCGCGTCGCAGTTGCCGGCGGTGATGGTCACCGGGGCGCGGGCGGCGGGCAAGACGACGACGCTCGAGCGGCGTGCGGCGACCGTCGTCCGGTTGGACGTCGCGGCGCAAGCGGCCGCGTTCGAAGCCGACCCGGACGCGGCGCTGCGCGATCTCCCCGAGCCGGTGCTGCTCGACGAATGGCAGGAGGTTCCGGAGGTGCTCGGCGCGGTCCGTCGCGCCGTCGAAGCCGACCCGTCGGCAAGCCGGTTCCTGCTCTCGGGGTCGGTGCACGCGGAGCTCGACCATGGCGTGTGGGCGGCGACGGGGCGGATCGTCAGGCTCTCGATGTACGGGATGACCGTCCGCGAGCAGGCCGGGCGGATCGCCCGTGCGAGCTTCTGGGACAGGCTCGCCGGCGGCGAGCAACTCGATGCCGCCGCCGACACGCCCGATCTGCGGGGATACGTCGAGCTGGCGCTGCGCGGCGGGTTCCCGGTGGCAGCACTGCGGCTGAGCGGGATCGCACACCAGGCCTGGATGGACAGCTACCTGGAGAACCTGCTCACGCGCGACGTGTCGGCCGCCGCCGGGGAGACCACGCGACGACGCGATCCAGTCCGGCTGCGACGCTACTTCGAGTCCTACGCCCTGAACTCCGCGGGTGACGCGGAGCACAAGACGATCTACGAGTCCGCGGGAATCAACCGCATGACCGCGCTCGACTATGACGACCTGCTGACGCGCCTGTACGTGATCGACGCGCTGCCCGCATGGGAGACCAACCGGCTCAAGCGGCTCACGCGCACGGCGAAGCGCTACATCGTCGAGCCCGCCCTGATCGCTGCCGCGCTGCGCCTGGATGTCACCGGGGTACTGGCCGACGGCAACGTGCTGGGGAGGCTGCTCGACACGTTCGTGGCCGCGCAGCTGCGCCCCGAGTTGGAGGCGTCCGCCAGCCGCCCGCGGCTGCATCATCTGCGGACGCAGTCCGCTCGCGAGGAGGTCGACATCGTCGCCGAGCTCGGCGGAGGGCGGGTGATCGGCGTCGAGGTCAAGGCAGACGCCGCTCCCGGCCGGCGCGCCGCGCGGCATCTGGCCTGGCTGCGCGACCGGCTCGGCGATCGCTTCGCGGCGGGCGTCGTGCTCCACACGGGGCCGCGCGTGTTCACGCTCGATGACCGGATCGTCGCCGCGCCGATCAGCTCGATCTGGGCGTGAGGCATGACATCGGCGGCTTCGCGGGCCGCGTGGCGGCCGCGCGCTGGGGCGTGCCGGCCGTGCAGCTGTCGCCCTCGATGGTCGCCTGGGAGGGCTACGAGGGGGAGATGGCCGAGCACACGGCGGCGCTGAAGGCCTCGGAAACCGGCGCGCGGTACTTCGCGACGCTGCGGGCGTGGCTGGACGACAACCGCGTCGACATGGACGCGGACGCGTTCCTCGGCCGGCCGGACGCGTGCGTCGTCCTGATCCCGCGCGTGCTGCAGCCCAACGCCGAGCGCGTGAGCGACCGCTACGTGTTCGCCGGGCCGTGCATCGACGAGTCCCGCATGGGCGCGTGGACGCCGCCGCCGGGCGAGCGGCCGCTCGTGTACGTGTCGCTCGGCACCGCCTACACGGACCGCCCGGACATCTACCGCGCATGCGTGGACCAGCTCGCGGGCGACTTCCGGCTCGTGCTCTCGACCGGCAAGGTCGATCCCGCCATGTTCGGCGGCGTCGAGGCCGCCCGCACGCAGCCGCAGCTCGACGTGCTCGCGCACGCCGACGTGTTCGTGACCCACGCGGGCATGGGCGGCAGCGCCGAGTCGCTCTGGTTCGGCGTTCCGACCGTCGCGATCCCGCAGGCGGTCGACCAGTTCGCGAACGCGGCGATGCTCGAGGCGATCGGCGCCGGCGCGCGGTTGGAGGATCTGACCGGGCTGCGCGGGGCGGTCGACGCGGCGCTGGAGCGCACCCGGCGAGCGCGCGAGCTGCAGGTCCAGGTCCGCGCGTCCGGCGGCGTGGCGCGCGCCGCCGACGCCGTGGAGCGGCTCAGCGGAGGGTCAGGATGAACCCTTCGGCGGGCGCGGCCTCGCCTGCCGTCACCGATCGGTAGGCGCCGAGCGGGTCGCCGCCCTTGATCTCCAGCCACGTCTGCGACCACTCGACAAGGCGCCGGAAGGCTTCCGGGAAGCGCTGCTCGAACGCGGCCCGGCGGGTGCGCAGCTCGGTCGCGGCGGAGAAGAACGTCGCCCCGCCGGTGCCGGCGAGAGCGTCGCGGTGGGTCGCGCCGACGAGGATCGTCTCGTCCGCCTCGATCGGCCGGCTTCCGGCGATGTCGACGAGCAGCGCGCCGTCGCCGGAGGGCGGGTCGTCATAGGTGGCGACGGTCTCATACAGGTCCAGGCGCTCGACGAACTCGCGGTTGCGGTCCGACGTGAGGCCGATCAGCGCGGTCCCGCGCTCGGCCTGCAGCCGCGCGAACCCGAGCGCCGTCTTGCTCGAGGCGCTGGTCACGATCACCGGCCGGCCCGGCTCCCCGAGCGCGTCGTCGAGCAGGAACGAGAGGATGTACAGCGGCCGCAGCAGCAGCTCCGCGTCGCCGCCGTCGGGGTCGGCGGCGTAGACGTTGTAGGCCTTGGGCAGCCCGGCGCGGTGCGCACTCGTCTCGACGAGCGTGTCGTCCAGCGCCAGCACGACGTGGCTCGCCATCGGGACGTAGCCGAACACGCGCAGATCTCCGGCGCGCGCGTAGCCCCACGCGGGGATCCGCCCCCAGCCCTCCTCGGAGGCCGGGAAGAAGCGCCAGTAACCGAGCCGGGCCCCGAGCGCCCCGTACGTCACGTTGTTCGCGCTCAGCGCGAACCGCTCGACCTCGAACAGGGCCTGGTTCTCGCCCAGCTCGGGCGCCGGCCCGGTCACCAGCCGGGCTTCGGCGAGGTCGTCAGTGCGGACCTCGAGCGCGGTGACCTGCACGCGATGGACGCTACTGCACCGGAGTGAGCTGGCCGAGGGGAGCGATCTTCGACCACGGCGGCCACTTGTAGATCAGCTTCCAGTAGCGCGCGCACTTGTGGTGGCGGCGGCAGATCAGCACTTTGCCGCGCGCGGTCTGGAGGTCGTAGGTGAATCCCTGATCGCCGCCGTTGACCGCCGCCATCCAGAACTTCAGCTTCGTGCGGTGGAGTGTGGCGCGGCTCGTGGGGGTGACGAGCGTCAGGTCGGTCGTCCCCGGCGTGGTCGGCTGGGTGCCGGTGTAGGCGTAGTGGAGCTGGAGCGCGGTCACGCCGGCGAGCGTGACGATGCCGGAGAAGTTCGTGGGGTGCTCCACCAGCGCCTGCGTGTCGTACGGGTAGTACTGGTCGAACACGACCGGCGCGGCGGTCTGACGCGTCTGGAAGTTCAGCCGACCGTGCCACAGCGGGATGCGCGGGTTGTCGACCTTGGTCTGCGGATGGTCCTGGAAGGACGCGTTGGTGACGAGCGTCGAGACAACCATCACTTCGTGCGAGGTCCAGCGCCTCAGATGCACCGTCCACTTCCAGTCGATCGGCCCGAGCGGCGCCGCGAAGGTCCCCGAGCCCGCGTCGATCGCCCGGGCCTGGCCCGGAACCGCCAACGAGATTGCGACGAGCAGCGCCGCGAGTGCACCAATCCACCTCATAGACCGCCAACTACCCGAGAGACCTCCGGGCGACCCACCAGAATCTCCGGAGTGCTCCACGTCCACCGCGCAGAACGCGCCGACGCGCTCGTCGACGCGCTTCGCGAGCTGCTCGCGTTCCCGCCGGCCGACCCGTTCGCGCCGGAGGTCGTCGCCGTGCCCACGCGCGGGATGGAGCGCTGGCTGACGCAGCGGATGGCGGCCCGCCTGGGCGCGTCGCCCGGGCGCGCGGACGGGGTGTGCGCGAACGTCGAGTTCCCGTCGCCGCGGCGGCTGGTCGGCGACGCCGTGGCCGCCGCGTCGGGGATCGACGCGCAGGCCGACCCGTGGCTGCCCGAGCGGATGGTCTGGCCGCTGCTCGAGGTCGTCGACGGCAGCCTGGAGGAGTCGTGGGCGCACCCGCTGGCGATCTATCTCGGCGGCACGGAGGGAGACCCGAACCGCCGCGCGCGCCGCTTTGCCACGGTGCGCCACCTCGCCGAGCTGTTCGACCGCTACGCCCTGCACCGGCCCGAGCTGCTGGCCGCCTGGGCAGCGGGCGAGGACGAGCCGTCGCGCTGGCAGTCGGAGCTGTGGCGGCGGCTGGACGAGCGGATCGGCGTGCCCGGCCCGGCGGCACGGCTGGAGGAGGCGTGCGCCGCCCTGGAGCGCTCGCCCGAGCTCGCCTCGCTCCCCGAGCGCGTGTCGCTGTTCGGCCTCACGCGCCTGCCCGCCGGCCGGTTGCGCGTCCTGCGCGCCCTGGCGGCGCGGCGCGAGGTCCACCTGTTCCTGTTGCATCCCAGCCCGGCGCTGTGGGAGAAGGTCGCGCGCGCGCCGCGCGCGTTCAGCCGCGCCGACGACGTGACCGCCGCGCTGCCGGAGAACCGCCTGCTCGCGTCGTGGGGCCAGGACTCGCGCGAGCTGCAGGTCGTGCTCGGCGAGCACGAGAGCCACCACCATCGCGTCGACGCCGCCGCGGCCACGCTGTTGCGCCGGTTGCAGCGCGACATCCGCGAGGATCGGGTGCCGGAGCCGGAAGCCTTGACGCCGGGCGATCGCAGCGTCCAGATCCACGCGTGCCACGGCCGCGCGCGCCAGGTCGAGGTGGTGCGCGACGCGATCCTGCATCTGCTCGCCGACGACCCTTCGCTGGAGCCGCGCGACGTGATCGTCATGTGCCCGGACATCGAGACGTTCGCTCCTCTGATCCAGGCGGCGTTCGGAGCGGGGGAGGAGGAGGAAGGCGGCCTGCGCGTGCGGCTCGCCGACCGCGCGATCCGCCAGACCAACCCGCTGCTCGGTGTCGCCGCCCGGCTGCTCGACCTCGCGTCCGAGCGCCTGACCGCGTCGCAGGTGCTCGATCTCGCCGACCGCGAGCCGGTCCGCCGCCGCTTCCGGCTCGACGACGACGCCCTCGGCCGGATCGAGGACTGGATCTCCGAGAGCGGCATCCGCTGGGGCCTCGACGCCGCGCGCCGGGAGCCGTTCAAGCTCGAGTCGCTGGAGGCCGGCACCTGGCGAGCCGGCCTCGATCGCGTGCTGCTGGGCGTGACGATGACCGAGGACGAGCAGCGGCTGTTCGGCGGCGTGCTGCCGCTCGATGACGTCGAGAGCGGCGCGATCGAGCTCGCGGGCCGGCTGGCCGAGCTGATCGCGCGGCTGCAGGCCGCGCTGGACGGGCTGGCCGCGCCGCAGCCGATCGCGGCCTGGGCGGACGCGCTGGCCTCCGGGGTGGACGCGCTCGCGCTGGCCGGCCCGCGCGACGCCTGGCAGCGCTGGGAGCTCCAGCGCCTGCTCGACGACGTGGTCGCGGAATCCGGCGGCAGCAGCATGGCGCTGGCGCTGCCGGAGCTGCGGGCGCTGCTCGGCGAGCGGCTGCAGGGCCGCCCTACGCGCGCGAACTTCCGCACCGGCCACCTGACGATCTGCACGCTGATGCCGATGCGCTCGGTCCCGCACCGGGCCGTCTGCCTGCTCGGGCTCGACGACGCCGTGTTCCCGCGCAAGGGCCCGCGCGACGGCGACGACCTGATGCTCGACGACCCGCACGTCGGCGACCGCGACGCGCGCGCCGAGGACCGTCAGCTCCTGCTCGACGCGCTGATGGCGGCGACCGACCGCCTGATCGTCACCTACACGGGCAACGACGAGCGCACGAACATCGCCACGCCGCCGGCCGTTCCGGTCGGCGAGCTGCTGGACATGGTCGAGCGCTCCGGCGTACCGCGGGAGGCGGTCGTGGTGCGGCATCCGCTGCAGCCGTTCGACCCGCGTAACTTCTCCCCGGAAGCGCCGTGGAGCTTCGACTCGACGACGCTGGACGGCGCCCGCGCGCTGTGCGGCGAGCGCCGGCCGCCGGCGCCGTTCCTCTCGGGCCCGCTGCCGGGCGTCGCCGAGCCGGTCGTCGAGCTCGCGGACCTGGTCGCCTTCGCGGAGCGCCCGGTGCGGACGTTCCTGCGCCGCCGGCTCGGGATCCTCGCGGCCGACTACACCGACGAGGTCGAGGACGCGCTGCCGGTCGAGCTCGGCCCGCTGGCCGCGTACGGCGTCGGGCAGCGGCTGCTGGAGGCGCGGCTGTCGGGCGTGGAGGCGCGGACGGCGATCCTCGCCGAGATCGCGCGCGGCACGCTCCCGCCGCGCGTGCTCGGCAAGCCGGTGATCGATCGCATCAGCCCGGTCGTCGAGGCGATCGTCAGCGAGGCTGGCGAGCTGGAGCTGGGGACGGTCGACGTCGAGGTCGCGCTCGCCGGCCGGACGCTGCGCGGCACGATCGCCAATGTCTCCGAGGGCCTGCTCCGCACGGTCACCTACGCGCGGCTGCGCGCGCGTCAGCGGCTCGTCGCGTGGGTGCGGCTGCTCGCGCTGACCGCCTCTGCGGAGCGCCCGTTCGAGGCGGTCACGATCGGCACCGCGCGCGACGCTCCGATCGCCGTGGCGCGCATCTCGCCGGTGCCGGTGGACGTCGCGCGCGCCGAGCTCGCCGCCCTGATCGAGATCTTCGACGCCGGGATGCGCGAGCCGCTGCCGCTGTACTGCCTCACGTCGGCCGCGCACGCGGCCGGCGACGACGCGCGCGCGGTGTGGGAGTCCGGCTGGAACCGGCCGGGCGAGGACGCCGAGCCCGAGCACCAGCTCGTCTACGGCCGCGCCCTGTCATTTGACGAGGTGCTCGCGGACCCGCGCTTCGCCTCGCTCGCCGCGCGCGTGTGGCGGGGGCTGCTCGAGCACGAGCGGCTGTCGTGAGCGCGTTCGACGTCGGCGGGCCGCTGCCGAGGGGCGTGACGGTCCTGGAGGCGAGCGCGGGCACGGGCAAGACGTACACGATCGCCGCGCTGACCGCCCGTTACGTCGCGGAGGGCACGCGGCTGAGCGACCTGCTGCTGGTGACGTTCACGCGGATGGCGACCGGCGAGCTGCGTGAGCGCGTGCGCGAGCGGCTCGTCGCGGTCGAGCGCGGGCTGGAGACGGGCGTCAGCGAGGACGAGATCGTCGAGCTGCTCGCCGGCGGCGACGTGGGGTTGGCGCGCGAGCGGCTCGCGCGCGCTCTCGCGGACTTCGACGCGGCGACGATCGCCACCACGCACGGCTTCTGCCAGGAGGTCCTGGGCGGGCTTGGGATCGCCGGCGACGACGCGCGCGACGTCGCGTTCGTGGAGGACCTCGGCGACCTGCTCGAGGAGGTCGTCGACGATCTCTACGTGCGGCGCTTCCACGGCTCGGAGCGGCCGCCGTTCGATCGCGCCGAGGCGCTGGCCATCGCGCGCGCCGCCGTCGAGAGCCCGGCGGCGCCGGTGGAACCGGTGCGGGCGTCCGCCGACGGCGTTCCCGCCATGAGGCGGCGGCTCGCGCTGGCGGTGCGGGCGGAGCTCGAGGCCCGCAAGCGGCGGGCCGGCGTGATGACCTACGACGACCTGCTGACTCGGCTCGACCGCGCGCTCTCGGGCTCCGGCGGCGCGGACGTGGCGGCGCGGCTGCAGGCGCGCTGGAAGGTCGTGCTGGTGGACGAGTTCCAGGACACCGACCCGGTGCAGTGGGACATCATGCGGCGCGCGTTCGGCGGCGGGCTGTCGACGCTGGTGCTGATCGGCGACCCCAAGCAGGCGATCTACGCGTTCCGGGGCGCCGACGTCTACGCGTACCTGGCGGCGGCCGGGTCGGCGGGTGTGCGGGCGACGCTGTCGGTCAACTGGCGCAGCGACCAAGGGCTGATCGACGCCTACGACGCGCTGTTCGGCGGCGCGCGGCTCGGGCACGAGGGGATCGTCTACCGGCGCGTGTCGGCCGCGTCGCGCGAGCCGCGCCTGTCGGGCGCCGGCGCGCCGTTGCGGCTACGCGTGGTGTCGCGCGAAGGACTCGAGCGCACGCCGCAGGGATACGCGCGCAACGCGGCGGCGCGCGAATGGATCGCGCGCGATCTCGCGAACGACCTCGTGGGGCTGCTCGAGTCGGGCGCGCTGGTGCAGGGGCGTGTCGCGTGCCCGGGCGACGTCGCGGTGCTGGTCCGCACGCACCGGACGGCGGCGCTGGTGCGCGACACGCTGGACGCCGCGGGCATCCCCGCGGTCATCAATGGCGCCGGCAGCGTCTTCGGCTCGCGGCCGGCGGTCGAGTGGCTGCGGCTGCTCGAGGCGATCGAGCGCCCGTCGGACGGGCGCAGGGCGCGGGCGGCCGCCCTGACGTGCTTCTTCGGCTGGAGCGCCGCGCGCGTCGCCTCGGCCGACGACGAGGAGTGGGAGAGGGTGTTCGGCCGCCTGCACGAGTGGGCGCGCGTGCTGCGCGTGCGCGGCGTCGCCTCCCTGGCCGAGACGATCTCCCTCGACGAGGGGCTTCCCGCGCACGTGCTCGCGTTGGTCGGAGGCGAGCGGCGGCTGACCGATCTCCGGCACGTGGCCCAGCTGCTGCACGCGGCGTCGGTGTCCGAGCAGCTCGGCACGACCGCGCTGACGGCGTGGCTTCGCCGGCGGATCGCGGCGGCGGAGGAGGAGACCGGAGACGAAGAGCGGTCGCGGCGGCTGGAGTCCGACGCCGAGGCGGTTCAGGTGTTGACGATCCACCGGTCCAAGGGCCTGGAGTTCCCGATCGTCTACTACCCGTTCCTGTGGGAGCCCGGCTTCATCCCCTCGCGCGTGCCGGTCGCCTATCACGACCCGGAGGCGGGTGACCTCCGGACGGTCGACGTCGGGCTCGAGGGCGCCGCGTTCCGCGCGCACGAGCTGCAGCACAAGGTCGAGCAGCGCGGCGAGGACCTTCGCCTGGCCTATGTCGCTTTGACACGCGCCCAGCATCAGGCGGTCGTCTGGTGGGCCGGGTCGCGCGACTCGCGCGACTCGGCTCTGGGCCGCCTGCTGTTCGCCCGCGACGCTTCAGGGAACGTCGCGCCGTTCGGCACGTCGACGCCGACCGACGCCGACGCCCGCGCCCGCTTCGAGGAGCTCGCGCTCGACGCTCCCGGCTGCATCTCAGTCGAGTCCTCGGAGGCGGGTCCCGCCCGCCGCTGGGCGGCGTCCGCCGCGCCGGCCGCCGAGTTGCGAGCCGCCGACTTCGACCGCTCGCTCGACGCCGGGTGGCGGCGGACGTCCTACAGCGACATCACCGCCCTCGCCCACGAGGCACGGGTCTCGAGCGAGCCGGAGGAGGCCGTCGTCGCCGACGAGCCGGACACGGCCGAGGAATCCACCTCGGCCGCCACCACGGCCGCCGCACAACCGGCCACGCCGGCGCCATCCACGGCCGGGCGTCTGCCGTCGACCGCCCCATCCACGGCGACGTCCGCGGCGGCGCGCGCCGCATCAGACGCCTCACCGCCCACGCTGTTCGACGCCGCGCCGGCGTCCGAGTCCGCGTCGTCGCCGCCCCAGTCGGCGCCGACACCGGCCGAGTCCGCGCCGTTGGCGTCCGTGCCGTCGTCATCGGCGTCCACGCCGTCCGCGTCCGCGCGGTTGCCTTCGCCCGAGTCCGCGTCGTCGCCGCCCGAGCCCGCCGGAGACCGCGTCGCACGGCCCCTCCTCGCGTCCATGCCCAGCGGCGTCGACATCGGCACATTCATCCACCGCGTGCTCGAGACCGCGGACTTCGCGTCCGCCGATCTCGACGCCGAGCTCGCGCGCGCGATCGAGGCGGTCCGAGCAAGGCGGCCGCTCGACATCGGCGATCCGGCGCTGGTTGCGGCCGGGCTGCGCGCCGCGATCGAGACGCCGTTCGCCGCAGGCGGCCCGCGGCTGCGCGACGTCGCACGCTCCGATCGCCTCGACGAGCTCGCGTTCGAGCTGCCGCTCGCGGGCGGCGACGAGCCATCTGGCAGCTTCTCGCCGGCCGCGCTCGGCGGCCTCCTGCGCGCGCACCTCGCGCCGGGCGACCCGCTGCGCGGCTACGCCGAGCGGCTCGGGGATCCCGAGCTGCGCCATGGCGTCCGCGGGTACCTCACCGGCAGCATCGATCTCGTCGTGCGGCGCGGACACGAGTTCCTGGTCGTGGACTACAAGACCAACCGGCTCGCGCCGCCCGGCGAGGAGGTGACCGCCTGGCACCTCCGCCCCGAGGCGCTCGCGACTGAGATGGAGCGCGCCCACTACGGACTCCAGGCGCTGCTCTACCTCGCCGCGCTCCACCGGTACCTGCGCTGGCGGCTGCCGTCCTACGATCCCGAGCGCAACCTCGCCGGCGCGGCCTACCTCTTCCTCCGCGGGATGACCGGAACGCCGGGCAGCGGCGTCTTCGCCTTCCGCCCCCCGGGCGCGCTCGTCGCGGCGATCAGCGACCTGCTCGACGCAGGAGACCGCGCGTGAGCGACCGCCACGATCCACCGACCTCGCCCACAGCCGATTCGGCGCGCCGCGACGACGGCAGCCCGCCGGCCGCTGCCGATCTGGCGCGCCACGACTCCGCGGCGCCCGCGTCCGCGCGCGCGTCCTCGGGCGATCCACTTGACCCGGCACGCGTGCTCGCCGCTCCGGAGCCGCTGCGCGCGTTCAACGACGCCGGCGTCCTGGCCGCGGCCGACGTGCACGTCGCGGTGCGGCTCGCCGCCTTCGCCCAGCGCTGGGACGGCGACGTCGCGCTCGCCGCAGCGCTGGCCGTACGCGCGCCTCGGCTTGGACACGTGTACGTCGACCTCGCGACGATCCGCGAGACCGCAGCGGTCGAGGGCGAGGAGCCCGTCGACCTGGCGGCGCTTCCGTGGCCGGAGCCCGACGACTGGCTGCGGCGGGTCGCGGCCAGCCCGCTGGCCGAGGGCCCACTGAGGCTCGAGGGGAGCGCCCTTTACCTGGACCGCTACTGGCGCGAAGAGCGCCGGCTCGCCGCCGACCTGCGCGCGTTCGTGGACGCCCCGCCGCCCGCCGGGGCCGAGCCGTCGTCCGGGGCCGCGCAATCCGACGCCGCGCCGCCCGCCGAGACGACGCCCCCGCCCCTAGGCGACGCTCAGCGCGAGGCCGTGGACGTGGCGCTCCAGCGCCGCTTCGCGGTCATCGCCGGTGGCCCGGGCACGGGCAAGACGACCACGGTCGCCCACATCGTCGCGCGGCTCGCGCAACAGCGAGCGGAACGACCGCCGCTGATCGCTCTCGCGGCGCCGACCGCGGTCGCGGCCGCGCGGCTCGCCGAGGCGGTGCAGCACGGGACCGGCCTCGGCCTGGAGGCGATGACGCTGCACCGGCTGCTCGGGCGGCGGCCCGGGAGCCACAGCCGCTTTCGCCATCACCGCGGCAACCGGCTCCCGCACGACGTCGTGATCGTCGACGAGACGTCGATGGTCTCGCTCTCGCTGATGGCGCGGCTGGTCGAGGCGGTCCGCACCGACGCGCGCCTCATCCTGGTCGGCGACCCCGGGCAGCTGGCCTCGATCGAGGCGGGCGCCGTGCTCGGCGACATCGTGCGTCCGGGCGAGCCGGGGATCGTGGTGCTCGAACGCGTGCATCGCTTCGGCGCGGGCATCGCCAAGCTGGCTGAGGCGGTCCGCGGCGGCGATCCGGATGCCGTGATCGACGTGCTGCGGCAGGCGCCCGCGGGCGTCACCTGGCTGCCGGTCGACGTCGCCGAGGCGGCCGACCTCGCTCCGGTCCGCGAGCGCGCCGTCCACGCGGCGCGCGAGGCGATCGGCGCCGCACGCGCCGGGGAGGCCGCGAGCGCGCTCGCCGCGCTCGGCGGATTCCGCGTGCTGTGCGGGCACCGGCGCGGCGCGTACGGCGTCTCGAGCTGGGTCGCGCGGATCGAAGGCTGGCTCGCCGAGGCGGTCGACGGCTTCGCGACACGCGGCCGCTGGTATCCGGGACGCCCGCTGCTGGTGACCGAGAACGACTACGCGCTCGGTCTCTACAACGGCGATACGGGAGTCATCGTGGCTACGGGGGACGGCGTGGCGGCGGCGTTCGAGCGCCGTGGAGAGCTGCTCACGGTCCCGCCGACGCGGCTGGCCGCGATCGACACCGTGTACGCCATGACCGTCCATAAGAGCCAGGGGTCCCAATACGAGACCGCGGCGGTCCTGCTGCCCGATCCCAGCTCGCGCGTGCTCACGCGCGAGTTGCTCTACACCGCGGTGACCCGAGCCCGGCGCGAGCTCATCCTCGCCGGGACTGAGGCCGCGGTGCGCGCCGCCGTCGAGCGCCCGATCGCTCGTGCCTCAGGCCTCGGCGCACGGCTGTGGGACGGCGCCTGAGGCACTCCCCCATTCGGGGTAGGCGAGGCTTAACCGGCGCATTACCGTCGCCAAACCGGACGTGCCGAAGCTGCGCCCGTGACGGCACAACTGGCCGCGGCAGGCGCGGCAAGCATGAGCAACGCATCCCTTCCCTCCGCGCTCGTCGAAGTCGAGCCCGACTCTCCGGTCGTGCTCCCTCACGCGAGCTGGGGAGAGGAGTGGCGGCCGCTGTTGCGACGGTTCGCGGAACAGGCGCGGACCATGCGGCCGGTGCAGCGGATCTCGTACGAGCCGCTGCCTGTCTGGATGCGGGCGAAGGTCGCGTGGAGCAAGCTGCGGTCGGGCCACGAAGGGCACACCGTCTACACGCTCACGTGGCACGTGCCGGTCAACGAGATCCTCGACGGCGGGCTCCGCCGGGAGATGCTCGACTTCGCCCGCGCGATCTACCACTACGAGCTGCCGCCCGGCGACGCGGTCATCCTGACCGGGATGCTGGATGGGCCCGGCGCTGACGGGGCGCTGCACCTGTTCGGCTGGCTGCGGGGAGCTCTTGCGGCGATCTCCGGCGAGGAGTCGTCGGCGATCGCCGCACCCACGGGTCCGTCCGGCGACGACGGGTCGTTCGCGCTGCACTCCGACATGTGGATCCCGGCGCTGCTGTTCACCGTCTTCAACCATGTCGTGCCGGGCCAGGGCGCGTCTCTGCTGCTGCCGATGCACGAGATGTGGGAGATCGCCGAGGCCGCCGGAGTCCCGGCGGAGATCCGCGCGCGCATGGAGGAGGCGCGCGTGGACGCCGGCGAATGCGACTACTTCGACCAGTTCAACGGGCTGCTCTACGGCGGCCATCCGTGGTCTGCGAGCGTCCGCGGCGCGCTGGCGCAGGCGGCGATCGAGGTGCCGATGGCGCCCGGCCAGGGCTACCTCGTCAATGACCGCGAGTGGCTGCACGGCGGTACCGCGCTCGCGTCCGACGCCCTCCCGGCCGAGCTCAAGGACGACCGCCTCTACCGGCTCGTTTACAACAACGCTAGGCTCGACGCGGTCGCGGGGAAGCGCCGTCTCGAGTGGGAGTGGACGGGCCGCCGCCCGAGCGGCTGCAAGAGCTGAAGACGCGCTCGCGGCTACGCGCCGCGCATTTCTGAGGCGAGCGCCGGCTACGCGGCGTAGCGAGCGGCCGCGCGGGCGCGGGCCTTGGCCGCTTCGACCTCGCGGTCCTTCGGCGGCGCGGCCGTCACGAGATCGTCGAGCAGCTGCTGCGTCGCCGCGGTCACGGCCGCCACCGCCCGCTCAAACGCCGCCGCGTTCGCCTGCGAGGGCTTCGTCGAGCCGCTGATCTTGCGCACGTACTGCAGCGCGGCGTCCTGGACCTCTTCCGATGTGGCGGGTGGGGCGAAATTGTGGAGCTGGCGGATATTGCGACACATGCACCTGATCCTAGGGCGCGACGAGGATTCCCGCGAGAGCTGCGCCGGACGGGCGAGCGCGATCGATCACGCCTATCCCGCCTCCGCGCACGATCGACCACGTCCGCGCTCCGAACGAACGGGGTGCACCACGAACCTCGCAAATAGCTTGAGAAACGTAGGTCACCCCTCCGGCGGCGCAGGAGAATCGACCACGACTCTGGCGCCGCGGGCGCACGTGCCCGGCTACTCGAGCTCGAGCGACGCCGGCGTGCGGAGCCCCAGCTCCGTCAGCGCGAACACGGTGCCCTCGGGCGAGCTGCGCTCCTCGAGCAGACCGAGCGCGACGAGCGCGACGAGGTCTTCGAGCAGTGACGCGTCCTCGTGGGGCGTATTCAGCGCGTCGAACAGGCTCGCGGCGGCTGGCGGCGCCGGACGGCGGCGGCGCGGGCGCCGTGTGGGCGGCCGGTGGCGGGTTGAGCGAGGCATTCGCGTGGCTCCTTCGAGTGCTACGTGGGTGCGCGTGGGACCGGAAAAGGTCCCGCACGGGTCGGACGGAACCGGGCCCGGATTCGTGACGCACATGCACGCTGGACGCGAACTTCCCGCTCTTTGCGAGGAAGTCGGCGTGTTGTCCACACACCCATGCACAGGTACGTGGCGCGTAGAAACTACAAGAGGCTGCGTATGAACAGGCCATGCACCGGGGTGATCCGGCGTGGGGTGTAGAAACGAGGCCGCCCAGATGCCTGCCCCGCCGCCCTCTGCCCGCCTGCTCCGCGCCGTCGCCGCCGAGTACGACGACCTCGAACGTCACCGCGCCCGGCTGACCGGGGAGGCCGAGGAGCTCCGCCGCGCGCTCACGCGTATCGAGCGCGGTCTGATCGAGATCGACGAGCGCCGCGCCCTCCTCGACCGACTGACCCGGCTGGGCGCCGACGCGCACGACGACACCCCCGGCCGCGGGCGCAGGACACCGCGCCGCCGCACGGCAGCGCGTGCAATCACGCAGGCGGTGGCCGGCGGCGCGCCACTGGGCGGCGACGCCGAGGTGCGTGGCCACGCCGAGGTGGTTAGCCACGCCGGGCCGCGTGGCGATGCGCATGACCGCGGCGAAGCGGATGGCGGTGGCGACGCCGGGGTGCGCGGCGACGTAGACGCCCGTGGCCACGGCCGTGTGCGTGGCGACGCCGGGGTGCGTGGCGACGCCGGGGCGCGTGGCGACGCCGGGGCGCGTGGCGACGCCGGCGCGCGTGGCGACGCCGGCGCGCGTAGCGACGCCGGCGCGCGTGGCGACGCCGGGGCGCGTGGCGACGCCGGGGCGCGTAGCGACGCCGGGGCGCGTAGCGACGCGGGCGCGCGTAGCGTCGCGGACCCGTGTGCTGACTCCGATGGTCGATTGCTTCGCGGACCCGAGATCCGTGTGGCGGCCGTCCGTGCGATGGTCGAGTGCGGCTGGGCGGACGCGTTGCACTACCGCGACTGGTACGCGCTGCTCGAGAAATGCGGCTATGAGGTCGCCGGCAAGGACCCGCTGGCGGTGTTCCTCACGCAGCTCGGGCGCTCGCCGGCGGTGCGGCGGGGCAGGGAGTCCGGGGTGTACGAGCTCGATCGCCACGCCGGGGCGCGATGCCGCGCGCACCTGGAGGGCCTGCAGCGCGAACTGCGCGAGCTGACCACCGGCGCGAGCGGCGACCTGGGCGCGATCCGCGCCCGGCGCGAGCGGCTGAGCACCGAGATCGGCCGCGTGGAGCGCTCGTTGGAGGAGCTCACGCGCGTCCTCGGGCCAACGCCGCCGCTGGCGGCCGCGGGATGAGCGTCACCATCCGCCCCGCCACGCTAGACGACGCTGAGGCGGTCGCGCGCATCTACAACCGCGGCATCGCCGAGCGCCAGGCCACGTTCGAGACGCGCCCGCGCAGCGCTGACGAGGTGCGGAAATGGCTCGACGACGGACGCCCGTTCCTGGTGGCCGCCGACGGCGCCACCGGCGAGCCGCGCGGCTTCGCGCGCCTGACGCCGTACTCCGCCCGCAAGGCGTATGCGGGCATCGGCGAGCACGGGATCTATGTCGATCCCCAGGCCCGTGGCCGCCAGATCGGCCTCACCCTCCTCAACGCGCTTGCCGAGGCCGCCGAGGACGCCGGCTACTACAAGCTGACCTCGCGCATCTTCACCACCAACGAGGCGAGCCTGCGACTGCACCGGAGGGCCGGCTTCACGGAGGTCGGGGTCCAGCGCCGCCACGGCCGCCTCGACGGCGAGTGGAAGGACACGATGCTGGTCGAACGGCTTCTCGGCGAGGCAGCGGGCGGAATACGATCTTCCTGAGTGGACAGATCAGGTCACGTCCGCAACCGCCGGCCCGGGTTCGCCCTTGCGCTCGCCCTCGCGTGCGAGGCGGCGCTCGGCGTCATCGACGCCCTCGTAGGCGACGAGGCGGTGTTCACCAGCGCCTACGTGCTGGTGCCGGTCGCGCTGGCGATCACCGGCCGCTGGCGCCAGGTCCTGATCGCCGGCGCCGGCGCGGTCGTGCTCGCGATCCTGAGCGGCTGGTGGAACGACTACGCAGGCTCGAGCGACCACCTGATGCGTACCACGATCGTCGTCACCGGCAGCACCCTGGCCACGCTCGCCGCGGCTGCGCTCGGCCGCGCCCGCGCCGATCGCGGCCGCATGCAGGTGCTCGCCGCGGTCGGCCGCCTGAACGGCACCGAGGAGCTCGAGGATGCGCTGGAAGGGCTCGAGCGCGCGCTCGTGCCCGTCATCGCCAGCGCCGCCTGGGTCGACGCGCCCCACCGCCTGCTCGCCACCGGCCCGGTCACGGGACCGCTCAACGAGGCCACGCGGCAGACGCTCGAAGACGGGCGCAGCCGCCGCATCCCGCAGCGGGGCGCGGTCGTCCCGCTCAAGGCGGGCGACGCCACCATCGGCGCGCTCGGCCTGGCCGGCGACTACGACGCCGCCGACCTCGAGTTCTTCGAGATCCTCGCCGGCCGCGTCGCGCTGGTGCTCAACAACGTCGCTCTTGGTCACCGATCTGCGCTCCACGCGCGCCCGCCTGGACGGCATCCTCGGCGCGCTCGCCGAGGCCGTCACCGTGCACGACGACACCGGCCAGACGGTCTACGCCAACCAGGCGGCCGCCGACCTGCTCGGCCGCGCGTCGCCCGACGAGGTCCTCGCCGCCCGGCCCGGCGAGCTCGCCCAGCGCTTCTCGATCACCACCGAGGACGGCTCGGCGGTGAACGTCGACGACTTCCCCGGCCGGCGCCTGGTCAAGGGCGAGGAGGGGCCGGAGCTGCTCACCCGCAGCGTCGACCGCGTCACCGGCCGCGCGTACTGGCTGCTCACCAAGGCCAGCACGCTTCATGACCGCGGGCGCGCGTACGCGGTCAACATCATCGAGGACGTCACGCAGGCCAAGGAGGCGGAGCTGCGCCAGCGGTTCCTCGCCCAGGCCGGTCAGCTGCTCGCCTCGAGCCTCGACTACGAGCAGACGCTCCAGCGGATCGCCCGGCTCGCCGTCCCGTGGCTCGCCGACTGGTGCGCGGTCGACATGGCCGGCGAGCACGGCGACATCGAGCAGGTGGCGCTCGCGCACGTCGACCCCGGCAAGGTCGCCATGGCCGAGGATTTCCGCCGCCGCTACCCGCCGAATCCGAACGACCCCACGGGCGTCGCGGCCGTGCTCAGGGGCGGCCCGCCGGAGCTCTATCCGGAGGTTCCGGAGGAACTGCTCGCGCAGTCGGTGCAGGATCCCGAGCAGCTCGCCGCGCTGACCGCGATCGGTATCCGCGCCGGCATGCTGGTGCCGATGCGGGTGGGGGAGGAGACGCTCGGCGCGATCACGTTCGTGTCGGCCGACAGCGGCCGGACATTCGGCTCCGACGACTTCGCGTTCGCCCAGGACATCGCGCTGCGCGCCGCCACCGCGGTCCAGAACGCGCGCCTGTACCGCGAGCAGGCTCGCGTCGCGCACACGCTGCAGGCGAGCCTGCTGCCCGCCCGGCTGCCGGAGCATCCCGACTGGGCCGCGGCGGCGTCCTATCAGGCCGGCGAGCGGGGAACCGACGTCGGCGGCGATTTCTACGACATCGCGCCGGCCGCGGGCGGCGGCCTGCTCGTCTTTCTCGGCGACGTGACCGGCAAGGGCATCGAGGCGGCCGCGCTGACCTCACTCGTCCGCCACTCGGTGCGCACCGCGGCCCGCTTCGATCCGCGGCCGGCGGCCGTGCTGGCGCTCGTCAACGAGATCCTGCTCGAGCTGCCGCGGCTGTCGCCGGTGACGCTCGTATGCGCGCTGATCGAGGGCTCGCGGATGACCGTCGCCGCCGGCGGCCACCCGCGCCCGCTGCTCAAGCGCGGGGGAGAGGTGACCGAGATCGGCCACCACGGCGCGCTGCTCGGCGCGCTCGAGGACTTCGCGTTCGAGCAGGACGCGATCGAGCTCGAGCCCGGCGACACGCTGCTGCTCTATACCGACGGCGTCACCGACACGCCGGGGGAGCGCGACCGCTTCGGTCACGAGCGCCTGATCGCGCTGCTGGGCGAGGCCGGACCCGAGCCGGAGGGAATCCTCGCGCACATCGAGACCGCGCTGCGCGAGTTCCAGACCGGCAGCGCCGTCGACGACCGTGCGATGCTGGTCCTGCGGTATGCCGGAGATCGGACACCGGCGCTCAAGATCGGCGCGACGAAGCCGATTCTCCGATCGTCGTGACCTCCGCACCGCCTCCCGCAGCGCCCGGCGCCGCGCGTGACCATCTCCTGGTCTTCGAGCCGCGCGGCTGGGGCCGCCGTCACACCGACGACAAGCTGCGGATCACCCCCGACGGCGCGACGTTCGTCCACGAGGAGATGTTCCTCACGCCGCTGCGGCTTCCGCTCGGGATGCTGCATCTCGGGCTCGTGGAGCGCGGCGGCCCGCGCCCCGGCCCGGGCACCGGCCGCTTCCCGGTGCTGCGCCGGCTGAGCCCGACCGCGGTGGTCCCGCGCGAGGAAGGCATCGAGGGTTGGCTGTGGACGAGCGTGGGCGGCAGCGCGCTCACCACGCTCGGCGACCCCGACGACGCCCCGAACGCGGCGCTGCTGTTCACCAAGCCGCTCGGCCCGGAGCAGCTCGAGCCGTGCCTGCAGCCGGACGCCCTGGCCGCGATCGTCGCGCGCTCGCCGCTGGGCGTGCCCGCGGTGCCCGGGTTCCTGTTCCGCGTCGCCGAGGCCGGCAAGGCGGAGACGGCCTTCCGCGCCTACAACCTGCTGCGCCCGCTGAGCGATCGCGAGGTGCCGCCGACGCTGCGGCGTTCGCTTCCGACCGACCGGCCCGCGGATCCGGCGCTGCGGCTCGAGCGCCGAGGCCCCGCGCACTCGGTCGCCCCGCCCGGCTTCTAGACTCCACGCGCGTGAGCGCGCCCCAGGACACCCACGATCCCGCGACCTGCACCGCCTGTCGCGGGACCGGCGAGGTGATCTCCACGCTCGGCGGCGCCGCGCACCGCGTCCGGTGCCCGTGGTGCGAGGGCGGCGGCCGCTACCTGCCCGGGCATGACGCCCAGGCGGCCGGCGGCGCGGAGCCGCAAGTAGCCGACTAAGGTCCGGACCCGCTCAAGAGCGCCCGGCGAGGCGCCGACATGTGTGGTGTATGCCCGCACGCACGCGCCGCCGGATGGCCGACGAGTCTGGTTTCACCCTCGTCGAGCTGCTGGTCGTCATCGTCATCATCGGCATCCTCGCGACGCTGGGGATCGCCGCCTTCCTCAACCAGCGCTCCAAGGCGCAGGACGGTGAGGCGAAGGTCTACGCCGCCACGGCCGAGAAGGCGATTGAGGTGTGGCACAGCGAGCACGACACCTACGCCGGCGCGACCGGCGCCGCGCTGATCAAGATCGAGCCGTCGCTCGACAACGCGCCGAACCTCACGCTCAGCGGCCTCGGCGCCCGCACGTTCAAGGTCTCGGTCGACTCGAGCGCGGGCGTCAACGGCGGCGGCACGTACTCCGTCGAGCTCATCAACGCCGGCGTGACCCGCCGCGACTGCAGCAACCCGGGACACGGCAGCTGCCTCTCCGCCGCGGACGGCAACGGGAACCGCTGGTGACCGCCGTGCGCTCAACCCCCCATGGAGACCCGTCGATGACACCCCTGATGGACGCCCGTCGCAGACCACGATCCGAGCGCGGCTTCGCGCTGATCGAGGTGATCGTCAGTGCCGCCGTGCTCGCGCTCATCGCGCTCGCGGTGCTGTCCGGCATCGACGGGGCGATGTCGTCGACCGGGCGCGAGAAGGCCCGCTCCGTCGCCGCGGCCCTGGCCGAGAAGGACCAGGAGCGCCTACGCACCATGCCGGTCGAGCAGCTCGCGACCTACGGCATCGTCAACAGCCCGCTCAACGTCGACGGCGCGAATTACAACGTCCAATCGAAGGTCGAGTGGGTGCGCGACTCCACCGGCGGCACGGTCAGCTGCGCCAACGACACCGACGACGCCGACTACCTCCACATCACGTCGGTGGTCACGTCGAACGTCGTCGGCACGCGGACCGCGCCCGTACAAATCGATTCGATCGTCGCGCCGAACGTCGAGTACAGCACCATTCACGGCAGCTTGGCGGTCAAGGCCGTCAACGCGGCGGGCCAGGTCGTCTCCGGGGTACCGGTGACGGCGACGGGTCCGGTGACGCTCAACGGGGTCACCAACGAGCAGGGCTGCGCGCTGTTCCAGATGATCCCGGTGGGCGACTACACGGTGACGCTCAACGGGTCAGGGATGGTCGACAAGGACGGCGACCCGACGCCCTCACAGTCGGTGACGGTCCCCGCCGGACAACTCGTCACGGCCAGCTTCGACTACGACTTCGCCGGATCGGTCACGGCGACCATCGAGACCTACAAGCCCGGCTCGACGACGGCGACCAGCTCGACAATCGTCCCATCGGCCTCCCTTCGCCTGTCGGCGGAGAACGGCGACTCGTCCTCCTTCTTCCGGAACGAGCCCCAGGCCGGACCGGCCGCGTCGCCGCAGAGCACGATCGGCGCCAACGGCCTGTTTCCGTTCACAGGCCCCTACTCGTTCTACACGGGCACTTGCCGGTACAGCAACCCGACGTTCGCCGACATCAACGACGCCTACTTCGGGACCTATCCGGGCTCGGTCGCCGTGTCACCGGGCACGCCGACGACGGTGAAGGTTCGACAGCCGCCCCTCAACATCCGGCTGTTCAAGGACCGCAGCGGCACGAACGCGACCAATGGCATGCGCGTCGTCGCCCGGCCGGTCCAGGCCCCCGGCGACACATGCGTCGAGCCGCCGATCGAGCTCAAGACCTTCACCCAGGTCATCAGCGGCACCAACTACTACGGCGTGGTCGGGCGCTCGCAGCCGGTGGCCAACGGGTACGTCGAGGCCGGCGTCCCGTTCGGGTACTACACGATCTGCTTCCAGCGCGGCAACGGCACCGGCAACCCTCCGTACCGCTACACCGTGTACCCGACCGACAACGGCGGGACGGTGTACGACAACACCAATCCATTCGGGAGACCCAACCAGACGTCGAACCCGAATGTGCCGGTTGAGAACTACGACGCCACCTCGACGACCAAGTGGCACAGCGGGACGTGCTGATGACCAAGCGCCTACGCTCCGAGGACGGCTTCACCCTCCCCGAGCTGCTCGTCGCGATCACGATCGCGATGATCGTCTCGCTCGCCGCCTTCGCCCTGCTCGAGTTCACGCTCAAGCGCACCGGCGAGGTCGACCAGCGCGTCGACGCGACGCAACGCGGACGCCTGTACATGGACACGGTCACCCGCCAGCTCCGCTCGCAGGTGTGCCTGAGTCCGATCATCTCCGCCATGGCAACACGGGCGGGTGACATCACCAACGACTCGACGGCGACGTTCTACGCCGACTTCACGGAAGGCGCGGACACCACCACCAAGCCGGTCGCCGACCTGCACAAGCTCGCCTACGACCCGACCACCAAGCAGATGACCGACACGACGTACGTCACGTCGTGGGACAAGACGAGCACGCCCTGGATTCCCGTCGTACCGGCGGCGCCCAGCACGACGCGGGTGATCGCGACCGACATCGTGCCCGACGGGACGACGCCGATCTTCACCTACTACGCGTATGACGGCGCGGCGACGCCGTCGCCGAGCATCAAGCTCAACACGCCGTCGGCCGGCGGCATTCCGCTCGCCGACCTCGCGCGGGTGGCGCGCATCGACGTCACCTTCCGCGCCCTTCCGACCAAGGGCTCGGCCACCGGTCCGGTGTCGGCACTCTTCCAAGACGAAGTCTACGTCCGCGCCGCGGACCCCAACGACGACGCCCCTACCCCCACGTGCGCATGACGACTTCCAGACATACACTGCGCGACGAGCGCGGGTTCTCCATGTTCATCACGATCATGGTCGCGTTCGTGGCGTCGATGTTCGTGGCCGCGGCGTTCGCGGCGGCCAACGGCGACCTGCCGCAGTCCGGCCAGTCGAAGGACCGCAAGACCGCGTACGCGGCCGCCGAGGCGGGGTTGAACTTCTACCTCACCCACCTCGCGCAGGACAACGACTACTGGACCAAGTGCGAGAACGTGCCGGCGCCGAACGGCAGCGAGGCGAACCCGGTCAACAAGGTGTGGGACGGCGTCGGCACCGACCCGCGCAACTGGCGCAAGGTCACCGGCGCCAACGCGCAATACACGCTCGAGATGCTGCCGGCGAACGGGGCCAAAGTGTGCAGCACGGCCGATCAGGCGTCGGTGCTGGATCTCACGACCGGCTCCTTCCGCGTGCGCGCCACCGGGCGGCCTGCCGACAACTCCACGCTCAAGCGCAGCGTCGTGGCGACGTTCCGGCGCCACGGCTTCCTCGACTTCCTCTACTTCACCTACTTCGAGGACCTCGACCCGCAGGCGCTCTCCACGCAGTCCGCGCGCGACTCGGCGCAGACCAACTGCGCGAACAAGTTCCGCAGCCAGCGGCCCAGCGGGTGCACGGAGATCCAGTTCGTCAGCGGCGACAAGGTGAAGGGCCCGCTGCACTCCAATGACAGCCTCCTGGTCTGCGGGTCGCCGACGTTCGGGCGCGACAGCAGCGACAAGATCGAGGTCGCCAAACAGCCGGGCAACGCGTCGCCGAGGGTCGCCGACGGCGGCTGCAGCGATAACACGGTGATCGCCGGCGTATGGAAGCCCAACGCCGACAAGCTCGAGCCTCCGTCCAGCAACTCGCAGCTGAAGGCCGTCGCGCAGGCCGGCACCGGCTACTACAAGGGCAAGACGTACATCCGCTTCGCGAACAACAGCATGTACGTCCGCAACAAGGGTGTGACGACGATGGTCGGCCTGCCGGAGAACGGGGTGATCTACGTCGATTCGGACCCGACCCAGGGCTCCTGCCAGCCGGTGCAGTATCCGGTGCAGACCGATTACACCGAGGACAACGGCTGCGGGAACGTCTACGTCAGCGGCACGTACTCCTCGAGCCTCACGGTGGCGGCTTCGAACGACATCATCATCGCGCCCACGACGACCTCCGGGACGCTCGACTGGACCGGCCTGGACGAGAGTCTGGTCAACCAGCAGAACTCGGTGCTCGGGCTGATCGCCAACAACTACGTGCGCGTCGGCCACAAGGTGAACCGCAGCGCGAACCCGTGCGCCAACTACAGCACCGCGATGAACAACAAGGGGCTGCAAATCGACGCGGCGATCCTGTCGCTGCAGCACTCGTTCATCGTCGACAACTACAACTGCGGCGTCGCGCTGGGCAACCTCAACGTCAACGGCGCGATCGCCCAGCGCTACCGAGGCGCCGTCGGCACCAACGGCGGCAACACGGGCTTCATCAAGAACTACGTCTACGACGACCGGCTGCGCTACCGCTCACCGCCGTTCTTCCTGAACCCGATCGACTCGGCGTGGGGGATCGTGCGCTCCAACGAGCAGGTTCCCGCGCGCTAGAGCCGCTCGGACGCTCCGTCAGACCCCGAGGGCCCTCACGAGAGGGCCCTCGCTCGTTGTCGGTCCAACGAAGCCTTGGACGGTTGAAGAAATGCTAAAGCCGCCTGCCGGCAATGCCGATACGGAACCTGCCAGACCGAGGTGTCAAAAAGGCAAATCGCTCGTGAGGGCGAGGCGCAAAGCCACGGGGCTCTTGTGTATCGAGAGCACGCCGGGTTGCCACTTCCGGCAGACATCGGGACCGAGGACCTGGCAAGGAACACCCACAGGCCCAACGATCCCTTCAGGAGGGTTCACCCACATGCTTCACAAGCTTCGCCAGCGCGCCCAGGATGAGAAGGGCTTCACCCTGATCGAGCTGCTGGTCGTCATCCTGATCATCGGCATCCTCGCCGCGATCGCGCTGCCGGCCTTCCTGAACCAGCGCAGCAAGGCTCAGGACGCCAATGCGAAGTCGGTCGTTCGCACCGCCCAGACGGCGATGGAGACGTACTACACCGACAACCAGACCTACGTGGGCGCCGACGCGGCCAAGCTCGGCGTCATCGAGCCCACGCTCGTCCAGGCCGCTCTGGCCGTGCCGGACGGCAACAACCTGACGGCCGGCGGCCAGTCGCCCACGGCCTACACACTGACCGTGACGTCGAAGAGCTCCGACGCCGGCACCTTCACGATCGCCAACAACGGCGGCGTGGTCACCCGTACCTGCTCGAAGCCGGACACCGGCGGGTGCCCGACCAGCGGCAAGTGGTAATCACCTCCGCATAGCTCACCGTTTCCGCGAAGCGGGCCTCCGGGCCCGCTTCGCTCGTTTAACGCTCAAGACTCAAGCCCCGTCTGCCGATCAAACCTTCGTGCTCCGTAAGAAGCGTTCCTCCAAGACCAGCGTGGTCGGGCTCGAGCTCGACCCGGGTCATCTCGCCGCCGCCGAGGTGAGCGTCAACGGCTCCCTCACCCTGACCCGCGGTGCAGTCGCCGAGCTCCGCCCCGGCGTCATGCGCGACGGCGAGGTCGCCGATCCGATCGTGCTCGCCGAGACGCTCAAGGCGCTCTTCGCCGAGCACGACCTCCCCAAGCGCGTGCGCCTGGGCATCGCCCATCAGCGCATCGTCGTGCGCTCGCTCGACCTGCCGATGGTGATCGACGACCCCAAGGCGCTCGCCGCCGCCGTGCGCGCGGCCGCCCCTGACCACATCCCGATGCCGATGGACGAGGCCGTGATGGACTTCCAGTCGCTGGGCATCGTCGAGACGCCGGGCGGCCCGAGATCGCGCGTGGTCGTCGTCGCCGTCCGGCGCGAGATGGTCGAGCGCGCCGCCGCGGCCGTCCAGGGCGCCGGGCTGGAGATCGAGGGGATCGACCTGTCGGCCTTCGGCATGGTCCGCGCCCTCGCCGACGACGGCGACGGCGCCGTGCTCTACGTCAGCGCCGCCGGCCTGCTCAACGTCGCCGTGGCCAACGCCGACGGCTGCCTCTTCACCCGCGCCTCCGCCGGCGGGATCGACGCGATCGCGCACACGCTGGCCGAGCGCCGCGGGCTCACGCTCGAGCACGCCCGCCAGTGGATGTCCCACGTCGGACTCGTGACGCCGATCGACGAGCTCGAGGGCGATCCCGACCTCGTCGCCTCGGCTCGCACCGCGCTCGAGGAGGGCGCGCACCAGGTCGCCGACAGCGTGCGCAACACGCTCAACTTCTACCGCGCCCAGGAGAACTCCGAGCTGGTCGAGCGCGGCATCGTCACCGGTGCCGCCGTGGCCATCCCGGGCTTCGCCGAGCGCCTCAGCGAGCACCTCCGCATGCCGCTCGAGTCGCGCGTCGTCGACGCCGCCGAAGGCGCCGACGCCGGCCGCCTGACCGCGGCCGCCGGACTTGCCGTCGCCGCGCGCCCCTAGGGGCGCTCGGCGGCCGCGCCGTCGCTACGGCAGACTGCACGCGCGATGAGCGTTGGCGTGGGGGCGGTTCTGGCTGGGATCCTCGGGGCGATCGTCGGCTCCTTCCTGAATGTGGTCGCCTACCGGCTCCCGCGCAAGGAGTCGCTGCTGCACCCTGGGTCGCGCTGCCCGAGCTGCGAGACCCCGATCAAGCCCTATGACAACGTCCCGGTGCTGGGGTGGCTGTGGCTGCGCGGGCGCTGCCGCGCGTGCGGCGCCAGGATCTCCTGGCGCTACCCCCTGGTGGAGGCGGTCACCGGCCTGCTGTGTGCGGCTGTGGTGGGGCGCTACGGCGCCGACAGCGACGTCTGGCTGCCGCTTGCCTTCGTGCTCCTGCTCGTCCCGGTCACGCTGATCGACCTCGACTTCCGGATCATCCCGAACACGCTGATGCTGGTCGGCGCGGTCGCGGCGGTCGCGCTCGTGCTCGCGTTCCAGTCCGATGACCTCGTGGAGAACCTGATCGCCGCGCTCGCGGCCGGCGGGTTCTTCCTGATCGCCGCGATCGCCTACCCCGCCGGCATGGGCATGGGGGACGTCAAGCTCGCCGCCGTGATGGGCCTCTATCTCGGTCGCGCCGTCGCGCCGGCGATCTTCACCGCGCTCGTCGCGGGCACCGTCGTGGGCGCCGTGATCATCGCGCGCTACGGGGCCAAGGAGGGGCGGAAGAAGGGCATCCCGTTCGGCCCCTGGCTCGCCCTGGGCGGCCTTGTCGGCGTGTTCGCGGGCGACGCGATCGTCGACTGGTACCTGGACACCTTCACCTAGGCGCGAACCCCGTGGGGTCAGGGCCCCACACGCCTCAAGCGCGTTCCTCGCGATGCCGATAGACGAAATCGTGAGAGCCGTCAACCTCCTTCCCCCCGACTTCGCCGGCGCCCCCAAGGCGTCCGGCGACCAGGGCGCCCGTCCGGAGGTCACCGGCGGCGCAGGCCCGTTCGTCGTCCTTGGTGTTCTGGCCGCGTGCGTGGCCGGGACCGCGGGCTACGTGCTTACCAACAACACCATCAAGCAGCGCCAGGCCGACATCGGCGCGCTGAAGGCGCAGAAGCAGGTCGTCGACAGCAAGACGGCGCAGCTGCGCCCGTTCGCCGACTTCGGCGCGGTCGCCAATCAGCGCGTCGCCACCGTCCGCGACCTGGCCACCTCGCGCTTCGACTGGGAGCAGGTGCTTCGCGACCTCTCCCGCGCGATCCCCGCCGACATCGCGCTCAAGGACATCAGCGGCGACCTGAGCCAGAGCACCGGCGGCGCCGGCGGCTCGAACTCGGTCCGCGGCGCGATCGCCGCGCCGGCGATCACGCTCCACGGCTGCGCGCCGGGCCAGACGCAGGTCGCCCGCCTGATGGCGCGCCTGCACAACGTCGACGGCGTGACGCGCGTGTCGCTCACGAAGTCCGACAACGCCGTCGCCCAGGCCGGCGGCGAGCAGACGACCGAGCGCGCGACGCGCAACCAGCGCCCCTGCGGCGCCGGCAAGCGCCCGCAGTTCGAGGTCGTCGCCTTCTTCGAGGACGCCCCGGCCGCGGTCAAGACCGCGACCGACGCGTCCGGCACCGCCGCCGCCCAGGCGACCCCGACCCCGACGCCCGCCGCCGGCGGCACCGCCACGGCCACGCCGACGGCGACGCCTGACAGCGGCACGACCACGGCGTCGACCGCGTCCCAGGGAGGGGCGACCCCGTGAGCCGCACCTACCGTCTCCTGATCGGCGTCGTCGTCATCGCGGTGGCCGCCGGTGGCTACTACAAGTTCCTGCTCGCGCCCAAGCGCGACGAGGCGAGCAAGCTCGCGACCGAGGTCAGCGTCACTCAGGCGCAGCTCGACCAGGCCAAGACGACGCTCGCGTCCTACCAGCAGGCCAAGACCCAGTACCGCGACAACTACGCCAAGATCATCCGCCTCGGCAAGGCGGTCCCGTCCGACGACGACACGCGCTCGCTGGTCGTCCAGGTCGACGCCGCCGCCAAGCGCAGCGGGGTCGACTTCGACAACATCGACCTGATCTCGGGCGGCGGCCTCATCCCGGCCGGCTCGAACGTCGCGACCCAGCAGGGCTCGACCGGCCTCCCGCCCGGCGCGATCAACGGCGGCAGCTTCGCCGTGATGCCGTTCTCGCTGGCCTTCACCGGCGAGTTCTCGACGCTCTCGAACTTCTTCTCCCGCCTGGAGCGCTTCGTCACCCTCGACGGCGAGAAGATCGCAGTCGACGGCCGCCTGCTGCGGGTCGAGAAGATCCAGCTCAAGCCGATCGACAACGGCTGGCCCGACATCCAGGCGTCGGCGGCGGTGACCGCCTACGTCGTCCCGCAGGCGTCGGACCCGGCGTCGGGCGCGACCGCCAAGAGCCCCTCCGTCGGCACCACCACGACGGGCGGGACCTCGACGACCACCTCGTCCTCCACCGACTCCGGCACCTCCACCTCAACCTCGTCAAACGGCTCGGACCTGCGATGAACCTGATCACGAACACCTGGCGACAGCTGCTCCGCCGCCGGCTCTGGCCGGTCGCGCTTCTGTTGGTGGCCGCGCTGGTCGCGGTCCCGATGAAGCTCGCCAAGAAGCCCGACGCCGTTCCGGCCGTCCCGGCCGCCACGCTGGCCAAGGCCCAGCGGGCCGAGGCCGAGTCCAAGCCGGTCGTCCAGCTCAAGACCGCCTCCGAGCCCGCCGCCAAGAAGCGCCGGCGCGTGCTCGGCCAGTCCAAGGACCCGTTCGCGCCCGCGCCGCTGCCCAAGAAGAAGAAGCACAAGGCGAAGGCCGCGGCCACCGCGACGCCGACCGCGACCCCGACGTCGGGCTCTGGTACCAGCGGCGGCGGGAGCTCCGCGCCGCCGTCCTCGGCCCCGAGCACGCCGGCCGTGCCGACCGTGACGCTCCCCAAGGGGTCGATCAAGGTCCACTTCGGCCCCACCAGCGCGGACGCCACGACCGAGTTGCCGACGCTCTTCGTCAACCGGCTCGAGCCGCTCCCGAACGCCACCGCCCCGGTACTGGTGTTCGAGGGGACGCGCGACAGCGGCCGCAGCGCCCTGTTCTCGATCCCGGGCGACGTGACCGCCGTCGGCGACGGCAAGTGCTCGCCGAATCCCCAGGACTGCGCGGAGCTCAAGCTGCGCGCCGGCCAGACCGAGTTCATCACGCTCAAGGGCGCGGGCGCCGACGGCGCAGACGCCGAGTACGAGCTCGACCTGACGAAGATCTACGACAAGGCCACCAAGGTGCCCAAGGACGAGGTCGACGCGGCCGTCCCCGGGGCCGGTTCCTAACACTCGCGGCGGGAGCCGATGACGCGCGCGGCGGGCCCTTGGGTCCGCCGCTGCTCGTCGTGCTCCTAGGATCTTCGCCGTGCCGTTGCACGTCGTCACTGCCGGGGAGTCTCATGGGCCGGGCCTGACCTGCGTCGTCGAGGGGCTGCCCGCGGGCCTGGAGCTCGACCTCGCGGCGATCGACGGCGACATGGCGCGCCGCCAGCTCGGCCACGGCCGCGGCGGGCGGATGAAGATCGAGAAGGACGCCGCGCAGGTCACCGCCGGCGTCCGGCACGGCCGCACGCTCGGCGGCCCGGTGGCGCTCCAGGTCGCCAACCGCGACTACGCCAACTGGGAGGAGCGGATGAACCCATGGCCGGTCGAGAACCCGGTCCCGGAGGTCCATCTCCCGCGCCCCGGCCATGCCGACCTCGCCGGCGTGCAGAAGTTCGGGTTCACCGATGTGCGCAACGTGCTGGAGCGGGCGAGCGCCCGCGAGACCGCCGCACGCGTCGCCGGCGGGGCGCTGGCCAAGGCGTTCCTGCGCGCGCTCGGCGCCGAGGTGCGCTCGCACGTGACCCAGATCGGCTCGGTGCGCGCGGCCGAGCGCGACGGGCTGGCGGTGGGCGACTTCGATGACGTCGACGCCTCGCCGGTCCGCTGCCTCGATCCGCAGGCCGCGAAGGCGATGGTCGAGGAGATCAACGTCCTGCGCAAGCGCAACGAGTCGATCGGCGGCGTCTTCGAGCTGCGCGCGTTCGGCCTCGTGCCCGGGCTCGGCTCGCACGTCTCCTGGGAGCAGCGGCTCGACGGCTGGATCGGGATGGCGCTGCTCTCGATCCAGGCGGCCAAGGGCGTCGGCCTCGGCGACGGCTTCGACCTCGCCGGCCGGCCCGGCTCGGAGGCGCACGACGAGATCTTCTTCAGCGACGAGCGCGGGTACTACCGGGAGACCAACCGCTCCGGCGGGCTGGAGGGCGGCATGACCACGGGCGAGCCGCTGGTCGCGCGCGTCGCCATGAAGCCGATTCCCACGCTCACCAAGCCGCTGCGCTCCGTCGACATCGCGACCCGCGAGCCGGCCCAGGCGCTGCGCGAGCGCACCGACTCGTGCGTCGTGCCGGCGGCCGGCGTGGTGGGGGAGGCGATGCTGGCGATCGTGCTGGCCGGCGCCTACCGCGACAAGTTCGGCGGGGATCACATCGATGACGTGAAGGAGTCGCTCGCGGCGTATTGCGCGCGAATCGGATGGAAACCCCGGCCCTAGTCTTCATCGGGTTCATGGGCGCCGGCAAGACGACCGGGGCCCGCGCCGCCGCCGCCGCGCTCGGCGTGAAGGCGATGGACACCGACCGCGCGCTCGAGGAGCGCCTGGGCGCCCCGATCGACGACTACTTCGCGTCGCACGGCGAGCGCGCGTTCCGCGAGGCCGAGGAGGACCTCGTGGCCGAGTTCCTCGAGCACCCGCCTGCGCCGGTCCTCTCGCTCGGCGGCGGCGCGATCTCCTCCTCCCGGGTGCGCGAGCTGCTGCAGCGCCACACCGTCGTCCTGCTGCACGTCGACGAGGCGACCGCCTGGCGGCGCGCCGGCGGCAAGCGGCGTCCGCTGGCGCGCGACCGCGAGCGCTTCGCGGCGCTGCACGCCGAGCGCGGACCGGTCTACGAGTCGCTCGCCGATGCGATCCTGCTCGACGGCGGCGCCGACACGATCCGCGCGGCGTCCGCGACCCTGCGCACGATCCCGGCGGGCGTGAAGGTGATCTGGGCGGTCGCCGGCTCGGCGCAGTACCCCGTCTACGTCGGCGACGTTCTCGGCGCCGGATTCTGGCCCGTGCGCGGCCGCCGCTTCGTGATCAGCGACGAGACCGTGGCCGGCCTGCACGGCGAGCGCGTGCCGGACCCCGCCACGCGGTTGGCGATGCCGCCCGGGGAGGAGGCCAAGACGCTCGCCACCGCCGAGCGGCTGCTGCGCGCGCTCGCCGAGGCGGGGATGGACCACGACGACCACGTGGTCGCCCTCGGCGGCGGCGTGGTCGGCGACGTCGCGGGGTTCTGCGCCGCGGTCTATCAGCGCGGCGTCGGCGTCGTGCAGGTCCCGACCTCGCTCGTCGCCCAGGTCGACTCCGCCTATGGCGGCAAGACCGGCGTCGACCTGCCGGAGGGCAAGAACTACGTCGGCGCCTACCACCAGCCGCGCGCCGTGCTCGCCGACCCGCGCACGCTCGATTCACTGCCCCCGCAGGAGCTCGCCGCCGGGTGGGCGGAGGTGATCAAGACCGCCCTGATCGCCGGCGGCAGCCTGTGGGAGCGCGTGCGTCGCGGCCGGCCGGGCGCCGATCGCGAGCTGATCCTCGCGTGCGCCCGGACCAAGCTCGACGTGGTGGCCAGCGACGAGCGTGACGCCGGCCGGCGCCAGGTGCTCAATCTCGGCCACACGATCGGTCACGCGATCGAGACCGCGACGGGCTACCGCCGCTACCGCCACGGCGAGGCGGTCGGCCTCGGGCTGCTGGCGGCGCTGACGCTCTCCACGCAGCCGGCGCTGCGCTCGGAGGTCTACGACCTGCTGACCGAGCGCGAGCTGCCGGTCACGCTCGACGCCGCCGTCGATCAGGAGGCCGTGATCGCCGCCGTGCAGCGCGACAAGAAGCGCCGCGGCGGCCGCGTCGGGTTCGTCCTGGTCGAGAGACCGGGCGCGGTGCGGACGGGCGCACCCGTGGCGGAGAGCGACATCCGCGCCGCCCTGTCATCGTTGCGCTGAGATGAGGAACCGCGTCGCCGTCCTGCACGGCGTCAACCTCGATGCGCTCAACAAGCGGCCCGCCGAGCACTACGGCGGGCTTACGTTCACCTCGCTCGAGCACCAGATCGCGCGCTTCGCGCGCGAGCTGCAGCTCGAGACGAACTTCTTCCACACCAATCACGAGGGCGAGTTCGTCGAGGAGCTGCACAAGGCGCCGGGCTACGCCGACGGGCTGGTGGTGAACCCCGGCGCGTGGACGCACTACTCGTGGGCGATCCGCGACGCCCTGGAGATCGCCGGGCTGCCGGCCGTCGAGGTGCACCTCTCCAACGTCGAAGAGCGTGAGCCGTTCCGGCGGGTCTCGGTGCTCGAGGGCCTGGTCGTGGGGAGGGTGTTCGGCCAGGGGGTGGAGGGCTACCGCTCCGGGCTCGAGCAGCTCAAGGCGGCCTTCGCGTGAACCGCGCCGATCGCATCAGCGTCCGCCTCGCCGCCGAGGGGCTCGACGCGTTGCTGATCACCGACGCGGTCAACCTGCGCTACGTCACCGGTTTCACGGGCTCCAGCGGGCTTGCCGTGGTGGGGTCGCAGGTGCGGCGGTTCGTGACCGACTTCCGCTACGTCGAGCAGGCGAAGGCCGAGGTCGAGGGCTTCGACCGCGAGCGCGCCGCGCAGCAGCTCGCCGACGCGCTGGCCGGCGGCTGGCCGGACGGCGCGGTGCGGCTCGGGTTCGACGACGCGTCGGTCTCCGTCCGGGCGCACGCGAAGCTGCGCGACACGCTGCCCGCGAACGTCGAGCTGGTGCCGGCCGCGGGCGTCGTGGAGGCCGAGCGGGCGATCAAGGAGCCGGGCGAGGTGGAGACGCTGCGGGCCGCCGCGGCGCTCGTCGACGACATCTACGCGTGGGTGCTGGAGCACGGCCTGGTGGGGCGCACGGAGCGCGACGTGGCGGTTGCGGTCGAGCACGAGATGCGCGTGCGCGGGGCCTCGGGGCCGAGCTTTCCGTCGATCGTGGCCTCCGGCGCCCACGGCGCGCTGCCGCACGCGCAGCCGCGCGACGTGGAGATCCCGGACGGCACTCTGGTAACGATCGACATCGGGGCGCGCCTGGACGGCTACTGCAGCGACTGCACGCGCACGTTCGCCACCGGTCAGCCGCCTGACGACCTGCTGGCGGCCTACGCGCTCGTCCTGCGCGCCCAGGTCACCGCGCTCGACGGCGTCAGGCCCGGCCCTGAGGGCCGCGAGGTCGATGCACTGGCCCGCGACATCATCGAGGCGGCCGGCCACGGCGAGCATTTCGGGCACAGCCTCGGGCACGGCGTCGGGCTGGAGCCGCACGAGGCGCCGCGGCTCGCGCGCACGGCGTCGGCGCGTCTGGAGGCGGGGCACGCGGTGACCGTGGAGCCGGGCGTCTACCTGCCGGGGCGCGGCGGCGTGCGGATCGAGGACCTGGTCGTGGTGACCGGCGACGGGCGCGAGGTTCTCTCGCAGACCTCAAAGCACCTGATGACCGCGGGATAGGGTCCCCGCCCCACCTACGCGGCTCAAGGGCGCCGCGCGGGAGGCCGATACCGGGTATCGATGGAACTTCGATCCCGAACCCGCCAGCAGCTGCGCCGCGCCGCCTTGACGGCCGCGCTGGGTGCGCTCTTCGTGCCCGCCACGGCGGGCGCGGCCACCAAGCACACTCCGACGATTTCGAAGGTCGCTCCCAAGACGACCTACGTCGGCAAGACGCTCACCATCAAAGGAAAGTACTTCACCCGCGGCAAGGGGAAGAACAGCGTCTGGTTCAAGCGCGACCGGGGCAAGTCCCTGCTCGTCAGGGCCGACGTGAGCACGACGCGCAAGCTGCAGGTCGTGATCCCCAAGGCGCTCGAGAAGTACATGGCGATCAAGGCCGGGCAGCCGGCTCCGACGCGGTTCCGCCTGCGCGTGCTGAGCTCGCGCCTGGGCAAGGCCTACACCTCGGTCTCCCGCTCGCCGCTGATCGGCCCGGAGCAGCCGAAGGACGATGGGAGCAAGGCCAACACGGACGCCTCCGGCGACTGCGACGGCGATGGCGTCAAGAACGGCGTCGACACCGACGACGACAACGACCTGCTGAGCGACGTCCAGGAGACCTCGCTGAAGCTCAATACGTGCTCGCCGGACACCGACGGCGACGGCGTCGAGGACGGGTATGAGTACCAGTCCGCGCTGGACCTCAACAACGACGACTATCAAGAGCCCAACGAGATCACTCCGTATCCGGAGAAGCGGCCGTATCCGAACCCGCTCTACCCGGACGCCAACACCGACTATGACGGCGACGGCCTCACCCTGGCTGAGGAGCAGGCGCTGTGGCGCTACACCTACCAGGTGAATCACAGCGCCACGCGTACGCTCAGCCCGCTCTCGTACTCCGACGGCGCGCAGTACTCGCTCTCGACGCTGGAGAACGGCACCGGCCGGCGTGTGCCTTACATGACGGTGGCCGCGTATACGCCGCCACAGACGTTCCGGGCCTGGGCCGACCTGCGCGGCTTCGGGCATCCGTTGATCTTCGACGTGAGTCCGGATGGCCACAACCGGGTCGCGCGCGACCTCTTCGACGCCAACCGTGACGGCTCGCTCGTGCCGACGGCCAAGCAGCGGTGGTCGGAGGCCACGTACTGGAATCTCGACAACGACCCCTACGTCTCCGACGACGAGCGCGACGAGGACGCCGACGGCCTCACGAACTACGACGAGACCAACGGGCGCATGTCGCCCGAGTACTGGGAGGGCTGCTACTCCATCGAGGCGCCCTACCCAATCACGTACCCGGGCACCAGCCCCGTCGACGGCGACAGCGACGGCGACGGCATCCTCGACGGTGCCGACGACCAGGACTTCGACGACGTTCCGAACATCATGGAGCTGAGCCGCAACATGGCGTCCGGTGCCGAGGACATCCAGGGCAACTGCCACGTCGGCGTCAGCCCGGCGCTCCCGGATGTCCCGCGCAAGACCTACGTGAACCCCTTCAACCCCTGCCTGCCCGACGAGAACTCGCGGACCTGCCAGCGCCACCCGAACCTCGGCTACGCATTCCCGCCGTTCGACGCGGAGTGGAAGCCCCACATCCTGAACTGACCTCCTCCCAGTTCAGCGCGCAGGACCCGAGGGCCCGCCACACCGGCGGGCCCTCGGCGTTCTACGCGGTCGCGGCGGCGCGCTCGAGCGTGACGTCGAGGCCCGGGCCGCTGGCGAGCGTCTGGTAGACGACGCAGTAGCGCTCGGTCAGCTTGAGCAGGCTGGCGAGCTGCTCGTCGTCGGCGTCGGTGTCGAGCTCGAAGCGCAGGCGGATGTCGCGGAACCCGACCGGCGCCTCGCGGTCGACGGCGAGCGTGCCGCGGAAGTCGAGGTCGCCGTCGGCGTAGACGCGGCCGCCCGCGACGTCGACGCCGAGCGACGTCGCCACCGCGCGCAGCGTCACGCCGGCGCACGCGACAAGCGCCTCCAGCAGCATGTCGCCCGAGCACAGCAGCGACCCGTCGCCGCCCGTCGCGGGATGCAGCCCGGCCTCGGCGAGCGCCCGGCCGGTGTCGACCGAGCACGAGATCCCCTCGCCGAGGTTGCCCTTGGCCGAGAGCGTGATCAGCGCGGCGTCCGGGTCGGTCTTGTACTGGTCTTTCAGCGGCGCCTGCAGCGCACGGAGCTGGTCGCGGTCCATGCCTTAGAGCGTACGGCTCCGTTGAAGAATTCCGGTACGTCCGCTGCGGCGCATCCGCGGCGCCCCGACCCACCCGCAACGCTCACGTGCGGGTGCACGCATCACTGTCGCGTGCGGCCCGAGGCATCCACGGCTGCGCCACATCGGTCGGACCGACCATTCTTCAACGAACCCGAAGCGACCACGTCTGCTCGACGAGGTCGTGACCGAACGCGCGGTGTGCGGCCTGGCTGACGAGGGTGAAGCCGGCGCGCTCGTAGATCCGGCGGGCGGAGGTGAGGATGTCGTTCGTCCACAGCGTCAGCTCGGCGTAGCCGCGCTCGCGGGCGTGGGCGATCACCGCGTCGACCAGGCGGGCGCCGATGCCGTGGCCGCGCGCCTCGGGCTCCACCAGCAGCGTGCGCAGCTTTGCGGTCTGCGCGTCGTGGTGGACGCACAGCACGCAGCCGGCCCGGCGGCCGTCGAGCTCGGCGATCCAGGCGCGGTCGGCGGCCGGGTCGAAGGCCGCGGCGATGCCCGCCACCAGGCGCTCGAAGCTCTCGTCCCAGCCGTACTCGCGCGCGTACAGCACGCCGTGGCGCTCGACGAGCCAGCCGAGGTCGCCCGGCCGGGGGCCGCGCAGGGTGACGGCGCCACGGGGCTCCAGCGCGTCCCGCACGTCGCCGAGCGCCTCGATCAGGCGCTCCTGGCTCGCCTCCGGCAGCGCATCGAGCAGCTCGCCGACCTGCTCGACGGTGCGGCGGTCGAGCGTCGCGAACGCCTCCTCGCCGTGTGGCGTGAGCTTCACGCGGCGGCGGCGGGCGTCGCCGGGCGACGGCTCGCGCGCAAGCAGCCCTTCGGCCTCCAGGCGGGCGAGCAGGCGGCTCAGCTGGCCCGCGTCGACGTCGAGGGTGGAGCGCAACGCGGACGTCTCTGCCGGCCCGTTGCGGCCGAGCTCGTACAGCACGCGCGCCTCGGCGAGCGGATGCGGGGTCTTGACCAGGCCGCCGCGCACGAGCCCGAGGCGGCGGGTGTAGAAGCGGTTGAACGCGCGGACGGCGTCGATGCGCTCGGCGGCGGCCATATCGTTGACATTGTCAACGACCTGTCAAGGCCCTCATGCGCCCTGTGCTTCGGCGCGGCGGCGCATGAAGTAACGGAACCAGTCGCGCCCGTACGGGACGTAGACGCGCGTGCGCCGGCCCGGGCGCGGGGTGGCGGGGCCGATCCCGAGCAGGTGCTCGACACGCGCGTGAGGGAGGGAGGCGAGCAGTGCTTCGTCGTGGGTCGCGAGCGCGGCGTCCGGATGGCGGCGCGCGAGCTCGGCGTAGGCATGGTCGGTGGCCGGGCCCCACGGGTGGGCGTTGCGCTCGACGTAGGCGCCCTTGACGAGCCGGATCGGAACGCCCTCGGCGTCGAGCCGCATCGCGTCCTGCGGTGAGCGCCTGAGGTTGGCCTGGACCGTAGCCTCCACCGGCCGGCCGCGCCGGGCGGCCTCGATCACCGCGTCGAGCACCCGGTCGGTGACGGCGGCTTCCTCGGCGCCGACCTGGAGGCGCCGGCCGGGCGGCACCGCCGCAGCGATGCGATCGAGGATCCGCGCGTCAAAGGCGATGTGGGAGAGGTCGAGCGAGACCCATGCGTCGGCCTCGGGTGCGAGTGCCTCGCACAGCAGCTCGTACTCGCGCGCGACCTCGTGAGCATTCTGGGGCCGCCCGCGCTCGCCGAACAGGTCGACGCTGGAATCGAAGCCGGCCGCGCGGAGGCGCCGCACGGTGGCGATCGCGTCCTGGAGCGTCTCGCCGGCGACGTAGCGGCGCGCGGAGCGCCAGGCGCGCCGCTTGGGGGCGACGCGCTCGAATGCGGGGCTCGTGGCGAGCGCGAACAGGATGCGGCGACGCATCACTGGCGCGAAGATTCGCGCATGCACGGAGACATCGCCCATGTCGCGATCAACGCCGGCGACGTCGAGGCGTCGCTGCGCTTCTACGAGGCGCTGTTCGGCTGGAGCTTCCAGGCCTACGCGCCGGGCTTCCACCGCGCCGAGCTGCCATCCGGGCGAGTGGCCGCCGTCCAGCAGCGTCGCGACCTGCTGGCGGACGCGCCGACCACGGGGCTCGAGGTCACCTTCGAGGCCGAGGACGTCGACGCGGTCGCCGCCGCCGTGGTGGAGAACGGGGGGCGCCTGCTGATGGAGAAGGCGGAGATCCCGGGCGTCGGCGAGCTCATCTTCTTCGCCGACCCCGGCGGCAACGTCGCCGGCGCGATCCGCTACTTCGCTAGCGCTTGATCGGCTCGCCGGCCGCGTACGGCGTCTCGGTGCCGAAGTAGCGGTCCGAGAGCACGCGTCCGACGGTGCCCGACACCAGCAGGACGTTCTGGCGCATCGGGTAGCGGGCGCTCTGGCCCAGCACCGCGATGTCGTCCCACATGTCGATCTCCTGCAGCGCGATGTCGCGGAAGCACAGCCGCATGTCGTCGGCGACCTCGCCGAGCATGTCCGGCGTCACCCACACGTCGGCGCCGCTGTTGGTGTCCGTCGACGTGCGGTTCTGCGTCCAGGCGACGTGCGGGAGCGGGATCTGGGAGGACAGGATGGACGGGTAGTACATGAGCTCGAGCACCAGCGTGCCGCCCGGCTTCAGGGCGCGCGCGAGCGAGCGGATGATGTCGATGCGCGTCTGGCGCATCGAGATGTGCTGCATGCAGATGAACGAGTACGCGAGGTCGTAGTGGCCGTCCGGCGCGCCGCCCGCGCCGTGGCCGTCGGTGACCCAGAACCGCGACTTGCCGAGCAGCGGGCTGGAGGACGCGTGCTCGAGCATCGCCGCGCTGATGTCCACCCCGTCGACGTTCTCGAGGCCGAGCTCGGCGACCGCCTCCATCACCCGTCCGACACCGCAGCCAAAATCCAGGATCCGCATCCCCGGGTCGACCGGAGCGGTGATGTCCGGGCGCCGCCGGAGCGCCTCGTTGATGACGAACTGCGCCTGGTAGCCGGCGCGGATCCGCCCGTCTGCGTAGCCGGCCCCGGCAACCATGAACTCGGCGTCGGCACGGCTCTTCGAGCGCTCGTCGTAGGCGTTGCGCTGCAGCTCGGAGTACATCTCGACGGCGTTCGTCGTCATGCGGGCACCTGAAGTCTCATTGACGGATCCGGACAGGTATCGGATGCGCGCCCGCGCCGCCTTGAGCGCAACCCCCGCCCTCGGGCGCGGCCCTAGACTGAGCGCTGGACATGATCAGCACCAACCAGTTCAAGAACGGAAATCACATCGAGGTCGAGGGGACCGTCTTCAAGATCCTCGAGTTCCAGCACGTCAAGCCGGGCAAGGGCGGAGCGTTCGTACGCACGAAGCTGCGCCGGGCCGCCGACGGCGCCGTGATCGACCGCACGTTCCGGGCCGGCGAGAAGTTCCGGCCGATCCACACCGAGGCGCGCAAGATGCAGTTCCTCTACGCCGACGGCACCGACGCGCACTTCATGGACGAGGAGTCCTACGAGCAGATCGCGCTGCCGGAGACCGGGGTGGCCGAGCCGCTGAAGTGGGTCAGGCCCAACGAGACCGTCGACATGCTCTACATCGACGGCGAGCCGGCGGACATCCAGCTCTCGGCGTCGGTCGAGCTCGAGGTCACGCACACCGAGCCGGGCGTGCGCGGCGATACCGCCTCCGGGGGCGGCAACAAGCCGGCCACGCTGGAGACCGGCGCGACGGTGAATGTCCCGCTCTTCGTCAACATCGGTGACCGGGTGAAGGTGGACACTCGCTCAGGGTCGTACATGTCGCGTGCGTAGGTCCGAGCAGCGGCGCGCGGCCGTGTTCGCGCTTTACCAGCACGACCTCACGCGGCGGCCGCTGGACGACCTGTTCGAGCCCGGGGCGGCCTCCTTCACGCGCGCGCTCGCGCACGCGACGGAGGATCTCGCGGACGAGCTCGACCCGTACATCGAGCGGCACGCGCACAACTGGACGATCGACCGGATTGCCCCGCTGGAGCGCGCGATCCTGCGCGTGGCGCTGCTGGAGATGGTCCATCCCGAGCTGATCGAGGGCGAGCGGCCGATCCCGCCCGAGGGCGCGATCGACGAGGCGGTGGAGACCGCCAAGGCCTTCTGCGGCGCCGAGGCGCCGGGCTTCGTGAACGGCATCCTCGCGGCCGCCCTGCGCGAGCGGCGCGGCGCCGGAACGGTGTAGCTCCCCGTTCGGCCTCCCGCGCTGACAGAATGCACCCGCGATGCCGCCTGAGTCCCTCGAGCGACTGATCGAGCGCCTTGAGCACGCCGCCGCCACCCTGCGCGCCGGCGAGCTCCCGCCTGACCGAGCCGCCGCCCTCGTGGAGGAGTGCGCGCGGATCGCCTCCGAAGCGGGCGCCGAGCTGGATCGGCAGGTCCGCGCCGAGGCGCCAGGGCAGCTCGCGCTCCCTTCGTGAGCGCCTACCCGGAGCACCTCCGCACGCAGATCGAGGCCTACCTCGAGGCGCTGCGGTTCTCGCGCGAGCCCGCGACCGACGGCCTGGAGGAGGCGATGCGCTACAGCCTGCTCGGCGGCGGCAAGCGCATCCGCCCGGTGCTGGCGCTGGCCACCGCGCAGGCGATCGGCATGGATCCCGCGTCCGTGCTCCCGCTGGCGGCGGCGATCGAGCTCATCCACACCTACTCGCTGATCCACGACGATCTGCCGGCGATGGACGACGACGCGCTCCGCCGAGGCCGCCCCACGAGCCATGTCCGCTACGGCGAGGACATCGCGATCCTGGCCGGCGACGCGCTGTACGCCGAGGCCTTCCGGCACGTGATCGCCGAGCAGGCGGGCGAGCCGCGCCGCGTGCTGGCCGCGGTCGGCGAGCTGGCCGCCGCGTCGGGGGTAGACGGCATGGTCGGCGGGCAGTTCATCGACGTGAAGGGCCTGGTGGAGGACGGCGGCGCGGAGCTGCGCCGGCTGCACGAGCTCAAGACCGGCCGGCTGATCGGCGCGTCGGTCGAATGCGTCGTCCTGCTCGCGGACGACTCAGTCCGCTCCACTACACTGCCGTCTTTCCGTGCGTTCGCCAGTGAGCTGGGGGTCTTGTTCCAGATCGTCGACGACATCCTCGACGTGACGGGGACCGATATGGCTCTCGGCAAGCCGCGGGGGAGCGATGAGCGCCACGGCAAGGTCACATACGTGAGCCGCTACGGCCTCGACGGCGCCCGCGCGATGGCGGCGGAGTCGCATCGCAAGGCGCAAGCAGCGCTCCCGCCGGGGGCCGACGAGCTCGCCCACGTGACGGACTTCATCTCGACTCGGACTTCATGACTTCACTCCTCGACCACATCGATCGCCCGCAGGACCTGCACGGGCTCAACGACGAAGAGCTCCAGCAGGTGGCGCAGGAGGTCCGCGAGCTGCTGATCGACACGGTGGGGGAGATCGGTGGGCATTTCGGCGCCAACTTGGGCGCGTGCGAGATCGCCGTCGCCGTGCACTCGCTGCTGGACTCCCCGCGCGACAAGGTCCTGTGGGACGTGGGCCACCAGGCGTACCCGCACAAGGTGCTGACCGGCCGTCGCGACGAGATCGCGACGATCCGCAAGTACGGCGGCCTGGCGCCGTTCTGCTCCCGTGCCGAGTCCGAGCACGACATCATGGGCGCCGGCCATGCCTCGACCGCGATCGGCTACGCGGTCGGCATCAAGGAGGCGATGCTGCGCGAGGGCGTGGCGGACGGCAAGGTCGTCTCGGTGGTCGGCGACGGCGCGATGACCGGCGGCGTGGCGTTCGAGGCCGTGTCGCAGGCCGGCGGGCTCGGGACGCCGATCGTCGTGATCCTCAACGACAACGGGATGTCGATCTCGCCCAATGTTGGCGCGCTGTCGCGGTACCTGAACCGGGTGAGACTGGACCCGGGGCTGTGGGAGGCGCGCGAGGGCGTCGAGGAGAGGCTGACCAAGCTTCCCGCGGGCATCGGCGCGGCCTTCGAGCGGTTGGGGCCGCGGCTGAAGGAGTCCGTGAAGGCGTTCTGGGCTCCGGGCCTGTGGTGGGAGGAGCTCGACTGGGCCTACATGGGCGTCATCGACGGTCACGACGTCAAGGCGCTGCGCCGCGCGCTGCGCTCGGCGTTCGAGGCCGAGCGCCCGGTGGTGATCCACTGCGCCACGGTCAAGGGCAAGGGCTTCGCACCCGCCGAGGAGGGCGGCCTCGAGGGCATGGAGAAGTGGCATGCCGCCAAGCCGAACTCGATCGCCCAGCGGCGCCCAGCTCCCGCCTCCAAGCCGTCGGCTCCCGCGCCGCCGCAGTACACGCAGGTGTTCGGCGAGGCGATGGTGCGCGAGTGCGAGCGCGATCCGCGCGTGATCGGCATCACCGCGGCGATGAACTCCGGCACCGGCCTTTCGATCCTTCAAAAGGCGATGCCCGACCGCTACTTCGACGTGGGGATCGCCGAGCAGCAGGCGATCCTCTTCGCGGCGGGTCTCGCGCTGTCGGGGATGCGCCCGGTGGCGGCGATCTATTCGACGTTCCTGCAGCGCGCGTTCGACCAGATCGTCCACGACGTCTGCCTGCAGAAGCTGCCGGTCACCTTCGCGATGGACCGTGCCGGCCTGGTCGGCGACGACGGCCCGACGCACCACGGCGTGTTCGACATCGCCTACCTGCGGACGCTGCCGAACCTGACGCTGATGGCGCCGCGCGACGAGGCGATGCTCGTCCACATGCTCCACACCGCGCTGCAGATCCCGGGGCCGGCGGCGCTGCGCTATCCGCGCGGGACGGCCGTCGGCGTGGAGCTGCCTTCCTCGCCGTCGCTGATCGCGGTGGGGACCGGAGAGATCCTGCGCCACGGCGAGCGGGTCGCCCTGATCGGGTACGGCACCGGCGTGGGCAAGGCGTTGGATGCGGCAGCGCTGCTCGCCGAGCGTGGGCTCGACGTGACGGTCGCCGACGCTCGCTTCGCGAAGCCGCTCGATGCTCCGTTGTTGGCAGGGTTGGCGGCCGAGCATGATCTCCTTGTGACAGTTGAGGAGGGCCAGCTGATGGGCGGCTTCGGCTCCGCGGTCTGGGAGGAGCTGGCCGGCGACGGCGGCGTGGCGCCGCGGATCCTGCGCGTCGGGCTGCCCGACCGCTACGTCACGCACGGCTCGCCGGCGCTGCTGCACGAGGAGGTCGGCTTCACCGCCGAGAGCATCGCCTCGCGGGTAGAGGCGACCGTGCTCGATCCCCGCACCAGCGCGTTGATGTAAATCAACGGGGAACCCGTCGAACGGCGGTTCCCAGCCCTGCGTAGACCCGGCCGGAAAGACACCTTCCGGAGGGGGGCTGCGTGGGGCTCAGGACGAGGTACTTGCCGTGGCTGATCTGTGCCGCGACCGCCGGCATAGGGATCCCGGCACTCGCCTATGGAGAGGCATCATCGCCTTCGAGCGCGAGCGCCCCGCTGGCTGACGGCGCGATCAACGCGTTCGACTTCGGGTTCGAGAACCCCGACACCGGCGATCCGCTGGTGACCATCGCCGCGGGGGCGAAAGTCACGTTCTCCTATCCGGAGGGCGGCAACGTCCACAACGTCGACTTCGGCGACGGTCCGCAGCCGGCGTCGTGCACACAGACGGCGGGCGTGAACACCGGCGCCGTGCCGCCGCTGCCGCACTTCCCGACGCCGAGCGGCTGGTCGGGCAGCTGCACGTTCACCGTGCCGGGGACCTACAGCTTCTTCTGCGACGCGCACGGGTTCATGACGGGCACGATCGTCGTGACGGGCTCGGCGACACCGACGCCCACGCCGACGCCGACTGCGACGCCGACGGCCACTCCCACGGCGACGCCTACGCCGACGCCGACTCCCACGGCGACTCCGACGCCGACTCCTACGCCGACTCCTACGCCGACGCCGACTCCTACGCCGACTCCGACGCCGACTCCGACGCCGACTCCTACGCCGACGCCGACTCCTACGCCGACGCCGACTCCTACGCCGACGCCGACTCCCACGCCGACGCCGACTCCCACGCCGACGCCGACTCCCACGCCGACGCCGACTCCCACGCCGACGCCTACGCCGACGCCGACTCCTACGCCGACGCCTACGCCGACGCCGACTCCCACGCCGACGCCTACGCCGACTCCCACGCCGACGCCGACTCCCACGCCGACGCCGACTCCCACGCCGACGCCGACTCCCACGCCGACGCCCACGCCGACGCCGGCCGCCTCGATCAGCCTCCCGAGCCAGGTCTCAGGCTCGGTCAACGGGACGCTGTCGCTGTCGATCTCGAGCAGCGCGAACCTCGGCTCGCTCGTCGCAGGCCTCGCGCATGACTACGAGACCTCGGTTGGCGCGGTCGTGAACAGCTCGGCCGCGGACGCGACGCTGAGCGTGGCCGACGCGAGCGCGACGGCCGCCGGGCGCCTCGTCAACGGCTCCTTCGCCCTGACGCAGCCGCTCCAGGCGCGGGCCACCAACGCAGCCAATCCGAGCACGGCGTTCGCGCCGGTCGGCGGCAACCCGCTGACGCTGCTCACGTACGCCGGTCCGGCGAGCAATGACCAGGTGACGATCGGGCTCAAGCAGTCGGTCGGTTCCACCGAGCCGCTGCGCACGGGCACCTACAGCAAGACCCTGACGTTCACGTTGTCCACGACGACGCCGTAAAGACGACAGCGGGGCCGTCGCGACGTCCGGTCGCGGCGGCTCCGTCTCACGAAGTGCACGAACGCCAAAGAGGGGGCTGACTTTGAAGGGAAAGAGGTACCTGCCATGGCTCGCGGCCGGAGCCATGGCGGCGCTGTCGGTGCCGGCCACGGCGTTTGCCGAGCCGCCGCCGCTGACGGCGAGCTTCACCGCGACCGACCTGTCGACGTCGCAGCACCGGTGGTACGTCACCGGGACCACGAGCAGCACAACCACCATCGCCACGTCCGGGACGGTCACGTTCGACTACCCCGTGGCCGCCTTCCCGTCGACGCACAACGTCAACTTCGCGGGCGCGCTCAAGCCGGCGTCGTGCCAGCGCGCCGGCGGAGTCGCGGGCCCGCCGCCGAGCCCAAGTCCGCCGGCCCGCGCCCCGTGGACGGTCTCGTGCAAGTTCGACGCGCCGGGGACGTACGCGTTCAGCTGCCAGGTCCATCCGACGATGACCGGGACGGTCAACGTCATCGGTGACAGCAAGGACGCCGGCACGGGAGGGAACGTGCCCGCCACGCTCTCGCTCGGCATCGGCACCAGCGCGAGCCTGGGCACCTTCGTCCTCGGCGTCGCGGCGGACTACACCGCCTCGGTCAACGCGATCGTGACCAGCAGCGCCGGCGACGGAACGCTGACGGTTCACGACCCGAGCACGAACGCGCCCGGTCACCTCGTCAATGGCACGTACGTGATGGCGCAGGCGCTGCAGGTCAAGGCGACCAACGCCGCCAACACGAACACCGCCTACGCGCCGGTTCCCCCCGCGGCGACGCCGCTCACCCTGCTCACCTGGGGCGGACCGGTCGCCAACGACGCGGTCACCGTCGGGTTCAAGCAGCCGGTGGCGGCGACGGACCCGCTCCGCACGGGCACGTACGCCAAGACGCTCACGTTCACGCTCTCCACGACGTCTCCTTAGGGGTCAGGCGCCCGGCGCCGCGGCACGTCCGGCCGCGGCGCCCCGCCTCGCGTGGAGCGACCTCCACGGACCGCGCGTGAACGACTGCTGAAGACTGGTGCGTACCGCACGCCGTGGGAAGCCGGTACCTGCCCTGGCTGGTCTGCGCCGCGCTCATCGCGATCCCGGCGTTCGCGTACGGCTCGGCCTCGGAAGCGCCGCCCCTGAACGCGAGCGTCAAAAGCCTTCGACTTCGGGTTCGAGGACATCGCGACGGAAGAGAGCCTCACGACGATCGCCGCCGGCGGCACCGTCACGTTCTCCTATCCGGAGGGCGGCAACAGCCACAACGTCGTCTTCACCGGCGAGGTGCAGCCGGCGTGCACGCAGACGGTGGGCGAGGACGTCGGTCCCGTCCCGCCGCTGCCGGCGCTCCCGTCGCCCGCGGGCTGGGCCGGCACATGCCGCTTCATGGCGCCGGGGACGTATGAGTTCGTCTGCGGCCAGCACGGGTTCATGGCGGGCACGGTCGTCGTCGAGTCCGCGACCGGGACCCCGACGCCCACGCCGACACCGATTCCGTCGCCCCCACGCCGACGCCGACGCCGACTCCCACGCCGACGCCGACTCCCACCGCGACGCCCACACCCACCCCGACGCCCGCCCTGTCACCCAGCGTCTTCCCGGCCGCGACGCCGTTCCCACCCGGCCCCGCGGCGTCGTCGCCGCAGCTCACCCGCAGCCAGCGCGGCGCGACGGTGCGCGGCTCGATCGTCGTCGCCCGGGCCGGCTCGCGCGTCCGCGTCGAGGTCACCGCCCGCAGCTCGGCCATCGGCGGCCGCGGGCCGAAGCCGGTCGCCGTCGGCAGCTACTCCAAGCCCGCGCCGGCGGGGAAGTTCGCGTTCACCGTCCCGCTCGACGCGAAGGCCAAGAAGGCGCTGCGCGGCAAGCGCACGCTCGCGCTGACGGTCACGATCACGGTCACGCCGACCGGCGGCGAGCCGTATACGACGACGCGCTCGGTGTCCGTCAGCCGTTAGTCGATCGGCACGACGCGGTGCGCCAGCCGGCCGAGCGCGCCGGTCGCGCGCGCCGCCCGGGCGCCGCGCGAGCAGTCCGCGAACCAGTGGTCGCGCGCGCCGCGCCACCATTCGCCCTCGCCGAGGGCCTCGATCATCGGCGAGTTCGCGCAGCGCTTGCGATGGCGCCGGTTGCCCGCCATGTGCCCGAGCTCGTGCAGCAGCACGCTCTCGAGGTCGACCTGATCGAGGCCCGGATACCCCGGCCCGTCCGCCCAGGTCTGGTCGGCATTGAGCGCGAGATCGCGCTCGATCACGCGCCCTCGCCGCGTGTAATCGGTCTCGACCCCGAGCACGCCGAGAGGGACGGCTGACGAGAAGCCGGCGACGTTGAACCCGTCCTGGTGGCCGGCGCCGAGGCTCGTCCAGCGCAGCGCGCGCAGGCCCCAGCGGGCCGCGGCGGTCCTGACCACCGCCTGGAAGCGCTTGCCGGAGACGTCTGACGGAAAGCCCGCCGAGGACAGGTAGAAGCTCGTCCCGCCTCGCCGTCCGAAGCGCGGGAACAGGTTCCCGCGGCCGCGCAGCGCGGCGGGCTGCGTGACGGTGAGCTCGCGGACGGGCCCGATCGGCTCCTCGGCGTCGTCGGCGACCGGACCGTCGAGATACGCCTGCCAGAAGTAGCGCCCCGGGCGCTGGCGCAGGATCGACGACGCGGGCGCCCGCCATTCGAGCACGCCGTCATCGGCGGGCGACGCGACCTCGTCGACGACGTCGCCCTCGTCGCCGGAGAGCAGCCCGTCCTCGTCGGTCACATCGGACATCGAGACGCGCACGATCACGCTGCCGGGAGGCGCGTCGGTCCGCACGGCGAACGTCAGCCTGGCTCCGCGCGAGATCCGCGCGGCCGGGCCATCGTAGTCGAGCGCGGGAAGGCCGGACGCGTCGTCGTCATCGACGGGAGGCGTCGGCGTTTCAGTGGGAGTGGGGTCGGACTCCGGATCGTCGCCGTCCTGGGCGGCCGCGCCTGCCGGAATGACCAGAAGGGCGAGCAGCAGGAGGGGCAACGCGCGTCGCATCACGGTCGCATCGGCTGCGGCCGCGGGCGCCTTGAGCGCACCGCACGGCCTTCGCGCCACGTCGCCGTCGCGCGCCCGGCCGGTACCGTGTTGGCCCGTGTCCCGCGTGCGCCTGGACTCCCTGCTGGCGGAGCGCGGCCTGTTCGAGTCACGCACGCGCGCCGCGGCCGCCGTGCTCGCCGGCTCTGTGCACCTCGGCCCGGGCCGGCGCCGCGCCTCCAAGCCCGGACAGCTCGTCGACCCGGCGATCGAGCTCGCGGTCGACGCGCCGCCGCCCTACGTGAGCCGCGGCGGCGTCAAGCTCGCGAACGCGCTGGACACGCTCGGCGTGGCGGTCGCCGGACGCCGGGCGCTCGACGTCGGCGCCTCGACCGGCGGCTTCACCGACTGCCTGCTCCAGCGCGGCGCCGAGCACGTCGTCGCGCTTGACGTGGCCTACGGCGAGCTCGACTACCGGCTGCGCCAGGACCCCCGCGTCACCGTCCTCGAGCGCGTCAATGCACGCGCGCTGACGCCCGCCGAGCTGCCCTACCGGCCCGAGCTGATCACGCTCGACGTCTCCTTCATCTCGCTCACCAAGGTGCTGCCGGCCGTGCTCGCCTGCGCGGACGACGCGTTCGACTGCCTGGCGATGGTCAAGCCGCAGTTCGAGGTCGGCCGCGAGCGCATCGGCAAGGGCGGCGTGGTGCGCGACCCGGAGCTGCGGCGCGAGGCCGTGCTCTCGGTCGCCGACGCCGCCAGCGGACTCGGAGCGACCGTGATGGCCGCGGCGCCGTCGTCGCTGGAGGGGCCGTCCGGCAACCGCGAGACGTTCCTCTGGCTCGCCGAGGGCGCGCGCGAGGGCGCGGCGGAGGCGCTGGAGACATGGTGAGGCGCGCGAGCGTGCTGACGCACCGGCGAACCTCGGAGACCACGCCGGCGGCGCTGGAGCTGATCGAGGCCGCCCGGAGGGCGCGGGCGACGCTGCTGTTCAGCGAGGACGAGGCGGCCAAGCACGGTCTCGAGATCGGCCCGGGAGTGGAGATCGTCCCGGAGCTCCCGCCCGACGTGCAGGTTTGCTTCGCCCTCGGCGGCGACGGCACGATCCTCGCCGCCCTGCGGCATTACGCAGGCACCGGCGTGCCCGTGTTCGGCGTCAACTACGGCGAGGTCGGCTTCCTCGCCACCGTCGACCCCACGGCCCTGGGCGACGACTTCGATCGCGCGTTCCGCGGCGAGTTCGAGACGATCGAGCTGCCGACGATCTCCGTCGGCCGCCCCGAGGGCACCTGGAGCGCGATCAACGACATCTCGGTGCATCGCAAGGCCGGCCTGCGGGTCGCCGACCTCGCGTATGCGCTGGCGGGCGAGGAGATCGGCCGCGTGCGCTGTGACGGGCTCGTCGTCGCCACGCCGCAGGGCTCGACCGGCTACAACCTCGCCAACGGCGGCCCCGTCCTGGCCTGGGGCGTGGAGGGATACGTCGTCTCGTTCATCGCGCCGCACTCGCTCACCGCCCGCGCGCTCGTCGTCGCGCCCACGGACGAGCTGACGATCAACAACGCCTCGCGCGAGGAGCCGGTGGAGATCCACGTCGACGGCCGCCCGACGCTCGAGCTCTCGCCCGGCGAGGACATGTACATCGAGTTCGGCCGCATGCATGCGTCGCTCGCGCAGCTCCCGGGCGCGTCCTTCTACCACCGCCTGCGCGAGCGGTTCGGCCGGCTCACGCGCTAGGCGTAGGCGCCGATGTGGTGGGCGGTGACGCGCCACGCGCCGGCGGATCGCCGCAGGCTGAGGAAGTTCACGCACGTCCCGCCGCAGACGGCGAGCCCCGCCGCGTCGCCATCGACGTCCGCGTCGATCGCCCTCAGCCGTCCGGGCGACTGGCGCAGCGCACGCGGGATGCGCAGGCGGGCGCCTCGCAGCCCAGCCGCCGGCCGAGCCCGGCGTCCGCGACGCGGCATGCCGCCACGACGTCGCGGCGCTGGAGCGCCCGCAGGTACACGATCCCGGCGCTGCGGCGGCGCGCTCGCCGGCACTGCTCGGCGGGTGCAGCTTCGGACCCGAGCCGTAGCTCGTCTCGCCCCTCGGCCAGACGGCGAGCGCGACGCCGAACGCGACGTAAGAGGCGAGCAACGTCAGCAGGACGATCAACGGCAGGCCCGGGCGACCCATGCCCGTTACTACGCGAGGGATGCCCGACCTGTCACGGATCCGCACCAACTTCGTGACCGAACACGCACGGCGGCGCGGATCCGGGCCCGATCCGTCGGCACCCGCTGGTAGACCCCCTGGGGTGCTGCACGAGCTGCGCGTAGAGAACCTCCTCCTGATCGAGCGGGCAGAGCTCCGCCTCGGCCCGGGTCTGAACGTGCTCACGGGGGAGACCGGCGCGGGCAAGACCGTGCTCGCGCACGCGCTGGACCTCCTGCTCGGCGGCAAGCCGCGCTCGGGCATCGTTCGCCCCGGCGCCGCGGAGGCCTACGTCGAGGGGGTGTTCGCGCTCACGGAAGCGCTGCGCGAGGATCTGGGCGACCGGCTGCCCGGCGACGCGGACGAGCTGGTGCTCGCCCGTCGCGTCAGCGCCGAGGGCCGCACGCGCGCGTACCTGGGCGGTCGCAGCGCGACGGCGGCCGATCTGCGCGACGCGGGCGGGGCGGTGCTGTCGTTCTACGGCCAGCACGAGCACCGCAAGCTGATGCTCGCGTCGGCCCAGCTGGAGATCCTGGACGGCTTCGCGGGGCCCGAGCAGGCCGAGCGCCGCGCCGGCTGCCGCGCCGCGTACGCGCACGAGCGAGAGCTGCAGGAGCAACTGGCGATGCTGCGCGAGCGCGCCGGCGCGCGCGACCGGGAGCTGGATCTCCTGGAGTGGGAGCTGGCGGAGATCGAGCGCGCGGAGCCGTCTCCGGAGGAGGAGACGTCGCTAGAGGCCGAGCGCGGCCGGCTGCGCCACGTCGAGGCCCTGCGTGGCGCGGTGGCATCCGGCGTCGGCGCGCTGGACGGCGGCGAAGAGGACGGCGGAGCCGCCCGTGCGCTGGCGGTCGCCGCACAGGCGCTGGAGGCCGTCGGCGGCGTGGACGCGGAGCTGGACGAGCTCGCCGCCCGCGTGCGCGCGGTCTCCCTGGAGGCCGACGACGTCGTCCACGAGCTGCGCCACTATGCCGAGGGCATCGACGCGCTGGGCGGGCGGGACGGTCTCCTCAACGAGGTCGAGGAGCGGCTCGCGCTGCTGGACAGGCTGAAGCGCAAGCACGGCGGGACGGTCGCCGCGGTGCTCGAGTACGCCGAGTCCTGCCGCATCCGCCGCGCGGAGCTGACCGGCGCCGAGGAGGCGATCGAGTCCACCGAGCGCGAGCTCGAGGCCGCCCAGGCGGCGCTCGCGAAGGTCGCGCGCGGCCTCACGAAAGCGCGCGAAGCGGCTGGGAAGGCGCTCGCGGAGGCCGTGCGCGACCGCCTGGAGGCGCTCGCGATGGAGGGCGGCGAGTTCACCGCCGCGCTGACGCCGCGCGACGTCCCGGGCCCGACGGGCGCCGACGACGTCGAGTTCCTGATCGCGCCCAACCCCGGCGTGCCCGCCGGCCCGCTGCGGGAGACGGCGTCGGGCGGAGAGCTCTCGCGCGTCATGCTCGCGCTGATGGGCGCGGCCGCGCAGGCCGGCCCGGCGACGCTGGTGTTCGACGAGGTCGACGCCGGGATCGGCGGCCAGACGGCGCGCGCGGTCGGCGACCAGCTGCGCGCGCTCGCCGAGGGCCGCCAGGTCATCTGCATCACCCACCTGCCGCAGATCGCGTCGCTGGCCGATCGCCACTTCACGATCGTCAAGGACACCTCGGCCGGCACCACCCGCACCACGGTCACCCAGCTGCGCAAGGGCGACGTCGTGGGCGAGCTGGTCCGGATGTTGGGGGCCGACCGCGAGGATGCGGCGGCCCGACGCCACGCCCAGGAGCTGCTGAAGGCGGCCTGACGGCCGCCGGTCCCCCCTCTAGACTGGGAGGAAGAACTTCAAGGAGAACGCATGCCCGATTCCCGGCCCCGAACCCGATACATCTTCGTCACCGGGGGAGTGGTCTCTTCACTCGGCAAGGGCATCGCCGCCGCCTCCATCGGCCGCCTGCTGGTGGCCCGCGGCCTGAAGGTCGCGATCCAGAAGTTCGATCCGTACATCAACATCGACCCGGGGACGATGTCGCCGTTCCAGCACGGCGAGGTGTTCGTCACCGAGGACGGCGCGGAGACCGACCTCGATCTCGGCCACTACGAGCGCTTCACCGACGCGAACACGTCGCGCGCGTCCAACGTCACCGCCGGCGCGGTCTACAACTCGGTCATCCGCAAGGAGCGCCGGGGCGACTACCTGGGCGGCACCGTGCAGGTCGTGCCGCACATCACGGACGAGATCAAGCACCGCATCCGCCTGATCGGCGAGACGCAGGACGTCGACGTCGTGATCACGGAGATCGGCGGCACGGTGGGCGACATCGAGTCGCTGCCGTTCCTGGAGGCGATCCGCCAGTTCCCGGTCGACGTGGGGCGCCGGCGCACGATGTTCATCCACCTCACGCTCGTGCCGTATATCGGGCACGCCGGCGAGCTGAAGACCAAGCCGACGCAGCACTCGGTCAACGAGCTGCGCCGCATCGGCATCGCGCCGGACATGGTGATCTGCCGCTCGGAGGGCGGGCTGCCGCTCGATCTGCGCAAGAAGATCGCGCTGTTCGCCTCGCTGCCGGTGGACGCGATCGTCTCGGGCCGAGACGTCGACAACATCTACAAGATCCCGCTCTACTACCACGCCGAGGGCGTGGACGACTTCGTCCTCGAGCACTTCGGGCTCGAGGCCTCCAAGCCCGACCTCCGCCAGTGGGAGCACCTCGTCCGCCAGGCCACGGAGTCCCAGAGCCGCGCGCCGGTGCGGATCGCGCTGGTCGGCAAGTACGTCAAGCTCGAGGACGCGTACCTCTCGGTCGTCGAGGCCCTGCGCCACTCCGGGTTCATGCACGGCTGCGGCATAGAGATCGACTGGGTGGACTCCGAGACGCTGGACGACGGCGAGGTCCGCGCGCGGCTGGCCCGCGCCGACGGGATCCTGATTCCCGGCGGCTTCGGCGTCCGCGGCATCGAGGGCAAGATCACCGCGGCGCGGATCGCCCGCGAGCAGCGGATCCCGTTCCTCGGCATCTGCCTCGGCATGCAGATGGCGGTGGCCGACTTCGCGCGCCACATCGTCGGCATGGACGGCGCGAACTCGACGGAGTTCGATCCCGAGACGCCGTACCCGGTGATCGACCTGCTGCCCGAGCAGAAGGAGGTCGCCGACATGGGCGGCACCATGCGGCTCGGCGCGGACCCGATCAAGCTGCACCCGAACACCCGGGCGCGCGAGATCTATGGCGAGGCCGTGATCTACGAGCGCCACCGCCACCGCTATGAGGTCAACAACTTCCTGCGCAAGCGGCTCGAGGCGGCCGGTCTCGTGTGCTCGGGCACCTCGCCCGACGAGCGCCTGGTCGAGGTGATCGAGATCAACGACCACCCGTTCTTCGTCGCGTCCCAGTACCACCCGGAGTTCAAGTCGCGGCCGGAGCGGCCGGCGCCGCTGTTCCGCGACTTCGTGGCGTCGGCCTTGGGCCGCGCGCGCGAGCAGCGTCCGGAGGAGATCGGCGCCGAGGCCGCCGCCGCGCGGTGACCTCCGCGCGCGCTCACCGCCGAGCCGTGCGGACTCGCCGGTGAGGCGCGCGAGCGAGGCCGAGAAGGCCCGCCTGGCCGGGACGTTCGCCGATCTCTGCCGCATCCCGAGCCCGTCGTGGCAGGAGGCGGCGTGCGCCGAGCACGTGGCCGGCGAGCTGCGGGCGATGGGCCTCGCGGTGCAGCCCGACGAGGTGGGCAATCTCGTCACCCGGATCCCCGGCCGCGCCGAGCGCACGGTCCTGTTCTGCGCGCACCTGGACACGGTGCCGCCGCTCGCCGCCATCGAGCCCGTGCTCGTCGAGGACGGCTGGGAGAACGCCAACCCTGGCATCCTCGGCGCCGACAACAAGGCGGCCGTGGCCACGCTGCTCGAGGTCGCCCGTCGCTGCGCGGTCGAGGGTTCGCCGGTCGGCCTGGAGCTGGTCTTCACGGTCGCCGAGGAGGTGGGGCTCGAGGGCGCCAAGCGCTTCGACGCCGCGCGGCTGCGGTCGGAGTTCGGCTACGTGTTCGACCACGCGACGCCGATCGGCGAGGTCGTGGTCGCGTCGCCGACGCTGTACCGGATCGAGGCCGAGTTCATCGGCAAGGCCGCGCACGCCGGGCTGCGGCCCGAGAGCGGCCGCTCGGCGATTCTCGCCGCCGCCCACGCGGCGTCGCACATGCCGCACGGCCGGATCGACGCGCAGACGACCGCGAACCTCGGCTACTTCCACGGCGGCGTCGAGTCCACCAACGTCGTGGCCGAGCGCGCCCGCGTGCTCGCCGAGGTCCGCTCCGTGGACCCGGACCGCGCCGAGGAGGTGCTCGCCGCGGTGATCGACGCGCTGCACGAGGGCGCCACCCACGGCGAGTGCGACGTCGACGTGATCACGGAGAAGCAGGTCGTCGGCTACCGGCAGAAGCCCTCGTCGCCGCCGGTCATGGCCGCCGAGGCGGCGCTGCTCGCCTGCGGCTACCAGCCGCGCCGGATCACCACCGCCGGCGCGTCGGACGCCAACGTCTTCGACGCCGCCGGGATTCCGTGCGTCAACGTCGCCAACGGCACCGAGCACAACCACGAGCCGACCGAGCGGGTCTCGGTCAGCGCGCTGGAGGGGATGCTCGACGTCACGTTCGCGCTGCTCGACGAGGCGGCCGCCGCGTGAGCTCCCGGTTCGAGCGCATCGGCGCCGAGACGCTCTACGACGGCGGGTTCATCTCGCTGCGGCGCATGCGCTTCCGCCACGAGGACGGCGAGGTGGTCGAGCGCGACGTCGTCGTGCACTCGGGCGCCGTCGGGGTCGTCGCGCTCGACGAGGAGGACAACCTCTGGCTCGTGCGCCAGCCGCGCGAGGCGGTCGGCGCGCCGGATCTGCTGGAGATCCCCGCCGGCAAGCTCGACCAGGAGGGCGAGAGCCCGCTGGAGGCGGCCGAGCGCGAGCTGGCGGAGGAGATCGGCAAGCGCGCGGAGCACTGGGAGCCGCTCGGCTCGTTCTACACGTCGCCGGGCTTCGCCAGCGAGGAGATCCACCTGTTCCTCGCCACCGGCGTCTCCGACGTCGAGCGCCCCGAGGTCGAGGAGGACGAGCGCATCGACGTCGAGGTCCGCCCGCTCTCCGAGCTCGACGCGATCCTCGCCGAGACGAAGGACTCCAAGACCCTGGTGGCGCTCTACCGGCTCAAGGACCGCCTGGCGCGCGGCCCGGGCGGCTGATTGCACTCAAGAGGGGACGCGGGGCGCCCGGCGAACGGCACTGCCGATGGCCGTCGCCGATCCGATCTCCGCCGCCACCCAGCCGTTCGAGCACCTGGTGCTCGACTTCCTGGCCTATCTCGAGTTCGAGCGCGGCCTCTCGCGCAACACGCTCGAGGCCTACCGGTCCGACCTGCTCCAGTACGGCGCGCACCTCGCCGGACGCGATCCGCTCGCGGTCACGCACTCGGACCTGGCGGCGTTCGTGGCCTCGCTGGCCACCGGCGACGGCGACCGGCCGCCGGTCGCGGCGGCGACGCTGCAGCGCAAGGTCGCCTGCCTGCGCTCCTTCCACCGCCACCTGCGGCGCCAGGGCGTGCTCGAGGCCGATCCGACGGCGAACCTGCGCGCGCCGCGCCAGAGCCGGCGGCTCCCGCACGTGCTCTCGCGCGACGAGGTCACCAAGCTGCTCGAGCAGCCGAAGGGCACCGAGCCCGCCGCGCTCCGCGACCGCGCGCTGCTGGAGCTGATGTACGCGTGCGGGCTGCGCGCCTCGGAGGCGATCGACCTCGAGACCACCGACCTCGACCTCGACGCGGGCGTGCTGCGCACGCGCGGCAAGGGCTCCAAGGAGCGACTCGTGCCGGTCGGCTCCGCGGCCACCCGCGCGGTCACGATCTACCTCGCGCGGGGGCGGCCGAAGCTCGTCGGCGAGCGGCTTGAGTCGCGCCTGTTCGTCAACCACCGGGGCGGCGGGCTCACGCGCCAGGGCCTCTACAAGATCGTCCAGCGCCACGCGGCGACGGCGGGGTTGGCGGACGCCATGAGCCCCCACACGCTGCGCCACACGTTCGCGACCCACCTGCTGGCCGGCGGCTGCGACCTGCGCTCGCTGCAGGAGATGCTCGGGCACGCCGACATCGCGACGACGCAGCTCTACACGCACCTGTCGGCCGAGCGCCTGAAGGACGTCTACTTCGACGCGCACCCGCGCGCGAGGTCGCGCTGAAGCCGCCCGACGCCGCGCGCGAGTCGCGCTGACGCGGCGCTGCGACAATGCCGCGCGTGAACAAGCGCGCGCTCGTCATCGTGATCGACGCCTGCGGCGCGGGCGCGCTGCCCGACGCCGCCGACTACGGTGACGCGGGCACCAACACGCTCGGCCATGTCGCCGAGGCCGCGGGCGGTCTCGACCTGCCGGTGCTGGGGCGGCTCGGGATCGGGGACATCATGCCGCTCGTGGGCGTCCCCTCCTCGCCCGACCGCGTGGTGCACGGCCGGCTGCACCCGCTCGGCCCTGGCAAGGACACGATCACCGGCCACTGGGAGCTGATGGGCGTCGTCACTCCGGTCGCCCTGCGCACCTACCCGGACGGGTTCCCGCCCGAGGTCATCGACGCGCTGCGCGAGGCCACCGGCCGCGACATCGTCTGCAACCGGCCGTACAGCGGCACGGCCGTGATCGACGACTTCGGCGAGCACCAGCTCGCGACCGGCGACCTGATCGTCTACACGTCGGCCGACTCGGTGCTCCAGATCGCCGCCCACGAGGAGGTGATCCCGACCGAGGAGCTGTACGAGATCTGCGCCGCGGCGCGGAAGATCATGTCCGGCGAGCACTCCGTCGGACGGGTGATCGCGCGTCCGTTCCGCGGCGAGCCCGGCGCGTTCGAGCGCACTCAGGGACGCAAGGACCTCGCGATCGCCCCGCCCGCACGCTCCTACCTGCTCGAGCTGCAGGCCGACGGACTGCCGGTCCACACCGTCGGCAAGATCGGGCAGGTGTTCGACGGCGTCGGCGTCGACGAGTCGCACAAGGCCCCCACGAACCGGACGGCGCTCGACGCCACCTCGCGGCTCATCGACGAGCTCGACGGCGGGTTCGTGTTCACCAACCTGGTCGAGACCGACCAGGTCTACGGCCACCGCAACGACGTGCCCGGCTACCACGCCGCGCTGCGCGAGATCGACGCCGAGCTCGGCCGCTGGCTCGAACGGCTCGATCCGGCGCGCGACCTGCTCGTCATCACCGCCGACCACGGCTGCGATCCGACCACGCCGGGGACCGACCACACGCGCGAGTACGTGCCGCTGCTCGCCCGCTTCGAGGGGCATGGCCACCGCCGCCATGACGGTCCGTTTGCGGACGTCGGCGCGTCGGTCCTGAAGTGGCTCGCCGGGCGCGAAGCCGCTGCTCTGCCGGGCACTTCGTTTCTCGTGTGAGTTTCGCTCACCAATCCTTCAGGAGCGTGTGCTTTTCCGCTCACGCGGGAACCAACGACTTCGTGACTCATGCAACAGGTGCAGTGCGGTTCGCCGCGGCGCTTGTCGGCGCCGCTCTGCTGGTCGCCGGTTGCGGCGGCTCGAAGCCCGGCCCGAGGTCCAAGGAGCACCCCGGCAAGGCCGCGACCGCGACGCCGACCGCCACGCCGCAGAGCGACGCGCAGCAGCTCCAGAGCCTGCTCGGCGAGCGCGCGCGGCGGATCGAGAACGGCGACGCCGAGGCGCTCGCCGATACCAGCACCGGCGCGCAGCAGGCGCGCGACCGCCATGAGGCCAACGCGGCGCGAGCGCTCAAGCTCGAGGACGTCGCGCTGCAGGCGCGCTCGACCAGCATCAAGAGCGACACCGCGACCGCGCAGGTGATCACGAGCTACCGGTTCCTCGGCATCGCCGACAGCGAGTTCGCGATCCGCTCGGCGATGACGTTCGCCAAGACCGAGGACGGCTGGCGCGTGAAGGGCGACCGGCCGACGCAGGGCGTGCAGGCGCCGTGGCAGCTCGCGAACTACACCGTCCGGCGCAGCCCGCACTTCGTCGCGCTGACGCCTGCCGGCCTGAAGGTCGAGCGGCTGATGAAGGATCTCGAGGCCGGCCGGGTCACCATGAAGCGCGGGCTGCCGGGCGTGAAGGTGCCGGAGCGGCTGCTCGTGGTCGTCGCGCGCGGGAACGAGGACACCAAGGCTCTCACCCGCGACGTGCGCGCGCTGGGCTCGCTCGACGCGATCGCCCAGGCGGCGGTCGACGAGACCGGCCCGGCCAAGCGCGTCACGCACGTGTCCGCTCAGCGCCTGCTCGTCATCTGGCGCTGGTTCAAGCGCGAGAGCCGGGCCGAGCGCCGGCAGACGATCGCGCACGAGATGACGCACGCGTCGCTGGTCAAGCAGACGTCGGGGCGCCTGCCGGCGTGGCTGGTGGAGGGCATGGCGCTGTACGTGTCCAACGACCGCCGCTACGGCGACGCGGGGGCGATGCTGGTGGGCGGCGTGTTGCGTGACCGCTCCAAGCAGGCGGCATCCAAGCGCGTGCTCTCGCTGACCGTGCTCGGCAAGTCGAAGTCGCTGCAGAACCTCGCGTCCACGCCGCTCGCGTTCGCCTACTCCTACTCCGCGGCAGCCGCGTTCGCGATCGCGCGCAAGCACGGGCGCAAGGGGCTGCTGCGGCTCTACAAGGCGTTCAGCAGCAGCAAATACAAAGGCCCGGCGGGACGCAAGCTCATGGATCGGGTGATGCGCAGGACGCTGCACGAGTCGCTCGCGTCGGTCGAGCAGGAGGTGAGCGCGTTCGCGCGCGCGCACGCGCAGTTCCGGTAGCCGGGCGGCGCTCGCGGGCGGCGGGGCTGCGCTGCCAGGCCGGCTCGCGGCGCCGCGGCGGGCGTGCTCTAGCCTCACGCGTCCATGCCCGAGCTGCCCGAGGTCGAGACGATCCGCCGCCACCTCGCGCCCCACGTCGAGGGGCGCACGCTCGACGAGGTCGAGATCCGCGACCCGCGCTGGAGCCGGCCGCTCGCGCCCGCCGAGCTCGAGGCGGCGCTGCGCGGGCGGCGCGTCGAGCGGCTCTCGCGGCGCGGCAAGTACCTGATCTGGGAGCTCTCCGACGACGTCTACCTGCTCATGCACCTGCGCATGACCGGGACGCTGCTGCTCGATCCGCCCGAGCCGTCGCGCCACGCGCGCGTGCGCCTGACGCTCGGCGAGCACGCGCTCGTGTTCGACGATCCGCGCCGCTTCGGCACCGGTGAGCTCGCGCTCGGGCCCGAGGCGCTGGCCGCGTTCTTCGACGCTCGGCTCGGCGTCGAGCCGCTCGCGCGCGAGTTCACCGCCGAGCACCTGTACGCGCTCGCGCGCCGGTCGCGAGCGCCGATCAAGGCATTCCTGCTCGACCAGAAGAAGATCGCCGGCGTCGGCAACATCTACGCCGACGAGGCGCTGTTTCGCGCGCGCATCCACCCGCTGCGCCCCGCGAGCCGGATCACGCGCGATCAGGCGGCCGCGCTGCGCGACGCCGTCGTCGAGTCGCTGATGGCCGGGCTGGCGGCGAAGGGCGCGACGATCGACGACTTCCGCGACCCGTACGGGGTCAGCGGGACCTTCCAGGACCAGTTCCTCGTCCACACGCGCGAGCACGAGCCGTGCCCGAACTGCGGCACGCCTGTGCGCAAGCTCCGCGCCGCCGGGCGGGGGACCTACGTGTGCGAGACATGCCAGCCCCGCCCGCGCGCGGCCCGGAAGAAGCGCGCCGCGGCGGCGTGAGCGCCGGCTACGCCGCGGCGGCGAGCGTCGCGAGCCCGCCCTGACGGTCGAGCGCGACGAGCTCCTGATAGCCGCCGACCGGCTCGCCGTCGATGACGACCTGGGGGAACGTCATCATCCCCGTCAGACGCACGAGCTCCGCGCGACCCTCGGGGTCCTTGGCGAGGTTGATCTCGTCGTACTGGACGCCTCGCTTGTTCAGGAGGGCCTTGGCGACGCGGCAGTATCCGCAGGGCTCGGTGGTATAGACGGTGACCTGGCTCATGACTTCAGAAAGTATAGTGCGATAACCGGATCGCAAAAGACCGAAGGGATCGTGCTCCGGTCCATGCGCTACGGCGAAGCGGACCGGATCCTCCACCTGTATACCCCGCATCGTGGCAGAGTGGGCGCGATCGCCAAGGGCGTGCGCAAGGCGCGCTCGCGCTTCGGCGGCCGGCTGGAGCCCTTCTTCCGCCTGGATCTCGTGCTCTATGAGGGCCGCGGCGACCTGCTGACCGTCACGTCCGCCGAGACGATCGCGGCGCACCCGCGGCTGCGCGAGCACGGCGGCGCCCTCGACGGCGCGGCGCGCGCATGCGAGGCGGTGGCGCGGATCTTCGACGACGGCGACCCGCACGCGGGCGTGTACAACCTGCTCGCCAACGAGCTCGCGCTGCTCGACGCCCGGCCTGAGCTCGCCGGGCGCGCCAACGCGCTCGCCTTCCGCCTGAAGCTGCTGCTGGCCGCCGGGTTCGCGCCGCACCTCGCGGGCTGCGCCGCGTGCGGCGACCGCGAGCACATCGTCGGCTTCTCGGGCGCCGCGGGCGGCGTCGTCTGCGGAGCGTGCGAGGCGAGCGCGTTCCCGCTCGACGAGGACGCGCACGCGTTCATGGTCGCCGCGCTCGGCCGGCCGCTCGCGGAGGCGCCCGCCGCCGAGCCGCGCGCGCTCGGCCAGGCGGAGCGAGCCATCCTGGACACGCTCGAGCACCACGCACACCTGCGCCTGCGGCCGGTGGGCGCGAGATAGGCTCCGCTCCATGGCCGCCGAGCAGAAGTGGGTGTACGACTTCTCCGAGGGCTCCAAGGACATGCGCGACCTGCTCGGCGGAAAGGGCGCGAACGTCGCTGAGATGACGCGCGTCCTGGGCGCCGACCGCGTCCCCGCGGGCTTCACGATCACCACCGAGGCCTGCGTCGCGTACATGCGCGCCGACCAGCACGAGCCTGACGGGATGGCCGAGCAGGTCGAGGCCGCGCTGGAGCGGCTCCAGGAGCAGGCCGGCAAGAGGCTCGGCGACGACGAGGACCCGCTGCTGGTCTCCGTCCGCTCCGGCGCGCGCGAGTCGATGCCGGGCATGCTCGACACGGTCCTCAACCTCGGCCTCAACGACATGTCCGTCGAGGGCCTCGCGCGCGCGACCGAGAACGAGCGCTTCGCGTGGGACTCCTACCGCCGCTTCGTCCAGATGTTCGGCAACGTCTCCCGCGGCATCCCCGGCGAGGCGTTCCAGGACGCCATCAAGGCGGCCAAGGGCGAGCGCGGCGTCAAGGAGGACACGGAGCTCGACGTCGACGCGCTCAAGCACCTGACCGACCGCTTCAAGGCGCTCTACTCCGAGCACACCGGCGAGGACTTCCCGCAGGAGCCGGCGGAGCAGCTGCGGCTCGCGATCCGCGCGGTGTTCGGCTCCTGGACCGGCAAGCGCGCCGTCGAGTACCGCCGGCTCAATCACATCCCAGAGGACTGGGGCACCGCCGTCAACGTCCAGCAGATGGTCTTCGGCAACAAGGGCGACACGTCGGGCTCCGGCGTGGCCTTCAGCCGCGACGAGGTCACCGGCGCGCCCGAGCCGAGCGGCGACTTCCTCCCCAACGCCCAGGGCGAGGACGTCGTCTCCGGCGTGCGCACGCCGCGCGACATCGCCGAGATCAAGGAGTGGCTGCCGGACGCGCACGACCAGCTGATGGAGATCCTGCGCACGCTCGAGGCCCACTACAAGGACATGCAGGACACCGAGTTCACGGTGGAGGAGGGGCAGCTCTACATGCTCCAGACCCGCAACGCCAAGCGGCCCGCGCAGGCCGCGGTGCGCTTCGCGGTCGACGCCGTGAACGAGGGGCTGCTGAGCAAGGAGGAGGCGATCGCCACGATCGACGCCGACCGGCTCGACGCGCTCCTGCACCCGACCTTCGACCCCAAGGCCGACTACGAGATCATCGCCAAAGGCGTCAGCGCCTCGCCGGGCGCGGCCAAGGGCGAGGTGGTGTTCACGGCCCAGGATGCGGTCGACGCCGCCCGCGACGGCCGCGACGTGATCCTCGTGCGACCGTTCACCGAGGCCGACGACGTCGCCGGCTTCCACGCCGCCAAGGGCATCCTCACGTCCGAGGGCGGCAAGGCGAGCCACGCCGCGCTCGTGGCCCGCGGCATGGGCCGGCCCGCGGTGGTGGGCGCCGACGCGCTGACGATCGACCTCAAGACGCGCACGATCTCCGTCAACGGCACCGAGCTCCACGAGGGCGACCGCATCGCCATCGACGGGACGACCGGCCAGGTCACGACCGAGGACGTGCCGCTCGTGGAGGCGACGGTGAACGAGAGCTTTCATCAGGTGCTCGAGTGGGCGGACGAGATCCGCCGCCTGGGCGTGCGCACGAACGCGGACACGCCGGAGGATGCCGCGCGAGCGCGCGAGCTGGGCGCCGAGGGGATCGGCCTGTGCCGGACCGAGCACATGTTCATGGCCGAGGACCGGCAGCCGAAGATGCGGGCGATGATCATGGCGTCCGACGAGGAGGGCCGCCGCGAAGCGCTGGCGGACCTGCTGCCGCTTCAGGAGGAGGACTTCGAGGGCATCTTCGAGGCGATGAAGGGCCTGCCGGTGACGATCCGGCTGCTCGACCCGCCGCTCCACGAGTTCCTGCCCAATCTCCCCGACCTGTCGGCGCAGGTGGAGCGCGCGCGGATCGAGTGCTCCGACGACCTGGAGGCGCTGGAGCGCCTGCTGGCCCGCACGGAGGCGATCTCCGAGGAGAACCCGATGCTGGGCACGCGCGGCTGCCGGCTCGGGATCCTCTACCCCGAGATCTATGAGATGCAGGTCAAGGCGATCATGCGTGCGGCGATCGCGATGGACGAGCCTCCCCACCCGGAGATCATGATCCCGCTGGTCGACTACGAGCAGGAGCTCGAGATCATGCGCGCGCTGGTGGTCCGCGTCGGGGATGAGGAAGGGCTGCACGAGGGGGAGGACTACACCGTCGGGACCATGATCGAGCTCCCCCGCGCGTGTTTTGTCGCAGATCGGATCGCCGAACATGCGGATTTCTTCTCTTTCGGCACAAATGACCTCACCCAGACGGCGCTCGGCTTCTCCCGCGACGATGTCGAGAGCAAGTTCGTCCCGACCTACATGGAGCGGCGGATCATCGACCGCAGCCCGTTCGAGACGATCGACTCGCCCGGCGTCGGGTGGCTCGTGCGGCTGGCCGCGTGGGTCGGGCGCGAGCGCAAGCCGGACCTCAAGCTCGGCATCTGCGGCGAGCACGGGGGCGATCCGGAGTCCGTGCACTTCTTCCACATGGCGGGGCTCGACTACGTGTCCTGCTCGCCCTTCCGCGTGCCCATCGCGCGCGTCGCGGCGGCCCAGGCGTCGGTCATCCATGCCGGCGATCGCGACTGGGCGTATACGCAGGAGTAAGGAAAGTGCGAATTCTCGCGAGGGCCGACCGCGGCGGGCGTCAGAATTGACGGCGTGACCGCCGTCAGCCCGCCCGATTTCGCCGCGCGCCAGCGCGCCATGGAGGCGAGCTGGCTGTCGGCGCTCGCCACGCCGTCGTATCCCGCGCGGCGCGCGCGCGAGGAGGCCGAGTGCGGCGTGCGCACCCCGTTCCAGCGCGATCGCGACCGGATCGTGCACTCGAAGGCCTTCCGGCGGCTCAAGCACAAGACGCAGGTGTTCGTGGCGCCGGAGGGCGATCACTACCGCACGCGGCTCACGCACACGCTCGAGGTGACCGGGATCTCGCGCACGGTCGCCCGCGCGCTGCGGCTCAATGAGGATCTGACCGAGGCGATCGGCCTGGGGCACGACGTCGGGCATCCACCGTTCGGCCACATCGGCGAGGACGTGCTGGACCGCTGCGGGCGCGAGCGCTTCGGGCGCGGCTTCCGCCACAACGAGCACTCGCTGCGCGTGGTCGACGTGCTCGAGGACCTGAATCTGACCGAGCCGGTGCGCGATGGCATCCTGCGCCACTCGAGCGGCGCGGGAGAGCCCGCGACGCTCGAGGGCAAGATCGTGCGGCTGGTCGACCGGATCGCCTACATCAATCACGACATCGACGACGCGGTGCGCGCCGGCGTGCTCGCGCCCGGCGACCTGCCGGCAGAGGAGATCGCGATCCTGGGGCTTACCGGCTCGCAGCGGATCGACACGCTGGTACACGACCTGGTGGCGCACTCGAGCGAGGACATCCTGCAGGGGGAGGCGGTCGGCCGCGCGATGCTCTCGCTGCGGTCCTTCATGTTCGAGCACGTCTACCTCGGCCCGCGCGCGCGGGCCGAGCACGCGAAGATCGAGCGCGTGCTGCAAGGCCTCTTCGAGTACTACTGCGAGCACCTCGACGAGCTGCCGCCGGGCGGCGCGGACCCGTGCCGTCAGGGAATCCCGGAGGGCGCCGGAGGGCTCGATGCGTGCCGTCAGGGAATCCCGGAGGGCGCCGGAGGGCTCGATGCGTGCCGTCAGGGAATCCCGGAAGGCGCCGGAGGGCTCGAAGCGTGCCGTCAGGGAATCCCGGAGGGCGCCGGAGGGCTCGATGCCGATCGCGTGATCGACTATCTCGCCGGCATGACCGACCGCTTCGCGATCCGCGCCTGGACGGACCGCTTCGTCCCTCACGGCCTCGCGCTCTGATGCCGCGCTACACGAACGACTCGCGCGAACGGGTGCGCGATGCCGCCGACTTCGCGGAGCTGGTCGGCGCGCGCACGGAGCTCAAGCGCTCAGGCGTGAACCGGCTGCAGGGGCTGTGCCCGTTCCACGACGAGCGGACGCCCTCGTTCGGGATCGACCCCACGGAGAAGCTCTACTACTGCTTCGGCTGCCAGGCGGGCGGCGACGTCTTCAAGTTCGTGATGGAGACCGAAGGGCTCGATTTCACCGCTGCTCTCGAGTGGCTCGCCGAGCGCTACCGCGTACCGCTGGAGCGCGAGGCCGAGGACCCTCGCGAGGCGGCGACCCGGGAGGCGCGCGAGCGCCTGCTGGCCCTGCTGGAGCGGACGGCGGCGTGGTACGTGCGGCTGCTGTGGGAGAGCGAGGAGGCGGCGCCGGCGCGCGAGTACCTGCTCGGGCGCGGGCTCGAGGAGGGCGCGCTGCGCGAGTACCGGGTCGGTTGGGCGCCCGACACCTGGGAGCGCGTCGTCATCGCGTCCTCGCGCGCGGGCTACTCGGCTGACGAGCTGCTCGCGGCCGGCCTGGCCCAGCGGGCGCGTAACGGGAAGCTGATCGATCGCTTCCGCGGGCGGGTCACGTTCCCGCTCGCCGACGCTCGCGGACACGTGCTCGGGTTCGGGGCCCGGGCGATGAAGCCGGATGACACGCCGAAGTACTTGAACACGTCCGAGAGCGAGCTGTTCCACAAGTCGCGCATCGTCTACGGGGCCGACCTCGCGCGGGCGGCCGCGGCAAAGGCGGGGCGCGTCGTCATCGTCGAGGGCTACACGGATGTCATCGCATTGCGTCAGGCAGGCGTTCCAGAAGTTGTGGCGACGATGGGTACCGCATTGACCGCACCGCAGATGGAAGCGATCGCGAAGCTCGCGCCCCAGGCTCTCTTCTGCCAGGACCCCGACGCGGCGGGACAGAGCTCCGTAGAAAAGGGCATCGACGCCCTTGACGAGCACAACAGCGTGCGACTGACGCGGTCGGTCGAGAAACGCATCGTTCGTCTCCCGCCGGGTGAGGATCCGGCAGACGTCGTGCGGCGCATAGGCGGGGACGCGCTTCGGCAGCTCCTCGATCGCGCTGTGCTCCTGGAGCGCTTTCGAGTCGATCGCGCGCTGGAGCTCGGCGACACCGGGAGTGCCGACGGACGCGACGCGATTCTCCGTCAAGTGGCAGGAGTCGTCGCACCGCTCGATCAGAGCGTCCTAAGAGACGAGTTGGTGCAGTTGCTCTCCAATCGCCTTGGCATAACGGCAAACCTCGTCAACGAACTGCTCGCGGCCGCGCACCAGCGCAACGAATTCGATGCTCTCGCGAGGCAGCACGATGGTCACGGCGCTCCTCGATCAGACGGCTCAGCAGGGACGGTCGGTGGCCGCCGCGCGATGTTTCCGGGTGAGCGCGTCCGCTCAGGCGAATTCCGGAGTCGCGGTAGGTGGGCAGATCGCCGGCCGCGCGGCTACGAGATCCTCCACTCGTCCGGCGACAGCAGCGATCCCAGCAGAGCCCTCACTGCCGGGGAAAAGAGCGAGCGGGCGTTCCTTGCGTACTGCCTGGCGCTGCCGGAGGAGGGCAACGAGCGACTCGCCGCGGCCAATCTGGATGACTACTTCAGCTCGCCCGCGACACGCGAGGCGGCCGCGTACCTGCGCGGGCGCCTGCGGAGGCCGGCCGCCGATCTCCCCACCGGGAACGAGGCCCTCGCCCGGCTGGTGGCCGAGCTCGTGATCCGCGCGGGCCAGTTGGAGGCGACGCCGGAGAAACTCGAGCTGGAAGCGCTGCAGCTCGATCTCCACCGGCTCGAGCGCCACATCTCGAGCGCCCGGCTCTCGGGCGGCACCGGCGTCCGCGAGCTTGCCGTCGAGCGCCAGCGCGTGCTCGACGAGATCCGCCATAAGCTGACCTGAGCAGGGCTTTCCGTCCACCACACGAACTAGTGTTCGTGTGGTCATTGGACGCTGCCACGCTCGCCGCGCAGCTCGCCGAAGGCCGCTCGATCGAGTCGATCGCCCGCGAGTCCGGCCGCCCGGCGTCGACGGTCGCGTACTGGGTCAACAAGCACGGCCTCATCTCGTCCCACGCGCCCCGCCACGCGTCGCGGGGAGCCATCGAGCGAGACCGGCTCCAGGCGCTTGTCGAACAAGGCCTCTCGATTCGCCAGATCGCCGCGCAGCTCAGCGTGTCGTATACGACGGTCCGACACTGGCTGGCCAAGCACGAGCTCCAGACGCCGCGAGCGCGCCGGCTCGCGCAGACCGCGGCGGCGCGGCTCGCCGGGGCAGAGGCGACCGAGGCGGAGTGTCCGACGCACGGTGTCACCACGTTCGTCCGCCGCGGCACTGACGGCTTCCGCTGCCAGTTGTGTCGCGCGAGAGCGGTCCAACGCCGGCGCCGCGAGATCAAGCGTATCCTCGTCGCGGAGGCTGGCGGAGCGTGCGTCGTCTGCGGCTATAGCCGCACGCTCGGCGCTCTGCATTTCCACCATCGCGATGCCACACAGAAGACGTTCGCGCTGTCGGGACAGGGCGTGACGCGGTCTTTGGAGTCGGTACGCGCCGAAGCGGCCAAGTGCGTCCTGCTGTGCTCGAACTGCCATGCGGAGGTCGAAGCCGGCGATCTCGCTCTCCCCGCCGTTCCTACTACTATGAGCGCGTTGCCGATCCGACTTCGCGGGGGGTAGCTCAATCGGGGGTAGCTCAATTCGGCAGAGCATTCGGCTGTTAACCGAAGGGTTGTGGGTTCGAGTCCCACCCCCCGAGTAGAGAAGGGCCCCGAGCGGGGCCCTTCGTCGTTAAGCAGCGAACCGGATTCGAACCCGGCGCCGGGTCGTGCTCGTCACACGAAGCTGGTACTTTCGAAAAGTGATGCGCCTCCAGAGCTAGGACCTCGCAGGACGAAGCCGAGCGCCGCCTCGGTGGATCGCCCCTGCCCGCCTAACTCTCGTCAAGGAGCATCTCAGTGACCCCAGCAGTCGAAGTCGTCGATCTCGTCAAGTCGTTCTCCCGCCGTGACCGGAACCGCCGGGCGCTGGACCGCGTCTCGCTGACCATCGCGCGCGGGGAGTGCGTCGCCGTCCTGGGCCAGAACGGGTCGGGCAAGTCCACGCTCGTGCGCGTGCTCGCCACGCTGCTGCTGCACGAGCAGGGCCAGGCGCGCGTGTTCGGCCACGACGTCGTGCGCGAGGAGAAGGCCGTGCGGCGGCTCGTCAATCGCGTGTCCGTCGAGGCCTCGTTCTTCAAGCGCATGTCGGCCGGCGAGAATCTCGCCTACTCGGCCCGCTTCTACGGCCTCACGCCGCGGCGCACGAAGGCCGAGGTGCCGCAGATCCTGGACGCCGTCGGCTTCCCGGCCAAGCGCGCCCGGGAGCCGATGGAGGACCTCAGCCGCGGTATGCAGCAGAAGGTCGCGCTCGCCCGCGCGCTGCTGACCTCGCCGACGCTGCTGCTGCTCGACGAGCCGACGACCGGGCTCGATCCCCGGTCCAAGCTCGAGGTGCGCGAGTTCATCACGCGGATGCGGCGCACGCACGACACCACGACGCTGCTGTGCACGCACGACATGGCCGAGGCCGAGGCGCTCGCCGACCGCGTCGGCATCATCGACCAGGGGCGCCTGCTCGCGCTCGACGCGCCCGCCAAGCTCCGCGCGCGCTACGGCGCGGCGACGCTCGAGGACGCGTTCCTGAACGCGACCGGCAAGGTGCTGGAAGACGAAGAAGAACCGGAGGCCGCGTGATGGGCACGGTCCGGTTGCAGGGCATCGCGCTGCTCGGCGTCGTCGAGCGCAATACGTATCTCGTCAAGCGCTACGGCTGGTGGGAGCTCGCGTTCTTCGTCTGGACGATCGCGAACACGCTCACGATCGTGTTCATCGCCGACGGCATCCAGGCCGGCGGCGGCACGCTCGACGTGGAGCGCCAGACGACGATCCTGCTGATCGGCGCGGTGATCTGGTCCTACCTGGGGATCGTGTTCGAGACCTTGACCGAGACCGTCGCGTGGGAGCGCTGGGAGGGCACGATCGAGTACACGTTCATGGCGCCGCTCAGCCGCGCCGTGCACCTGCTCGGCATGGGCGCGTTCGCCGTGCTCTACGGCGTCGTGCGCACGTCGCTGCTGTTCGCGGCCGTCGCGCTGTTCTTCGGGCTCGACTTCCCGCACGCGAACTGGGGGGCGGCGCTGATCCTGCTCGCGACCGCGTCGGTGAGCTTCGTCGGCGTGGGGATGATCACCGCGGTCCTGCCGCTGATCTCGCCCGAGAAGGGCGCCCAGCTGGGCTTCGTCGCCCAGGGCCTGATGCTCGTGGTCAGCGGCGTGTACTACCCGGTCGAGGTGATGCCGCAGTGGATGCAGTGGCTGGCCACGATCAGCCCGGCGACCTACGCGCTGGAGGGGATCCGCGACGCGATCCTCAACGGCGCTGGCGTGCAGATGGGCGACTTCGTGCCGCTGGTGGCCATCGGCGCCGTCTCGATCCCGCTCGGTCTTGCCGTCTTCAGGGCGGGCGAGCGCTACGCCAAGCGGACCGGCAAGCTCAAGCGCTCCGGCTGACGGCGTCACGGAAGCCTGAGCGCCCACGCCTCGATCTCGGCGACCCCCCGCTCGGGGCCGGGGTGCGCCGCCGCCCACGCGGCGACCGCCCTGGCCCGCGTGCGGGCGCCACGGCGCGCCAGCGCGCGGCGGACGGCCAGGCGGACGCCCCACGGCGTGCAGAAGCGCATCGGCAGGCGCACCCCGAGCCCCGCCCAGTCGACGCGCGCCGCGTTCTCGCCCATGTCCCCGCCGGCCGGGCAGATGACGACGGGGCAGCCGGAGGCCAGCGCGCGCACCAGCGTCCCGTGCCCGCCGTGGCAGACCACGAGGTCGCAGCGCGGCATGGTGCGCGCGTACGACGCCCAGGACGTCACGACCGCGTTGGCGGGCGGGGAGTCGACGTCGCCGATCGCGATCACGCGCACCGGCTCGTCCGCCAGCCCCTCCAGCGCCGCCCGCACGAGCCGTCCCGCCTTGTCCTGCGACGTCGACGGCGCGACCAGCACGACGGGGCCGGAGCCCGCGACCGGCTCGACCAGCGGCCCCGGCGGCTCCCACATCAGCGGCCCCACAACCCGCACCCACGGCTCCCAGTCGCGCGGGTACTCGAGCTGCGGCAGCGCCCCGACCAGCGTCAGCGAGCGCGACAGCCCCGTGTGCACCCACGGCCGCGGACCGAGCCCGAGCCGCGCGCGGGACTCGTTGTACTCGCGCCGCCCCTGCTCCAATCCTCGCGCCACCAGCCGGTCGGTCGCGCGCCACAGCCGAGCACCCAGCCGGGTTCGCGGCAACCTCGCCCCGATCGAGAACGGCGGGAAGCCCGGCGGCACCGCCGGGAACAGGTGCGGCACGAACGTCGCCACCGGCACGCCGCACAGCTCCGCGGCCAGCGCCGGGGCCAGAGTCAGGATGTCCGACACCGCGACGTCGGGCGCGAAGGACCGCACGAACGGCACGGTCTCGGATGCCGCTCGCACGGCCGCCTCGTAGGGCTTCAGCGGCTGTTCCCGAGTCGGGAACACCTGATACTCGGGCGCCGCCGAGAACGTCATACCCGCTGCGGCCGCCTCCGAAGACCAGCGTCGCCACGTCTGGATCCCCACGTCGTGCCCCGCCTCGAAGAGCGCCGACCCCAGCGCGAGCATCGGGAACGCGTGGCCCGGGTCCCCGAACGCCCCGAGGAGGACCCTCATAGCGCCTTCGCGTACCCCACGACCCAGACGCCGACCCAGTCGTGCCACATGCGCCGCCCGTCGCGCGCCCATCCCAGCGCCGTGTACAGGCGCTCGGCGGGAGCGCCGTCCGGCGTCCACAGCATCGCGCGCGAGAACCCGCGCGAGCGCATCTCGTCCTCGGCCAGCTCGAGCATCCGCCGTGCCATCCCGCGCCGCCAGTGCGAGGGAGCCACGAACACCGCGCCGACGTGGGCGACGCCGTCGATTGCGGGGCCCGAGGCCGCCGGCGGTACGCCCTCGTACGCCTGCCGGAACGAGGCGAAGCCGACGACCGCGCCGTCGTCCTCGATCAGCAGCGACCAGCGGCCGGGCTCGCCGAACCGCGCGGTCCAGTCGGCGCCGATCTCGGGCGGCGCCCAGCCGGGCGGGAGCCAGTCGCGGTAGGTCGCGTCGCACGCCCGCACCAGCGCGGCAAGGGCGTCCGCGTCGGCCGGCCGGAACGCCCGCTCGATCACGCGGCGAGCTCGGCCACCAGCCGCAACTGCGTCAGCCGGTCCTCGAACGTCCACGCCATCGGCGCGACCATCAGCGTCCCGACGCCCGCGTCGCGGTAGACCGCGAGCCGGTCGCGCACGCGGTCGGCCGGCCCGACGAGCGTCAGCATGTCGATCAGCTCGCCCGGCAGCGCCGCGGCGGCGTCGCTCGCGCGCCCGGACAGGTACAGCGTCTGCACCGTCTCGGCGACCTCTTCGAAGCCGTAACGGCGCACGATCGCGTTGTAGAAGTTCTGCTTGCGCGAGCCCATGCCGCCGACGTACAGCGCCAGGTACCGGCGCATCGCGTCGCGGGCGCCCTCCAGGTCGTCGCTGACCATCACGTTGACGGTCGGCGCGATGTCGAAGTCCGCGGGCGACCTGCCGCCGCGCGCGAACCCGGCGTCCAGCAGCGGGCGGAACTCGGCGACGTGCTCGGGCGAGAACAGCGTCGGGATCCAGCCGTCGGCGATCTCGGCCGTCAGCTCCGTGTTCTTCGGCCCGATCGCGGCGATGTAGATCGGGATCCGCGCCTGCACCGGCGCGATCGTGAGCCGCAGCACCTTGCCCGGCCCGTCCGGCAGCGGCAGCTCGAGCGTCTCGCCGTGGTACTCGAGCGGCTCGCGCGCGAGCGCCATCCGCACCACGTCCACGTACTCGCGCGTCCGCTGCAGCTGGCGCGCGAAGCGCTGGCCGTGCCAGCCCTCCGCGACCTGCGGCCCCGAGGTGCCGATCCCGAGCAGCATCCGGCCGCCCGACAGCACGTCGATCGTCGCCGCCGTCATCGCGGTCATCGCCGCCGACCGCCCGGGCATCTGGAAGATCGCCGATCCCAGCTTGATGCGGCTGGTGGCCTGCGCCAGCCACGCGAGTACCGTCGCCGCGTCGGACCCGTAGGCCTCGGCCGTCCACACCGAGTCGTAGCCGAGCCGCTCGGCCTCCAGCACCAGCTTCAACTGCTCAGGAGCGGTCAGCCCGAGGCCCCAGTAGCCCACGTGGAGGCCGAGCTTCAACGCGTCGCGCCGATCCGGTCCACCAACCGCAGCAGGTGCAAGGGCGAGAACGGCTTGGTGAGGAACAGATCGGCGCCGGCGTCCTGGGCGCCCCGCTCGGCGATGTCGCCCGAGTCGCCGGTCAGCATCACGATCGTCGCCTCCGCCGTCGCGGGGTCAGAACGAAGACGCCGGCAGGCCTCGATGCCGTTCAGGCGCGGCATGTCGATGTCGAGGAAGACGATCTCGGGCCGGGCGGTGACCGCGCGCTCGACGGCCTCCAGCCCGTCGCCCGCCTCCTGGAGCCGGTAGCCGGAGATGTCCTCGAGCGTCGTGGCGATCAGCTTGCGGATCATCGGATCGTCGTCGACGATCAGGATCGTGCGCGTCACAGCGCGCCCCTGAGCCCGGCGAACACGTCGTCGGGGATCCCTTCGTAGGCCGCGACGACGGACGGATCGAACTGCGTGCCGGAGAACCGCCGGATCTCCAGGCGCGCCTGCGTCCAGTCCGACGCGGGGCGGTACGGGCGGTCAGTGGTCAGCGCGTCGAGCGTGTCGGCGACCGCGAACACGCGCGCGGCGAGCGGGATCTCCTCACCGGAGAGGCGGTCCGGGTAGCCGGTGCCGTCCCAGCGCTCATGGTGGTGGCGCACGACGAGCTTGCCCTCGCCGATGAAGTCCACGTCGCGCAGGATCTCCGCGCCGACCACGGGATGCTGAGCGATCAGCGCGTACTCCTTCTCGGTGAGCTTGGACGTCTTGAACAGGATCGCGTCCGGGACGGCGACCTTGCCGATGTCGTGCAGCAGGAAGCCGAACTCGATCTGCGGGGACTCCTCGATCGAGAGCCCGACCGCGCGGGCCAGCTCCATCCCATACGCGGTGACGCGTTCCGCATGCTTGCCGGTATACGCATCCCGGGCCTCGACGGCGTTGGACAGTGCGCGCACGGTGGCACGATAGGAGCGGCGCAGCTCCTGCGCGCGGGCGCGCTCCTGCTTGAAGACCTCGCGCAGGTCCGCGGCGTAGCGCTCGAGCTGGCGCTGGCGCGAGGCAGCCTCCTGCTCGGTTTGGCGCAGGCGTGCACGCAGGCTCGGGACCGTGTCCTCGTTAACGGCGCTCAAGTCGTCACCATCGGGGCCTTCCAACGCGCGGATTAGCCTACTGAGGCTCAAACGCACGCGATCGTCGGATCTTGCTGCGATTTAGAGAGCAACACCGAGGCGCTGAAAGACGATCTCTCCGACGACGCACCACGGCGAGAGTCTGAGCAGGAAGCGGACGGACTCGGCGATGTCCGACGTGCGGATCATCTCCTCGGCCGGGACCGACGCCTTGATGAAGTCGCTCATCGGCGTGTCCACGAACGCGGGGGCGAGCGCGACCGACTTGATCCCGTCGCCGTTGAGCTCCTTGTTCATCGCCTGCGTGAAGCCGATCAGCCCCGCCTTGGTCGCCGAATACACCGACAGCCACGCCTCGCCGGACTTGCCGCTGATCGACGAGAGGTTCACCACCAGCGCGTTGCGATGCTCGGCGCCCGCGGCGCGCAGGAGGTCGGCCGCCTCGCGGTAGAAGAGCATCGGGGCGCGCAGGTTGACGTCGAGCTGGAGATCGACGCGCTTGTCCTGCATGTCGGCGACCGGCGCGCCGATGCCGACGCCGGCGCCGTTGACCAGCACGTCGAGGCGGCCGTAGCGCTCGCGGTGGGCGGCCACGACGCGCGCGACGTCCTGCTCGTCGGCCATGTTGCCGGCGACGGCCTCCACCTCGAAGCCGGCTGCTCGCAACTCCGCGGCGGCGACCTCGAGCTTTTCGGGGCGGCGGGCGGCGACGGTGAGGCTGTGACCCTCCTCGCCGAGGACGTGGGCGATGGCGAGGCCGATGCCGGAAGAAGCTCCGGTGACCAGCGCGGCACGGGCGGACATTCCCGGTATCCAACCTAATCTGGGGCGTGAATGCGGACGGCCTGGCTCTCGATGGCGATCGTGCTTGCCGGGCTGCTGGTCCTGCTGGCGCTCGAGTCCTCCCCGGCGCCGTCGCGAGACGTCTCCGTGACGACAATCGCGCGGCGTGTCGAGGCTTTGCGCGGCCTGCGCTTCTCGTCGCTTCCGGTGCCGCAGCGGGTGAGCGGGGAGGTGGCGCGGCGCGAGGGTCTCGAGGACCTCGATCGCTCCTACCCGGCTGCCCGCCGGCGCGCCGACGAGGCGATCCTGCGGCGGCTCGGGCTGATCGACGCGGGCGTCGACCTGCGCGAGGTCAGCGCGTCGCTGTTCGGCGAGGGTGGCGTGGCCGGCTACTACGACCCGCGCTCGAAGCGGCTGCGGATCGTCGAGGGCGCCGCCACCGGTACGCGCGTGCTGCGCGAGGTCACGCTGGCCCACGAGCTCACGCACGCGCTCGAGGACCAGCGGTTCGGGCTCTCGCCCGAGGAGGGAGCCTCCGATGACCGCGCGCTGGCCCGGCTGGCGCTGATCGAGGGCTCGGCGACCCTGGTGATGGAGCGCTACCTGCTGCGCTACTTCTCGACCGAGGAGGCGCTTGCCGGCGTGCTCGGCTCCGCGTTCGCCACCGGCCCCGAGCTGCCGCCGTTCCTGCAGGCGCAGCTGCTGTTCCCGTATACCGGCGGGATGGCGTTCGTGCAGGAGCTGCTGCGGCGCGCGGGGGAGCGCTGGACCCTGGCCGATCTCGCCGATCGCGTCCGGCCGCCGGACAGCACCGAGCAGGTGCTGCATCCGGACAAGTACCTGCGCGTCGAGGAGCCGCTGCCGGTCTCGCTGCGGGTCGGGCTCGGCGCGCCCTGGCACAGGGCCGCGTGGGGCGTGTGGGGCGAGTGGGCGACGCGGGAGCTGGTGGGGGAGAGCGCAGCTGCCGGCTGGGGCGGCGACCGCTACGAGCTGTGGCACGGGCCCGGCGGCGACGTGCTCGCCATGCGCTGGCGCTGGGACACGCGCCGCGACGCGCGCGAGTTCCTGGCGGCGGTCCGCGACCGCCTGCGGCCGACCACGGTGTCCAGCTCGGGCGACGCGGTCACGCTCGTGTGGGCGCCGTCTCCGGCGCTCGCCGCTCGCGCGGGGCGCTGACCAGCCGCGCGACCCGGGGGCCGATGAACGGCATAACGACGTTGACCATCAGCACGACGAGCGTGCCGCTGATCGTCAGCGCCCGCAGCTCCGGCGACATGGCGGCGAGCTGGTCGCCGAAGAGATTCAGCAGCGAGGTCACGACGGCGAAGGCGACGAGCCACGCGGCCAGCGTGGTCGCCAGGCGGGCGGTCCAGCGGCGGGTTCGGGAGGCGGGCATGGGGCAGACGGTAGGCGGCGCCGTTCGATAACGCAAAGACAGGTATGGTCTGCTCACCAGAAGCGATCGTTATGGATCTGCACCAGCTCGCCTACTTCGTCGCCGTCGCCGAGGAGCAGCAGTTCACGCGCGCCGCGCAGCGCGTCTCGGTGGCGCAGCCGGCGGTGAGCGCCCAGGTCCGCCGGCTGGAGCGCGAGCTCGGCGAGCCGCTGTTCCATCGCGACCGGCGCGCGGTGACGCTCACTCCGGCCGGCGAGGCGCTCCTCCCGCACGCGCGCGCCGCGCTCGCCGCGGCCGAGCGCGGGCGGGACACGATCGCGTCGCTGCGCGGCATGCTCACCGGGTGGCTGCGCGTGGGCGTGGCCGGCCCGGTGGACCGCCGGCTCGCCGAGTCGCTGGGCGAGTTCCACCGCCTCCATCCCGCGATCGAGATCGCGGTCTCGCACGGCCAGAACGAGCCGATGCTCGCCGCGGTCGCGCATGGCGAGCTCGACGCCGCGGTGGTCGGCGTGGGCGTGCAGCCGCTGCCTGCGGCGGTGCAGGCGCGCGAGGTGGCGACGGAGCCGCTCGTGGTCTGCGTCGCCGGCGGGCATCCGCTCGCACGGCGCGAGGCGATCGCGCTGGAGGAGCTGCGGGAGGAGCCGATGCTGATGCTGCCTCACGGCAGCGGCCAGCGCACGCTGCTCCTCAGCGCCTGCCGCTCGCTCGGGTTCGAGCCGCGCGTGGCCGGCGAGACGGGGGAGCTGCGCTCGCTGGTCGAGCTGGCCGGCGTCGGGCTCGGCGTCGCCGTCGTGCCCCGCTCGGCGGCGGGAGGCGCCGGCGTCGCGATCCTCAGGCTCGAGCGCCCAGAGCTGCTGCGCCGGACGGCGCTCGCCTGGCTCAGCGAGGGGGTCTCGCCGGCCGGATGGGCGTTCGTGTCACTGGCGCAGCAGCGCTTCGGGACCGACTAGCGCCAGCGGAAGCGCGGGCGCATCGGCCCGCCCTTGGGCGTGTTGTTGATCAGGTTGTCGAGCCGCGCGTCGATGTTGTCGAGGATCTTCGTCCGCTGGTCCGCGGTCAGCTTGTTGTCCTTGACGGCCTGGTCGAGCTCGGCGGTGATCGCCGACTTCATCGCCGCCTTCAGGTCGGCGGCCGTCTTGCCCTTGTCCTTGGCGACGTCGGCCAGCGACTTGCCGTCGCGCAGCTGCGCGCGCAGCTCGGCGTCGGTCAGGCCGAGGAACTTCGCCGCGGAGCTGAGCGACTTGCCGGGGCCGAAGCCGAAGCCGGGGCTCAGCCGGCCGGGTCCGCCGGGACCGCGCCCGTGCATGCCGGGTCCGAGGCCCAGCGGCGGCAGCGCGGTCGCGCTCTGGATCCGCTGCTTGATCTTGTCGCCCTGCTCCTTCGTCAGCTGCCCGGCCGCCACGGCGGCGTCGACGCGGTCCGACGCGGCGCCCTTGAGCGCCTCGTCGAGCTTGTCGCGCGTCACATTGAGCCGCTTCGCAAGGTCGTCCAGGAACGCGTTCTGCTGGGCCGAGGGATCCGGGGGCTTCGCCGTGGACGGGCTCGACTGGGTCGCGGCGTAGGCGCCGCCGGAGCCGGCCAGGACGGCGAGCCCCGCAGCGCCCACGGCCAGCTTGCGCTTGGCGAAAGACATGTGCGTCATCCCAGCACGGGCTCTGAAACGCCGTCTGATGTTCATGTGAGAGCGACGTAAGAACCCGCTCGGGATAGCCTCTCGTCCGACCCGGGCCGGTAGCTCAGCGGTTAGAGCAGCGGACTCATAATCCGCTGCTCTTGCCGTCTGTTTGCCCGTCGCAGAGCCAAACACCGGCGCGTCACGCGGCTCGTTGACCACGCCGTTGACCACATTTGCCGTCGCGACCGCGGTTCGCGATGGCTCAGCCTCGCCGGGCAGCGACCCCATCGGACGAGCATCGTGCTCGCGCCTCCGGGGTTGCGGGCGCGCGGGCAGCCCCGAACGGCCGCCGGCCGGATCGGAGACGAGCAGTTCCGACATCTGCCGGTCGCGAGCTCGGCTGAAGCGCCCCGGCGCGGCGATCAGTGGGCGAAGTCGGCGTCGGCGAGGCCGATCTTGGCGGCGAGCGCGTCAAGCAGCGCCGCTCGCCGCTCGCGCAGGAATCGGCGAAAGCGGCGATAGTCGAGTAGAGCCGGGTCGATCAGCGCTTTGTCGAGCTGCGTGTCGCTGACGTTGGCGAAGTAGTCCTTGGGCCGGCGATTGCTCTTGTTGCGGTTCTTGCCCTGCGCGAGGATCCAGAAGTTGGCGAGGTCGTTGATGTCCTCCTCGTCGAACTCGCGCCGGCGCAGGTCCGAGCGCGGGAAAATGTGGTCGATCTCCGGCGCGTTGCGGCTGTATTGCACCTTGGCGCCGCTGAGGCCCTGGATCAGGTGCAGCGTGAGCAGGTGGTTGGACTCCGCGAGGTCCTCGAGCGATTCGAAGCGGTCCCAGTTGCGGACCCGCTGGATCGCCGACTCCAGCGGGAACCGGTGGTCGCCCGCCGCGCGGGCGTCGAGCGCGGTGCGCACGAAGTTGCCGACGCGGCTCTCGCTGTAGCGCGAGAACGGCTTCGCCAGGCCGAACAGGTAGGCGGTGGTCCGGAGCCGGTCCACCTGGTCGGGATCTCGTGGCTGGGCACACCGTAGACATAGTCCACGACCGGCACCAGCGTGGTCGAGCTGCCGAGCAGCCGGCTGCTCTGGCACCGGCATTCGGTCTGCACGAAGTCGACGGTGGCCCGGATCGCGTCGCAGCAGGCGTCGAAGTTGCTGCGCAGCTTGTCGACGTTCGTCTGCTTGCGCAGCAGGTCGATGTCGAGCTTGCCGCCGAGGCCGCTGACCGCGAACATGCAGCGCACGACGAAGTCCGTATCGAGGTCGAACGAGTTGCCGTCGGTGATCGAGTCCACGAACTCCGGCAGCCCCTCGGCGAACCCCTTCCAGCTGAGCTTGAGCATGCTGAAGATCAGGTCCGAGCGGCTCAGCGGCGTGCCTCGCGGTTGATCCGCACGAAGATCTCGAGCACGTCGCTCTCGCTCTTGCGATACGGGCTGTCGCCGGGCAGGTTCTCGTCGATCGTCGACAGCTTGAGGATGTTGGTGTCGCGCGTGAACACCTCGTCGAACGTGGTGAGGTTCTCGTCGAGCAGGACCGCGTCGTCGTCGGGCAGCCGCAGCTTCGCGGTCAAGTCGGGCACGAGATCGCGCGCGCGCCCCGGCATCTTGAACAGGTCCTGGACGGCGATCCACCAGTACGGCGTGCCCTCGTCGCCGATGTCGGGCTCGCCGCCACTGTCGGTCTCGCCGGCGGCGGCGAGGCTCGCGAGCGTCTCGTCATTCGTCGACCGCGCCTCGGCGGGAGGCATGAACGCGAACAGGTAGCGCTGCTGATCCGAGTCGTCGGGCCGTTCGGCTATGCAGTGACGAGCCCGCCGTTCGGGCTCAGGACCGCCCCGACAAAGTACGCGGCGTCGTCGGAGGCGAGGAACGCGACCGTGGCGGCGACCTCCTTCGGCTCGGCGAGTCGGCCGGCGGGCGTCGACGCGGCGATCGCGCGGCGCTGCTCATTGACCTCGCCTTCGAGTGTGCCGGTCCCGACGTGCCCCGGGGCCACCGCATTGACGCGGACGCCTTCCACGATCAGCTCCTTGGCGGCCGCCTTGGTGAAGCCCAGGACCGCCGCCTTGGCCGCGGAGTAGTGCGGATGTCCGGTGCAGCCCTCGAGGCCACAGATCGAGGACATGTTCACGACCACGCCACGGCCTCGTGGAGCCATCGAGCGGGCGGCCGCTCGGGTGCAGTAGAAGGTGCCGTCCAGGTGGATCGCCAGCATGCGCCGCCACTCGTCGTCGGTCAGGCGCACGAGAGCATCGAGCGCGGTCGTCACGGCGCCGTTGGCTGCCTCGGCCCGCTGGCGTGCCAGGAGTGGGGTCACGCGGCGCAGATGATCGAGGCCCACCGCACCGGCGTTGTTGACCAGGATATCCAGCGGTCCGAGCTCCGCCTCGACGCGCGCAAACGTGGCGTCGACCGCCGAGCTGTCGCTCACGTCGCAGACGAGAGCGACCCCTTCGCCTCCCGCGAGCTCCAAGGTCTGTTCGGCATTCTCCTGATGGATGTCGAGCACCGCCGTGCGCGCTCCCTCCTCGGCCAGCCGGATCGTGATGGCACGACCGATGCCCGCTCCACCGCCTGTGACAACGGCCACCCTCTCCCTCAGGTTCATCTCGTGTCCTCCAGTGACCGTGCGGCCACGACGCGGCCGCCGACGTCGTCAGCCTCGAGCTGCTCGGCTGCAATGCGCCTGCGTATGCAAGTCCGTCGACCTGCGCGAGCTCTGCGCACGTTCCCCAGTTCGCGAGGACCACGGGCGTCTCGCACGGGATCACATCGAAGCGGAACGGCAATGTCGGTCGGCCCACGCCGTAGACGAAGACGGATTCGCCGCCGTTCATCCCGTCCATCCCGTCGCTGAGTGCTGCGACGGTGCGGGCCACCTCGTGGCCGAGCGTGAACGGCAGCTCGGTCGGCATCGTGGCGGGGCGCCAGCACGTCAGATTGGAAGGCCAGAGATCAGTCCCGGTAACCCGACGGAGAACCTCACCAGGCCCCGGGACCGGCTTGCGGCGTCACGGACCTCCGCCGGCCGCTCCCGGGCGACGACCGGAATGGCTCGCATGGCCTCCAAGCTATCCCGGCCTTGAACTGAGGTCAACTCTTAAGGTGGCCGGGTCGGCTCAGAACGCGGCCCAGCGGCTGGCTTGCCCGCGGGGCGAGCGCCTTCCTCGCACCCTGCAGCATCCCCGCGGGGAACGGGTTCCCCACGCCGCCGACCCTCTTCGACCTCGAAGCTCCAGGACGCCCGTCTCCACGCCACCCGGGCCTCCTAGATGGACGGTCGCGAGAAGGCGAGCACCGCGGCCGAGCGGCTCACACCGCGTGGCCCTCGACGCGCGCGCGGCGCACCATCCCGTACCTGACCTGCGCCAGATCGCACGCATCGAAGAAGTCCGATCAAGCGAACCGCTCGGGCCGCGACCGCCACGGGCCTCGTTTCCGGCTCCGCTCGGCCCGGAGCGCCGCCACCCTTTTGGATCCTCGTCCCTTCGCGCCATCGATCTCCTCCGAAACGGTCAAGGTCACCAGGTCGCACATATCGGACGGAACCGCTGGCACAACGAGCGGCAGTCTCGTTCATCCTGGCATCGACCTGATAGCGCCTCGAGGCCCCAAGCGCTGCCGCATCGTACGCAGAGCACCGCTGGGCGCGTAGGATGCGAAGGGTTGAGACCTACGGGCTCACGCGATGCAGGCTCATGCGATGCCCACGAGCGTCTTGCCCGTTGTGTCTCCGGACAGCATGCGGACGAGCGCCTCCGGGGCTCGCTCCAAGCCGTCGACAATGGTCTCCCTGTAGTGCAGGCGGCCCTCGGCGAGCCAGCCCCCGACTTCGCGCGTCACGTCGGCGAAGCGGTGCAGGTAGCTACTGCCGCGGAACCCGCGCAGCGTCAGGTCGTTCGAGACGGCCTGAAAGAGATTTCTCGGCCCTGGCTGCAGCTCGGTGCTCTGATACTGCGAGACCGCACCGCAGAGGGCCACACGTCCCCAGCGCCGGAGCGTGGCGAGTGCGGCCTCGAGGTGGTCGCCGGCGACGTTGTCGAAGTACACGTCGATCCCCTCGGGCGTCGCCGCCCGGATGTGCTCGACCATGGAGCCGTCGCGGTAATTGAACGCTGCATAGAGACCGAGTTCGTCGAGCAGGTACCGCACCTTGTCCGCGGAGCCGGCGCTCCCGATCACCCGGTGACCGCGCAGCTTCGCGATCTGCGCGGCGATGCTCCCGACCGCGCCTGCGGCCGCCGACACCCACACGACGTCGCCCTCCCGCAGGCCGGCAGCGTCGATCAGGCCGGCGTAGGCGGTCAGGCCAATGCCGCCGAGGGGACCGAGGTACTTCTCCGCCGGTGCGAAGCCGGTGTCGATGTGCGCCAGCGTCCCCAGGCCGGACAGGGCGGGCACGCCCGCCGCGACGATCGAGTTCTCGCGCCAGCCCGAGGCGTGCCAAACCGCGTCGCCGGGCCTGAAGTCGTCGGCACGTGACTCGACGACCTCGCCCACGGTCATGATTCCATCCATCGGACCGCGGAGTGGGAAGGAGTCGAAATAGCCTGCGGGCCCGCTCGCACGCAGGCGCAGCCGCATCCCAGGGTCAACGGAGGTGAACGTGTTCCGCACGAGGACCTCGCCGGGACCCGGTTCGCGAAGCTGCGTCTCCACGATCCGGAAATGCGAGGTCTGCACCTCACCCTCCGGGTACTCCACGAGCTGAACCTCGCGACTCGTTCGATCCATTATTCCTTCGACTGGCTAGCTTAGCTTTGCTGTTTCCAGCGGAATGAATCTCGTGAGAGTAAAACGGCCGCGCGGGGGCGCGGCCGTTTCGGTGTTTGCTCGGGTTGCTCTGGTCGGTACGGTCGGAGTGTCTCACCCGGCCCGGACGGCGAGGGCGTCGAGGTTGTAGACGAGGATCGACCATTCGGTCCAGTTTCGTTGGCCGTCTGCGCCCTTTGAGGCGGCTGCCGCACTCACGATCTCTGAGACCACCCATTGGTTGGGGTTCCTCGAGATCAATGGGCGGCATCGACGCCAAGCTGAGTTCGATTCACTAGGCTACGGCAATGCGCGCTTATCGGCTGTCGGCACCCGGGCAGGCGGAGGTCGTCGACGTGCCCGAGCCGAGGCCGGGCGATGGCGAGGTGCTCCTGCAGGTGCGGGCGGCGGGCGTCTGCCGCACCGACCTCGGGCTCTTGCGCTCGGGCGCGGCGCGCCTGCCGGTCACGCTCGGACACGAGATCGTGGGCGATGTGCTGGAGGCGGGCCCGGGGGCGGACGCTCCTGCGGCCGGCACGGCCGTCGCTGTCTACGAGCTAATCGGCTGCGGCCGGTGCGCCGCGTGCCGGCGCGGCGAGGACAACCTGTGCCGCAACGGCGTGCCTGATGTGCCGGGCATCACGCGCGACGGCGGCATGGCGGAGCGCATCGTCGTGCCCGCCCGCAACCTGGTTGAAATCGGTCCGCTCGATCCGCTGGAGGCGGCGCCGCTGACGGACGCCGGGATGACCGCCTTGCACGCCGTTGAGCGCGGGCGTCCGTGGCTCGCTCCCGACGCCACCGCGGTAGTCCTCGGCGTCGGGGGGCTCGGCCACCTCGCCGTCCAATTCATCGCGGCGACCGCGAAGACGCTGCTCATCGCCGTCGACGTGGACCAGCCCCGCCTGGACCTGGCGGCACAACTCGGCGCTGCTCACTGTGTCCTTTCCGGCGCGGGGGCAGCCGAGCGCGTCGTCGCGGCCAACGGCGGACACCGAGTTGACGTGGCCATCGACTTCGTCGGCTCGCAGGAGAGCCTGGACCTTGCCGCGCATGTGGTCGGGCGCGGGGGCGCGATCGTCGTGACCGGGGGCGGCGGGGGCCGGCTCTGCATCGACGCGATGATGGGTGCCGGCCGAGCCCCCGAGCGCGAGGTATCGATGGTCCACACGTTCGGCGGGACGCGCGCCGAGCTCGTCGAGGCGCTGGCGCTCGCGAAGTCTGGCCGCGTCCACTCCAGGGTGCAGGGCTTCGGGCTCGAGGAGGCCGGGCGGGCGCTCGCCGCGCTCGAGGCCGGGCGCGTGCTCGGACGCGCTGTCCTCGTTCCGGGCTTATGAGGGAGCCCGGTGTAGCCGGGGATCGTGGCCCGTCCGGACTCCCGAGCCACACGATCGCCTCCTGCTGCCGCCGCTCGCAGCTCGGCGTTGCCTCCGCGCAGATCACCCGGCTCGCTGGTGCACCATGGCCCCCAAGAGCGAGTCCTGGCGACAGGCGATGCGCGCGATCCTTAGCGGAAGTCAGTTGAGCTTTCGCGATCGTCGAGGGCATTCGCACGGCCATGGGGACGAGAGCGGCGCTGTTGCGCGAGGCTCCGGGCAGGTAGCCCGCGGTCGAAGACATATTGATCATGCATCCGCCGTCGCCGGTGTCGCGCATGGAGGGCCAGCGACGCGGCAGCCACAGGACGCCGTCGAGGTTGAGCGACAGGACCGCCGCCACTGTTCGTCGGTCAGGTCGAAGAGGGCGTTGAATCGGTGGATGCCGGCCTTGTTGACCAGACGCCCAGGCCTCGAGGTCGTCCACGGCGTGCCGGGCCAGCGAGTCATAGGCGACGGGGCCCGTGGCGTCGAAGACAAACACCAATCGCATCGCCGGGCAGGTCGCCGAGCGTCCCCGCCGCCTGCTGCGCGTTGTCGTCCAGGTCGGCCAGGCAGACGGACGCGCCTCCCTCGACGAAGCGGCACGGGATCGCGAAGCCGAGTCCTCGACCGCCGTCCGTGACGACGACGCGACGCCCGGAGACGGTCGAGTAGCTTCTCGAGGGCAAGTCTGAGCAGTCAGGCAAGGCACGCCGACACCTCTTCGCGAGTCGAGAGTCGGGCATGCTGATGCCGACCGGGATCTCCGGCCGGCATCGAGCGCGCCTGCTTCATCTCAGGAGGCAGACTTGCCCCAGAGCTTGGTCCACTGAGCCTTGTAATCCGGGACGATCGGGAATGCAGGGCCGCTCGTGGCGGCCGCAGGGATGTTCGACGAGGTCATGAACCAGAACTCCGGCAGCGTCTCGAGGACCGGCTGCCCCGCCCACTTGCGCGCGAGCGCATCGAGCATCGCGTAGTCGTAGCCGTAGAGGGAGGACGGCGTGACACCGGCCAACTGGCCGGACTTGACGTCCTGGTAGGTCTGCTGGTTGCCGCCCTGGCCGATGAGCTTCACCTTGTTGGCCAGGCCGGCGGCCCGTAGCGCGGCCGGGAGGCCGGCGCCGAGGGCGGCGACCTGGGACAGCACCACGTAGTTCACACTGGGATGGCTTCGCAGTTCGGACACGATGCGGTCCGGAGCGTCCTTACCGAGAGACGTCAGCGGGATGTCGATCTTCGAGTAGTTGCAGTCCGGGCAGAGCTCTTTGTACTTCTTCTCGAACTCGGTGCCGACGGCCGCGAGGATGGCGAAAGCCGAGACGTTGACGTAGACGGTGTCCGCCTTGCCGTTGCTGTCGGCGACGACCGTGGACGCCAGGATGTCGCCGATCGGAGCGTTCTGCTCCGGGGTCCCGGTGTTGAACAGGACGTCCTGGCCCTGCTTGGCCACAGAGCAACACGTCACGAACTCCACGCCGTTGTCCCTGGCGTCCGAGATCGTCTTCCCCAGGACCGTCGGATCCGCAGCATCAAGAATGATCGCGTCAGCGCCGTTGCGCACAGCGGCTTGGATCGCGTTCTGGAGCTTCTCCGGCGAGCCGTCCGTGCCGACCTGTGTGACCGTCCAGCCCAGTATGCTCGCGCCCTCCTGCAGGATCGGCCCCTGGACAGCACAGGCCTCGACGCCGCAGCTGATGAACGTGACCTTCTTGCCGGTGGGGATCTGCTTCTTGATCGGCGTGGTCTGCGTGATCGAGGTGGGCCGCGCCGTGTACTTGTCGAGCAGTTGCTTGGCCGCAGAGACGTCCGCGGACGACGAGCCATTGCTCGACGAGCCGCTGTCGCCGCCGCTGCTGCCGCAGCCGGCAGCCACGAGCGCGATCGCGGCGATCGCGGCCACCTGGACCAGCGTCACACGACGCCGTCGGGGCGTGCGCCGCCTTGGGGTGATGGACATGGATTCTCTCCTCCTCAGCGTTGGTCAGGTGGTTGGACCTCGGACGGACGGATGCCGCTCAGTTCTCTTCGTGCAGTGGAGTCCCGGCTGCGACACCGGGCTGATCGGTGCCGGCGACGCCTGCGCCGTGGACGCCCGACCCTCGGGCGCTCACGGAGGTGCGTCGCTGGATGCCGGTCACCGCGAGGGCGGCGATCAGCACGACGCCGACGAACATCGACTGCGACCACTGCGGCGCGGCGGCGAGCGCTAGGCCCGTGGTGCCGGTGCCGAGCAGCAGAACGGCGATGATTGTTCCCCAGGCGTTGAAGCGCCCGTTCTTGAGCTGCGTGGCGCCGAGGAAGGCGGCCGCGAACGCCGGCAGGAGGTAAGGCGTGCCGGCCGTCGGGGAGCCGCTTCCGAGGGTCGAGGCGAGCACGATGCCGGTGGCGCCGGCCAACGTCCCGGAGGTGACCAACGACCCGAAGCGCAGCCGGTTCACCGGCACGCCCGCCAGCCCCGCGGCGTCGGGGTTGAAGCCGGTGGCGTACAGGCGCCGTCCGGTCGCCGTGTGCTCAAGCAGGTACCAGATGGCCATCGCGACGACGGCGCAATAGATGACGGGCAACGTGACGCCGCCGATGTCCGTCTGGCCGATCTTGGAGAAATCGCCGGCGAGCGCACCGCTCGAGATCGGTGTGTCGTTGGTGACCATCGTGATCATGGCCAGGATCAGGGATCCGGTGGCCAGCGTCCCGATGAACGAGTCGATCTTGGCGAGAACTACCACGGCTGCGTTGATGAGCCCGATCCCGACGCCGACCAAGAGCCCGGCGACCAGCGCCACGCCGAGTGACGTGCCGTGCGTGATGAGCTTCGCCGTGATGACCCCGCTCAGCGTCATCACATACGCGAACGACAGGTCGAAGACGCGGGCGGAGAGTGGGATGATGATCGCGAGCGCCGCCAGGCCCGTGATCGCGTTGGTGTTCAGGATCTGCTTAGCCGTCCCACTGTTCGGGAACGTGTCGGGAACCCAGATCGAGAAGACGAGGACGATCGCCAGCCAGACGTAGACCGCCCCGATCTTGTCGAACGCCAGCGCCGAGGCCAGCCGCCTAGAGACCGGCGGTCGGCCCGGTGGCGAGGTGAACCTATCGCCCGGCGGGGATGCGACGGTCCCGCCCGTTGCTCTAGTGCTCATCTAGCTCTCCTTCGATCGCGCTCACGAGCGCCTGCTGTGTCAGTCCGTCGCCGCTCATCTCCTGGGCGACCCTTCCGTCACGCAACACCACGATGCGCGTGCACATCGCGAGGAGCTCGCCCTCGTCCGGCGACGAGACGATCACCGTCAACCCCTCCTTGGCCAGCCGCGCGATCAGCTCGTAGAGCGCGACGCGGGTTCCGATGTCGACGCCGGCCGTCGGCGAGCAAAGGACCAGCATCTCCGGCTCGCTGACCAGGCATCGAGCGACGACGACCTTCTGCTGGTTGCCTCCGCTCAGTGTCGAGATCGGAGCGTCCGGGCTCGCCGTCTTGATCTCGAGGCGTTCGCTCCACTCGGCGACCGCCCTCTCCTCCGCGCGGAGGCCGAGCCTCCCGCGCCCCCCGAGCCGGTGCAGGATCGAGAGCGACAGGTTCTCGTTCACGCCGAACTCGAAGATGACGCCCTCGCGCTGCCGGTCCGCGGGGACGAGCGGGATGTTGACGTCCTTGAGCTTGCGGACGTCGTGCCACTTCTCCGACTCCCGCGGAAGGCGCAGCTCGCCGGTGACTCTGTCGCCGTGGGGCGCATGCCCGGTCATCACGTAAGGGAGCTCGAGCACCCCGGCGCCGGCGAGCCCAGCGATGCCAAGGATCTCTCCCTTGTAGATTTGGAGGTCGACCCCCCGAAGCCAGCGGCCCACGACGTTGCGCATCTCGAGCACGATGGGCGCGTCCGGGCGTGCCGCTACGGGCGCGCGGTAGTCCGGATCGACGTCCTCGCCGACCATCAGGCCCGCGAGCGCGCGCGGATCCAGCGTGGCGATATCGCGCGTGGCGACCAGCCGGCCGCCGCGCAGAATCGTCACGCGGTCGGCCAGCTCGAAGATCTCGTCCATCCGGTGGGAGACGTAGAGGATCGCCGTTCCCGCGTTGCGCACCTCGTTGATGACGGCGAACAGGCGCTCGACCTCGTCGTGTGGGAGCACCGCGGTCGGCTCGTCGAGCACGAGCAGCCCTCCGCCCCCCTGCCAGCCCTGGAGCGCGGCGGCGATTGCCACCACCGTCCGCTCCACCGGCGTTGCCGCGGCCAGCGGCCGATGGATGTCGATGTCGACGTCGAAGCGATCGAGCAGACGGTGCGTCTTCTGCTCCTGCTTCTTCCAAAGCACGCGCCGGCCGAACCCCTTCGCGAAGCCGCCATGGAGCGCGAGGTTGTCCTGCGCGCTGAGCTCGAGCACGAGGCCGAGGTCCTGATGGACGAAGCGCACCCCGTCGGGCACCTCGCGACCGATGGCGAACGGGACGCCCTCGAGCTCGGCCGACGTGCTGCCGTCGGGATGGTGGTAGCCCGCCAACGCCTTGATCAGCGTCGACTTGCCCGAGCCGTTCTGGCCCATGAGCGCGTGGATCTCGCCGGAGCGGATGTCGATCGAGACGTCCTGCAGCGCGAGGGTGGCGCCGAACGTCTTCGACAGGCCGGAGACGCGTAGCGCGTACTCGCCCGGCGGCGCTTGCGCCCTCGCGCCAGCGGTCACCGCCGCGCGTGAGTCATTCATCGCGGTGCTCTCCTCATTTCATCGATCACCGAGCTGCGTGGCCCGAGGCGGTCTCCTCAACTGACTTCAGTTAGGCGAACAATAGAGACTCAGGCGACCGTGTCAAGGACGAGTTGCCTGAGGTGGCTTCAGGGCTCAGGTGGGCGGCTGCGAGCAAACGAAGGGGACCGCCCGCTGCCAGGCCGTCCGGGATGCCGCGGCGCCGCCTCACCATGAACGACCACCGCACCCGGGCCATGCAGGCCTGGCGCGAAAGCCGGAGGGCTACGACTTCGCAGCAAGCTCGGTGCCGGGCGGACGTAGACGGCCACCGGGGGCGGCGCGTGAGAGCGGCGCCTCGCCCGCTCTCACGCGCGTGGTGGAGCGGCTGGCCGGACCCCGGACGTCACCGCCAGCAACGCGCTCTCCACGAGGTCTCACTGCGGCAAGTCGCCGCCCTGACGAGAATCAGAAACCGCAGCGCCAACTCCAACCTGAAGCCGCAGCAGCGCCGGCCGCTGCTTGCGAGATGTCCACCCTCTGATCGCCGACGGCCAGCGCGGGCGACCTACAGCCTCGAGCCACGCGCCGGCGGTGCCGTACGACCGGTTGACTTGACTTCAGGTTAGCGACAGCCTGCTCTGGCGGCTTGAGGGCGGCCGAGTTGCGACTGACGCGCCGCAGCCCACGACGGTGATCCGAGGAGGCGTCCGGCGACGTCCGGAGAGGAAGATCGGGTTCCGGCTCGGATAAGAGCCTCCGCAAGGAGCGTTGACACGAGAACAATGAGGCTTCGAGGTCGCGTAGGCCACGGGTCGCCAGGGTGCGCCGCTCGCTACCTCCGCGGGTAGCTCTGCCGCCTCGAGCTCGAGCAGGACGAAGAGGCCTATCGCGATATCCGCGCTCGGTGCCGAGCCGCGAGCTGCCCGCCGGTGAGCCGTTCTGCCTCGAGGGCAGTAGGCGAGCTGGTGAGGTCCTCCGCGGCTCGGCCTATCACGCGCTCACCGGTCGATCTCTATCGCCGAATCAACACCGCCGCCATGAACATGAGCATCACGGGCGCGCGCGCGAGCGGCGCGCACGGCTACGAGCTCGCCGCGCAGAGCGCCCACGGCCCACCACCTCCGCCTGCTGGAGGCCGACGACAGCGGCGACCCCGGGGCGATCGGGGGTATCGGCCACCACATCGACGACTCGCGAGTGTTGACACTCCGGCACATCGAGGCAGTCGGCGGCGAGATCTGAGGAGCTCGCCCCCTTCAGCCGTTGGGCGTGATCACCGCCCGGCCGCTGAGCGAGCCTTCGCGCATCCGCTGGTAGGCCTCGGCCGCCCGTTCGAGTGGGAAGCGCTCCACATGCGCGTGGATGCGGCCGCTCCTGGCGAGGTCGAGAACCTCGGCAAGCTCGATCGCGCTGCCCCAGTACGGGTAGGTGATGCTCGCGTCGAACGGCAGGCTCCCGAACGTGATTGGCAGCGTGCCGCCGGCAACGCCGATCACCATGACCGAGCCGCCACTGGAGACCGCTGCGGCGCCGAGCGCGATCGTGGCGTCGGTCCCCACGCAGTCCAGGACCAGCGCGACGCCGCGGCCGTCGGTGAGCTCGCGTACCGCCTCGACTGCGCCGTCGCCGGCCTCCACCGTGGCGGACGCGCCTACCTCGCGTGCGAGCTCAAGCTTCGCCGTGTCGATGTCGACGGCGATGACCTCGGCCGGTGCCATGGAGCGCACGAGCTGCACGGCCATGTGGCCGAGGCCGCCTACACCGACTACCAGGACCGACGTGCCGGGCACGAGCTTCGGCAGCGCGAGCTTGAGCGCGTGGTACGGCGTCAGCGCGGCGTCCGACAGCGGCGCGGCATCGCGCGGGTCGAGGTCGCCAAGCGGGACCAATAGCCGCGTGTCCGGGACCAGCATGTACTCCGCCATTCCCCCGTCGCGGCCGAGGCCGCCGCCGGCGGCGCGGATCTCGGCTCGCCGCTCGCACAGCGTCTCGAGCGTGGCGCGACACGCCCTGCAGCGCCCGCAGCCCCACGGGCCGTAGACGGCCACGCCGGTGTCGACCTCCCAGGCGGTCACCCCAGGACCGACGGCCTCGATCCAGCCGGCGTTCTCGTGCCCCAGCGTGAACGGCAGGTCGTAGGGCAGCGTCCCAGCCGGCCACTCCATGACGTGCAGATCCGAATGGCACGCGCCCGCACCACCGACCTTGATCAGCACCTCCCCGGGTCCGGGCTCGGGAACCTCGACCTCCCGCAGCTCCGGCGCCTGCTGCCACTCGACCAGTTGGTACGCCCGCATGCCTCTCCTCAAACCGTAAGTATGGCGCAAGCGCGACACCGGGTGCGCTGTACACCTTGGTGAAGCCGACGTGGCGCGGACCGGGGATCTGCCGGTCGCCCCGCGTCGCAGCGCAGCTCGAGGACGACCTCGTGCACCTGTCGCGCGCTCGACGCACCGATCGGCTTGCCGTTGGCCAGGCAACCGCCGTCGGTGGTGACCGGCCGCCGGCCCGTGCGGCTGGTCGCTCCGCGTTGGATCAGCGCCTCCTGCTCCCTGTCGCACAGCCCGATCTCGACCAGGTGCACGACCTCGGCGCCGGACTCGGCGTCCTGCACCTGAGCCACGTCGACGTCCTCCGGACCGGCCGGCGCCTCAAACGCCGCGGCCGCAGTCGCGGTGGTCGCAGACGGTGCCGACTCGACCGCGATGTGCGGATTGACGACCTCGAACGACCCGAAGGGCCGCGTGCGGAACGCGAGGCACCGCAGGTGCACCGGGGTGCGCGCGAGTTCGCGGATGCGCGCTCCGCGCGCCAGGACGAGCGCCACGGCACCCTCACCAGGAGAGCAGAACATGTACCGCGTCAGCGGATGATTGACCATGTTCCCGGCCAGCACCTGGTTCTCGCTGAGCGCGTTGCGCCTCCAGACGTTGGGGTTGCGTGAGCAGCAGCCGAAGACCTTCGACGCCACCTTGGCAGGTCGGGGGGTCATCCCGTACTCAGCCATTTGACGCTGGATCTTCATCGCGAAGAACTGAGCCGCGTGGTGAGCATTAGGCCGGTCTCGCCATACCACGAGCCGATGCCGACCCTCCGGCATCGGGTTGAACGCGCCCGGCCGTGCGTGTCGAAACCCACCACGAGCGCGACCTCCGCCTGTCGGACACGAGCATCGCTGCGCGGTGGTGAGCGCCGAACCGTCAGTCGCCGACACGAGCACTTCGTCGACGACCTCGACACCTACGTCGGGGACATCCCGGTGGTGGCGGACGGGCGAGCGGTCGCACCGTCCTGAGGCGCGGCACCGCCGCGACGCAGGAGCGGCAGCACCTCGCGGCCGACGCGCCGGGTGTTGCTCTCCTCAAGGTCGATGCCGACGCCGCGGGTTCCTATGTACACCCGCGCGACGCCGACGTCGACGATCGCCTGGAGGCGCTCGGCGCATTGCTCGACGCTCCCCACGATGCCGAAGCGGTCGATGAAGGCCCCATCGACCGCATCCCGCGGATAGAACTCGAGCTCGCCGGGCGCGCCGCCGGCCGTCCGCGCGGTGCCGCCGGCGCTGGAGCTCAGCACGCCCTCCATCGCGTCCAGCGAGCGCTGGATCGGACGGCGGTCGTCCCCGGCGACCTCGGGGAGCGCGGCGCGCTCGAAGCCGGAGAAGCGCGAGTGGGTCATCACCAGGCCGCGGATCACGTCGCGGGCGTGCGCGCGGTCGGCCTCGCGGTCGCAGACCGCAACCTGGACGTAGCACCCGAGCGTGACCTCGCGGGGGTCGCGCCCATGCGCTCGACACGTGTCCAAGACGAGGTCGCGGCACTGCGCCAGCCGCTCGAGGTCTGCGCCGACCGAGAGGCTGACCCCGTCGGCGTATCGCGCGGCGATTGCGATCAAGCGCGGCCCGGTGGCGGCCACGTTCACCGGCGGCTTGGGGACATCAAGCGAGGGATCGATGGTCCCCAGCCGCGCCATCGATGCCACCGCTCCGTCGATCTCCACCTCGTCGCCGCGGAGGAAGCCCTGAACCTGCCGCAGATAGGCCTCGAACTGGGCCACCGGCATGGGCTTCCGCTGGAGGACCTTCATGGCCCCGTCCCCGCGCGCGAGCGAGAAGCTCGCTCGCCCGCCGGAGACGCCCTGCACCGTGGCCATCGCGTCGGCCGCCAGCATGGGGTGGCGCAGCGGCACGGCGACCGCGGTCCCGACCTTGAGCGTGGTGGTGGCGTCAGCAGCGAGCGCGAGCGCGACATACGGATCTGGGAGCAGGCCGTGTGCCTCGCCGACGGCGAGGCCGTCCCATCCGTTGTCTTCCATCTGGCGCGCGATGTGACCGATCTCGGTGCAAGGCACGGGCGTGGCGCCCATGCGCCAAAACTCGGTGGTCATCTCTCGAGGACTCCTTCGATGGCGCAAAGACTGAGCTGAATACAGTTTATCCGAGGCTGACTCTGGACGGCTGGGCTGGCCAGAGCGTGACGCGGCCAGCGCCATGCGAACAGACAGGCGCGACAGTCCTCCAACGGCGAAGCGCTCCTGGAAGGCCATGATCATCGGCGGGAAGTCCGGTCGCGCCCCCGCCAAGCTACGACCCATCCAGGGCGGAACGAACCGTGTCTGCACGCGGGCAACCTCGGAGCGAATCGCGCACCGGCGCCGGCCAACGCGCCTCGGCCGGACACGTGCGCAGCGCCCAGCGATAGTAGGCGGCGCCGTGCGCGCAGAAGCACGCGATACTCAGCCCCGCGGGCTCGCGCATCACCTCCAACTCGGCGATGGGATAGCGGCCGCGCCTCGGTCGCGCTCTGCCAGCCGCGGCCCACGTCTGCCTCGCCGAGCGCCCGCTCGAGCTCGTCGATCTGCGCCTGTAGCCGCACCTCACGCCCGGACGGGCCACGGCACTGCGGGCGGCCAGGGTGCGGCCCGGCGACATGAACCACTCCGTCCACTTGGCCACCGAAGTCTC
>CAWINP010000016.1:0-263481 GCA_963837485.1 uncultured Solirubrobacteraceae bacterium | reverse complement strand
CGGCTTGGGCTCGACCGGCGCGGAGATGGCGCGCATGCTTGAGCCACTAGCGCTCGAACCCTCTCGCTACGAGCACAACACCTCCATGTCGATCGACGCTAACGCTCAGGAACTGGCGGGGCAGCTCTTGACCGCGAGATTCGATGACGCCGAGCACGTGCTCATGATTTGCCACTCCCGCGGCGGCCTGGTTGCCCCGATCGGCCTCGGATCTAGTCGATGGGACTCTGGCAAGTCGGCTGTCGATCCACACGTTCGGTACCCCTCATCGGGGAACCCCGCTTGCGGCATTTGCACGCATTGTCCCGCTCATTCATTTTCTGGAGTGCGTCCAGCATCCAGGCGATGTGATCCGAGCGGCGGCCCGGTACGTGCTACCTCGCACCTGGCGGACGCCTGAAGGTATCGAGGAAATGTGTCCCGACGATCCTTTCATCACTCGGATGTCCAAGGCGCCCCATCGTCCGCTCATGAAGCTCAATACATGGGGAGCTGAGTTCCGCTACGCCTCAGCCGATCGTTGGTGGCATATGCGGTTCGCTGATCTTTGCCAGGGAATCCTGCCGATCCCCCACGACCTAGTCGTTCCCCAGGAGTCGAGCCTGGGAGCTGGAGATCCTCAGGGGCCGATGCGCGCCCCAAGCACGCATTTCGACTACCTCGCGCTTCCGCAGATTCACGAGTACCTCCGGCGCGAAGTCGCAGATCTGTCGCCGCTGCCCTGAGCGCGGTCGGGTGAGTGTGCTCGTCGCGTCCAAGGCGACGTTGCCTCTGGTCGGCGACGAAGGCGACACACACACCCCTGCACTTGGCAGTGCGGACGCTGGACCGATCCGGCTGGTGGAGCCCGCTCTAGAACGGGAGCGCGCCAAATACTCAAAGAAGAGTGGCCGCGGACGGGGTCTCGTTGGCCTGAGAGACAGAGGACGCGAAATCTGTGCTCTCGATCGGCAAGCTGAAGGCCGGGCAGGCCAAGTACTACCTCGATCAGGCCGACGCTCGGGTCGACGTCGTCGACAGCGTCGCCGACGGGATGGAGGACTACTACCTCGGCGCACCAGAGGCGCGCGGCGATGGATCGGGACGGCGGGGCCTGGAGCTCGGACTGAGTGGCGCTGTGGAGGCGGACGAGCTGCGGCGCGTGCTCGCGGGGTTGGACCCCGCGAGGTCGTCGCTTCGAGGTTCGGGGAGCCAGGTGCGGGTTGCGGGCTTCGATCTGACGTTCTCGGCGCCGAAGAGCGTGAGCGTCCTGTTCGGGATCGGCGACGAGGCATCCGCGGCAGGCGCGCGGCGCGCATGACCGGGCGGTGCGGGAGGCGCTGGGGTACCTCGAGCGGTCGGCGGCGGCCGTCAGGCGCGGCCATGGCGGTGTGGTCGTCGAGGATGCGTCGGGGCTTATCGCCGCGGCTTCCGGCATCGGACGTCTCGCGCCGGCGATCCGCAGCTGCACACGCACGTCCTCGTCGCCAACCTCGGGCGCGGGAGCGACGGGCGGTGGTCGGCGCTCGACGGGCGGCGTCTGTACGCGCACGCGCGGACGGCGAGCTTCGTGTACCAAGCGGTGCTGCGGGTGGAGCTGACGCGGCGCCTCGGGGTCGAGTGGATGCCCGTGCGTGAAGGGATTGCCGAGCTTGTTGGCGTTCCGGAGGCGGTGCGGAAGGCGTTCAGCCGGCGCCGGGCGGACATCGAGGCGTCGCTCGAGGAGCGCGGAAGCTCCGGCGCGAGGGCCGCGGAAGCGGCGGCGCTCGCGACGCGGCGCGAAGGACGGGACGGTCGAACCGCTGGTCGCGGAGTGGCGCGCGCGGGCGCGGCGCTTGGCTTTGGGGGCCGAGATCTGCGCGCGGTCGGGCGGCGGCGGAGCGCGGCGGGGTTCGCAATCGAGACGCTGTGGCGCATCCTGGCCGGGCCGGTTGGGCTGACGCAGCGGCGGGCGACGTTCTCGCGCCGCGACGTGATCCAGGCGCTGAGCGCTGCTCCGAGCGGACGGTCGCAGCGGCCGGAGCTTGGAGCGGCCGCGGACGGTTCTTCGATCCGCCGAGGTGGTAGCGCTGATCCCGGCGCGATGACGCCGCGGCGGGAGGCTTCCGACGACGTGACGGTCGGTTAATGCCGGCGAGCGGCGAGCGGACGTACTCCACGCGCGAGCACCTCGCGCTGGAGCAACGGCTCATCGGGCGGTCGTGGATCAGCCGGCACAGAGGCGGGTGTGGCGCCGGAGCGAGGGTCGAGCGCGCGGTCGGCGCGCGAGCGACGTTGACCGACGAGCAGCGAACGCTGGTCGAGGGCGTGTGCCTGGGGGGTGAGGGCGTCACGGTCGTCGCGGGAGCCGCCGGCTCCGGAAAACGTTTGCGCTGGGCGGCTCGCGAGGCCTGGCAGGCCGCCGGCTATCCGGTGCTCGGTGGCCGTTGCTCGACGCGCCGCCGAGGACTACGAGACGGGGCGGGGATCGCGAGCACAAGCGTCGCTGCGCTCCTGGGACCTACGGCATCGCGACCGTGGGCTGCCGGCGCGAACGGTGCTGGTCGTCGACGAGGCGGCCATGGTGCCGACTCGCGACCTTGCACTGCTGCTCGATCGGGTCGAGGCGGCGGCGGCAAGCTCGTGCTCGTCGGCGACCACCGCCAGCTACCGGAGCTCGAAGCGGGTGGGCATTCCGCGGGCTCGTGCAGCGGGGCTCGCGTCCAGCTGCGCGAGAACCGACGGCAGTGAGCCGTGGGAGCGCGGGGCGCTCGAACATCTTCGCGAGGGGCGTCCGGAGGCGATCGCGCTATACGGCGAGCATGGGCGGATCACGTGGAGCCGGACGGGGAGCAGACGCGGCGCCGGCTCGTGTCGACTGGTGGGAGGCCCGCGCGGACGGGCCGTGATGATCGCTCGCCGCCGGAGGACGTCGTGGATTTGAATGCACGGCCCGGACGCTGATGCGCGACGCCGGCGGCTGGGCGAACGGAGGCGCGATGGCCGAGCGGAGCGTTCGCGATCGGCGATCGGGTCGTCGTCAAGCTCAACGACTTCCGCTTGACGTCACCAACGGCGAGCGCGGGCGGGTCGTCGCGGTGGGCGCGGATCGGCTGACGGTCGAGCTGCGCGGCCGGCTGTGCGGCTGGACGTCGACTTCCTGCGGGTCGGACGGCTCAAGGCGACCCGACGCTCCTGCACGGCTACGCCATCACCGGACATGTGGCGCAGGGCTTGACCGTTGATCGCGCGTTCGTGCTGGCCGACGACGGGATGTCTCGGGAGTGGGCTACACGGCGATGAGTCGCGGGCGGCTCGCTAACCACCTGTACGTCGCCGCGGACCCGGACGATGCGCGGGAGGAGTTCGCTCCGGCGATCCAGCGCCGCGGGACCCGATCGCGCGGCTCGCCGCGGCGCTGGGCCGCAGTGACGATGCGTCGCTCGCGATCGACGTAGGCCCTCGCGACGAGTTGGCCGATCTCGATCACGAGCGAGCGGTCGCGGCGACCGAGCGGCGGGCGCTGGAGCGGAGCCGATGGAAGCCTGGCCGCAGTCGCCGGCTGGCGGCCGCGCGGAGAGCCGAGAGCGTCATCGCGGAGCGTGTCGAGGACGCCCGGCGGCGACGCGACGAGCTGCGGCACGGCTCGCTGGGATTCGTGACCCAGGACGGCTCGACGTGTACGAGGCACGCGCGCGTGAGCGGATCGCTGAGCGCCGGGCGGAGCGCGACCTCGGCCGAGAGCTTGGGCGGTGATCGCGTGCAGCTCGATCCGGACGACGTGGAAGCCATCGCCCGCCGTGTTCTCGCGCTGCTCCGCGACGAGATCGCCGAGGCGAATGTGCGCTTCGTCGATGCCAAGGCACTCGCGGTCGTCCTGGACGTGGATCGCAGCTGGGTCTACGCCCACGCGGCGGAGCTGCATGCGATCCGGCTCGGCGACGGACGCGGCCGGCTGCGCTTCGACCTCGAGGAAGTCCAGCGTTGCCTCGCCGGCCACGGCAACGGCAACGGGAACGGCGCGCCGCGGAAGGGCCGGCGGCGAGCGTCGAGGCGACGCAGCGTGATGGACGTGGGGGGCGAGTTGTTGCCGATCGATCCCTAACGTCTGCGGAGGACCCGACGCTTCATGCCACGCAACGCCACCGGCACCGTCGAGTGTGTCGTCCTCGCCGACGGCACCCGCGCCTTCCGTCTGCGATTCCGCGCGCTGGCGCAGCGCCAGCGCGTCGTGCTTCACGAGCGCGCCGGGTGCGCCTGCGGCTGCGGCGGCGGCTGGGACGAACGCGGCGCGCGCCACGGAGCTGGGCAACGTGCTCGCGCGGGTCCGCGCCGGCGTGTGGGAGCCGAGCCGCGGCGAGTGCGTCCGTCCGACGCGGCGATCGCTGAACCGGCTCGCGTCCCCACCTTCCACGAGTACGCGTCGGCGTGGCTGCAGGCGAAGGTCCCCGGCGTGCTCGGCGACAAGCCGATCGACGACAAACACGCAGCGCCGACTACCGCTGGCGCCTGACGCGGCACCTGCTGCCGTTCTTCGCCGAGCTACCGGCTCGACGAGATCGATCGCGAGCTCTGCCTCGCGTTCAAGGCCCACAAGCTCCAGGAGGCGCGCGAGATCCGCGCGGCGCATGCCGCCGGCGCCGACCTGCGTGATCGGCGCGGTCGCCGGCTCAACCGCTCGGGCCGGCGTCGATCCGCAAGCTGATCGACACGCTCGCGGCGATCCTCGACGACGCGATCGAGGACGAGCACATCGATCGCAACCCCGCGCGCGGGAAGCGCATGCGCGTCCGCGTGCCGAAGCCGCGGCGGAGCTTCCTGGAGATGGACGAGCTCGTCGCGCTGCTCGACGCGGCCGACGCTCAGGACCGGTCGACCGGCGGTCGCCGCTCTCGATCCGTGGCGAAGGCGCGACGCGCGACCGCGTCGCTCGGCTCGCGGCCGCGGGCAAGCGGCCGAGCGCGATCGCCGCCGAGCTCGGCCTCGCGAAGTCGACCGTGACGCATCACCTCCATCACCTCGGCGTTCGCGGGCACGCGCCGTACGTCGGCCGCGGCGCGATCGTCGAGATGCTCGGCCGCAGCGGCGTGCGCGTCAGCGAGCTGTGCGACCTGCGCTCCGCGACGTGCGGCTGCACGATCCGAAGGCGCGCGGTTCCGGATCCCGGACGCCAAGACCGAGGCGGGCATCCGCGAGGTCCAGATGACGCCCGACCTGGTCGAAGCCTTCGCCGCGCACCTCGCCCGCACGCGCGCGGCAGGCCAGCCGACCGGGCCCGACGCCTACCTCGTTCCCGAACCTGCGCGGCGGCCGGATCACCGCGCCAGCGGGTCGGCGAAGATCCTGCGCGAGGCGGCCGCGCTCGCCAGCGAGCGGTCGAACGGCGCGGGCCTGCCGCCGCTGCCGCACGACCACTCCGCACACGCTGCGCCGCACGTACATCTCGATCGCGCTGCTCGCCAACAACTTCGACGTCAAGTGGGTGATGAGCCAGGTCGGCCACGCCGATTCGAAGATGACGCTCGACGTCTACGCGCAGCTCGAGCAGCGCGTCGAGCGCTCGCACGGGACGGCGTTCGACGACGCTCGCTCGGCGCGCGAAGCGTCAGCTGGACGACGCTGATTGGGCCACGTTTGGGCCACGAGAGCCCTCAAACGGCCCCGCGAGGACGCGGACGCGCGACGTCCGCGCGAGCAAAGAAAAAGCCCGCCGATAGCGGGCCTTTCACAATGGCGAGACCCGGACTCGAACCGGGGACACCACGATTTTCAGTCGTGTGCTCTACCAACTGAGCTATCTCGCCGCGACGGCGGTTTAGGCTAGCGCGTCGCCGGAACGGCCGCGAGCGGCTGGGAGGGCCGTGGCCAGGCGTGGCGCAGGCGTGGAAGTGCGATGGCGATGACGCCGAGCATGGTGAGGCCGGACAGGAGGAATGCGAGCTGGACGCCTCCGAACACGATCACCGCGCCCGCGGCCACGAAGGAGACCGCGAAGGCCATGGAGACCAGGGTCTTCTGCAGCGCGAAGAGCCGGCCGTGGAGCGTCTCGCTGACCGACTCGGAGAGCAGCAGGCGATCGTGGACGAGGGCGAGGCCGTTGCCGAAGCCGCCGAGGGCGAGGGTCGGGACGACGAGCCAGAAGGTGTGCAGGACCGAGCAGGCCAGCAGCTCGACGACCATCGCGCCCAGGCCGATCAGGTACGCGCGGCGCCAGTGCCAAGGCACGAAGCCGGTGAAGCGCGTCATGAGCGTCCCGAGCGCGGTTCCCACGCCGCCGGCGGTGACCATGATCGCGAGCCCGCTGCCGCCGACTCCGAGGACGTCGCGCGCGAGCACGACCTCGCCGACGTTCGTGACGCCGACGCACAGCACCACACCGGTGGACGACGCGAGCAACGTCCGCACCTCGGGGCGCGCCAGGACCAACTGGACTCCCGTGCGCGCCTCGCGCAGCAGCGATACGCGCGGGCGGACGGCCTCGCGCGCCTCGGGCGCCAGCTCCGACCTCGCGAGCGTCCCGATCAGGACCGCCGAGACCGCGTACGTCGCCGCGTTGACGCCCATCAGCGTCGACGGCGCGACGACGGCCAGCGCGACGGCGGTCACGGCCGGGCCGACGGTCAGCCCGAGATCGTCCAGGGCGCTGAACACCGCGATGCCGGCCGGCCGGCGATCGCCCGGCGTCAGCCGCGGCAGGCCCGTCAGGGCGGCGGGATGGAACAGCGCCGTTCCGAGCCCCGCCAGCGCGGCGCCGGCGATCATCGCGGGAAGCGAGCCGGCGACCATCACGATCACGAACGCCAGGCAGCGCAGGACGTCGGCGATCGTCGCGCACGAGCGCCAGCCGACGCGGTCGACGAGCGCGCCGAGCAGCGGCCCGAGCAAGATCGCCGGGAGCAGATCGGGAAGCAGGACCGCCGAGACCGCCCACGCGCTGTCGAAGCGCTCGTAGGCCAGCAGCGGCAGCGCGACGTAGGCGAGGCCGTTACCGAGGCAGGACTGGGCATGCGCGACGAAGAACCGTCGCGCCGGAGCCCCGGCCAGTGCCTCGCGGAACATGTCAGGCGACGGCGGGACGCAGGAAGCGCCGCGGGACGAGACGGGTCCCGCACGCCACATGGACGAGCACCGCGACGCCGACCACGAGGATCATGTCGCCGATGCTGAAGACGTTGTGAAGCGGCCATGACGCGGGCGTCGCGAACACGTCGCCCAGGAACAGCAGCTTCGGGTGATCGAGGATCTGCGAGTTCGCGAAGTCGCCCTCGGCCGTGGTGTGAGCCAGCGAGGCGATCGCGCCCCGGGAAGCCGGCATGACGCCGCCGTTGGCCGCGATCGCGATGAAGTTGCAGAGCCCCCCGGCCGCGATGATCGGCACGCCGACGATGCGGCGGTTGGCCCACGCGAAGGCGCCGAGCAGGACGTAGGAGGCCATGTGCAGCGTCGTATGGACGGTGTGATCGCCGCCGGGCAGCAGCGAGATCACGACGACCTGGATGACGATCGCCGCGACGGCGAAGGACGGGCGCCGGAGCGGCAGGTCGGCGAGCGCGGCGATGCGGCCTCGCGCGAGCGGCACGCTCGCGAGCACGGCCAGGTAGACGAGCGCGATGATCATGACAACCCGGTCATCGGCCGGGGGCGCTCAGGGCACACTCCAACAAACGTCGAATTGTTCAACCCGGTGCTTCTGGTGTCCGACAACCCCGATTGGAAAGGCTCTCAAGGGGGGAGCCGAACTGACACGGAGGTCAATCCAAATGCAGGCACGCATCTATCGCCTCGCTCTCGTTGCGGGCGTCGTGGCCGTGTTCCTCGAGGGACTCGGCGCCGGCCTCAAGTGGGGCTAACCCCATGAAGGTCCGCTACGGCCGCAAGTGGTAGTCGCGAGGGTGCCCAGGGGCGGGCACCCTCGTCGTCTTTTCGGCCCCCGGTGAGCCAATGAGCGCCCGTATATCCCGTATCGACCCACTCGACCTGTACGTCACCGCGATCGTCCTGATCGGCGGCGGGTGCATGGCGTGGCTCGGGATCCAGGGCGCGCCGCACATCGACTACCTGCTGGCTCCCGAGGTCGCGATCTTCGCCCTGTTCGCCCTCGTCGGCGAGTTCGTCCCGCTGAAGGTGTTCACGCGCGGGGCGGAGGGCGAGGTCAGCACCTCCACCACCTTCGCGATGGCGACGATGCTCGCCGCCGGCCCGCTGGCGTCGTTCGCGGCGCTCGCCGGCGCGAACCTGATCGCCGACGGCATCCGCCGCAAGTCGCCCAAGAAGGTCGCGTTCAACGTCTCGCAGTACGCGATCACGATCGCCGCCAGCGGCGTCGTGCTCGAGGCGACCACGGGTCTCCCGCGCGCGCACGAGCCGCACCTGGTCCCCTCGGACCTGATCGGCATCCTCGCCGCCGCGGCGGTCTTCTTCATCGTCAACACCGGCCTGGTGGCGACGGTGATCGCGTTCGCGCAGCGCCTCAGCGTGTGGCGCTACCTCGCCGAGGACATCTTCTTCCAGGCCGCCAGCGCCGGCCTCATGCTCGGCCTCGCGCCCGTCGTGGTGCTCGCCTCCGACTTCAGCCTGCCGGCCATCGCGCTGCTGTTCCTGCCGCTGTTCGCCGTCCACCGCGGCGGCAGCGAGGCGATCGCGAAGGAGCACCAGGCGCTCCACGACGCGCTCACCGGGCTTCCGAACCGCGAGCTGTTCCGCGACCGGATCGACCAGGCGATCCGCGCGTCGCGCCGCAACGCGGAGGTCGCCGTGGTGATGATCATGGATCTCGATCACTTCAAGGAGATCAACGACACGCTCGGCCACCACTACGGCGACCTGCTGCTGGAGGAGGTCGCCCGGCGCCTGCAGGCCTCGCTGCGCGACTCCGACACGGTCGCCCGTCTCGGTGGCGACGAGTTCGGGGTGCTGCTCCCGCGCGTGGCCAACAGCCAGGACGCGACCAACGTCGCGCAGCAGTTGCTGGTCGCGCTGAGAGAGCCGTTCGTACTCGAGGGGATGCGGCTGGAGATCGACGCCAGCATCGGCATCGCCCTGCACCCCGTACACGGCGAGGACGTCGAGACGCTCAACCAGCGCGCGGATATCGCGATGTACTCGGCCAAGCAGGCCGGGCGCGGATATCAGATCTTCGAGCCCGAGCTCGATCGCCACTCGCCCCGCCGGCTCGCCCTCGCCGGCGGTCTGCGTTCGGCGATCAACCAGGGCGAGATCAAGCTCTACTACCAGCCGAAGGCGGACCTGCGGAGCGGCCAGATCGTCGGCGTCGAGGCGCTCGCGCGCTGGGATCACCCCGAGTTCGGGATCGTCGGCCCGAGCGAGTTCGTGCCGATCGCCGAGCAGACCGGCCTGATCACGCCGCTGACCTCGCACGTGCTCGACGTCGCCCTGCGCCAGATCCGCGCGTGGAGCGACAGCGGCCTGGAGCTGACGATCGCGGTCAACCTCTCGGCCCGCTCGTTCCTGGACACGCAGCTTGCCGTCGAGATCCCGCGCCTGCTCGCGCGCTGGGAGGTCAAGGCCGAGCAGCTCGAGCTCGAGATCACCGAGAGCATGCTCATGACCGACCCGGCCCGCGCCGAGGCGACGCTCGCGCGCCTGAGCCAGATCGGCCTGACCCTGTCGGTCGACGACTTCGGCACCGGCTACTCGTCGCTGGCCAACCTCAAGCGCCTGCCGGTCGACGTGATCAAGATCGACAAGTCGTTCGTGATGGAGATGGCCGTCGACGCGTCCGATGCGGCGATCGTGCGCTCCACCGTCGACCTCGCCCACAACCTCGGCCTGCGCGTCGTCGCCGAGGGCGTGGAGAGCGAGGACGCCTGGCGCCACCTCGAGGCGCTCGGCTGCGACTACGCGCAGGGCTACTTCCTCTCGCGCCCGCTCCCGGCCGAGGCGTGCACGCGGCTGATCCGCGAGCGCCGCACGACTCGTGACGAGCCGGCGCCTCCGGCGCTGCGCGTCGTGCAGGGCCTCGGCGCCTGAGCACGATTTCCTGCATTCCTTCACAAAAACTGTCGGGCTGCCGACAGTGTGGAGATGATCCGGCTGACGCTCGCCTTCTTCGCGCTCTGCTGCGCGACCGCGAACGCGCAGGCGGTCGCGCCGAACTTCACGGTCTCGCCGGACAGCGTGGAGCCCGGCAAGCCGGTCACGTTCGCGTTCCGCGCGAACGGATCGGGCCGCGTGCGCGCCCGGGTGGACATCCTCGCCGCAGGCCGGCCGCCGGTGCGGGCGAAGCTCGGCGTCGTCCGCGCCGGAAAGGAGATCAGCGTCGGGTGGACGCCGCCCGCCCTGAACGCGGGCGCGTACACGGCCCGGCTGGTGATCACGCGCGGCCGCTCGCACACGTATGAGCGCGCTGCGCTCGCGGTCGTGGCGCCGCCACCGAGCGGGATCTTCCCGGTGCAGGGGCCATACAGCTTCGGCGGCCCGGACTCGCGCTTCGGCGCCGCGCGCGACGGCCACACCCACCAGGGCCAGGACATCCCCGCGGCCGAGGGCACGCCCGTCATCTCGCCGGGCGCCGGCACCGTGAACGTCGTCGCCTACCAGGCAAAGGGCGCGGGCCACTACGTGGTGATCTCGGGCGACTTCGTCTTCATGCACCTGCAGACGGACTCGATCGCGGTCACGAAGGGCCAGACGGTCGTTGCCGGCCAGCGGATCGCGTCAGTCGGGAGCACCGGGGAGTCCGAGGGCCCACACCTGCACTTCGAGTACTGGCCCAACGGCTGGTGGGCGAAGGGCTCGGAGCCGGTCGACCCCTTGCCGATGCTGCAAGCATGGGCTGGGTGAATCCGGTCCCGCCCGCCCGCCACCTGCTCAGAGCCAAGGACCTCGTCGACGCCCGCTATCGCGAGCCGCTCGACGTCGAGGTCCTCGCGCGCGCCGCGCGGCTCTCGAAGGCGCATTTCAGCCGCGAGTTCCGGCGGGCGTTCGGCGAGTCGCCGCACCAGTACCTGCTCACCCGCAGGCTCGAGCGCGCGGCGTCGCTGCTGCAGTCGACCGACTGGAACGTGGCCGACATCTGCTTCAGCGTCGGGCTGCGCAGCGTCGGCTCGTTCACGACCAGCTTCACGCGCACCTACGGCATGTCTCCGACCGCCTATCGCGCCGCCCATCCGCCGGCCGCGGAGCGGGCCCTGGTCCCGACGTGCTTCCTGCGCGCACGCGCCCGTCCGCGATACAGCACGTTTCGAGAAGACGGCGGCGCGAGCCGCGCGTAGCTTGAGGTCATGATCAAGCTCTCGAACATCAACGTCTGGGTTCACGATCAGGACGAGGCGCTCGCCTTCTACACCGAGAAGCTCGGCTGGGAGGTCCGCGCGGACGTCACGCTGCCCGAGATCCCCGACTTCCGCTGGCTCACCGTCGGCCCGCCCTCCCAGCCCGACATCGCGATCGTGCTGATGGAGGTCCCGGGCCCGCCGGTGTTCGACGACGAGACGCGCCAGAAGGTGCTCGACGTGATGGCCAAGGGCGCCGCCGGCGGCCTGTTCCTCAATACCGACGACTGCCACGCCGCCTACCAGGAGCTTAAGAGCCGCGGCGTCGAGTTCTCCGAGGAGCCGTCCGAGCGGCCGTACGGCATCGACGCCGGGTTCCACGACCCGTCCGGCAACTCCTTCCGGCTCGTCCAGCAGTCGCAGGTTCCCGCCGCCTAGGCGGCGAGCATCCTCCCCATCAGCTCCACGCAGCCGGCCTTCGAGAGCGGCTCGTTGAGGTTGCCGCACTTGGGGGACTGCACGCACGACGGGCAGCCCTTCTCGCACGGGCACTCGCTGACGAGCCGGTGGGCGTCGTCGACGAGCCGCTCGAAGGCCTCATAGCCCCGGCGGGTGATCCCGATCCCGCCGGGGTGCCCGTCGTAGATGAAGATGGTCGGGCCGCCGGTCTGCGGATGGAGGTTGGTGGAGAGCCCTCCGATGTCCCAGCGGTCGCACATCGCGAGCAGCGGGAGCACGGCGATCTGCGAGTGCTCCGCGGCGTGCAGGGCGCCGAGCAGCTCATGTAACGTCGCACGGACGTCCGAGCTTGCGAGGACGGGAGGGCGAAACAGGATTTCTTCGTCCAGCTCGTACCAGAGCGCCTGGGTGGTGAAGCTCGTCCGCGGCAGGTCGAGCGGCACGAGGTCGACCGCCTCGTGGTCGGCCAGCCGCTTGCGCTGGTAGGCGAGGACCTGGTCGGTCACTACGACGGTGCCGAAGCTGAGCCGCACGCCGAGCGTCTCGCGCCGCGCGATCAGGCTCTCGATCTGCGTGTCGGTCTCGCGCTTGGGCTGCGTGTAGTAGTCGCCCGAGAACGGGTGCACGAGCGCGCGGCTGTCGTGAAGGTCCAGCGCGGCGACCTCGAACTGGCGCCCGCCGTGCAGGTAGACCGCGCCGTCGTGGACCGTGCTCGGCGCGCGGCCGGCGTCGACGTCCCCGAGCACCTCGCCGGACGCGGTGTCGACGATCGCGACGCTGTCGCGCGAGGCGCTGCGCAGGCTGACGTCGGCGGCCGGGTAGCCGTCGCTGCGGCGCGGGACGAACGTGCCGTCGGGGCGCCGGCGCAGCTCGCCCGCTCCGACGAGCCGCTCCGCGGTCTCGCGCCAGTGCGGCCCGAGCGTCTCGCCGTCCGCGTCCTCGAGCGGCCCCTCGTGGGCCGCGCACAGCAGGTGCGCGGCGTAGAGCTGCTCGTTCTCGTTGTCGAGGATCGCCGCCTCGACCGGGCGCTCGAGAAACTCGTCGGGGTGGCGGCAGAAGAACTGGTCGAGCGCGTCCTCGCCGGCGACGTAGATCGCCAGGCCGCGGCCGCGGCGGCCGGCCCGCCCCCACATCTGGCGCAGGCTGGCGACGGTGCCCGGGAACGTGACGCAGATCGCGGCGTCGAGCGAGCCGATGTCGATCCCCAGCTCGAGCGCGTCGGTGGAGACGACGCCGAGCAGCTCGCCGGCCTGCAGCCGGTGCTCGAGCTCGCGCCGCTGGTGTGCGGTGTAGCCGGCGCGGTAGGGCGCGATCCGCTCGGCGAGCTTGGCGTGGCCGAGCGAGTCGAGGTTGTTCTTGGCGAAGTGCGCCATCAGCTCGACCGCCTTGCGCGACTTCATGAACACGATCGTGCGGGCGCCCTCGATCACCAGCTCGGCGAGCAGGTCGGCGGCCTCGGCGAGCGGGGAGCGGCGCGCGGCCGACGCCTCGTCGGTGAGCGGCGGGTTCCACATGGCGATCGTGCGCTTGGTGCCAGGGCTGCCGTCGCGGTCGATCACCGTGACGTCCTCGAGCCCGGTCAGCTTGGTCGCGAGCTCGCCGGGGTTGGCGATCGTGGCGCTGGCGAGCAGGAAGCGCGGGCTCGTGCCGTACGCCTCGGCGATCCGGCGCAGCCGCCGCAGCACGTTGCCGACGTGGGAGCCGAAGATGCCGCGGTAGACGTGCGCCTCGTCGACCACGACGAATGCGAGGTTCTTGAAGAAGTCCCCCCACGCCTGGTGGTTGGGGAGGATCCCGAGGTGCAGCATGTCCGGGTTGGAGAGCACGATGTTCGAGCGCCGCCGGATCGACTGGCGCTCCTCGCGCGGCGTGTCGCCGTCGTAGATCGCGGGGCGGGCGCGCGGGACGTTCAGCGCATGCAGGGCGCGGGCCTGGTCCTGCGCGAGCGCCTTCGCCGGGTATAGGTACAGCGCGCGTGCCCGGGCGTCGCTCGAGAGCGTGTGCAGGACCGGCAGGTTGAAGCACAGCGACTTGCCCGACGCAGTGCCGGTGGTCACGATCGTCGGGCCGGCCGCGGCGGCGTACAGCGCTTCCGCCTGGTGGCTCCACAGGAAGTCGATGCCGTTGGCGACGAGCGCGGCGCGGACGTCCGGGTGCAGCTCGTCCGGGAGCGCCTGCAGGCGCGGCTCGCGCGCGTTCTGCATCTCCTGACGCACGAGCCGCTCGTCGCTGCGGCCGGCGTCGAGCAGCGCGTCCCAGGGCTCGATGTCGCGCACGATCGCCATCGCCATCGATGCTAGGGGGTGCGGTTGGCGCGCTCGCGGTCGGGTCCGCTCACTGAGAGGCCGATGTTGGTGGTGTCTAACTCCCTGATGCAAGGAGGCTGCGCGTGCTCGCACGCAAGCTCACCCTGGCGGCCGCGTCCGCCGCACTCGTCCTACCCGTGCTTCCCGCGGCGTCCACCGCCGCGCCGGCGCAGACCGCGAACGTCTGCAACGAGGCTGAGAACTCGTGGCAGGGCGGCTACGAGGTCACCGGCGACCCGGTCGACCCGAACCCGCCGGCGTTCCTGCGCGGCTCGCAGATGCGCGTCGGCAACGGCCACGGCGCCGGGCTTGTCAACGCGGCCGAGCGCTCGCCCGCGCTGCGTCTGTGCGGCCCCGAGGGCGGCGATGGCGGCGGCGACGGCGGCGGGCCCGTCAACTAGCGGCTCGAGCCGGGTGGACCGCCGACACGCGGCGGTCCACCCGCTCTCACCGACGATCAGCCGGTCGTCTTGAAGCGGACGCGGCGGAGGTCGGTCGTCGTCGCGGCGGGCTCCGCGCAGCCCTTGCGGGCGCGCGTCAGCTTGCCGTAGAGCTTCACGCGGTCGCCGGCCTTCGGGGCCGCGCCGTGGTCGTAGTGCACGCGATCGTTGTCGAGCGTGTACATCTGCGTGCCCGTCGGCGCGCGGTGGTTGGCGCGCTTGACCTCGACGGTGACGGTGCCGCTGTAGCGGTCGTCTCGGAGTGTTGACGTGCCGGCGCCGGCGGTCTGGGTGAGCGCCTGCGACACGAGCGTCCCGGACGCGTGGAAGCCGATCGAGATCGGCCGGCACTGGGATGGAGCGTCATGGTGCGGCTGGGGCTTGGGCTTGGGCGGGTGCGCCTGGGCACTCGCGGCGGTCGCCATCGCGGCGAGGATCGCCATCATGAGGATTCGTTTCATCGCCGGTGAGATGCCGGCGGCACCCGGATCCTGCGGTCCGCTTCCGAAGCAGGGTGCAGGATCCTCCCCGCACGGGGATCTAGAGAGATCGATGGGCTTCAGGCAACGTCCGGAGGCGGCCTTCGAGTCGCTGTATGCGCGCCACGTGCGCGACGTGTACGGGTACGCGCTCGGCGTGCTCGGCTCGTCCGCGGATGCCGAGGACGTGACGCAGACGACGTTCCTGAACGCGTACCGCGCGCTCCAGCGCGGCCAGCGGCCGCGCGCGTCGCGGAGCTGGCTGTTCGCGATCGCCCACAACGTCTGCCGGCAGCGGTTCCGCCAGGCCGCCCGGCGGCCGCGCGAAGTGGAGCTCCACGACGGGTTCGCCGTGGAGGAGGAGGCCGACGCGCCGAGCGCCCAGGACATCTCCCGCGCCCTTCAGGGCCTGCCGTTCACGCAACGGTCCGCACTGGTCATGCGGGAGCTCGAGGGGCGCAGCCAAGCGGAGATCGCCGAAGCGCTCGGCGTGTCGGTCAGCGCGGTGGAGACGCTGCTGTTCAGGGCGCGGCGCGGGATGCGCGAGCAGCTCGAGTCGGCGCTGACCTGCGGGGAGGCGGCGCGGGCGATCTCGCGCCAGCTCGACGGCGCCAGCTCGCGCGCCGAGCGCGCGGCGCTGCGCGCCCACCTGCGGGTGTGCGAAGAGTGCGCCACCTTCGCCCGCCGGGCGCGGGCGCGGTCGGGCGCGATGCGGCGGCTAGGCGGCGCGCTGCCCCTGCCCGCGTCGCTGCTGTCGTGGTCGCTCGGCGGGGCCGGCGGAGGCGCGGTCGCCGCCGCGCCGGCCGCCGGCCTCGGCATGAAGCTGCTGGCGGGGACCGCGGTCGCCGCCCTGTGCGCGGGCGCGACCGAGCGTGTCGTCGTGCACCGCGACCCGCCGTCCCGGGTCGCGGCGGCGTCGGTGCCGCCGAGCCAGGCGGCGGCCCCGGCGCCGGGCGCGGCGATCACGGGCGCGGACACGGAGGGCGCCAGGACGTTCGGGTGGCCGGCCGCGCGTGGGGGCGTGGCGGCCGGGTCGTCCCGGACCACGGCTCGCGGCGAGCGCGGGCGCGTGAAGCGCGGGGCGAAGCGCGGCGGCCAACGCGTCGCCGGCCCGCGGGCGCGGCCGCGCGAAGCGGGCCGCCAGCACGCCCCTCGGGCTCGCCGCGGGCCGCGCGGCACGCGCGCGCTCGGCGAGCGGCGCGGCACGCTCGTCCGGCGGGCGCTCCTCGATCCGTGCGCGCAACGGTCTCGCCACCGGCCGGCGAGTCGTCGCGCCCAAACGCGTAACGCCGCGCAAGGCCGCGCAACGCGATGCCGCGCCGCGCCGCGCCGCGCGTCCGCCCCGGAGCGCTGGCGAGCGTCCGGCCGCGTCACGGGGCTCCGCCGAGCTGGCGAAGCCCGCCCGGCCGTCGAAGCGCTAGCGGCGCGCCACGCCCGGGGCGGGGCGGGGCGCCGCCGGGCCTGCGAGGCGCCGCGAGCCCGCGAGGCGCCGCGAGCCCGCGAGGCGCCGCGAGCCCGCGAGGCGCCGCGAGCCCGCGAGGCGCCGCGGGCCCGCAAGGCGCCGCGAGCCCGCGAGGCGCCGCGAGCCCGCGACGCGGCCGTGGCCGCCCCGCGGGCCGGGAGCATCAGTCGTCCCTGAGAGCGTGGTGCGTCTCGCCGGTGCCGACGCCGGTCACCGGGCCGGCGCCGGCGCCGCTCGCCGCGTGCGTCGCCTGCGCGGCGGACGCGACTCCGAGCGGGGTTGCCGGCGCGTACATCGCCTCGTCGAACGGGCCGGTGGCGGGGTTCCCCTGCCCGACCGGGAACATCGTCACCGCCATGCCGCCCGAGAACGAGGTCGAGATGTAGTCGCCCGTCATCGGGCCCTGCGAGGTCTGGGCGATCTGGTTGAGGCCCATCGGGCCCGCGAGCTGCGTCGCGTCGCCCCAGTGCGCGCCGCCGTCGGGCGAGGAGATGTAGCCGACCGACAGCTTGCAGCCGCCGGCGCACGTGGCGTCCGGGTAGAAGTAGTACGTCAGCGCCAGGTGGGTGCCGGAGCCCGACGTCGCGGGGTCGACGGCGAGGCCGGGGATGAAGTGATCCGCGCCGCTGGCCACGGAGTCGATCGGGACGCGCAGCACGTCGCTCCAGCGCACGCCGTCCGGCGACGTCGAGAACACGATGTCGTTCGCGCTGCAGCGGTCGCGGAAGCGGCAGTCCTCCCAGGCGACGTAGGCTGTGCCGTCGGCCGCGATCTCCGCGGTCGGCAGCGGGCTGGTGCGCAGATTGCCCGCCACGCCGTGGAAGCGGATCGCCGAGATCTTCACCGCGCGCGTCCACGAGGCGCCGCCGTCCTGCGAGGTGAACGCGGCGATCTTGCCGTTGAGGCTTTCGAACGGCACGATGACGGTGCCGTTTGGCTGGACCAGTGGCTGGCCACCGAGGCCCTTGTCATGGCCGGCGGTCTCGATCGGCACGCTCCATGAGACGCCGCCGTCGGTCGAGGTGCTCATCAGCTCGCGGTCGCCGTCGCCGAAGTTGTCGAGCTCCGTGTAGCAGTGGCCGCGGTACGGCGAGGACGCGCCGTTGTCGCACACCGTCCAGTTCTTGTCGAGATCGACCGTGTGCGAGACCGGCGGCGGCATCTGGACCGGCGTGCTCCAGGTTCGCCCGTCGTCGGTCGAGCGGTTGACGAACACGGTCGGGACCGACGTGTTGGGCAGCAGCGGGATGGACGAGATCAGCCAGGTCGAGTGCGCGGCGTCGTAGGCGACGCTCGCGTCGCTCACGCGCTGGAACGGGCTCGACGCCACTCCCGAGCTGAACGTCATGCCGGGCAGGAACCCGGGGGCGTCCCACGAGGCCCCGCCGGTGCCCGAGCGCGCGAAGCCGATGTTCGTCGCGCCCCCGTTGAAGAACCGCCCGACCTGGAAGGCGCCGACCACCGTCGCGCCGTTCGCGAACGTGTCCGGCTCGACCTCCGTCGCGTGCTGGCTCGTCGTGTTCGCGTAGGGATCGGCGCTGACCCGGGTGAGCGGCACGTTGGCCGCCGCGGGCGGCGCGGCCGCGAGTACGGCGGCCAACGCGAGGGCGGACAGGAGCGGCTTGCGCATGAGGACCTCCTTATGCCGGGCCGAGCACTGGCCTCGGCCTCCGATCCGACGACGCACGGAGGCGGCGCCGGTGAGGGGCTATCGCCTCACCGCGGGCTCCGCCGCTCACCCGCGCACCGCGTCGCAGCCCACCGCCGCCCGTGCGGGCGCGGCCTCACCTCGCGTCACCCGCGGCGCCGCGGGCGACCGCTTCGGCGATCGCCGGCCCCCACTCGTCGATCGCGGGCTGAAAGTCATCGTTTGCGGCGAGCGCGGTCATCTCGTAGGTGACCTCGGCGACGGCGGCGTTGCCCTCGGGCCGCACGCGCACCTCGACGGTGCCTGCCCTCACGCCGGGAGTGACGCGGGCATAGCGCACGCGGTCGGGTGTCCGGTCGACGACGACCCAGTGTGTGTCGCCGGTGAGGAAGACCGTGCCCGGCGCGGAGCCGTCGCCGCGCTCGCCGGCCGGGAAGCGCGGCTCCCAGTGGTCGGCCCAGAGCCGCTCGCCCACCGGCGTGAACAGGTGCATCGCCCGCTCGGGCTCAAGCGGAACGGGCACCGAATCCGAATAGATCATTCTCGTATTATACGTAATCGTAAAAAACGGATCGGTTACGATCTCGCGCTGTGACGGGAGTGATCGCGCAGCTCGAGTCCGCCACGCATCGCGTGGTCGACCACCTCGCGACCGAGCTGCGCGCGCTCGGCCTGACGCCCGGCGAGGTCAACGCGCTCGCGCACCTGCGCGCCGAGCGGCCGCTCTCCGTCGCCGAGCTGCAGGCGGCGACGGGCCAGCGCCCCTCGACGCTGACCGGGGTGATCGACCGGCTGGAGCGGCGCGGGCTTGCCGGCCGCGCGGTCAACGCCCGCGATCGTCGCTCGTTCGTGCTCGAGCTCACGCCGGACGGCGAGCAGGCCGCCGAACGGGTGCGCGCGGCGTTCAGTGCGCTCGAGGAGCGGATGCTCGAGCGCGTCGGCCCGCGCTCGGTGGCGGGCTTCCTGCGCGTGCTCGAGGCGCTCGAGGACGTCGCGCGGTGAGCGCGCGCGGCGATCGGGGGGTGGACGTGCTCGCGGCGTGGCAGCAGGCGGCGGCGTGAAGCTGCGCTGCCTCTTCTACGACCCCGAGGTCGTCGACGTCGACGACCGCATGACCGAGCGGGCACTGGAGGCGTGCGCGCGTGCCGGCGTGGAGGTCTACGAGCTGGCGGGCGACGAGGACGTCGTCGTGGTGGGCGGCGAGGAGCACGTGGTGCCCGAGGACGTCGGGCCGTTCGAGTTCGTCCTGCGCGCGCACGGCTTCGACCCCGGGGAGGCGATCGCGGTCGGCGCGAGGCTCGAAGGCGCGCCGGTGAGCGCGCTCTGGGTCGGCCCGCAGGACCTGGACGTCCGCGGGCCGGCGGTACGCGTCGCCGAGGACGACGACCAGCTTCTCTACGACGCGGTCATCACCGAGCTCGCAGAAAGGAGGTGAACACCCGCCGTGGCCCGAGTGGCCCGTCCCGCCCGGCTCGGACCTCCGACCGCCGTTGCCTCGCCATGCCAACGCGGTGGTGGCTCACGGCGGGTGCTCACGCACGAACGCATCGGCACGCGCGCGCTGCAGCGAAAGCGGATTCGACGGATGTATCGCTATGGGCCCGAGAGCGAAAGGGCGAAGAGCCCCTCGTCGTCGGTCATCAACTGGTGCAGCCGCAGACCGGCGGCGCGCAGGTCGCGCTCGATCCGCTCCCGCGTGAACTTCGCGCTGATCTCGGTGCGCATCTCCTCGCGGTTGGCGAAGTGGACGCCGAGATCGAGGTCCACGACGTCCACGACCATCGGCTCCAGCGCGCGCAGGCGCATCTCGATCCATTCCTGCTCGCGGTCGTAGAACGCCACGTGCTCGAACGACTCGAGCGGGAAGTTCGCGTGCAGCTCGCGGTTGAGCACCGACAGCAGGTTCAGGTTGAACCTCGCGGTCACGCCCGCCTCGTCGTTGTACGCCGCCTCCAGCACCATGGGATCCTTGACCAGGTCGGTGCCCAGCAGCAGCCGGTCCTGCGGGCGCAGCGCGCGCCGCAGCCCGCGCAGGAACTTGCGCCGCGAGCCGGGCGGGAAGTTGCCGATCGTGCCGCCCAGGAACGCGATCACGCGCGGGCCCTCGGCCGGCGGCAGCGCGTCCAGGTGGCGCTCGAAGTCGCCCAGCACGCCGAACACGCGCAGTCCCGGGTACTGCTCCACCAGCCGCTCGGCGCTGGCCAGCAGCACGGTCTCCGACACGTCGAACGGGACGTAGCGGTCGAGCGTCCCGGCGTCGCGCATCGCGTCGAGCAGCAGCAACGTCTTGGTCGGCACGCCGGAGCCGAGCTCGACCAGCTCAGCCGCGCCGGTCATGGCCACGATCTCGGTCGCGCACGCCTCCAGGATCACGCGCTCGGTGCGGTACGGGTAGTACTCGGGCTGCTGCGTGATCAGCTCGAACAGCCGCGAGCCCTCGGCGTCGTAGAAGTGCTTCGGCGGTATCTCCTTGAACGGGCGGGTGAGCCCGTCGAGCACGTCGAAGGCGAGCAGCCGGTCATCCGGCCCGAGTCGCGACACGATCTCGATGTCGCCTGCGGCGGTCCTCATCATCATCTCGCGATCCTCACTCCGGCGAACAGCTGGCGGCGTTGCGGCAGGTCCCAGTTACGGAAGTGCGGCGACGCGACCCGCGGATGCGTCGCCACCGAGCCGCCGCGCAGGACGCGGTAGCCCTTGTCGAAGAACACCTCGGAGTACTCCCGATACGGATGAGCCACGAACCCGTGATACGCACGGAACTCGCTCGCGGTCCACTCCCACACGTCGTAGAGGCCGTCCAGCGCGCCGGCCAGCGCGGCCTTCTCCCACTCGAATTCGGTGGGCAGCCGGGCTTCGCGGGAGCGCGCGAACGCCTCGGCCTCGTAATAGGAGAGGTGCACGATCGGGGAGTCCAGAGCGCCCGAACGGGCCCGGACCTCCTGCGCCCAGTCCCAGCCCTCGGCAGACCACCACTCCCGCCGGCGGTAGCCCCCGTCCTCCACGAACGCCGCCCAGTCGGCGCCGGTCACCGGCACGCGGCCGATCGAGAACTCGGGCAGCTCGAGCGAGAACCGCGGGCGCTCGTTGTCGTACGCGAAGCCGTCCGCGGGCGCGCCGATCGTCGCCGGCCCCGCCGGGATCGTCACCAGCTCGAGGCCGGAGCCCGCGACCGCGGGCGCCCGAAAGCCGGCAGGCAGCAGCCCGGCCAGCGCCATCGTCTGCAGCATCGTCTCGGTGTGCTGGAGCTCGTGCCGGATCACGAGCTCGTGCAGCTCGCCGCCGTCGCGCAGCGGCGCCTCCAGCGACCGCTCGCGCACGTCGTTCAGGTACGCGAGCAGGTCGTCGCCGCGCAGGAATTCGAGGTCCCCGCGGACCGCGCGCGGCGTCTCGAACGCGTCGTAGAGCTCGGCCACGCCCGGCCGCAGCAGCTCTCGCCCGGCGAGCCGGTGGTTGAGCCACAGGTCCTCGTACGCGGCGACGTGCCCGAGGTCCCACGCGAGCGGGCTCATGATCGGCGAGTGCACCGCCTCGAGCTGCGCGTCGTTCAGATGGGAGACGAGCTTCAAGGTCCGCGCGCGTACCTCGCCCATCACGCCGTGGAGCTCAGACGCCACTAAAGTCACCATACCGAGGACCCAGTCTCGGCTTCCAACGGTTCCGTTACAGCAGCATGCCGGAGTCGGCCAGACCGGTCGCGCCGCGTGGGAGGAAGAGCAGCCTCCGCGTCACCTCCTCACGCGGAAGGTGATCCGCGTGCTCGTCGTCTTGCCGGCCCGCTTGACGGCGATCCGGACGGTGTAGGGAGGCGGCGCGCCTCCACTGCCGGCTAGCAGACCAGCGGGGTCGGCGGCTGTCAAATAAGGCGGCCGAACCAGCGCAGCGAGAGGCCGCCCGCGGCGACCAGCAGCAGGATCGCCCCGCCGGCGAAGGCGGCCGTCACCTCGCGCTTCTCGGACCGCGAGGAGAGCCGGGTGCCGAGCCCCGCGTAGATCTCCTGCAGCTTCGAGGACTCGGTCGCGGTGAACGCCTTGCCGCCGGACAGCTCGGCGATCTGCTTGAGCCCTTCGATGTCCGGTGGCACCTGCACGCGCTGGAGGAAGCCGAAGGAGTCGCGCAGCTGGACCTGCCCGTCCGGGGTGCCGAGCGCGATCGTGTAGATCGGCACGCGGACCGAGGCCGCCTGGCGCGCGACGTCCAGCGGGTCGAGCTGGCCGGACGTGTTCTTGCCGTCGGAGAGCAGCACGATCACCGCCGGGAGCCGGCGCACGCCGCTGCCGTCCTGGTTGGGGACCAGCGTGCGCGCGGCGAGCAGCCCGCGCTCCAGGCCGTCGCCCATCGCGGTGCCGCCCTCCGCGGACAGCTGGTCGAGCGCGCCCTTGACCTGCGAGCGGTCGGTCGTCGGCGCGACGCGCTGCTCGGCGTAGTCGGAGAACGCGATCAGGCCGATCCGGAACGCCGGCGGCAGCTTGCCGGTCAGCGTCTTGGCGGCCTTGACCGCGGCGGTCAGCCGGTCGGGCTGGACGTCGGTCGCGTTCATCGAGCCGGAGACGTCGGTGACCATGATCACGTTCGCGGCGCGCTGCGGCGCGGCGACGGTGCGCTGCGGCCGGGCGAGCGCCACGATCAGCGCGGCCAGGGCGCACAGCAGCAGCAGGGGCGGAAGGTGGCGCCGCCAGCCCGGCCTGGAGGGCACCAGCCCGGGCACCAGCGCCGGGTTCGCCCACGCGGCCGACTCGCGCCGCCGCCGCCGCTGCATGGCGCCGTAGGCCAGCGCGGCCAGCGGCAGCAGGATCAGCCCGGAGAGGAGGATCGGCTCGGCAAAGCTCATGGCGAGCACCGCCGCTCGAGTCGAGGGCTGAGATCGCGGTCGCTATTGAGTATCGCTTCGCGGATCCTCATGAGGCGGACGAGTGGGTCGCCTGAAGTCTGGCGGCTACGGCCGCCCTGGTCGAGTTGCCCGCGCGCAGCGCGGCCTCGCCGCGCCGCAGGTGGCCGGCGAGCACCTTCAGCCAGTCGCCGTCGGTCGAGAGCACGACGTGATCGGCGCCTGCGCGGCGCAGCGCGGCGGCGACCTCCGAGCGCTCCTGCTCGGCCGCGGCGGCGAAGCGCTCGCGCACGCGGCGCCGGCGCGTGTCGATCTGCACCTGGCGGCCGGTCTCCGGGTCGACGAGCCAGAGGTCGCCGGCCGGCACCAGTCGCTGCTCGCGCGGGTCGCGGATCTCCACCGCGAGCACGCCGTGGCGCGCGCGCAGCTGCTTGAGCCCGCCTTCCCAGTCGAGCTCGCCGCGGAAGTCGGACACGATTACGATCATTCCCCGCTGGCGCCCCAAGGCCGCCGTCGTCTTGAGCACCGTGCCCAAGGAGGCACGCCCGCCGCCCTCGCCCGCGGCGCCGCGGCGCAGCTCGGCCAGCAGCGCCAGCAGGCCCAGCCGCCCCTGGCGCGGGCGCATCACGCGCGGGTCGCCGGCGCCGAACGCGACCACGCCGAGCCGGTTCCCGCGCCGCGTGGTCACGTGCCCGACGGCGATCCCGACGCCCTCGGCGACGTCGGCCTTGCGCCGGTCGGCGGTGCCGAACGCCATCGATGCCGACGCGTCCAGCACCAGCCACGACGTCAGCGCCCGCTCGCCCACATGCACGCGCACGTGCGGCTCCTGCAGGCGCGCGGTGACGTTCCAGTCGATGTAGCGCACGTCGTCGCCGGGCAGGTACGGCCGGATGCCGGCCAGCTCGGTGCCCTGGCCGACCTGCGGCGTCATGTGCTCGCCCGGCAGCAGCGACTCGATCCGCTTGAGCACGGCGAGGTCGAGCGAGCGCAGGATCGCCTGCGGGACGGGCCCGGGGCCCGGCTCGGCCGGTGTGCGCTCCGGCGGCGGCGGCAGAGACCTCATGGGAGCCGCCCCCCGCGCGCCATCCCGAGCCCGGCGCCCGCCACCAGCAGCACGAGCGCGCCGCCGGCGAACGCCGACGTGACCTGGCGCTTCTCCTTGGTCTTGGCCAGCCGGGTGCTCAGGTTCGCGTACACCGCGGTCAGCCGGCGCGCGTCGGGAGCCGCGAAGAACTGGCCGCCGCTGTCGCGCGCGATGTCCTGCAGCGTCAGCGTGTCCGGCGGGACCTTCTCGGTGCTCTTCACGGCCCCCGTGGCCGGATCGCGGTGCTCGAGCACGCCGTCCTGCGTGCCGAGCGCGACCGTGTAGATCGGGATCTTGAACTTCTTCGCCTGCTGGACGACGTCGATCGGATCACGGCCGCGCGTGCTCGCGCCGTCGGAGAGCAGCACGATCGCCGCCGGGAGCCGGCGCGACCCGCCGAGGCCGTCGGGCACCGGGACGCGCGCGGAGTCGAGCGCCAGCGCGAGTGCGTCGCCCATCGCGGTCGCGCCCTTGACGTGGAGCTGGTTCACCGCCGCGGTCACCCGAGCGTGGTCGGTCGTCGGCTCGACAAGCTGCTGCGCGCTCGAGCCGAAGCCGACGAGGCCGACCCGGAACGCGTCGGGGACGCGCTTGACGAACGTCCTGGCGGCCTCTTGCGCCGCGGCCAGCCGCGACGGCCTGACGTCGGTGGCGAGCATCGAGCCGGACGTGTCGGTCACCATGATCACGTTCGCCTCGCGCCGCTCGGCGGCGACCGTGCGTTGCGGGCGCGCGATCGCGATCAGCAGCGCGGCGAGCGCGAGCAGCCCGAGCAGCGCCGGCAGGTGGCGCGTGTAGGAGCGCCCGGCGACCGCGGCCAGCAGATCGACGTTCGTGTAACGGACGGCGAAGCGCCGCCGGCGCCGCTGCGCGAGCACATAGATCGCCGCCACCAGCGGGATGACCGCCAGCGTGGCGAGCAGCAGCGGCGCCTGGAAGCTCACGACACCTCAGGTTCCGTAGGCGCGCTCGTGCGCGAGCTCGATGCGCGGCATCGGCACCCGCTCGAGCACGTCGTCCAGCACGCGATCGCCGTCGACGCCCGCGGCGAGCGCCTCGTAGGTCAGCACGATCCGGTGGCGCAGCACATCGCGCGCGAGGTCGCGCACGTCGACGGGCAGCATGTAGTCGCGCCCGCGCAGCAGCGCCAGCGCGCGACCCGCGTGGATGAGGTTGATCGAGCCGCGCGGCGAGGCGCCGAACTCGACCCAGTTCTCCTCGCCGGGCTCGCGGGTCGCCGTGGTCAGCGCCACGGCGTACTCCATCACGCGCCGGTCGACGTAGACCGAGCCCGCGGCGCGCTGATGGCGCTCCAGCGCCTCGGGCGAGAGCACCTCGCGCGCGGTGCCGCCGCCGTCGAGCGAGCGCTCGACGACCGCCACCTCGTCGCGGTGGCTCGGGTAGTCGACGACGAGCTTGAACATGAAGCGGTCGACCTGTGCCTCGGGCAGCGGGTAGGTGCCCTCGGACTCGATCGGGTTCTGCGTCGCCAGCACGAGGAACGGCGCCGGCACGCGATGCGTGTCGTGGCCGATCGTGACCTGGCGCTCCTGCATCACCTCGAGCAGCGCGGACTGCACCTTGGCGGGCGCGCGGTTGATCTCGTCGGCGAGCAGGAAGTTGCAGAACACCGGGCCGAGCTCGGTGTCGAACCCGCCGGTGTCGGCCCGGTAGATGCGCGTGCCGACGAGGTCGGCCGGCACGAGGTCGGGCGTGAACTGCAAGCGCTTGAACGAGCCGCCCAGCACGTCGGCCACGGTCTTGACGGTCAGCGTCTTCGCGAGGCCCGGGACGCCCTCGAGCAGCACGTGCCCGCCGGCCAGCAGCGCGACCAGCACCCGCTCGAGCATCGCTTCCTGCCCGACGATCACGCGCTTGATCTCGAACAGCGCGGTCTCCAGCGCGTCGTGGGCTTCGCGGGCCGGGTTGGGCTCCTCCGGTCCGTCGAGCGCGTGGAGCCGCCGGTCCTCTGGGGTCACGTGTGTCTCCTGGTGGTCAAGGTCGGATGATCGGGATGGCGGAGGGCTGCCTGGCGTGATCAAGGGTTTGACGGCCGGTCAGGCCGCGTCCCGAGCTCCACGTTGAGGGTACGGTGGTCGCCTCCCCGGACGACGATCACTTTTGCCGACTCGCCCGGCTTGAGGTTGTTCACGGCGGCCGAGACGTCGTCGGACGAGAGAACCGGCTTGTCGTTGATCTCGGTGATCTTGTCGCCCGGCTGCAGGCCGCCCTTCTCGGCCGGGCCGTTCGGGACGATGTCCTGGACGACCGCGCCCGAGTTGTCGGCCGAGTCGCTGTTGCTCACGCCCAAATAGGCGCGTACGACCTTGCCGCCGGACTGGATCTGCGGCACGACCTGCTTGATCGTCGACACCGGGACCGCGAAGCCGACGCCCGAGTTGTCGCCGCCGTTCTCGGTCTTGATCTGCGAGTTGACGCCGATCACGCGGCCGTTGCCGTCCAGCAGCGGACCGCCGGAGTTGCCGGGGTTGATCGCCGCGTCGGTCTGCACCGCGTTGGCGATCGGGAAGCCGTTCGGCGCCTGGATCGTGCGGCCGAGCGCCGACACGATGCCCTCGGTCACCGTTCCCTCCAGGCCAAACGGCGAGCCGATCGCGATCGCCTGGTCGCCCGGCTGGAGCCGGTCGGAGTCGCCGAGCTCGAGCGGGTGCAGCCCGCCCGGCACCGCGCTCGGATCGATCTTCAGGACCGCGAGGTCCGACGAGGGGTCCTTGCCGGCCAGCTTGGCGGGGATCGGCGTCTCGTTGGAGCCGATCCGCACGCTAAAGGTGTCGAAGTCCTCGACGACGTGGTCGTTGGTGACGATGTGGCCCTGGTCGTCGAAGACGAAGCCCGAGCCGGTCGCCGCGTTGCCGCCGCCGGGAGAGCCGCCGAGCGGGCTCCCTCCGCCGCTGCCGCCGGACGAGGACACGAACACGACGCCGGGCGACACGCGCCGGTAGATGTCCGCCACGCTCCCCGGCTTGGGCGACGGCGCGGCCGTCTTCCCGCTCTGGGAGGGAGTCGGCGCCGCGGATTGCGTCGGCGCGGCATCATCGTCGATCACCCCCGCCACCGAGAGGGCGCCGACGACCAGGCCGACGGTGACGGCGCCGCCGAAGAAGGAGACGAGGGTGCGCATACGGTCCATGAGAGCGTGATGCCGTCAACTCATCCTGAACGGAATCTCACGGGATCCTAAAGACCGCCTGCTCTTCACTGATCCTTATGTTCCCGATCGATAACCGTTGGACGCATGACACGCGTGCTGATCGTCGACGATGAGCCGGCCGTGCGCGCCGCTCTGGATCGCGCGCTGAGGCTGGATCGCTATGAGGTCGAGCTGGCCGCCGACGGGCGCGAGGCGCTCGACCGGCTGGCCGAAGCGCGCCTTGACGCCGTCATCCTCGACGTCGCGATGCCGGGCATCGACGGGCTCGAGGTCTGCAAGCGCCTGCGCGAGGCCGGGGACCACACGCCGGTGCTGATGCTGACCGCGCGCGACGCAGTCGACGACCGTGTCGCCGGGCTCGACGCCGGCGCCGACGACTACCTCGTCAAGCCGTTTGCGCTCAAGGAGCTCAAGGCGCGGCTGCGCGCGCTGTTGCGGCGCGCCGAGACGCCGGGCGAGGGCGAGGACGCGCGGCTGCGCTTCGCCGACCTGTCGCTCGATCGCGGCGCCTGGGAGGCTCACCGCGGGCCGCGCCGCCTCGAGCTCTCGCGCACCGAGTTCCAGCTCCTCGCGCTGTTCCTCGAGCACCCGCGCCAGGTGCTCACGCGCTCGCAGATCTTCGAGCGCGTGTGGGGCTACGACTTCGGCTCGAGCTCGAACTCGCTCGGCGTCTACATGGGCTACCTGCGCCGCAAGACGGAGCTGGACGGCGAGCCGCGCCTGCTGCACACCGTGCGCGGCGTCGGCTACGTCCTGCGCGACTGATGCCCCTGCGCCGGCGCCTGACCGTCGTCGCCGCCGTCGCGGTCGCGGTCGCGGTGGCGCTCGCCTGCGTCGCCGCGTATCTGGCCGTGCGCGGCGAGCTGATCTCGCAGGTCGACCAGGCGCTGACCGCGCAGGCGGAGCTTCCGGCGCCAGGCCCGGGGTTCGGCTTCCGCAGGCCTCGCGTGGGCACGCTGTCGGCGCGCCGCGGCGGGCCGACGCCGTACATCCAGGTCGCGGGCGAGAACGGGCGCTTCCTCACGCTCGGCAGCGAGGACGCGGCGCTGCCGGTCGACGCGCAGACGCGCGCCGTGGCGGCCGGCCGGCAGGGGCGGTACTTCTCCGACGCCGACGTCCAGGACGTCCACGTGCGTGTGCTCACCACGCCGGTCGGGCAGGGCGTGGCGTTGCAGGTCGGCCGCTCGCTGGACTCGACCGATCGCGTGCTCGCGCGCCTGCGCATGATCCTGCTGCTCGTATGCCTCGGCGGCATCGCGCTCGCGGTGGCGCTGGGCCGGCTCGTCTCGCGCAACGTGGTCGCGCCGATCGTCGCCGTCACCGCGGCGGCGCGTCACATCGCCGCGACCGAGGACCTCGGGCGCCGGATCGAGGTCACGACCCAGGACGAGGTCGGCGAGCTCGCGCAGCACTTCAACGCGATGCTCGACACGCTGGAGGGCTCAATCGCCGCCCAGCGCCAGCTGGTCGCCGACGCGTCGCACGAGCTGCGCACGCCGATCACCTCGCTGCGCACGAACATCGAGGTGCTGGCCGAGTCCGACGCGCTGACGCGCGAGGAGCGCGAGCGGCTGCGGGCCGACCTCGAGGAGCAGGTGGCCGAGCTCGGCGCCCTGGTCAACGACCTGATCGAGCTCGCGCGCGGCGACCAGCCGCGCCGCGACACCGAGGACGTGCGGCTCGACGAGCTGGTCGGCGAGGCCGTCGCGCGGGCGCGCCGGCACGCGCCGCAGGTGCGCTTCGACACCAATCTGGAGCCCGCGGTCGTCGAGGGTACGCGCGAGCGCCTCGCGCGCGCCGTCAACAACCTGCTCGACAACGCGGCCAAGCACTCCGATCGCGTCGAGGTGCTCGCCGGACCCGGCGGCGTGCGCGTGCGCGACCACGGCGGCGGGATCGCCGACGAGGACCTGCCGTTCCTGTTCGACCGCTTCTACCGCGGTGCGTCGGCCCGCGGCCGCCCCGGCTCCGGCCTCGGCCTGGCGATCGTGCGCCAGGTCGCCGAGACGCACGGGGGCACGGTGCGGGCGGCGAACGCGGAGGGCGGCGGGGCCGAGTTCGTGCTCGAGCTGCCCGCGACGGGGGTCCCCGAGGGCGCGCTGTGGACAACCTAAAGGGGTCAGGCACGTTTACTAAAGGTGCCTGACCCCTTTAGGTTGCTTCGGACTGCAGGCGCCGCCGCGTCCCGGAGCGCACGCGCAGCCAGGCGCGGCGCCATGCCCGCTCGCGCGCGGGTGGCGGCGGGACGGTCGCGCGGACCTGCGCGACCCATTCCTCGAGCGGGAGCTCGCCGGTGATCAGCTGGTGCAGCGCACTGGTGACCGGCGCGTCGATGTTCGCGCGCTGCAGCGCACGGGCGAGCATCGGGACCACGTCGAGCGCCTCGACCGCCTGGCCGATGCGCTCGGGGATCTCCGCCGCCGGCACGCCCCGGGCGAGCAGCTCGCCGGCGCGGCGGTTGCGGCTCTGCGGCGCGAGCGCGGTGCCGACGAGGTCGCCCGTGCCGGCGAGCCCGATCATCGACTCCGGTTTGGCGCCCTGTCGCTCGGCATAGCGCCAGACCTCGAGGAAGATGTGGCCGGCGGCGGCGCCGGCGGCGTTCAGTCCCTGCGACTCGGTCGCGCCGGCCGCCAGCGCTGCGGCGTTCTTGGCGATCCCGGACAGCTCGACGCCGACCGGGTCGTTGGACTGCTCGCAGACCACGCCGGCGCGCAGGAAGACGTTGGCGATCGTGGCGGCCAGGCGCATGTCGGTCGACGCCGCCACCAGCCCGGCGCCCTCGGTGACCATCTCGCGCGCGTGGGCGGGGCCGCCGATGCAGGCGACGCGGTGGATGCCGAACGCGTGATTGAGCATCGTCGTCGGCGCGAGCCCCTCGGGCGGCACGAGGCCCTTGGCCATCGAGATCACCGGCGTGCGCGCCGGCAGGCCGGTCGCGACGAGGTTGGCGATCACCTCCTCCAGCCCTCGCGAGGGGACGCCGAGGAAGACGTAGTCGGCCTTCGAGAGTCCGGCCGACATCGGCTCGACGGCGAGCTGGCGCGGCAGCTCGACCTCCGGCAGGTAGGTCTTGTTCTCGCGGTCGGCCTCGAGCCGGACGGCCTGTTCGACCGTGCGCGACTGGAGCGTCGTCCGGAAGCCGCCGCGGGCGAGCAGCACGGCGACAGCGGTGCCGAACGAGCCGGCGCCGAGCACGATCGCGCGCTTGGAGCCGGGTGAGGGCAGCGACAACTGAGGCCGAGGCGGCATTGGGCGAAGTACCCGCGAGCGAGGCGCTCGTTACCGTAGCCCGGTGCCCGCCCGCCTCGCCGCCGTCGCCGCGCTCGTCGCCGCTGCGGTCGCCGCCGTCGTCGTCGCGGGCACGGGGATCCTGCACTCGGGCGGCCCCTCAGCGCGCGTGCCGAGCGGCGGCCCCGCGCCGGGGCCGGTGGCGACGAGCAGTCCGCGCCCGAAATGGCATCTCCCGGCCGCCCCGGCGGACGTGCGCGGCGCGGCCGCGCGGCGGATGGCGATCCCGATCCTCATGTACCACGTGGTCTCGCAGGCGCCCGCCGGCGCGCCGAACGCCGAGCTGTGGGTGGCCCAGGACCGCTTCGCCGCCGAGATGCGCGCGCTGCGACGGGCCGGCTACTGGGCGGTCACGCTGCGCCAGGCGTTCGACGCGTGGCGGCGCGGCGGCCCGCTCCCGCGCCGCCCGGTGGTCGTCTCGTTCGACGACGGCTACCTCTCCCACTACACGCACGCCCGCCCCGCGCTCAAGCGCCTCGGCTGGCCGGGCGTGCTGAACCTCGAGCTGCGCAACCTCGGCCCGGGCGGGATCACCGAGCACCAGGTCCGGGCGCTGATGGCCGACGGCTGGGAGGTCGACTCGCACACGCTCACGCATCCGGACCTGACGACCGTCGACGCTGCGCGTCTGCGGCAGGAGCTGGCCGGCTCGCGGCGCGAGATCCGGCGGACGTTCGGCTCCGGCACGGCCGAGTTCTTCTGCTATCCGGCGGGCAAGTACGACGCCCGCGTGGTCGCGGCCGTGCGGGCCGCGGGCTATCGCGGGGCGACGACGGTCGACGAGGGGCTCGGCGTACGCGGCGAGCCGTTCACGCTCAAGCGGGTGCGCGTGAACGCGAGCGATACGGCGGCGACGCTGCTCAGCCGTCTTCGCGACGCAGCTTGACCTGCCGGACCCGGTGGTAGCGGTCGTGCAGCCAGATGCGCGCCGCGCCGCGCTCGCGCGCGGCCTCCTGCGCCTCATGCACGGTCGCGAACCAGCGTCCGTCGACGAGCCACCCGCCCGTGCGCGGATGAGGAAGGACGTGCAGCTCGTCGGCGACCATGGCTATATGGGAGCACGACCCGGGCCGCGCGGCGATGGCCACGCGGTCCGGATCGGCTCGACCGGGGGTCCGTTATGACGCGGCGAACGTGACCGTCAGCGACACGTTGACGGTCGGCGGGATGCGGCAGATGCGGTGGCGCTTGCCGAGTACGCGGTGCACGCGACCGTTGCTGTCGCGCTTGACGTGCGAGCTGCGGACCGTGCCGCAGAACTTGCCGGGGCCGAACGTCCCCTGCAGCGCGTACGGCACGCCGAACGGGCCGTAGTACGGGAAGTTGGAGGCCTCGGACACCGACGTGATGCCGCCGAGCGTCAACCCGGCCGCCTGGGCGAGCTCGGTCGCCCGCTCACGGGCCGCGGCGATCGCCTTCGGCCGCGCGGACGCGTCCGCGGCGTCGACCGCCTCCTTGATCGACGCGTTGTCCTTGCGGTCCTTCGGCTTGACGCTCGCCGAGCCTACGCCGATCGTGGTCACCGACTTGGCGGGCGGCGCCTGCGCGTCGGCCGCGGGTACTCCGAGCACGGCGGCGGCCGCCACCGCCGCCAATCCGACCTTCCACCGCATGTGCACACGCCCTTTCGATCGTCGTTGCCCACTCCATACTTGCGATACGGAGCGGATCTGTGACGGGGTCCGTCAGGCGGCGCCGGTGGCGAGCTGACCGCCGAGCTGTTCGGCGGCGGCCTCGAGCTCCTCCAGCGTCGTCGCCTCGCGCACGACCTGCAGGTCGATGATGCGCTTGCCGAAGGGGTCGAGCTCGTCGCGCCCGACGAGCGCGTGCAACGGCACGCCGGCCTGCCGCGCGCGCGTGCCGATCTCGCCGACCAGCTTGCCCTCGAGCGTCTGCTCGTCGAGCCTGCCCTCGCCGGTGATGACGGCACGGCTCGCGCGCATGCGCGTGTCGAAGTCCAGCGCGTCGAGCACGAAGGTGGCGCCGGGCTCTAGCGCGGCGCCGTATGCCGCCCAGAGGCCGCCGGAGATGCCGCCGGCGCTGGCGGTCATCGGGACGCCGCGGGGGTCTCTGGGGAGGCGCCGCGCAAGCTCGTCGAGGCGCTGCTCCAGCCGCTTGACCATCGGGGGGTCGGCACCCTTCTGCGGGCCGAAGACGCGCGGCGCGGCCTCGAATGGCAACCTGACGTCGCAGAGGACGACGAGCTTGGCGCCGCCGAGGCCGCCGGCCTCCTCGATCGCCTCCAGCGCTCCCGCGCCGCCGTCCATGGTCGCCGAGCCGCCGACCGCCACGAGGATCACCGCGGCGCCCGCCCGCGCGGCGGCGACGATCAGCTCGCCGGTCCCGTAGCTCGACGCCGCCCAGGGGTCGCGCTCGTCTTCGGCGAGCAGGTCCAGCCCGCTCGCCGCCGCCGTCTCGACGATCGCGGTGCCGCCGCCCTCGACGAGGCCGAACTGCGCGGCGATCTCGCGACCGAGCGGATCGTGGACCGTCGCGCCTTCGAGCTCGCCGCCGAGCTGGGGCAGGAGCGCGTCGAGCGTCCCCTCGCCGCCGTCGGCGACCGGGCACAGGTCGGGCGGCATCAGGCCGGCGCGCTCCAGGCCGCGGCCGATCGCCGCCGCCACCTGGGTGGCGCGGAACGTGCCCTTGAACGAGTCGGGCGCGACGAGGACGGGGCGCTCCTTGACCGGCATGGTGCGGCATCCTGTCACGCGGTTGACACGGGATCGCCGGAACGGCCATCTGATCGACGTGCCGACCGAATCGTTCCAGCTCGAAGGGGTGCAGGCCGCCGTCGGTGCGCTCACTCCCAAGTGGAGCGTCGCCGTGCTCGCCCAGCTCGCGGAGGGGACGGCGCGCTTCGGCGAGCTCACGCGCCGGATCGGCGTCTCGCGCCGGATGCTCTCGGCCACCCTGCGCTCGCTCGAGGCCGACGGGATCGTCGAGCGGCGCGTGTATGCCGACGTGCCGGTCCGCGTCGAGTACGACCTCTCGCCCGCGGGCGAGGAGCTCTACGCCGCCCTCGCGCCGCTCGCCGGCTGGGCCGTGCAGCACAAGCTGATCTAGGGATCCGCGAGCGCCGCGATCACTGCGGCCGGGTCCTTGAAGAAGCGGGCGTCTGCGGCCTCGACGTCGTGGAGCGCGCCCTTGAGCTTGTCGCGGCCCCGCGGCGTGAGGGCGAGCAGGCGGGCGCGGCTGTCGTCCGGGTGCGGCCCGCGCGTGATCAGGCCCTGCGCCTCGAGCTTGCGCACGACCTGGCTGGTCATCATCGCGTCGGTCCCGGCCTGGTCGGCGAGCGCCCTCTGTGTCGGCGGGTCGCCGTGCTCGGACAGCCACCAGAGGCTCGCGAGCAGCACGAACTGCACGTGCGTGAGGCCGTGCGGGGCCAGCGCGGCACGCATCTCGCGCTGCCAGGCGAGCGTGGCGCGCCAGAGCACGAAGCCCGGGCTCTGCCCCGGCGCGCCGAACCGGGTCTGGGGCGCTTCGCCTATGCCGCCGCCTCCTCGGCAAGCTGCGCGAGGCGGGTCATCGAGTCGGGGATGTCGGCGCTGATCATGGCTCCGAGCTCCTGCGCGAACGGCGCCTCGGCATCGATCGTCAGCTCGTGCGTGAGGCGGGTGCCCTCGCCGTCGAGCCGCTCGATCCGGTGGCCGAAGCGGATGGTGGCGCCGGGCACGGACGTCACGTCGGTGAACCGTGCGTTCGTCTCGACGTCTTCGAGCGTGTACGCCAGCGGGTCCTGGCCCGTGAACTTCATCGTGCCGGTCGAGCCGGTGGCGAACGGGCCGTCGAGCGTGACCAGCTCGGCGTCCGGGTCCCACTCGGGCCAGGTCGCGGGGTCGGTGTACAGGCGCCACAGCGCCCCGGGAGCGGCCTGGGTCACGATCGAGTGAGCGTAGGAGAAGGATGCCATGCGCGCATAATACATGCGCGCATATGATTTCTCGGGTTCGCTGCCCGGGTCGCGAGCGGATGATCGTTTCGGGCCGGCCCGGGTGGGGGGTGGGTGACGTTTCGTTACCAGGGGTAAGGTTTCGACCGGCACCCCCTTTGTTCGGAGCGCGGACGCGGGTGATCGTGATCGTTCCGCGCACTGAGGCGATCGCTCGTGATCGCGACTCGAACCCCCGCACTCCTTACCTGCCGCAGTTCGCCGGCGCCCGGAGGCGTGGTGATGCCGTGCGACTCTGTTCGCCCTAGCTCAAGAGCTGGTCGACGCCGCAGTCGGTGGGTGCCTTGTCGTCGCGCCAGCGTGCGATCTTGGCCCCGTGGCGGATGCGGTCGTTGCTCGTGTGGTCGAACGTGACCTCGACGACGATCTCGGGGCGGAGCTCGATCCACTCGAGCTCGCGGTCGCTCGCCCAGCGTGACGGGTCGCCCAAGCCGCGCTTGCCGGTCTCGTACGGCGCCAGCCGGGCGGGCAGCTCTCGCTTCTCCCTGGCGCTGAACCCCGACGTGTGGCCGACCGGGCGCAGGACGCCGGAAGGCTCGTACAGGCCGAGGATGAAGGAGCCCACGGTGCCCTCCTCCTTGCCCGGCCGCCACCCCATGACGACGGCGTCGATCGTCCGGACGCGCTTGATCTTCGCCATGCCCACGCGCTCGCCCGGGCGGTACGGGGCTCGCGAGTCCTTGGCGATCACGCCCTCGGCGCTGCGCAGCCACTCCGAGGCGGCGTCCGGATCCGACACCGACGGCGTGAGCTGCAAGGGCTCGGACACCAGCGGCTCGAGCCGCGCGCGCCGCTCGGCCTGAGGCAGCTCGAGCAACGACGCGTCATCCAGGGCCAGGAGGTCGAACGCGACGAACGTCGTCGGCGTCTCGGAGGCGAGCATGCGCACGCGCGACTCGGCCGGATGGATGCGCTGGCCGAGCGCGTCGAAGTCCTGGCGGCCCTCGGCGTCGAAGAGCACGATCTCGCCGTCGAGCACGTAGCGCCCGGACGGGAACGCCAGCTCGGGGAAGTAGCGGCGCATCGGCTTGCCGGACCGCGACTGCAGGAACACGCCATCTCCGTCCACGAAGACGATCGTGCGGAAGCCGTCCCACTTGGGCTCGTAGACCCATTCAGCGCCCGCCGGGAGTTTCTTCGCCGGCCGGGCGAGCTGAGGGAGTACGGGAGGCTGGAGGGGCAGCGCCACTGCGCTGCCCATCAAAGCACTACTAGGCGAGCGGACGGCGCTCGTCGAAGCCGGGCCGGTCCTCGGCGCCGAACTTCAAAGCGAGAGCGTCAACCGCTCCAAGGCCGGCGATGCCGGCGACGATGAGAGCGAGAATGGTCATGTCCATCATGATCGGACATTGTGCGCCATTGTCTTAGGCTTGATTGACTGTAGAGTCGATAGGTACAGCCTTGACATTGCAGCAGCTCACCTACTTCCTCGCCGCCGCCGAGCACGGGAGCTTCTCCGCCGCCGCGGAGAGCCTGCTGATGGCGCAGCCGAGCCTGTCCGACCAGATCCGCCGGCTCGAGGCCGAGCTTGGCGTCCCGCTGTTCGTGCGCGCCGGCCGCGGCATCGCGCTGACCGAGGCCGGGCGCCTGCTCAGACCCCATGCCGAGCGCACGCTCGCCGAGGCTCAGGCGGCCGCGGAGTCGGTCCGCGAGATCCGCGCCCTGACGGGCGGCACGGTCGCGTTCGGCACGTTCGGCAGCGCCCACCACTACCTGCTGGGCGGCCTCGTGCAGGACTTCCGCAAGCGACACCCGCACGTCCGCGTGCGGGCGATCGGCCAGAACTCCGCCGAGGTCGCCGACGCGGTCCGCGACGGCCAGCTCGAGGCCGGCCTCGTCGTCCTGCCGGTCGACGACCGCGGGCTCGACGTGCGCCCCGCGATGCAGGACGAGCTGCTCTACGTGTCGGCCGACCGCGACCGTCTCACGGAGCCGATGACGATCCAGCGGCTCGCGCAGGTCCCGCTGATCCTCTACGACGCACGCTGGGCGGCGGTGGACCCCGCGCGCCGCCAGCTTCGCGAGCGCGCGCAGAGCGCCGGCGTGGTGCTCGACCCCCAGATCGAGGTCGAGTACGTCACCGCCGCGCTCGACCTCGCCGCCCGCGGGCTCGGCGACACCGTCTCGACGCGCTCCGTGATCGAGGTGCGCGGCTACGCGCGCAAGCTCGGAACCGTGGGCTTCGACCCGCCGCTGCTGGAGACGTTCGCGTTCATCACGCGCCGCAACGCGCACCTCTCGCCGGCGACGCGCGAGTTCATGCGGATCGCCGAGCAGCGGCTCCGCGTCTAGATACGCTTCCTCGCATGTCCTCGCATGCCACCGTCGCCGAGGAGGAATACCTCCAGACCATCTTCTGGCTGCACGAGGCGGGGCTGCCGATGACAGGCGCGAACGTCGCGCGCGCGATGCAGTTGTCGGCGCCGACCGTTCACGAGATGGTCGGCCGGCTGGAGCGCGACGGCTACATCACGCGCGCCGCCGACAAGTCGATCTCCTTCACCGAGGAAGGTCTCGCCCAGGCCGAGGCCGTGGTCCGCCGCCACCGGCTGATCGAGCGCTTCCTCACCGACGTGCTGGGCATCGCCTGGGACGACGTGCACGAGGAGGCCGAGCGGCTCGAGCACGCGATGTCGCCCGTGCTCGAGGCGCGCATGCTGGCCGCCATCGGGGACGCCAAGACGTGCCCGCACGGCCATCCGATCGAGCCGGGCACGCGGATCGAGGGCGTCCCGCTCGGCGACGTCGCCGAGGGCGCGGCGATCACCGTCCTGCGCTTCGAGAACGAGGCCGAGGACCTGCTGCACCTGTTCAAGGACGAGGGCCTGGAGCCCGGCCGCGAAGGCACGGTGAGCACCGCCGACGGCGAGTTCGTGACCGTCGACTTCGGCGACGGCTCGGCGACGCTCACGCGCTCGGTGGCCGAGACCGTCTCGGTGCTCGCCGATCCCTCGCCGCCGCCGCGCACCGCCCTTCCCGAGCAGCTCGTGCTCGGTAAGGAACGCTACGGACGCTGATAACGGATCCGACTTGGGTCGCGCCCGCCGCGCGGCCACAGTCAGGGCATGAACGCCATAACCGATGACGCCTTCACCACCGAGGTGCTGGAGTCCGACAAGCCGGTGCTCGTCGACTTCACCGCCGCCTGGTGTCCGCCCTGCCGGGTGATGAACCCGATCCTCGCCGAGCTCGCCAACGACCGCGACGACCTGCGCGTCGTGAGCCTCGACGTCGACGACAACCAGGAGACCGCCGCCCGCTACGGCGTGCTCTCGATGCCCACCTTCATGCTCTTCCGCGCCGGCGAGCCGGTGCTCAGGCTGGTCGGCTCGCGCCCGCGCAAGCGGCTGGAAGCTGAACTCGCCGCCGCGCTCTGAGACAATCGGGCTCTGATGAGCCGCGTGCTGATCGTGGCCCACCGCACGGCGGCGACCCCGTCCCTGCTGGAGGCGGTGCGGCAGCGCGCGGCTCAAGCCCCGTGCGAGTTCACGCTGCTCGTCCCGCGCCCGTTCTGGGACGCCGACACCGAGGAGTCCGCGCTCACGCTCGAGCTCGCGCTCCCGCTGCTCGATGAGGCGGCCGGCGCCCGCGTCGAGGGCCTGGTCGGCGACACCGATCCGTTCGTTGCGGTCCAGGCCGCCATGCAGCGCACCGCGTTCGACGAGATCATCGTCTCGACGCTGCCGACCCACGTCTCGCACTGGCTTCGCATGGATCTCCCGACCCGGGTGCGCCGGCTCGGCGTGCCGGTCACCATCGTCACCGCGGGCCGCCGGGATGACGTGACCGCGCCATGATCGCCTGGACGCGGTTCGTCGTCGGCCACCGCGGCGCGATCCTCGCCGGATGGCTCGTGCTGTTCGTCCTCGGCGCGGCCGGCGCGGCGAACCTCGGCGGTCTGCTTTCGAACCGCTTCAGCGTCCCCGGCTCTGACTCCGATCGCGGGCTGAACCTGCTCAAGGACCGCATGGGCGACCGCTCCGACGGCGCGTTCACGCTCGTGGTCCAGGGCGGCGGCCGCACTGCCGCGACCGCCGCCGCGCAGCGCGCGGCGAAGGTCGTTCCCGGCGCGAAGGCCGGGCCGCCGCTGGACGCCGGGGGCGGCGTCACCTACTTCCAGATCTCCACGGCGCTCGAGAACGCGGACGCGTCGAAGAAGACGCCGGCGATGCGGCGGGCGGTCGGGACCGTCCCGGGCGCCCGCACGTACCTCACCGGCTTCCCGGCGATCAATCACGACACCCAGTCGATCTTCAGCGAGGACCTGAGCCGCGGCGAGTCGATCGCGATCCCGATCGCGCTGCTGGTGATGGTCTTCATGTTCGGCACGCTCGGCGGCATCGCCGTGCCGTTCGCGTTCGCGGCGATGACGATCCCGACGACGCTCGGCCTCGTCTGGATCTGCGCGCACCTGATGGACATGGCGATCTACGTCACCAACATCGTCGCGCTGATCGGCTTCGCGATCGCGGTCGACTACTCGATGCTCGTCGTCTTCCGCTACCGCGAGGAGCTGGCGAGGACCGAGGATCCGCTCGTCGCGCTGGAGACGACGATGGCCACGGCCGGCCGGGCGACGCTGTTCTCCGGCGCGACCGTCGCGGTCGGCCTCGCGCTGCTGGTCTTCATGCCGCTGCCGTTCATGCGCTCGATGGGCGTCGGGGGCCTGCTCGTCCCGCTCGTCTCGATCGCGGCGTCGGCGACGCTGCTGCCCGCGCTGCTGTCGGTGATGGGGCGCGGGGTGAACCGGGTCCGGATCATTCCCAGGCGGATCCTCGACCGGCGCGCGCGCCAGGACACGACCGGGTTCTGGCATCGCCTGGCGACCTCGATCATGCGCCGGCCGGTCGCGTGGTTCTGCACCGCCGGCGGGCTGATGCTCGCGCTCGCGCTTCCGGCGCTGAGCCTCGCGCTCACGGCCGGCGACAACCGCGGCGTGCCGTTGACCACCGAGGCGACGCGTGGGCTGCACGTGCTCGAGACCAGGCTCGGGCCGGGCGCGCTCGCGCCGCACCAGATCGTGGTCGACACGCGCCGGTCGGGCGGCGCGAACGACCCCGCCGTGCTCGCCGCCGAGCAGCGCCTCGTCGCGTCGCTCAAGCGCGACCCCGGCATCATCCCGAGCACGATCGCCACGCCCGCGGGCCTGCCGCCCGCGGTCGCGCGCCAGGCCAACCTCGTCGACCGCGACGGTCGCGTGATCCAGATCCGCGCCGCCGGCCGCACGGACTCGGGCGAGCCCGACGCGATCGACCTGGTGCGCCGTATCCGCGAGCGATACATCCCCGCCACGCGCTTTCCCGCCGAGGCGCTGCTGACCGGCGCGCCCGCGTTCGGCGTCGACTTCGTCGACAAGGCCTACGGGGCGTTCCCGTGGCTCGTGCTCGCCGTCCTCGTCGTCTCGTACTTCCTGCTGCTGCGCGCGTTCCGCTCGGTCGTGCTGCCCGCCAAGGCGGTGTTGATGAACCTGCTCTCGGTCGGCGCCGCCTACGGCGTACTGGTGCTCGCGTTCCAGCACGGCTGGGGCGAGCCGTTCGGCCTTCAGCGTTCCGACCAGATCGAGGGCTGGATCCCGATCTTCCTGTTCGCCGTGCTGTTCGGCCTCTCGATGGACTACGAGGTGTTCCTGCTCTCGCGCATCCGCGAGGAGTGGGACCGGCGCCACGACAACGAGCGCGCGATCGCCTACGGGCTCGAGCACACCGGCCGGATCATCACCGCCGCCGCGATCATCATGATCGCGGCGTTCTCCGGCTTCCTGGCCGGCAGCTTCGTTGGCCTGCAGGAGTTCGGGCTCGGCCTGTCGGCGGCGATCCTGCTCGACGCCACCGTGGTGCGGGCGATCCTTGTGCCGGCCACGATGAAGCTGCTCGGGCAGTGGAACTGGTACCTGCCGGAGCGGGTCAAGCGCGCGCTCAGGCTGGCGCCGGGGACCGCTCCGGAGATACCCTAGGGGGGTATGTGATACAGTTCGCGGCATGCTCCGGTTTGCCGCCATCCTCGTCCTCGCCTTCGCGGGCGCCGCCTTCGCCGGCAGCCGCATCGACGTCCACCCAGGCCGCGCCGAGCTCAAGCCGGCGGCGATGCACGGGGAGATGGCGGTCCGCGGCCTCGCGGTCAGCGACCGCGGGCTCACGCTCGAGCTCGCCCGCACGAGCGCGCGGCCCGGCGAGAGCTTCCCGCTCGCGTTTCGCATCGCTCGCGCCGGCGCCCCCGTGCGCGAGTTCGACGTCGAGCACACCAAGCGCATGCACGTGATCGTCGTGCGACGCGACCTGACCGGCTTCCAGCACCTGCATCCGCAGTTGCGCGCCGACGGCACCTGGACGGTGCCGGTCACCCTGCGCGACCCGGGTGCCTACCGCGTCTACGCCGACTTCGCCGTCGACGGAGAGCCGCACACGCTCGCCGCCGACCTGACCGCCGACGGCGCGGTGCGCTCGCAGCCGCTCCCGCCCCCCTCGGACACGGCGACGGTGGACGGGCTGACGGTCACGCGGCGCGGACTGGACTTCGCCGTCACGCGCGCCGGCAGGTCCGCCGCCGTCGAGGACTACCTGGGCGCCAAGGGCCACCTGGTGGCGCTGCGCGAGGGCGACCTGGCCTTCCTGCACGTGCACCCCGACGCGGACCGCCTACGCTTCGAGGCGGACCTCGATACCCAGCACCGGTATCGCCTGTTCCTGCAGTTCAAGACCGGCGGCCAGGTTCACACGGCCGCGTTCACGCGATGAAGACGCTCGACCTCCCCATCACCGGCATGACCTGCGCGTCGTGCGCGAACCGCATCGAGAAGAAGCTCAACACGCTCGAGGGCGTCAGCGCCTCGGTCAACTACGCGACCGAGAAGGCGCACGTCTCCTACGCGGACGTGGTCGTGCCCGAGCAGCTCGTGGCGGCCGTCGAGGCCGCCGGCTACCAGGCCGCGCTGCCGGCCGCCGAGGCGCCCGCCGAGCCCGACGACGAGACCGCCGAGCTGCGGCGCCGCGTAATCGTCTCGGCGCTGCTCTCGTTCCCCGTGCTCGCGCTGGCGATGATCCCCGCGCTGCAGTTCGACAACTGGCAGTGGCTGTCGCTCGCGCTGATATCGCCGGTCGTCGTCTGGGGCGGGCTGCCGTTCCACCGCGCGGCATGGGTCAACCTGCGCCACGGCGCCGCGACGATGGACACGCTGATCAGCGTCGGCACGCTCGCCGCGTGGCTGTGGTCGCTGTACGCGCTGTTCATCGGCGACGCCGGGATGAACGACATGCGGATGGCCTTCGACCTGATCCCGAAGTCCGGCGACGGCGCGGACCAGATCTACCTGGAGACCGCGGGCGTGGTGACCACGTTCGTGCTCGCCGGGCGGTACTTCGAGGCGCGCGCCAAGCGCGGCGCCGGCGCGGCGCTGCGGGCGCTGCTGGAGCTGGGCGCCAAGGACGTCGAGCTGCTCGACGGACGGCGCGTGCCCGCCGGCGAGCTGCAGGCCGGGGACCGCTTCGTCGTGCGCCCGGGCGAGAAGGTCGCCACCGACGGCGTCGTCGAGTCCGGCACCAGCGCGATCGACATGAGCCTGCTGACCGGCGAGCCGGTGCCGGTCGAGGTCCGGCCCGGCGCGCACGTCCCGGGCGCGACCGTCAACGCCGGCGGACGGCTGATCGTGCGTGCGACGGCGGTCGGCGCCGACACCGCGCTCGCGCAGATCGCGCGGCTGGTCGAGCAGGCGCAGACCGGCAAGGCGCCGGTCCAGCGACTCGCCGACCGCATCTCCGGCGTCTTCGTCCCGGTGGTCATCGGCCTCGCGGTGGCCACGCTCGGGTTCTGGCTCGGGACCGGCGAGACCGCCTCGTTCGCGTTCACCGCGGCCGTGGCGGTGCTGATCATCGCCTGCCCGTGCGCGCTCGGCCTGGCGACCCCGACCGCGCTGCTGGCCGGCACCGGCCGCGGCGCCCAGCTCGGGCTGCTGATCAAGGGTCCGGAGGTGCTCGAGGCCACGCGTCAGGTCGACACGATCGTGCTCGACAAGACCGGCACCATCACCACCGGGCGGATCAGCCTGGTCGAGGTGATCGGCCCGCCGGAGACGCTCGATCTGGTCGGGCCGCTCGAGCGCTACTCGGAGCATCCGGTCGGGCGGGCGATCGCTCGTGGCGACGCGGAGGTCGAGGGCTTCGTCAGCCACGCGGGACTGGGCGTCGAGGGCATCGTGCACGGCGTGCACGTCAAGGCCGGCCGCGCGGAGCTCGTAGGCGACGTACCGCCCGAGCTCGTGCGCGAGGGAGCCGTGTACGCCGCGTGGGAAGGCCGCGTGCGCGCGGCGCTTATCGTCGCCGACGCCGTCAAGCCGACCTCGCGCGAGGCGATCGGGCAGCTGCGCGCGCTCGGGCTGCGCCCGATCCTCCTGACCGGCGACAACGAGGCCACGGCCCGCGCGGTCGCGGCCGAGGTCGGCATCGACGAGGTGATCGCCGAGGTGCTGCCGGCCGAGAAGGTCGCGGTGGTCAAGCGCCTGCAGGCCGAAGGGCGTGTGGTCGCGATGGCCGGCGACGGCGTCAACGACGCGCCTGCGCTCGCCCAGGCCGACCTCGGCCTGGCGATCGGCACCGGCACCGACGTGGCGATCGAGGCGTCGGACCTGACGCTGGTCTCCGGCGACCTGCGCGCCGCCGCCGACGCCATCCGCCTCAGCCGCGCGACGTTGCGCACGATCAAGCAGAACCTCGGCTGGGCCTTCGGCTACAACCTGCTCGCCATCCCGCTGGCGATGACCGGTCTGCTCAACCCCGTGATCGCGAGCCTGGCGATGATGCTCTCCAGCCTCTCGGTTGTCGGCAACGCGCTACGGCTGCGGCGGTTCTCAAGCCGGCTGTGACACGGCGGCGGGCGCGACGGCCACGCGGCTGAGGGCGGCGAGCGCGGTCGCGGCGCCCGACACGGCCGCGGCGACGAGCACGGCGGCGGCGAACCCCCCGGCCGCGAAGACCGCCACCGCGACCGCGACGCCGAACACCGCGCCGAGCTGGCGCGCGGTGTTGAGCGTCGCCGACGCGCGGCCGATGTCGGCGGCGCCGACAGCGTCCATCGTCACCGCGGCCAGGTTCGGCACCACGAAGCCGATGCCGATGCCGATCCCCGCGAGCGCGGGCGCCATCGCGAGCGGCGGCCCGATCACGGCGGCGAGCGCGAGCACGGAGATCGTGATCACGGCGAGGCCGGCGACGAGCGGCAGCGCCGGGTCCATGCGCTGGCCGAGCCGGCCGCCGAGCGGCGAGAAGAGCATTGGCATGATCGTCCACGGCAGCGTCCAGACGCCGATCATCACCGGGCCGTGGCCGTCGGCGGACAGCCGCTGCACGACCATCAGGAACGCGGCGAACATCGTGAAGTTGAACGCGAACCCGGTCGCGTTGACGGCCGAGAAGCTGCGCGAGCGGAACAGCCGCAGCGGCAGCATCGGGGCGCGCGTGCGGGCCTCCCACGCCAGGAACGCGAGCAGCGCGACGGCGCCGGTCGCGTAGGCGGCGAGCGTGCTCGGCGAGCCCCAGCCCGCCTCGTTGCCGCGCACGGTCGGCCACACGATCCCGAGCAGGCCGGCGCTCGCGAGCGCGATGCCGGTGAGGTCGATCGGCGCGGGCTCGCCGCGGCTCTCGGCAAGGACCCGCGGCGCCGCCACGGCGGCGGCGATGCCGATCGGCACGTTGAACCAGAAGATCCAGTGCCATGACAGCGCGGTCGCGAGCAGCCCGCCCGCCAGCGGGCCGGCGGCGACCGCGATGCTGGCGATCGCCGACCAGATGCCGAGCGCGTGCCCGCGCCCCTCGGCCGGATAGGCGGCGGTCAGGAGCGTGAGCGTGAGCGGCATCAGCATCGCGGCGCCGGCGCCCTGGACGGCGCGCGCCGCGGTGAGCGCTCCGAGGCTCGGCGCGAGCGCGCCGGCCGCCGACGCGGCCGAGAACAGCAGGAGGGCGACGACGAACATGCGCCGGCGCCCGAAGCGCTCGCCGAGCGCGGCGCCGCTGAGGATGAGGACGCCGAAGGAGAGGATGTACGCGTCGACGATCCACTCCAGGCTCGACAGCGAGCCGTGCAGGCTGCGCTGGATGGCGGGGAGCGTGGAGACGACGATCAGGTTGTCGAGGACGATCATGAAGAGCGCCGCCCCGGTGACGGCGAGGACCGCGGCGGCTCGGCGGGGCGAATGGGGCATGGGTAGTACTCTGGGGATTGAGCGATGCAGGTACAAGAGAGGGGCTTATCCTGGTATTGACACCACCCCCCATCGAAGACGCGCGGTTGCGGCGGGACGAATTGGCCGGCTTCCTGCGCGCCCGTCGCGAAGGTGTGCGGCCGCAGGACGTGGGCCTGCCGGGCGGCGGCCGCCGCCGCACGCCGGGCCTGCGGCGCGAGGAGCTGGCCGCGCTCGCCGGAGTCGGCACCACCTGGTACACGTGGCTCGAGCAGGGGCGCGACGTGCAGGCCTCGCTGGCCGTGCTGGAGGCGCTGGCGCAGGCGCTGCGGCTCTCACCCGCGGAGCGCGCGCACATGATCCGGCTCGGGCGCGGCGAGCCCGCGCCCCCGCTCCCGGCGCAGAAGGAGACCGTCTCGCCGGCGCTGCGGCGCCTGATCGAAAGCCTGAACCCGACGCCCGCGTACCTGCTCGGACGCCGCTTCGACTTCCTCGCCCACAACCGTGCCGCCGCCGTCCTGTTCGCAGAGATCGAGCGGGTGCCGCCGGCGGAGCGCAACCACCTGTGGCTCGTGTTCATGCACCCGGCCTGGCGCGAGCTGTACCCCGACTGGGAGCCGAACGCGCGCCGCCTGGTCGGCCGCTTCCGCGCGGCCTACGCCGAGCGGGTCGGCGACCCGGCGTTCGAGAGCCTGCTGGAGCGGCTGCTCGCGGGCAGCGCCGAGTTCCGCGAATGGTGGCCGCGCCACGAGGTGGTCGCCAGCGGCGAGGGGCGCAAGGAGATCGAGCATCCCGTCGCCGGGCACCTCGAGTTCGAGCACGCGGTGTTCCTGCACGCCGAGAAGAGCGAGCAGCGGCTCGTGCTCTACTCGCCGTGCGAGGGCACCGGCACGGCGGAGAAGCTCGCGGCGCTACTCGCCGAGCGCGGCGCGCAGGCGCTCGAGCAGCAGCCGGCCGGCGGGTGAGGGGCCGGCGGCGGGCGCCAGCAGCGACAGGCGGTGGCGCGGCGCGCGCTCGAGGTCGGCGGCGCCGACCACCGGGCCGGGGCGCTCGAGCCACGACGCGGGCACGAGGCTGATGCCGAGGCCGGCGCGCACCAGGTGGCGCACGGTGCCGGGGTCGCCGACCTCGACGAGCGGCAGCGGGCTGAAGCCGGCCGCCTGAGTCGCGGCCATCACCGTCTCGCGCAGCGCGGTGCCCGGCTCGGCGAGGATGAACGGACGGCCGCGCAGCTCGTGCAGCGTCGTCTTGCCTCCCGCGAGCGGGTCGTCGTGCGGCACCGCGACGCGCAGCGGCTCCTCGGCGAGCGGCTCGACGCTCACTCCGGCGGGTTCCTCGATCAGCGCGAGCACGGCGACGTCGACCGAGCCGCGCTGCACGAGCGCGACGACCTCGGATGCGGAGCCCTGCCGCAGCGCGATCTGGATTCGCGGGTGGTCGGCGTGGAAGTCGGCGAGCGCGTCAGGGAGCCGCGGAGCGTCGGCGGCCGTCGACGCCACTCGGGCGACGCCGCGCGAGACGCCGGTGTGACGGTCCATCTGTGCGCGAGCGCGCGCCACTTCGGCGAGCACCGCCTCCGCGTGCACGAGCAGGTCCTCGCCGGCGGCCGTGAGCTCGACGCCGCGCGACGTGCGCCGCAGCAGCGCGAGGCCGAGCTCCGCCTCCAGCCGGCGCACCTGCTGGGAGAGCGCCGGCTGGGTGACGTAGAGCTCCTCGGCCGCGCGCGTGAAGTGCCGGTGGCGTGCGACCGCCGCGAAGTACTGGAGCTGGCGCAGCTCCATCAGCGCGTCAGCTTCGTGCTCACGCGGAGGTCGGCGACCGAGCGACCGGCGGACAGCTCGTATTCGCCGGGCGCGATCACCCAGCCGCCGTCCCAGCGCGCAAGCGCGCGGTCGGAAATGGCGATCTCGACGTCCACCTGCTCGCCGGAGCCGGCCTCGACGGCGGCGAACCCGGCCAGCCGCAGCTCTGGCCTGTCGGTGTAGACCTGGATCACCTCGCGCCCGCGCCGCGTGCCGGCGTTGGCCACGCGCACGCGCACACCGCCCTCGACCGCCTCTATCCCGAGGTACTCCCACAGCGTGTAGCCGTGGCCGTGACCGAACGGGAAGAGCGGCTCGCCGGATCGCCGATAGCCGATCGCGGTCCGTTCGGCGTACTCGAGGACGCCGTCGTCCGGCCGCGTCGACGGCAGCCCGTCTTCGGAGGCCGGCCAGGTCGTCGGCAGCCGCCCGCCGGGCTCGGCCGCGCCGAGCAGCACATCGGCGAGCGCGTTGCCGGCCTCCTGCCCCGGGAACCAGGCGAGCAGCACCGCCGGCACGCGATCGGCCCACGGCAACAGCACCGGCGCGCCGGCGTTGACGATCGCGATCGTGCGCGGGTTGGCCTCGTTGACCCGGCGCACGAGCTCGTCCTGCGCGCCGGGCAGCGCGAGCGAGTCGCGGTCGAACCCCTCGCTCTCGACCTCCTCGGTGGTGCCGACCACCACGATCGCCACATCCGCCTCGCCGGCCAGCGCGACGGCGCGCTCGAGCTCCTCCTCCGCGGTGCCGTGCGGCCGGTCGACGTTGAGCTTGAAGACGACGGCGGGGGAGTCGAACGAGGCGCCGGCGCCGTCGCGCACGTAGTGGCTCAGCGTGAGCTCGGCCTCCTCGCCGGCCGCGAGCGCGACCGGCGCGCCGGCCTGCGGCGGGAACATGTGCGCCTCGGCGGGATCGTCGCCGCTCAGGGCGAGCGTCTCATCGAACGCCTCCGCACCGTTGACCGTCATGCGGAAGCGGCCGACGCCCGACGCCCCGATGACGTGCTCGCCCGCCGTCTCGGCCCGCAGCGTCGCGCGCACCTCGACGGCGGTCGTCCCGGGCGGCAGCGCGTTCCAGTGAAAGTCGCCGGTGCGGCGGCGCTCCGGCGGGACGTCCGCTCCGGCATAGGTGACCTCGACGTCGAGGTCCGCGGTCGGCAGCCGCTCGTGCGTGCGCACGCCGGGCGCGTGCGTGACCTCGGCGTGCGGCAGCGCAGCGCGCAGTCCCTCCAGCGGCGAGACCGTGTAGGGCGGGAACACCGTCGCGCTGCCGCCGCCGAGCGTGCGCGCGACCGCCGCGTTCGGGCCGAGCACCGCGACGCGCCGCAGCGACGGGCCGTTGAGCGGGAGCAGCGTGCCGTGGTTGCGGACCAGGACGAAGCTCGCGGCCGCCGTGGCGCGCAGCTCGGCCGGCACGTCGAAGTGCGCGGGCGCCGGCGGCGCGGCGATGCCTTCGAGCGCGCCGACGCGCGCAGCGAGCCGCAGGATCCGCAGCACCTTGTCGTCGATCGCGGCCTCGCTCACGCGGCCGTCGCGGACCGCCTCGACGAGCGCGTCGCCCCACGGGCCCGACGGGCCGGGCATCACGAGGTCCAGCGCGGCCGGCGCGGCATCCAGCGAGCGACCGGCGAACCAGTCCGACATCACCAGGCCGTCCCAGCCCCACTCGTCCTTGAGCACGTCGCGCAGCAGCGGCGACTCGGTCATCGTCTGCCCGTTGACCGCGTTGTAGGCGGCCATCACCGCCCACGGCCGCGCCTCGCGCACGATCGCCTCGAACGGCGCGAGATACAGCTCGCGCAGCGTGCGCTCGTCGATGCGCGCGTCGAGCGTGAAGCGCTCGGTCTCGGAGTCGTTGGCGACGAAGTGCTTGACGGTCGCGCCGACCCCCGAGCGCTGCAGCCCATTGACGTAGGCGACCCCGATCCGCGCGGTCAGCAGCGGGTCTTCGCTGAAGCACTCGAAATGACGCCCGCCGTAGGGCGAGCGGTGCAGGTTGACGGTCGGCGCCAGCAGCACGTCGACGCCCTTGCGCCGGCACTCGGCGGCCAGCAGGGCGCCGAGGCGCTCGATGCGCACCTCGTCCCACGTCGCCGCCAGGGCGGTGGGCGACGGCACGTTGGCCGACGGCTCGCGCTCGTCCCAGCGCTCGCCGCGCACGCCCGCCGGCCCGTCGGACGTCACGAGCCGCCGCAGCCCGGCCGCGGGCTCGTCGTACAGCGCCCAGAAGTCGGCGCCCGTGAGCAGCCGCACCTTGGCCTCCAGATCCAGCGCCGCAAGGCGAGCGCGCAACAGGTCCTCCATCCGCGTCAGTATGCAAGCCGTGAGGGCGCTGCTCTTCGACGTGTTCGGCACGTGCGTGGATTGGCGCGGCAGCGTGGAGCGCGAGTTGGCGCGGCGGGGGCTGCCGCCGGCGCTCGCGGCGGCTTGGCGGGGCGAGTATCAGCCGCAGCTCGAGACCGTCCGCTGCGGCGCGCGGCCGTGGACCGACCTTGACGTGCTGCACCGCGAGGCGCTCGACGCCCTGCTCGCCGAGCGCGGCCTGTCCGTCGGCGATCCGGACGAGCTCACGCGCGCCTGGCACCGGCTCGATCCGTGGCCGGACGCCGTCGAGGGGCTCACGCGGCTCAAGCGCCGGTTCGTGATCGCGCCGTGCTCCAACGGCCACATCGCGCTGCTGGTGGATCTGGCCAAGCACGCGGGCCTGCCGTGGGACGCGATCCTCGGCGCCGAGATCGCGCACGCCTACAAGCCGCAGCCGGCCGCCTACCTGCGCAGCGTCGAGGCGCTGGGACTGGCCCCGGGCGAGGTCACGATGGTCGCCGCCCACAACGACGACCTCGCCGCGGCCGCGGCGTGCGGGCTGCGCACCGCGTTCGTCCCGCGGCCGACCGAGGACACGGCACCGACCGCGGAGTGGGACTTCGTGGCCGCCGACTTCCTCGAGCTGGCCGAGCGATGTGGCGCCTGATCGGCGGCTGGGGGACGGTCGTCGCGTTCGCCGTGTTCGGCGGCGACCTGCTGTCGAAGTCGGCGCTTGACAAGGCGCCGCTGGAACTGGCGCTGTTCGCCTGGCTGCTCGGCGTGATCCTGTGGTGCGCGTTCGGGGTGATCGCGGAGGCCGACCACCTCGCCGAGCTGCTCGGCGAGCCGCTCGGCACGCTCGTCCTCACGCTCTCGATCGTGGTGATCGAGGTGATGCTGATCAGCGCCGTGATGCTCGGCGGCGGCGGGTCGCCGACGGTCGGGCGGGACACGATGTTCGCCGTGATGATGATCGTGCTCAACGGCATGATCGGGCTCTCGCTCGTGGTGGGCGGGATCCGCCACCACACGCAGGACTACAGCTTCGAGGGCGCGACCGCGTACCTGAGCGTGATCATCCCGCTGGCCACGGTCGCGCTGATCCTGCCGAGCGTCACGCAGTCGACGCCGGACCAGACGCTCTCGACCGCCCAGGCGATCCTCTTCTCGATCGCCACCGCGGTGCTGTACGCGATCTTCCTGATCGTCCAGACCGGCCGCCATCGCGACCTGTTCACGCTCTCAGACGACGACGGGCACGTGGCCGAATCGCGCTCGTCGAGCGCCATCGCCCGCCACACGATCCTCCTGCTGGCCAACGTGCTGCCGATCGTGCTGCTCGCCAAGCGGCTCGACAAGGTCGTCTCGCACGGGATCGAGGACCTCGGCGCGCCGGTCGCGCTGTCGGGCGTGCTGATCGCGCTGATCATCTTCACGCCGGAGGGGGTCAGCGCGCTGAAGGCGGCGTACCGCAACCAGCTCCAGCGCACGGTCAACCTCTGCCTCGGCGCCTGCCTGTCGACGGTCGGGCTGACGCTGCCGGCCGTGCTCACGATCGGGCTGATCACGGGCCGCGACGTGCTGCTCGGCGTGGACTCGACCGGCATGGTGCTGATCGCGCTGACGCTCGTCCTGAGCATCGTCACGTTCTCGGGCCCGCGCACCACCGTGCTCGAAGGCGCGGTGCACCTGCTGGTGTTCTTCGTCTACGTCGTGCTGATCTTCAGCCCGTAGCGGTGCGGGCGGGTCGGCGAACGTCAACTGCGCCAGTAAGGGGGTGCGGGTCAGGTTTCGCTGCCTGCGGATGATCGTTTCGGCTGGTGCGCGCGGGGGTGCCTGACGTTTCCTTACCTCTGGTAACGAAAGGTCGGGCACCCCCTTTGTTCGGAGCGCGGACGCGGGCGAGTGTGATCGTTCCACCCGCCGTGGCGATCGATCTTGGTCGCGGGTTCGGTCCCCGCTCTCCTTGCCTGCCGCCGTTGACGTTCGCCGGGTTCAGCCCGGCCGTCGCGCCCAGGCGACGAACTTGGCGGGTCCGATGAACCAGTGCGCCGGGTCGGCGAGCGCGGCGCGGCCCGCCTGCGTCTCGCCGGGCAGCGCCTGCAGCCAGGTCATGCTCCAGAAGCGGGCGGTCGCCGAGCCGCCCGGGAAGATGTGGCCGTCGATCTCGGCGCCGACCTCCTCCAGGCCGAGGCCGCCCAGCCGCTCCGGTAGGCCGCGCGCCCACTCGGCGTCCACGCCGGCGCGCTTCATGTGCGCGTGGAACGCGAGCCAGCTCTCGCGATAGGCCCCCGTCGCGGTGGCGAGGATCGGGTGGATGTCGTCCTCCTCGACCATCAGCAGCCCGCCCGGGCGCAGCGCGGCGGCGAGCTTGCGCAGGACCGCGTCGCGCTGCGGGATGTGGATCAGGACGAGCCGCGTGTGGACGAAGTCGAATGCCTCTCGCGGCAGCTTGTCGGCGACCAGGTCCAGCTGCCACAGCTCGAGCTCCTCGAACCCCACCAGCAGGCGCACGTCGAGGTCCGCCGCGACGACGTCGCCGGTCCTCTCGTGCAGCCAGCGCGCGAACGAGCCCCCGCCGGCGCCCGCCTCCAGGCAGCGCATGCCGGGCCCGACGCCGAGCGCCTCGGCGCGCCGGATGCTCGCGGCGTCGTGGCTCTCCTGCAGCAGGTCGAGGCGCTCGCGGGCGAGCCTCCATTCGTTCGGCAGCGCGTATGCGGGCTTCACGTCTCCTCCCAGACTCCGGTTCTGGCGACCTCGCGCGCGTATTCGGCGAAGTCGCGCGGCTCGCGGCCGATCGCGCGCTCGACGCCGGGAGCGACGTGCGCGTTGCGGCCGTCCAGCAACTCCTCGAAGACGCGCATCAGCCGCGCGACGATCTCCTCGGGGACCTCGTGCTCAGCGAGCAGCGCGGCGTAGTGCCGGGGCGCGACCCGCATATAGCGGATGCTCCGCCCGGTCGCCGCCGCCAGCTCCTCGACCGCCTCGGCGAACGTGAGCAGCCGTGGCCCCGTCACGTCGTAGACGCGGCGGTCCACGCCCTCGCCGGTCAGCGCCGCCACGATCACGTCGGCGACGTCCTCGGCGTCCACGAACGGCTCGCCGACGCGCCGGGCGGGCAGCGCGACGCGGCGCTCGCGCACCGGCTCGAGGAGGCAGCCCTCGCTGAACGTCTGGTCGAGCAGGCTCGCGCGCACGATCGTCCAGTGGGCGCCCGAGGCGCGCAGCCCGTGCTCGGCGGGCAGCGCGCCCGGGTCGCCGCGCGGCGAGAGGAGCACGACTCGCCGCACTCCGCATGCGGCCGCCGCGGCGGCGAGGGAGCCGACCGCGTCGACCGCGTGCGCGGGGTAGCCGAGGTACACCGCCTCGACATCGCGAAGCGCCGGCGCCCAGCTCGAGGGGTCCTCCCAGTCGAAGCGGGGCAGGACACGGGTGGGGAGCCCTCGCGCGCCGAGCCGCTCGATCACGCGACGGCCCGTCTTGCCATGTCCGAGGACCAGCGTCGTCACCGACCGCAACCTAGGTGCGGCCCAGGCCGCCGGATAGACCCGAGAGCAGGGCGATTGACCGCATCCCCAGAACTGGGGACCGATCATGACTAGGCTCGAAAACCGAGTGCCTGCCGGACCCGTGATTCCCGGCGATCCCGTCAAGGGCGTCGAGCTCCTCCAGTTCGCCTCCTCGCTCTCGGCCTCGCCCAGCCTCGATCAGCTCAAGCAGCGCTTCCTGCTCGGCTTCGGCCGCCTCGTGGGGATGCCGATGTACGGCTACGCGCTCGTCGACCCGGTGACGAACTCGCCGACGTGCGTGGCCAACGGCAACGTCAGCGCGACGTTCGTCGCTCGCTACGAGCGCCACGCCAAGGACGTCGACCCGCTGCTCGAGCGCACCTACTCGACCGGCCTGACGACGTACAACCTGGCGCTGATGTCGCCGCAGGAGTGGGAGGAGTCCCCGGTGTTCCGGCGCGCCTACTGCGTCCACAACATGCGCCACGTGGTGGAGATCCCGGTCACGATCGGCGGCGCGATCGCCGGCAACGTCCACTTCGCGACGACCGCCCAGGAATGGGACATCGGGCTCGCGGACATCCGCGTCGCCGAGGCGCTGAGCAGCGTCGTCGGGATGACGATCGAGGCGATCACCGGCCGCGACCAGATGGAGCGCGAGCGCGACCAGGCGCTCGCGGCGCTCAACATCGCCGGCACGCCGTTCGCGGTCAGCGACCCGGAGCTGACCGAGCTGCGCTTCAACGACCCCGCGCGCCGCCTGCTCGCCGACGTCGTCAGCGCCGACGAGGTGCTGCACCGGCTGCTGGCGCGTCCCGCCCCGGCGGGAGGCGGCACGCGCCGGCTGCAGGTCGAACTGGTCACCGGCGAGCTCGGCATCCTGCACGCACGGCTGAGCGCGGCGCCCGGCGACGAGGATGCGCTGGTCGCGGTGCTCGACCTCGAGCGCGAGTCCGCGGTGATCTCGCTGGAGGCGCTCGCCGGGCTGACGCCGCGCGAGGCCGAGGTCGCGATGCTCGTCGTCGACGGCCTCGCCGACCGCGAGATCGCCGAGCAGCTGTTCCTCAGCCACCACACGGTGAGCCAGTACGTCAAGCGGATCTACCGCAAGCTCGGGGTCGACTCGCGCGTGGGGCTGACGCGCGAGCTGCTGCGCCGTCCCCAGGTTCGGGGATAGGCCGAACTCCCCAGATTCCTGGTCTTGTGGGCGTGCGGGCCTCGACCTAGCGTCGGGCCGATGGCGAAGACGTGGATGGCGGGGCTGCTCGCGCTGATCGCGATCGGGTGCGGCTCCAACGATGACACCGCGGACAACAGCCCCGTCAAGATCCGCATGGGCTGGGGCGTGCCGGAGGAAGAGGTCAAGTACGTGCTGATGAAGCACCCGGAGATCGCCCCCGGCCTCGGCAAGGCGTACACGATCGAGTGGCACCAGTTCGCGGGTACGCCGCTCGGCGTCCAGGGGCTCGCCGCGGGCACGCTGGACTGCGCGACGGTCGGCGGGCTCTCGGTCGCCAACGGGCTCGACAAGGGCGCCGACATCGCCGTGCTCTCGGAGATGATCGAGGAGCGCAACCCGAACTTCACGACGCCGTGGATGGTCCGCAAGGACTCGGGGATCGACTCGCTGGCCGACCTGAAGGGCAAGACGGTCGCGACCAACGCGGTCGGCGGCTCGACCGACTACTTCCAGGACGACTACATCGAGCGCAAGACCGGGTTGAAGGCCAACGTCGACTACAAGAAGGTCGAGGTCCCGTTCGGGCAGATGGTCGAGACCGTCCTCTCCGGCCGCGCCGACATGGGCCTGTTCCCGCAGCCGTTCTACGGGCAGATCAACGCCGGCGGCGAGGTCAAGACGCTGTTCCGCCTCAATGACGGCATCGAGCCGTTCGTGCAGCTGCTCAACGGGTGCCGGCGCGGGTTCGTGTCCGACCACCCGGACGCGATGCGCGCCTTCAAGCGCGACTGGGTTCGCGTGACGCGCTGGGTCGCCGACCCCGCGAACCGCGACAAGGTCGTGGCGGCCAGCGCGGCCGCGACCAAGATCCCGGCCGGCGTGCTCGACCGCTATCTGCTCACCGGCGGCGACTACTACCGGCCGCCCGACGGCAAGGTCAACGTCGACGCGCTCCAGCGCGAGTGGGACTTCTTCCACGCCAACGGAGCGTTCAAGCGCGACCTGAGGGTCTCCGAGCACCTTGGCTGAGATCGAGGCCAGCGGCGTCCGCAAGGTCTACCCGAGCCGGGCCGGCACGGTGACCGCGATCGACGGGCTGGACTTCACGGCCCGCTCCGGCGAGCTGGTCTCGATCGTCGGGCCGTCGGGCTGCGGGAAGTCGACGTTCCTGTACATCCTCGGCGGGTTCGTCGAGCCCAGCGCAGGGCGCGTGGAGGTCGGCGGCCGGCCCGGCATCGTGTTCCAGGAGCCGGCGCTGTTCGCGTGGAAGACCGTGCTGGGCAACATCGCGTACGGCCTGCCGCGGCGCGAACGCGAACGGGCGCGGCGCTTCGTCGAGCTCGTCAAGCTCGACGGATTCGAGCGCGCGTACCCGAAGGAGCTGTCAGGCGGGATGAAGCAGCGCGTCGCCCTCGCCCGCTCGCTGATCATGGACCCGGATGTCCTGCTGATGGACGAGCCGTTCGCGGCCGTCGACGCGCAGACGCGCAGCCGCCTTCAGGGCGAGCTGCTGCAGATCTGGGAACGCTCGCGCATGACGGTCGTGTTCGTCACGCACTCGGTCGACGAGGCGCTGTACCTGTCGGACCGGGTGTACGTGCTCTCGCCGCGCCCCGCGCGGGTGCGCGAGGTGCTGGAGGTCGGCCTGCCGCGGCCGCGCGACCGCGAGGGCATCCTCGCGCTGCCCGCCTACCGCGAGCTGCACGCGCGCGTCTGGTCGCTGCTCGAGGGCTGACGTGCTCGGCGAAGCCTCGCCCTGCGGGCTCGTTTCGCTGGGAGCAATCGCCCAGGGGGCGATTCTCCCGGGCGAGGTACCCCAATGAGCGCACTTGCGGTAGCGCTGCTGCTCGGCGTGTGGGAGCTGGCGCCGCGCGCGGGCTGGGTGCGCGAGCAGTCGGTGCCGCCGTTCTCGGACGTCGCGCGCGAGGCGGCGTCGCTGCTGGGGCGGCCCGAGTTCCTCGGCGACCTCGCGACGTCAGGCGCGCGCTGGGCCGCCGGGCTCGCGCTCGCGGCGCTGATCGGCGTCCCGCTCGGGGCGTGGATGGGGCGCTCGCGCGCGGTGCGCGCGATCTTCGACCCGCTGCTCGCGCTCGGCTTTCCGGTGCCCAAGGCCGCGCTGATCCTGCTGTTCGTGCTGTGGTTCGGCGCCGGCGACGTCGCGCGCGTCGGGATCGTGGTCACCGGGTGCCTGATCCCGATCGTCATCTCGGCCATGCACGGCGCCGCCGGCGTGGCGCCCGAGCTGCTGTGGTCGGCGCGCAGCCTGGGCGCGCGCTCGCCGGCGCGCGTGATCCTGCCCGCCGCGCTGCCGCAGATCGTCTCGGGGCTGCGGATCGCGATCGCCGTCGCGATCTTCACCGTGCTCGCCTCCGAGCTGCTGATCCGCGGCTCCGGCGTCGGCGCGTTCATGTTCGACGCGCTCGACAACGGGCAGACCGTGACGGTCTTCGCGGTCGCCGCGATCGTGGCCGCGCTCGGCTTCCTGCTCGACGCGGCCTACGTGCTCGGCGCGCGCCTCGCGCTGCCGTGGCTGGACGGCGAGCTGTGAGGGCGCTCGCGCTCGTCGCCGCCGTGTGGTGGCTGGCCTCGCGCTCCACCAGCGAGTTCGTCCTGCCGGGGCCCGGCGCGGTCGCCGACCGCGCGTGGAGCGAGCGCGACGCGCTGCTCGACCAGGTCGCGATCACGTTCGGGCGCGTGGCCGCCGCGTACGCGCTCGCCTGCCTGGCCGGCGTCGCGCTCGGCACGCTGATCGGGCGCGTCGCGGTCGCGCGCCGCGCGCTGCGGCCGGTCGTCTCGTTCCTGTTCCCGGCGCCGAAGGTCGCGCTGTATCCGGCGATGCTGATCGGGCTCGGGCTCGGCGCGGCGTCGAAGGTCGGCCTCGGATTCGCCGAGGCGCTGTTCCCGATCCTGTTGGCGACCGCCGCCGGCACCTCGCGCGTGGACCCGCGGCTCGTGTGGGCGGGAGAGGCGCTCGGCGTGCGCGCGCCGCTCGCGCGGATCGTCGTCCCGGCGGCGCTGCCGGCGATCCTGACCGGCGCGCGGATCGGGCTGGTCGGCGCGATCGTCGGCGTGTTCCTGGCCGAGATGATCGCCGGCGCCGACGGGCTCGGGCACCAGATGGCGATCGCCTACCGGACGCTCGACACGCCGGAGATGTACGTCGCGATCGTCGCCGTCTCGCTGCTCGGCTACGCGCTCGATCGCGCGTTCCTGCTCGCCCGCCGGCGCGCGCTGGCCTGGAGCGTGGAGGGGTGATCTGTTTCACCCCTTAGTGCGATACCAACGGTTGCGAACCCAGTTCATAGTCCTGAGCAGAGGCTGACCACCTCGTTCGAAGCCAAGGCCCCCGGGTTGTTCCCTCTCTCCCCGACGCTCGCCGGCCCCAGGCACTGCAGGACCGTCGCGCCTGACCAGCGCGGCGGTCCACTCTCTTCTCAGACGCCGTAGAAGAAGCGCACGCGCTTCGGCCCGCTCGTGCACCGCACGCGCGTGCCGGAGTTGCCGAAGAACGTCCGCCGGCAGGTGAAGCCGGAGAGCACGCAGGACGCCTTGCGCAGGTCGCACGCCTCGCCGGCGTCGATCCGGCGGTGATGGCGGCGGGCGATCGAGCGGGCGGTGGCGCAGGAGACGCCCAGGGCGCGGATGTCCTGCGCGCTGTCGGGCGCGTTGGAGAGGTCGCCGCAGCGCTTCTCGGCGGCCGCGCGGGCGGTGGATGCCGCGATGGCGAGCGCGGCGAGGGTGGCGAGGATGGCGAGTTTGCGCATGGTCACGTGGCGGGGACGAGCGCGGCTTCGTCGATGGTGCCGAAGAGCCGGGCCGGACAGCCGAAGTCGCAGCCCCAGTCGCGCCGGGTGAGCGCACGCGGGGCGCGTTCGAGGCGAGGCTGGCGGCGGATCGCGCAGCCGCCGTACTCCGACCAGCGCAGGCGGTCGCCGGCGAGGCGGACGGTCACCGAGCGGCAATCGCGGTCACCGACGTTGGTCAGGCAGTCGACGCGGGCGGCGCCGAACTGGCGGCAGCGGTCGACGTCGGACGCGAGCGCGCCGGCCACGAGCGCGGCCGTCTCGGTGGGCAGCCAGCGCGGCGGGAAGATGCGGACGGCGTCGAACGCGCGGCGGCCGTCCGCCGTCGCCACGAGGCTGACGCGCAGCGGCCGTGCGGCGGCCGGCGCCGGGAAGGCGACGCGCGAGACGCCCGCGCCAAGCTGTCGGGTGACCGAGCGCCCGGCGACCGACAGCGTCACCGTCGCGGGCGCGGTCAGCGACACGCTCACCGCGTGGATGCCGCCCGGCGTGAAGACGCGGTCGCGGTCGCGCAGGATCGCGGCGCCGAGCACGGTCGGCGCCGCGGGCGCGACGTAGTCGACGAAACCGCCGTCGTCGAAGGCGTCGGCGCGGCCGTGAGCGATCAGCACGCCACCGTCGGGCGTAGCGGCCAGATCGCTCACGTAGTGCAGATCGGCGCGCTGCGCGCTCTGGCCGCTCAGCCGTTGCTGGAGACCGTCGGGCGCGGTGCGGATGAACGGGCCGCGGCCGGCGAGAATGACGCTCGAGCCGTCGGGCCGCACGCGGGTGACACGCTCGTCGGCGGTGTAGACGAAGCCGCCGTCCGGCAGCGCGGCGACGTGCGTCGGCGGCTCTGCCTCGGGCAGCTTCGTGACCACGCTCAGGTTGCCGTCGGTCCCGATCCGCTCGATCCGCGCGTTGTTGCGGTCGGCGAGCAGGACCGAGCCATCGGGCGCCGGCGAGAGATCGTCCGCTTCGATGTCGGAGATCGCCGCGATCCGCCCGTCGGGGCCGACGGAATGCACGTGGGAGTCGCCGTCGGCGAAGACGAAGCCGCCACCGGGCAACGCGGCGATGGCGCTTGCTCCTTGCCAATCGGTGAGGTCAATCCGCCCCTGCGGATCGACGCGCCACACCCGCGTGAGCTCGCCGACGAGGAAGCCGCCGCCGGGCAGCGCGGCGACGGCGTCGACGTCGTGCAGGTTCGCGGCCGCCAGGTGGATCAGCCCCTGCGGATCGACGCGCCACACGTGCTTGCGATCCGCGACGAGAAATCCGCCGCCCGGCTCCGCCGCGACGAACGTCTCCTGCGGCAGGCCCGCACGGATCGCGGGTGTCTCGTCGCGCATGGGCGCCGACGTGCCCGAGCCGGCGAGCGTGAAGATGTCGCCCTCCGCCCGCGCGCTCGCGCTCGCCGCGAGGACGAGCGCGATCGCCAGCAGGACGGCACGGGCCATGCGCCAACCATCACCAGGCCGCGCGGCGAGGGCAATCGGGGGGCCACCCTGAGGTTTCAGGCGGCCAGGGCAGGGCCCGCGCACATCGCCGCGTACTCGGCCGGCGAGCGGCCGACGACGGCCTTGAAGTCCTTGATGAAGTGGGCCTGGTCGAAGTAGCCGAGGTCGAGCGCGAGCATCGCGGCGTCGGCGTCCGGCTCGTCGGCGATCCGCTCGGCGGCCTCGTGCAGGCGCACGCGCCGCAGGACCCACTTCGGGGTCACGCCGACGTACTCGCGGAACAGGCGCTGGAGCGAGCGCGAGGACATGCCGGTGCGCTCGACGAGCTGCTCCACGCGCGTAAGCTCGGGCGTCGCGAGGATCAGCCGCATGATCGCGCCGACGGAAACCACCTGCGGGTCGTGCGCGGGCATGCGAGCGCGCAGGAACGCCTCGACGACGGCGATCTGGGCGCGGTCTGCGCGCGCGCCGATCACGCGCTCGTGCAGGTCGCCCGGGTCGCCGAACGTCTCCTCGAGCGTCGCGACGCGATCGGCCAGCGACACGGCGGGGACCGGCACGAACGGATGGAAGCCGCCGGGGCGGAACTTGCAGCCGACGACCTTCCCGCGCCCGGAGATCGTGTGGTCCGAGCGCCCGGTGACGACGCCGAACACGAGCGCGTAATGCGGCTCGAACGCGAGGTTGATGCTCGGATGGGTGACGACGCCCTGGGTGAACGGCGCGCGCAGGTCCCACTCGACGAACCAGAAGCGCTCGACCAGGTGCGCCAGGTCCGGCGACGGCGCGTAGCGGGTGAGCCGGAAATGGCGCGCCGCCTCCTGCGGATTGAGGACCCCGCGCTGGCTCGTGGTCGTCTCCATCGGCTGTCGCGTTCTTACAATACGGCCGCCCGGGACCGGCTTAGCGTGAAGGGCATGACCCAGCCGATTCCCGAGGGCTACCACACGCTCACGCCGTGCCTCGTCGTGGAGGACGGCCTCGCGGCGCTCGACTTCTACGAGCGCGCGTTCGGCGCCACGGTGCGTCGCAAGCTCGTCATGGGCGGCAAGCTCATGTTCTCCGAGCTGCAGCTCGGCAGCTCGATCTTCTGCGTCAATGACCCGTTTCCGGAGTCGCGCGCGCCCGAGCCGGGCGAGGCGAACACGGTCGGGATCCTGATCTACGTCGAGGACGCCGACGCCCTGCAGGAGCGCGCCGAAAAGGCCGGCGCCACGATCATCAATCGCGTCGCCGACCAGTTCCACGGCGACCGCGCGGGCTCCTTGCGCGACCCGTTCGGCCATCGCTGGATGCTCGCCACCCACACCGAGGACATGAGCGAACAGGAGATGCAGCGCCGCATGGAGGAGGCGATGTCCTCAGCTACGTGACGCGCGCCGGCGCGGCGTCGAGCTCGCGGTGCTCGCCGCGCTCGACCAGGCCGCGCAGGCGGTCCAGCGCGTCCCACGCGTCGGCGTAGGACGTGTACAGCGGCGCGACGCCGAGCCGGATCGAGTCCGGGCCGCGGAAGTCGGGGACGACCGCCGCGCGCTCGATCAGCGCGCGGTTGATCCGCCAGGCGTCGTCGTGGCGCAGCGCGACGTGCGACCCGCGTCGCGCCGCGTCGCGCGGCGTGCCGAGCTCGAAGCCGAGCGGCGCCAGCCACTCGTCGCGGAGCGCGATCATCAGCTCGGTCAGCGCGACCGACTTCGAGCGGATCGCGTCGATGCCCGCCTCCGCGGTGAGCGCGACGCCGGACTCGACTGCCGCGAGGTTGAGGATCGGCGGCGTGCCGGCGAGGAAGCGCCCGATGCCGTCCATCGGCTCGTACGGGCGCTCCATCCGGAACTGGTCGGCCTGCCCGAACCAGCCCTGGATCGGCGAGCGCAGGCCGCCCTGCAGCTCCTCGGCGACGTACAGGTAGCCCGTCCCGCCAGGGCCGGAGTTGAGGTACTTGTAGGTGCAGCCGACAGCGAGCTCGGCGCCGGCCTCGCGCAGGCCGATCGGCACGGCGCCGGCCGAGTGCGAGAGGTCCCACACGACGTGCGCGTCGTAGCGGCGCGCAAGGGCGGTCAGCGCCCGCATGTCGGCCAGCGCGCCGGAGCGGTAGTTGACGTGGCTGAGCACGATCAGCGCGACCGCGCCGTCGGAGAGCAGCGGCTCGAGGTCGGAGACCTGGGGGCCGAGCAGCGGGTCGGCCGCCTCGAACTGGCGCAGCTGCAGCCCGCGCTCCTGCGCGATCCCCTCGAGCACGTAGCGGTCGGTGGGGAAGTTGTCGGTGTCGGTGACCAGCGCGCGCTGCGCCGACAGGCGGTACGCGTCGAGGGCGGCGCGAACGAGCTTGTAGAGGTTGACGGTCGTGGAGTCGGCCACCAGCACCTCGCCCGGCCGCGCGCCGAGCACGCCGGCGGCGAGCGCGTCGCCGACGCGCATCGGCAGCTCGATCCACTCGTGCCAGCCGGTGACAAGCTTCCCGCCCCATTCCTCGACCATCGCGTGCAGGCGCTCGCGCGTGTCGACGGGCAGCCGGCCGAGCGAGTTGCCGTCGAGGTAGATCAGGTTCGGATCGGTCACGACGAACCGCTCGCGGAAGCCGGCCAGCGGATCGCGCGCGTCGAGCGCTAGCGCCTCCTCACGCGTCAGAGCCATTCCACGACGGCCTTCCACATCGGGTCCTCCGGGTCCAGATGCCCGAAGTGGCCGGAGTCGAAGACCGCGAGCTCGGCGCCCGACGCGGCCGCAAACGCCTGGCTGATCTCCAGCGGCACGGTGTCGTCGAGCGAGCCGTGCACGAGCAGCCCGGGGATCGCCGGGACGCGCTCGATCGGGGACGCCGCCAGGAAGTGCTCGGCCACGCCGTCCGACAGCCCGAGCTCGAACGCGCGCCTGGTGTCGAGCACGCCCGCCTGCGCCACGTAGCCGGTCAGCGGCACCCGCGGATTCTCTCGCGCGGCGGCCCACGCCGCCAGGTGCCCGCCGGCGGAATGGCCGATCGCCACCACCCGGCCGGAATCCAGCCCGAGCTCGGCCAGGTGGTCGATCGCCGCGCCGACGTCGTCGAGCGTGGCCGGCACGCCGCCGCCGCTGCCCAGCCGCCGGTACTCGATGTTCCAGGCCGTCCAGCCGCGAGCGGCGAGGTCGGCGGCGAGCGGCTCCATCAGCGTCAGGTCGTAGCGGTCGCGCCAGAAGCCGCCGTGGATGAGGACGGCGACCCCGCGGTCGCCGCCCTCGTACCGGTCGCCGAACTGCGACGCGTCCGGCCCGTAGCTAAGCCGCGACGCCAAGACTGCGGACGGCCTCGGCGAGGCGTGACACGCCCAGCTCGATCTGCTCCGGGTTGACGCCCGAGTACGCCAGCCGCAGCGTGTTCGCGCCGCCCTCGAGCAGGAAGTCGGTGCCCTTGACGAAGATCACCTCGCGCGCGGCCGCAGCCTTCTCGAGCTCGGCGACGTCGATCGCCTCGGGCAGCTCGACCCACATGAAGTAGCCGCCCTGGGGCGCCTGGAAGCGCGCCTCCGGCAGCTCGCGCGCGAGCGCGGCGACGAGCGTGTCCCGGCGCTCGCGCAGCGCGGTCTTGACCGTCGCGATCGCGCCGTCCATGCGCCCGGAGCGCGCGAACTGGTTCACGATCGACTGGGCGACCATGTTCGGCGAGATGTAGGTGTTGGTGGCGATCGTCTGGATCTGCTTGATCAGCGCCTGCGGGCCGACCAGGTAGCCGACGCGGATGCCCGGGCAGACCGTCTTCGAGAACGACGACGCATAGACGACGCGGCCGGCGTCGTCGGCCGACAGCATCGTCGGCAGCGACTCGCCCTCGAAGCGGATCGCCACGTACGGGTCGTCCTCGAAGAGCGTGAAGTCGTGCTCGACGGCGAGCGCGAGCAGCCGGTCGCGCTTGGCCTGAGAGAGCGTGTAGCCGGCCGGGTTCTGGAAGTTGGGGATGATGTGCGCGAGCTTGGGCCCGAAGCCCTGGCCCAGCGCGCCGGCCAGCGCCTCGGTGTCGATGCCGTCGCGCTCGAGCGCGAACGCGTGGATGTCGGCGCCGCGGCCGCGCAGGTTCAGCAGCGTGCGGTCGTAGGTCGGCGACTCGACGACGACGCCGTCGCCGGGCTGAACCAGCAGCTCGAACAGGAACGCGTCGGCCTGCATCGACCCGTTGGTGACGATCACCTGCTCGACGGCCACGCCGTGCTGGTCGGCGATCCACTCGCGCAGCGGCACGTAGCCGACCGATGTGCCGTAGGCGGTCGTCCCCGCCGGGTCGTTCTCGAAGGCGAGGCGCGCGCTCTCGCGCAGGCCCTCCACGTCGACGATGTCGAGCGACGGGGCGCCGCGGGCGAAGGAGATCGTGGCCATCCTGGCAGGATAGGCGACGGTGTCGCAGCGACAGTCGCAGCTCCAGGCCCTGTTTCCGAGAGCATTGGACGCGGTCCTGGCCTGGCAGGAGCCTGGGCCCGGCCATCCCGCGCTGGAGATCGACGAGGCGCGGTTTGAGTCCGCGTGGGCGGAGTTCTCGCAGCGGATGGCGGCCAACTACCCGTTCCATCACCCGCGCTACGCGGGCCAGATGCTCAAGCCGCCGCACCCCGTGGCGATCGCGGCCTACGCGGCGGCGATCAACGTCAACACGAACAACCACGCGCTGGACGGCGGTCCGGCGACCAGCGCGATGGAGGTCGAGGCGGTGCGCTGGCTGGGCGCCATGTTCGGCTTTCCGGACGACGCCCTGGGCCACCTGACCGCGTCGGGGACGATCGCCAATCTCGAGGCGCTGTGGATCGCCCGCCAGCTGCATCCCGGCAAGGCGATCGTCCACGGCGCCAACGCGCACTACACGCACTCGCGCATGTGCGGCGTGCTTGGCGTGACCGCACTCGAGGCGCCGGCCGACGCCGGCGGGCGGATCGATCTCGACGCCGTCGACGCGCTGTGCCGGACCGGGCGGGTCGGCACCGTCGTGCTCACCGCGGGCACCACCGGAACCGGCACGCTGGACCGGATCGAGCAGGCGCTCGAGCTGCGCGAGCGCCACGGCGTGCGCCTGCACGTCGACGCCGCGTACGGCGGCTTCTTCGCGCTGCTCGGCGACGAGCTGATCGACTCCGCGCCGTTCCGCGCGATCGCCGAGTGCGACTCGGTGGTCGTCGACCCGCACAAGCACGGCCTGCAGCCCTACGGATGCGGCGCGGTGCTGTTCCGCGACCCGTCGGTCGGCGTGCACTACAAGCACGACTCGCCGTACACGTACTTCACGTCGGGCGACCTGCACCTGGGGGAGATCAGCCTCGAGTGCTCGCGCGCGGGCGCCGCGGCGGCCGCGCTGTGGCTGACGCTGCGCGCGCTCGACCTGCCGCCGATCCTTGCCGCGGGTGTGCGCGCGGCACGCGCGTGGGCGGACCTGATCGAGGCGAGCGAGGTCCTGCGGCTGTGGCAGCGGCCGGAGCTCGACATCGTCTGCTTCCACCCGATCGCGGCCGATGTGGACGCCGCGGTCCAGCGCGTGCTGGACGCCGGCATGGCGTCCGAGGACCCGGTCTACCTGAGCACGCTCGACGCCGGCCCGCACCGCGTGCTGCGCAGCGTGCTGATGAAGCCCGAGCACGAGCCGCACGTGCCGTGGCTGCACGCACGCGTGGAGGAGCTCAGCGCAGCCGCGACACGGTGAGCGCGAAGCGGCCCGCGAACGTGGTCGCGCCGCCGAGCGAGCGTGTCAACACGCCCGGGCCGGCCGCCGTGCCTGCCACCACCACCTTCTGCCCGTCGGTGTCGACGGACTCCAGCGTCGTATAGACCGGGTCGCCGCCGGGCGGCCGCCCGAGCTTCGGGTAGGTGATGCCTCCGGTGCCGAACGACTTGTCGTGGCGCCCGCCGGCGGTCAATCGCGTGAGCAGGGAGTCCGGCGGCGCGCCGGCCCCCGCCAGGACGATCCGCCCGTGGTCGTCGCGCGTGAACGCGGTGACGCGCAGGTTGCGCCCGGAGCGGGCCACGCGGGCGATGCCGTCGGCCGCGAAGCGCGGGTCGAGCGTCCCGTCCGGCCGCACCCGCAGCACGGCGGCGCGCAGCGAGCCCTTCGCGGTCACGTCCGTCCCCGCGACCAGGACCGTGTTCGCGGGACCCTGGCGCACGGCCACCGCGCCGGCGCCGAGACCGACGTAGGGCGCGAGCGCGAACGAGGCGACGCCGGTGCCGGCGAACGCGGGGTCGGGCGCGCCGTTGGCGAGCAGGCGCACGACGCCGAACGTCGACGCACCCATGGCGTCCGGGCCCGCGCCGACGCAGAACACGGTCGTCCCGTCGGTCCGCGCGAGCACGCCGGTCGCGCGCCCGGCGAGGCCGAGCGCGGCGCCATCGACGGTTCCGCCGGCCCCGAACGTGGCGTCCGGCGAGCCGTCGGGCGCGAGCCGCATCACGAACGGGATCTCGCCTGCGCCCGAGGGCCGGCCGCCGGCGACGAGGATGTTGCCGGTCCGGTCCTGGACCATCGAGCCGAGCGTCGCGCCCGCCGCGCCCGTGATCGCGTAGCCGTTGCCGTTGCCGAAGCTCGGGTCGATCTCGCCGCTCGGCAGGAAGCGCACGAGCGCGATCTGCGTCCCGCCGCCCGCCGGCCGCAGCGTCGCGGCGGCGAGGATCCGGCCGTCGCGGAACGTCGCGAGCGAGCGCACGCCGTCCAGCGACGTGCCCGGGAGGTCGACGGCGACCTGGCCGCGCGTGCCGAAGCCGGAGTCGAGCGCGCCCGACTTGCGCAGGCGCAGCACCACCAGCTTGCCCGCGGCCACCCCGCCGGCCAGCACCTTGTGCCCGGCGATCACCTTCACCGCGCCGCCGACGGCATCGGCGTCGGTCGTCTTCAGCGTCACCGTGCCCCGCTGGCCGAACGCGCGGTCGGGCTCGTCGCCGCGAGCGTGCGCGGCGGCGGGCACGAGCAGCATCGCGAGGACGACCGCGGCCAGGGATCGGAGCATCGGAGTGCTCCAACCCCCTCCAATCGCGTTCGGTGCGCCGTCGACTCTCAAGTTCTCCCCCTCGCTGCCGTTCTCACGGGACGACCATGCGCCTCTTCTTCGCCGCCGCCCTGGCCTTCCTCGCCTTCGCCTCGACCGCGTCCGCCGCCGCGCCCGGCGTGAACGTCTCAACATCAACCAGTTCCGCGCCCCGTACCGAAGGCCGGCGGAAACGCAGCCGACTACGCCCACTTCCCGGGCGACGACGGCCGGCTCCGTGGCAGGACCTTAGAATTCCGGCGCCAAGACCGTCGCGCGTTCATGCCGTGGAACGCCGGCATCTCCGACATCGCCGGCGTCTCGTCGAGTATCGCGCACGTTTGCCGACAAGGGCGCGGTCTACTGGGATGCCGGTCTACTTCGTGGTCACGCGGCAACAAGGACTCGCTCGCCGCGCCGGGCCGCTACTCGGCCTCGTCCACGCGATCGCGGCGGCGCCCTGAAGGGCCCGGCGTGGCCGCCTATGAGATCTGGAACGAACCCGACGACGGCCCCGTTCTGGGCCAACGGCCGCAGCCGCCGGCCTACGCCGCGCTGCTGAAGGCCGCCTACCCGGCCGTCAAGTCGGCGACCCGGACGCGACCGTCGTGACCGGCGGCATGGTCGCCAATGACGACGACTTCCTGAAGCGCTCTACGCCAACGGCGTCGAAGGGCTCCTTCGACGCGGTCGGCGTGCACACCGACACGGCGTGCCTGACGACCGACCCGAGCGAGTACTACCGCGAGCCGGCGGCCGCATCGGGCGCTACTCGTTCACCGGCTACCGCGAGCTGTACGCGACGATGGCCGCCAACGGCGAGAGCAAGCCGATCTGGATGACCGAGCTCGGCTGGTCGACGCTCGGCCGCGATCGTGCGCACCGTGCGCGCGCGCCGGCACCAAGGCGGCAGGCGTCTCGGCCGCGCAGCAGGCGCACTTCCTGACAAGGCATACGGCTGCCTGGCCGGCGACCCCTATGTGCAGCAGGCGACGTGGTTCTACCTGCCGACTTCGACTCCTCGTCGCCCACGCACGATCGACCGGCACCTCGGCCTGATCACCGTCGCTGCGCTCGCGCAAGCAAGCGTTCGGCGCCTTCCAGGGCGCGGCGGCCTCGGCGCGATCGCCTGCGGCGGCAGGCTCGACAAGACCGCGCCGAAGGTGCGCTTCCTCTCGCCGACCGCCGACCAGCAGTATCTGACCGTGCTCAAGATCGGCGTGACCGCCGACGACGAGCAGGGCGTGACCAACCTCGACCTGTTCGTCGACGGCAAGGAGGTCCCGGTCGTCACGAAGTCGCAGACCGCGACCGCGGCGAAGTTCTCGCTCGACTGGCAGGGCGCCAAGAAGCTTTCCTACGGGCCGCACACGCTGGTCGCCAAGGCCTACGACGAGGCCAAGAACCTGGGCACCGCGACGGTCAAGGTGATCAAGGTCGGCGGCGGCAAGTACAAGATCTCGATCGCCACCAAGATCGACCTCAAGGTCGGCAAGATCAAGCACCGCAAGCTGACGCTCAAGGGCAAGATCGTCCCGGCCCAGGATCTCGACACGACGATCACCGGCAAGACCGAGATCGTGTTCGAGCGCAAGCAGGGCAAGCGCTGGATCGGCACCTCACGCTTCGCCAAGGGCGCCAAGAGCGGCTACCGCTTCACCTACAAGTTCAAGAAGCCCGGAACCTGGCGGATGAAGGTGAAGTTCGTGCCCAAGAAGGGCTCGCCCTTCAAGGCGTCGTCGCTGCCGCCCAAGACGTTCCAGGTCCGCTAGCCCTTCAGCCGGGCGACCGCGAACCAGCTGCGGGCGAGATCCTCGCGCGAGGCGTCGGCGTCGAAGCTGACGCCCGCGGCGAGGATGCGGTCGCGCGCGTCGATCGCTACAGCGCGGATCTCCGAGCAGCACAGCGTGGCTCTCGGGCGCGCGCCGAGCTGCATGAAGACGGCGCCGCCGCGGCCGAAACGGCGGTCCGGACGGCCGTCGGGCGTCAGGCGCAGGAGCGCGGCGACGTCGTCGAGCGTCCGCTCAGCGCCACCGAGCACGATGCGGCCGCGGCGGTCGCGCGCCATCGCCAGGATCTCGATCTTCCTGGAGGTCGGCGGGAGGTAGGTGCGCGTGACGCGACCGGCGCGCGTGATGCGCGCCACCCAGGGTCGCTCCGGCAGCGGCGCGCGCGGCCGGCGGCCGTCGTTGCCGGCCAGCAGCAGCGTGCCGCGCGGCCCGCGGGTCAGCGCCGTGCCGTCGCGCGGCAGCCGCAGCAGCAGGGTGTCCGGCGCCGCATACGGCCCGCGCTGGGCGAGGACCGCGATCCGCCCGGCCGCGTCGGCGCCGAGCCCCAAGAGCCCGAGATGCGCTCCGGGAAGGCCGAGGTCGACCACGCCGCCCTGCGCGCGTCAGACGCGCGAGTGTCGGCCCGATGACCCACCGGCCGGCGATCCGGCGTCCGAGCGTGCCGCCCACCACCAGCGGCCGGCCCTGCGGGTCGAGCGCGAGATCGGACGCGTCGGAGTAGCCCTCGCCGCCGGCGAACGCGGTCCGGCCGCCGTTGCCGAACGAGCGGTCAAGGTCGCCGGGCCTCGCGGCGGCCGGCGCGGCCACCGTGAGGAACGCGAGGACGGCGGCGGCAAGCTTCATCCCTTCAGCCGCGCGACGGCGAAGTAGCTGCGGCCGAGGTCCTCGCGGATGCCGGCGTCGTCGTCGTAGGCGGCGCCGGCGACCACGATCCGGTCGCGGGCGTCGATCGCCAGCGCGTACGCGGCGGACGCGATCAGCTTCGTCTTCGCGCGCGAGCCGATCTGCAGCAGGACCGTGCCGTCGGGACCGAAGCGCCGGTCGCGCCGCCCGCTCGGCGTCAGCCGCGCGACGAGCGTCCGCGGCACGTCGTCCAGGCTGCGGGCGCCGGCCAGCACGATCCGGCCGTGGCGATCGAGCGCCATGCCGTCGATGTACACGTCGCGATGCTTCGAGACGATCGTGCGGCGCCCGAAGCGCCGATCTACCTGCCCGTCGGGGCGCAGCCGAGTGACCCAGCCGTACACGTGGCGGCGCGCGTCGTAGCCGGCGACGAGCAGCGTGCCGCGCGGGCCGGCGGCCAGCCCCGTCACGCCCGCCTGGTAGCCGGTCGTGTCATGCAGGGTCAACCGCGTGGTGCGGATGCGGCGACCGTCGACGTCGAGGGCGTGGATCGCCGCGCGTGCGTGCGCTTTCCGGCGCGTCGTCGTCGCGACCGCCGATCCGTCGCGCCGCACGAGCAGCGCACCCGCCCCGCCGGGGAGGGACACCACTCCGTAGGCCGGGTCGATCGAGCCGTCCGGCAGCAGCCGCATGACGGCCGCCGCGTCGCCGCTCGCGCGCGTGGCCGCGAGCACGATCCGGCCGTCGTTGTCGACGCCGATCCCCGTGAGATTGAGGTCCTGTCCCACGATCGCCGCGCCCGCGGTGCCAAAGCCGGGGTCGGGCGTCCCGTCGGGGCGGACGCGGAAGATCGCGATCCGCGGATGCTGCGTCTGCCAGTCCTGCGTCGCGCCGACCAGCGCGCCGCCGTCGGGCAGCGCGACCACGCGCTCGCTCGCGGGATTGAAGAAGAACGCCCCGCGCGGCGGGACGCTGAGGAACGTGCGCCGCTCGATCCGGCCCGCCGCCGTCAGCCGCGCGAGCGTCGAGCCCGCGAGCCAGGTCTCGCCGACCTTCGCCTGCCCGCTGCCGGCGACGAGCACCCGTCCGGACGGGTCGAGCGCGACGTCGGACGCGGACGTGTAGCTCGGACCGCCCGCGAAGGCGAGCCGCCCGCCGTGGCCGAAGCTGCGATCGAGGTCGCCGGGCTGCGCCGCCGCGGGCGCGGCACCGGCCAGGAGCAGCAGAATGGTGAGGCGGAGCATGCCCGTTCGGAACGGGCATACCCCACCGGAGTTGTGCTCAGGCCGGCTTGAGCGAGCCGGCGATCTCGGCGGCGATCTCCGCCACCTCGGTCGGCGTGCGGCCGACGCGGACGCCCTTGGCCTCAAGCGCCTCGGCCTTCGCCTTCGCCGTGCCGGCGGTGCCGGAGACGATCGCCCCGGCGTGGCCCATGGTCTTGCCGGGCGGCGCCGTAAAGCCCGCGATGTAGGCGACGACGGGCTTGGTCACGTTGGCGGCGATGAACTCCGCCGCCTCCTCCTCGGCCGAGCCGCCGATCTCGCCGGCCATCACGATCAGCTCGGTCTCCGGGTCCTCCTGGAAGAGCCCGAGGATGTCGATGAAGCTCGATCCCGGGACCGGATCGCCGCCGATGCCGACGATCGTCGAGTTGCCGAAGCCGCGCTGGGCCAGCTCGTTGCCGATCTGGTAGGTCAGCGTGCCCGAGCGCGAGACGACACCGACGTTGCCCTCGCTGAAGAACGCCGCGGGGATGATCCCGACGTTGGCCTTGCCCGGCGAGAGGATGCCGGGGCAGTTCGGGCCGACCAGGCGCGTCCGCCCGCCGCTCGCCAGGTGGTTGTAGACGCGCAGCTCGTCGTGCGCCGGGATGCCCTCGGTGATCGCGACCACCAGGGCGATGCCGGCGTCTTCGGCCTCGAGGATCGAGTCGGCGGCGAAGCGCGGCGGGACGAAGATCATCGCCGTGTTCGCGCCGGTCTGCTCCACGGCCTCGTGGAACGTGTTGAAGACCGGGATGCCCTCGACGTCCTGGCCGCCCTTGCCGGGCGTCACGCCGGCGACCACGTCGGTGCCGTAGTTGCGGTTGTTGAGCGTATGGAACGTGCCCTCGCGGCCGGTGATGCCGGAGACGACGAGGCGCGTGTCGTTGTCGACGAGGATGCTCATTCTGCCAGCTCCACCACCTTCTTGGCCGCGCCGAGCATCGTGGACTCGGTGTGCACGTTGGGCAGGTTCGCGTCGGCGAGCAGTTGCCGGCCCTCGACGTCATTGGTGCCGTCGAGCCGCACCACGAACGGCACCGTCGGCTTGATCTGGTTGAACGCCTCGATCAGGCCCTTCGCGACCTCGTCACAGCGCGTGATGCCGCCGAAGATGTTGAACAGCACCGCGGTGACCTGCTCGTTGGAGAGGATCACCTCGACGGCCTGGGTGACCGCGTCGGCGCGCGAGCCGCCGCCGGCGTCGAGGAAGTTCGCGGGCTTGCCGCCGGCCTGGGCGACGACGTCGAGCGTGGACATCACGAGCCCGGCGCCGTTTCCGAGGATGCCGATGTTGCCGTCGAGCTTGACGTACGTCAGCCCGCGCTCGCGCGCCATCCGCTCCTGCTCGTCCTCGGCCGCCACGTTGCGCAGCGCCGCGTTGTCGGGGTGGCGGAACAGCGAGTTGTCGTCCAGCGTGACCTTGGCGTCGAGCGCCTTGACCTCGCGTTCCGGCGTCACGATCAGCGGGTTGACCTCGACGAGCATCGCCTCCTCGGCGACGAACGCGTCATAGAGCTTCGTCAGCATCGCCCCGATCGGGCGCACGACGTCGGCGTCGACGCCGGCCTCGAACGCGAGCCGGCGGCCGTGGAAGTCCTGGAAGCCGAGCAGCGGGTCGACGTGCAGGCGGGCGATCGCCGTGGGGTCGCGGTCGGCGACCTCCTCGATGTCCATCCCGCCCTGCGTGGAGAGCATCACGAGCGGCCGCTTGGCCGAGCGGTCGAAGACGATCGAGGCGTAGTACTCGCTGGCGATGTCCGAAGCCTCCTCGATCCATACCTCATGGACGGTGTGGCCCTTGATGTCCATGCCGAGGATCGCGGCGGCGTGCTCGGAGGCTTCCTGGCGGTTCTGTGCGAGCTTGATGCCGCCGGCCTTGCCGCGCCCGCCGACCTGCACCTGTGCCTTGACGACGCAGGGGTAGCCGATCTCATCGGCGGCGGCGACGGCCTCTTCGACGGTGGTGGCGGGCGTCCCGGTCGGCACCGGCACCCCGTGGCGGGCGAACAGCTGCTTGCCCTGGTATTCGAGAAGGTCCATGCGCGGCGGCGCAGCTTAGCGCTCCGCCGCCTCGCTCTCCCGGGGAGACCCGACCAGCGGCGAGGTCCCGTTCGCGCCCTTCTCGAGCTGGGCCTGCGGCGTCTCGGTCTTGGTCTTGGTCGCATCCAGCAGCGGCTTGACGAGGTCGATCGGCAGCGGGAACACCACCGTGGTGTTCTGGTTGATGCCGATCTCGCTCAGCGTCTGCAGGTAGCGCAGCTGCATCGTGGCGGGGTTGACGCTGATCACGTCGGCGGCCTCGGCGAGCCGCGCGGCGGCCTGGAACTCGCCCTCGGCGTTGATCACCTTCGCGCGCCGCTCGCGCTCGGCCTGGGCCTGGCGGGCCATCGCATGCTGCATCGCCTGCGGGATGCCGACGTCCTTGATCTCCACCGTCGTGACCTTCACGCCCCACGGCTCGGTCTGTTCGTCGATGATCTTCTGCAGCTCGTCGTTGAGCTGCTCGCGCTCGGACAGCAGCGCGTCGAGCTCGACCTTGCCGAGTACGGAGCGCAGCGTCGTCTGGGCGATCTGCGAGGTCGCCTTGAGGAAGCTCTCGACCTGCACGACGGCCTGGTTGGGGTCGACGACGCGGAAGTAGACGACCGCGTCGACGCGGGCGGGCACGTTGTCGCGCGTGATCACGTCCTGCGGCGGGACGTTGAGCGTGACGGTTCGCAGGCTGACCCGCACCATGCGGTCGATCGCGGGCGTCAGCAGCACGAGCCCGGGGCCCTTGAGGGCGATCAACCGGCCCATGCGGAACACGACGGCGCGCTCGTACTCGCGCAGGACACGGATCGACGCTCCCGCGAGCATCAGCGCTATGGCGATGATCGCGACGAACGCGACCACTACGGCGGTGATCATGACGCCACCTCCCATTCTTCGGCGTGGCGGACGGTCAGGGTCAGCCCGTTGACGTACTCGACGACGACGGCGTCCCCCGGCTTGAGTGCGGGCTCCTCCTGCAGGTCCCAGACGCGGGCGCGCCACAGCGCCCCGTCCACGAACACGTGCCCGGAGGGCTTGACGGTGCCGATGCGGCCGACCAGGTTGTTGCGGGTCACGAGCCGGCGGGTGCCGAGCGCCTTGCGCACGAGGACCCACATGCACAGCCCGCCGGCGAGCGCGATGGCCAGCCCGGCGGCGATCGCGACGGCGGTCACCGCGCCGGCACCGGAGAGGGCGAGGATGGCGCCGACGGCAAGCGACAGCACGCCCGCGGAGCCGAGCGCGCCGTGGCTCGGCAGATGCGCCTCCGCCGCCACCAGCACGGCGCCGACGAGCACGAGCAATAGGCCGAGCGCGGTCATCTCTTTGTCCTCCTGGATCCCAGGTTACTCCTGGGCTGACGCCGGTTGGACCGACCGAATGTCACAATGCACGGCCGCATGGCCTTGCCCAAGGAAATCTCCTTCGTCACCTTCGACGTCTACGGCACCCTGATCGACTGGGAGACGGGCGCGTACGACGCGTTCGCCAAAGAGGCCGATAAGGACGGCTACACGCTCTCCCGGGAGGAGCTCGTCCCGCTGTTCCTCGAGATCCAGCAGGAGATCAAGGGCGGGTCGTACGAGCTTTACGCCGAGGTGCTCCGTCGCACCGCCGTCCAGATCTCGCGCCAGCTCGGCTGGCCGTTGGAGCCGTCGCGCTCCGGCTTCCTCCCCGAGTCGGTCAAGCGCTGGCCGTCGTTCAAGGAGACCAACACGCAACTCGAGCGGCTCGCGAAGAAGTACTCGCTGGGCCTGATCTCGAACATCGACGACAAGCTGCTCGGCGAGACGCGCCGGCACTTCAAGGTCGACTTCGACCTCGTGGTCACCGCCCAGCAGGTCCGGTCCTACAAGCCGGATCCGGCGCACTTCAAGGAGTGCGAGCGCCGGATCGGCTCCAAGAAGGGCTGGGTGCACGTCGCGTCGTCGTACTACTACGACGTCGAGCCCTGCATCAAGGCGAAGATCCCGGTGATCTGGGTCAACCGCCACAAGGAGCCGCTCGACCCGTCGCAGAAGAAGCCGACGGCCGAGGTGCGTTCGCTGCTGGAAGCGGCGAAGCTGCTCGGCGTCGCGTAGTGCAGGCCGTCGCGCTGCACCCCGACGTCATCGTCGTGGTGTCGCGCGCCTACGCCACGTCGGCGACGCTCGTGCGGGGCGGGCCTTCGGAGGCGTTCCTGATCGACTCGCCGGTGTTCCCGGACGAGCTCGAGGCGCTGCCGGTCCTGGCCGCGCAGGCGGAGTTCCCGGTCGTCGGGTTGCTGACCACGCACGCCGACTGGGATCACCTGCTCGGCGGCTACGCGTTCCCGGAGGCGCCGCTGGGGGCGGCGGAGTCGACGGCGGCGCGCATGATCTCGGCACCGGGCGAGGCGCAGCGCGAGCTGCGCGAGTTCGACGAGGAGATGTACGTGGTGCGCCCGCGGCCGCTGTCGCTCCCTGGCGCCCAGCAGCTGCCGGTGCCGGGCAGGGTCGATGTCGGCGAGCGGGAGTTGGAGCTGCATCCCACGGGCGGGCACACGAACGACGGCATGGCGCTGTGGGCGCCGTGGGCCGGCGTGCTGGTGGCCGGCGACTACCTCTCTCCCGTCGAGATCCCGATGCTCTCGGCGACGGGCTCGGTCTCGCAGTACCTCGCGACCCTGCGCGTGCTCGAGCCGCTGGTCGCGGAGGCCGCGCACGTCGTCCCGGGCCACGGCGGCCCGATCGAGGGCGAGCGCGCGCTGGCGATCCTGCGCGAGGACCGCGCCTACCTGGAGGCGCTCGCCGAGGGCGCCGACGCGCCGCTGCCGATGGCACGGCGCACCGGCTCTCAGCGTGCGGTCCACGCGAAGAACGTCGAGCGCGCCGTTCACTGAGACAGCAGCGCGACGCCGGCGAGCAGGAGCGCCACGCCGGCGAGGCGCCGGCCGGTGATCGGGCGCCGGGGCAGCCGCAGCCAGCCGTGGCGGTCGACGAGCACGGACGCGACCTGCTGGCCGGCGACGGTGAGCGCGACCGTCGGCGCGACGCCGATGTGCGGGATCAGCAGGAAGACCGACGTCACGTAGGTGGCGCCGCACAGGCCGCCGAGCCAGCCCCACCAGGGGAGCGTCTTCAGCGGCGCCGCGCGCGGGCGGCGCGGCCGCATGGCGGCGAGGACCAGCGCCATCGCCGCGGTCGCGACGACGAAGCTCCACAGCGCCGCGGCCAGCGGCGCGTCGAGATCTGCGCGCAGCTGCGCGTTGATCGCGCCCTGGACGGGCAGCGCCGCGCCCGCCAGCACGGCGAGGCCCATCCAGGCGGCGTGCGCCGTGGCCTTGGCCTGGGCGCGCACGATCAGGGCGGCGCCGGCGAGGACCCCGGCGGTCCCCAGGGCGGCGGAGACGGCCAGCGGCTCGGACTCCACGCCCAGCCAGCCCGCCGTGTCGAGCACCAGCGAAGCAAGCATCTGGCCGGCGATCAGCATCCCCACGGTGAGCACGGCGCCGAGCCGGGGGAACAGCAGGATGCCCGCGGAGATGTAGAGCGCGCTTCCCAGGCCGCCGATCAGATGCCACAGCGGGGCGTCGAGCGTGAGGGCGGTGAGCGTGCCCGCCGCCGCGGCGACGGCGAGCAGCACGACCGCGCCGACCGCGAGCTGCAGGGTCGCGCCGGCTGCGGGGCTGCCCGCGGCGGCGCTGAGCTGGACGTTGGCGGCCGCCTGGAGCGCGAGCAGGCCGCCGACGAGGAGGAGGAACGGGATGGCGAACGCGTACATGATGATCTTGACCTCGGTCAAGTTGTAGCAACGAAGCTGACCGCGGTCAAGTTGCTACCGTGGCCTGCGCATGGACACCGAGCACCCGGTCGCGTCGCCGCAGCCCTTGCCCGTCGCGGGCCCACGCCGCGAGCGGGCCGACGCCGCGCGCAACCGGGCGCGCGTGCTCGCCGCCGCGCGCGAGCTGTTCGCCGAGCGCGGCGCCGCCAACGTGACGATGGAGGACGTCGCCCGCCGTGCGGGGGTCGCCAAGGGCACGCTGTTCCATCGCTTCGGCGACCGCTCAGGGCTCGCCCAAGCGCTGCTCGACGAGCACGAGCGCGAGCTGCAGGACGCGATCCTCCACGGGCCGCCGCCGCTCGGCCCCGGGGCCCCGCCGCGCGAGCGGCTGACCGCGTTCCTCGACGCGCTGATCGACCTGCTCGAGCGCCACGGCGACTGGCTGTACGCATCCGAGACGGGACGCCCGCAGGCGCGCTACACGACAGGCGCCTACGAGGCGTGGCGCATGCACGTCGCGCTGCTGCTCTCCGAGCTGGGCGTCGAGGACGACGCGCTCGCCCATCTGCTGCTCGCTCCGCTCGGCGCCGAGCTGTGGGTGCACCTGCGCGACGGGCGCGGCTTGGGCGCGGAGCGCCTGCGCGCCGCGCTGCACGCGCTCATCCCGCGCTGATCAGCGGGATGCCGACGAGCGCGAGCACGACGCCGACGCGCTGCGGCCGCGCCAGGCGCTCGCCGAGCAGGAAGTACGCCAGGGCGACGGTGACGACCGGGAAGAGCCCGCTCAGCACCGCGACGAGGCTGAGCAGCCCGCCGGTGGTGGCGATCGCGAAGGCGGAGTTGGCGGCGACATCCAGCAGGCCGATGCCGGCGAGCCCGGCGAGGACGCGCAGGTCGCGGCGATCCGCGGCGGGCGGGTGCGGCACGTCGGCGACGACCACGGGCGGGTGCGCGACGGCGATCACCGCCTCGTCGCGCAGCGTCCGGCCGCGCATGATGAGCCACAGCCAGGCGATCCCCAGCGCGGGTGCCGAGACGGCTCGGGCGGCGGCCACGCCCGACAGCGAGTCGTGCTCGGCCGCCTTGTCGAGGAACACGAGCGACAGGCCGATCGTGACGGCCGCGAGGATCGCGAGCCGGATCGCCGCGCGCGCGTCCTTCGAGCTGTCCGCCGACGGCTCCCGCGCGGCGAGCACGACGCCGGTCAGCGCGACGATCATCCCGGCCCACTGCAGCCCGCCGGGCCGCTCGCCGTCGGCGATGCCCCACAGCACCGGGACGATCGCGCTGGTCGCGGCGATCGGCGCGACGATGCTCATCGTCCCGAGTCCCAGCGCGGCATACAGCCCCGTGACCCCGACGATCCCGAAGACGCCGGCGATCGCGCCGGGGAGCAGCGCCTGGTCGTCGACGCCGTGGAACGCGAGGGTCGCCAGCAGCGCGACCAGGCCGGCGAGCTGGCCGACGAACGCGACCAGGACGACGGGGTGCCGGCGCGTCGCGCGGCCCGCGAGGAAGTCCGCCGTGCCCCACAGGGCCGACGCCGACAGCGCGGCGGGAACGCCGCTCATACCGATGCGGCCTCGGCGGCGGCGCGGTAGGGCGGCTCCTCGCGGCGGATCAGGTCCGGGTTCGTGCCCGCCTCCATCACGAGCTCGAGCGTGAGCAGCTGCGCGGCCAGCGCGCCGCTCACCAGCGCCGCGGGGACCGGCGGCAGCGAGGTCTCGGGCAGGTCGCTCAGCACGATCGCCGGCATCGCGAGCTCGGCGGCGGCGGCGACGACGTCGCGCGTCCGCGCGTCGCGGCGCTCGGGATCGCGGCGGTCGAGGCGCAGGACGACGAGGCCCGTGCGCGAGTCCGCCGCGGGCAGGTGGCCGTGCAGGATCTTCTCGAGCCCGAGCGGCGTGACCGGTACGTGCACGCCCTCCTCGATCTTCAGCGCCAGCTCGCGCGCGGTGACCTCGTCCACGCCGCTCGCGGCGACGAGCAGCCGCTCGCTGCCGGCCAGCAGGCGCGCCGCGTCCTTGATCGCCGGCCGCCGTTCGAGCATGGCCCGCACGAGAGCCTCTACCGGAGCGGGGTCGACATGCCCGGCGATCGCGACGAACGCGAGCAGGGGCGAGAGATAGCCGACCGTGTGGCACCACGAGGCGTCCTGCAGCGGCGTGGCGACGATCAGCGGCTCGGCGCCGGGTCTCGCGGCCACGCCATCGCCGGGGGACGCCGGGCGCTGCCGGCGCGCGCGGTCCGGGCGCGCGGTGACGAGCACCTTCGCCGCGTCGGCGGCGTCCAGCGCCGCCAGCGTCGCCGCGGTCTCCGCCTCGTGCGAGACCGCGATCAGCACGCCGCCGTGCTGCGGGTCCAGGCTCGCCTCGAACGCGTCGCGCGAGCGGCCGCCGAGCAGCGCGGCGCCCGCCATCGCGGCGTGCTCGCTCGTGCCGCAGCCGGTCAGCACCAGCGGCTCGCCGGCGGTGCGCGCGAGCGCCGCCGCCTCGGCGATCGCCGGCGACGCGAGGATCGGCGCGACGAGCCCGGGTTCGTCCAGGATCATCTCCTCCATCGCCCACGGCGGGCCGGGTCGCAGCTCGGGCGTCTCGCTCATAGCCGAGCACGGTACCTTCTCGGTGGCCCGGTCAACAGGGCCACTTCAGCAACGATGAACCGAGCCACCGAACTCTTCACCGACTTAGACCGTTCGCGCCCGACGCCGCTGCGCGCCCAGCTCGAGCGCGCGGTCTGCGACGCGATCGCCGCCGGAGGCCTCCGTCCCGGTGACCGGCTCCCGGCGTCGCGACTGCTCGCGGAGACCGCCGGGGTGTCGCGCGGGGTGGTGAGCGAGGCGTACGCGCAGCTGGCCGCGGAAGGCTGGATTGAGATCCGCCAGGGCCGCGCGCCCGTCGTGAGGGCCGAGGCGGTGGCAGGAGCCGCGGCGGCGGCCGGCGTGGGCGTGGCGGGCGGCGGGGCCGGCGTTGGCGAGGCGCGCGTGGGCGTGGGCGTGGCGGACCGCGGGGCCGGCGTTGGCGAGGCGGGCGTTGGGCGTGGCGGGCCGCGGGGCCGGCGTTGGCGAGGCGGGCGTTGGCGTGGCGGGCCGCGGGGCCGGCGTTGGCGAGGCGGGCGTGGGCGTGGCGGGCGGAGACCGCGGTGAAGGCGGCGGCGGCGGTGTGGCCGCGGGTGGCGTGGCGGGCGGCGGGGGCGTGGCCGGCGTTGGCGTGGCCGGCGGTGGCGTGGCCGGCGTTGGCGTGGCCGGCGTTGGCGTGGCGGGCGGCGGTGGCGTCGAGATCGCCGGGCCGCCCGCGCCGCGGCTCGACCTCACGGCGACCGCGCCCGACCTCTCGCGCTTTCCCCGCCGCGCGGTGATGGCCGCGCTGCGGCGCACGCTCGCCGAGATGCCCGACGCCGCGCTCGACTACGGCGACCCGCGCGGAGACGACGTCCTGCGCGCCGAGCTCGCGGCCTACCTCGTGCGCGTGTGCGGCGTCGCCGCGGCGCCGGACCGCGTCGTCGTCACCGGCGGCTACACGCAGGGCCTGTGGCTGGCGTGCCGAGCGCTCGCCGCCCGGGGCGCGCGGCGGATCGCGGTCGAGGACCCGTCGCTGGATGACGCGTGGGCGACGATCCGCTCGGCCGGGCTGGAGCTCGTCGGCGTGCCGGTCGACGGCGACGGCGCGCGCGTGGACCCGCGGCTCGACGCCGACGCGTTCCTGGTCACGCCGGCGCACCAGTTCCCGACCGGCGCGCTGATGTCGCCGCCGCGGCGGCGCGCGCTGCTCGCGTGGGCGGCGGAAGGCGGGCGCTACGTGCTCGAGGACGACTACGACTCCGAGTACGCCTACGACGGCCCCCCGGTGCGGACGCTGCAGCGGCTCGCGCCCGAGCGGGTGGTCTACCTGGGGACCGCGTCCAAGACGCTCGCGCCCGCGCTGCGGCTCGGGTGGATGGTCGCGCCCACCGAGCTCGTGGGCCCGATCGCCGCCGAACGGTGGGCGATCGACTCCGGCGGCCCCGCGATCGCTGCCCGCGCGTTCGCGCGCCTGCTCGCGACCGGCGAGGTCGACCGCCATCTGCGCCGCACGCGCCGCGAATACCACGCGCGCCGCGACCGTCTCGTCGCCCGGCTCGCCGAGCGGCTCCCGGACTGCCGCGTCGAGGGCCAGTCCGGCGGGCTTCACCTGCTGCTGCGGCTGCCGGCGGGGACCGACGAGCATGCCGTCGTCGCCGCGCTGGCGGAGCGCCGGATCGGCATCCGGGGACTCTCCGGCTACCGCCTGGTCGCGCACCGCGATCGCACGCCGGCGCCGGCGCGCCACGAAGGGCCGGCGCTCGTCGTCGGCTACGGCCGCCTCGGCCTCCCCTCGATCGACGCGGCCGTCGAGGCCCTCAAGGAGGCGGTCGAGCGATGACCAAGCGCGTGACGCTGGCGACCGTCGCCGAGGCGCTCGGCGTGTCCGCGATGACCGTCAGCAACGCCTACAACCGCCCCGGCAAGCTCTCGCCCGAGCTGCGCGAGCGCGTGCTCGCCAAGGCGAAGGAGCTCGGCTACGCCGGCCCGCACCCGACCGCCCGGTCGCTGCGGCGCGGCCGCGCCGGCGCGCTCGGCGTGCTGCTCGGCGAGGCGTTGCCGTACGCGTTTGAGGACCCCGCGGCGCTGCAGTTCCTGCGCGGCCTGGCCCGGGCGAGCGTGGAGTCCGGGATCGCGCTGCACCTGGTGCCGCACGCCGGCGACGCGACGCTGGTCCGCGAAGCGGTGGTCGATGCGTTCGTCCTCTTCGCGCTCCCGGACGGCCACCCGATGGTCGACGCGCTGATTGAGCGCAATGTCCCGCTCGTCGTGCACGGCGGGCCAGAGCTGCCCGGCCACCCGCTCGTGGCGGTCGACGAGACGGCGGCGGCGATCGCGGCAGCGGAGCACGTCAAGGCGCTCGGCCACACCCGGATCGGCGCGATCGCGATCCCGCTCGGCCTGTTCGGCGAGCGCGCCGACCGCGACGTGGCGCCGGACGCGTTCGCCTCCCATCGCGTGACGCGCGGGCGCCTCGCGGGCTACCGCGAGGCAGTTCCGGGCATCGCCGTCCGGGAAGTCGTCGCCAACGCGCGCGAGCACGGCGAGCGCGCCGCAAACGCGCTGCTGCAGGCGCCCGACCCGCCGACCGCGATCCTGTGCATGAGCGACGAGCTTGCGATCGGCGCGTTGCGCGCGATCGGCGACCGCAACGTGTCCGTGGTGGGCTGGGACGACACGCCGGAGGCCGAGCGCGCCGGGCTGACGACGATCCACCAGTCGCTCGAAAATCATGGGCGGCTGTGCGCGGAGCTGGTCGCCCAAGGCGCGCCCGAAGGCGTGTACCTGGAGCCGTGGGGGCTCATCGTGCGCGGGTCGACGCGGGTGGTGTGACTCGGGAGGCCGGTGCGGGCGGCGTGGCCCGGGGGACCGGTGCGGGCGGCGTGGCCCGGGGGACCGGTGCGGGCGGCGTGGCCCGGGGGACCGGTGCGGGCGGCGTGGCGGGCTGACGCCCCATCAGCGGACCCGCGTCGTGCTGGGCGCCGCCGGGACTAACGGCAACTGCGCAGGTAAGGGGTGCGGGACCCGTGAGCGCCCGCCGCCGCGCCGCCGCCACGCCGCGCCGCCGCCACGCCGCGCCGCCGCCACGCCACGCCGCGGCGCGCCGCTCGCGCCTGCCGCCGTGCCGCGCTGCCGCCGCGCCGCCGCCACGCCGCGCCGCGCCACGCCGCGCCGCCGCCACGCCGCGCCGCCGGTGACGCCGCTCCACGCCGCGCCGCCGCCACGCTGCGCGCCACCACGCCGCGCGAGCCAACTCGCCGGCCGGCGCGCATCCGATCACGAGCGATCGTCACTCGGCGCGTTTCGCTCATGATCGACCATGCACTCGCGCATCGGCCTGGGGGGTGACCCACGTTTGTTCGCCTCACAGTCGACAAACGTGCGTCACCCCCACGCTCCGGGCCCAAGTCGGTGATCGATTTACAGTCACCGCAACTTTCTCCCGAGCCCCTTACCGGGCAGTTGCCGTTGAGAACAATCCGCGCCGGCACACGAAGCGTCCGCTGATGGGGCGTCAGCCCGCCGAGCGCAACCCTTGACCTCAACCAGGTTTATCGATATACCAAGAGGATGCCCGAGTTCCGCCGCGACCGGATGACCTGGGTCGCGTACGCGATGCTCGCGTGGTTCGCGTATCTCCAAGCGTCGCCCGGACTCGTCGTCCCGCACCTGCGCGACGAGCTGCATATGAGCTATTCGTCCGGCGGCCTCCACGTCGCTGCCTTCGCGGGCGGGAGCTTGGTCGCGGGCTTCGCGTCGGCCCGCGCCGAGCGCGCCGTCGGACGCAAGGCGCTGTTCTGGCTCGCGACGCTCGCGATGGGTGTCGGGACGATCGTGCTCACCGCCGGGCGCAGCGAGGCCGTGACGCTCACCGCCATGCTGGTGATGGGCATCGGCGGCGGCCTGCTGCTGATCACGATCCAGGCACTGCTGGCCGACCGCCACGGGCCGCGGCGCACGATCGCGCTGACCGAGGCGAACGTCGCCGCGAGCGTCGCCTATGTCCTCCTGATCGGCGCGCTCGCGCTCGCCGCGGCAACGCAGGCCGGCTGGCGCGCCGCCCTCCTCGCCGTGCTCGCGCTCCCGCTGGTCGCGTTCGCCCTCTCCCGCAGGGAGTCCCTGCGCGCACCCCCGCCGCCGCCGAAGGATCGTGGCGCGCTCCCGCCCGCGTTCTGGGTCGCCGCCGCGATGCTCTTCTGCACGACCGGCGCAGAGTGGTGCGTCACCGGCTGGGGGGCGAGCTTCGTCAAGGACGCCGCGGACGTCTCCACCGACACCGCGGTGACGCTGATGGGCGGCTACTTCGCCGGCGTGCTCGCCGGCCGCCTCACCGGGAGCATCCTCGCGCGCCGCCACTCCGCCCACCGGCTCCTCGCCGGCGCCCTCGCCTTGACCGCCGTCGGCTTCGCGATCCTGTGGCCGGCGACCGGCCCGGCCACCGCGTTCGCCGGCCTGCTGGTCCTCGGCATGGGGCTCGGCAACCTGTTCCCGCTCGGCCTCTCGGTCACCGTCGGCCTCGCCCCCGACCACGCGCAGCTCGCGAGCAGCCGCGCCGTGCTGGTCACCAGCGCCGCGGTCCTGCTCGCGCCGCTGACCGTCGGCGCGCTCGCGGACGCGACCTCGATCTCCGCCGCGCTCGGCGTCGTCCCCGTCTCGCTGGCGCTCGCCGCGCTCGGACTCACCGCCGTCACGCGGACCGCGCTCGCCACCGCCCGGCTCAGCCCATGAAGTGCGTCTGCAGCACGCGCACGGGCGTGTCCCAGGTGACGTTCTGGTACTCCTCGCCTTCCAGCGTGTCGTCGCGGTTTGCACTCGCGTGAGCCTGGAGCGCGCTCGGGAGCAGGGCGTGGATGTCCTCGTCGGTCATATCGAGGTTGCGCCGCTCCTCCTCGGGCAACTCGACGGGGACCGGCTCGGAGCGGCCGTGGAGGTAGACGTGCCAGCGGTTCTGATGCCCGGGCACGCGCTCGTGATGCGAGATGCGCAACGCCATGCCCGGGCACGGTACCGCCGGTGGCTACGGAGTCGTGGTCGACAGCGTGAACGTCAGCGTCTTCGAGTACGTGCCGGTCCGCAGCGCGTCGGTCTCGCCGATCGCCTGCGTGAAGCCGACCGGCACCGCCTCGTTGGAGGTCGGCGCGGTCCACGTCTTCGGCACCCCGCTCACCTGCAGCGGCTGCGGCAGCGCGAACCCGCCGTTCATCAGGTGGCCGGGATCCGAGACGCTCAGCGTCGCGTCGCCCGCGGTCGAGATGACGTTGGCGGTCGTCGACGCGGTGTAGCTCTTCGCCACGCCCGGCACGAACGCGCCGAAGCCGGCCGGCGCGCCGAGCGTGAGGGCGAGCGTCGCGGGGACGCTGCCGCCGGCCTCGCCCGCCCCGTGGGCGTCGAACGGCTGCGTGTCGTCGGCCCACGCCTTGTCGATGTACCACTTGCCGTCGACCGAGGAGATCTGCACCTTCGAGTGGTGGCCGCCGGAGCGGGTCTGGAAGACCTGCGTGCCGAAGTCGTGCCCGGCGACGGCGCCGCCGCCGATCGCCTCGGTCAGCGCGCGTCCGTCGTTGATCTCGCTGTCGCTGACGCCGGCGAGCTTCATGACCGTCGGCGCGATGTCGACGTTGCCCACCGGCACGTCGCTGACGACGCCGTGGCGGATGTCGTCTCCCCACGCCATCAGCGTGTTGTGCGTGTCCCACGGGCTGAACGAGCCGTGCTCGGAGGCCGGCGGGTTCGTCGGCCCGGTCGTCCCGCCGCCGGCGAACGCCGCGCGCCCGGGAACGCCGTACGGGTTCGGCAGCGATGACCACGGGAACGTGACGATGATGTCGGAGCCCCTCACCGGGTTGGACTGGTGGATCAGCTCGAGCGAGAACGTCCCCGAGACGAAGCCGAACGGCTTGACGGTGCGCGAGTCGGTGTCGCCCGGCGAGACGACGTACGCGCCGTCGACCGGCTTCTCGGCCGCCGTGTAGATCGTCGACGCCCACGGCTGCGACTGCAGGAAGCGGACGATCGCCTCGATCTTCTGCGGATCTCGGTTCTTGACGTTGATCAGCGCCGGACCGGTGTTGGAGACCACGACGTCGTCGGTGCCCGGCGTGCGCAGGCCGGCGGCCACGAGCGCGGCGTCGACGTTGACGTTGTAGTCCTTGAGGCTGAAGCCGTGGTCGGAGGCGACGATCACGTTCACGCGCCGGCCCAGCGAGCGCGCCGCATCTACGACCAGGCCGAGCTCCTTGTCGCTGTTGCCGATGCCCGAGAGCGCCTGCGGTGAGCCGACGCCGTTGGCGTGCTGGCTGCCGTCGGGCTCGGTGATCCAGTTCAGCAGCACGTCCGGCGAGTCGGCCGAGAGCAGGTACTCGCGCACGACCTTCTCCGCATACGAGACGAGCACGTTCGCGTTCGGCTGGCCGCTCGTGCTCGGCGGGTTGCCGAAGCGCGACTTGATCTCGCCCTCGACCGACGCCGGCCACGAGAACGGCGCGCCCGCGCCGCCCGTGTTGACCATGATCCCGACGCCCTGCTTGGAGCGCGGGTTGAGCAGCAGCGACGCGCCCGACGTGCCCGAGCCGAGCGTGGCGATCTTCAAGCCCGCGGCCTGCAGCCGCTCGCCGAGGCTCTTGACCAGGATGATCTTGCCGCCGGTCACGTCGTCGAGCTTGTAGAGCTGGTTGGCGTCGCCGGTGGAGAACGCGGCCGTGGGATTGACGGCCGGCACGTACATCGCGTTGCCGAGGATGCCGCTGCGCGCCGGCAGCGCGCCCGACCCGATCACCGTCGCGTTGCCGCGCGTGACCGTCGGCACGACGGAGTGGCTGTTCGCAAACCAGACGCCCTCGTTGCGCATCCGCCACAGGTTCGGCGTGTCGGTCGGGTTGACCGAGTCGGGCCGCAGCCCGTCGACGATGAAGACCATCGTGAGCGGCTTCCCGGCCGCCCGTGCGGGACCGGCCAGCAAGCCGGCCGCCACAAGCGCGGCAAGACCCGCCGCGAGGAACCTGCGCATCGAACATCCCCTTTCATCCATGACCCAGACGGCGCGCGACGCTAAGCGCGCGCGGTCCGGGCGATGCGAAAGGGTTGTGACTACGGCACGGAGAACTCGTCGCGCAGCGCGGCGGCGATCGGTCCGCCGGGCCGCGCGCGGAGCTCGCCGCCGAGGAAGACGTCGACGCGCTCGTCCCAGAACGCGACCAGGCCGGCGATCGCGCCGAGCTCCGGCAGCGGCTCCTCGTAGCTCCACGCGATGTCTTCGGCGCCGTCGAGCGACCAGTAGGACGCTTGCCCCTTGTACGGGCAGTAGCTTCGCCGGGCGCTCGGGCGCAGCGCGACCGCGATGTCCTCCCACGGCAGGTAGAAGCGCGTCGGCAGGCTCGTCTCGAACAGCAGTTGCGCGCCCGTCGTCTCGGCGAGCGCCTGGCCGCCGAGCTCGATCCGCACCGGACGCGAGCTGCGCCGCACGTCGACGCGGTGGAACGGGTCGCGCGGATGCCCGAAGACGCGCTCGTCCTCCTCGTACCAGGCGCCGAAGGCGGCGAAGTCGAGCGCGACGTAGCCGGGGAGCTCCTGGAGCCTGAACCCCGCGCGGCCCGCGACGAGCACGGGCTCGCCCGCCGCCGTGTGCACGGCGAACGGGATGCCCGGGTGCAGCACGCCGCCGGCCGCCGCGGCGGAGGCGGGCGCGGGCGCCACCTCCGCGCTCAGGTCCTCCTCCGGCACGGCGTAGGACGGCACGACGCACCGCGGCTCCCACACGAGCAGGGCGCGCACGCTGTCGACGACGTCGTCCGCGCGCACGCGCCGCTCGATCGGCTCGTACCGGAGCTCACCGCGCGCGCGGGCCAGCAGTTGGAGCATTTTCGTGGTCATCACCAGGTCCGGACGACGGAGCGCCCGCCGTATTCCGCCGACCCCGGAGCGCTCATTCGAGCAGATCGAACCCGCCCGCGAGCACCGCGTCCAGCCGGCCGGTGCGCCATCCGCGTACGGCGTCGCGCACGAGCGGCGTGGGACGCTCGCGGTAGCGGCGGACGATCCGCGCGCGCGTCCCGTCCTCCTCGGGCTCGATCGCCACGCGCACGCGGCGGCGCGAGAAGCCGCCCTTGCCGTCGGGCACCTCCAGGACGTGCAGGCCGGCCTCGGGCCGCAGGATCTGCAGCGCGGCAAACCCGCCGACGGCGGCGCGCAGCCTGAAGCCGCGGTTCGCGGCGCCCTCGGCGAGCACCTCGAAGGTCATTCCGCGCTCGCGCGCCCAGGCGCGGTACATGGCGGCGATCCGGGCCGCGAACTCGGCGCCGCCCGCGCTCGCCTCGACGCGCAGGACGGCATCGGAGGGCTCGCCGGCGTCGAGCGCGTCCAGCGCGGCGTCGAGCAGCAGCAGCCGCTGAGCGGCGCGGCGGACCAGCGCCGCCGGAGGGCGCGAGCCCGACAGCCGCCCCAGCAGCGAGTCCGCGGTGCGCAGCCCGGCCTCGATGCGGTCGCGCAGCTCGACCTCGCCGAGCACCGCGAAGCGGCCCTCATCGTCCCAGAAGCCGGGCTCGCCCATGCGGGCGAGCAGGCTCGCCTTGCGGCCCTGCCAGACCTCGTCCAGCACGCGCCGGCGCGCCTCCTCGTACGCCGCCGCCAGCTCGGCGCGGCCGTCGCCGCCGTCGCGGGCGAGCGCGCGCAGCGTCGCCGGCGCCTGGAGCGGCGCGCCCGCGGGCTCCGGCGCGTCCGGGTCGACGAACGTGACCTCCAGCCCGCCCGCGCCCGCGCTGACGAACAGGAACTGGTCGCCTCCCGGGTACTCGTGCGCGGCGATGGCGAGCGCCAGCGGCGTGAGGAAGTGGCGCTCGACGGCGCGCTTGAGCGGCCGCGCGCCGAGGTCGGGCGTGAAGCCGGCGGCGAGCAGGAACTCGAGCGCCGAGTCGTCCCAGTCGCGCCCGCGCAGGCCGCGGCGCGCGAGGACGGCCTCCAGCTCGGCCGCCAGGATGTCGCGCATCACCGGCCGCGAGAGCGGGCGGAACACGACCGTGCGGTCGATCCGATTCAGGAACTCCGGCCGGAACGCGCGCGCGACCGCCTTGGTCACGCTGCCCTCGGCGAAGCCGGTGACCGGCGTGAAGCCGATGCCGCCGGTCGCCACCTTGGCGCCGAGGTTGGAGGTCATGATGATCACGGTGTGGCGGAAGTCGGTCGCCTCCCCGCGCGGGTCGCTCAGGCGCCCGTCGTCGAACACCTGCAGGAACAGGTCCCAGACGCCCGGGTCGGCCTTCTCGACCTCGTCGAGCAGCACGACCGAGAACGGCTGGCGGCGGATCCGGCCGACCAGCGACGGGTCCTCCGGCTCGCCCCCGCCGAGCACGCGGCGCGCGCTGTAGGGCGCCTGGTACTCGCTGCAGTCGAGCCGGATCAGCCGGTCGGGCGAGCCGAAGAGGAACTCGGCCAGCGCCTTGGCGATCTCGGTCTTCCCGGTGCCGGTCGGGCCGACGAACAGCAGCACCGCCTGCGGGCGCGTCGGGTCGGTGAGCCCGGCCTTGATCAGCGCGACGCGCTCGACCACGCATTCGACGGCCTCGGGCTGGCCGATCACCCGCTTGGCGAAGAACTCGCGAAGCTCGCCCACGTCGATGCGCTCGCGCTCGTCGAGGATCCGCAGCGGCATGCCCGAGCGCTCGGAGACGGTGGCCAGCACGTCGGCGATGCCCGGCTCGCCGTCCACACGCCGGCGGGTCGCCTCCAGCAGCGAGAGCAGCGCGCCGGGCAGCGCGCCCGGCAGGTACTGGCGGGCGAGCGCGAGCGCCTCGCGCGCCACCGCCGGATCCCCCTGCGCGAGCGCCAGCGTCGCCTTCTCGCTCGCCGGCTCCACGCGCAGCGGCTCGAACGCGGTGCGGACCGCCGGCCGGGCGCGCAGGATCCGCTCGTAGGCGGCCGGGTCGATCTCGCCGGCGATGTGGATCTCCGCGCCCTCCAGGGCCGCGAGCACGAGATCGAGCAGGCCGGTGCGGCTGTGGCGATGCGTCCCCGTCCATAGGACTGCTCGAGTCCGGCACGATCCACAGCACGCGGGTGCCGCGCAGCGCGCCGGCGAGGAAGCGGACGCGCTCCCCCAGCTCGCCGATGCCGGCTCACTTAAGGCTTGCGAGCTCCCGGTAGAGCGCGCGCGCTGCCTCGGCGCCGAGCGCGAGGCTGGAGAGCCGGTAGGACTCGTCGGGCGAGTGGATCTGGTCGGCCGGAAGCGCGTAGCCGCCGACGATCGCCGGGATGCCGCGCTGCGAGAACGCCGCGAGGATCGGCAGCGTCCCGCCGGAGCGGACCAGCGCCGGGTCGCCGAGCGCGCGCCGCGCGGCCTGAAGCGCCGGCAGCGCGGGATCGAAGCGCGAAGGCTCGGCGCCGTCGTAGCCGAACGTCAGCTCGGCTCCTGGCGGCAGCGCGTCGCGCAGCAGCCGCTCCAGGTTGGCCGCGATCTCCGCGCTCGACTGCCCGGCCGCGAGCCGCACGGAGACGGCCGCGCGAGCGACCTCGGGCACGATCGTGCGCACCTCGCCGCCGGCGACCATGTTGACGTCCAGCGACGGCTCGGCGCCGGTGCGCAGCCAGAACTCGGCCTCCGCAGCCCGGTCGGAGGGCCGCGCGCCGACATTCGCCAGCTCGTCCGCGCCGTCGGGCAGCGACTCCCACTCCTCGATCTCCTCAGGGGCGGGCGCGATCAGCCCGGCGCGCAGCGGCTCGGGCAGGCGTCCGTCGGGGCGTGGGAGCACTGCGGCGAGTGCGGTGTGCAGCGCGTGGAACGCGTTCAGCGCGGCGCCGCCGTACATGCCGGAGTGCACGGGCCGCACGCCGGTGCGGACCTCCAGGTGCGAGAACACCAGCCCGCGCGTCGCGAGCGTGAGCGCCGGGGTGTCGGCGTCGACCATCGCGGAGTCGAACACGATCGCCGCGTCGGCGCCGCGCTCGTCGGCCAGCACCCACTGGTAGACGTCGTCGGAGCCGGTCTCCTCGGCGCCCTCGATCAGCACGCGCACATGCACCGGCAGCTCGCCGGCGGCGGCCAGCTCGCAGGCGACGTACAGCGTCGGGAAGAAGTTGCCCTTGTCGTCGGAGGCGCCGCGCGCGTACAGGCGGCCGTCGCGGGCCGTCGGCTCGAACGGCGGAGAGGTCCAGGCCGAGAGGTCGCCCGGGTCCTGGACGTCGTAGTGGCCGTAGATCAGGATCGTGGGCGCATCGTCACGGGAGCTGCGCAGCTCGCCCACCACGTGCGGCGCGCCGCCCTTGGTCGGCTCAAGCTCGGCGGTCCCGCCGGCGCGGCGGATCTTCTCCGCCGCCCACGCTGCGGCCGCGAGCAGCCCCGCCTCGTCGCGCGCGCCCGCCGAGATCGACGGGATCTTCAGCCACTCGACCAGCTCGTCGAGGAGGGTCAAGCGATCACCGCGATCGTGTCCCCCGCGGTGACCGACCCGCCCTCCTTGATGGGCAGCTCCTTGATCGTCCCCGCCTTGTGGGCGGTGATCTCGTTCTCCATCTTCATGGCCTCGATGATCGCGATAAGGGCGCCCTCCTCCACAGTCGCGCCCTCCTGGACGAGGACCTTGAAGACGTTGCCCTGCAGCGGGCTGGCCAGCGTGTCTCCTGCCGCTCCGGACGACTTCCGCGGCTCGCGTCGCGGCCGCGACGCGTTCTTCGCGGGCGCGGAGGACTCCGTCGCCTCCCCGTGCACCTTGACCTCGAAGCGCTTGCCGGACACCTCGACGACGTAGTCGCGCTCCAAAGTCTCCGGAACGTCGGCGTCCTTCTTGTCGGCCTTCGGGAACGCGAGCGTCTTCAGCCACGCGCGGTCCTCGATCAGGTCGCGGCAGGTCTCGCCTCTGTCCCACTGCCCGGAGGCCATGACCGCCCTGTGGAAGGGGATCAAGGTCTTCAGCCCCTCGACCTCGAACTCGTCCAGGGCCCGCGTCATCCGCCGCGTCGCCTTCTCGCGGTCGGCATCCCAGACGATCAGCTTCGCGACCATCGGGTCATACAGCGGCGTGATCTCGCTGCCCGCCAGCACGCCGGAGTCGACGCGCACGCCGGGCCCGGACGGCTCGCGGTAGTGCGTGATCGTGCCGGGCGCCGGTGCGAAGTTCTTTGCCGCGTCCTCGGCGTTGATGCGGCACTCGATCGCGTGGCCGTGCCAGCGGATCTCGTCCTGGGAGAACGCCATCGGCTCGCCCGCCGCGATCAGGATCTGCTCGCGCACGATGTCGACGCCGGTGACCGCCTCGGTCACGCAGTGCTCGACCTGCACGCGGGTGTTCATCTCCAGGAAGAAGTACTCGCCGTCCTGGAGCAGGCCCTCGATCGTGCCGGCGCCGCGGTAGTCGACCGCGCGCGCCGCATCGACGGCGATCTTGCCGATCCTCGCGCGCAGGTCGTCGTCGACCAGCGGCGCGGGGGACTCCTCGATCAGCTTCTGGTGGCGGCGCTGGATCGAGCAGTCGCGCTCGCCGAGATGCACGACGTTCCCGTGCGCGTCGGCCAGCACCTGCACCTCGACATGGCGCGGGTCGGGGAGATAGCGCTCGAGATAGACCGTCGCGTCGGAGAAGAACTTCTCGCCCTCGCGTGCGGCGCCCTCGAAGGCCTCCTGGAGGTTGTCAGGTGTCAAAGCGACGCGGAAGCCCTTTCCGCCGCCGCCGCCCGCGGCCTTGACCGCGATCGGATACCCGATGTCCTCGGCGATCTTGGCCGCGTCCTCGATCGTCTCCACCGCGTCGGTGGTGCCGGGGACGATCGGTACGCCGGCCTTCTGCATCAGCTCGCGCGCCCGCGTCTTGGACCCCATCGCCTCGATCGCCGACGCCGGCGGCCCGATGAACGCGATCCCCGTGTCCTCGAGCGCGCGTGCGAAGGCGGCGTTCTCGGCCAGGAAGCCATAGCCGGGATGGACGGCCTCGGCACCGGAGCGCTCGATCACCTCGAGCAGCTTGTCGACCTTCAGATACGACTCCGCCGCGGGCCCGGGACCGAGCAGGAACGCCTCGCCGGCGCGCTTGACGTGCTGCGCGTCGCGATCGGCCTCCGAGTAGACGGCGACGGACGCGATCCCGAGCTCATCGAGCGCGCGGATGACGCGGACGGCGATCTCGCCGCGGTTGGCGACCAGCACCTTTGCGAACATCAGGCCGCGGGATGCTAGCTACTGACCGCCTGTTCCTCGTCAGGCACGGGGAATCGACGTATAACGCCGACGGCCTGCTCCAAGGGCAGGCCGATCCGCCGCTGACCCCGCGCGGCCGCGCCGAGGCCGAGGCACTTGCCCAGGTTCTCGACGGCGCCGCGCCCGCGCGGGCCATCGCCTCCGACCTGGTGCGGGCGCGCGAGACCGCGGCGATTCTGGGCCACGCCGACGCGCCGACCGACGTCCGGTTGCGCGAGATCGACGTCGGCGAGTGGTCCGGGCGGCCGATCTCCGACTTCCCGCCCGGATCGGAGCCGAGCTGGCGCGGCGGCCCGCTGGTGCCGCCCGGCGGCGAGTCGTGGGGCGAGCTGGTCGTGCGCGTCGGGGCCGTCGTCGACGACCTGCTCGCGGATGGCGGCCCGTGGCTCGTGGTCGCCCACGGCGGGGTCGTTCGAGCAGCGGTGACCTTTCTCACAGGTGCGGACTCGCAGCAGCTCGCGGGGCCGGCCAACGCCAGCGTGACCGTGCTCGCGGGGCGCCGGCTGCTCGCCTACGCGTGGACGCCGCAACTGTCAGTCGGATGACCGCAAGTTCCGCGTAGGGCGCGCGTTTCGTGCTCTACGCCGCCCTCATTCCTGGGGCCTTCGAAGGGGGTGGCAGCCGAGCCCATAACTCAGCTCGGCAAAGCGGGAACCGGCCGGCCGGCTTAATGGGGCCGCCGCGCCGGCCGGTTACCCCGCCCACGGATCGCGGTCGACGCCTTCGCGCAGGGCGGCGCGGATCCACGGGCTCGGCGGGGTGTCGGCCGGCGGCGCGGGCGGCGGCGCCGTGTCACGCAGGAAGCGCTCGACGGCGGCGATCACCGCCGCCGCCTCCTCCGGCGTGGCCGCACTGCCGCGCAGCTCGAGCTTCGGGCGCCGGTTCATTGCACGATCGACGTCTGCCCGCGCGCGACCGAGAAGTGGAAGCCGTCGGACGGCAGCGTCGCGTGCGACTTGCTCTTGATCGTCTGCAGCCGCTTGAGCGTGCAGTCGAAGCTCGTCTGGGTCGCGGTGACGACCCCGTAGCCGTGGTGGTCGAAGTCGGCGGACTTGACCCACGGGTTGAGCGCCTTCAGCCCGTCGATCACCGCCGGCGGAGTGTTCGGATTCTGGTCGTTGCCCTTGATGACCACGCCGTTTCCGAGGTCGAGGTCGGTCTCGCCCAGGCCCGCGGACGTGACCGACCCGCCGACGAACTCGAGCGCCACCGTCTGGCCGGTGCTGTCCTGGGTGCGCACGTCGCCGGCGACGAACGTGTGGATGTCACCGGTGACGAAGACGACGTCCTTGATCGAATTGGACTGGATGTGCGCGAGCAGCTCCTCGCGCTCGGTGTGATAGCCCTGCCAGGAATCGAAACCGAGGTAGGTGGCCGGGCCGGCCTTGGTGTTCATGATCATCACCTCGTTGCCGACCACCTTCCAGGCCGCCTGCGAGCTCTGCAGCCGCTGCTTGGCCCATGCCATCTGGGCGGTCCCGAGGAACGGGCGCGGGTTGTTGAACTCCGCGCAGGCGGGCGCGGCGAACGCGTCGCCGCACGGCTGGTCGCCGCGGTACTGGCGCTGGTCGAGCATGATCAGGTCGACGGTCCTGCCGAAGTTCAGGCCACGGTAGATGCGGCTCGCGCCCTGGGGGAAGAACGGCATCGCCTCGAAGAACGCCTTGTAGCCGGCCCGGCGGCGCGCGGCGGTGTAGTGCAGCGACGGGTCCAGCCCGCCGCCCGGCGCGGCGCCCGCGTAGTTGTCCTGCACCTCGTGGTCGTCCCAGATCGAGACGATCGGGAACTTGGAGTGCACCTTGCGCAGCGCGGGGTCGGAGCGGTAGAGCGCGTACTTGTCGCGGTATCCGGCCAGCGTGACGGCGTCCTTGTCGTTGCGCACGCCGGTCCCGTCCTTCTTGGAGTGGTAGCTCTCGGCGTAGATGTAGTCGCCGAGGTTGACCACGAAGTCGACGTCCTCGGCGGCCATCAGGTCGTACGCGTTGTAGAAGCCGTGCGTGTAGTCGGCGCACGAGAAGAACGCGAACCTGACCGGCTCCATCGAGTCCGCGGGGAGCGCCGTCTGAAAGCGCCCGACCGGCGAGTGCTTGTCACGTGTCTCAAAGCGGTAGTAGTAGCGCTCGTGCGGCTTGAGGCCCTTCAGCCGCGCCTTGACCGAGTGGTTGCGCGCGCCGCTGGTCGCGATGCTCTTGCTCGCCACCACCTTGCGGAACGCCTGGTCGGTCGCCACCTCGAGCTTGACCGAGCCGGCGCCGCCGACGTCGTCGAGCAGCGTCAGCAGCGTGATGCCGTTCGGCGTCGGGTCGCCCGAGAGCACGCCCTGCGGGAACGTCCCGCCCTTGAGCAGCTTCGACGCTCGCCCGCGCGGCGCGGCCAACGCGGTGAGCTGGGTCTGGGGCGCGAGCACGGCGACGGCCGCGCCGGAGCGAATCAGCTGGCGGCGGGTGAGCATGGGCGCGAGCGTACTCGGAAGAATGGTGTCTTAGGTTCACATGGGACGATCGATCGAGCTCGACGGCTCTTCATGCTGCAGGAGGGCGGCGTACGGTGACTGAGCCGCTGGTTCTGATCCACGGTCTCGCCGCCAACCGTGAGATCTGGCGTCATGTGACAGGGTTGCTCGGAGGCGAGACGATCGCGCTCGACGTGCCGGGCTTCGGTGCGGCGCCGCCGGTCGGCGACGGCTTCGACCTCGCCGACGTGGCCGACGCGATCGCCGACACGCTGCCGGACCGCTTCGACCTCGCCGGGCACTCGATGGGCGGCGCGGTCGCGCTGACCCTCGCCTCCCGCCACCCCGAGCGCGTGCGCCGGCTCGTGCTGGTCGCACCGGCCGGCCTGCGCGCCTTCCCGCCGCTCGTCGGCGCCGTCGCCGGCGCGCTGACCGATCCGCTCAACGCGTTGCGCCGGGCCGGCGCGCCGCTCGCGGACCTGCCGTGGGGCCGGCGCATGCTGCTCGGCTTCGGCACCGCCGAGCCGGTTGCGCTGGCGCCGAGCGAGGTGCGGATGCTGGTCGGCGCCTCGCGCGGGGCGACGCGGGTGCGCGAGGCGCTCGCCGTCGTAGCCACGAGCGACCTGCGCCCGGCGCTGCGCGCGCTCCCGCTGCCGGTCGGGGCGGTCTGGGGCGAGCGCGACCACGTGATTCCCGCAGCCGCCCTGGAGACGTTCCGGGCCTGCCGCCCGGAGGCGCCGGTCGAGGTGATCGCCGGCGCCGGGCACATCCCGATGATCGAGCGCCCGCGCGCGTTCGCGGAGGCGCTTGAGCGCGTGCTCGTTCACAGGTCGTGAGCAGGATCCGTCTACGGGCAGCCCTAGCCTTCCGCGGCGAGCCGCCATGATCACGCTCCGCGACGGCCGTCGGCTGGACTACTCGGTCGCAGGACCCGAGGACGGGTTCGCGGTCCTCTACTTCCATGGCGCGATCGGCACGGCGCTCGCGATCGGCGCCGGCGTCGAGGCGCTCGGCCTGCGCTACGTGTGCGTCAACCGGCCCGGCTTCGGCGGGTCCGACCTGGCGCCCGGCCGCTCTATGCTCGGCTTCGCGGCCGACGTCGAGCAGCTCGCCGACGCGCTCGGCCTCGATCGCTTCGCAGTCGTCGGCGTCTCGGCCGGCGGGCCGTACGCGCTCGCCTGCGGGCACGCCCTCGGGGATCGCGTGAGCGCGATCGGCGTCGTCAGCTCGCTCTCGCCGCTGTGCGCGCCGCACGCCGTGCCGGGGATGCCCGCCCACATCCGGGTTCCCCTGCGCGCGCTCGCGGGCCGGCCTGGCGCCGCCGCCTCGCTCGGCGAGGCGGTTGTGGCAATCGTCCGGCGCCACCCGTGGCTGCTGGCGCGTGCGATGACGGCGGGGGCGCCGTCGTGCGACCGCGGAATGCTCGCCGGGCGCGAGGCGCGCGCGGCCGCTGCCGCGCAGTTCATCGAGGCTGCCGCCGGCGGCGTGCGCGGAATGGTCGAGGACTACGCCCTCTCATCGAGGCCATGGGGCTTCGCGCTCGCGGAGGTCCAGCCCGAGGTGCACGTGTTCCACGGCGTGCGCGATGCGCTCGTCCCGGTCGACCACGCGCTCGCGCTGGCCGCGAACCTGCCGCGCTGCCGCGCCTGGATGGACCCCGACGAAGGCCACTTCCTCTTCCGCCGGCGGCTCGCCGACGTGCTCGGCGCGGTCACCGGCCCGGGGTCAGGCCGAGAGCTCGGCCTGGAGCGCGCAGAGCCTCTGCGCCGGCGGGCCTAGGCCGTCGAGCGTGTCGATCAGCTGCCGGACGCGCTCCGGGCGCAGGTCGGCCAGCAGGTCCAGCGAGCTCGCGACCATCATCGCGTGGTGGTCGAGCGTCTCGCCGACCATGCGGACGACGGGGCGCAGGCGCGGGTCGGTGGTCTCCGGGATCTCGGCGCGCAGCGCGACGAAGCGGCTCACCAGCGCGCCGCCGGGCGGCGCGAGCTCGGCCAGCGAGCGCCGCGCGCGCACGCCGAGCAGGATGTCCTCGGCCAGCCCCTGGAGCATGACGGCCTCGTCGACGATCCGCCGCAGCTGCTCGCGCGTGTCCATGACCCCTTCCACAACGGAAGGTACCGCTTCTACCCGGTCTTGCGATCCGTATCTCGGCTCGGCTGCACGCGCTTCGGCTCGCCGGGCATCTTCGGATAGTCGGGCGGATACGGCATGTCGTCGGCGCCCTGGCGCTCGTAGAGCTCGAGCAGCGGCTCGAGCGAGTAGGCCGCGTCGTCGATGCGCTCGTGCTTGTCGCCCACCGCCGCGAAGCGGGCCGGCATCGTGGCGACCGTGAAGTCCTCCGGCTGCACGTCCGGTAGCTCATCCCAGTCCAGCGGGGCCGAGACCGGGCCGCCCGGCTTTGAGCGGATGCTGTAGGCGGAGGCGATCGTGCGGTCGCGCGCGTTCTGGTTGTAGTCGACGAACACGCGCGTGCCGCGCTCCTCTTTCCACCACTTCGTCGTCACCTCGCCGGGCCGCCTGCGCTCGAGCTCGCGCCCGAACGCGATCGCCGCGTGGCGGACGTCGGTGAACGTCCAGCGCGGCTCGATGCGCACGTAGATGTGCACGCCGCGGCCGCCGGAGGTCTTGGGGAACCCGGTCATTCCGAGGTCGTGCAGCAGCTCGCGGGCGGTGCCCGCGAGGCTGGCGGCGTCGTCGAAGTCGGTCCCCGGCTGCGGGTCGAGGTCGATGCGCAGCTCGTCGGGATGGTCGACGTCGGCGCGTCGCACCGGCCACGGATGGAACGTGATCGTGCCCATCTGCGCGGCCCAGGCGACGTCCGCGAGCTGCGTCGGGCAGATCTCGTCGGCGTGGCGGCCCGACGGGAACTGGATTCGCACGGTCCGCACGTACGCTGGCGCGCCCTTCATCACCCGCTTCTGGTAGAAGCCGTCGCCGTCGTTGGGCCGCTCGCGCGTGGCCAGCACCATGCCGGGGTGCACGCCCTTCGGCCAGCGCTCGAGCGTCACCGGGCGCTCGAGCAGCGCGCGCAGGATCCCGGGCCCGACGGCGACGTAGTACTCGACCACCTGCAGCTTCGTGATGCCGGGCGGGAAGATCACGCGGTCGGCGCTCGTCACCCGTACCGGCTGCCCGTCCGCCTCGACCTCCACCGCCGTGTCCGCCATCAGCCAGAAGCTACACACGGCGCCGCTTCAGCGCCGCTGCCGAAGCGCTCCTCGTCGATGCCATCACGAGCGAGGCCAAGCCGGGCGTGCGCGGCTTCGGCCAGGCGTTCGACGCCTTTGCGGCGCGCCGGCGTGCAGCCACGCGCTGCTTGACTCGGTATTCCGACCCGCGCCGGGACCTGTGCGGCAATCAGCGCCGCCATCGCGGTGGCTGCAGCGTCGTCGGCGTGGGCGAGATCTGCTCCTACCGCCCGTTCAGCACGTGGGCTAGCGGAAGCCGCCGATCCCGAGCGAACCGTCCTCCGGGGCGGGTTTCGCCGACGGCTCCGGCGGGTCGTCGAGGAACGCGGCGGCGGGGGCGAAGAACACAGAGCCGGTGACCGCGGTCGAGAAGTCGAGGATGCGGTCGTGCGGCGTGCCCATGAACATGTTGTCGAGCATCTGCTCGATGACGGCGGGCGTGCGCGCGTAGCCGATGAAGTAGGTGCCGAACTCGCCCGCGGCCGCGCGGCCGAACGGCATGTTGTAACGGACGATCTCGAGCTCCTCGCCGTCCGGGCCTTCGATCACGTTGAGGGCGACGTGGGCGTCCGGCGCCTTGTCGGAGTCGGGGATCTCGATGTCGGACAGCTTCAGGCGGCCGATCGCGGCCTCCTGCTGCTCGACCGTGAGCGCGTCCCAGGCCTGGAGGTCGTGCAGGTACCTCTGCACGATCACGTAGGCGCCGCCGGCGAACGCGGCGTCTTCCTCGCCCACGACGACGGCGCCGACCGCGTCCTCGCCCTCCGGGTTCTCGGTCCCGTCGACGAAGCCGAGCAGGTCGCGCTGGTCGAACGAGCGGAAGCCGTACACCTCGTCGACCACGCCGACATGGCCGCCGAGCCGCTCCATCAGCCGCTGGGTCAGCTCGAAGCACAGGTCCGGGCGGTGCGAGCGGATATGGAAGAGCAGGTCGCCCGGCGTCGAGGGCGCGCTGTGCACCGGGCCCGACAGCGCGCGGAACGGGTGCAGCTCCGCCGGGCCCGGCGCGCCGAACAGCCGGTCCCAGGCCGCGCTGCCGATGCCGGTCACGCACGTCAGCTCCGCCTCCGGGAAGCGGAAGCCGACCGAGCGGCGAAGCCCGCTCGCGTCGGCCAGCACGTCGCGCACCTCGTCCTCGTGCCCGCGCTCGACGGTCAGGACCAGGAAGATCGCCGCCTCGGTGAACGGCACCAGGATCGCTTGGGGCTCGGCCACGACGCCGCGGATCCTTGCATGCGGACCCCGCCGGCGCGGCGGGGCTCGAGGACCCCAGGGCGCTAGCGCCGCGGGATCTCGTGCCCGTTCGCGTCGAGCCAGAGCGGCGGCTGGATCGCGAAGACGCCGTCGCCGAGGTGGGTGAGGTCGTAGACGTTGTTGCGGACCGGCGCGGTGATCGTCTTGCCGCCGCGTACGCGCAGCTTCACGCTCGCGACGCCGTCGGGCACGAGGCCGAACGGCGGTCCCGGCCAGCCGAGGTAGCCGTGACGGCGAAGGTCGGCGAACGTGCGGCAGGTGCCGCCTGCGCCCGCGGGCTTGCCGCGGGCGAGCGTGGTCGTGTAGAGGCACAGGACATCGCGCCACGGCGGCCGGCTCAGGCTCACGATCGGCACCAGGATCGTCAGGCGCGAGCCGCGCTGGGCGAGCATGCGGACCGCGTCGACACGCACGCCGCTCATCCCTTCGTGCCCGATGATGCCCAACAGCTGCCGCACGGCGGGCGAGCGGTCGGCGGGCGCCGGCGCCCGGCGCAGGATCGCGAGCGCCGCGAGCTGCTCAGCCGGGACTGGGCTGCGCGAGATCGACGCGTTCATTCGCGGCGTCCACGTGGGGGCGGGCGGCGTCGCGGGCCGCTCGTCGCTCGGCTCCGGGCCGCGCGGGAGCAGCACCGCGAACAGCGCGGCGGCGGCGACGAGCGCCACGACCGCGGGCATCAGCCGCAGCGTCCGCCGGCGCCGCCGCCGGGCCGAGTCGCGCAGTTGGCGCTCCAGCGTGTCCAGTGCGCTCACGATCGCTCTCCGATCCGCTCGCGAAGGGTCCGCAGGCCGCGCGACACGCGCTGGCGGACCACCTGCGGCGAGCACTGCAGCTCGGCGGCGATCTCCGCGTAGTCGCGCGCGTCGGGCACGCGCGCAGCGATCGCCGCGCGCTGCTCGGTGGGAAGCTCGGCAAGCAGCCGCTCGAGCGACTGCACGCCCGCGGCCGCGCGCGCCTCGATCGCGAGCAGGTCGTCGTCGTCGATCGCAATCGGCTCGTGCCGGAGCCGCCGCCGCGCGCTCGCCTCCACGCGCCCGCGCCGCAGGCTCTCGAGCAGCTTATGCTGCGCGATGCCGAGCAGCCAGCCCGCCGCCGGCCCGTGTCCGGGCCGGTAGCGCCGCAGGCTCACCAGGGCGGCCGCGAACGTCTCCGCCGCCAGGTCGAACGCCAGCTCAGGGTCCGCGACGCGCTTGCGCAGGTAGCCGAGCACGAGGTCGCCGTGCCGGCGATAGAACGCCGCGAACGCGTCGCCGTCGCCCCGCGCGGCCGCGGCCAGCAGCTCGTCGTCGCGCTCCATCAACCTTCATCTTGCGCGAGCGGGGAAGTTGTGACTACGCCGGGACCAACTCGGACTCGGAGCTCGGCAGCGCTTCGGCGAGCTCCTGGCGGGAGCGGATGCCGAGCTTGGTGAACACCTTGCGCAGGTGCCACTCCACGGTCCGGGGGCTGAGGTACAGCCGCGCGCCGATCGCCGGGTTCGACAGCCCGTCGCGGGCCAGCCGTGCGATCTGCCGCTCCTGGGCGGTCAGGTCGTCGCGCGTCTCGACCGTCCGCCGGCGGACGCGCTCGCCCGTCGCCTGCAGCTCGCTGCGGGCGCGCCCGGCGAAGCCCTCCATGCCGATCGCGACGAACAGGTCGTGCGCCGCCCGCAGCTCCGTCCGCGCCTCGACGCGGCGGTTCTCGCGCCGCAGCCACTCGCCGTAGAGCAGGTGCGAGCGCGCGAGCTCGGGCCGCAGCCGCGCGCGTCCCAGGCGGTCGACCGCTTCGCGATGCAGGCGTTCGGCGGCCTCGCCTTCGCTCAGCAGCGCGCGCGAGCGGGCGTAGATCCCGCGCAGCCAATCGGATTCGCCGGCCTCCGTCTGCGCGGCGAGCCGCGCGACGCCACGCTCGGCGAGCTCGGCGTTCCCGGTCCTCGCAGCGGCCTCGATCAGCTCGCTCAGCGCCCAGTTGGCGATGTAGAGCTCCGGCGTGTCGTCGCTCGCCTCGACGGCGGCCGCGAGCGCCTCCTCGTAGCGGCCGAGGCCGTTCATGAGGATCGAGCGCGCCCACCGCGCGTACTGGACGGCGGCCCCCTGGCCGTCGGCGGTGGCTCGGGCGATCACGCGGTCCGCCAGCTCGGAGGCATCGGCCTCGTGGCCGCGCATTCCCGCGAGCGCGAGCGCGGCGTGCGTGGCGATGCGGGTCCCGGTCGCCTCCTTGACGGCCTCGAGCTCGGCGATCAGCAGCGCGGCCGTCGCGAAGTCGCCGCCGAACGCGGCCGCCTGGCCGCACGCGTTGTCGGCGACGGAGAGGGCCTCGAGCGCGCCGGACTCACGGGCGAGCTGCACCGTGCGCACGCCGATCGCGAGACAGCTGTCGTGGTCCCACAGGTAGTTCGCCGCGCGCGTCGCCAGCCAACCCCACCGGAGCAGCTCCTCAACCGAGACCTCGGTGCTCGCGTACCCGGCGACCGCTCGCCGCAGCACGGGCGACGCCGCGTCGCGCCCGTGGGTGAAGATCAGCGCGAGACCGTCGAGCAGCAGATCGCTCGCAAGCGGAGCTCCCGCGGGAGCGGGCGCGGCGGCCACGGCGCGGGACACGTCGAGCAGGCTGCCGCCCTCGCGCGCCAGCCGGCCGGAGAACAGCGCCGCGCCCCATGCCTCGAGGTACGTGTCGCGTGCGAGCCGCACGTCCAGCGCCTCGAGCTTCCTGGCGGCCTGGAGCAGCAGCAGCGGCGCGTCGCTGCCGCGGTGCTGGGCGAACGCGACCTCCGCCTGCAGCAGCGCCACGCGGGCTCGCCCCAGCTCGTCGAGCGGTCCGGTCTCGGCGACGGTCAGCAGCCCGCGCGCGACGTCGAACGCGCCCGCCCCAAGACTGGCCTGGGCGGCGTCGAGCGCCCGGTCGGCCCTCCGTGCGGGGTCGCCGGTCAGCGCCACCGCACGCTGCAGGAGCGCGGCCGCGGCCGCGAGGCCGCCGCGCGCCTGCGCCCGGCCGGCCGAGAGCTCCAGCTCGCGCGCCACCTCCTCGTCGGGACCGGCGGCCGCGCCGGCCAGGTGCCACGCGCGGCGATCGGGATCGCTTTCGCGATCGGTCACCTCCGCCAGCGCCAGGTGGACCGCCCGGCGCTCCGCTCCGCCGGCGGACCGGTACACGGCCGAGCGCGCCAGGGGATGGCGGAACGTCACGCGCTCCTCGATCGCGAGCAGCCCGTCCGTCGCGTCGACCGCCGAGAGCGCGATCCCGAGGTGCTCGCTCGCACGCTGCAGGAGCAGTGGATCGCCGACCGGCTCGGCCGCGGCGACCAGGAGCAGGCGCCGGGCGTCCTCGGGCAGCGTCTCGAGCCGCCGGACGAAGCTCTTCTCGATCCGGTTCGAGAGGGTCTCCGGCGCGCCGAACCCACCGGCCAGCTGCGCCGGCGTCAGCCCGCGCGGCAGCTCGAGCAGCGCAAGCGGATTGCCCCGAGTCTCCGCGACGATCCGGTCGCGCACCGGCGCGTCCAGCGTGAACCGCAGCGCCGAGCTCAGCAGCGCGCGGGCGTCGGCGTCGACGAGGCCGCTCAACTCGATCTGCGGCAGGTGCTGCAGCTCGTCGCCGGGCTCGCGCGCCGCGAACACGACGCCCACGGGCTCGGCCAGCAGGCGGCGCGAGACGAACGCGAGCGTCAGCGCTGAGGACTGGTCGAGCCAGTGCGCGTCGTCGACGACGCACAGCAGGGGACGCCGCTCCGCCGCCTCGGACATCAGGCTGAGCACGGCAAGGCCGACCAGGAAGCGATCCGGCGCAGGCCCCGCGCTGAGGCCGAAGACGATCTCGAGCGCGTCGCGCTGCGGACCGGGCAGCCGCTCGAGCCGATCGAGCAGCGGTGCGCACAGCTGCTGAAGGCTCGCGTACGCGAGCACCATCTCGGACTCGACGCCCATCGCCCGCGCGACCGTCAGCTCCGCCGCCGACTCGACCAGGTGCTCCAGCAGCGCCGTCTTGCCGATCCCCGCCTCGCCGCGCAGGACCAGCGACCGGCTCTCGCCCCGGCGGACGTCGTCGAGCAGTTCGTCCAGCAGGGCGCACTCATCGACTCTTCCGAGCAGCCTCACGGGGCGAAGCCTCCCAGACCAGGGACCGGACCCGCGTGCCACACGGGCGATACCCGTGTGCGACAGGAGCAGTCTTGGCGCTGTCAAGGCAACCACCGCAGTCCGAAGGAGTCGTCATGAATTCCGCTTCCACCGCTCTTCCCGTCGGCCCCGGCTCCGTCTCCGGCGCCCCGAACCTCCCCGCCGGCTTCGCCGACACCTTCACGAGCCGCTACGTCGACACCGGCGACGTCCGCCTGCACGCCGTCATCGGCGGCGACGGCCCGCCGCTGCTCCTCGTCCATGGCTGGCCCGAGACCTGGTACGCCTGGCGCCTGGTCATGCCGGCGCTGGCGCGGGACTTCCAGGTCATCGCGGTCGATCAGCGCGGCATCGGCCTCTCCGACAAGCCCGCGACCGGCTACGACACCGCTACGCTCGCCACCGATCTGGCCAAGCTGATGGACGCGCTCGGCCACGAGCGCTTCTCCCTCATCGGCCATGACACCGGCTTCGCGATCGGCTACGCGCTGGCCGCGGACTACCCGGACCGGGTCGAGCGCGTCGCGCTGGCCGAGATCCCCGGGCCGCCGACCTCGGCCGCGTCGCCTCCGGCCTTCCTGCCCGATCCGCTCAACAACAAGCTCTGGCACATCCCGTTCAACCGCGTCGGGAACCTGCCCGAGCAGCTCATCGCCGGCCGCGAGGACGTCTACTTCGGCTACGAGTTCGCCGTCCAGGGCGGCAACGTGCCCGCTGAGGCGATCGCCTACTACGTCGGCATGCTCTCCGACCCCGAGTCGCTGCACGGCAGCCTCGGCTGGTACCAGGCCTTCGGCGCGACGCTCGCGCAGAACGACGAGCGTGCGAAGACGCCGCTGAGCATGCCGGTGCTGGCGATCGGCGGAGAGCGCAGCTACGGCGACCACGTCGAGCACGCGATGCACGCGCTCGCCGCGGACGTGCAGGGCGTCGTGATCCCCGGCGCCGGCCACTGGGTCGCCGAGGAGGCGCCCGAGCTGCTGCTCGAGGCGCTCAGCGGGTTCCTCGCCCCGGCGCCCGTCGCCTAAGTCACGGGAGATCTCGCCGGCAACATCCCGCTCTACAGCGGGATGTTGCCGTGCTTGCGCTTCGGGCCCGGCTCGCGCTTGGTCAGCAGCGTCTCCAGCGCCGTGATGACCTTCGGGCGCGTCTCGTGCGGCACGATCACGTCATCGACGTAGCCGCGCTCGGCGGCCGTGTAGGGATTCGCGAACGTCGCCTTGTAGTCGTCGATCAGCTTCGCACGGCGCTCGTCGGGCGTCGGCGACGCGGCGATGTCGCGGCGGTGGATGATGTTGACCGCGCCCTCGGGCCCCATGACCGCGATCTCGGCGGTCGGCCAGGCGAAGTTGAAGTCCGCCATCAGGTGCTTGGACGCCATGACGTCATACGCGCCGCCGTAGGCCTTGCGCGTGATCACGGTGATCTTCGGGACCGTCGCCTCGGCGTAGGCGTAGAGCAGCTTCGCGCCGTGGCGGATGATCCCGCCCCACTCCTGCGAGGTGCCGGGCAGGAAGCCGGGGACGTCGACGAACGTCAGCAGCGGGATGTTGAACGCGTCGCAGAAGCGCACGAAGCGCGCGGCCTTCGCCGACGCGTCGATGTCGAGCACGCCGGCCATCGCGTTCGGCTGGTTGCCGACCACGCCGATCGCGTAGCCGTTCAGCCGCGAGAAGCCGCAGACGATGTTGCGCGCGTAGTGCTCGTGGACCTCGAGGAACTCGCCGTCGTCGACGACGTAGCGGACCACGTCGCGGATGTCGTAGGGCTTGTTCGCGCTGTCGGGGACGATCGCGTCCAGCTCGGCGTCCATCCGCGCCGGGTCGTCGGACGGGGCGACGCGCGGCGCTGTCTCGAGGTTGTTGGAGGGCAGGAACGAGAGCAGGTAGCGCGCATCCTCGAGGCACTGGTCCTCGTCGTCGGCCGCGAAGTGGGCGACGCCGGACTTGGTCGAATGGCTCATCGCGCCGCCGAGCGCCTCGAACTCGACCTCCTCGCCGGTGACCGTCCTGATCACGTCGGGCCCCGTGATGAACATGTGCGAGGTCTCCTTGACCATGAACACGAAGTCCGTGATCGCGGGCGAGTAGACGGCGCCACCCGCGCACGGGCCCATGATCAGCGAGATCTGCGGGATCACGCCGGACGAGCGCACGTTGCGCAGGAACACGTCGCCGTACGCGCCGAGCGACACGACGCCCTCCTGGATGCGCGCGCCGCCGGAGTCGTTGATCCCGATGACCGGGCAGCCGATCTTGGCCGCCAGGTCCATGATCTTGCACATCTTCTCGGCCATCACCTCGCCGAGCGAGCCGCCGAACACCGTGAAGTCCTGCGAGAAGACGCATACGCGCCGCCCGTCGATCGTCCCGTGGCCCGTGACCACCGCGTCGCCCCACGGCCGGTTCTTCTGCATGTCGAACTCGGGCGTCCGGTGACGGACGTAGGTGTCGAGCTCCTGGAAGGAGCCGGGATCCAGCAGCTTCTCGATCCGCTCGCGGGCCGTGTACTTGCCCTTGGCGTGCTGCTTCTCGACCGCGTTCTCTGACGCGTGATGGACCACGGCGGCGCGCAGCTCCTCAAGCTGCGCGAGCCGCTCGGCGAACGTCTCCGGTGCTTTCTGGCGCATTCAGCGGAGGACTCTAACGGCGCAGCTTGAACGTCCACGACGCGCCGCTCGCGTCGCGCACGACCACGCGGAACCGGTGCGCCCGCGTGCGCAGCGTCTTCACGCGGCGCCCGTTGAACGTCGCGCGCTTGATCTTCGGCGCGTCGCGACCCGGCCTGACGCGCAGGGTGACCCGGCTTCCGCGCCGCTTGAGCGCGACGACCGGCGGGCAGCCGGCGATCTTCAGCGGCGCGCTGACCTTCGCCACCGCGCCGTTGTGGCCGGTGAACGCGCCGGTCACCTTCTGGCGGGGGCCGTGGCAGACGTCGCGCGAGAGCAGCAGCGGCGACGTCGAGTCGAACGTCAGCTCGAAGCGCTCGAGCGGGACGTCCGGGATGCCGCTGAATGAGTTGCGGATCACGCCGCCGTCCAATCCGATCGCGCCGAGCAGCGGCAGCGACACCGGTCCGGTGAGGGTGAGCGCGAGGCTCGGCAGCCCGCTCCCCGGCGGCAGCGCGAGCGTGACCGGGCTGGTGAGCGGCACCGGCAGCAACGGCGTCGTGGCCACGGCGGAGCCGATGTGCGAGCTCGCCGGGCACGCGCCGGCCGCGAACGCCTCCGGCTTGCACGCCCTGCCCAGGCGCGTGATGTCGGTCACGATCGCCTTCGGCAGGGTGACGGTGGCGACCGCGGTCGAGGACTGCCCGGCGGGCACGGTGATCACCGCGCGCAGCGGCGCGGCGGCGCCCTTGCCGGTCTTCCCGCGCGCGCCGGCCGTCGCCTCCAGCCGCGGCGAGAACTTCAGCCCGGCGCAGTCGGTCGCCTGGTAGGGCGCGGTGACCGTCGCCGAGGAGCCGTCGGCGCCGTCGAGGATCGCCCGCACCTGCTGGGGCGCGCAGCTGGAGGCGTTGAGGATGAAGCCGGGGCGGTCGAGCGTCAGCGCGAGCTGGCGGATCGAGACCGGCACGCCGCCGACCAGCCGCGGCAGCGGGCTCGTGCGCACGGTCAGCCCGCCGTCCGCCCGCAGCGAGATGCTCGCGCGCACCACGACCGTGCCGAGGTCGACCGGGCCGACCTTGCCGGGGATCGCGATCGCCAGCCCGGCGAGGCCGCCGTCCGTCGGACCGGTGAGCGACACGGTCCCGTTGAGCGCGACCGGCGCGTCGCCGCTGCCGGCCGTGGCGCTGACCGAGCCGACGCGCGTGTTCGCCGGGCAGACGCCGGCGTTCGCGGCGGCGTCGGAGCAGACCGGCACGCCCTTCAGGCTGCCGGCGAGCCCCGGCGGGAGCTCGGTGGTGACGCGCGCGATGTCCTCTGAGCCGTCCGGGCGCGAGACGTCGAGCGTGACCGCCCCGGCCGGCCGCCCGGCCGCCGTCGAGCCCGCGGACACGCGCAGCGCGGGCGCGAACGAGGCCGCCGCGCAGCCCTGGTCGATCACGAAGTCGCCGGTCACCGTCTTGGCGGGGTTTCCGCTCCACGGCGTGAGCACGGCGGTGACCGTCTTGGCGCCGCACGTCGGCGGGTTGGCGAGTACGGCGTGCGAACCGCCCTGGAAGCTGAGCGAGAACGCCGTGAACGGGACCTGCGGGAGGTCGTCGAAGATCGTCGTGATCTGGCCGGTCGCGGGGTCCAGCCGAACGTCGCCGGCCAGCTTCACCACCACGCCCTGGCCCGCGACGACGATGTAGAGCCGGAACCCGTCGCCGAAGTAGACCTTGCCGCCGAGCGTCCCCAGCAGCGGCGTCGCGAAGCTGACCGTCCCGATCTGCGACGCGGCCGGGCAGCCGGGCCCGCCGAAGTCCGACGCCGTGCAGGCCTGCAGCCCGTTCGCGACGCCCGGCGACAGCGTGGTGCCGACCGGCAGCGCGATCTCCGCGCGGTTGAGATGCGAGTCGCCGTCGTGCAGGCCGAGCGTGATGATGGCGCCGCTCGGCACCGCCCGCTGCGTGCTGTCGACGTGCGCGTCGACGGTCGGGCGGAACGGCACGCTCGCGCAGCCCGTCGGCGTGAAGGTGGCGGACTCGGGGGCGTTGGGCGGCGCCTGGATCGACGTCACGGCTGCCTTGCACGAGGTCGGGAACGTCATGAACGTGCCGTTGAGCACGAGCTCGAGCTCGGAGAGATCGAGGTTGTTCGTCTCCAGCTGGGCGATCGTCGAGTCCAGGCCGCCGTCGGGCCGCAGCGCGATCGTCGCCCGGTTGCGCACGAGCGGGTAGCCGAGCGGGCCGAGCACGACCCCGAGCGCGGCCGGCTCGCCGGGCTTCGGAGCGAGGTTGTAGACCGTGCCCGACGCGGGGATCGGGATCAGCCCGAGCAGCGGGTCCAGGACCGTCGCCGTCGCCGTGCCGACCGCGCTCGTCCCCGGGCAGCTGCCGGTGCTCTCCCACGTCGTGCACCTGGGCACGGCGTTCGGGTTGCCGACCAGGCCGGGCGGCAGGTGCAGCGCGACGCTCGACGGCGATTGCGCGAAGCCGGCGTGGATCGTGACGTCGCCGTGGCTCCCCGCCTGGGGCGAGGCCGGCGTGACGGTGAAGTCCGCGTGCGCGGGAGCGGCGAGGGCGAAGAAGGCGAGTACGGCGGCGGCGAGTCCTTTCACACCCCGGAAATTAGGGCGCGGCGCCGCCGCATGTCGCAGTTACATCTCGGGCTGGTACTCGCCGAACACTTCGCGCAGGGCACCGCACACCTCGCCGACCGACGCGGACTCCTTCAGCGCCGCGCGGATGAACGGCAGCAGGTTCTCCTCGCCGCGCGCCGCCGTCTGCAACTCGGCCAGGCGCCGTTCGGTGAGCTGCTGGTCGCGGCCGGCCTTGAACGCCTTCAGGCGCTCGACCTGCGCGCGCTCGGACTCGGGGTCGACGGAGAGGATCTCCTCGACCTCGGCGCTGTCCTCGACGTTCTGGTTGACGCCGACGACGATGTCCTGCTTGGTCCGGTAGCGCTCGTGGTAGCCGAAGGCGGACTCCTCGATCTCGTTCTTGATGAACGCGATCGCGTTGACCGAGCCGCCCTGGTCGTCGACCTTCTCGATCAGCGCCCAGGCGCGCTTCTCGATCTCCGCCGTGAGCGCCTCGACGTAGTAGGAGCCGGCGAACGGGTCGACGGTGTCGGTCGCGCCGGACTCGTGCGCGATCACCTGCTGGGTCCGCAGTGCGAGCTTGGCGGCGCGCTCGGACGGGAGCGCGAGCGCCTCGTCGAAGCCGTTCGTGTGGAGGCTCTGGGTGCCGCCGCAGACCGCCGCGAAGCCCTGCAGCGCGACCCGCACGACGTTGTTGAGCGGCTGCTGGGCGGTCAGCGTGACGCCGGCGGTCTGCGTGTGGAAGCGGAGCATGAGCGAGCGCGGGTCGGTCGCGTGGAAGCGCTCCTTCATCGCGTGCGCCCACATGTTGCGGGCGGCGCGGAACTTCGCGACCTCCTGGAAGACGTTGTTGTGGCCGTTGAAGAAGAAGGCCAGGCGGGGCGCGAAGTCGTCGACCTTCAGGCCGGCGTCCAGCGCCGCCTGCACGTAGGCCATGCCGGAGGCGAGCGTGAACGCGACCTCCTGGACGGCGCTGCAGCCCTTCTCCCGGAAGTGGTAGCCGGAGATGCTGACCGTGTTCCACTTGGGGATGTGCTGCTTGCAGTAGGCGAACAGGTCGGTGGTCAGCCGCATCGAGGGCTTCGGCGGGAAGATGAAGTTCCCGCGCGCGATGTACTCCTTGAGGATGTCGTTCTGGACCGTCCCGCGCAGGTCGGCGGAGTCGACGCCCTGCTCCTCGGCGACCAACTCGTAGAGCAGCAGAAGCACGCTCGCGGGCGCGTTGATCGTCATCGAGGTGCTGACCTCGTTGAGCGGGATCCCGTCGAACGCGGTGCGCATGTCGTCGAGCGTGTCGATCGCCACGCCGGTGCGCCCGACCTCGCCGAGGCAGCGCGGGTCGTCGGAGTCCAGCCCGAGCTGGGTCGGCAGGTCGAAGGCCATGCTCAGCCCCGTCGAGCCGTTGGCGAGCAGGTACTTGTAGCGCTCGTTGGACTCCTTCGCCGAGGCATAGCCCGCGTACTGGCGCATCGTCCACGTGCGCTTGCGGTACATCTCCGCATGGACGCCGCGCGTGTACGGGAACTCGCCCGGCCGGCCCAGGTCCAACTCGTCCGGCAGGTCCTCGCTGGTGTACAGCGTCTTGACCTCGATGCCCGAATCCGTGAAGCGCCGCGGGTCACCGGGTCCGACCACCGGCGCAACGGAGAGGTCGGAGGCCGTGTCCCTGTCCTCGATGGCCATGAACGGAGAGTAGTCGGGGCGTAGCGGCCGTGAACCGACACCGTCTAGCCTTGCCCGATGCGCCGTCTTGTGGTGATGGTGGCCGGACTGACGGCGCTGTTGGCGGCCGCACCCGCGCGAGGGGATGACGTGTACACGGTCGAGACGTGCGCGGTGGGCGGGCCCGCAAAGGGGTGGAGCGTCAAGAACGCGGGCTCGTATCAGAACGCCTGCCCGCGGCCAGGTCTGACCGCGAGCGCGCCGAACACGACGAGTCACGCGCTGGAAGGGTTCGAACTCGTCTTCACGCCGCCGGCCAGCACGCATGTGGCGGCTTACCGCCTATGGCGGACGGTGAGGCTCGCTCCGCCGTGGAACTACTCCCTCTTCAACTCACCTGATGTCCGCGAGCAGGATCGGGTCGAGATCTGCTGGACGATGGGAGCCGTGTGCGGCGCGCTCGGCGACGGGCACACGGGCAACCCGCCGGACGTCGTGCAGGCGGGGCTCGACAGCACTGGGATTGTGCTGCACGTCGACTGCAACCCGGGCGACTGTCCCGGCGGCAACGCGTCGAGCATCGCCGTCCCGCGCTTCCAGGTCGACCTCCGGGATCTGTCTGACCCGGTGATCGTCGGCACGCCGTCCGGGGACCTGATGGTTCCCTCCCAGCCGGTGGCCGGGGTCCGCACGGAGTCGTTCTCCGCGGCCGATCAGGGCTCGGGCGTGTATGCAGCGCGGATCGACGTGGACGGCGTGCCGGTCGCGTCCGCGGTGGTCGACGCCAACGGCGGGCGCTGCGCGAAGCCGTTCGTGGTCGTGGTGCCGTGCCGGGCGAACGCGTCGGGCTCGATCTCGCTGAACACGGCGACGCTGCCCGACGGCGTGCACGCGATCGCGCTCGTCGTGACCGACGCGACGGAGACCAACGCGGCCGTGTACGGGCCGGTGCAGGTGCGGACCGCGAACACGGCGGCGGAGTGCACGCCCGGCCTGACCGCGAAGACGACGCCGGTGTCCGCGTCGTTGAAGGGCACCAAGCGCAGTGCGGTGACGCGGCGGTCGGGGCGGGCGACGATCGTGGGCCGGCTCGCCGGCGCCGGAGCCGGCGTGGTGGTCGATCTGCTCGCGCGCGAGCGGATCGCCGGCGCGCCCTCGACGCTGCTCGGGAGCGCGGCGACCGCGGCCGACGGGAGCTTCTCGCTCGCCGTGCCGCCGGGCCCGTCGCGCCGCGTCCGCGCCGGCTGGCGCGTGAACGCGACCGACACGACGTTCGCGTGCTCGCGCCCGCTCAACGTCCGCGTGCCGGCGCGGGCGACGCTGCACGCGTCGCCGAGCAGCCTGCGGCCTGGCGCGCGCGTGCGGCTGAGCGGGCGGCTGCCCGGCGGCCGGATCCCCTCGCGCGGGAAGCTGATCGACCTGCAGGCGCGCGAGCAGGGCCGCTGGCACACGTTCGCGTCCGTCCGCACGAAGCGCTCGGGCAGCTTCTCGACGCACTACCGCTTCCACCGCACGGCCCCGCGCAGGACCTACCCGATGCGTGTCCGCGTCCGGCCTGAGTCCTCGTATCCGTATGCGCTCGGCTACTCGAGGGCCGTGCGGGTCCGCGTGCGCTGATGGGCACGCTGCGCGAGCTGCCGCCGGTCGACGCGCTGGCCGCGCAGATCGACGCCCCGCGCGCGCTCGCGCTCGCCGCGGCGCGTGCCGTGCTCGCGCAGCGGCGGACCGAGCTGAGGGGCGGGGCAAGCGACGACGTCGACCTCGGCGAGCGCGCGCGCGAGTGGGCGCGGGCGGCGACCGTGCCGTCGCTGCGGCGCGTGCTCAACGCGACCGGCGTGATCGTGCATACGAATCTCGGGCGCGCGCCGCTGTCGGCCGCCGCGCGCGAGGCGGTCGCGCGCGCCGCGCACGGCTATTCGAACCTGGAGCTCGATCTGGAGACCGGCTTGCGCGGCTCGCGCCATGCGCACGTAGAGGCGCTCCTGAAGGAGCTGACCGGCGCCGAGGCGGGTCTTGCCGTCAACAACGGCGCCGGCGCCGCGCTGCTCGCTGCGGCCGCGCTCGCCGGCCCCGGCCGCGAGGTGATCGTCTCGCGCGGCCAGCTCGTGGAGATCGGCGGCGGCTTTCGCGTGCCCGACGTGATCGCGCAGGCGGGCGCGCGGCTGATCGAGGTCGGCACCACGAACCGCACCCGGATCGACGACTACGAGCGCGCGCTCACGCCGGAGACCGGCGCGATCCTGCGCGTGCACCAGTCGAACTTCCGCCAGCTCGGGTTCGTCGAGGAGGTGGCGATCGAGGCGCTGTGCGAGCTCGGCCCCCCGGTGATCGACGACGTCGGCTCCGGCGCGCTCGCCCCGCTGCACGACGAGCCGGACGTCCGCCGCTCGATCGCCGCCGGCGCCGCGCTCGTGTGCTTCAGCGGCGACAAGCTGCTCGGCGGCCCGCAGGCGGGCCTGCTGGTGGGGACCCGGGCGGCGGTCGAGGCCGCCAGGCGCCACCCGCTCGCCCGCGCGCTGCGGATCGACAAGCTCTCGCTCGCCGCGCTGGAGGCCACGCTGCGCGCGCACCGCGACACGAGCGACGTGCCGGTGCTGGCGATGCTGCGCGGCGACGGGCTCGAGGAGCGGGCGAGCCGGCTCGCCGCGCTCATCCCGGGCGCCGAGCTTGTGCGGTCGGTCGCGAAGGTCGGCGGCGGCGCGCTTCCGCTGCTCGAGCTGCCGGGCCCGGCGATCGCGCTGCCCGAGGCGCTCGCCGAGCCGTTGCGCCGCGGCGACCCGCCGCTGCTCGGCCGGCTCGAGGACGGCCGCCTCCTGCTCGACCCCCGCACGCTGGCGGATGACGAGGTGGAGGCGGCGGCCGACGCCGTCCGGGTCGCCCGCGGCTAGCCGATCGGCGTCTCCTTCTCGGCGGCCAGCGGCCCGCGCGCGCAGGCGCCGGCGTTCTCGGCCTGCATCAGGGGCGACTGCGGGCCCGCGACGCGGATGACCTTCGCCTGCCAGCGGCGCGGGTCGGACTCCGGCAGCGCGGCGAGCCGCCGCTGCTCGGGCGTCGCCTCGCCGAAGTGCCCGGGCCAGCACGACCAGCTCGCGCGTGCGAGGTCGACCAGCGGCGTCGTGGTCGCGCGGAACGCGTAGCGGCCGCCCGCGCACACCACCCAGTCGCTGGTCTGGCTCTTGAGCAGCTTTCGCGGCCGCCCGACGCAGCGGTTGTCGTAGGTCGGGTGGCCGCCGAGCGCCGCCTGGACGATCGGGTGCTCGCCGTCGAACGCCAGCGCCGAGTTGGCCCACGCGGTGAGCGCGCCCTCGGTGTCGTGGCGCGCCTGGTAGAGGTACTTCGGCTTGAGCGTCGTGGGATCGAGCAGCACGGTGACGTGCTCCCAATCGCCCTCGTGCAGGTCGCTGCTGTAGCGGATGGCGCCCAGCGGAGAGGCGAGCATCAGCTGCTGCTGGATCACCGTCGGGTAGTAGTTGTACGGGTAGAAGAACCAGTACTGGAGGCCGAGCAGCCCGTCCGCGAGCGGGCCGTAGCGCTTGTTGGCCGAGACCTTTCCGCCGTAGTAGAAGTAGACCGCGCCGGTCGCCCAGGGATTGAGCTTCGCCGGGTTGCTCAACCACGTGCTCGCGTCGTCGTCGTCGAAGCCCAGCCCGCGCGTGTAGGAGAGGAACTGCTGGGTGGGGTCGTTCGCGAGCGAGGCCGGGTAGTCGAGCGCGTCCGTGTCGCTCCCCGTCGGCGTGAGATCGCTCAGCGCGGGCGGTTGCTTGCGGCAGCGGTCGTCGACGACGAGGCAGGTGCGCGCGCCGTCCTTCCCGCGCTCGGCCAGCACGGAGCTGACCGTCACCGGCCAGAAGCGGTCGGCGACACTGGTCAGCACCGTCGGCTGGTACTTCAGCGCGAGCCGGGCGAGCGCGTCGGGCGTAGTCTGCGCGACGGTCGCCTCGTCGCCGGCCTCCGGCGGCCGCGGGCGCTCCGGGTGCGGATCGACGAAGACGCCCGGCCCGAAGCCCTGGTCCGGTCCGCCGCCCTCCCGCTCCACGGCGTCGCAGACCGGCTCGGCCGGGCGGAGGTTGACGCGCAGCACGATCCGGGGATTGAGCTCGATGCCGAACGGCCGCAGCAGCACGGTCAGCAGCGCGGGGCGATCGCCGGAATCGAACCGGTACGGCACGCCGCCCAGCGTCACCGAGCGCACGGTGTCCTGGCGGACGAGCACCAGCCGCTCGGTCTTGGAGCGTCCGTCCGGCTCAGGCTCGCACGTGGCGAGGTAGATGCCGTCGCCGCTGCGCGCCAGATAGCCGCCGACCTTGTCGCCCGCGTCGGTCTGGACGACGGCGCGCGGGTAGGTCACCGGCGGCGTGGCGACGAACGCGAAGGCCACGATCGCGTACACGGCGCCGAACGCCCACGGCAACGGCGAGCGCACGGCCTGCGCGAGCGATCGAGGCTGCTTGACCCTGGAGATCGCGCGGCCGAGCAGGGCGATCGCGACGAGCGTGACCATCAGCACTGCGATCGGGAACTCGCAGAACAACGCGCCGAGGGCGACCACAATCGCGATCAGCCAGTTGACCTTGCCGGTCAGCGCCCGGGCGCCGAAGCGCGCGAGCAGCACGCCGCCCACCAGCCACGCGAGCAGGAACACGGCGATCGCCACCTGGGAAGGCAGCGTGGAGCCCACCACCGACGCGATGCCGAGCCCGAGCACGACGCTGAGGGCAAGGATGTTCAGCCCGGCGATCGCACGGACGCCGCGCTCGCCGATCTCCGTCGGCTGGTTGGGCTTGCCGAGCGTCTCGTGCCATTTCTCACGGTGGTCGTCCCAGCGCCATCCGCCGGCCCAGTAGGCGAGCACGACGATGACCGCCACGACAACCGCAGCGAACGCGAGCGTGCGCACCCCGACGGCGAGCAGCAGGCGCGGGTCGACCAGCGTCGTCGTCAGGTCGGCCGGCAGGTGGGCCGCCGTGAGGCGCACCCAGACCACGATCCCGCCGAGCGCGTACACATAGCCCGTGAGACCGGCCAGCGCCGTGGCCACGTCGAGAGCCGAACGCCGGTCGGCCGGTTCCTGAGGGGCGGCCACACCGGCGATCCTCTTCGGTTGGGCATGCCGCGTGCGGAGCGTGTCCGCACGCGGACATCCCCCTTTCGCCTACGGCGTGGTCGTCGACAGCGTGAACGTCAACGTCCTCGCATAGCTCCCGGTGCGCAGCGCGTCGGTCGCGCCGATGTGCTGCCGGAACGTGATGGCGACGGCCGCGTTCGAGACCGGCGCCGTCCACGCGGCGGGCGCCAGGTCGACGCGCAGCGGCTCCGCCAGGACATAGGCGCCGTTCGCGAGCCGCCCCGGATCCGAGACCGTCAGCGCCGCGTCGCCGGCCGTGCCGACCACGTTCGCCGTCGTCGCCGCCGTGTACTCGCGGTCGACGCCCGGCACAAACCCGCCGAACGACGCCGGCGCGCCGAGCGAGAGCGAGAGCGTGGCCGGCACCACTCCGCCCACGTCGCCCGGCGCCGACACCGAGATCACCGGCTTGCCGTCGAGCGCGATCGCGAACAGGTGGATCGCGGCGTTGCCGCTCGTCGGCGAGGACAGCCGGATCCACAGCGGCCGCTTGCCGGCGAGGACCGGAACCGACACCGAGTAAACGGCGGCGTGCGTCGTGTCGGTGCCCGCCGTCGTCGCACGGTGCGTCGTCTCGAACGCGAGCACGTTGCCCGCCTGCAGGCCGCCCGGCGTCCAGTCGCTCACCATCAGCGGCGTGTCCGCGCGCGTACCGTCGGTGTACATCACGGTCGCCACGGTGTCCGCCGGGCCCTTGATCGCCGTCGCGAGCAGCCCGATCCTGGTCGTGCCGGCGTACTCGGGCAGCGCGATCCGCTGGCCGGCGACCTCGAGGTTCTCGTTGCCCGGCTCGGGCACGTCCGGCCAGCGGTAGTCGAGCCCGTCCACGTGCACGGATCCGCCCGGGACGACGCCGACGGCGGCCAGCGCCTCCTTCGACAGCGCATGGCCCGTCCAGTCCAGCGAGGCCTCGGCGTGGAACGCGTCGCGCGCGATCCCGAACTGGTCGAACAGCGACGCCAACGGCAGGGCGCCGCGCTTGTCCAGGGCGAGCACGAACACATGGATGAAGCCCGCGCTCGCGGCCGGCAGGCTCAAGGACACCGGCACCTTGCCGGGCTCGACTCCGATCGCGGCGGAGTACAGGAACGTCTTGACGTTCTCGGCGCCGGTCGTCGTCGTGCGGCGATCGCCGCCGGCCACACGCCGGTCGCCCGCCGACGGCTGCCCGCCGCCGCCCCCGAGCGTCCAGTCGCTGAACTGCACGGGGCTCTGCGAGCTCGCGCCGTCGCTGTAGGTCACCGTCGCGGTCGTCTTCGACGGCCCGTTCGCCGCGGAGCCCAGCAGGCCGATCCGGACCGCGCCCGCGGCGTCACCCAGCGCGATCCGCGTCCCGTCGGCGAGGTAGTTGTCGTCCGCGCCGGGCGGGACGTCGGGCCACGTGTACTCGAAGCCGCCGATCGACACGGTGCCTGCGCCCACGATCCCGGCCGCGGCGAGCGCCTGGCGTGAGTACGAGTGGCCGGTCGAGTCGAACGCGCGGCCCGCCGCGTGGGTCTCGTCGACGATCCCGACGCTGTTGCGCAGCGCGCTCAGCGGCCTCGGCACGTCGACCGCGACCTTGGCGACGACCTTCGGCGCGCCGGTGAGCCCGAAGTCGACCAGCTCGGACGTCCCGAGCGGCGTGTCGGCGGCCGCGCTGATGGTGACGTCGGCGGTGGTGCGCCCGTGGGCGGGCACGGTGAACGGGCCGCCGCCGACCGTGACGTGGCCGGCCACGGGGTGCAGCGACGTGGTGAGCGGCGCGTCGGTCGTGTTCTGGATCGTCAGCGTCGCGGTCGTCGAGGCGCCGGGATCGAGCTGGAAGCTCTGCGCCGACAGCGAGGCGATCGCGGGCTGCTCGCCCTCGCGGAACGACGGCGGGACGGCGCCGTCGCCCCAGGTCGTCGCCGTGTCGCTGAGCGTGTAGTCGAGCGTGTGGTCGCCGGCCGCGAAGGACTCCGGCACCCACGCCTTCGGCCAATCGCCGCCGTCGTACTTCACGCCCGCGACGTAGCGCCCGGAACCTGGGGCATTGACCGTCAGCGTCTGTCCGCTCGCGCGGTGGATGACGACCTTCGAGAACAGCGGCGTGGAGAGCACCATCTCCGCCCGTCCCGGGATCGCCGGGTACATGCCCATCGCGGCGAACGCGTACCAGGACGACATCGTGCCGAGGTCGTCGTTGCCCGGGATGCCGCGCGTGGTCGTGGTCCAGAGCGTGTCGAGGATCTGGCGCACGACCTCCTGCGTCTTGGCCGGCTTGCCGGCCCACACGAACAGCCACGGCGCCCACAGCGAGGGCTCGTTGTTGAGCTCCGGATGCAGGCCACCGTCGCCGGTGAACGCCCACGCCGAGCCGTTGTGGAAGTACGCGTCGAGCCGGGAAGCCGCCGCATCCGGGCCGCCCATCGCGCTGAAGAGCCCCGCGATGTTGAACGGGATGTTCCACACATACTGGGTCGGGCTGCCCTCGGCGAAGTCCGGGCCGCCGGCCGGATCGAACCCCGGCCACGTGCCGTCGGCCGCGCGATTCTGCATGAAGCCGGCGCCGGTGAGGTGGAAGATGTTCTGCCAGTACTGGGCGCGCTCCATGAACTGCGCGCGCGTGGCGGACTCGCCCAGCCGCGCGGCGAGGTCGGCGATCGCGAAGTCTGCCGACGCGTCCTCGAGCGTCTCGCTCGCCCCGCTCCAGGCATTCGACGGCTCGGGGAAGTAGTGCTTGAGCAGGAACTGGTCCAGTGACGGCCGCTGGCCCTTGGCCGTGTTCATCCAGCCGATGTGGCTGAGGTCGGCAGCGGTGGGAACGGTCGCGGCCTTGACGAGCGACTGCAGCGCGGCGGCGCGATCCCAGTTGGTGCCGCCGAACGCGGCCACGGTGTCGACGAACGCCGGCGACGGATCGCCGGACATGACCGAGACGGCGCCCGAGTTGTGCGTCCAGCGGTCCCAGCGGCCGTCGACGTCCTGGGTGGACTGGTTGAGCAGCGACTGCGCCATGTCGCTCGCCGCGCTCGGGTCGAGCAGCGAGACGAGCTGGACCTGCGAGCGGTAGATGTCCCAGCCCGAGAACGTCGCGTACTGCGCGTGCTGGCCGGCGGCCACAGTGTGCGTCTGCTGGTCCATCCCGCGGTAGCGGCCGTCGACGTCGCTGTAGACGTTCATGTGCAGCAGCGAGTGGTAGAGCGCGGTGTAGAACGTCTTCTGCTGCGCCGCGGTGCCCCCCTGCACCTCGATCGCGTTCAGCTTCGCGTTCCAGGCGTCGTGCGCGGCCTGGGCGACGCTGTCGAAGCTCGTGCCCGCCGGCTGCTCGGCCTGCAGATTCGCCTCCGCACCCGCCGCGTCCACGTAGGAGACGCCGACGCGCACGCCGACCTGCTGGGCGCCGAACTGCACGTACGCGCCCGAGCCCTTGCCCGGCGTCGGCAGGCCGCCCGGCGAAGTGATCCCGCCGGAGGTGCCGCCCGCGTAGCTCGTGCCGCCGCTCGCGCTGGTCGAGCCGGCCGTGACCGCGCCGTCCTTCCAGGTGCCGTAGGCCGCGAAGTCCTGGTCGAACTTGGCGACGAAGTAGAGCGTGTAGTAGCTCGTGCGGTCCGGGTTGCCGTCGAGGTTCTTGTTACCGCAGAAGTTGCCCGAGGTGACCGACCCGCGGATCGTGCGCGTCGCCGGATCGACGGTCACATCCGCGTCGCTGGAGCCGACCAGGCCGGCGGACGTGCGCACCAGCATCGACCGCGGGCCGGTCGCCGGGTAGGTGAAGCGGCCCGCCGCGGTGCGCGTCGTCGCCGACAGCTCGGCCTTGACGCCGTTGTTCATCGTCACCGTGTACGAGCCCGCCTTGGCGCTCTCGTTGGCGTGCGAGAAGCCGGAGCTGTAGGTGGCGTCGCGCACGTCGGCGGCCGGCGAGGCGGTGACGTCGCCGACGTGGGGATAGAACGGCACGTCGCCGGCCAGACCGCCGCAGCCGGCGCCCGAGACGTGCGCGAGCCCGAAACCGCGGATCTTGTTGGTCGAGCTGTCGTTGTAGCCGCCGGAGTTGACGTTCGCGGTCTGGTTGCCGCTCGTCTCGTCGGGGCTGAACTGGACCATCCCGAACGGCGTGTCGGCACCGGGGAAGACGTTGCCGCCGTTGCCCGTGCCGATCAGCGGATCGACGAGGTCGGCGGTGTCGGCACGGGCCGGGGAGGCGTGCAGGGCCAGCGCCGCCGCGGCGGCGAGGAGGTATCGAGAGCGCATGGACGGCGGCGATCCTGCCAAGCGGATCGCCGCCGCCTGTCACGGCGCTGTTACCCGATCATCTCGCGCGCGGCGCCGCCCGGCCGGAACATCGGCAGGCAGTTCGCCTCCGGGGCGATCCGCACGTGCAGGAGCGCCGGGCCTTCCTCGGCGAGCGTCTCGGCGAGCGCGTCCTCGACCTCGTCCGGATCGCCGATCGAGCGCGCGGCGACGCCGAACGCCTGCGCCAGCAGCTCCCAGTCCGGGCTGGCGCCGAGCTGGACCGCCTTGCGCCGGCCGCCCCAGAACAGGTCCTGCTGCTGGCGCACCATGCCGAGCGACGCGTTGTCGAGCAGCAGCACCTTGACCGGCAGCTCCTCCTCGACCGCGGTCGCCAGCTCCTGCACGTTCATCAGGAACGAGCCCTCGCCGGAGACGCACCAGACCGTGGCCTCAGGCCGCGCCGCCTGGGCGCCGAGTGCGGCGGGCAGCCCGAAGCCCATCGTGCCGAGCCCGCCGGAGGTGATCCAGCGGCGCGGCGCTTGGAAGGCGAGCCGGTTGGCCGCCCACATCTGGTGCTGGCCGACGTCGGTGGTCACCAGCGCGTCGCCGAGCTGCGCCGCGAGGGCGTCGAGCGCCGTCTCCGGTGCCACGCAGCCGTCGAAGGCCTCGGGCTCCCGGGCCGGGTGCGCGGAGCGCCAGCCGTCGATCCGGCCCCACCACTCGGCCAGCCGCCCGGGATCGGGCCGCAGCGCCTCGAGCCGCCGGGCCAGCGCCTCGAGCGCGAGCTTGGCGTCGCCCACGATCGGGATGTGGACCGGGACGTTCTTGCCGATCTCGGTCGCGTCGATGTCGATGTGGACGATCTTCGCGTGCGGCGCGAAGTGCTCCAGCGAGCCGGTCACCCGGTCGTCGAAGCGCGCGCCGACGGCGACGATCAGGTCCGCCTCGTCCATCGCCCAGTTCGCGACCCGGGTCCCGTGCATGCCGAGCATGCCGAGCCACTGCGGGTCGCTCGCCGGGAACGCGCCGAGCGCCATCAGCGTCGTGGTCACCGGCAGGCCGGCGACACGGGCGAGCGTGGTCAACTCGTCCGCGCCGCCCGCGTGCACGACTCCGCCGCCCGCGTAGAGCACGGGGCGCCGCGCGGCGGCGACGGCCTCGGCCGCCCAGCGCACCTGGCGCCCGTTCGGGCGCGCGCGGGGGCGGTGGCCGGGCAGGTAGGGCTCCCGTGTGGCGTCGCGCGCCGGCGAGGCCGCGACGTCGCTCGGGAGGTCGATCAGCACCGGTCCCGGGCGCCCGGTGGTCGCGATGTGCAGCGCGTCGCGCACGGCCTGGGCGACGTCGTCGGGGCGCTCGACCGCGAACGAGTGCTTGACGATCGGCTGCGTGATGCCGATCACGTCGGCCTCCTGGAAGGCGTCGGTGCCGCGCAGCGTCGTCTTCACCTGGCCGGTGATGAACAGCGTGGGGACCGAGTCCATGCTCGCGTCGGCGATCGGGGTGACGAGGTTCGTCGCGCCCGGACCGCTCGTCCCGATCGCGACGCCGGGCTGTCCGGTCGCCCGCGCGTAGCCCTCAGCGGCGTGGCCGGCGGCCGCCTCGTGGCGCATCAGCACGTGGCGGATCTGGCTGTCGTGGAGCGCGTCGTAGACCGGCAGGCAGGCACCGCCGGGGATGCCGAAGACGGTCTCGACGCCCGCGCGCTCGAGCGCGCGGACTAGGGCGTCGGCGCCGCGCATCGGTACGCGTATGCAGGAAGAAGGGTGGGGACGGTGATGAGTACGAGCATCGAAAGCTCCTATCGGGTTGGATGATCGGGGTGGGGCGGAGGGGCTGCGCCCTCAGCCGGATACGCGCGCAGGCGCGATCAGATGACGAGCAGGGGCACGCCGGCGGATACTCGTAAAGCGGCGTGCGTCGCGGTCACGTCTTCGATGATGCCAGACGTCGCCGCGCGCGCCTAATGAACTTGCGCGCGGCGCCGGCCGCCAGCGCCGGCAGCGGGCGCGAGGTCTCCAGCGTGTAGCGGCGCGGCTCGCCGGGCGCCTTGCGCGCCCACCCCCACCACTCGTCCTGCACCTTGAGCTCCGTGAACGACGGGTGCTGGGCGACGATCAGGTCGAACACGGCGCGCAGGTGCGGCTGCGTGCGCTCGGGCTCGGACAGCTCGCGGTGGACAATGCCGTCGGTCGCCTCACGGCCGGGGTCCTGCGCGTAGGTCCAGTCGAGGTCGTCGAGCAGCAGCCAGCCGCCGGGGCGCAGGAGCTTCTCGGCAAGCACCACGGCGAGGCCGTCGATCGTCCAGTTCTTCGCGCCGTCGAGGTAGATGAAGTCGTACGCGGGCTCGACGTTGCCGTGCGCGTCGCTGCGCGCAGCGACCTGCTCCTTCAGCCACCACGTGTAGGAGCTGTACTCGCGCACGATGGTGACGCGGTCCTGCACGCGCGCTCGTTTCAGCGTTTCTTCGGGCGCCGGGTTGTAGACCGCGCCGGCGAAGTCGACGGTGGTGACCTGCGCGCCGCCGGATGCGAGGTAGGCGGCGCCCACGCCGTGCGCGGTCCCGAGCTCGAGCACGTCGCGCGCGCCGGTGGCCACGACGTGGTCGTGGATGACGCGGCCCTGCTCGGGCGACATGAACGGGACGCCCGCGACTGCGGCCGCCACCTCCTCGAAGCTCGGCATGTCAGGCTGATTCCAGCATGCCGCTGACGCTCGGCACCGCCGGCCACATCGACCATGGCAAGACGGCGCTCGTGCGGGCCTTGACCGGCGTGGACACCGATCGCCTGCCGGAGGAGAAGGCGCGCGGGATCTCGATCGCGCTCGGATACGCGGCCCTGGACCTGCCGTCAGGCCGCCTGTCCGTAGTGGACGTGCCGGGCCACGAGCGCTTCGTGCGCACGATGGTCGCGGGCGCGACCGGGATCGACCTCTACCTGATGGTCGTCGCCGCCGACGACGGCGTGATGCCGCAGACGCGCGAGCACGCCGCGGTGCTTGCCGCGCTGGGCATCTCGACCGGCGTCGTCGCGGTCACCAAGGCCGATATCGCCGATCCGTCTCCAGTCGTGCCGCAGGCGGCGGCGCTGCTGCCGGACGCGCCCGCGGTGCCGGTGTCCGCGGTCACCGGCGCGGGGTTGGATCAGCTTCGCGACGCGCTGTCACAAGCGGCCGCCCGGGTGGTACCGCGCAGCCCGGAGGGCGCGCTGCGGCTGCACGTCGACCGCGCGTTCACGGTCCGCGGCGCGGGGACGGTCGTGACCGGAACGCTGTGGTCCGGCGAGGCCGCGCGCGGAGACCGCGTGACGATCCTGCCGGCCGGGCGGGAGGCCCGGGTACGCACCGTCGAGGTGCACGGCGAGGCGGTCGAGCGCGCCGGCGCCGGCCAGCGGGTCGCGCTGAACCTGGCGGGCGTGGATCGCCACGAGGTCGCGCGCGGAGACGTGATCGTCAGCGAAAACGGGCGCGGCGGTGTCGCCGGCGGCGCCGGCGATCGCGGCCGTGCCGGCGATCGCGGCCGTGCCGGCGATCGCGGCCGTGCCGGCAGCCAGTCGTTCGCGGCGGCGCGGCTCGCGCCCTCCTACCGCGTCGACGTCGCGCTCGCGTGGTCCACGCCGGACGCGCGGCCGGACGGCGGCGCCCGCGTCGCCGTCCACCACGGCACGCGCGAGACGGCGGCGCGGCTCGCGGAGCTCGGCGGCCGCTTCTTCCAGCTGCGGCTCGAGGAGCCGATCGTGCCCGCGTACGGCGACCGGCTGGTGATCCGCTCGCTCGCGCCGCCGGACACGCTCGGCGGCGGCGTCGTGCTCGATCCCGCGCCGCGCCGCCACGGGCCGTCGCGCGACCTGCTCGCCCGCCTCGCAAGGCTCGAGCGGGGCGAGCCCGAGCCCGAGCTCCCGCCTCCGCCGCCGCCTCGGGCCGACGAGCCGCCTCCCGACTATGACCCCGCGCTCGAGCGGCGCCTGCTCGCCGCCGGCTACGAGCCGCCGCCGGACGCCGAGCTCGGCCCGCCCGAGGCGTTCGCGGCGCTGCGCGCGCACGGCCGGGCGGTTCGGCTCGGGCGCGACATGCACGTCCATCCGGACGTGCTCGCCGAGGTCGAGGAGCGCGTGGTCGCCCTCGGCGATCGGGGCGAGATCACGCTCGCGGGCCTGCGGGATGACCTGGGGACGTCGCGCAAATACGCGCAGGCGCTGCTGGAGCACTTCGACGCCGCGCGGCTCACGCTGCGCGTGGGCGACGTCAGGAGGCTGCGGAGCCGCCCGCGCTGAACGCGCTGTCCCAGAACGCCAGCTCGTGCTCGGACGACGCCATGAACGCGCCGAACATCCGCTGCCGCCCCGCGTCGCCGGTGCCCTCGGCGGCGGCGTCGACCAGCTCGCGCGCCCAGGCGGCGAGCTGCTCGAACGCGTCGGACGCGTACATGCGGATCCACTCCGCGTATCCCTCGTGCTCGGGCTCGCCGTGCGCGGCCAGCGCCTGGCCGATCTCCGCGTAACCCCACATGCACGGCGCCAATGCGGCCGCGAGCTCGGCGAAATCGCCCAGCGTCGCGGTGCGAAGGAGGAAGTCGCAGTACGCGTCGGTGGCCGGCGCCGTGCGCTCGGACTCGAGCTCCTCGCTCGAGATCCCCCAGCGCTGCGCGTATGCGCGGTGCAGGTCCATCTCGGTCTCCAGCACCGACTCGGCGAGCGCCGAGAAGCGCCGCATCCAGCCCAGTCGCGGCGCCCGCGCCGCGCCCAGCGACAGCAGCCGCCCGTAGTCGATCAGGAACAGGTAGTCCTGACGGACGTAGTGCCGGAACGCGGCCTCGGGCAGCGTCCCGTCGCCGATCCCGCGTACGAACGGATGCGCCAGGATCGCCGACCAGACCGGGTCGGCCGCCTTCCGCAGTTCGACCGAGAAGGTCATCCTCCCTCGCCGGCCGCCCTGGGCGCCGTCGGGTCCGCCGCGGCGCCGCCTGAGTGCTCGCGCGCCATGTAGTTCTCGACCTCCATCGGGTCGTCGCGCGAGCGCTCGACCACGCGCAGCAGGTCCGACATCGTCGAGACCTCCTCGACCTGCTCCTTGATGAACCACTGCATGAACTGCTCGCTCGTGTAGTCGCCCTCGGCGCGCGCCGTACCGGCCAGCGCGTTGATCTGGTCGGTCACGCGGCGCTCCTGCTGCAGCGCCAGCGTCACCGGGTCGACGAGGTTGGCGAACTCCGACTGCGGCGCGGCCACGCCCGGGATCACGACGCGCTCGTCGGCGTCGATCAGATACTGGACCATCATCATCGCGTGATCGCGCTCCTCGAGCGCCTGGCGATAGAAGAAGCGGGCGAGCTGCGGCAGCGTCTCCGAGTCGTAGTAGACCGCGATGGCGACGTACTGCTGATGCGCCGCGTACTCGTACGCGATCTGCTCGTTGAGCTGCGTGACAAACGCGTCGGCGGCCATGCGGGCGGATGCTATAGAAGCACCCGGAGTGCCCGCCGCTCGCATCGTCAAGCCGAAGAAGCGCTGCTGCAAGAGCCGGCCGCGGTGCAAGCGATGCCCCGTCGTATGCAAGCGGCTGATGAAGCACGACCTCGCCGAGAAGCTGCCCGACGGGCGCTATCTGCTCGACGTCAACCTCACTAAGAAGCGTTACAAGACCGCGCGAGGCTAAGCGCCGTCGGGCGCGCAGGCTATCCTGCGGCCCCGATGGCCACCTGCCTTGTGACCGGTGGCAGCGGCTTTCTGGGGTCGCATCTCTGTGATGAGCTGCTCGCGCGCGGCAACCGCGTGATCTGCGTCGACAACTTCGAAACCGGGTCGCTGGCCAATATCCACCACCTCCGCGCGCCGGAGTTCGTCTTCCTGCACGCGGACGTGACGGAGCCGTTCTTCGTCGAGGAGCGGGTGGACTTCGTCTACCACTTCGCCTCGCCGGCGTCGCCGATCGACTATCTGCGGCTGCCCCTGCACACGCTCAAGGTCGGCTCCTACGGGACCCACCACGCGCTCGGGCTCGCGAAGCTGCACCGGGCGCGCTTCCTCACCGCGTCCACGTCGGAGGTCTACGGCGACCCGCAGGTGCACCCGCAGCCGGAGAGCTACTGGGGCCACGTTAACCCGATCGGCCCGCGCGGCGTCTACGACGAGGCCAAGCGCTACGCCGAGGCGCTGACGATGGCCTATCACCGCCAGCAGGGCGTCGACACGGCGATCGTGCGGATCTTCAACACCTATGGCCCGCGCATGCGCCCGCACGACGGCCGCGCGATCCCGACGTTCATGCGCCAGGCGCTCCAGGACCGGCCGATCACCGTCTTCGGCACCGGGTCCCAGACGCGTTCGTTCTGCTATGTCAGCGATCTGATCAACGGGATCATCAAGCTCGCCGAGTCGGGCTATCACGACCCGGTCAACATCGGCAACCCCAACGAGTTCACGCTGCTCGAGCTCGCCAAGGCGGTGCTCGAGATCACCGGCTCGGGCTCGGAGATCGTGTACGAGGCCCTGCCCACGGACGATCCGCAGGTCCGCCAGCCCGACATCACGCTCGCCCGCGAGGTGCTCGGCTGGGAGCCGACGGTCGAGTTGCGCGAAGGGCTTCGCCGCACGCTCGACACGGCCGGCGCGGAGGCGCTGATCGGGCGCTGAGCCCGAGCCGCCGTGCAAATCCCGCGACAAAGCGGCTGCCGGCCCGTTAGGGCGAAGAGAACCTTCAGTGCCTGACGCTCCTACACGGACTCCGGACGCGCCGCGCCGCCGGCGGGCGGGCGATCGCGCGCCTGTCGCGCTGTCGCCCGTCGACGTCCGTCGCAAGCGACCGCCGCTGCTCTCGTTCGTGCTGCGGATGGAGACGCTGCGCCGCGGGTCGCGCGTGATCTCGCTGCTGGTGCTCGACTTCGGCGGCCTGTTCGGCGCGCTGTGGACGGCGCTGATGGTGAAGGCCGTCGTCCGCGACGGCGTGTGGGCGTGGCACTCCACGTTCATGGAGGCGCGCCACACGATCGCGTTCGCGTACCTGGTCACGGCGCTGCTCTTCGCGCGCTCCGGCCTCTACGCGGAGCGGGCGCAGCGCCCCGGCCTGTCGCGGATCGTCAGCTCGCTGTTCCAGACGACCGTCGTGGCGCTGATCTTCGCGCTGGTCAACGGCGAGCAGTACTCGAGCTACTACATCTTCTACGGCACGCTGGTCTTCGCGATCGCGATCATCGGGCTGCTGCGCTGGGGCTATGAGCGCATCACCGGCGTCCTCCTGCGCGCCGCCGGCTATCGCCGCCGCGCCGTGCTGGTCGGATCCGGACGTCACATCGAGGACGTCGCGCACGCGCTGACCGACGAGGTGCACGCGCCGGTCGAGATGGTCGGATTCATCTCGCTCACGCCTAGGCCCGACAACGGCCTGCGCTCGCTCGGGCGGATCGAGCAGCTCGCCGAGGTGATCGACGCCTACCGCGTGCAGGAGGTGATCATCGCCGACCCGGACTTCCCGCAGGAGCGCGCGGTCGAGCTCGTGGACACGTGCCACCAGCGCGGCGTGACCGTGCGCGTGGCGCCGTCGACGATGGAGATCCTCGTGCAGCGCGCCGAGTTCGTGCCGGGCGCGTCGGTGCCGCTGTTCGAGCTTCGCCCGCCGGTCTTCGACGGGATCGACTTCTTCGTCAAGCGCTCGTTCGACCTGTTCGTGTCGGTGCTGGTGATCGTGCTGCTCTCGCCGCTGCTGCTGATCAGCGCGCTGCTCGTGAAGCTCACCTCGCGCGGCCCGGTGATCTATCGCTCCTACCGTCCGGGCATCGGCGGGGCGCCGTTCGCGTGCTTCAAGTTCCGCACGATGTACACGGACGCCGACCAGCGCCAGGCCGACCTCGAGTCGCTCAATGAGGCGACCGGGCCGCTGTTCAAGATCCGGCGCGACCCGCGGCTGACGCCGGTCGGCCGCTTCCTGCGCCGGTGGTCGATCGACGAGGTGCCGCAGCTGCTCAACGTCGTCCGCGGCGAGATGTCGCTCGTCGGCCCGCGCCCGCTCCCGGAGCGCGACTTCGAGCAGCTCGAGGAGTGGCACAAGAAGCGCTACCTCGTGCTGCCCGGCCTCACCGGCCTGTGGCAGGTGTCGGGCCGGTCCGAGCTCGACTTCGACGACCTCGTGCGGCTGGACTTCCTGTATCTCGAGCGCTGGTCGGTCGGGCTCGACCTGGCGATCCTGCTCAAGACGATCCCCGCGGTCCTGTCGAAGCGCGGCGCGTTCTAGCTCGCGACGCTGGGCCGCCCTCGCGCGAGGCTAGAGGGGGACCTCGCTGCCGTCCTCCGGCACGGCCACGCGACTGATCAGGCCTTCGGCGTGCAGGCGCTCGCGCAGGTCGGCGCGGCTCTCGGTCGCGTGCGCGACCGCGTCGAGGTGGACGGCGACGATGTATGCCTCGGTGAGCCGGGTGAGCTCGACCACGTCGTCGGCGTTCATCACGATCGGGTCGCTGTCGAGGAAGCGCGCGGCGCTCGCGTTCACCACGACGACGTCGGGGTGGTGGCGGGCCAGCGCATCGCGGACCTCGTCGCCGAAGATCGTGTCGCCGGCGATGTAGAGCGAGGGCTCGCCGGGCGCGCTGAGCACGAACCCGCAGACCGGCGCCATCGCCTCGCCGACCGTGCCGGTGCCGTGGCTGCCGGCGGTGCGGGCGACGCGCAGGCCGTCGAGCGCGACCTCGTCCTCGACCGGGCGGACGTCGGTGAAGCCGTCGCCGCGCAGGCGCTCGGCGTCCTCGGGCTGGCACAGCAGCGGCGTGTCGCGACGCAGCAGGCGGCGAGCGGTGTCGTCGAAGTGGTCCTGGTGCAGGTGGGTGACCAGCACGGCGTCGAGCCGGGCCACCAGCGCCTCCGGCGGCTCCGGGAGCTCGACGAGGGGGTTGGGGCGGGGGTTGGGCGTGTTCGGGACCGCGGGTCGCGCGCCGGCGGGATCGAGCTGCGGGTCGACGAGCAGCCGCATCCCCGCCGCGCGGATCGCGAGGGTCGCGTTGCGGATCAGCGTGAGATGCACGATCTGCACGGTATCTCCACAGGATTCGCGCAGCGCTCCCATGTCGCGGTGGCACACTCGGCGGCGTGACGGGTCAGGTCATCTGCGTGATCGAGGACGAGGAGGTGATCGCCTCCGCGGTCGCGGCCCGCCTGCGCGCGGAGGGGTTCTCCGTCGAGCTGGCGCACGACGGTCCCGCGGGCGTGGCGCTGTGCGATCGCGTGCGGCCGGACCTCGTGGTGCTCGACCTGATGCTGCCCGGGCTCGACGGCCTCGAAGTCTGCCGGCGCCTGCAGCGCGACCGCCCGGTGCCGGTACTGATGCTGACGGCGCGCGCCGAGGAGGCCGACCTGCTCGTCGGGCTCGCGGTCGGCGCCGACGACTATGTGACCAAGCCGTTCTCCCCGCGCGAGCTGGTCGCGCGCGTGCGGGCGCTCCTACGCCGCGTCGAGCGCCGGCCGCCGCCGTCCGGCGACGTCGTCGCGGTCGGGCCGCTGGAGATCGATCCGGCGGCACGACAGGTGAGAGTCGACGGCGACGCGGTCCACCTCACTCCGACCGAGTTCGACCTGCTCGTGCTGCTGGCCGCGCGCCCCGGCGTCGTGTTCTCGCGCGAGCAGCTGCTCGCCGAGGTGTGGGGCTGGCGCGACGGCTCGGGCCAGCGGACCGTCGACTCGCACGTGCGCGGCCTGCGCCGCAAGCTCGGCTCCGGCCTCGTCCGCACCGTGCACGGGATCGGCTACGCGCTGGAGGCGCCGCGATGAGGCCGCTCGACCGGCTCGGCTCGATCAAGGTCAAGCTCGGCGTGGTCGTGGTGGCCACGGTGTGGGGCACGATGCTCGTGCTCGCCGCCGGGCACTATGTCGGCCTGTCGTGGAGCGTGCGCGTGGCGATCGCCACCGTGCTCTCGCTGGTCATGGTGCAGCTGCTGGCGCGGGGGATGACCTCCCCGCTGCGCGACATGGCGGCGGCCGCATCCGCGATGGCGCGCGGCGACTATCGCCGGCGCGTGCGGGCGACCTCGCGCGACGAGGTCGGCGAGCTGGCGCGCGCCTTCAACGCGATGGCGTCCGACCTCGCCGACGTGGACCGGATGCGGCGCGAGCTGGTCGCCAACGTCTCGCACGAGTTGCGGACGCCTCTGGGAGCGCTGCAGGCGCTGCTGGAGAACCTGGCGGACGGAGTCGAGCCGCCCTCGGAGGCGACCCTGCGCACCGCGCTGTTCCAGACCGAGCGGCTCGGGCGCCTCGTGTCGCAGCTGCTCGACCTCTCGCGGCTGGAGGACGGCTCGCTGACGCTGCACGAGGAGCCGTTCCCGGTGCGCGAGCTGCTCGAGCAGGCGACGCGCGAGTGCTCGCTCGGCGAGGCGTTCAGCTCGCACCCGGTATGGCTGAAGGTGAGCGTGCAGCCGGGTGACCTGCGCGCGCTCGGCGATCCCGAGCGCATGCACCAGGTGGTCGCGAACCTGCTCGAGAACGCCGTTCGGCACTCGCCGCTGGACGGCCGCGTGTGGCTCAGCGCGCACGCGGCGACCGACGGCATGACCACGATCGAGATCGCCGACGAAGGGCCGGGGATCCCGCTCGACGAGCGCGATCGCGTGTTCGAGCGCTTCCACCGCGTCGACGCGGCTCGGTCCGCGCGCGACGGCGGCACCGGCCTGGGGCTCGCGATCGCGCGCTGGATCGTCGACGCCCACGGAGGAACGATCCGCGTCGGCGAGCGCGAGCCGAGCGGCTGCCGCGTGGTGGTGGAGCTGCCCCGCACACCCTGACCCCCGAAGCCAGGAGGTAGTCATGGACAGGCCAGAGCGGCCGGCCGACGCCGGTCACGATCCCGCGCGCCCTGAGGAAGGCGAGCCGAGCTCCGCGCTGCGCTCGCTCCTTCGCCCAGGGGTCGCGCGCGGCTTCATGATCGCGCCGCGGGCCGCCCGCGGCGTGCTCGGGCTGTCGGTGCTCGCCGGCGTCGCGCTCGTCGGTCCGCCCGCCGGGATCGGGCTGACGCTGACGCTGCTCGCGCTCGGGTTCGCCGTCGCCGCGGCGCCCGCGCCGGCTCCCGGCGTCGATCTCCGCGTCGCCGCGCGGGCACCCGGCCGCGATCCGTGGGCGCCGGTGTGGTGGCTGCTGGCCGGCGGGCTGGCCTGCGTTCCCGTCCTGCGCGCGGCGACGTGGGTCGTCCTCCCCGCCCTAGCGACGGCCGCCGCGCTCGCCGCGATGGCCGTCAGCGGGCGCGTGCGGACGCTCTTGACCCGCGTCCCCGCCGGCAGCTGGCGCACGAGCACCGCGGTGTGGGAGGGCGGCACCGTGCGCGGCGCGATGCCGGCGGTGCGCGGCGGCGCGATCGCGGCCGGCCTGCTCGCGCTGTTCGTGCCGCTGCTGCTGAGCGCCGACGCGGCGTTCGCGCAGCTCGCCGACGACGTGCTCCCGAGCGGGACGATCGACCTGCCGTTCGCGCGCGTCTGCGTCTTCGGGCTCGTGCTCGGCGGCGGCGGGGCGCTGCTCGACGCCGGCGCGCGGGCGCCGCTGCGCGCCGCGGGTCCCGTCCGGCGGCGGCTCGGCCGCACCGAGTGGGCGGTGCCGCTCGGCGCGCTCGTGGCGCTCATGGGCGCGTTCGTCGCCACCCAGCTCGCCACGTGGTTCGGCGGCAACCGCCACGTGCTCGAGACCGCCGGCCTCACGTACGCCGAGTATGCGCGCACGGGGTTCGCGCAGATGGCCGTTGTCGCCGCGCTCACGCTCGTCGTCATCGCCGCGGCCGCGCGCTGGGCGCGTGACGGCGGCGGCCTCCTGCGCGCGCTGCTGGGCGCGCTGTGCGTGCTCACGCTGGTCGTGATCGCGTCCGCGCTGCGACGGCTCGAGCTCTACGAGGAGGCCTACGGCTTCACGCGGCTGCGGCTGACCGCGGACGCGATCCTGCTCTGGCTCGGCGCGCTCTTCGTGCTGGTGCTCGCCGCCGGAGCGTTCGGCGGTGCCTGGCTCCCGCGCGCCGCCGTCGCGATCACCGGCGCCGCCGTGCTCGCGTTCGCGCTGTCGAACCCCGACCGCCGGATCGCGGTCCGCAACCTCGAGCTCCGCGGCTGGGACGTCAACTACCTCGCGGGCCTCAGCCCGGACGCGCTGCCCGCGCTCGTCTCGGTGCCTGAGGCGAGCTGCGCGATCGCCGCGCGCATGGGCCCGCGCGACGCGCTCGCCGGCCTCAACGTGGCGCGCGAGCGCGCGCGGCGGCTGCGGTTAGCCTGCTGAGCCTTGCGAGCGTTCTACGAGGACTTCTGGGCCGACCTGCCCCAGGATCCCGAGCCCTACGCGTTCGAGCGGCGCCACGCGCTGCTGCACGCCGAGCTCCGGCCCGGCGACCGCGTGCTCGACCTCGGCTGCGGCGCCGGGCGCTTCCTCGCCGGCCTGGACGACGCGGTCGGCGTCGAGCTCGCCGAGCAGGCCGCCGAGCGCGCGCGGGCCAACGTCCCCGGCGCCGACGTCCGGCTTGTGGAGCCCGACGGGAGCCTTCCCCTCGGCCATAACGAGATCGATCTGGTGTGGTGCTCGGAGGTGCTCGAGCACATCCCCGACGTCGCGTACGAGCTGCTCGAGATCCGGCGCGTGCTCAAGCCCGGCGGGCGCGTGCTGATCACCGTGCCCTACCACGGGCGGCTGCAGGCCGCCGGGATCGCGCTCACGCGCTTCGAGCGGCACTTCGACCCGCTCGGGCAGCACGTGCGCTTCTTCACGCGCCGCTCGCTCGCCGCCGCGCTCGAGCACGCCGGCCTGGGGAGCGTCCGCATCAGACGTGCGCGGCCGAGGCTGCTCGTGGCTAGGGCGATCCGCTGACCGCGCGGGAAGCGACGAGCACGTCGGAGATGCTCTGGGGCGACTGCGGGTCGAGATAGTAGGCGGCCTGGTAGGCCTGCAGCGCGTCCTTGGCGTCGTGCGTGACGTTCAGCCGGAACTCGCCCAGCCGGCGCCACGGCTCCGGGTTGGCGGGCTCCAGGGTCACGGCCTGCTCGAGCGCGCCGCCGGCTGCCGCGTCGTTGCCGTTGAGCTGCTCGAACGACGCGATGTCGAACAGCGGGTCGAGCGCGAGCGGGTCGCGCTCGTGCGCGATCCGCGCGATCGAGATCGCCTGCGGGATCGCGCCCTTGTCGAGCCGCGCGTAGGCGGCGTCCTCGGCGTGCGCGGCGCGCACCGGCTGCAGCGCCGACCAGGCGGCGACCAGGCCGAGCACGCACACGAGCCCGGCGGCCGTCAGCGGACCGGCGAGCCGCTCGCGCTCCGGCCCGGGCGCGGCGGGGGACGACAACCGCTCGCGCAGCGGCCCGCGCGCCGCCACCCAGCCCGCGCACAGCAGCGCGGGCACGACGTTTCCGGGCACGAACCAGGTCCAGTCGATCGCCGAGTGCACGCCGAACACGATCGCGACGCCGATCACCGCCACCATGCCGATCCGCTCCGCATCCCAGGGCAGGCCGCGATCGCGCGGCCGCAGGCCGATCGTGCGCGCCGCGGCCCACAGCCACGCGAACGTCGCGAGCAGCGAGACCGCCAGGCCCGCCCAGCCGAGGTCGGCCAGCGTCTGCACGACGTAGCCGTGCGCGTGCTGGACGGCCAGCCGGTCGGTCCGGTAGCGCAGGCGCAGCGTCGCGTAGGAGCCGGCGCCGCCGCCGAGCCACGGGCTGGCGCCGTGCACGTCGAGCGCTTCGCGCCAGTAGCGCGAGCGCACGGAGGAGGTCGCGGTGAGCCGCGATGGCGTGTTGCCGGGCGTGTGCGCCGCGGGGTCGGTCGCCTGCTTCCAGGCCTTCGAGACCTGGCCGCTCAACCCGCCCGGCGAGTTGGCCAGCGCGAGGATGGCGATCGCCGGCACGACCACCAGCGCACCGACCAGCACGCGCGAGGCGCGCGCCTGGATGCGCTCGCCGGGCGGATAGTGCGCGGCGAGGAAGCCGGCGGCGAGGCCGGCGACCAGCAGCGTGCAGATCAACAGGATCAGCAGCGCGCCCAGCTCCAGCCCCGCGTCGACGCGCAACGAGAGCGGCGGGCTGTCGAGCGTCAGCCCGTCCTGGGCGAACGCCCACGCGACCAGCGGGACGGTGACGGCAAGCACGGACCCGAGCACGACGACCGAGGCGAGCCGCCGCGGGACGATCGCCAGCCACAGCGCGACCCCGAACAGGGACGCCAGCAGCGCGCCGCGCGAATACGAGAGCAGCATGCAGACGACCGCCAGCCCCAGCGCCGGCCACGCCAGCGCGTTGACCGCCGCGTGGCCTGAGCGCCGCACCGCCAGCCACAGCAGCGGCACGATCATCAGCGCGGCCGCGAGCCCGACGCTGTTCCAGTAGCCGAACGGCGGGCGCAGCCGCGCGAACGGCTCGTCGGGCGCGAGCGCCGCCGGCAGGACCTTGGTCAGCAGCGCCCAGCCGATGATCGCCATCGAGCCGAGCAGGACGCCTCCGAGCAGCGCGCTCCAGCGCCGCGGCGCGAGCCGTGCGAGCGCGAAGCCGCCCGCGAACGTCCCGAGGTACGCGAGCGTCCGGCTCGCCTCCAGCCACGAGTCGCCCGGCGTCAGCGACCAGTTGAGCGACGCGATCGTGAACGCGGCGAGCAGCGCGAAGCCGAGCAGCGTCCAGATGCCTCGCAGCCGCTCGGGCGTCCCGGCCGGGCGGGGCTGCACTATCGCGGCGGCGGTGAGCCCCGCGCCGCCGAGCATCAGGCCGATCTCGACCCACGTCGTCCGCTCCAGCCGCGAGCCGCCGCTGGCGATGAACGCGCACGCGGCGATCGCGGCGCCGACGACGACCGCCAGCGCCGGCCCCGCCTCTGCGGGAACCGGCACCGAGACCCTCCGGACGCGGTGCCCGACCCCGCGCGGAGCGACGTATTTACGCGTGCCGGTGAGCGACGACACGATCGCGGATTCTGCGGCCCCCGCCCAGAACGGCGGCGAGCCCGAGCAGGATGAGCACGATCACGAGCGTGCTCGGCAGCGAGTTGCGCCCGACATCGGCGGCAAGCTGCGACGCGCCGCCCGGCATGACGGGCTTCCCGTCGATCTTCACCGGCTGCGAGCCCTGGGTCGCCGCCTGGGTCAGCGCCTGCTGATCCTGGGGCGTGGACGGGGTGATCGGCGCGGCGGGCGCGCTATCGGCCGAGCCTCCGCCGCCGGAACCGCCCGCGGTGGAGCCGGTCCCGCCGCCTCCTCCGCCGCCTCCGCCTCCGCCGCCTGAGGAGCCGGACCCGCCGCCGTTGCCGCCCGACGACGCGGACGACGTCTTGGCGGCGATCGCGCGTCCGATCACGTCGCTGCAGTCGGTGTACTCGCGGATGTCGGCGTCCATCTCGCGACGCGCCTTGCGCAGCTCCTCGACCGAGTAGTGGCCTTGGAGCACGCTGTCGTCCTGGCAGTCGCGCAGGATCGCCTCGGTGCCGGCGGCGCGGGCCGCGGAGGCGCACAGCAGCGTCGCGAGCAGGGCCAAGAAGATGGTCCGTCGCATCGGCGAAACCACGCTAGCAGCCGCTCGCGACGGCGAGCGCACGCGACATCGCGGCCGCCCACGCAGCCTGGGTGTACGGGGCGACGGCCTGGCGCGCGGCGGCGCCGAGGCGCGCGCGCAGCGATGGGTCGTCGTGCAGCCGCCGCAGCGCGGTGGCGAGGGCCTGCGCGTCACCGGCCGGGACGATCAGGCCGGTGCGCTCGTGCTGGACGAGGCCGCCGGCGGCGGCTCCTACGGCGTCTGTCGCGATCACGGGGACTCCCTGGTGGAAGGCTTCATTGACGACGAGGCCCCACGGCTCGAGAAAGTCGCGCGCGGGAACCGACGGTACGACCACAACGTCGCTGCCCGCGTACGAGTTGCGCAGTTCGCCCGGATCGCGCCGGCCGAGCGTGAGCGCGCCGGCGGCGGCGGCCCGGGCTCGGATCGGACCGTCGCCGCACAGAATCAGCGCGCTCTGCTGCGCTGCGAGACCTGAGGCACGCCAGGCCTGGAGCAGCACCGCAACCCCCTTTTCCCCATCCAGTCGGCCGGCAAACAGGATCTGGAACTCCGCGCGGCGGTCGGGCCGCGCGGGCGCCGACCAGAACGCGCCGTCGACCGCCTGCGGCGCCTCGATCACGGGCTGCCGCGCGCCCTTGGAGCGCACGTAGGCGGACACGTGCGGGCCGTACGTGGCGATCGCGTCGGCGTGGCGGTAGAGATGGCGCAGCGGGAGATAGGAGAGCGCGTGCGCGGGCGTGCGCGGGTGGCGCCAGATCGTCGCCCACAGCACGAACGGGACGCGGGCCCGGCGCGCTCCGGCATAGGCGGCGGGAAGCGCGACGCGGCCGGAGAGCCCGGCGATCACGGCGCGGAACCGGCCGGACGCCGCGAGCCGCGCGACACCGCGCCCGGGCGGGCGCACCACCGGGAACGGGAGCTCGGCGTCCCCGGCGCCGCCGCCGTGGCGCACGTCGCCGCCGATCAGCGCGAAGACCACGTTCTCACGCTCGTGGAGCGCCTGGAACGCGCCGACGCGGAACGGGGGCGCGTGGTTGGTGACGAAGAGGACGGGACGCGGGTCGCCGCGAGTGCCCGTGGCCGCGCCGCCCGCCCCCGCGGTCACCGCAGCGCCTCCTCGTAGGCGGCGACGGTGGCGCGACCGCAGGCGTCCCACGTGAAATTGGCCTCCACGGTGGCGCGGGCGGCGGCGCCGAGCGCCGCGCGGTCGTCGAGCGCTGCCTGGATCGCCTGCGCGAGCGCATCGACGTCGCCGGCCGGCACGAGCGTCATCCCGCCGCCGGACGCGGCGATCTCCTCCGGCCCCGGCTCGCCGCGGGAGCCGATCGCCGGCACGCCCGCCGCCATCGCCTCGATGTACGCGACGCCGAACGCCTCCTCGACGCTCGGGAGGACGAAGGCGCCGGCGGATTGGGCGACAGCGAGGGCGTCCGCGGGGGCCAAGCGGCCGCGGAAGTCGACGTCGAGCCCGTCCGCGAGCCGCTCCAGCGCCGCCCGCTCGGGCCCGTCGCCGACGACGACGTACGGCGGCGGCTCGTCGAGCAGCGCGAGCGCGCGCAGGACGTCGGCGTGCCGCTTGCGGGCGATCAGATTGCCGACGCTGACGAGTGCGGTGCCGTTCGAGCGCTGTGCCGGGACGTCGGTCCCCAGATGCACGACGCGCACGGCACCTGCGCCGAGCGCGCGGCTGCGCTCCGCGATCCCGGCGGAGTTCGCGAGCACCAGCCGCGCTGCCGCGAACGCGGCGCCGACCGCCTCGCGCCCGCCGCGCCAGCGCTCGGCCACGCCGAGCACGTCGCCGCCGTGGACGCTGATCACCGCCGGTACGCCGAGCCGCGCCCGCCGGACGGCGTCGCCGGCCGGGACGGCGTAGTGCGCGTGCACGAGGTCGAACGGGCCGCGGGCGCGCAGCGCGGCGGCCAGCGTCGGCGCGGCCCACGCGCCCCAGTGCGCGTACGAGCGCGGCCGGGGCGGCGCGAGGAACGGCACATAGCTGACCCGGATCCCGTTCAGGCGCCCGCGCAGCGGCTGTCGCAACGGCTCCAGCATGGCCGTCGGCCGCGCCCGCGGCGGGATCGGCCGGTGCAGCACGAAGACCTCGACGTCGGCGCCGGCGTCGCGCGAGGCCAGCGCCTGGCGGTGCGCCCAGACGCCGAGCGACGGGTCCGCGCGGCGCGGGTAGTACTCGGCGACGATCGCTACCCGCATGGGCCGCGGCCTGGTCGGCCGGTCGCGCAGCGGGCGATCACAGCGCGCGGTGCTCCGCGAGCACCTCGGCGGCCTCGTCGCGCGTGATGTAGGCGCGGCCGTCGAGGAACGCCTCGGCCTCGGCGATCGCCGCGTCGCGCGGGTAGTCCCCGGCGACCGGGCGCAGGTGGCGCACCGGAGTCGCGTCGATCACGCCGACCGGCCAGCCGCGCTCGGCGGCGATCGCGCTCCAGCGGGCGTCGAGGCCCCAGCCCATCTGCAGGTCCGGGAACGGCAGCAGCGCCGCAGCCGCGGTCGCCGACAGCGCGGTGACCGGGCCGATCTCGACGAAGCGCGTGCGGTGGGCGAGCACCCCGGGGCGGCGGCGCGTGACGTCCCACGCGGCGTGCGAGGCGAACGCGTGCGCGGGCTGTGCGAGCTCGAAGCCATAGCGCTCGGCCAGCAGCAGGAAGCGATCCAGGAAGCCGCGCGGGAGGACGACGTCGTCGTCGACGATCAGCAGCCAATCGGCATCGGTCGCGGGCGCCGCGGCGAGCGCCGCGTTCACATTCGCCCACTTGCCGGCGCCCGGGGCCGGAGGCGCCAGGTGCAACGCGACAGCGTGTCGCGAGCGCAGCAGCTCGGCGCGCAGCCTCGCGACCGTGCGCAGGTGCTCGGGCCGCGCGACGCCGACGACGTGCACGCGCCGTCGCGGCGCCCGCCGTGCGGCGCGCCGCACGCTCAGGCGTGAGGGCAGACCCGCCAGCCCCGCGCGGGCGTCGCGCACGGCGCCGGCGAGCGCGCCGCGCCGCCCGAGCGTCCCCGAACGGCCCGACAGGTACTGGGGGTCGAGCGCGTTCGGCGGCTGCGGCGCCGGATCGAACGTCTCCGCGATCCGGCCCGCGGTGAGCGCGCTGAGCACGATCCCCGTGCCGCAGCGGCGGCGCACGACGTGCCACAGGCAGCCGGCGAGCGTCCGCAGCTCCGCAGACGGCGCGGGAGCGACGCCTTTACGCACGTCATAGCGGCGCGAGTTGCGGCCGCGGTGGAAGGCCGAGCGCGCGAGCCCGAGCACGCGCGCGTCGCGGCCGGCGCGACGGTGGTCGACTCCGGCGCCCGCGACGTAGCGCACGCGCCCGCCGGCGGCCTTGAAGCGGCGCTGCCAGTCCTCCTCGTCGCCGTAGAGGTCGAGCGCCTCCTCGAAGCGCCCGGTCCGCTCCAGCGCGCTGCGGCGCAGCGTCAGGTTCGCGCCCCAGGCGAACTCGGCGTCCGCGTCGTCGGGGCCGAGGTCGAGCGTCGTCACGGGAAGCGGCTCGCGCCCGCAGCTGCGCAGCCGCGAGCCCTCCAGCCGCGCGCGGATCGGCCCGCCGAAGACCTCATGCTCCGGCGCGCTCCCGGCGCCCGCCAGCATCGCGTCGAGCCAGCCCGGCCACACCTCCACGTCGTCGTCGAGGAAGCACACGAGATCGGTGTGGTCGCGTCGAGCGCGGTGTTGCGCGCGGCGTTCAGCCCCCGCGGCGCGCCGTGGGCGAGATAGCGGGCGCCGTGGCGGGCGGCGAGCGCGGCGGTTGCGGCATCGTGCGGGTCGTCCTCGACGACGAGCAGCTCGCACCCGCGCGCCGCGGCCTGCGACGCCACGGAAGCGAGCGCGACGGCGAGATACTCGCGCCGGCGCCGGGTGGGGAACACGATCGAGGCGGGGGCCGCCATGCCGCGCCTAGGTTATGCGGCGAGGCCGTCGCGGCCGCGGCGAATAGCCTCTGGCGCCGTGATCCTCCAGCTCCATCACCGCTACCGCCACCCCGGCGGCGAGGAGCGCGCGGTCGAGGATCTCGCATGGCTGATCCGTACGCAGCTCGGCGAGGAGGTCGAGGTGCTCGAGCGCGACTCGGAGGCCGTCGGCCGCGGCCGCGCCGCGCTCGGGCTGCTCGCCGGCGGGCTGGCGCCTGGCGAGGTGGCGGATGCCGTACGCCGCACCGGCGCACGCGTGGTGCACGCGCACAATCTGCACCCGACGCTCGGCTGGCGCGCGCTCGCCGCCGCGCGCGAGGCCGGCGCCCGCGTGGTCCTGCACCTGCACAACTACCGCCTTGTGTGCGCGGTCGGGACGTGCTTCACGCACGGGCAGGACTGCACGCGCTGCCACGGTCGCGACACGCGCCCGGGCGTGCGGCTCAACTGCCGCGGCTCGCACGCCGAGGCGGTCACCTACGCCGCCGGACTTGCGCTGTGGCAGCACCGGCTCGCCGGCGCGGCGGACGCCATCGTGGTGCCGAGCGCGTTCGCGCTCGACCGGCTGCGCACGCTCGGCGCGCCGGTCGGCGGCGCGCGCGTGCTGCCGTCGGTCCAGCGCGAGATCGCCGACCGCTCGCGGGCGCGAGCGGGGGAGTACGTGCTGGCGGCCGGCCGCCTCACGCCCGAGAAGGGGTTCGCGGACGTGGTCGAGGCCGCCAGGCGCGCAGGACTCCCGCTGGTCATGGCGGGAGATGGGCCCGAGCTTCCGCGGTTGAAGGAGCTGGCGGGGGCGGGCGGCGGTCCCGATCCCCGCGGAGGCGTGCGGTTCATCGGGCGCGTGTCGCCGGAGCGCCTCGCGGAGCTTCGCGCAGGCGCCGCGGTCGCCGTGGTGCCCAGCCGCTACGCCGAGATCCTCCCGCTGGCCGCGCTGGAGGCCATGGCCGCCGGCCTGCCCGTCGTCGCCGCCCGCTCCGGCGGACTCGCCGGCGCCGTCCCGCCCGAGGGCCTGTACCCGCCCGGCGACGTCGACGCGCTCGCGCAGCGCCTGCAGGCCCTCTACCGCGACGAGGAGGCCGGCGAGCGCTCGCTGCAAAGAGCCCGCGAGCGGCATGCGCCGGGCGTCATCGCGGCGACGCTTCGCGCTATCTATGACCGCAACTAACGTCCTGCCGCCGTGCTGGAACCCCACGTGATCCGACGCGCACTCCCGCTGCTGCTCATCCTCGCCCTGGCCCCGGCGACCGCCGACGCGGCCGTGTCCAAGAAGAAGGCGATCTCCGGCCCCGTCGAGTTCGACGGCGAGTCGCAGTTCCCGACGTACGCGGCGCTCGGCGCCGGCATCTATGTGGCGCCGCTGGACCGCAAGAAAGTCGCGGTGCAGGAGCCCGAGGACGCCAAAGATCCGCAGGACCCCGGCTACGAGTGGCCGGCCGACCTGGACGAGGCCGAGAGCGAGGCCGCGAAGTACCACATCCAGATCGCGTTCACGCTGCAGCACGCGGACGCCGACTTCGCGACCGCCGCCGCGCGGCGCTACCCCAAGGTCCGGCTCTGGCAGGTCGACAAGACGGCGTCGTACGCCACGACGCTCAATCGCGTCTACGCCGCGCTGAAGGCCCGCAGCAAGCTCAACAAGGTCATCGCCCACCCCGGCTCGCGCAAGGCGCCGAAGGCGAAGTTCGACCTGTTCGGCTACACGCCGGCCGCCAAGAAGAAGCTGCCCGACCTCAAGAAGCTTCACGACGCCGTCGACAGCAACCTCTTCATCACCGGCTGGACGCTCGACACCGGCGGCAGCGCGGCGGCGAAGACGATCACCGCCGCCTTCAAGGCCGCCAGGAAGGCGTCCTACGTCTACACGCTCGGCTACGACGGCCTCTACGACACCGACCAGGTCGGCTCCGACGGCCGCATCCGGAAGACCGGCCTGCTCGCCAACGATGGCACCAAGCGGCCCGCCTACAACGCCTTCCGCAAGGGCTAGAGCTGGAGCGCGGCCGCGCCGAGCCCGCGCGTGACGCCGCGCAGGTCCAGCGTGAGCTGGGCCCGCTCGGTCACGTCGCGGTGGTCGACGGACGGGTGCGCGGTGACGATCAGCGCCAGGTCCGCGCCGTCGGCCGCCGCCGGCAGCGGCGAGCTGCGAAGCCCGAGCTCGCCGAGCTCGGGTACGTGCGGGTCGTGATAGGAGACGTCGGCGCCGCGCGCCTGGAGCAGCCGGATGATCTTCAGCGCCGGCGACTCGCGGATGTCCCCGACGCCGGACTTGTAGGACACGCCGAGCACGAGCACCCGGGCGCCGCGCACGGGCTTGCCCGCATCGTTCAGCGCCCGCTCGGCCTTCTCGAGGCAGAAGTACGGCATCTGCTGGTTGACCTTGCCGGCCAGCTCGATGAACTCGGTCGAGAGGTCGTACTCGCGCGCCTTCCAGGTCAGGTAGAAGGGATCGACCGGCAGGCAGTGTCCGCCCATCCCCGGCCCGGGCTCGAAGCGCATGAAGCCGTACGGCTTCGTCGCGGCCGCGTCGACGACCTCCCAGATGTCGATCCCCATCCGGTCCGCGAGCATCGCCATCTCGTTCACGAGCGCGATGTTGACCGAGCGGAAGATGTTCTCGAGCAGCTTCGAGAGCTCGGCCACCTCGGGCGTCGAGACCGGCAGCACGCGGTCGCAGACGACCGCGTAGACCGCCACGGCGGCGTCGGTGCACTCCGGCGTGAGCCCGCCGACCACCTTCGGCGTCGTGCGCAGCGTGTAGTCGGTCCGCCCCGGGTCGACGCGCTCGGGCGAGAACGCGAGCGCGAAGTCCTCGCCCGCCCGCAGCCCCGATTCCTCCAGCAGCGGCACGAGGTGCTCGCGCGTGGTGCCGGGGAAGGTCGTCGACTGCAACACGACCGTCTGGCCGCTGCGGATCACCCCGGCCAGCGCCTGCGCGGCGGCCAGCAGCGGGCCGAGGTCCGGCTCGCGGTTGCGGGTCAGCGGCGTCGGGACGCAGATGAGGATCGCGTCGGCGTCGTGCAGCTCGACGAAGCGGGTCGTGAACCGGCAGCGCGGCAGCGCCTCGCGCAGGCGCGCGTCCGTGATGTCCTCGATCGGCGAGCGCCCGTCGGACACCATCGCGATCCGGCCGGCGTCGACGTCCACGCCGATGACGTCGCAGCCCGCCTCCGCGAACGCGACGGCCAGCGGAAGCCCGACGTACCCAAGCCCGACGATCCCGACTCTCATGGCGTCCAGCCTACGAGAGCAGCGCCATGTCGGACCGCACCATCAGCCGGATCAGCTCGTCGAAGGTCGTCCGCGGCACCCAGCCCAGATCCCGCTTGGCCTTGCTCGGGTCGCCGACCAGCAGGTCGACCTCGGCCGGCCGCTTGAACTGGTCGTCGATCCGCACGTACGGCCGCCAGTCCAGGCCCACCTCGTCGAACGCGACCTCGACGCAGCGCCGCACCGTGTGGGTCTCGCCGGTGGCGATCACGAAGTCGCCCGGCTCGTCCTCCTGGAGCATCAGCCACATCGCCTCGACGTAGTCCTTCGCGTAGCCCCAGTCGCGCCGCGCGTCGAGGTTGCCGAGCGCGAGCTCGTCGCGCTTGCCGTGCTTGATCGCCGCCGCGTGCCAGGTGATCTTGCGCGTCACGAACTCCAGCCCGCGCCGCTCGCTCTCGTGGTTGAAGAGGATCCCGGAGCTCGCGTGCAGGCCGTAGGACTCGCGGTAGTTGACCGTGATGTGGTGGCCGTAGACCTTCGCCACCCCGTATGGCGAGCGCGGATAGAACGGCGTCGCCTCGGTCTGCGGCGTCTCGCGCACCTTGCCGAACATCTCGCTCGAGGACGCCTGGTAGAAGCGCGCCTCCGGGCACGCCTCGCGCACCGCCTCGAGCATCCGGGTGACGCCGACGCCGGTGAACTCCGCGGTCAGCGTGGGCTGGATCCACGACACGGCCACGAACGACATCGCGGCGAGGTTGTAGACCTCGTCGGGGCGCGCGGCGCGCAGCGCGTCGACCAGCGACCGCTGGTCCAGCAGGTCGCCCTGGTGGAGCGTGATGCGGTCGCGCAGGTGCTCGATGCGATCGAACTTCTCGGTCGACGCGCGGCGCACCATGCCGTGCACCTCGTAGCCCTTCTCGAGCAGCAGCTCGGCGAGATAGGAGCCGTCCTGCCCCGTGATTCCCGTGATCAGCGCGCTTGGCATCTACCGTCCTCGTATCGGTTCGTTCGGGACGCGCACCGCGGTGCGAGCGCTCGGCGCGTCGATGTCATCGGGCCGCGGCGCCACGCGCTCCCCGCCGCCGGGCGGCAGCGAGCGCAGCGGCCGGCGCGCGAGCCCCGGGTAGGCCTCGGCCGCGCGGCGGCCCGTGTCGACGAGACCGCCCGCGGCCACCAGCAGCGCCGCGACGAGGCCGGCGAAGACGCCGGGCTGCGCGCTGACCGGCGCGTCGATGTCCGGCGGATCGATGATCCGGCGCAGGATCAGGACGGCGAGCGCAAGCCCGAGCGCGGTCCGTCCCAGCAGCACCCACCGGCGCTGCGGGACGATCGCGCTGGCGATCGTGAGCCACGCGCCGACAAGCAGGATGATCCGCAGCCGCGGGAACGTCTCCCACCCGGTCGAGGTGGTCGAGCCCTGGGCCGCGGTGCGATCGATGTGGTACCAGACGAGCGCGAGCGAGACGACGATCAGGATCGCCCCCGCCGCGCTGAGCACCCGTCCGAAGTTCGGCTTCATCATCGTGATGACCTCCGTTCTTAGGAAGCGTCCGAGGCTAGCGACCGCTCGCGCAGCCACTCGACCGTCTGCCGGACACCCTCGTGCACGCCGATCCGCGCCTTCCAGCCGAGCAGGCGCTCCGCCTTCTCGACCGACGGCCAGCGGCGCACGACGTCGACCTCGAAGCTCGGCAAGTGCTCGAACTCCAGCTCGGCCGGGTCGTTTCCGCACGCCTCCCAGCAGATGCGCGCGATCTCCGCGACAGTCAGCTCCTCGCTCGCCGAGATGTTGAAGTCCTCGTTGAGGGCCGCCTCGTGCCCGGTGGCGACCACGATCCCGTCGGCGATGTCGTCGACGTGGGTGAGCGTGCGCGTGTGCTCGCCGGTGCCGAAGATCGGCAGCGGCTTGAGCCGCTGCAGGGACTTCTTGATCAGGTCCGGCACGGCGTGCGCGATGCCCGGCTCGTCCTCGGGCATCTCGCCCGGCCCGTAGGCATTGAACGGACGGCAGATCGTGTACGGCAGGCCGTGCTCGGCGTGCGCCGCGCGGCAGTAGACCTCGCCGGTCAGCTTCGAGAACCCGTAGGCCGACACCGGAGTCGGGCATTCGGGCAGGTAGTCCTCGCGCGTCGGATACTGCTGAGCCTGCTCGAACACCATGCTCGAGCTGACGTAGGTGAAGCGCTGGACGTCCTCGTCCAGTGCGGCGCGGAAGACCGCGTTGTAGAGCGCGTTGTTGACCTCGGTCAGCGTGTGCGGGAGCTTGTGGAAGTTCGCGATCCCGCCGACGATCGCCGCCAGGTGGATGACGTGCGAGCAGCCGCGCATCGCCTTGCGCGCCTCGTCGAGCAGGCGCAGGTCGCCCGTGTGCACCTCGCAGCCCTCGCGCATCCACACCGGCGCCTCGCGCTGATCGGACAGCCGGACCTCGTAGTCGGGGTCGCGCAGCAGGCGCCGGACGACGGCGGCGCCGATCGTCCCGGCGCCGCCAGTGACGAGCACACGGCTCATCGCAATACCCCGCCCGGGAGAATCGCCCTTTGGGCAATTGCTCCCAGCGACCCGAGCGCGTAGCGCGAATGGTCGCCGCTCATGCGATCGCGCTCTCCACGCCCGGGGACTCGATCGCCGCGCCCCGCGCGCGCCGCCGGGCGATCGCGCGGGTGATGCCGGGCGGCATCCGCCCGTCGGTCGACAGCCACGAGCCGGCGAGGATCAGCAGCAGGCCGGCCACGGCGCCCGCGCCGGGGCGCTCGCCGAGGATCGCGACGCCCAGGGCGACGGCGACGACGGGGTTGACGTACGTGATCACCAGCGCGCGGCCGGGTCCGACCTCGCGGATCAGCACGCTGAAGACGACGAAGGCGAGCGCGGTGCAGACAAGCCCGAGCACGGCGATCGACAGCAGCGCATCCCCCGAGGGCATCGAGGACGGCGCCGTCGTCAACGCGGCCGGCGCGAGCATGATCGCCGCCAGCAGCAGGCTGCCGCCCATCGCCGCGCGCGCGTCCAGGCCGCCGAGGCGCGACTTCAGCACCAGCGGCCCGATCGCGTAGCCGGCCGCCGCGAGCACGATCAGCCCGGTGCCGATCAGCTCGTCCCGGTTGCCCGCCACGTCGATCCCGACCAGCGCGACGACGCCGGCGAGGCCGACGAACAGGCCGATCAGCCGCACCCCGCTCGCCCGCTCGGACGGGTCGAAACGCAGTGCGATCAGCGCCACCATCAGCGGCACGCAGGCGATCAGGATCGCCGCCAGCGACGACGGGACGCGCTGCTCGCCGGCCGCGATCAGCGGGAACGGGAGCGCGATCTCGGCCGCCGCGTAGGCGGCCAGCCAGCGCCAGCGCCCGCGCAGCGAGCCGAGCACGCCGGCGTGCGCGGCGAGCGCGAGCAGCACGGCGGCGGCCAGCGCCACGCGCGCGAACGACACGAAGGCCGGGGAGACGTCAGCGTCGACGGCGACCTTGATGAACAGGTACGGCACTCCCCAGACGGCCGACATCGCGGCGAACGCCGCCCAGCCACGCGAACTCATGCCCTCAGGGCCGCGACTTCGGCGACGTACGCGAAGACCTGCGCGGTCCCGAGCGCGTTCCACGGGTCCACCAGCAGGCAGTCCGGGGCGAGCTCGGCCAGCGCGCGCAGCGCCTCCGGAGTCGAGTACGCGCTGTGGTTGGTCGCCACGATCACCACGTCGGCGGCGGTCACCGCCTCCTCGAATGCCGCCGTGGGCGTCGCCACCACGGGGTCGTGCACCGACACGTCGGCCAGTTCGCGCTCGAGCAGCCGGATCAGCTTGTGCGACAGCGAGTCGCGCTCGTCGTCGGTGTCGCGCTTGAACGACAGGCCCAGCACCGCGGCGCGGCGCTCGCGCAGCGAGCCGCCGAGCCGGCGCTTGATGCCGTCCACGAGGAACAGCGGCACGGTCTCGTGCACGCGCGAGACGGCGAGCAGCATGCCGGGAGCGTTGGAGCGCTCCTCCGAGAACGTGAAGTCCTTGCGCAGGCACGTCCCGGCCGTCAGCCCCGGCTGCGCCATCCCGCCGCGCGGATAATCGCGGTTGATCAGCTCGATCACGTCGAAGACGTTCGCGCCGTAGCGCTCGCAGTCCATCATCAGCAGGTTCGGGAGCGCGAACGTGGCGTAGCGCAGGATGTTGGTCCAGATCTTCGCGAGCTCGGCCTGCACCGGCGTCGTCTGCACGATTGGCGCCCCGAGCGGCTCGAACAGGCGAGCGGCGCGCTCCCCGGACTCCTCGCCCACGCCGCCGACGATGCACGGCAGCGTCCCGATCTCCTCGAGGAAGCGGTCGGCGGCGATCCGCTCGGGCACGTGGGCCACGAACAGGTCCTCGCCGACGCGGAAGCCGCGCTGCTTCTCCAGGTAACCGGCCACGAACTCGGTGGTCCCGGGCGCGACCGTGGAGCGCAGCACGATCAGCTGCTCGGGCCGCACCAGCGGCAGCAGGTCGTCGAGCACGGCACGGATGTCGCCCATGTCGATCTCGATGTGCGGCAGCGCCGGCGTGCCGAGCGTGAGCACGATCGCGTCCGCCTGGGCGGCGTCGGCGGCGCGCGAGGACAGCCCGAGCTCGACGCCCGCCAGCAGCTCGTCGACGCCCGGCTCCTTGAACGGCATCCGGCGCTCGCGCAGCGCGGCGAGCCGCTCCTGGTCCTTGTCGACCCCGAGCACCGACAGGCCCGCGTTCGCGAAGCTGACGGCGAGCGGGAGGCCAATGCGGCCGAGTCCGATGACGGAGACGTCGTAGCGCATTTCGCTGCGAGAGGCTAGCGACACACCACGTAGCGCCTGGACACGGTCTTGCTGTGCAGCTTGCCGTGCTTGGAGCGCCGGAAGTACACGCGGGCGTAGACGCGGCCGGTCGAGCCGGCGGGCCGGTTGATGGTCAGCCGGACCGTGAACGGCGCCTTGCGATCGATGCTCACGCGCCGGCCCTTGCCCTTCGTGAAGAAGACGATCCGCACCACGCGCGGCCTCGCCTTCCCGGGGCGCTTGCGCACGGTGATGTGCACGCGCAGCTTGCCGCCGGGCGGCGTGCACTGCACGCCGGCCTCCAGGTTCACCTCGCCGTCGGGCGGCGGCGGAGCCGGGGTCACCGGGACCGGGACCGCCACCGGCCCGAGGTCCGTCCACGGGCCCCAGCCACTGCCGGCCGACCACGACTTCAGCAGCAGGTCCGCTCCGTGGCGGACCACCACGGCCTCGCGCGACGGGTCGTCGCTGAATGGCGCCGGCGTGGAGTCGATCGGCGTCGGGTCCAGCACCTGCCAGCCCGACCAGCCGCCGCTCCACGAATCGGCGAACGACTGATTGCCGCTGCCTCGCACGTAGAGGTTGATGAAGCCCGGAGCCCGCGAGATCGCTGCCGGCGCGCCGTAGATCCCGCCCGCGAGCGAGCCCCACTCGGTCCATGCCGACCCGGTCCACGACCTCTGGTACACCGCGCCGTCGGTCCCGCGCGCCCACACGTTGACGATGCCGTCGGCCTGCGACGCCAGCGCCGGTCCCGACGTGAGGTTGCCGCCGAGCGACACCCACGGCGACCAGCCGCTGCCGGGCACGTAGCTGCGGAAGGCGATCGTGTTGTCGTTGCCGCGGACCGCGAGGTCGAGGTAGTTCAGCGGCCCGCGCCGCAGCGCCACGGCGGGCGCCGACGTCGCGTAGCCGCCGAGCGACGCCCAGCCGCTCCAGCCGGTGCCGCTGAGGTAGTTCGTGTAGACCGCGCCGTCGGTCCCGCGGATGAACACGTGGACCTGCCCGTTGTAGGCCGCCGCCGCCGGCCCGGAGGTCGAGACGCCGCCGAGCGAGGACCAGTCCGACCAGGCGCTGCCGGTCCAGTGGCGCTCGAGCGTCGCGCCGTCGCCGGCGCGCGCGAACAGCCACATGTCGCCGGGGCCGCGGGACGCCGCCGCCGGGTTGTCGTCATAGACGTCCGCCGAGGCGCGCGGCGCGGCGAACAGCATGAGGGCGGCCAGTGCCGCGCCGATGCCGAGCCGGGTGAGCCGCGCGGATCTCAACGACGCTTGAGGTGCCTGACGTACTGCGCGGCGAAGGCCGCGACGAACCGCGGGTTGTAGCGCAGATACCGCCGCCCGAGCCGGCGCGGCTCATGGATGAACCGATAGAGCCACTCGAGCCCGAGCCTCTGGAGCCGGGGCGGGGCCTGCGGGACGAGCCCGGCGTGGAAATCGAACGCGGCCCCGACGCCGATCAGCACCGGGGCGCGCAGCTGCGGGCGCATCCGCGCCATCCACTTCTCCTGCTTGGGCACGCCGATCCCGACCCACACGACGTCCGCGCCGGAGCGGTCGATGTCGTGCGCGATCGCCGACTCCTCCGCGTCGGTCAGCGGCCGGAACGGCGGGGCGTAGCCGCCGACGATCTGCAGCCCCGGGTGGCGCAGCCGCAGCTCGCGCGCGAGCTCCACCAGCGCGCCCTGGCTGCGGCCGCCGTAGAGAAAGAACCGCTGCCCGGTGACGGCGGCGCGCGCGCACGCCCGCTCCATCAGCTCGGGCCCGTACACGCGGTCCCCCAGCGGGTGCCCGAGCGCGCGCAGCGCCCACACCAGCGGCTGTCCGTCCGGCACCGTGAAGCTCGCGCCCTTCACGGCGGCGCGCAGCGACGGGTCCTCGCGGCTGGCCATCACCGTGTGCACGGCGGCGACGCACAAGTAGCCGCGCGCGCCGGCGGCGACGGTCGCGTCGATCCACTCGAGCGTGCGCTCGTAGTCGGTCAGCGCCAGCGACACGCCGAGCACGTCCTGCGAGGCAGGCGCCGGTGGGGCCGCGGCAGCCGCGCGGGCCGTGGTGACGAATGGTGAGGACGACATGTCCAGTGCTCTCAACGCCCTTCAGGCGGAAAAGTCGCGCTGCTGTCCCGCCATGGCATCGCGTGGGCTATGAAAGCACGCGACGCGGCGGGCGTCTCTCCTAGCCTTGGCGCGATGGCGAGTACGGAACCGCACGCCGAAACCCCGCCGCCGGCCGGCGCGCGGCGCATGGTGCGCACGTTCGCCGGACTGCTTGGTGGCGAGGCGATGACACGCGGCACGATGCTGGTCGCCGCGCTGATCGCCGTCCGCGTGCTCGCGCCCGGAGCGTTCGGCGCCTACACCTACGCGGTCGCGCTCGCCAGCATCGCGAACTTCGTCATCGACCTCGGGCTTGCGTCGCTCGTCTCGCGCGACGTGTCCGAGGACGCGGCGCGCGCGCCGCACCTGCTCGGCGCGTTCGTGAAGGCGCAGCTGCTGCTCGCGGCGCTCACCTTCGCGCTCGTCGCCGCGCTGGCGGCGAGCGGGCTCGTCTCCGGGCCGGCCTCCGTCGCCGCGATCCTGCTGGCGACCGCGGCGGTTGCGATCGCGTCGCTCGGGCGCCCGTTCGAGGCGACGATCACGGGACTGGGACGAGCCGAGCTGCTGACGCTCACGCGCGGCCTGCGCGGCGCGGCGCTGGTCGCCGCGACCGCGATCGCGGCCATCCTGTGGGAGACGCCGGAGGCGCTGCTGGGGGCGATGGTCGTCGCCGAGGCGCTCGGCGCGCTGGCGACCGCGGTGCTCTCGACCGTGCTCGTCGTCCGGCCCGCGCTGCGCACGCCCTCGCGCGACTTCAGGCGCCTGCTGCGGGCCGCGCTCCCGTTCGCGCTGCTGGCCGGGTTCAACGTGCTCTACCTGCGCGTCGACACGCTGATGCTCGGCTGGCTGGACACCGACGTGGCGGTCGGCAACTACGGCGTCGCGTCGCGCGTGATGGAGACCGCGCTCGTGCTGCCCGCGTACTTCGGCAGCGCGTTCCTGGTCACCGTCGGGCGAACTGGCGCGCGCACGCCGCGGGCGCGCGTGCAGACCGCCGGAGCCGTGCGCAACGTGCTGCTGATGACGGTGCCCTTCGCGGTCGCGCTCGCGTATGCCGCGACGCCGCTCGTCGAGCTCGTCGCGGGTGACGACTATGAGGAGGCCGGCACCATCCTCACGCTGCTCTGCCCGATGCTCGTGCTGATCGCCAGTTACGGTGTGCTGGCGAACCTCCAGGTCGCGCTCAACCATGTCTCGCTGCTCGTCCGCATCCTCGGCCTCGCCGTCGTCGCCAAGATCGCGATCAACCTCGCCGTCATCCCCGCCTACGGGCCGAAGGGCGCCGCGATCGTGGCGTGCTCGGTCGAGGCGTGCGCGGTGGTCGCGCAGTGGTGGCTGGCCCGCGCCCACGTCGACGTGCGGCCGCTGCTGGGCTACATCGCACGGATCCTCGCGGCCGGCGCGGTGATGGCGGGCGTCGCCATCGGGGTCGGCGCCGTCGCGCCGTGGCCGGTCGCGCTCGTCGTCGCCAGCGCCGCGTTCGGCGGCGCCGCGCTGCTGCTGCGCTGCATCGACGCGAGCGAGGTCCGGATGGCGCGCGCCGCGCTGCGGGGCGGCGCCGCATGAGGCTCCCGGTCACGCTCATGGTCAGCACCTATCGGGCGGCCGCGGACCTGCGCGACTGCATCGAGTCGTGCTCGGACTGGGTCTCGGAGGTGCTGATCGTCGACATGGGCTCCGACGACGGGACCGTCGAGCTGGCGCAGGAGCTTGGCGCGCGCGTGCTGGAGGTGCCGCCCGCGGGCTTCGCCGAGCCGGGGCGCCAGGCGGGCATCGAGGCGGCCTCGCAGCCGTGGCTGCTCGTGCTCGACGCCGACGAGCGCGCCGCGCCGGGGCTGCGCGAGCTGGTCGCGCGCTCGATCGCGCGCGACGACCTCGACGGCGTGCGGCTCAACCGCGAGAATCTGATGTTCGGCAAGGCGATCCACTCCGCCGGCTACTGGCCCGATTACCAGATGCGCCTGTTCCGGCGCGACAAGACGCACTGGCCGCCGTTCACGCACACGCAGGCGGTAGTCGACGGCAAGGTCGAGGACGGCCCGCTGGAGACCTCGATCGTCCACCACTCGTACGCGTCGGTCGCGCAGTGGATCGAGCGCGCCAACCGGTACACCGACCACGACCTCGTGCGCTATGCGGAGAAGGGCCGGCACGCCTCGCTCGCACGGCTGTTGCTGCTGCCGCCGGCGCGCTTCGCCTGGCACTACGTGATCAAGCGCGGCTACCGCGACGGCCGCCACGGGCTGGTGCTGTCGCTGCTGCTCGCGTGGTACTCGGCGACGATCGAGATGAAGCTCTGGGACGCGGAGCGCGCCCGTGGCTGACGCTCGTATGCTTGCGCCGATGGACGTCCTCCGCCGTGGCCTGCGGCGAGCGGTGCTGCCGCCGCCAACCTCGGTCCGCCATGCCGAGTACTCGATGCTGTTCTCGGCCGATGACGACGTCGGCCCAAACGACCGTCTGCTCGGCGTCGCGCTCGATGCGGTCCAGGCGGCGCGCGGCGTCGACCTGACCGCGATCGGCGACCGGATTCCCTCAGGACCGCGCTTCACCGACGTGTGGCCGGGGGAGCACTACAAGCTTCTGGCGGGCCTCGTCGAGGCGCTTCAGCCGCGCGTGGTGATCGAGATCGGGACCGCGACCGGGATGTCTGCGCTGACGCTCATGGAGCGGCTGCCGGCCGAGGGCCGGATCGTCACGTTCGACGTCGTGCCGTGGACGCAGGTTCCGGGCGCGGTGCTGCGCCCCGAGGACATGGTCCCGGGCCGGCTCGAGCAGTACGTCGCCGACCTGTGCGATCCGTCGGTCGCCGCCGTGCACCGCGAGCTGTTGCAATCGGCCGACCTGATCTTCATGGACGCGGCGAAGGACGGCCAGATGGAGCGGCAGTTCCTGTCGCTGTTCGACTCGCTGGCGTTCCGCAACTCGCCGGTCGCGATCTTCGACGACATCCGGCTCTGGAACATGCTCGACATCTGGCGCGGCGTCCGCCGGCCGAAGCTCGACCTGACGTCGTTCGGCCACTGGTCGGGCACCGGGCTCGTCGATTACGCCTGACGGGCCGCCCGCAGCCGCCGCCGCATCGCGGTGCGCCAGCCCATCGCCTCGACGCGGGGCACGGCGCGCCGCGGCAGGCGGCGCCCGCGCGCGAACCCGCGCGCGCGCTCGACGAGCGGAGCGGGCGAGCGGTTGACGACCGCGTCGGCGAGGGCGACGGCGACCTCGGTCGCCAGCCAGCCGGCGCCGACGCGATAGCGCCCGAGGATGTAGCCGCGGCTCGTGGCGCCGATCCGCACCTGCGGCAACGAGCGCAGGCCGAGCGTCGCCGAGCCGAGGTGGATCGCTCTCGCGTCCGGCGCCAGGATGCAAGTCCAGCCGGCGGCGAGCATGCGCAGCGCGATGTCGAGGTCCTCGGAGTAGGCGAAGATCTCGGGGTCGAAGCCGCCGATCTGCTCGTAGGCGGTCCGCCGGTAGGCCGCGGCGCCGCCGCACGGGCCCATCAGCCCCGGCGGCGGCGAGTCGAGCGCCGCCACCGGCGCGCCGACGAGGTAGCCGTAGCCGCCGAGGCCGCGGTCGATCACCACGCCCGCGGCGTCGATCACCTGCTCGCCGGGCCGCAGCAGCACGCCCGCGACCATCCCGGCCCCGTCGTCTCGCTCCAGCGGCGCCACGAGCGCGCCGAGGAACCCGGGGAGCACGTCGACGTCGTTGTTGATCAGCACGATCGCGTCGCCGTCGCCCGCCTCGACGCCGAGCTGCACCGCGCGGCCGAAGCCGAGGTTCTCGTCCAGGGCGATCAGCCGCACCTCCGGAAACTCCGCTCGGAGCATCTCCACCGTGCCGTCGCGGGAACCGTTGTCGACGACGATCGCCGTGTGCGGCACGTCCTGGCGGGCGAGGTGCTCCAGGCAGCCGCGCAGCAGGTCCGCGCGGTTGAACGTCGGCACGACGACGTCGATGGTCACGCGCCGCCACGCTAGCGTGTCCGCCTTGCCCGACGGCACGTCTCCGAGCGCCTTCGCGCTTGCCCGCTACAGCGTCGCGCTCGGGGCCCGGGCGCTCTCGCGCGGCCCGCGCCGGGAGGCCGCGTGGCGCATCTGGATGCCGCTCGACGTCGACCGCGTGCGCGAGCTGCCGTGGGTCGGCCAGCGCATCCGCGCCGCCGCCCCGCGGCGCGTGCTCGACATCGCGAGCCCGAAGCTGCTCGCGTGCTGGCTGGCCGAGCGGACGCCCGCCGAGGTCGTCGGCACCGACCTGTGGGAGGCCGAGGTCGAGGCCTGGCGCCGCCTGACCGCCGCGGCCGACCCGGGTGGCTCGCGCTGGCGCCGGCTCGCGCTCGAGCCTGCCGACGGCACGAGGCTGCAGTATCCCGACGCGAGCTTCGACGCCGCCTACAGCTCGAGCGTGATCGAGCACATCCCCGGCGACGGCGACACCGCCGCGATGGCCGAGCTGGCCCGCGTCCTGCGACCTGGCGGGACGCTCGCGCTGACGTTCCCGTACCGGCGCGAGCACGAGGACGAGTACGTCGAGCACGATCTGTACGGGATGCGCTACACGGGCACGCCGATCTTCTTCCAGCGCCACTACTCCGCCGAGAGCGTGCAGGAGCGGCTGCTGGCCGGCGGCGGGTTCACCGTCGTCGAGCGCGGCATGTGGCGCAAGGCCGCCGTGCGCGAGGCGCAGGGCTTCCTGCACCGCGTCACCCCGGCCCGGCTGGAGCTCGGGCGCGCGCTCGGGCCGGCGCTGGCGGTGCTCGGCGCCCGCGCGCTGACCGACGCGCCGGTCGGCGAGCCTGGTCCCGACAACGTGCTGCGGCTGCTGTTGCGCAGGAGCTAAGTCGCGAGCGTGCGGACCGCGGCGTTGAGCACGCGGTCGGGCAGCTTGCCGAGCGCGCCGGCGCCGAGCGGCGTAGGCACGGTGTCGAGCACCGTCGCCGGGGCGAACGCCGTCATCTTGCCGACGATCACGCGCCGGCCCTGCAGCACGCCGTCGCCCGTCAGCTCGTGCACGGCGGAGCGCACGCCCGGTGACGGCAGGAAGTCGTCGAACACGACGGCGGCGCCGTCGAGCAGGTACGGCGCCCACGCGTGCACGTCGGCCAGTACGGCTTCATGCGAGTGCCAGCCGTCGACGAACAGCAGCCGGACCCCGCCGCCGTCCCAGCGCTCGGCCGCCTCGGTGGAGAGCGCGTGCTCGAGCCGCACCATGTCCTTGACGCCGGCGCGCTCGACGTTGGCCTCGAACTGGGCGCGCGTGTCGAACGGCTCTTCGCCCTCGTACCCGAGCGCCCGGGTGTGCGGGTCGACGGCGACGACGGGCGGGGAGCCCACCACGCGGGCGGCGTGCGCCATCACGATCGTGGAGCGCCCGAGGTAGGAGCCGATCTCGACGATCTTGCCCGGCCCGCCGGCCGCGGCGAGGTGGTAGAGCAGGCTCAATTCGACCGGGGACGTGAAGCCCTCGATGTCGCGCACGGCCTCGAGCGCGGCGCCGAAGCCGGGATCGGCGCGGTCGAGAACGCGACGGTCGCGCCAGCTGCGCAGGCGGGTGCGGGCGCTGGAGTTCGAGGTCGCGACGGCCACGGAAGGCGTCGATGGTAGCGCTAGGGTCTGGCGCCGCCCCGATGCGCGTCGCCCTCAATCTCGTCTATCTCGTGCCCGGTGAGACCGGCGGCATGGAGATCTATGCGCGCGAGCTGATCCCGCGCCTGGCGGAGCTCGGCGGCCTTGAGCTGGTGGCGCTCGTCAACCGCGAGGCCGCCGCCGCCGGCGGCGGTCCGTGGGGCGAGATCGTGCCGATGCGGGTCGTCCCCGTGCGCGCTCGCAACCGCGTCGAGTGGGTGCGCGGCGAGCAGCAGCACGTCCCGCGAATGGCCGCGGCGGAGCGCTGCGACCTCGTCCACAGCCTCTCCAGCACCGCGCCCCTGTGGGGCCGCGTGCCACGCATCACGACGATCCACGACATCAGCTACAAGCTCGTGCCCGAGACGCACTTCGGCCTGCTCGGGCTCGGGATGCGCGTGCTCGTGCCCGGCGCCGCGCGCAGCTCGCGCCGGATCCTCGTCGACGCCGCCGCCACGCGCGACGACCTCGTCCGGCACCTGCGCACGCCCGTGGGCAAGATCGACGTCGTGCCGCTCGGCGTGACGCCGCGCCCGCCGGTCACGCCCACGCCCGGGCCGCAGCTGCGCGAGCGCTTGGGGCTGGGCGAGCGCCCGGTGCTGCTCAGCGTGTCGGCCAAGCGCCCGCACAAGAACCTGCTGCGGCTGCTCGACGCGGTCGCCGCGATCCCGGACGGGCGGCGCCCGATGCTCGTGCTCCCCGGCTACCCGACGCCGCACGAGGCCGAGCTGCGCGAGCGCGCGCAGGCGCTGGGGATCGCCGAGACGGTGGCCTTTCCGGCGTGGGTCTCGGCCGAGGATCTCGAGGGCCTCTACGCGCTTGCCGCCGGCTTCGTCTTCCCCTCGCTGCACGAGGGCTTCGGACTGCCGGTGCTGGAGGCGATGGCGCGCGGCGTGCCCGTCGCGACGTCCGGGCGCGCCTCGCTGGCCGAGGTGGCGGGCGACGCCGCGCTGCTGTTCGATCCCGAGAGCGTCGACTCGATCCGCGCCGCGCTCGAGCGGCTGCTCGGCGACCCCGCCGAGGCCGCGCGGCTGCGCGCCGCCGGCGCCGAGCAGGCGAGCGCGTTCACGTGGGAGCGGACGGCGGAGCTGACCGCCGCGGCCTACGAGCGCACGCTGGCCGCGTAGCTGGCCGCCACGGCGTCGAGCGACGCGTCGAGCGACAGCTCGGCGGCGTGGCGGCCGTACCACTCGGCGGCCGAGGCGCGCAGGCCCGCACCGGCGTCGTGCACGCGCACGATCGCGGCGCCGAGCACCTCGGGCTCGGCGCTCTCGGCGACGAAGCCGTTGACGCCCTCCTCGATCAGCTCGGTCGCGGCGTTGTCGGGGTCGCGCACGAGCACGCACGGCGTGCCGAGCGACAGCGCCTCGACGACGATCAGCCCGTAGCCCTCGCGCCGCGACGGCAGCACGAGGCACAGCGCGCGCGCGAGGTCGTGCTCGACCTCGGCGGTCGCGACGAACCCCGGCGCCTCGACCACGCCGTCGAGTCCGTGCGCGGCGATCGCCGCCAGTACCGCCTCGCGCTCCGGCCCGTCGCCGAGCACGCGGCCGCGGAGCCCGGGGATCGCGGCGCGCGCGTGGGCGACCGCCGGCACCACGGCGGGCGCGCGCTTCTCGGGGATGTGGCGTCCGGCGAAGACGACGACGGGCTCGGCGGGCACCGGCGCCGGCGGGCTGTCCATGCCGGCGTAGAGCCCGCGCAGCACCTGCACGTCGCCGCGCAGGCCGGAGGCGCGCAGGCGCTCGGCGGTCAGCCGCGCGAACGCGAACGCGCGCTGGCGGACCCGCAGGCAGAGCGTCTGCACCGCCTCGCCGACGCGACCGGCCACGCCTCCGAGGTACTCGCGCCAGTAGCCGGAGCTCCACAGCTCGAACCAGTCCACGACGAGCTGGTAGCGGCCGAACGGGCGCACGGCCGCCGCGGCAAGCAGCGAGAAGTACGGGAACGAGCAGGTGTGGACGACGTCGTAGCGCCCGCCGTGACGCAGCAGGTGCCACAGCACGCCCGCACCGAACACGAGCGGCGGCAGGATCCGGCGCTGGCCGCCGCCGTAGAGCGCCATCCGCGGGCCGGCGGCGACGACGCGCACGCCGGGCACCTCGCCGCGCTCGCCACGGCTCCATTGGCGCAGCGTGAGGTAGGTGACGTCGTGGCCGTCCGCGGCCAGCCGCTGCGCGAGGTTGCGGTACCAGCGCTCCGCGCCGCCGACGGTGTAGGGGAACAGGCAGTCGTAGACGATGCAGATGCGCACGCGCGCTAGGCCGGCGCGTCGGCGACCAGCTCGACGTTGGTCGCCAGCCGGCGCAGCCCGGGGACCCGCACGAGCGCCCGGTTGACGTTCCAGATCACCGGCGCCAGGCGGCGCGCGAGCGGGCCGGGGAGCGTCAGCGGGAGCATGTTGGCCAGGCCGAGCTCCCGCACCCGGTAGCCGTGGCGCTCGAGCAGCGCCCGCGCCGAGCGCTCGTCATAGAGCTTGTCGTTGGGCTCGCGGCCGTGCCAGTAGATGTTGCCGCCCAGGCGCGCGATCACGCGGGCGATCGCCTCCAGGTAGGACTGGCGGTTCGGCAGCTTGTACACGTAGAAGGTCCCGCCGGGCTCGAGCACGCGCTTGAGCTCTTCGAGGCTGCCCTCCGGGTCGTGCACGTGCTCCAGCACGCCGCACGACAGCACCGCGTCGAACGAGCGATCCCCGAACGGCAGCGCGACCGGCTCCGACGACAGGTGCGCCTGGACGTCGGGATAGTGCTCCAGCGGCCGGTACACCGGCTCGGGCAGCCCGGGCCGCCAGTCGTAAGCGGTGACGTCGAGCCCGCGCGCCCGCAGCAGCGAGGTGACCTGGCCCGCGCCGCAACCCCAGTCGAGAATCCGGCCCGGGCGATCGCCCGCCAGCCGGTCGGCGATCAGCTCGTACTCGCGCATCTGCGGGGCCGAGCGGATGTTCACGTCGCTCGTCCTGGAGCTGAGCAGGGACCGCATCGCGCGAGAGGGTAGAGCACGTTGTCCGGGAGGCCGTCTACTACTCTGTGGCCGCATCCGCGCGACTTCCCGCTGTGGATCGCGTTCTAAGGCCACATACGGGACGTACGTCCCGCTCTCAGCCATGAGCACTCTTCACCAAAGCACGCCGCGGTTCGCGCGCCAACGGGATGACGACGTCGTCGTATCCGTCGTGATCCCGTGCCTCAACGAGGAAGACAACATCGAGCGCTGCGTCCGTCTGGCGCTCGAGACGATGGAGGCCAACGACATCCGCGGCGAGGTCGTGGTCGCCGACAACGCGTCCGAGGACCGCAGCGCCGAGCTCGCCGCCGCGGCCGGCGCGCGCGTGGTCCACGAGCCGCGGCGCGGCTACGGCAGCGCGTATCTGGCCGGCTTCGGCGCCGCGCGCGGGCGCTACATCGTGATGGCCGACGCCGACCTCACGTACGACTTCGCGGAGATCCCGCGCTTCATCGAGCACCTCGACGACGGCGCGCAGCTCGTGATGGGCGACCGGATGGACAACATCCAGCCCGGGGCGATGCCGTGGCTGCACCGCTACGTCGGCAACCCGGTGCTCACGGGCGTGCTGAACGCGTTCTTCCGCACCGGCGTCAGCGACGCGCACTGCGGCATGCGGGCGCTGCGGCGCGACATCCTGCCGCAGCTGGATCTGCGCACCACGGGCATGGAGTTCGCGTCCGAGATGGTGATCCGGGCCTCCAAGGAGAACCTCGACATCCGCGAGTTCCCGATCGAGTACCACCCGCGCGGCGGCGAGAGCAAGCTCTCGAGCTTCCGCGACGGCTGGCGCCACCTGCGCTTCCTGCTCGTGCACAGCCCCACGCATCTCTTCCTGCTTCCCGGCGCAATCATGCTCGTGCTCGGCCTGCTGATCTCCGCGACCGTGATCGCGTCGATCGACGTGCTCGGCCGCGAGTGGGACCTGCACGCGATGGTCGCGGGCTCGCTGCTGATGATCGTCGGCGTCCAGATCGTCTCGCTGGGGCTCTGCGCGCACGCCTACGGCACGTACTTCATGCGTGAGAAGGACCCCTGGTTCGATCGCATGCGCGCGCGCTTCCGGCTCGAGCACGGGCTCCTGCTCGGCGGCGCCATCGGGCTCGTCGGCGTGGCGATCGCCGTGGTGATCGTGATCCAGTGGTTCGAGCGCGGGTTCGGCGCGCTCTCCGAGGAGCGCCTCGCGATCTTCGCCGCATCCCTGATCATCATCGGGATCCAGATCTTCTTCTCGTCCTTCCTGCTCTCCATCCTCGGCCTGCGCCGCCGAAGCTAGGTGCTCGCCGCCTGGCTGGTATATCCAGCCGTCGCGCTCGCGATCGCACTTGGCATCGGGCTGCTGGTCGAGCGCGCGGCAGGCACGCGCATGCCGGGCGCGATGCTCGTTCCAGTGGGACTGCTCGGGCTCGTGGCCGCGTCGCAGCTCACCACGAACTGGGACTGGTCGGCGGAGCTGACGATCCCGCTCGTGCTGGCGCTGGCGATCGCGGGCTGGGCGCTCGGGTGGCAGCGCGTCCGCAGACCGGCGCTCGACTGGTGGGCGCTCGCGGCGGTCGCCGGGGCGGCCGCCGTCTTCGCCGCGCCGCAGATCCTCTCGGGCCAGGCGACGTTCGCCGGCTACACCGTGCTCGGCGACACGTCGATCCACATGATCGGCGCGGACGCGCTGCTGCGGCTCGGCCGCGACTTCGCGTCACTGCCGCCCTCGTCGTACGAGTTCAGCCTCGTCCAGTACTACGGCGTCAGCGGGTACCCCAGCGGCGGCCCGACGGCGGCCGGCACGCTGACGTCGATCGTCCACCTCGACGTCGCCTGGACGTTCCAGTGCTTCCTGACGCTGCTGGCGGCCGGGCTCGCGCTCTCGCTCTGGACGCTGATCGCGCCGGTCGTCGAGGATCGCCGCGTCCGTGCCGTCGTGACGTTCCTCGCCGCCCAGCCGGCGATCGTCGTGGCCTACGTGCTGCAGGGCAGCGTGAAGGAGATCGGGACGGCATTCGCGGTGACGGCGGTGGCGGCGCTCGTCGCGCCGTACGCCGCTTGGCGCGAGGGCGGCGCGCGGCGCGCGATCCCGCTCGCGGTGGCGTCGGCCGGAGCGCTCGGCATCGTGGGGCTCACGGCCGCGCTCTGGCTCGGCCCGCTGCTGCTCGGAGCGCTGATCGCCGCGCGGCTCACGCGGTCCGGCTGGCGCGCGCTGCTCGGCGAGGTCGGCGTGTTCGCGGCCGTCGCGATCGCCGGCACCCTGCAGACGCTGCTCGAGCTCTCGAAGTACACGAAGTCCGCGGGCGGGATCGTCACTTCGCAGGGCGAGTTCGGCAACCTGCTCGGGCCGCTGAGCAAGCTGCAGGCGTTCGGGATCTGGATCGCCGGCGACTACCGCCTGCACCCGGTCGGTCGCGACTGGGTGCTCACGCGCATCTTCCTCGTGGTCGCGGCGGTCGCGATCGTCTTCGGCCTGGTCTGGCTGATCCGCCTGCGAGCCCGCTCGTGGCCGGTGCTGCTGTACGTGGGCGTCTCGGTGCTGGCCTGCGTGTTCGTCGTCTACCGCGGCTCGCCGTGGGCCGACGGCAAGGCGCTGATGATCGTCTCCCCGGCCGTCGTGCTCACCGCCATGCTCGGCGCGGCGGGGCTGTACGCGCTGCGCCGCTTCGCCGGGATCGCGGTCGCCGCCGCGCTCGCGCTCGGCGTGCTGTGGTCCAATGCGCTCGCCTACCACAACGTCTCGGTGGCGCCGCGCGACCGGATGGCCGAGCTGGCGAGGATCGGCGAGCGGATCGACGGGCAGGGACCGACGCTGTACCCGGAGTTCGAGGAGTTCGCCAAGCACTTCCTGCGCGGGGGCGCCCCGGAGGGCACCGGCGAGGGCTGGCAGCGGCGCTACTTCCTGGCCGTCCACCGCGACGGCTCTGGGCCGCTGTTCGGGCAGCCGACCGATCTCGACCAGTTCAGCGACCGCTATCTGGAGACCTACCGCACGATCGTCCTGCGCCGGGGCTTCTCCGGCTCGCGGCCGCCGTCGAACTTCAAGCGCACGTTCGCGGGCCGCTACTACGACGTCTGGCAGCGACCGGCTTCAAGCCAGCGGCAGCTGATCCAGCACCTCTCGGTCGGCCTCGGGCGCCAGCCTGCGGCCGCCCCGTCGTGCGCCGACGTGCGCGCGCTCGGCCAGAAGGCGCAGGCCGCGGGCGGCGTGCTGCGCTATGCCGAGCGGCCGCGGAACGTGGTCTACGTCCCGGCCGAACACGCCTTCCCGACCACCTGGTACAAGGATCCGGCCGACTCCTCGCTGTTGCGGCTGGTCGGGCAGGGCCGCGTCGAGGGCGCGCTCTACGTCCCCGCGGACGGCCGCTACGAGCTGTGGATCGAGGGGTCCGACACACCGCCGCTATCAAGGTCTCCATCGACGGGCGCGAGGTCGCGCAGCCGAAGCTGGAGATGAACTACCGCGGCGTCTCACAGCCGATCGTGGCGCTGAACCTCAAGCGCGGCCGCCACCAGGTGACGGTCGTGCGCACGGGCGGCACGCTCGCGGCCGGCAACGGCGGCATGAACCGCGTGCTGGGGCCGGTCGCGCTCACGGCCCCCGACCCGGGCGCCCTCCCGGTGCGCGAGGTCCCGGCCTCGCAGTGGCGCTCGCTGTGCAGCCGCTCGGTCGACTGGATCGACGCGATCAGGCCGTAGCTTCGCGCCGCCGCAGCGCCTCGCGCAGCTCGCGCTCGACCTGCTCGGCCGCGTTGTCCCAGGTGTGCGAGGCGACGAACTCGATCCCCTGGGCGGAGCGGGCGTGCCGCAGCTCGTCGTCGTCCAGCAGCCGCTCGAGCGCGCCGGCCAGCGCGTCGGCGTCGAACGGCGTGAGCGTGACCGGCCCGTCGGCGCCGAACACGGAGGCCGCGCTGGCGCCCTCCAGATCCACGCAGGGCAGGCCGCAGGCCAGCATCTCCTGGGGGATCAGCGAGTAGTTGGTGAGCGACAGGCAGAGTCCGACGGCGGCCTCCGAGTACAGCCACGACAGCTCGGCGGGGCTGGCGATCCCGGCGTCCTCGTACTCGTACGGCGTGTGCAGCGCCTCGCGGTCGCCGAAGTGCACGATGCGCAGGCTCGGGCGCCGGCGCTTTAGCTCGGCCAGCGCAAGCGCGCCGAGTGCGACCGCGCGGCGCGGCGTGATCGCGCGCGAGTAGAAGACGATCGTGTCGTCGCGCCGGGCGATCGGGCGCGGGAAGTAGACGTCGTGGTCGACGCCGTACTGGAAGACCCCGCCCTCGCCGGCGTAGCGGTCGCGGTAGAGGTCGAGCGAGCCACGGGCTGCCGGCGATCGCGTGCAGCCCGTAGCGGTAGGTCTGCTCGGCCCAGATCGACTCCACCGAGGTCGCGTAGAACTCGGGCTCGTGGTCGTTGATCATGTACGCGCGGGCGCGGCAGCCCTCCAGCGCCAGCACCGGGTACACGGTCTGCCAGCCGGTCGCCACGACGACGTCGGCGCCGTACCACTCGCCGAAGCCCTTGAACACCGGCGCCTGCACCGGCGCGAAGTGCTCGACCACGATCCGGCGCATGTGGGCGGGGTGCTCGCCGGCGCGCAGCCGGAACGGGTCGTGGACCCAGAGCGAGCACGTGTGGCCCATCCGCTCGAGCCGCAGGACGAGCTGGAAGATGATGTTGTGGCCGCCCGACCCGATCGAGAACGGCGGGATCGCGAACGCGATGTGCAGGCGCTCGCGCTCGCCCTGGCCGGGCAGCGGCGGCAGCAGCGCGGCCGGGCCTGAGCGCTCGATCCGCTCGATCGAGGCGTACTCGTGCTGGTCCTGGACGCGCGGGCGCGCGACGAGCGCGGGCAGCGCCGGCGCGGGCGCGGCGGCGGCCGCCGGCGGGGCGTCCCCGCGGCGCTCGAGCGAGAGGCTCCGCTGCACGCCTCGGGGCAGGCTGGGCGCGCGCGAGCCGAGCGCCGAGAACACCTTGCGCCCCGTGTGGTGCACGAGCGAGCGGCCGGTCCAGCGCGACAGCGCGGCGCCGTCGTAGTCGCGCTCGCGCATCCAGCGGCGGTCGCCGGCCACGAGCGCGCGGACGTCGCGCACGGTCGAGCGCACGCCGATCCGCTCGACGTGGTCGATCGTCTCGCGCAGGCCGCGGTACTCGTCGAAGTAGCGCCGCATGAACTCCACCGGCGGGTAGTCGTGGGCGTGCAGGACGGCGAAGCCGGGGTGGTAGGCCTTGCGCCAGCGCAGGGTGGTCGACAGCGCGCGACCGAACGCCTGGTCCTCGCTGTAGGGGACGTCGTCGAAGCGGATCTCCTCCCAGCAGGCGCGCCGGTAGGCGGCGTTGACGTTGGAGAGGAAGCTCGGGTCGCCGGGGCCGAACACGTGCGGCTCGGCTCCGAAGCCGGCGAAGAACTCGGTCAGCTCGCGCGCGATCATCGGGCTGGTGTCCGGCCTCGGCAGGTGCGGTCCGAACACCGCGCCGACGTCCGCGCCCAGCGCCAGCCCCTCGCGCAGCGCGGCCAGCCACCCGCGCGCGGGGGTCGCGTCCTGGGTGAGGAACGCGAGCACGTCGCCCTGCGCCTGCTCGGCGGCGAGGTTGCGCGTGCGCCCGTGGCCGAACTCGGCGGCGGGGATCTCGATCAGCCGCACGCCGGCCGCGCGCGCGAGGTCCGGTGAGCCGTCGCGCGAGCCCGAGTCGACGACGACGACCTCGTCGGCGCCCTCGCGCTCGAGCGCGGCCAGCAGCTCGGGCAGGTAGCGCGCCCCGTCCTTGACGGGGATCACCGCGGACACGCGCTCGGTCATGACCGGCGGACGGCGCGCTTGGCGAGCCGCAGCGCGCGGCGGAACACGCCGGCGACCTTCACGGCGTGCTGCGCCGAGCGGTGCGCCATGATCGCGTTCAGGTCGACGTGGTAGCGGTCCAGCCAGTAGGACCGGTCCTGCGCCGCCGCCACCGCCGCGTTGGCCTTCGCCGCCTGCTCGGCGAGCTGGTGCTCGAGCTCGCCGACCTGGCGGCGCAGATCCTCGACCTCGCTCACCTCAGAGGTTCTCCGCGATCGTGGACGCGGCGCGGTTGAAGGTCCATAGCCCGAGCGCGAACACGCCGAGCGCGATCGCCACCGGGATCAGCACGTAGACGTGGCCGCCCATCATCGCCGAGACGCTCGGCGCCGTGGGGTCCACGACCGCGTGCCGCGTCTGGGTGAGGATGGCCGCGAGCGGGTTGCACAGGTACAGCCGCTTCCAGCCGTCGGGCACCATCGTCGCCACATAGAGCACCGGCGACGCGTAGAACAGGATCTGGCTCCCCACTTCCCAGATCGGCTTCATGTCGCGGTAGCGCACGAAGAGGACGCTGAGCAGCATGCCGGCGCCGGTGGCGAGCGCGACGAGCAGCCCGATCAGCAGCGGCAGCTCGAGCCAGCCCCAGCTCGGGTAGACGCCGTTGCCGAGCACGAACACGAAGACCGCAAGAAGCGTCGCCAGCAAATTCAGCAACCCGGTGACGACCACCGACAGCGGGATCACGATGCGCGGGAAGCGCAGCTTGCGCAGCAGGTTCTCGCGCTGCACGAGCGAGTCCAGGCACGCCGACGTGGTCTCGGCGAAGAACGTGAACAGGACGAGCCCGAAGAGGATCACGACCCCGTACTTGGGCACCGTGCTGCCGACGTCGGCGATCTCGGTGAACACGAGGTAGACGACGCCGAAGTACGCGAACGGGCGCGCGATCGTCCACACGTAGCCGAGCACCGATCCATAGAAGCGCAGCTTCCACTCTGTCAGGCCGAGCGTCCAGGTGAGGCTCACGAGGCGGCGTCCGGCGGCGGTCATCCGGCGTGCGTGACGTCGATGGTGTGCGGGAAGTCGACGATCGCCCCGGTGTGGACCAAGCCGTGGATGATCACGGAGTTCATGTCCTCGCGCAGGTCGATCGCGTCCGAGCCTGAGCCGGCGCGCGCCACCGACGGCGTCACCAGGTAGCGGCCGAGCGTGAACCACGCGGTCAGCGAGAACCGGACGGTCACCGTCTCGCCGGGCGCGAACGCGCCGGTGGGCTGGTTCTGCAGCTGCGTCGAGCTGACGAAGACCGTGTGCCCGGCGTCGTTGCGGATCGAGATCGCGAACACCGGGTCCTCGATCGCCTCGTGGAAGCGCAGCGTGTAGACGACGTCGAGCGGATAGCCGTGCGGCAGCTCGGTGACGCGCTGGCCGTCCATCTCGAACCACAGCTCGTCGATCTCGCACGCCCGCTGGTCGCCGAAGCGGCCCTTCTCCAGGTTCTCGTGCACGAGCCGGCCGAAGTTGAGCTCGTTGTAGGCGCGCGCGATCGTCTTGGGCTTGTCGATCCCGAGCACCTTGCCGCGCTCGATCAGCATCGCCCGGTCACAGAAGCGCTCGACGGCGCCCATGTCGTGCGTGACGAAGATGATCGTCTTGCCCTCGTCCTTGAGCCGCTGGAACTGCTCGTAGCACTTCTGCTGGAACGCGGCGTCGCCGACCGCGAGCACCTCGTCGACCAGCAGCACCTCGGCGTCGACGTCGATCGCGATCGAGAAGCCCAGCCGCACGCTCATGCCCGATGAGTAGTTCTTGAGCTTGAGGTCGAGGAACTCCTCCAGCTCGCCGAACGCGATGATGTCGTCGAAGCGCTGGCGCGCCTCGCGCCGCGAGAGGCCGAGCATGACGGCGTTGACGATCACGTTCTCGCGCGCCGTCAGATCCGGGTTGAAGCCGACGCCGAGCTCGATGAACGGTGACAGCCGGCCCTCGATCTCCACCGTCCCGTCGTCGGGGCGGTAGATGTCGGCGATGCACTTCAGCAGCGTGCTCTTGCCCGAGCCGTTGCGCCCGACGATCCCGAAGAACTCGCCCCTGCGGACCGTGAGGGTGACGTCCTGGACGGCGCGCAGGGAGTCAAAGGTGCGTGACCGCATCGGATGCAGAACGCGCTCCTTGAGGGTGGAGTAGCGCTGATGCGGGAGCTTGAAGGTCTTCGAGACGTGCGTCAGCGTCACCGCCGGCGGAGCGGCGGCGAGAGCACGGGCGCGGGGATCGCCGATCTGATCAGCCGTGGCTGCGGACAACGGGCCACCACGCTAGCAATGGCTTAGGCGCGCGATTTGCGCAGGATGACGATCCCGTCGTGCACGCGCAACCAGTCGATCGGCAGCGGCTCGTGCAGCTGCTCCGGCTGATGCGCGCCGAGCGTGGTCGACGCGACGTGATCGACCAGGCGCTTGACCACGCCCACCAGGCCGATGTCGTGGCTGGGCATCGGGATCGGCTGCGGCTCCTCGGTCATCGGGATGGTCGACTCGTCCAGATGCGCCGATCCGACAGGCGCGCTCAACGCGCCGCCGTCGTGCCAGGACGGCAGGTATCCGGTGCCCCAGTCCTCGATGATGTAGAGCCCGCCGGGCTTGAGGTGCTGGCGAAATAGCTGCTGCAGCGAGCGCGCGCTGGTGACGCCCATGTGCGACGCGTCGTCGATGATCACGTCGAAGCCGTCCGGCGCGTGCCGCTCGCGCAGGCGGGTGAGGAGCGCGCCGTCGGTCTGGTCGCCGGTCTCGATGTGAACGCGCGGCCCGAGGTCCAGCGGCGGCGGCGCAAGGTCGACGCCGACGATCGTCGCGCGCGGGAACGCGTCGCGCCACATCTCGAGCGAGTCGCCGTGCCAGACGCCGAGCTCGAGGAAGGCGCAGCTGCGGAAGCGGTAGCGGCGCAGCAGCTCCTCGTAGGTCTGCAGGTAGATGCCGGGCTTGACGCCGACGTCGTAGCCGTCGCGCGGCGGCGGGAGCTGGAGCCAGCCCTTCAGGCGCGCTTGCCGCCGGGCGCCGTCGCGCACCGCGGTGAGCGTGGAGCGGAGATCTGCCATCGAAGGCCCGGCAGGCTAGCGACTCCGTGCTATTCACTACCGGCCATGGCGACGCGACGCGGGGGTGCTCCCCGCCTGATCGAGTGGACCGGCGAGCGCTGCGTGCCGTGGGCGCCCGACGTGCAGGTGGTCTACGAGCACTTCCACCGCTACCTGTGGGCGCGCACGCTCGTGGAAGGCAAGCGGGTGCTCGACGTCGGCAGCGGCGAGGGCTTCGGCGCCGCCCTGCTCTCCGAGCGCGCCGCGTCGGTCCTCGGCATCGAGATCGACGCGACGACGATCGAGCACAGCAGGCTCAACTACGCGGGAGGCACCCTCGAGTTCCGCCAGGGCTCCGCGACCGAGCTCGACCGCCTGCCGGCTGGCTCGGTCGACGTCGTCGTCGCGTTCGAGATCATCGAGCACGTCGCCGACCACGAGGCGGTGCTGCGCGGCTTCGAGCACGTGCTGGCGCCCGGCGGGCTGGTGATCGTCTCGACGCCCGACCGCGCGGCGTACGCCCAGGCCAGCGAGCACGCGAACCCGTTCCACGTCCACGAGCTCACGATCGGCGAGCTCGACGCGTCGCTGCGCGCGCGCTTCCCGAACCTGGCGCTTTTCGCGCAGCGGACGACGACCGGGTCGCGGATCGAGGCGCTCGGCGGGGAGGCGCAGCGGCGCCACGCCGGCTTCAGCCTCGAGCGCGCCGGTGACGAGTGGCACGTCGGCGGCCCGCCGTCGCCGCTGTACGTCCTCGCCGTCGCGTCCGCCGCCGAGCTGCCCGAGCTCGCCGGGGACTCGACGCTGTCGGACTTCGGGCTCGAGCTCCTGCGCGCGGCCGAGCGCCGCGGCGCGGAGGGCATCCAGGCGGTGCAGCGCCACGCCGACCACATGGAGTCCGAGCGCGCGCACGCGCTCGAGGTGCTCGAGGATGCGAATGCGCGGGTCGGCGAGCTCGCCGCCAAGGTCGACGGGCTCGCCGGCGAGCTGGCCCGTGCCGCCGTCGCGGTCGACACGAGCCGCCTCGAGCTGGCGTCCGAGCGCGAGCGCCTGGGTTCCGACCTCACGGAGCTTGCCCGCGTGCGCGCGTCGGTGACGTGGCGCATCTTCCAGAAGGCACGCGGGAAGCTCTACGGCGCGATCGGCGGGACCAGCTCGGCACGCGCGCACCTGCTCAGCGCCACGCTGCGGCGGCTCGGGCGGATGACCGTCGGCCGCAGCGACCCGGCGCCCACCGCGCAGCCGGCGTTCACGCCGATCGCGTTCCCGCGCTTCGCCGATCCGGTCGCGTCGATCGTCGTGCCGGTCCACTCCGGCGCCGCGCTGACCGAGCGCTGCCTGCGGGCGATCCTGCACGCGACGCTTGACGTCCCGTACGAGCTCATCCTCGTCGACGACGAGGCCGACGCCGAGACGAAGGCGCTGCTGCGCGCCGTCGAGGGCGCGCGGATCATCGTCAACGAGCAGAACCTCAATTACCTGCGCAGTGTCAATCGCGGCGCCGCGGAGGCACGCGGCCGCCACATCGTGCTGCTCAACAACGACACCGAGCCGCAACCGGGCTGGCTCGGCGCACTGACCGCGCGCGCCGACTCGGCGCCGGACGTCGGCGTCGTGGCGGCGCGGTTGATCTACCCCGACGGCACGCTGCAGGAGGCCGGCGGCATCGTGTGGCGCGACGGCTCAGGCTGGAACTACGGGCGTGGCGCCCACGCCGGCGCCCCCGAGTACAACTTCGTGCGCGAGGTCGACTACGGCTCGGCGGCGGCGCTGCTCGTGCGCTCCGAGGTGTGGCGCGAGGTCGGAGGGTTCGACGAGCGCTTCGCCCCCGCCTACTACGAGGACGCCGACCTCTGCTTCGCAGCCCGAGCGGCCGGCTGGCGGGTGCTGTACGAACCGAAGGCGCTGGTGATCCACGTCGAGGGCGCCTCGCAGGGCACGGAGGCCGGCGACGCCGGCAAGGCCAACCAGGAGCGCAACCGGCCCGCGTTCATCGCCAAGTGGCGCGAGGCGCTCGCCGAGCAGCACGACAACCCGGGGATACGAGCGCGCGCGGCTGGCCTCCGACCGCCGCCGCGGCCCGCACGCGCTGATCATCGACCACGCGGTGCCGATGTACGACCGCGACGCCGGCTCGCTGCGGATGTACCACCTCGTCCGCAACCTGCTCGAGCTCGGCTGGCGCGTCACGTTCATCCCCGACAACTTCGCCCCGACCGAGCCGTACACGTCCGAGCTGCAGGGGATGGGCGTCGAGGTGCTCTACGGCGCCGTCGACGTGCCGCTGAACATCGCGGAGCACGGACCGCGCACGCGGCTGGCGATCCTCAGCCGCCCGTACGTCGCGCCGCGCTACCTGCACATCGTGCGCCAGCACGCGCCCGCCGCGCGCGTCGCCTACGACACGGTCGACCTGCATTACCTGCGCGAGCAGCGGCGCGCGGAGCTGGAAGGCCGGCCGACGACGAAGAAGGCGCAGGGGTTCAAGGAGCTCGAGCTCGGGCTCGCGCGCGCGGCCGACGTGACGCTCACGGTCAGCGAGGACGAGGCGGCGCACCTGCGCGCGGACGCGCCCGCGGTCGACGTCGAGGTCGTCCCGCTGGCCAACGACGTCTGGCCCAAGGTCGCGCCGCGAGAGGGCCGCAAGGGCCTGCTGTTCGTGGGCGGCTTCGCGCACGACCCGAACGTCGACGCGGTCCTGCACCTCGTGCGCGTGATCATGCCGCTGGTCTGGCACGAGGAGCCGGGCGTGGAACTCACGGTCGTCGGCGCCAACCCGCCCGAGGAGGTGCGCGCGCTGGCGTCCTCCGGCGTCGCCGTCCCCGGCTGGGTGCCCGATCTGAAGCCGTTGCTGGCGGACGCCGTCGCGCTGGTCGCGCCGCTGCGCTACGGCGCGGGCGTCAAGGGGAAGGTGACCGAGGCGATGGGCGCCGGCCTGCCCGTCGTCACGACCCCGCTCGGGGCTGAGGGGCTCGGCGCCGTCGAGGGCCGCGACCTGCTGCTGGCGTCCGAGCCTGAAGCGTTCGCCGCCAAGATCGTCTCGCTGCTGCGCGACGACGAGCTGTGGGCGGGGCTGTCGGCGGCCGGCCAGGAGCTCGTCCGCCGCACCGCGCTCGCCGGCCGCCCAGCGCGCGGCGCTGCGGCGGCTGGTCGCCAGCCGCTCGAGGACCCGGACGTCCCGTCCGCGACGACGACGATCTAGCGCTATCCCGCCCCTGGCTCCAGGCCGAGGTGCGGCTTGAGCGCCCCCTCGTCGATCGGATCCCTGACGCGCTGATAGCGGTTGTCCAGCGAGATGCGCACCTGGTCCTGGGTCGCGTTGGGCAGCGCCTTGTGCATCGTCAGCGAGTGGAAGACGAGCACGTCGCCGAGCGCGAAGTCGTTCGTGCGCCAGACGACGTCGGCGTCGGCCTCGACCGCCCAGCGGCATCCACATCGTGTACGTCTCGGTCGCGCCGCGGATGTGGAAGAAGTCTTGGTGCGCCGGCGTCTGATGGCCCTCGTTCTGCGGGAACCCGACGCGGCCGATCCTGCGCGGGTGGACGAGGACCTCGTCGCCGAGCAGCTTCTCGGCGACCTCCACGAGCGCCGGATGCTCCGGCAGCGAGTTGAAGTGCGGCTGCCCGATCCAGCGCTGATAGAACGCCAGCCAGTCGGGCTCGAAGTCGCCGGGCTCCGGCGCGACGCCGCTCCAGCGGGCCTCGAGCGGGCCCGCGCCGGCGTCGATCCATCCGGCGTCGCGGCACAGCGCGAGCGCTTCTTCGCGTGCCTGCTCAATGGGCTCAGGCTCGATGAGGCCCCGGAAGAACAGATGGCCGTGGGCCTGCATCAGCGCCTGCAGCTCCGAAGCCCTCGCGCTCGCGTCGGCTTCGACGAAGTCGTGTGTCTTGCAGCTCCGGCGATCGGACTCGGGAACGCACCGCAGCGACCCTGCGTGGTACGCGCGCCGCCCCCCGACGAGGTCACGATCACGCGGTAGCGTGTCCGCTGCGTGCGGGCCCGCCCAGTCCGAGACCCGTCTATTCTCGGCCGAGCGGAGTGATTGTCACGTGGTCAATGTTCGACATTGAGGCGGGGGTGGGAGATGCCGTACCGGATCGCGATCGTCGGGGGGTTCGACGTCAGCAACTTCGGCGATCTGCTGTTCCCGCTGCTCGCGCGCGCGCAACTGGCGCGCCGGCTAGGCGACGATGTCGCGCTCCAGGCGTACGGCTACCGGCCGATGTCGACGGAAGTCTGGCCGTATCCCGTGCGCCCCGTCTGCTGCCTCGCCGGCGAGGTGACGGCCTACGACGCGCTGCTGATCGGCGGCGGCCTGCTCGTCCGCACCGACGAGCAGATCGCCAGCGGCTACGGGCCGACCGTCGCCTGGACGCACCTCCCGCTTGGGCTGTGGTTGATTCCCTCGCTCACGGCGAAGCTGGCCGGCGTCCCGGTGGCGTGGAATGCGCCCGGTGTCCGCGGTGAGTTCCCAACCGCACTGTGGCCGCTGCTCGCGCTCACGCTGGAGACGCTCGACTACGTCGCCGTGCGCGACACCTCATCCGCCCGATGGCTGACCGCGCCAGCGCCGCGCGCCCAGGTCCAGTGGTCCCGGACACCGCGTTCGACGCCGCCGTCTTGCTCCCTGAGCGGCCGACCAACTCGTATCGGACTTCTGCCAGCGCGCCGGGCCCGAGGGCGGCGGAACATCGTGCTGCAGCCAAGCGTTCATGTCGAGACCGCCTACACCCACGTAGAGCCCGTCCTCGACGCTGGCCGTGCGCGCGGAGCAGCGGTGCTGGAGCTGCCGATCGGGCCCGTCAACGGCGACCACGCGGGACGGACCGGGATCGTCGTAGACGTCGGGCCGCCGAGTGGCCCGACCCGCTGCTGCTGACCGAGGTGATCGGCCGCGCGGATGCGGCCGTCGGCGACGCCTGCATCTCTCGGTCGTCGCCACGGCCTGCGGCGTCCCCGTATATCGGCCGCGGCGCCAAGAGGGTCGCCATTCGGAGGCGCTGATTGGCCTGCGGCGCGTGTACGAGTGGGAGCCCGCCGCCCCGCCGCCGGCCGCGTCCGATCTGCACGACTTCGGGCGGCGGCCGCCAGGCCCCGAGGTCGACGAGCGGCGGGCCCAGCTCGCGGCGCCTGGGACCGATCGCGGCGCTCGCCCGCGACGGCGCCGGGGCAGACTCCACGACCCGTCTGCGCGCCGACTGCCGACACGTCGCTCCGTGCTCGGCACGGTAGCGCTCGACCGCGCGGCCGCCAGCTGCAGCCGGAAGCCGGGCGCCTCGCTCGGGTCCGCACCGCGTTCCACAAGCGCTGGAACGACAACCCGAAGCCCTTCGTCAGGACCAAGACCGCCAGCCAAATCCTCGACTCGATCGCCCGCTATCGCACGCGAATCAACGACTCACGACACTAGAGTGACGGGCTGAGCCCCAGGGAACGCGCTCGAGGACGCCTCGTCGCATCTCGCGGACGACGCGATGGCCACCGCGACACGCCAGCTCAACAGCTACGAGGAGCAGGGGCAGTCCCTGCACGCCGCGCTGCGCGAGGCCGCCGAGCGCGGGCAAGGCACTCGGGCGAGCCTGCACCCGATCGCCGTACGCGCGGTCACTATGCTCGTCCGCCGTGCAGATCGAGGACCTCACGACCGACATCGGCCGTCACGTCGAGCGACTGCGCACGGCGCGTGCGGAGATCGGCGACGGCATCGCCTGGTACCCGTACGACATCCTGGCGAACCTGATCCACATCGACACGATGCTCACCGGCGAGCACCGTGACCTGGGGCGTCTTGCCGCCGGGCTCCCGGTCGCCGACATCGGCGCGGCCGACGGCGACCTCGCGTTCACCCTCGAGGACGCCTGGGGCTGGGAGGTCGACATCGTCGACACCGCGCCGACGAACATGAACGGCCTCGACGGCGCGCGCGCCCTGCGCGACCACTTCGGCTCGCGCGTCTCGGTGCACGACATCGACCTCGACCGGCAGTTCCGGCTCCCGCGCGACCGCTACGGCCTGATCTTCCTGCTCGGGATCCTCTACCACCTGCAGAACCCGTTCTTCGTGCTGCGCGAGCTTGCCACGCGGTCCACGCACCTGCTGCTCAGCACCAAGGTCGCGCGCTTCGCCGGCCCGCAGCGCACGCCGATCGACGACCTGCCCGTCGGCTACCTCGTTGCGCCGCTGGAGACCAACAATGACCCGACGAACTACTGGGTCTTCTCGCCGGCCGGCCTCGCGCGGCTGGTCGATCGCGCGGGCTGGGACGTGCTCGACGCGCTCAACGTCGGCAACACGGAGGCCTCGGATCCGGCGACGCCCGAGAACGACGAGCGCGAGTTCATGCTGCTGCGCTCGCGGCTTGCGCCGGCTTAGCGCGTGCAGGTCTGGCTCGAGCTGATCGCCCGCGAAGGCGCGTACCTGGCCCTCCTGTGCGCGCTCGGGGCCACGCCCGCCTCGCTGTTGTCGCGCGAGCGCTTCGACGGGATCGCGCGCCTGGCGCTCGCTCCGATCTTCGGCTTCTGCGTCGGCACCTGCGTCGCCACGACGGTCCTCTACTTCGTCCCGGCGGGCGACTCCTGGTGGATGCTGATCCTGCTCGCGCTGGCGTCGGTCAGCTACGCCGCCTGGCGCGCGGGGCTGCCGCGCCGGGTCGACTGGCGAGGCGTCACGCAGCTCGCACTCGTCACGGTCGCGGTCGCTGGACCGTTGACGGCCGCGCTGGCGCACCACGACAGCGTCGGCCCCGCCGCGTACTACTACACGGACGTCGACGGCTACGTGGCCGAGCAGGACGGCGCGGCGCGGATGTCGCTGCACGACGCCGCGAGCACGTACGGCGACAGGCGCGCCAACCCCAACGCGTTCCCCGACCGCACGCTGTGGAACTGGGGGTTCCTCGCCTGGTTCAGCTCCAACCTCGACGCCGGGCCGCTGAACGCGAACGTCAACGAGCTGCTCGGACTCGGCGCGACCGAGACCTACTCGCCGTTCTTGATCGTGCTCCTGCTGGCGGGCGCGCTCGGCGCGTTCGCGGCGGTGCGCTACGCGACGCAGTCGCGGACGTGGGCCGCCGCGCTGACAGGCGCCCTCTTCGGCGGCCCGGTCTTCCTCGAGTTGTGGTTCGACAGCTTCCAGGCGGCGATCATCGGCATCGCACTGCTCGCCCCGTTCGCGATCACGCTGTCGGAGACGCTCCGCGGCCGCCGCACGCTGGACCTGGTCCTGCTCGCGATCGTGCTCGCGACGGTGCGGTCGTCTACCCGCTGTTCCTCCCCGTGATCCTCCGGCGGGGGAATGGTGCTGGCGCTCGTTCTCCGCGCGTCGCGGGCGGCCAGCCGGGGCGAGACGCTGATCCCCGTGGTGCAGCGCCTCGCGCGCTGGCCGTGCTGATCGTCATGTTCAATCCGCTCGCGGTCGCACGCGTGATCCGCTTCTACCGGCGCGTGCTCAACGACGAGGTGCCGCTGCCGCGCGTGGCGTGGAAGCTGCCGCTCGAGGTGTTGCCGGGCTGGCTCCTCCAGACCCGCGGCTTCTGGGCGCTGCCGACGCTCGGAGAGGGAGGCTTCAAGCAGTTCGTGCTGGGGGCGCTGATCCCGCTCGCGATGCTGCCGTGATCGTATTCGGGATCCGTCGCCACCGCTGCGGGCTCGCGCTCGTGGGGCTTGGCGCCGTCTTCGGGCTGCTCGGGAGTACTCCTTCGAGGTCAGCAGCGTGTACGTACTGCGCAGGGAGGGTGCTGCTCCCGATCGCCCGCTGATCGCCGTGCTGCTCGGCGTCGGCCTGCACGCGCTGCCACAGATCCGGCGCTGGGCGCTACGCGGCGCTCGCATTCGCGGGGCTGTCTCGTGTTCGTCGGCCAGCGCGGCCGCATCGAGCTGACGCGTTTCGTGAACGGCTCATACTTCTCGACACCGCGACCGGAACGTGCTGTCACGCTCCCGGGCTAGGCCACCGGTATCCACCTCGAGGGCTACGGGCAGACCTCGACGCGCAGGCCGAGCAGCCGCTCTGTACCACATGACGAACGAGCGGTTCCCCGGGCGCGTGTCGGTCTCGTTCGCCAACCCGGTACAACGCGATGCAGTACCTGACCTTCGACGGCGCCGCGGTGGGAACCGAGTTCAAGCCCGGCTACCGCTACGTGCTCACGCGCTTTGCCGGATCGACAGCGGGCGTGAGGTCGTCGCGCGCGAGGGCCCGATCGCGCTCGAGCGCCGCACGCAGTCGCTCGACGTGATCCCGTACGCCGGGCTGACCGCGCCGCTTCGCGGGTCGACCCGAGCGGGACGGCCTGGGTGCAGCCTGCGGATGCCGCTGAAGTTCCATGTCGTCGGCCCGGGAAGCGGGCCTGCGTGGCTGAAGCTGACGCTGCGCGCGGCCATGCCGGTGCAGGTGCCACCGCAGACGGCCGTGCGCTCGCGCACCCGCGGCGAGATCGTGTCGTTGTGCGTCCCGGTCACGGGGAACGCGCCGATCCGTGACGCCCAGGTGCAGATCACCGCACCGTACGTCCCTGCGGCGAGGCCGCCCGGCGGCCTGTTCCCGCCGCCGACGCCGTCCCGAGGGCCTCGCACTGACCTCGATGCGCGCCGTCGAGGGACGATGCTCCATCTAGCATGCCCGCGATGCGCGTAGCCGTCCTCGGCCTCTGGCATCTCGGCTCGGTGACCGCGGGGTGCCTGGCCGCCGGCGGCCACGACGTCGTCGGGCTCGATCCGGACGCCGGCGTGGTCGCGAGCCTGTCCGCGGGCACGGCGCCGCTGCACGAGCCGGGCCTCGCCGACGTGATCGTCGCCGGCCTCGAATCCGGGCGCCTGCGGTTCACGCCCGACCCCGAGACCGCGCTGCGCGACGCCGACGTGCTGTGGGTCACGTTCGATACGCCGGTCGACGAGGACGACCGCGCCGACGTCGACTGGGTGCGGAGGCAGCTCGATGCGGTCGCCGGCGCGCTCACGCCGGGGACGCTGGTGCTGATCTCGTCGCAGGTTCCGGTCGGCTTTTCCGCGGGCGGCTGGCGAGCGAATGGGCGAGCCGCGGCGTGACGGTCGGCTACACGCCCGAGAACCTGCGCCTGGGCCGTGCGATCGAAGTGTTCCGGTCGCCCGACCGCGTCATCGTCGGGCTCTCGGAGCCGGCCGACCGCCCGTGCGTCGAGGCGCTGCTGGCGCCGTTCAGCGACAACATCGTGTGGATGACGCTAGAGTCGCGGAGATGACCAAGCACGCGCTGAACGCGTTCCTCGCCGTCAGCGTGACGTTCATCAACGAGCTCGTGCTCTGCGCGAAGCCGTCGGCGCGAACGCGCAGGAAGTCGAGCGCTGGCCTCGAAGAGCGAGTGCGAATCGGCCCCAAGGCCTATCTCGGCCCCGGCCAGCGCGTTCGCCGGCGGCACGCTCGCGCGGGACGTGCGATTTCTCGTCGAATTCGGGAGAGAAACACGAGATTTCCTGACGTCCTTGTTCAACGGCATCTGGCAAGCAACGAAAATCACAAAGACTGGATGTGCGAGAAGTGTGGCGAAGCTGCTCGAAGGGACAAATGAGCCGATCGTCGCGGCTCCGGCCCTACCTACAAGCCGGACACCAGCACGCTCCGCCGGTCGTCGTCGCGAATTTCGTCCCGCCAGTGGATGGAAAGCAGGGCGTCCCCGCGCTCCGTGCGGATCATCCTTCGATCACCGAATTGCCCGACGAGCTGAAACCCTTTTCACTCGAGCTGGCCGAACTCGCCGGCCGAAGCGCTGTTTCCTGCCGACCTCGCCGTCGTCGCGACCGAGTGGCCGTGTTTCTATAAGTCGTTGAAAGCCGACGAGGTGGTCGCGGCGATGCGCTCGCTGCTGTGTATCGACCCACCTGGTTCTTGCTCGTGGTGCTGGGGGCGGATCTGCGGATTACCTACGTCGCAACGGGTCGCGCCGGATAAGGAGAATCTGAAAATGCAACTGCAAGGCCGACGGGCCGCTCGTCACCGGCGCCAACCGCGGACTCGGGGGCTTAATACTCCAAAGCATCTTTCGTGCGCCCGAGCGCGAGCGTTTTGCTCACCGCCCGCGCTGACGAGAAGCTCTTGAACGAAGCCGCGAAGGATTTGAAGCCGCTCGCGAAATCCGGCCAGCGCCGTTGAAACGCTGGCGGGCGATGTTTCCGATGAATCCCACTGCAAACAGGCTGCTTCTGCGTCTTGGTGCGCTGCCCCCCGGCCGAGGCGCTGATTCTCGTCAACAACGCCGGCGTTTACGGCCCCAAAGGCCTCATCGAAGACGTCGACTGGTCTGAGTGGAGCCAGGCTATTGGCATTAACCTGCTCGGCACCGTGTTGATGTCGTGCGCCGCCATCCTCTTCATGCGCAAGGCCAACCCCCCCTATGGCAAGATCATCAACCTCTCCGGCCGGCGGGGCGACGACTTTGTTCCTGCGGCATCAGCGCCTATGCCGCGAGCAAGGCCGCGGTCGTTCGCATGACGAAACGCTCGCGGAAGAGCTGAAAGACGTGCACGTCGACGTCAACGCGATTGCTGCCGGTGGGCTTACACGCGTCTGCTCGATGAAATCCCAGCGGCCTGGAGGTCGGCAAAACAGTTCTACGAGCGATCGCCCTCAAGCAAGACGAGGGCGTGTGTGATCGAGAAGGCCGCGCCGAGCTCGCCGTCTTCCGCGTTCGGCGGCAAGCGACGGCATCACCGGGCGGCTCGTGGCCGCGCTGTGGGATGACTGGGAGACGCTGCCGGAGCGTCGCGACGCGGTCATGAGCTCGGACGCCTTCACGCTGCGGAGAGTCGTGCCATGAGCGGCGACTTCACGCGCACGTTCCTCGACGAGACGGCGGCGATCGCGCAGGCGCTGCCAACGGACACGATCGATGCGGTCGCCGACGGGCTGGCGGCGGTGCGCGAGCGCGGCGGCCGGCTCTTCATGCTCGGCGTCGGCGGCGGCGCCGGCCACGCCTCGCACGCCGTCAACGACTTCCGCAAGCTCTGCCGATCGAGAGCTATGCGCCGACCGACAACGTCTCCGAGCTGACCGCGCGCATCAACGACGAGGGCTGGGACACCGCGTACGCGACTGGCTGCGCGGCTCGCGCCTCGCCGCCGCGACGCGCTGCTCGTCTTCTCGGTCGGCGGCGGCTCGCGCGAGCACAACGTCTCGGTCAACCTCGTCACCGCGATCGAGCTCGCGCGCGAGGTCGGCGCGCGCGATCTACGGCGTCGTCGGCACGCCGGACGGAGACGCAGGCCCGGCTCGCCGACGTCTGCGTCGTCGTCACCGCGCCCGGCCGAGCGACGACGCCGCACGTCGAGTCCTTTCAGGCGGTGATCTGGCACCCGCTCGTCTCGCATCCCGCGCTGGCGCGCGGCAGGGGCACTGGGAGTCGCTGGGAGTCGCCGCGGCGCGATGAGCCGCCGGCCGTCTTCCTCGATCGCGACGGCGTGCTCAACGAGCTGTCCCGGACCCGGTGACCGGCCAGCCCGAGTCGCCGCTCCGACGCCGCGGACGTCGAGCTGGTGCCGGGCGCCGCGCGAGCGCCTGCGCGCTCTGCGCCGGCGGGCTGGCCGCTCGTCGGCGTCTCCAACCAGCCGGCGGCGGCGAAGGGCAGGCCTCGCTCGAGGAGCTCGCCGCGGTCCACGAGCGGGTGGTCGAAGCTGCTGCGTCCGCAGGGGTGCGGTTCGACGGCTTCCGCTACTGCATCACCACCCGGACGGCGTCGACCGAGCGCGCGACTGCGATTGCCGCAAGCCCGCGCCCGGGATGCTGCTCGAGGCCGCGGCCGAGCTCGGCGTCGACCTGGACGCGACCTGGATGATCGGCGACACCGACGGCGACGTCGAGGCCGGCACGGCCGCGGGCTGCCGGACGGTGCTGATCGAGCACGCCCGGAGCGCCCACAAGCGCGCGGGAACGCCGCGCCGGACGTGACGGCGCCGCGACCTGGCCGCCGCGATCGGCTGCTTCATGGCCGCGGAGCGAGTCATCGACGCCGTGATCGACCAGCTCAACGTCAAGATCTTCGCCGACGGCGCCGACCTCGACGGGATCCTGCGCTGGCAGCCGACCCGCGCATCGCCGGGTTCACCACGAACCCGACGCTGATGTGGAAGGCGGGCCTGACCGACTACGCGGACTTCGCCGAGCGGCTGCTCGAGCGGATCACCGAGCACCCGATCTCGTTCGAGGTGTTTGCCGACGACGTCGACGAGATGCGCCGACAGGCCCGGATGATCGCCGCGCTGGGGCAAGAACGTCTACGTCAAGATCCCGGTCACGACGACCGCGCGGCGAGTCGATGGCCCCGCTCGTCCGCGAGCTCTCCGAGGACGGCGTCCAGGTCAACGTCACCGCGCTGTTCACCACCGCCCAGGTCGAGCTGATCACCGGCCGCGGTCAACGACGGCGCGCCGAGCGTACATCTCCGTCTTCGCCGGCCGGATCGCCGACGCCGGCGTCGACCCGTGCCGATCATGGCGCGAGTCGGTCGAGATCATGCGCGCGGCGCCCCGCGCGCCGAGCTGATCTGGGCCAGCCCGCGGGAGGTGCTCAACGTCGTCCAGGCCGACCAGGTCGGCTGCCACATCATCACCATGACGCACGACCTGCTCAGAAGCTCGGCTCGCTCGGCAAGGACCTCGAGCAGTTCTCGCTCGAGACCGTGCAGATGTTCCACCGCGACGCGGTCGCCGCCGGCTTCACGCTCTAGCTCCGATGCAGCGCGCGCTGCATCACCGGCGGGGCCGGCTTCATCGGCTGCAACCTCGCCGACCGGCTGCTCGCCGACGGCGTCGAGGTCGTGGTCTACGACAACTTCCGCACCGGCCGGCGTGAGTTCGTCGCCGAGCGCTGGAGCGCAGCGCGCGAGCTGCGTCGAGGGCGACGTGCTCGACGCGCGCGCTGCTCGGCGACGCGATCGAGCGGCTGCGACTCGGTCTTCCACCTGCAGGCCAACGCCGACGTGCGCCACGGGCTCGAGCACCCGCGCGCGACCTCGAGCAGAACACGATCGCGCACCGCCGAACGTGCTCGAGGCGATGCGCGCGGCCGGCGTCGACGACGGATCGCCTTCTCCTCGACGGGCTCGGTCTACGGCGAGCCCGAGGTCTTCCCGACGCCCGAGGACGCCCCGTTCCCGCTCCAGACCTCGCTGTACGCGGCGTCCAAGCTCGCCGGCGAGGGGATGATCGGCGCCTACTGCGCACGGCTTCGGCTTCACCGGCGCTGATCTTCCGCTTCGTCTCGATCCTCGGCGAGCGCTACACGCACGGGCACGTCTATCGACTTCTACCGCGCGCTGAAGCGCGACCCGACGCGCCTGCGCGTGCTCGGCGACGGCCGCCAGGCGAAGTCGCTACCTCTACGTGCGGGACTGCGTCGACGGCGATCCTCACGCGCGCTGGACGCGCACGACGGCAGCCGGCGATCGCGCGTCTACAACCTCGGCACCGACGAGACGATCGTCGTCGACGAGTCGATCGCGATGATCTCGCGCCATCTGGGCGTCGCGCCGGCGCTCGAGCACACCGGCGGCACGCGCGGCTGGGCCGGCGACAGCCCGCTGATCCACCTCGACTGCGCGCGGATCCGCGCGCTCGGCTGGGCGCCGACGCTCGACGATCCGCGAGGCCGTCGGCGCACGCTGGACTGGTTCGAGGACAACCGCCTGAGATCGTCGAGCGAGGCGCCGATGAGCGTCATCTTCACCCGCGCGCCGCTGCGGATCTCGCTCGGCGGCGGCGGCACCGACCTGCCGTCGTACTACCGCGAGCACGGCGGCTTCCTGGTCGCGGGCGCGATCGACAAGTACGTCTACATGCTCACCCACACGGTCTTCCAGCGCCGCTACCGGATGAAGTACTCGGAGATCGAGGAGGTCGACGACCCGCGCGAGATCCGGCACCCGATCCTGCGCGAGACGCTGCGTCCGCCACTGGAGCGGCAGCCGCTGGAGATCGCGTCGGTCGCCGACGTGCCCGCCGGCACCGGGCTGGGCTCGTCGGGCGCGTTCACGGTCTGCCTGCTCAAGGCGCTCGCGCTCGCCCGGCGCACGACGAGCCGCCGCGAGCGCTGGCCGAGGCGGCGTGCCACATCGAGATCGACGTGCTCGGCGAGCCGGTCGGCAAGCAGGACCAGTACGTCGCCGCGCACGGCGGCATCTGCGCCTACACGTTCAACCCCGACGGCACGGTCGACGTCGAGCCGCTCGAGCTCGACGCGGAGACGCTCGAGCGGCTGCGCGACAACTTCTGCTCTTCTACACCGGCGAGGCGCGCGCGGCGTCCGCGCTGCTCGCCGACCAGGACGAGCGGACGCAGGCGCAGCGACGAGGAGATGCTCGCGAACCTCCACCGCACCAAGGAGATCGGCCGCGAGAGCCGCGCGCTGCTCGAGTCCGGCGACCTCGAGCGCTACGCCGAGCTGATGCACGAGCACTGGCTCAACAAGCGCGAGCGCTCGCCCGGGATGGCCAACGAGCGCATCGACGACCTCTACACGCTGGCGCGGCGCAGCGGCGCGATCGGCGGCAAGCTCGTCGGCGCCGGCGGCGGCGGCTTCCTGCTCGTCTACGCGCCGCAACCCGACGACACGCGGCAGGCGATGGCCGCCGCGGGCGCGCCGGAGCTGCGCTTCGACTTCGAGTTCCAAGGCTGCGATCGGCGAGGAGTACGCATTGAGCGGACTGCGGGTCGGCATCGTCGGCTGCGGGCTGATCGGCCGCAAGCGCGCCGAGGCGCTGGGCGCGGACGAGCTCGTCGGCTGCTACGACGTCGTCCCCGAGGCGGCGCGAGGCGCTCGCGGCGGCGCACGGCGGCGCGCGTGCGCCGACCTCGACGAGCTGCTGGCGCTCGGCCCCGGACGTGGTCATCGTCGCGACCACCCACGACGCGCTCGCCGAGCTCGCGATGCCGCGCTCGCGGCGGGCGCGCACGTGCTGGTCGAGAAGCCGGCGCGGGATCGGGCGCGCCGACATCGACCGCTCGCCGCGGCGGCCGCAGCGCGCCGGGCCGGCTGGTCAAGGTGGGCTTCAACCACCGCTTCCACCCCGCGCATCGCCCGCGCGGTCGCCGAGGTGCGCTCGGGCCGCCACGGCGAGCTGATGTTCATGCGCGGCCGCTACGGCCACGGCGGCCGGCTCGGCTACGACCGCGAGTGGCGGGCCGACCCGGCGCGCTCGGGCGGCGGCGAGCTGATCGACCAGGGCATGCACCTGCTCGACCTCACGCACTGGCTGCTGGGCCCGCTGCCGCTGCACTCCGCGCTGCTGCGGACGAGCTTCTGGGACACGCCGGTCGAGGACAACGCGGCGCTCCTGCTCGGCGAGCGCGCGCCGCCGGCGCCGTGGGCGATGCTGCACGTGACCTGGACCGAGTGGAAGAACCTGTTCTCGCTCGAGATCTACTGCCGCACGGCAAGCTCGCAGGTCGACGGCCTCGTGCGCTCCTACGGCCCGCAGCGGCTGCGCATCTACCGGATGCGGCCCGAGCTGGGCCCGCCGGACCTCGAGGAGGTCGCTACCGCCGCGAGGACGGCTCGTGGGCGGCGGAGTGGCAGCACCTGCGCGACGCGATCCTGCCGGCGAGACGCCGCCGCCTGACCGGCGACCTCCGGGGCCGACGCGCTCTACGCCTGGACCCAGGTCGAGGCCGCCTACGCGTCGAGCGACTACGCCGCGATCTCGGTCGTCGTTCCCGCCTCAACGAGGAGGACAACGTCGGTCCGCTCTACGAGCGCCTCGCGCGCTGGTCGCCGCCGGGGTGGACTAGAGGTCATCTTCTGCCTCGATCCCTGCACCGACGCACCGAGGAGCGGATCCGCGAGACCCGCATGACGACCCGAGGGTGAAGATGCTGCGCCTCTCGCGTCGCTTCGGCCAGCCGGCGGCGACCCTCGCCGGCCTGGATGGCCTCGGGCGACGCCTGCGTGGTCATCGACTGCGACCTGCAGGACCCCCCCGAGCTGATCGCCGAGATGATCGAGCGCTGGCCCGAGGGCTTCGACGTCGTCTACGCGCAGCGTCGGTCCCGCGCCGGCGAGACCATGCCCAAGCGGATCGTCGCCGCCCTCGGGTACCGCGTCATCCGCCGCATCTCCGAGGTCGACATCCCCCCCAATACCGGCGATTTCCGGCTGATGAGCCGCCGCGTGGTCGACCACGTCCTGCGCTCGCGAAGCGCACGGCTTCCTGCGCGGGCTGGTCGCGCTGGTGGGCTTCCCGCAGACGATCGTCTCTACGACCGCGACGCGCGCGCGGGCGGCGACCAGCAACTACAACCGCTTCACCGGATCGCTCTTGATCGGGCTGAACGGGGTCATCGGCTTCTCGCGCTACCCGCTGCAGCTGATCTCCATCGTCGGCGGCTCCTCTCCGTGCTCTCCGCGATCGCTCGCCTTCGCCTACCTCGTGCCAAGCTCGCCGGGGCCACGTTCCCGTCGGCAACCCGACGATCGTCATGATGGTCTGCTTCTTCAGCGGCATCCAGCTGCTCTGCCTCGGGGTCATGGGCGAGTACGTCGGGCGCATCTACGACGAGGTCAAGCGCCGGCCGAAGTTCATCGTCGAGTCCAGCCGGGTCGAGCACGCAACGGGCCCGACGCGGGCGTGACCGGCGGGGACGGCCACCGAGCGGCGCCCGCTCGCCGGTCTGCATCCTCGCCGGCGGGCTGGGCACGCGCCTCGGCGGCGGTGCGCGACACCCCAAGCGCTGCTCGAGGTGGCCGGGCAGCCGTTCCTGTTGCACCCGCTGCGCCTGGGCGCGCACGGCGTGGAGCGGGTCGTGATCTGCGTCGGCTACCTGGGCGAGGGGATCGAGGCGGGCTCGGCGACGGGCGCTTCGGCTCTCGATCCCTACAGCTACGACTGCCCGAGCTGGCGGCACGGCGGGGGCGCTCCGGCCGGCGCGCGCGCTGCTCGGCGAGCGCTTCCTGGTCCTCTACGGCGACACCTACCTGCGGGTCGACTACGGCACGGTCGCGCGCCGGCGACGGCTGGCCGGGCTGATGACCGTGCTTCGCAACGCGGGCCGCTGGGACGCCTGCAACGCCGTCTACCGCGACGGGCGCGTGCTGCGCTACGACAAGCGCGCGCCGCCGGGCATGCACTGGATCGACTACGGGCTCTCCGTGCTGACGCCGGACGCGCTGGCCGGCGCCGAGCCGACCTCTCCGACGTCCCCGCGGCCTCGCCGCCCAGGGCGGCTGGCGGGCTACCAGGCGACCGAGCGCTTCTACGAGATCGGCACGCCGCGAGGCCCTCGCCGAGGCCGACGCGTTTCTCAGCGGGAAGAGCCGCGTCCGCAGGAGCACGAAGCTCGCGACGGTGACCATCCGCCGCGACGGCGAAGAACACGAGCAGCCGGGCCGCGCCGAGCGCGTCCGGCAGGTAGGTCACGGCCAGCGTCGTCACCCCCCGCGTACTGGCACAGGACGACGCCCACGAAGCGCGGCAGCTGCTCGCCCCACCGACAGGGTGAAGCCCTCGGCACGCCCCGGAACACGACCTTTCTGTGTGCAGCATGAAGTGCGTCGAGGTCGCGACCGCATAGCCCACCCCGACCGCGAGCCACCACGGAGCGCCCAGCAGCCCCCCGCATCAGCCCGTAGTCACGCTCGAGGTAGAGGACCGTGATGAAGGCGCCGACGCCGAGTTGAAACGCGCGCCCTGTTTTAACAAGCGTCTCCCTAGGAGTGGAGCCAGCTCAAGCCCGATCACGAGGTTCGGTGAGACGGGAGCGGGACGCACCAGCGGGAAGTGGCGCCCGCCGCCACGACGCGGAAATGCCGCGCCGCACTCCTCGACGATCTCGCGCGGCAGGTTGATGTGCTCGCTCTTGATGAACCAGTCGTAAGCTCATGCCGTAGCGCTTCTCGAAGATCTCGCTGGGCGCTGATCCGCACGTGCAGCGAGTAGGCGAGCTCCGCCTTCGCACGGGATCACGGCAACGAAGCCCCCGGCGGCTCAGCAGGCGCCGGATCTCGGCCAGCGCGGCGGGCAGATCCGGCAGGTGCTCGAGCACGTGCATCCCGTAGCGTGCGATCGAACGACGCGTCGGGGACACGGGAACCGCTGCTGGCAGTCGCCGATGACGACCTCGACCGTCGGTGCCGCTCGCGCGGATCAAGCGGCCATCTCCGCCGCAGCTCGGTCGCGACGTAGTCCTCGCGCGCGAACGCCGGCTCGGAGTTGAGGTGCTCGCCGAGTCCCGACCCGATCTCGAGCGTGCGCTCGCCCGGGCGCGCGCGCTTCGCCGGCCACCGTGATTGAAGCGTTCGACGGCGCCGAAGCGCTTGGCAGCACCTCGTGCCAGTGCGTCATGAAGTCGTCGCGGACGCGCTCCTGCTCGGGCGTGACTGCCGGCAGTCGCTTCGGCCACCTGCTCGCCGACGACGAGACAGGGCGGCGGAGGACCACGAGGTCGCGGATCCCGAACGGAGCGCGCAGGCCGCGCTCAGGGCGACGCGCTCGAGCGACGTGGCGGCGCGTCCGATGTGGGGGCGCTCGGTGCTCGTGATGTCGCCGGTGACGAGCCGCTCGAGCTCCTGCGGCGAAGGGTTGGGATGGCGGCGGCGGTCGAGCTTCTTCTTGGCCCAGAACGCCGGAGAGCGTCCAGCCCAGGTGCGCGTCGCTGACCACGTCGAACCCGCCGCGCGCGCCTTGCGCGCCAGTTCGCCACGCGCGAGCGGCGCTCGTGGCCGAGCATGCGGTCGGTAGTCGAACAGCGTCGGCGCGGCCGGGACGACGATCGCGGCGACAGCGCGAGGCCGCAGGATGCGCCGCATCTCGGCCAGCGACGCCTCGTCGTCGGGGACGTGCTCGAGCACGTTATCGACGCTAGCGCATCGACGGAGGCGTTCTCGAGCGGCAGACGGCGTGGCGTCGGCGAGCACGAGCGCTGCCTCGGGGACGTTCTGGTGGGCCTTGCGCAGCCCGGCGGCGACCAGGTCGGCGCCGATCAGCACTGCCGCCGGCTGGCGCGCGCGCAGGTCCTCCAGCAGGTAGCCGGTCGAGCAGCCGATGTCGGCAACCACCGCGCCAGGCCGGATCGAGGGAGCGATCGCCTCCAGCGCGGACCGGCGCGTCCAGACGTCGATGAAGTGGCCGCGCGTGCTCTCCTCATGCAGCGCCTCGAGGTCGTCGGACCAGTTGACCGCGGCGTCGTCACCCGCGTAGGCGAGGAACGGCTCGCCGCCCGCCCAGCCGCCAGCGAAGGCCGGCAGCTCGGCGCGATCAGGGGGAGGACGCAGCACTTGGCGCAGAGCGTCGGACACGCGCGAACACGATAGCTAGCGCACCCGCTGGAGAAAGCCGCCGGGATGCGATGTGAGCCCGTAGACCTCGGCGTCGCGGCGGCGCTCGAACGCGGCGCCGGCCGGGGTTGCGAGGAACTCTTCGATTGCGGCCTGGACGCCGCGGGGCCAATCCTCGGACGGGCGGAGCGCGTCAACGTCGACGCAGCCGTCCTCGACCACGAACCAGCCGCCAGGCGCGACGAAGCGAGCGAACCCGTTCAGCGCCGCGAGGCTGGTGGGATACGTGTGTGCGGAGTCCTCGATCACGAAGCAGCGCGCGTGCGGCGGCAGGAGCGCGGCGACGCGCTCCGGCAGCGCCGGGTCGCACACGTCGCCCTCGAGCAGCGTGATGTCGCGCGCATAGTCCGGGTCTGCGGCGGCGAGGTCATGGCGCGCGCGCTGCGGCGCGATGTCGATCGAGATCACCTGCGGCAGCGGGCCTCCGTAGCGCGAGATCGTCGCCAGCCGGTCGCGGAACCACAGCGCGCTCCCGCCGTTCTCGACGCCGATCTCGATCACCGCTTCCGGCCTGGTCTGGAACAGCAGGTGCTCATAGACGCGCAGGTCCTCGGGGAACTTGAGCAGCCGCACGCCCGCGTAGGAGTCGGCGAAGTGACGGTCGAGCCGGTCGAACCAGTGCTCGCGCAACGTCGAGTCGAGCCGGCGCTCGAACGGGGCCGGGGCGCCGGTCAGCGTTTCGAAGTCCACGGCCGGCCAGGTTAGCCCCGCCCCGGTTGCCACAATGGTTCGCCACATGGTCTTCCGCCGCACTTTCACGGCGCGCGAGTACCGCTACGTGGCCTATGCCGCGCTCGCGGTCTGCACGCTGATCGTCTTCACCGGCGCGGCGGTGCGGCTGACCGGCTCCGGGCTCGGCTGCCCGGAGTGGCCGAAGTGCGAGGGCTCGCGGCTGACGCCCGAGCTGCACACGCACGGGCTGATCGAGTTCTCCAATCGCGTCATGACGAGCATCGTCGCGATCCCGTGCCTGGCCGCGGCGATCCTCGCTTGGCGCCGCCGCCCGTTCCGGCGCGACCTCGCGTGGATCGCGCTCGCGCTGCCGCTCGGCGTGCTCGGGCAGGCGGTGATGGGCGGCCTGACCGTGATCTACGGGCTCGACCCAGGGTGGGTGATCGGCCACTTCCTGCTCTCCATGGCGCTGCTCGTCGCCGCCTTTGCGCTGGCCTGGCGCGCGTCGTTCGAGCCGGGAGAGCGGCGGCTCGCCACCGACCGGCTGACGACCTGGTCGGTGCGCGCATTGCTGATCCCAGGCGCGCTCACGCTCTCGCTGGGCACGATCGCGACCGCCGCGGGCCCGCACGCGGGCGGTGAGGGGACCGGGGACATCGTGCCGCGCCTGCGCTGGCGCGGCGCCGACACGCTCGACTGGGCGATCCATCAGCACGGGGCGCTGGCGACGTTCCTCGGGCTCGCGTCGGTCGGCGTCTGGTTCTTGGCACGCGCCCGCCGCACCGACGACCAGACGCGCAACGCGCTCACTGCGGTGTGCGTCCTGCTCGCCTGCCAGGGCTTCGTCGGCGGCACGCAGTACGCGCTCAAGCTGCCGGCCGAGATCGTGTGGTTCCACGTCGTGCTCGCCGCGCTGACGTGGATCTCGCTGCTGTGGGCCACCGCAGCCGCCGGGAGGCTCGAGCCGTCGACGGTGGGCGCAACGCGGTCGGCGACGCCGTCGCCTCAGCCTGGACACTCGCGGGGACACGTCTGACCAATGCGCCTGCCGCTCTGGGTAACCTGAGCTCGAGTGTCGCAGCTCGAGGTCAGCACGACGCCGCGGCTGGCTCCGGCGCCCGTGGAGACAGGTGTCGCCAACCGGACCCGGCGGTGGCTGCCTGATATCGCCGGCGTCACGGTGGTGCTGGCGATCCTGGGCTACTACTGGGCGCGCTTCGGCCACCTCTTCCCGCAGGTCGAGTTCATCGACTGGATCTCGTGGCCGGCGCGCCCGATCATCACCGACGGCCTCAGGGACATGTTCACCTTCGCGGACGACGGCGGGTTCACACGTCATGTGCCGCTGATGTACGCGGCCGCCCTGGGCCGCGTGTGCGGCGGTAACGCGACCTGCGTCAATGCGATGGTCTTCCTCCCGTTGCTCGTCGGCGCGCCGGCCTTCTATGCCCTAGGCAGGCTGCTCGGGCTCGGCGCGGCCGCGGCCACTGGCGTCGTGGTGGTCACGCTCATCTCCCAGCCGACGTTCGACGTCCTGGTCTGGCAGGCGACGCTGCTGGACCGCATGGCCTTGGCGGCCGTGCCGGTGATGATGATTCTCGTCTACGTCGCGGTCCGCCACACTCGTCTTAGCTGGCGATACGTCGTGCCGTGGGCGGTCGGTCTCTCCGTCCTCGGGCTGCTGACCCTCAACATCAAGGAACCAGCGTGGGTGATGGCGCCGCTGGTCGTGCTCGCGCCGGTCCTGCTCGCCCGTGACCGCCGGGAGGCGCGCGCCGCGGCGGTCACGCTCGCCGCGCCGCTCGTCGTGATGATCGTCCATCTCACGACCAATCTGGCCGCGGTCTGGGCGTCGCCGGCGTACCGCAAGCACGTCGCCGAAGGCTCGATCACGGACAACCTGAGCACGCTGACCCGCTTTGTGATCCCTGGCGGGCTGCCGGTGCTGATCGTCGCCGCGTTGCTGGGCGTGGCGGGCGTCGCGCTGGCGGTGCGAGCGCGCCGGACGGTGCCCGAGGCGTTCACGGTCGCCCGTGCGGCAGTGTGGGTCGGCGTTGCGGCCGTGGTCGGCTGGATCATCCCGCTGCGCACCGAGTTCGCGGTCCCTTTCTACATGCTGGTGCCGCTCGCGACCGCGGCGCTCGCTCTCGCTCTCGCTCTGCGCGCAGGGCAGCTGGCGCTGGCCCGCGTGCGCCCCTCGGTGCTCCGCTACGCGGGCGTCGCGTTCGGCGTCGTGCTCGTGGCCTGGTGCGCGGGCGTGGCCGTGGGAAACCGCTGGGAGCCGTATGGCCAGCGACTCGTCCTCAATGACGGCTTCCGGAGCTCGCTGCCGCGGATCGAGGCGGTCCACGCCGCGCATCCGGGGAAAGCCATCCTCTTCACCGCACCCGACCCGAACCTCGCCGGGCGCTGGGTATCGGCAGCCGTCGCCAACCGCTTCTGGCGGTTCGCGGGCGGCGCGACCGCAGCCGACCACGGATATCCGGTCGGGGCAACGACCTCCATCTGTGGCGACGGCACGACGGCCGTGGTCATCCGCCTCGATGCCGAGCTGCGGATGACCGGCTCCTGCCCGCACTGACCGTGGCCCGGCGCGTGCTCATCACCGGCGGCAGCGGCTTCGTCGGGGCCAACCTGTGCGTCGGGCTCGCCGCACGCCACCCCGGCTGGGCGATCGTCGCGCTCGACAATCTCAAGCGCCGCGGGTCGGAGCTGAACCTGCCGCGGCTGCGCGCCGCCGGCGTGCGCTTCGTTCACGGCGACGTCCGCTCGCCCGGCGACCTGCTCGGGCTCGGCCGGGTCGACGCGATCGTCGAGTGCTCGGCCGAGCCGAGCGCGCTGGCCGGCGTGCACGAGTCGCCGGACTATCTCGTGCAGACGAACCTCGTCGGCGCCTACCACTGTCTCGAGCTCGCCCGCCGCGACGGCGCGCAGTTTGTGTTCCTGTCGACGTCGCGCGTCTACCCGTACGGCGCGCTTGACGCGCTCCCGTATCGCGAGACGGCGACGCGCTACGAGCTTCGAAGGCCTCGACGGCGTCGCTGAGGACTTCCCGCTCGAAGGCCCGCGCACGCTCTACGGCGCGACGAAGCTCGCCGCCGAGCACCTGGCGACCGACTACGCCGCGGTCGCCGACCTGCCGGTCACGATCAACCGCTGCGGCGTGATCGCGGGGCCGTGGCAGATGGGCAAGGTCGACCAGGGCGTATTCACCTACTGGGTGCTGGCCCACCACGCCGGGCGCCCGCTCAGCTACATCGGGTACGGCGGCCAGGGCAAGCAGGTGCGCGACCTGCTGCACGTCGAGGACCTGGTCGAGCTGATCGACCTCCAGCTGGGCGCGCCCGAGCGAGTGGGCGGGCCGCACGGTCAACGTCGGCGGCGGGCGCGAGATCTCGCTCTCGCTGGCCGAGACGACCGCGCTGTGTCGCGAGTTGACCGGACGAGAGGTCCCGGTCTCGACCGCTGACGAGGATCGGCCGGGAGACGTCCGCATCTATCTGACCGATGCGGCATGGCTGCACTCGCTGACCGAGTGGCGGCCGCAGCGGACCGCCGCCGACACCCTCGCCGACATCGCCGGCTGGGTGCGCGAGCACGAGTCGCTGGTCGTTACCGCCCTCGGGTCCTCATAGACTCTCCGCGATGTCGATCGTGATCGTTACGGGTTCAGGGGGCCTGATCGGATCGGAGGCGGTAGCGCATTTCGTGAATGCCGGCCACGATGTGGTCGGGATCGAGAACGACATGCGCGCCCGTTTCTTCGGTCCGGCCGCGTCGACCGCCCGAACCACCAACCGCCTGCTCGAGACCTTCCCGACGGCGTTCCGCAGCGTCGAGCTCGACATTCGCGACGCCGACGGCGTCCTGCGGCTCTTCGAGCGCGCCGGCTCCGGCATCGCTGCGGTCATCCATGCGGCCGCGCAGCCGTCTCACGACTGGGCGGCGAAGCGACCCGCAGACGGACTTCGGCGTCAACGCGAACGGCACGTTGAACCTGCTCGAGGCGACCCGCCGCGTCAATCCCGACGCGACGTTCGTCTACATGTCGACGAACAAGGTCTACGGCGACACGCCCAATCGCCTCCCGCTGGAGGTTCGCGGCGAGCGGCTGGAGCTTGGAGAGGACCATCGGTTCCACGACGGCATCGACACGTCGATGAGCATCGACTCGAGCATGCACTCGCTCATGGGCGTCTCCAAGGCCGCCGCCGACCTGATGGTGCAGGAGTACGGGCGCTATTTCGGCATGCCGACGGTCTGCTTCCGCGGCGGATGCCTAACGGGGCCGTCGCACGCCGGCGCCCAGCTGCACGGGTTCCTCTCCTACCTGATGCGCTGCGCGGTGCGCGGCGAGCCGTACACCGTGTTCGGCTACGACGGCAGGCAGGTGCGCGACAACATCCACTCCAACGACGTCGTGCGCGCGTTCGAGGCCTTCCATCGGGCCCCGCGCGCGGCGGCGGTCTACAACCTCGGCGGCGGCCGCGAGTCGAACTGCTCGATGCGCGAGGCGATCGCCGCGTGCGAGCGGATCTCCGGCAACGCGCTCGACTGGAGCCTTTCGGACGACGCGCGGATGGGCGACCACCGCTGGTGGATCTCCGACCTGTCGGAGTTCCGGCGTGACTACCCCGGGTGGCGGCTCGAGTACGACCTCGAGACGACGCTGCGCGAGATCCACGACGCGAACGTCGAGCGCTGGGCGGCGGTCGCGTAGTGCGGCTGTCGGTCGTCATCCCCGCGCACAACGAGGCGCTCGTGATCGAGCCCACGCTGCGCGGCCTGCTCGCCGCGCTGGAGCCCGAGATCGAGGACTTCGAGATCGTGGTGGTCGACGACGGCTCGACGGACGGGACGGCGCAGGTCGTCGCCGGCGTGGGAGGCCCGGTCCGCTGCGTCGTCAACGACGGCCCGCACGGCTTCGGCTTCGCCGTCCGCCGCGGGCTGGACGCGTTCACCGGCGACGCCGTGGTGCTCGTGATGGCCGACGGCTCCGACGACCCGCGCGACGTCGTCCTGTACTACCGCGTGCTTCAGGCCGGCTACGACTGCGCGTTCGGCTCGCGCTTCATGCCGGGCGCCGTCGTCGCGGACTACCCGCGCGTGAAGCTGTGGATCAACCGCGTAGTCAACCAGGGCATCCGATTGCTCTTCCGGCATGGCTACAACGACACCACTAACGCGTTCAAGGCCTACCGGCGCGAGGTGATCGAGCACCTCCAGCCCCTGCTTTCCCCACATTTCAACCTTACCGTCGAGCTGCCGCTGAAGGCCGTCACGCGCGGCTTCAGCTACGCGATCGTGCCGACGTCGTGGACGAACCGCACGGCCGGCGATTCGAAGCTCCAGCTCACGGAGATGGGCAGCCGATATCTGTTCATCGTGCTGTACGTGTTCCTCGAGCAGCACCTCACGCGCGGCGACTACCGGCGTCCGCAGCGGAGCGTGATCGAGCGTCCGGCCGCGCTGCCGATCCCCGCGGAGGCGCGGGAGCGGCGCTTCCACCGGCGCGTAGGCGCGGCGCGGCGGCGGTGATCATGCTGCGCTGGGCGAGGTCATGGCTAGGGCTCATCGTCTCGGTCGTCTCGCTCGCCGCCGTGCTGTTCTGGATGCTGCACCAGCCGGCGCCGACGCTGCCCGACTCGGCGACCGGCTTCGCCTGGCTCGGCCTCTCGCTGGCGATGAGCCTGGTCGCCCTGGCGCTGCGAGGCTTGCGCTGGCACCGGATCATGGTGCTGGCGCACGTCGACCATCGCGCAGGCGACGCGTACGCCCTGACCGCAGTCGGCTACATGGGCAACAACGTCCTGCCGGCTCGCGGCGGCGAGGTGCTCAAGATCGCGATCCTGGGCTCGCGCTCCTCCTCACGCCGGCGTGAGATCCTCGGCTCGGTGGTCGCGGAGCGGCTGCTGGACGCTGTCGTGCTCGCGGGCCTGTTCGTGATCCTCAGCCTCGGGCTCGCCGACTCGCCGGCGGGCGCCGGGACGGCGGCGGTGATCGGCGGCGTCCTCGCGCTCGGGTTCGCGGGCCTGGCGATCTACCTGTGGCTGCGCCGCGGCGGGCGCTTCGAGCGCTTCGCGGCGACGATCCGGCCGTTCGCCAAGGCGTCGAAGCTGTTCGCGCACCCGTCCGGCATCCCGCTGGTGATCGTGTCGGCGGCAATCTGGGCGCTGGAAGGGCTAAACCTGGTCGTGATGGGCCGCTCCGTCGGGCTCGAGCTGGCGCCGCTCGACGGCATCCTGGTCGTCGTGCTCGCCTCGCTGGCCGCGGCGGTACCCGCCGCGCCCGGCTTCGCCGGCACGTTCGACGCCGCGATGATCCTGGGCCTCAAAGCGGCCGGCATCACCGGCGGCGCCGCCTCCGGCATGCTGATCCTCAGCCGCTTCATGTACTTCGTGCCGGCGACGGTCGTCGGGCTGATCGCGCTCGTCACCCGCTACGGCGGCCTCCAGGTCGCCCGCCGCCGGCTGGCGTCCGACGGCCGCGGTCTTGAGCCCGCCTAGGCGGCCGGGCGGCGCCCGACGACGAGGAACTGCTTGCCCAGCAGCCGCCAGGCCAGCGGCGTGTTGAGGTAGCGCCGGGTCAGCGACGGGCTCGGCGGGAGGCGCCCGCGGAAGGAGTACGGCAGGAACCGCGCCGCGACGGACTCGATCTCGAAGCCCGCCGCGTAGAGGTGCTCCTCGACGCCCACGTGGGTGAGGATCACGGTGTGGTCGGCGCAGTCGAAGTACTCCTTCGCGCAGTAGCGGAAGTTCGGGCCCATGATCGCGATCCGCCCGCCGGGCGCCAGTCTGCCGAGCATGCGCTCGAGGAAGCGCGCCACCGCCTCCTGGTTCTCCAGGTGCTCGAGGAAGTTCGAGACCCAGATCGCGTCGAAGTGATCGGCCGGCAGGTCCAGCTCGAGCGCGTCGCCGACCAGCATCTTCACTCCGGGCGCGGCCCAGCTTTCCTCGTAGTCGACGAGATCGACGCCCCACCGCTCCTCGGCGGGCACCGAGTTGAGGAACTCGCAGCGGCCGGCGGCGGGATCGAGGACCCGGCGCGGCTCGCCGAGGTGGCGGTGGATGAACGGACCGATCTCCGCCCACACCGCCGAGCGGGCGTCCTGGTCGACGTCGCGGAACCGGTATTCGTACAGGCGCTGGAAGTTCAAGCGGGGAAGGGTATCCGCGCCCGACCTGCCAAGCTCTTGCCATGCCGGAGCTGATCGCGCAGCCGTCGCGCGTGGAGGCGGCGGGGACCAAGCCGAAGCTGATCGACGAGCACGTCGGGCGCGTCAACACGGGCGAGGAGCGGCTGAGCATCGCGCACATGCGCTCGCCCGCGGGCTGGGTCGAGCCCGGCCAGAAACCCGACTTCGACGAGTACACGCTCGTGCTGTCCGGGACGCTGCACGTCGAGCACGCGGGCGGGACGCTCGAGGTGGCCGCCGGGCAGGCGGTGCTCGCGCGGTCGGGCGAGTGGATCCGCTATTCCACGCCCGAAGGCGCCGAGTACGTCGCCGTCTGCCTGCCGGCCTTCTCGCCGGGACTCGGTCCACCGCGATCCATGAAGGGCAATATCGGCCTGCTCGTTCACCCGCGGCGCGACAGCGGAGATCTCGTCGCGCTGATCGTGGAGTGGGCTTCGGGGCACGGGCTTGCCGTGCACGGGATGCAGGAGGCGCGGCATCTGCTGCCGCCGGAGGTCGTCACCGTGTCCGACCAGCGGGTCGGGGAGGGCTCCGCGATGGTGATCGCGGCCGGCGGCGACGGGACGATCCTGCGCGGGCTCAGGCTGGCACACCCGTACGGCGTGCCGGTGCTCGGCGTCAACCTCGGGCGGCTGGCGTTCCTCGCCGAGGTCCAGTACGGCGACCTGGCGGCGAGCCTGGACGCGATCGACCGCGGCGAGTTCCGGCTCGAGGAGCGCACCACGATGCTGGTGACCGGCGACGCCGGCGACGATGAGATCGCGTTCAATGAGGCCGCGCTGACCCGCGTCGCGGGCCACGGGCCGGCGGCGCTGGCCGTCGAGGTCGAGGGTGAGGTGTTCGGCCGCTACACGGCGGATGCGCTGGTGATCGCGACGCCGACCGGCTCGACCGCGTACTCCTTCTCGGCCGGCGGGCCGATCGTCTCGCCGCGCCACAGCGGCCTGCTGGTCACGCCGGTGGCGCCGCACGCGGCGTTCGACCGCGCCGTCTTCCTGCACCCGGACGAGACGCTGCGCGTGCACGTGCTCGACCGCTCGGCGCCGCTGCTGCTCGAGTGCGACGGCCAGCGCGCGGGGGAGCTGAAGGCGGGCGACTGCGTGCAGTTCTGCGTCGGCGACCGGCCGGCGCAGATCCTGCGCCTGCATGCGCAGGGGTTCTACGAGCGGGCGCGCCGCAAGCTCCAGCTCGTCGACTCCTCCGAGCTCGCGCCGCCGGCGCACCCGGACCCGGAGCCGGTATGAACCGCCGCGGCCGCGAGCGACGCACGCGGCCCCGGCCTGCGCCTGTCGAGGTACGAACCGAGCAAGCACTCGCCGAGGTGATCGCCGATCCGTTCCGGCCGTCCACGCGCACGCTGCTGCTCGACGGGCGCGAGGCCGGGCAGGTCGATCTCCACGACCCGCGCCGGCTGACGTTCGCCTACATGCGCCGGATCGCCGACGTGATCGACGCGTTCCGGCCGCCCGGCGCGGGCGTCGACGCGCTCCATCTCGGCGGCGGCGCGTTCGCGCTCCCACGCTATCTGGCGGCGACGCGGCCGGCATCGCGCTCGGAGGTGTTCGAGCTGGACCCGGGTGTCGTGCGGCTGGCGCGCGAGCACCTCGGCCTTCGCCCGCACCCGCGGCTGCGCGTGAAGGTCGGCGACGCCGCCGACCTGCTCACGGCCAAGCCGGCGCGCTGCGCGGACCTCGTGATCGGCGATGCGTTCGACGGCCCGCACGTGCCGGCGCGGCTGTCGGGCCCGGAGTTCGCGGCCGAGGTGCGGCGGGTCCTGCGTCCCGCGGGTGTCTACGTTCTCAATGTGATCGACGTGCCGCCGCTGGATGAGAGCCGCGGGCACGCCGCGGCGCTGGAGGGCACGTTCGCGAACCTCCTGTGGATCGCGCCGGCCGGCGTGCTGCGGGGGCGGGCGCCCGGCAACGTGGTCCTGGTGGCGAGCGACGCCGCGCTGCCGGTCGCGGCGCTGCGGCGGGCGGCGACGGCGGCGGTGCCGCGCGAGCAGGTCCTGGCCGCATGAGCCCGGATCGCCGTAAGCGGCTTGCGCTCGCCGCGGCGATCCTGGGCTCGTTCATCGCCGGGCTCGACGCGAGCGTCGTCAATGTCGCGCTGCCGTCGATCCGGGCCGACCTGGGCGGCGGCCTGGCCGGCCAGCAGTGGGTCTCCAACGCCTATCTGCTCACGCTCGGGTCGCTGATCCTGGTCGCCGGCTCGCTCGGCGACCTCTACGGCGAGCGGAGGATCTTCTCGATCGGCGTCGGCGGCTTCGGCGCGGTGTCGCTGCTGTGCGCGCTGGCGCCGAGCATCGAGGTGCTGATCGCCGGCCGGGCGCTGCAGGGCGTGTTCGGCGCGCTGCTCACGCCGAGCGCGCTGGCGGTGATCGTGTCGACGTTCGGGCCGGAGGAGCGCGGCGCCGCGATCGGCTCGTGGACCGCCTGGTCGGGCATCTCGTTCCTGCTCGGGCCGCTGGCGGGCGGGTGGCTCGTCGACGTCGCGTCGTGGCGCTGGATCTTCGCGATCAACGTGCCGTTCGTGATCTTCGACCTGATGCTCGTCGCCGTGGCGATCCCGAAGGCCGGGCCGCGGCGCCAGGTGCGGCTCGACTGGGTCGGCGCGGTGCTGACCGTGGTCGGGCTGGCGGGACCGGTGCTGGCGCTGATCCGCCAGCCGGCGGTGGGCTGGGGCAGCCCCGAGGTGTGGGTGCCGCTGCTCGTCGGCGTCGTGATGCTCGTCGCGTTCGTGTGGCACGAGGCGCACACGCCGGAGCCGATGGTGCCGCTCGAGCTGTTCAGGCGGCGCAACTTCTCGACCGCGAACCTGGAGACGTTCTGCATGTACGGCGGTCTCGGCGCGGTCGGGTTCTTCCTGACGCTGTTCCTGCAGCAGGTCGCGGGCTACGAAGCGCTTCAGGCCGGGCTCGCGCAGATGCCGTCCACGCTGGTGATGTTCTCCCTCTCGCGCCGTGCCGGCGCGCTCGCGGACCGCTTCGGGCCGCGGCTGTTCATGGGCATCGGCCCGCTGGTCAGCGCGACCGGCATCGCGCTGATGACGCGGCTGGACGCCGATTTCAACTACTGGACCGAGCTGCTGCCGGCGCTGCTGCTGTTCGCGCTCGGCCTGGTGGCGACGGTGACGCCGCTGACCGCGACCGTGCTGGCCGACGCCGACGAGCACAACGCCGGCATCGCCTCGGGCATCAACAACGCGATCGCGCGGGTGGCGAGCCTGATGGCCGTCGCGGCGCTCGGGGCGCTCGTCGCGGCGCGCTTCTCGTCGGAGCTGGGCAGCCGGCTCGCCGACACCACGACCCCGGCGATCAAGGAGGCCAAGCAGGCGATGCTCACCACCGTCTCCGGCGTGCCCCAGGTGCAGGAGGCCTCGGTCGCCGCGTTCCACACGGGCATCGGCGCTGCCGCCGCGCTGGTCGCGGTCGGCGGGGTGATGGGGCTGGCGGGGATCCGCAACCCGCGGCGGGAGGTCAAGTGCGCCGACTGCGCGGAGGGCGCGCACTCGATCGGCGCCCCGCACTCCCCGTACGGGCGGGAAGCCGCGCCGGCGTCCCGCTAGGGTTTGGAGGCATGGAGGCACTGCTTGCCGCGGGGTTCGTCGAGACCGTGTTCCACTGCCCCGCCTGCGGTCTGTCGGGCACGAGTCTCTCCCGGCCGTCCGCGTTGCTGGACCGGCGCTGCCTGGATTGCGAAGAGCCCGTGGTGACGACGGTGCTCGATCGCTTCAAGAAATAGGTTTCGCCCTCCGTCCTCTCAAGTTCGGACCTCGGGCGACGTTACACGCAATCCCCCACCGGCCCGGCTCGCCTCGGGCCGGACCGGCAGGGGATGCTCCTCCCAAGGGGCTACCAGCCGCCGCCAGTGCCCGGGTCGGGCTGCTGCTGCTGCTGCGGCTGCTGGTCCTGCGTGCTCGCGCTGGTCTGCGCCGAGTTGGGCCGCTGGCCGAGCTTGACGCTGAGCGTCTTCTCGCTGCCGTTGCGGACGATCTTGAGCTGGACGGTGTCGCCGGGCTTGTGCTCGTCGACGACCGAGGAGAGCGCCGAGGCGCTGCCGACGGCCTTGCCGTCGATCGATCTGATCACGTCGCCCTGCTGAAGGCCGGCCTGCGCGGCGGGGCTGCTCGCGGTGACCTGGGCCACCTGGGCGCCGTTGGACGCGTCCTGGGTCTGCACGCCGAGGTACGCGTGGGAGACCTTGCCGCTCTTCATGAGCTGCTCGACGACGCTCTTGACGGTGTTCGAGGGGATCGCGAAGCCGATGCCGACGTTGCCGCCCTCGCTGCCGTTGCTGCTGCCGCTGGTCTCGATCTGCGAGTTGACGCCGATCACCTGGCCGGCCGAGTTGAACAGCGGGCCGCCCGAATTGCCGGGGTTGATCGCGGCGTCGGTCTGGAGGACGTCATTGATCGTGTAGCCGTTCGGCGAGCTGATCTCGCGCTGGAGCGCGGAGATGACGCCGGTCGTGAGCGTGCGGTCGAGGCCGTACGGGTTGCCGATCGCGTACGCCGGGTCGCCGACCTGCACCTGGTCGGAGTCGCCGAGCGTGAGCGGGGTCAGGCCGGAGGCGTCGACCTTCAGGAGCGCGAGGTCGCTCGAGGCGTCGGTGCCGACGACCTTGGCGGTCAGCGTCTTGCCGTCGCCGATCTTGACCTTCACCGACGACGCGCCGTCGACCACGTGGTCGTTGGTGACGATGTAGCCGTCGGAGGAGACGACGAAGCCCGAGCCGGTCGCGGTGCCCTGCTGCGTCGTGCCGAACGGGCCGCCGGAGGACTGCGTGATCTGCGAGGTGATGTACGCAACGGAGTCCTTCGCCTTCTCGTAGACGTCATGAGGAGAGAGCGCGCCGGTCGTGTTGGCGACCGCGCGCGAGGACCCGGAGGACGACGAGGCGACCTGGATCGGCGAGGCTTGGGAGTCGTTGTGCAGCGCTTCAGTGGCTACTGCACCGGCGCTGCCGCCGATCACGGCGGCCGCGGCGAGCGGGAGGAGCGGTCTGGGGAGGTGCATGTATCACACTGTCGACCCGCACGCTTAGGGGTTCCTGGGGATTCGATAACGGACTCATCGAGCGTTCCTAAGTGTTTCGTAGGCGCCCCTCGAGGTGGCCGTGCACGGCGAACCCCCCGTCGCGCTCCCCAAACGTGACCGAGGACGGCAGCAGGACCGGCTTCGTGAACCGGACCGAGACCTCGAACGCGTCCGGCAACCGCAGCGAAGCCAGGCAGCGCGCCTTCGTCCACATCCCGTGCGCGATCGCGCGCGGGAAGCCGAACGGCTTGGCGGCAAGGCCGTGCAGGTGGATCGGGTTGTGGTCGCCGGAGACCGCGGCGAAGCGGCGGCCGGTGTCGTCCGCGACGCGCCAGCGCGCCAGTGCAGGTGGCTCCGGCGCGGGCTCCTCGCGCGGCAGCGAGTCGTCGCCGCCTCCGCGCTTGAGCATCGTGGAGAAGTCCTGCCACACCCGCTCGCCGTCGACGAACGCCTCGGACACGAAGTCGAACGTGCGCCCGCGGCGGTGCGGGGCGAACGGGCCGGCGTGCACGCGCAGCTCGAGCTCCTCGCCAAGCGAGAGCGGCCGGTGCTGGACGATCCGGTTCGCGATGTGGACGACGCCGACGGCGCTGAACGGGCTCGATGCCAGCAGTTCCAGGTGCAGCGGATGCGCGAGCACGTGCGGAAATGTGGCCGGCACCCGATCGCTCAGCGTGAACCCGCACACGTGCGCGTAGCGCGCGAGGTGGCCGGCGTCCGGCGTCAGGATGCGCGTACGCGTGTCGCCGGGCATCGCGTCGCCGCGCCCGGGCAGCGCGGCCTTCAGCGTGGTCAGCATCGTCACGCCCCCAGCAGCGACTGGCCGCACACGCGCACGACGTTGCCGTTGACGCCCGCCGACGCGGGGCTGGCGAGCCACGCGATCGTCTCGGCGACGTCGGCCGGCTGCCCGCCCTGGCGCATCGAGTTCATCCGCCGCCCCGCCTCGCGGACCGGGATGGGCATCGCTGCCGTCATCTGGGTCTCGATGAACCCCGGCGCGACCGCGTTGACCGTGATCCCGCGCTCCAGCGCCGGCGCGAGCGTCTCGACCAGGCCGATCACGCCGGCCTTGGAGGTCGCGTAGTTCGTCTGGCCGGCGTTGCCGGCGATCCCGCTCAGCGACGACACGCAGACGATCCGCCCGTCGTCGCGCAGCCGCCCCAGCAGCGCCTCGGTGATGCGCTCGGGCGCCAGCAGGTTGACCTCCATCAGCGACTGCCAGCGATCCTCGGGCATCTTGGCCAGCGTCCGGTCCTTGGTCACGCCCGCGTTGTGGACGACCACGTCGAGCCCGTCCTTGAAGTGGCGGGCGATGACGTCCGGCGCCTCCGCCCGCGTGATGTCGAGCTCGATGTCCGCGCCGGCGACGTCGAGCCGCACGACCGAGGCGCCGTCGCGCTCGAGGATCTCGGCGATGGCGGCGCCGATCCCGCGCGCCGCGCCGGTCACCAGCGCGACCCGCCCGGCGAGCGAGTCCTCCAGGACGCGCGCCGACGGCGAGATCGAGACGACCTGCCCGGACACGTAGGCCGAGCGCGGGGAGAGCAGGAAGCGCAGCGTCGACCCGAGCTGGTTCTCGGCGCCCGGCGCCACCCGCACGAGTTGCACCGCGATGCCGCGGCCCACCTCCTTGGCCAGCGAGCGCGTGAAGCCCTCGAGCGCGCGCTGGGCGGCGGAGTCGGCCGGGCCGGCGAGGACGACGATGCGCCCGGAGGGGAGCACATCGCGGACCGCCGGATGGAAGAAGCGCTGGAGCTCGACGAGGTCCGCCGAGCGCTCGATGCCGGACGCGTCGAAGACGAGCGCCTTGACGCGCGCGGCTCCGGCGGGCGCCACTTGCGCGCCGATCGCCGCGAGCACGCGTGCCGCCGGCTCCCGCAGGCGGCCCTCGCCGCCCACCCGCACCGGCCCGGAGATGTCGCCCGGCCCGCGCTCGAGCGCGATCGGCTGCGGCAGGCCGATGCGCCTGGTCAGCGTCCCCGCCACGGGGAGCCGGGTCAGCTGTGCGTAGCGATCGCTCATCTCACTTCTCCAGGATCGCGACGACGCCCTGGCCGCCGGCCGCGCAGATGCTGATCGCGCCGCGCCCGCCGCCGCGCTCGTCGAGCGCCTTCGCCAGCGAGGCCACGATCCGCCCGCCGGTGGCGGCGAACGGATGGCCGGCGGCGAGCGAGCCGCCGTTGACATTCAGCTTCGCCCGGTCGAGCTCGCCGAGCTCGGGAGCCCACGCCTTCAGCGTCGCCAGCACCTGCGACGCGAACGCCTCGTGGATCTCGTAGAGGTCGAAGTCCTGCAGCGTCAGGCCCGCGCGCGAGAGCAGCCGCGGCATCGCCTTCACCGGTGCCATCAACAGCCCTTCACCCTTGTGCACGTGGTCGACCGCCGCGGTCTGGGCGTCCACCAGATACGCGAGCACCGGCAGGGCGCGCGCAGCCGCCCACTCCTCGCTGGCCAGGAGCACCGCCGACGCGCCGTCCGAGAGCGGCGTCGAGTTGCCCGCGGTCATCGTGTCGCCGTAGACCGGCTTGAGCTTCGCGAGCTTCTCCACCGACGAGTCGGGGCGCAGGTTCTGGTCGCGCTCCAGGCCGAGGTAGGGCTGCATGAGGTCATCGAAGAAGCCGCGCTCGTACGCGGCCGCCAGCTTCGCGTGCGACGCCGCCGCCAGCTCGTCCTGCGCCTCGCGCGACACGCCCCACTCCGAGGCCGTCAGCGCGGCGTGCTCGCCCATCGACATGCCGGTCCGCGGCTCGCGATTGGCGGGGATCTCGGGCTTGAGCTGTCCGGGCCGCAGCCGCGTCAGCTGACGCGCGCGAGCGGGCAGCGACTTCGCCCGGTTGATGTCGAGCAGGATCTGGCGCAGGTCCTCGTTGACCCCGATCGGCGCGTCGGACGCGGTGTCGACACCGCCCGCGATCCCGGCGTCGATCTGCCCGAGCGCGATCTTGTTGGCGACCGCGATCACGGTCTCCAGCCCCGTCCCGCACGCACGCTGGATGTCGTACGCGGGCGTATCCGGCGCCAGTCGCGAGCCGAGCACGGCCTCGCGCGTGAGATCGCGGTCGCGCGCGTGCTTGAGCACCGCGCCGGCCACGACCTCGTCCACGCGCTGGTCCTCCAGTGCGAAGCGCGTCACCAGCCCGTCGAGCGTCGCGGTCAGCATGTCGAGGTCGCTGGCGTGCGCGTACGGGCCGTTGGAGCGGGCGAAGGGGATCCGATTGCCGCCGACGATGGCGACCCGGCGTGTGTTCATGACGTCCTCAGTCCAGGTTCGAGAGTGCGGATCAGCAGGTCGGCCGCCGTCGCCGACGGCATCGCCTCGGTGCGCAGCCACCAGCGCCCGAGCGCCTCGGCGGCGCCGAGCACGGCCACGGTGAGCGGCTCGGCGGCAGGCTCGCCGCCCAGCTCGGCGACGATCAGCCCGGCCAGGCGCTCGCGGTAGGCGGCGACGCGCTCGGGCAGCGTCTCGTCGAACAGCACCCGCCAGCCTTCGCGGTCGGCGTCCAGGAACGCGAAGAACGCGTGGATCGCGCTGCTCAGCGCCTCGGCCGGCGTGCGCGCGGCGCGCACCGCCGCGACGATCGCGTCCGCGAGCGCCTCGGCCGCGGGAGCCATGCATGCCGCGTACAGGCGCTCCTTGTTGCCGAAGTAGTTGTAGAGCAGCGGCTTCGTGACGCCGACGGCGGAGGCGACCTCGTCCATCGTCACCTCGGCGTACCCGCGCGCGGCGAACAGCGCGTGCGCGGTCTCGAGCATCTGCCGCTCGCGCTCAGCGCGCGGCAGCCGCGTGCGCATGCGTCGATCCCTTCGGGCGGCGGGAGGTCGAGCCCGCAGGGCGAGAACTCCCAGCGACGCGAGCCTCCAGGCGAGTGTCGCCTTCCAGGCACGACTCCGGGACGCCGAACGCGTCGACCAGCTCGCCGGCGTGCGGGCGGATCTCGGCCAGCAGCGCGTTCACGGTCTTGATGACCGACTTCGAGCGCGCGCCCGTGAGCTTGCCGTGCTCCTGGTACCAGCCGCGCTCGGCCTCGATCCGCGACAGCGCGTAGAGGCTGCAGAGCCTGTCGAGCCGCGGATCGCGGTCCGCGACGGCGGCGAACGACTCCAGCACCACCAGGTCGACCCACGAGCGCGCGGCCGTCAGCACGTGATCCTGGCAGTCGATCAGCACGTCGAACGCGTCGCGCCCGTCGCCGATGCCCTTCTTCAGCCGCCGCGCGACGCCGGCCAGGACGTGCTCGTGGCGCCACTTGAACAGCTCGAGCTGCGTCTTGCGGGCCAGCAGGTCGCCGCCCTCGTCGCGGCCCGGCAGCCCGATCCGCTCGGCCAGCATGCCCAGCGCCTGGCCGGCCACGAACTGCGCCGTGCCGAGCGGATCCAGCTCACCGAACGCGTCGCGGTAGTCGGTCAGCAGGTTCTTCGCGGCGAGCTGCAGCAGGACGGTGTTGTCGCCCTCGAACGTCGTGAACACGTCGGTGTCGGCCTTCAGCGCCGCGAAGCGGCTCGCCTTCAGGTAGCCGGCCCCGCCGCAGGCCTCGCGGCACGTCTGGATCGTCTCAGTGGCATGCCACGTCGCGATCGCCTTCACGCCGGCGGCCAGCGTCTCCAGCTCGCGCCGCTGGCGGTCGGACGCCGCATCGTCGCTGAAGACGGCGTGCAGCTCGGCGATCAGCCGGTCCTGGGCGAACGAGAGCGCGTACGTGGCGGCGAGCGGGATCAGGAGCTTGCGCTGGTGCGTGCGGTAGTCCAGCAGCAGCGCCTCTTCCTCGCCCGGCAGCCCGAACTGACGCCGCTCCAGGCCGCGCCGGATTGCGATCGTCAGCGCGACCTTGGTCGCCGAGATCGATGCGCCCGAGACGCTGATGCGCCCTTGGATCAGCGTGCCGAGCATCGTGAAGAAGCGCTTGGTGGCGTTCTCGATCGGGCTCGTGTAGGTCCCGTCGGGCGCCACTTCGGCGTAGCGGTTCAGGAGGTTCTCGCGCGGGACGCGCACGTGGTCGAACCAGATCCGCCCGTTGTCGACGCCGTCGAGCCCGAGCTTGGGGCCGCAGTCCTCGATCCGGACGCCGGGCAGCGGATCGCCGTCGGAGTCGCGCAGCGGAACCAGCAGCGCGTGCACGCCGCGGCTCCTGCCGGCACCGGGCTCTCCGGCGCACTGCGGGCTTCCCTGACGGCACCCCGCGACCAGCTGCGCGAACACGACGGCCATGCGCCCGTCGCGCGCGGCGTTGCCGATGTAGTCCTTGCGCGCGTCCTCGTCGGGCGTGTGGACCACGAGCTCCTCGGTATCGGCGTCGTAGGTCGCGGTCGTCCCGAGCGCCTGGACGTTGGACCCGTGGCCGGTCTCGGTCATCGCGAAGCAGCCGGGCAGCTCCATCGAGGTCGCCGCGCGCAGGTAGCGCGAGTGGTGGCGCTCGGTGCCGAGGTGCAGGATCGCGCCCGCGAACAGCCCGAACTGGACGCCGCACTTGACGAGCAGGCTGAGGTCGCCGAACGCGAGCGCGCCGAAGCTCGCGACCGAGCCGCCGACGTTGTCCTGGCCGCCGTACTCGGCGGGGAAGCCGCGGGCGGTGTCGCCCTCGGAGCTGAGCTCCTGGGTCCAGGCGAGCACCTTCGCGCGGTGCTCCTCCAGCGAGAGGTCGACGACGGGTTCGTTGCCGGGCTGCGACAGCCACCAGCGGACGCGATCGCGGATCTCCGCGTAGTCGCCGTCGAGCAGCTCCCGCAGGGTGTTCGTGCTCATGCCGCCAGTGTTACCCATATATAAATTTCTACACCGGTAATGTGACGCACCGCACCCAAGGGGTCCGTCGAGGCATTCCGGTACGCCCGCTGCGGCACATCCGTGGCGCCTCGCGCCACCCGCGACGCTCACGTGCGGGTGCACGCATCACTGTCGCGTGCGGCCCGAGGCATCCACGGCTGCACCCCATCGGTCGGACCGACCATGCCTCAACGAACCCCTATGCGTCCGTTTCGCGTAGGCTGCGCTCAACTTCCCGGACGGATGGCCGATCCACGCGCAGGGCGGCACCAGCCGCCCGGTTACGTCATGCGCTGCGGCCCGATCGCCTTCCTGCTCCTCACCGCCTTGGCCGCCCCTGCCACGGCCCAGGCCGGCGAAGGCGACATCATCGTGCGGCGCGATGCCGGCCTGGACCGCTCCGAGCGGCTCGCGCTGCGCGCCCGCAACGACGTCCGCTTCGAGGCCTCGCTGCCGCTGTCCGGTGCCGAGCTGGTGCGGCCCGAGGGAAGCCGCGCGGCGGCGCTCGCCGCGCTCAACCGCGACCCCGACGTCGTCTACGCCGAGCCCGACCGGCGCGTGCACGCGGTCAGCGACGACGCCGACTGGGGTGAGCAGTGGGACCTGGAGAACGGCGGGCAGATGGTCTACGGCGGCTCCTTCGGCTACCAGAGCGGGCTCGGCGACGCCGACATCGACGCTCCCGAGGCCTGGCTGCGCAGCACCGGCGCCGGCGTGACAGTCGGCGTCGTGGACAGCGGCGCCGACTCCGCGCACGAGGACCTGGCGGGTCAGATCGACCTGGCGCTCAGCCGCGACTGGGTCGACGGCGGCCTGCCCGACGACGACAACGGCCACGGCACGCACGTCGCGGGCACGATCGCGGCGGTCGCCGGCAACGGCGTCGGCATCGCCGGTGTCGCGCCGGCCTCCAAGCTGGCGATCCTGCGCGTGCTCGACGGTGGCGGTGGGGGCTATTCCAGCGACGTCGCCGCCGCGTTCGCGTTCGCGGGAGAGAACGGCCTGGCGATCGTCAACGCGTCGCTCGGCGGGCAGTACTCCGACGCCGTCGCGCAGGCGATCGCGAGCTTCCCGCGCACGCTGTTCGTGGTCGCCGCGGGAAACGACGGCGAGGACGCCGCGAGCGATCCCGAGGCGTACCCGTGCGACCTGCCGTACGCCAATGTCGTCTGCGTCGGCGCCTCCGACAATCGCGACGAGCCCGGCTCGTTCTCGAACTTCGGCCTGGTCTCGGTCGACCTGTTCGCGCCCGGGGTCTCGATCTGGTCGACGCTGCCGTACAACGACTACGACCTCAAGAGCGGCACGTCGATGGCGGCGCCGCACGTCGCGGGCGCCGCCGCGCTCGCGCTCGCCGCCAACCCGATCGTCTCCACCGCGCAGCTGCGCACGGCGCTGCTGGGCGCCGTCGACCACCCCGTCGACCTCGCCGGCCTGTCGGCGACCGGCGGCCGGTTGAACGCCGACTCGACGGTCCAGGCGGCCGCGGCGATGACGCCCGAGCCGACGCCCACGCCGACCCCGACGCCGTCGCCCACGCCCACGCCCACGCCCGCCCCGACGCCCGTGCCCAAGCCGCCGGTCGCCAAGCTCGTCAGCGTCAAGCTCTCGGGCTCGCTGCGCAGGCGCACGTCGAAGCTGCGCGTGCGGTTCTCGCTCACGACCGCCGCGGTGGTGCGGTTCAAAGTCACCCGGCGAGGCTCGAAGACGGTCCTCGCGACGTGGACGCGCAAGGCCGCGACGGGCGCGAACACGGTCACGCTTAGCCGGCGGCTGCCGACGCGCCGGACGCTGGCCCGCGGCGCGTACAGGCTCTCGCTCAAGCTCTCAGCGTCGTCTCGCAGCGCCAGTTTCCGCGTCGGCTGAATACGGTTTTAGATATGCCACAATTCGTGGCATGGCTCGACTCACGCGACGCTCATTGATCGCCGGCGGCGTGCCGCTCATCGGTGCGGGCGGCGCGCTGCTGCGCTCCTCGGGTTCGGCGGCGCAGATGGACCACGCGATGCACGCCTCCGGCGGCCACGCGAGCTTCCGCGACGGCCGCCAGGTCGACCACGCGCGCAACGGGTTCGACCCGCACGCGCTCCTGCGCGACTTCGACTGGGGCCGCGTGACGCGGCTGGCGAACGGGCGCGTGCAGCGCGAATGGGAGCTGATCGCCACCGACCGCGAGATCGAGATCATGCCCGGCGTCAGCTTCGCGGCCTGGACCTACAACGGGCGCATCCCGGGGCCGACGCTGCGCTGCCGCGAGGGCGAGCGGCTGCGGATCTCGTTCGCCAACGGCTCCTCGCACCCGCACACGATCCACTTCCACGGCATCCACCCGTCCGAGCAGGACGGCGTGCCGGGGGTCGGCGACGGGGAGATCATGCCGGGCGAGCGCACGGTCTACGAGTTCGACGCGCTGCCCGCCGGGCTGCACCTCTACCACTGCCACGTGCGGCCGCTGGCCGAGCACATCGCCAAGGGGCTCTACGGCGCGTTCATCGTCGACCCGGACGACCCGCGTGAGGACGCCGACGAGCTGGTCATGGTGATGAACGGGTTCGACACGAACTTCGACCGCGCGAACGAGGTCTACGCCGCCAACACGATCGGCTTCGCCTACCTGGACACGCCGATCGAGGCGAAGGTCGGCCAGCTCGTGCGCGTCTACCTCGTCAACGTGCTCGAGTACGACCTGATCAACTCGTTTCACCTGCACGGGAACCTGTTCCACTACTTCCCGACGGGCACGTCGCGCGAGCCGAGCGAGTACACGGACACCGTGATGCTCTGCCAGGGGCAGCGCGGGATCCTCGAATGGCGCTTCGCCTATCCCGGCCGCTACATGTTCCACGCGCACCAGTCGGAGTTCACCGAGCTCGGCTGGCAGGGCTTCTTCGAGGTCGCGTGATGCGCGCGTGGGTGCTTGCGCTCGCGCCGCTGGCGCTGGTCGCGATCGCGCTCGGTGCGTTCGCCGCGTTCGACGGGCCCGGCCTCGCGGAGCGGCGCGGCCCGCCCGCCGAGGAGCTGGCGATCGAGCGCACTGCGCTGCGGCCGGGCGTGATCGAGCTGCACGTGCGCAACGACGGGCCGGACGCCGTCTCGATCGCGCAGGTGCAGGTCAACGACGCGTTCGCGCAGTTCTCGGGCGCCGAGCGGCCGATCGGCCGGCTCGGCACGGCGACCGTGCGGGTGATCCAGCCGTGGGTCGAGGGCGAGGCGTACGAGGTCGCGCTGGTCACGTCCAGCGGCGGGACGATCGCGCACGCCATCCCGGTCGCGGTCGAGACGCCGCCGGCCGACGCCGGCTTCTTCGGGCTGATGGCGCTGCTCGGCGTCTACGTCGGCGTGATCCCGGTGGCGCTCGGAATGCTGTGGCTGCCGTGGCTGCGGGGGGTCGACCGGCGGTGGCTGCGGTCGCTGATGGCACTGACCGTCGGGCTGCTGGCGTTCCTCGCCGTCGACGCGACGCTGGAGGGGCTCGAGCTGGCCGGCGAGGGCGCGCAGGCGTTCGGCGGCGCGGCGCTCGTGTTCGTCGGCGGGATCGTCGCGTACCTGGCGCTGAGCGGCGTGTCGGCGTGGCTCGGCGGGCGCCGGGCGACGACGCCCGCGCTGCTGGTGGCGTGCGGGATCGGCCTGCACAACCTCGGCGAGGGCGTGGCGATCGGCGCCGCGTACTCGGCGGGCGCGCTGGCGCTGGGGGTGGCGCTGGTGATCGGCTTCGCGCTCCACAACACGACCGAGGGGCTGGCGATCGTCGCGCCGATCGCGCGCGCGTCGCCGTCGTGGCGCAGGCTTGCCGGGCTCGGCCTGCTGGCCGGCGCCCCCGCCGTGCTCGGCGCGTGGATCGGCGCGGCGGCCTACAACCCGAGCGTGGCCGCGTTCCTGTTCGGCTTCGGGGCCGGCGCGATCGTGCAGGTGATCGTCCAGCTCGCGCCGTCGTTGCGCGACGCGGAGGGCAGGACGCTGCATCCGGCCGCCGTGACGGGCATCCTTGGGGGGATGGGCGTGATGTTCGCGACGAGTCTGCTGGTCTGATGGCCGCGCGGCCTTCCGAGGCGATCGAGGACTACGCGAAGGCGATCTACTCGCTCGCGGGGCGAACCGGCGGCGCCGTTTCGACGAACGCGCTGGCCGAGCGGCTCGGCGTCACGCCGGCCTCCGTCTCGGCGATGGTCAAGAAGCTCGACGAGCGCGGGCTGGTCGAGCACGTGCCCTACAAGGGCGTCGCGCTGACGCCCGCGGGCACGCGCGTGGCGCTGGAGGTGATGCGTCATCACCGGCTGCTGGAGACGTACCTGGCCGAGCAGCTCGGCGTGCCGTGGGACCGCGTGCACGAGGAGGCCGAGACGCTCGAGCACGTGCTCTCGGAGTACCTCGAGGCGCGCATCGCGGCCAAGCTCGGCAACCCGACGCACGACCCGCACGGCGACCCGATCCCATCCGCCGAGCTGGAGATCGCCGAGGGCGAGACGGTGCCGCTGTCGGGGCTCGAGGCGGGCGCGCGCGGGCATTTCGTGCGCGTGTCGGACTCCGACCCGGAGATGCTGCGCTACCTGGCCGAGCGCGGCGTGGCGCTCGGCGACGAGCTCGAGGTGCTCGAGCGCCAGCCGTTCGACGGGCCGCTGACCGTGCGCTTCGGCGACCACCTGCTCACGCTCGGCGGCGCGCTGGCGCGGGCGATGCGCGTCGAGCTCTCTCAGGGCTAGCACCGTAGTCAGCGAGCCCGCGATCCGGGAGGATCGGGGCGTGTCCCGAGTCGCCGCCTGTGTGATCGCGTCGCTCGCGCTGGCCGCGGCGCTCGCCGCGGTGGTCATGGGAGCGATCGGGCGCTCGCGCGGGCTGCCCGACGCCCCGGACGCGCTCGACGGCGCGACGCTGCTGCTCGGCGTCGGCGCGCCGGCGTGCATCGGGAGCTTCCTGGTCGTCCGCCGGCCGCGGACGCTCGTGGCCTGGATCCTGCTGACCGGAGCGGTCTCGGTCGCGGTCGTGATGGCAGCGTGGCCGGCCGCGACGCTGCTGCTCGACGCCGATCGCGACAGCGCGCTCGGCGCCTGGCTGCTGCTCCTCTCGCAGGAGTGGCTCGTGCTGTTCGCGTGGCCGCTGGCGCTCGCCTACCTGTACCCGGACGGGCGGCTGCCCTCGCCGCGCTGGAGGCCGGTGGCGCGGGTGGCGGCGGGGTCGGTCTCCGTCGCGATGATCCTGTTGCTGTTCCAGCAGCCGCTCGAGGGCGCGGCGGGGGACGTGCCGAACCCGATCGGGGCCGATCTCGAGTGGCTGGCGCCGCTCTTCTGGGTCTGCTGGGCCGGCGTGCTGGCCTCGCTGTTCGGAGGCGTGCTCGCGCTGCGCGCGCGCTACCGGGCGGGCGACGCGGTGCGGCGCCGGCAGGTGCTGTGGCTCGCCTACGGCGCGCTGCTGCCGCCGCTCTGGCTCGGCGGCTCGTCGCTCTGGAGCCTCGTCTTCGGCGTGCAGCCGAACGCCGATCTCGCGATCCTGATGCTCGTCCACGCGTGGCTGGCCGTCGCCGTCGCCGTCGCGGTGACCCGGCACGGCCTGTACGCGATCGACCGCCTGGTCAGCCGCACGCTCGTCTACGCGCTGCTGACCGCGCTGCTGGTGGCGACGTACGCGCTCGTGGCGCTGCTCGCGGGCCGGTTGGCCGACGACTCGGCGCTGTCGGCGTCGCTGGCCACATTGGCCGCGGCGCTCGCCTTCCGGCCATTGCGCGACCGCGTGCAGAAGCTCGTCGACCGCCGCTTCGCCCGCGCCCGCTTCGAGGGCGTGCGGCTGCTGCGCGCGTTCCTCGACGACGTGCGCGACGGGCGGGCCGAGGCAGAGGAGGTCGGCGCGGTGCTGCGCGTGGCGCTCGCCGACCCGAGCGCCGAGGTCTTCTTCCGGCTCCCGGCCACCGACGCGTTCGCGGATCGCCGCGGGCACGTGGTCTCGGTCCCGGACGGCGACGGCCGCGCGCGCTCGGAGATCGCGGGCGTCGGCGTGCTGCTGCACGATCCGGCGGTGCCGCCGGATCTGCTGCGCGGCGTGCTCGACGCGGCGGCGGTCGTGGTCGAGCTCGCCCGCCTGCGGGTCGAGCTGCGGCTCCAGCTCGCCGAGGTCGAGGCGGCGCGGGCCCGGATCGCGCGCGCCGGCTACGAGGAGCGCCGGCGGATCGAGCGCGACCTGCACGACGGCGCGCAGCAGCGCCTGGTCACGCTCGGCATCGTGCTGCGGCGGCTCCAGCGGACGCTCCCCGGCGGGCTCGCGCCGACGTTCGACAGCGCGGTGGACGAGATCACCGCGACGATCGCCGATCTGCGCACGATCGCGGCCGGCGTGCGGCCGCCGCGGCTCGACGAGGGGCTCTCGGCCGCGCTGGAGGACCTTGCGCGCGGCGCGGCCGTGCCGGTCGACGTGATCGCGTCCGGCGACCGGGCGCCGCCGGAGCTGGAGGCGGTCGCGTACTTCGTCGCCTGCGAGGCGGTCACCAATGCGGTCAAGCACGCGTCGCCGTCGCGCGTGGTCGTGTCCGCCGAGCGAGAGGACGGCGTGCTGCGCCTGGTGGTGGCCGACGACGGGGTGGGCGGCGCGGCGCCGGTGGCCGGGCGCGGCCTGGCCGGCCTGCGCGACCGCGTTGCCGCCTCCGGCGGGACGCTCGCGCTGGAGAGCCCGTCCGGAGCCGGGACGCGGATCGCCGTGGAGCTGCCGTGCGCGTCGTGATCGCCGAGGACACCGTGCTGCTGCGCGAAGGCCTCGCCGGGCTGCTCGAGGACGCCGGCGAGGAGGTCGTGGGCCGCGCCGGAGACGCCCAGGCGCTGCTCGCGCTCGTCGGCGAGCACGCGCCGGACCTCGCCGTGGTCGACGTCCGCATGCCGCCGGACTACGACGACGAGGGCACGCGCGCGGCGGCGGAGATCCGCCGCGCCCACCCGTCCACCGGCGTGCTCGTGCTCTCCCAGCACATCGAGACGCGGCATATCGTCGAGCTCGTCGCCGAGGGCGGCGGGTTCGGCTACCTGCTCAAGGACCGCGTGCTCGACGTCGACGACTTCCTCGACGCCGCGCGCAGGGTCGCCGGCGGCGGGTCGGCGCTGGACCCGAAGGTGGTGGCGACGCTGGTCTCGCCGCCCAAGCACCCGAGCGCCTTGGACGAGCTCTCGCCGCGCGAGCGCGAGGTGCTCGGGCTGATGGCCGAGGGGCGGACGAACGCCGGCATCGCCAAGCGGCTGTGGCTGACCGAGAAGACGGTCGAGACGCACATCCGCACGATCCTGATGAAGCTCGGGCTGCAGATCTCCGAGGACGACCACCGCCGCGTCCTCGCCGTGCTCGCGTACCTGAGGTCTCAGGGCTAGCACTCACCGCATTTCGGTGTTGGTCCCGATGTGCCGCCGGCGGGCCGCCCGTAGCTTCGCGGCATGCTCAGAATCAGCCTTCTGGCGGCCGTCGCCGCCGCTCTCATCTGGCCGGCGGCCGGCAACGCCGCGGGCCGCACGGAGACCATCCGCGTCTTCTCCAAGATGCAGACCTTCACGCTCACCGCGCCCGACGGCACGGTCAGCCACGAGCCGCCCGCCGGGGCGCCTGTGCCGGGGACCGTGATGGAGATCGACTCGCTCGACTATCGCGGCAGCTTCAAGAAGCACGAGAAGCGCCCGTCGTTCAGCGACTACCTGCGCTGCACGTTCGGCACTGACCCGCAGGACCCGGACTGCTTCGGCTACGTCGCGATCGGCGGCTCGCTGCTGCGCTTCCACGGCTTCGACATCGTCGGCGGGACGGGCCGCTACCTGGGCGCCACCGGCAAGACGGTCTCCAACAAGGAGGTCGAGGGCGGCTCCGAGTTCGTCGTGAAGGTCAACCTCCGCTAGAGGAGGTTGTAGGAGTCCTCGGTGGTCCAGCCGCCGGCGGTTCGTGCGGTCACCGAGCAGCCCAGCGCGCCCGGCTTGTCCGGGCGCGTCGCCTTTGTGCCGGCGACGTAGTGGAGGGGTCCCGTCAGGCCCGTTCGGCGCCACCAGCGCACGGTCAGCTTGGGCTGGCCCGACCATGGGCCCGACACGCAGCGCAGCGTGCGGCCCTCGCGCCGGACGCGCGTGCGCTGCCCGGCCCACGGCGCCGGCGTGGTGGTCGCGGTCAGGAGCGCGCGGTGGGCGGCCACGCGCTCGGACACGTCGGGCAGGCCCTCGCCGCACTCGCGGCCCTGGGTCTCGCCGCCCCACGTGACGACGCCGGCGACCGCCCAGCCGCCGTTGCGCTGCACCATCACGGGGCTGCCGCTGTCGCCCGCGCAGGCCTGGGACGCGCTCGCGGTGGTGTCCTGCGTGCACAGGTGCAGCGCGGGCTTGAACAGCTTCGGGCCGTACGCGCTCGCGCACGCGTCCACGACGGTCTGGGACGCGCCGAGCCCCGGCTGCGACCACGACGGCGCCGGGCCGTCGCCGGTCTCGCCGTGGCCGACGGTGAGGCTCGACTCGCCCACGCTCGGCGGCGGATCGGCGACCGGCAGCGTGGCGACTTGCACGGGCGCCTTCAGGAGGATCACCGCGAGGTCGCCGGCGCTGCCGGAGGCGTGCGGGTCGTCGGGGGCGACCGGTGACGGGATCAGGCGGTAGGTGGTGGGGAAGATCGCGCCGCGCCACGGGCGGCGCTTGCCCTGGATGCGCACGCTCAGCTCGCTCGGGTCGGCGCCCTGCACGCAGTGGGCAGCGGTCAGCACGCGGTCGGGCGCGATCAACGACCCGCCGCACACGACGCCCGAGCGCGTGAGCGAGACGAGCCAGGGCGTCTGCTCGGCCGGCACGGGCGCGCCGTGGAAGACGGATGCGGCGGCGAGGACGGCGGCGGCGATCATTGCGCCCGACTATTGCGGGCTGGGCCGCGTTTGTGACCGCGCACAGCCGCTTCTAGATCCGGTTCTTGGTGCGCAGCGGCGACATGCGGATCGCGGCGCCGCGCGCGAACGCTCTCGGCTCGAGCTTCGCGGCCAGGTCGCGCAGCTCGCGCCGCTCGGTCTTCGAGAGCCGGTGCCCGTGGCGGACGAGCTCGGCCATCCGCCGGCGCTCGTCGCGGTTGAGCCCTTGAAGGTGCCGGCGGGCGAGCAGCAGGAGCTCGAGGATCGCAAGGAGCTTGAAGAAGGGGATGCGCTTCACGGTCGTGGTCTACCCAGGGTGGCACGTACCTACGTGATCCTCAGCGGCAGCGGTCAGGTCAAGCTCTACGACGAGCTCTTCGACGCCCGCGCGCTCGACGACTGCTGGGTCGCCTGACTACCCGAGCACCTGGTCGAAGAACTCGAGCGGCCCGGCGGCGGCTCGCAGCTCGTCGCTGATCGAGGCATCGATCATCACGAACATCATCCGCACCGGACGGTCCGAGCGATTGGCCCAGGCGTGATTGGTCGCGCGCTGCACGACGGCGTCGCCCACCCCCACGCGCGTCTGCGAGCCGTCGTCGAGCAGCAGCCACGTCTCGCCCTCGAGCACGACGCCGACGTCGAGCGTCTCGGTGCGGTGCATCGGCGACTCGGCGCCCGCCGCCATCTCGGTGAACCGCACCGTCACGCCGTTCGGCGGGGGCGGCGTCCGCACGGGGCGATCGGTCGGCTCCGGCTCGCTGGCTCCGAGCGGCACCGGCGTGCGGTCGGTGATCCAGACCTCGTGGAACGCGGCGGTCCCGATGTCGAGCGTCTTCGGGTTCGGCCCGTCGGAGAGCACGACCGACCGTCCGGAGGCATCGTGACCCGTGACGATCCGGCGCGGCGCGGCCATCGGCCGGCAGCCTACGGAATCTCCGCGGCCGGTACACCTTCAGGCACGATGTCCGGAGTCGCTGACGTCACGCTCGCGGTGTGGGCGGTGCTCGAGCTGTGCGTTCGCGTCGGCGAGGCCGTCCACCGCAAGGGCCGCGGCGACCGCGACCGCGCGACGCGCGTGTGGATCGCGATCGGCCTGGGCGCGGCGATCGCCGCGGCGCTCGTCCTGCGCCCGGTGCTGCAGACGCCTGAGCCGTTGCGGGTCGCCGGTGTCGCCGTGATGTGGCTGGGGCTCGTCCTGCGCGGGTGGGCGATCGTCGCGCTCGGCGCCTCGTTCCGCACCACCGTCGAGGTCGATCCCGGCCAGGCCGTCGTCGCCCGCGGTCCCTACAGGTGGATCCGCCACCCGTCGTACACCGGGCTATTGGCGATCCTGGCAGGCCTCGGCCTGGCCGCGGGAAGCTGGCTGTCGCTCGCCGTTTGCGTCGTGCTGCCGCTGCCGGCGATCGTGTGGCGCATCCGCGTCGAGGAAGCCGAGCTCGAGCGCGTGCTCGGCGACGCGTACCGCGGCTACGCGGCCACGAGGGCGCGGCTGATCCCGCGAGTCTGGTGAGCGTCTAGGGACACGAGTGGTAGCGGGCGCGCGCGTCCCCGGTGCGGCAGCGTCCCGTGCGCTTCGGCGCCTTGCTCGCGCGGATCGCGAAGCGCCTGAGCTGGACGCTGCGGTCGGCCGCCCTGATCCGGACGTCGAGCCGGGCACGCGGCCGCAGGCGGCGGTGCTTGAGGGCGGGGAGGATCGAGTACTTCGACTTGCGCGCCGAGCCGACGACGCGATTGCTCTTGAACGGGCAGCCTCCGCCGGAGCAGGTCAGCGTGATCGCGGCGCCGCGAGGGACCCGCCTGGCGCTCAGCCGCGTGAAGCGCGTGCCGCGCCCGCCGGCGTCGTAGTCGAAGCTGAGCGCGGCGCCGTAGGCCGCGATGCGGCGGTTGTCGACGCGGAAGGAGACGCTCGCCGAGGCGGTCGCGTTGCCGCTCGCATCCTGCGCCAGGACCCGCGCCGCATGGCGGCCGTAGCGCAACTGCGTGGTGTCGAGCGCGAGCGTCTGCGCGCTGTCGGCCGGGCACGGCGCCGGTGCCGTGAAGGGCGCGGACGGGCAGCCCGGGGCCGCGGCGGACGCGACCTGGCGGCCGTCGACCTCGAGCGCGAACGAGGCGACTCCCGCGCCGGCGTCTGTCGCGTGCGCCGTGACGTTCGTCGTGCCGGTCTGCTTGCGCCCTGCCTCGGCGAGCGGACCACTCAGCCCCGCGATCGCGGGTGCCGCCAGGTCGCGCAGCGTGATCTGCGCCGCGTGGACGTCGAGGCGGGCGGTGTCGTCTCCCGCCGGGCTGTCGGCGGCCAGGCACGACTGGCCGGCGGGGCCGCCGCACCCGACGACCAAGTAGAGCGAATGCACGCCGGCCATCGGGCCCGGCGGCACGACGATGTTCTCCGGCACGCCGCGGTCACGGCGTCCGAGCGCGCTGCAGGCCGGCTGGACGCATTGCTCGCGGATATCGCTCACCACCAGCCCCGGCCACGAGAGGGAGTACCCCGGCGACGCGCCGCCGGCCGACGGCTTGCCGACGGTCACCGAGCGCGAGATCCGGTAGCCCGCGATCTCCGTGCCGGCCGGCGCGTCGAACTGCCAGCCGACGATCGTGCCGCTGACGTACGTACCTCCCGGCAGCCGCGCGAACAGCGATCCCCCGCGGAAGCACGAGTCGCCGACCGTCTCGGCGTTCACGCTGCCGATCGCGTGCCATCCGGCGGTCGCGTACACCGGCGCGCCCGCTTCCTCCTTGCACGAGTGCACGACGTAGTCGCCGGCGCGTGCCGGGGGCGCCGCCGCGAGCAGCAGCAACGCCGTCAGGCCGATCGCAAAGCGCACCGTCCAACCTTGGGCACAGCGTGAGCCGCACACACGCCGCGAGTCCGATCGCTTACGGCGCGCGCACGCGCACGAGCTCCATCACGAGGTCGTTGGCGGACCAACGGCGTCCGTGACGACCCGGGCGCGCGGGTAAGTCCAGGGTCGGGTCCCGATTGCCGGGCGCTGCGCCGGCGCGTAGCGTGGTGCAGGCGCGTGGCCATGCGGTTCCCGTGGGAACCCCGCCGCGTGCCCGAGCGTCCCCCAGTAGGCGTGCCTGTCGCCGGCGCCTGCCCCTCCGAACCGAAACCGAGAATGCCGATGTCCAGGCTGCACCATCCCGCGGTCGTGCTGTTCGCGTGCCTGTTCGCGTCGCAGGCCGCGCTGCTCGTCCTCTCGCCGACGCTGGTCGACATCGCGCGCGAGTTCGGCGTGTCGACGGCCACGGCCGGGCAGCTGCGCTCGCTCTCGGGCGCCGCGGGCGGCGTGACCGCTCTGCTGTTGGCGACGGCCTCGCGCCGGCCCGGACTGCGGGAGCTGCTCAGCCTCGGCGCGGCGCTGATCGCGGTCGGCGCCGGTCTCAGCGCCGCGGCGCCGACGTTCATCGTGCTCGCCGTCGCGCAGGCCGTCCTCGGCGTCGGCGTCGGGCTGCTGGTCGCGCTCGCCGTCGCGGCGGCGTTCGAGTGGCCGGAGCCGGCCGAGCGCCCGCACGTGCTCGCCTGGGCGATCGTCGGCATGCCCACGGCCTGGATCGCAGGCATGCCCGCCGTGGGCGCGATCGCCGACCACGGCTGGCGCGGGGCGTGGCTGGCGGTGCCCGCGGTCGGGGGCCTCGTGGCCCTGGCGCTCGTGCGCATGCGGCCGGCGGACGCGCCGTCGCGGCGCGCTCCGGGCGCGGCGGCGGCATGGAGACGGCCTGAGGTGCGGCGCTTCGCGGGCGGCGAGCTGCTCGCCAACGCCGCGTGGGCCGGCGTGCTCACCTACTCGGGCGCGCTACTGCTCGAGAGCTACGACATCTCGGCCGGCGTCACCGCGCTCTGCCTCGGAGCGCTGGCGGTCGCGATGCTCCCGGGAACGTTCACCGCGCGCCGGCGCATCGCCACCGCCACGCCGCGGCTGCTGGCGGCCCTGACGGCCTTCCAGGCCGCCGCCGTGCTGGCGGTCGGGACCGTGCGCCCGAGCGTCGCCGTGACGGTCGCGCTGCTCTCGGCGATGGCGTTCGTCAACGGGACGCGCACCATGATCGCCAGCGCCCTCGGCATGGACACCGTCGCCGACGATCGCGTCGCCGTGATGTCGCTGCGCGCGGCTGCCAACCAGTTCGGCTACCTGCTCGGCGCCGGAGCCGGCGGTCTCGCGCTCGCGCTCGGCGGGTTCCCCGCTCTCGGCGTCACCTACTGCGCCCTGTTCCTGGCCACCGTCCTGATCCACCTGCCGGCGGTCGGCGCGGCGCCCGTCAACCTCCCGGAAGCGCGCCCATCTGGCGCATGAGGCCAAGGTCGTCCCGGATCGCCCGGTGCGACCTCGCCTTGCCCTCGGCGACGGTCATGATGTGGCACTGCCGCCAGGCGACCGGCTTACCCGAGCCCGGGACGCCGAACAGCTCCCCCTCGTGGGTGCCGGACATCGTCCCGATGCACACCACCGTGTCGCCATCCTCGGCCAGCACCTCGATCTCGAACTTCGCATCCGGGAACGCGGTCCACAGCCGCTCCATCACCTGCGCCTGCCCGGCCGAACCCGGAGGCGTGCCGGGCAGCGCCGCATCATTGACGTAGTCCGCGGCGATCACGTCGTCCAGCAGCGAGAGGTCACGCTCGTTGAACGCCTCCCAGTAGCGCTCCACCGCGCGCCGATCGGCTTCACCCATCACCCAACCCTCGCAGATTCACCAAGGCGCGCGGCGCGCGAACTTGCGCGGCCGTGCGGGCGGGACAGGCGAACGGCGAGCGGTGAGGTGGGCGGGTCAGTTGGCTGCCCGTGAATGACCGCTTCCGGCGGGTGGGCGAGGGGGGTGTGTCACGTTTCGCAACCAGTGGTGAAGTTTCGTGACACACCCCCTTTGTTCGGAGCGCGGACGCGGGCGTTCGCGATCGTTTCGTGCGCTGAGGCGATCGATCTTGACCTGTTCGCCGGGCGCGTTCGACGCTCAGGCGTTTTCGTCCGCCGGCGGAATCAGCGGTCCGTACGCTCCGCGAAGTGGCCGCGGACATCGACCCGGACCTGGTCCGGACGCCAAACGACCTCGTCGCGTTCTTGACGCGACTGCCGGCGATCTACGAGTAGTGGCGCTGCGGGGATGAACGACTACCGTCTCGCCCGTGTGGTGGACGGTGCACAACTCGATCGGGGGCGGCGGGTTGCCCGTGGAGGAGTGGGGCGAGGCGGCGCGGGATCGCCTGATGGCCGACACGAGCGTGGAACACGTCCACATCAACACGACACGCGACGAACACGGAATCGACGGCGCCGAAGTCGCCGAACTCAGCATCACCGTCACGGTCGAAGCGGCGGACGGCGATGCGGCAGAGGGCCGCGTGAAGCAAGCGGTCATGGCGGCGCTCCACGACGTGATCGGGGACCGACCGGCGGGCTGGATGTCGTCGTGGCACACGAGTCCCGCTGACGACCGCTGAGCCCTGCGCCCGCTGCCACCCGAGCTGCACGGCTACGTCTTCTGCCCTGGCTGTGGCACGCAGCGTGCGGCGTCCCCGCAAACGCGCCGCCCGCTGAGCAGGACGGTTCGACGCGGCCGCAGCGACGTCGCAGCTCTGCCGTAGCCGTTTCACCCGCGGGTGGCCTCGTGGGCGGTTGGGGGTCGGCGCTGAATGTCAGCAACATCGCGCCCGGTGAGCGAGTGGCGCCTTGCACACGAGGGCGCCCGGCGAGACAGGCCGCGCCTGCACGCCAGGGCGCCCGGCAAGCGAGTCCGCGCCCTCGACGGCAAGCGCCCCCGCAGGCGGCGGCTCAGTTCAGCGACGACCCGGGTCCCACGAGGACGGGACCCGCGGCCGGGCGAACGATCCCTGCGTCGTTGACGACGAAGGGCCCCGTCGCCGGGGCCCTTCGACGCTTCAAGTCCCTGTGCCGATCAGCCGCAGCCGGTGTTGTTGCCGCAGCTCGAGCACGTGTAGCAAGAGCCGGTGCGCTGCATCATGCCGCCGCACTGGTTGCAGGCGGGGCCGAGGTCCAGGCCGACGAGGCGGGCCGGGACGACCGGCGGGGAGTCGGTCAGCGCGGAGGCGGCGGGCTGGGGCGCCGGGGCCTCGGCCTTGGCGGCGCCGTTGGACGGCTTGGACCCGCCGTTGGCGTTCTCCGGGCGCGCGGAGCCTCCGGACGCGCCCGTGATCGCGTCCTGCGCGGTCTTGCGGGCGCGGACCTCGGGCGTGAGGATCCCGAGCTCCTCCTGCGTGTCGGCGTCCAGGAAGCGCGAGGCGAGCCAGCGCATGATGTAGTCCGGCATCGACTTCGCGAACGGGATCTCCGGGTTGGTCGTGATCCCCTCCGGCTCGAAGCGCATGTAGGCGAACTTGCGCACGAGCGTCTCCAGCGGCACGCCGTACTGCAGCGAGATCGAGATCGCGGTCGCGAACGAGTTCATCATGCCGCGGAGGGTCGAGCCCTCCTTGCCGATGTCGGTCAGGAAGATCTCCCCGACCGTTCCGTCCTCGTACATGCCGGCCGTGATGTAGCCCTCGTGGCCGCCGAGCGAGAACTTGTGCGTGAGCGACTTGCGCTCGCGCGGCATCCGGTTGCGCAGCGGCTCGTCGGTGCGCGCGACCGCCTTCTTGACGGCGGCGGCGACGGCCTCCTCGATCCTGACCTCGACCTCGGACTCCGTGAAGATCGCCTCGCCGGCCTCCAGCGCCGCCTCGGCCTTGGCTCCGACCTCGTTCTGGGCGTCCGTGCGCAGCGCCTGCGCGGTCTTGGACCCGTCGCGGTAGATCGCCAGCGCCTTGACGCCGAGCCGCCACGCCTGGATGTAGGCCTCGGCGATGTCCTCCACCGTCGAGGTCTGCGGCATGTTGACCGTCTTGGAGATCGCGCCCGAGAGGAACGGCTGGACGGCGCCCATCATCTTGATGTGGCCGGCCGGCGAGATCGGCCGCTCGCCGACCGCGACGTCGAACACCGGCAGGTGCTCGGCGGCCAGGCCGGGGGCGCCGATGATCGTCCCGTGCTCGGCGACGTAGGCCTCGATCTGCTCGACCTGCCCCTCGCCGTAGCCGAGCGTCCGCAGCGCCATCGGCACCGTGCGGTTGGTGATGACCATGTTGCCGCCGCCGACGAGCTCCTTGTACTTCACCAGCGAGAAGTCGGGCTCGATGCCGGTCGTGTCGCAGTCCATCAGGAACGAGATCGTCCCCGTGGGCGCCAGCACCGTCGCCTGCGCGTTGCGGTAGCCGTAGAGCTCGCCGAGCGCGACCGCCTCGTTCCAGGTGTCGCGCGCGGCGGACAGCAGCGCTTCGTCCTGGCAGGCCGCGTCCGGGATCGCGTACGAGGCGTCGCGGTGCATCCGCATCACGTTGTTGTGCGCCTCGCGGTTCTCCGCATAGCGGTCGTAGGCGCCGATCGACGCCGCGATGCGCGCCGACTGCGCGTACGCGCGGCCGGTCATCAGCGCGGTGATCGCCGCCGCGGCGCCGCGACCCTCGTCGGAGTCGTACGCGCAGCCGTTGGCCATCAGGAACGCGCCGAGGTTCGCGTACCCGAGCCCGAGCTGGCGGAACGCGCGCGCGTTGTCGCCGATCTCGCGCGTCGGGTAGCTCGACGGCGACACGATGATCTCCTGCGCGAGGAACACGATGTCGACCGTGTGCTGGAAGCGCTCGACGTCGAACGTCCCGTCGGGGCGGCGGAACTTCATCAGGTTGATCGACGCCAGATTGCACGCCGAGTCGTCCACGTGCATGTACTCCGAGCACGGGTTGGACGCGTTGATGCGCCCCGAGACCGGCGACGTGTGCCACTGGTTGATCGTCGTGTCGTACTGGACGCCCGGATCGGCGCAGCGCCAGGCCGCCTCGGCGATCTCGCGCATCAGCTCGCGGGCGTTGACCGAGGCGGTCGGCTCGCCGGTCGTGCGCGCGGTCAGGTGCCAGTCGGCGTCGTCCTCGACCGCGTGCATGAACTCGTCGGTCACGCGTACCGAGTTGTTCGCGTTCTGGTACTGGATCGAGTGGAAGCCGTCGCCGTCGATCGACATGTCGAACCCGGCCTCGCGGAGGGCAAGCGCCTTCTCCTCCTCCTTGGCCTTGCACCAGATGAACTCGCGGATGTCCGGATGGTCGACGTCGAGCACGACCATCTTGGCTGCGCGCCGTGTCTTGCCGCCGGACTTGATCGTGCCCGCCCAGGCGTCCGCGCCGCGCATGAAGGAGACCGGCCCGGACGCGGTGCCGCCCTTGGCCAGCGGCTCCATCGAGCCGCGGATGTTCGAGAGGTTGATGCCCGACCCTGAACCGCCGCGGAAGATCTGGCCCTCCTTGGTGTTCCAGCCCAGGATCGACTCCATGTTGTCGTCGACCGAGAGGATGAAGCAGGCCGAGCACTGCGGGCTCTCCTCGAAGCCGACGTTGAACCAGACCGGCGAGTTGAACGCCGCGAGCTGGTTGAGCAGGATGTACGTCAGCTCGGCCTCGAACGTGTCGCCGTCGGCCTCGGAGGCGAAGTAGCCGCGCTCGCGCCCCCAGTCGGAGATCGTCCCCGCGACGCGCCCGATCATCTGCTTGACCGAGCGCTCGCGCGCCGGCGAGGACAGCTGCCCGCGGAAGTACTTCTGGGCGACGATGTTCGTGGCGTTCTGCGACCACGACTTCGGGAACTCGACGTCCTCCTGCCTGAACGACCCGACGGCCGCGGTCCGCGCCTCCCATTCGACGGTGTCGAACGGGTGCACGCCGGGCCGCGTGAACAGGCGCCGGACGCTCAGGGCCTCACCCGCCCGGGGCTCGTGCGTGAGTGTCGTCTGCGGCGTCGTCTGTTCCATCGTCAAGTCTCCCTTTCGCGGAGCCCACCCCGGCTCCCGGACCTCGTCTGCAGGGCGGGGGATGATGTCGCCTGCGCCGGACGGAACTGTGCAGAAGGTCCTGCAAATTGCGGGCGAAAGCTGCTCCTCTTATTGTAGTGACGGTCAGCGGCCGAGCCGCAGCCAGTCCGAGAAATCCGCCCACGTACCGCGAGTTCGGAACGCGGCCTCGCGCCAGGCTTGGCGGACGCGCGGGTTGCGCCTCGCGAGCAGGGCCGACAGCGCGAGCGCGATGGCGCCGAGAAGCGCGATCGCGAGCAGGACGACCGGGAGCGTGAGGCTGCGGTGGCCGGCATGCACGATCGACGGCTGGGCCGGCGTCGCGGCCGGGGCCGCGGGCGGCACGGTCGGGGCGGGCGTGGCCCCGGTCTGCGGCGGGATCGCGTCCTCGGGCGGCACGGTCGGGGTCGGCGAGGCATCCGGGAGCGTGCCGGACTCGGTGCCCGTGTCCGGCGTCGCGGCGCCGGTGTCCGGCGTCGCGGTGGTGGCGGGCGGCGAGGTGGCGCCGGCGTCCGGCGTCGACGTCGCGGCCGGGGGCGTGCCGCCGCCCGAGGAGTCCGAGGACGAGTCGCCGCCGCAGCCGCCCGACTTGTGCTTGTCGATCCCTGCCTCGACCGCCTCGCGGAAGTCCGGGTAGTCGCGGTCGAATTCGGGCTTGATCGTGTCGCGCGTGCTCTCGAGCGTCGTCTGCGTGTGGTCGCAGACGGCGATCACGCCGTCCGAGCGATAGTCGTCGTAGACCTTCTGGACGTCGGCCGGGAACTTGTCCTGCGCCCGCGCAACGGGCGCGACGGCCAGGAGCGCGAGCGCGACCGCGAAGACCGTGATCGGGCGCGTCCGCATCCGGGTCCAGGATACCCAGTGCCCGCCCGCCATCCCCCACCACCGCCCCCGCTACGATCCCCGCCCGATGCGGCTTCTCGTGACCGGCGGGGCGGGCTATGTCGGCTCGATCGTCTCCCAGCGCCTGCTGGAGCGCGGCGACGAGGTGACGGTCCTCGACTCGCTGTCGCGCGGCCACCGCGGCGCCGTGCCGGACGACGCGGAGTTCGTGCAGGCCGACCTGCTCGACGCCGAGGCGCTGGCCACGGTCCTCGAGCGCGGCTACGACGGCGTGCTGCACTTCGCGGCGCTCGCGCTCGTCGCCGAGTCCGTCGCGCACCCCGAGCGCTACTACCGCGCGAACGTCGTCGGCACGCTGAACCTGCTCGACGCGATGCGGGCCGCCGAGGTCAGGCGGATCGTGTTCTCGTCGACCTGCGCGACCTACGGCGAGCCGGACCGCGTCCCGATCTCCGAGGACGAGCCGCCCAAGCCGGTGAACGCCTACGGCAACTCCAAGCTCGTGGTCGACCGCATGCTCTCCGACGAGGCGCGCGCGCACGGGCTGGCCGCCGTCTCGCTGCGCTACTTCAACGTCGCCGGCGCGAGCGGTCCGCTCGGCGAGGACCACGAGCCCGAGACGCACCTGATCCCGCTGATCCTGCGCGCGGCCGCCGGCGCGCGCAGCCACGTCTCGGTCTTCGGCACCGACTATCCGACCGAGGACGGGACCGCGGTGCGCGACTACATCCACGTCGTCGACCTCGCGCGCGGACACCTGCTGGCGCTCGACAAGGCGGTTCCCGGCCGCCACGACATCTACAACCTCGGCACCGGCGCCGGCTACAGCGTGCGCCAGGTGATCGAGGCGGTGCGGCGCGTGACCGGACGCGAGTTCGAGGTCCGCGAGGAGCCGCGCCGCCCCGGCGACCCGCCCGTCCTGGTGGCGGCGAACGCGAAGGCGCGCGAGGGCCTCGGGTGGGAGCCCGAGCGCTCGCTCGACGAGATGGTCGCCGACGCCTGGGCCTGGCACCAGGCGCACCCGCGCGGGTACGCCACGACCTAGGATCTTCGGGAGTGCTCGAGCTCGACGCCCACCCACACGCCCGCGCCGTGCTCGGCTCCGCGCTGTCCGGGCAGCCCGCGCACGCCTACCTGCTGCACGGCCCGGCCGGCTCGGGCAAGCGCGCGACCGCGCGCGCGTTCGCCGGCGAGCTGCTCGCGCGCGACGCGGCCGACCCGGCCAACGTGCGGGCCCGCGCGCAGCACGGCGCGCACCCGGACCTGACGTGGGTCTCGCCGAGCGGCGCGCACGAGATGCTGCGGCGCGACGTCGCCGAGTCGGTCGTCGCGGCCGCCTCGCACACGCCGTTCGAGGCGGGGCACCGCGTATTCGTGCTCGAGCGCGCCGACACGATGAACGACGAGGCGGCCAACGCGCTGCTCAAGACGCTCGAGGAGCCGCCGCCCTACGTCGTCCTGGTGCTGCTCACCGACCGGCCGACGCAGGTGCTGCCAACGATCGCCAGCCGCTGCCAGCACGTCCGCTTCGACCCGCCGCCGCCCGGCGCCCTCGCGCAGCGGCTGCAGTCGCACGGCATCCCGCCCGAGACCGCGGAGGCGTGCGCGCGGCTATGCCTCGGCGACGGCGAGAAGGCGTTGGCGCTGGCGCTCGGCGACGGGCCGGCGCTGCGCGCGGCCGCCGAGGCGCTCGCCCGCGGCCCGCTGCACGCGCGCCGCGACCGTCCGTGGGACGCGGTGCTGGAGCGCTCCCGGGCCCGCGGCCAGGCGGCCAAGGAGCAGGTCGAGGCCGCGCTCGCCGAGGAGCTGCAGTACCTGCCCAAGAAGGAGCACCGCAAGCGCGAGACCGAGTTCACCGAGCGCGCGCGCCGGGCGCAGAGGCGCGCGGAGACCGGCGCGCTCGACCACGCGCTCCAGCTCGCCGGCCTGTGGTTGCGCGACGTCGGCGCGGTCGCCTCCGGCGCTCCGGAGCTCGCCTTCAACGCCGACCGGGCGCCGCAGCTGGCCGAGGACGCCGAGGGCCGCAGCCCGGCGACGCTGCGCCGCGCCCAGGAGCTCGTCGACGACACGCGCGCGCGGCTGCAGGTCAACGTCGGCTTCGAGCTGGCCTGCGAGGCGCTCGCGTTCCGGCTCGAGGAGGCGCTCGCGGCCTGACGCGCGCGGGCCTAACGACGGCCGGCGCCGCGCAACCCGCCGATCGTCTGAGCCGGCGCCGGTCCGGTCAGCCCACGCGGCGGAGCGTCACGAGCGAGCGCGTGCCGCGCGGCGGCTTGACGAGCAGCTCCAGCTTGGCGATCGAGCGGTGCGGCACGATCACCGCGCGCGGCGGCGCGGCGTCGTAGCGGTCGGCGTACGGGTGCAGCGTGACCATGTCGGCGCCGGGGCCGGCCTCGACGGCCTGCAGGTAGAACCGCTCGCCGTCCGCGAGCGTCACGTGCACGACCGGCGCGGCGATGCCCTGCTTGCGCACGAACTCCCGCACCCTCTCGAGCAGCGCGTCAACCCACGGCGACCGTTCGCCGCCGGCCGGGAGTTCCGGCGCGTCCGGCTCGACGGCCCGCCGCGCGGCCGGCACCGCGGTGTCGAACTCGAGGTTGCCGTGCACGGTCTCGCCGGCCCGCTCGCGATAGCCCGGGACGAGCAGCGAGGTGACGATCCCGTGCTCGGCGGTCATGTCGTCGATCAGCGGCCAGAGCTCCGCGACCTTGTCGGGGCGGTCGATGTAGACCGTGTACGTGGGGCGGTGGCTCGCGACCCGGCCGAGGATGTCCCCGTGCGGCGGCTCGTCGCTCGAGAACCCCCAGTCGCCGAGGATCGTGGTCGCGCCCGCCGCGCCCTCCCGGCGCAGCCGGCGGGCGAGCTCGCTGTACAGCGGCCGGCCGTGGACCTGCGCGGTCCGGCGCGTGTAGACGCGGATCGTCTGCCACACGTCCAGGCCGGCGCCCGCCTGCACGCGCGGCGGCAGCTCGAGCAGATCGCCGTCGTGCTTGAGCTGCGCGATGCGCTCGAGCGTCACGAACGGCCGCGCCAGGACCTCGTGCAGATGCGGCAGCGACCGGTGCAGCAACTCGGCCGGCCCGACTGAGATGATCACCATCGGCGCGTTGCCGTTGGCGCCGAAGAGCCTGGCGCGACCGCGCCGGCCTTCGAGGACCCCGTCGACGCCGGGGAGCACGATGGCCCCGGTGGCACCGTGCCGGCGCAGGAGCGCGACCGCCTCGCGGTAGGCCGGCCGGCCGCGTGTGCGCTCGCCCGCCCGGCAGTAGATCGTCAGCTTCGCCGCCCTGCCCGGGCCGTCCGGGAACTCGGCGCTCGCCACGTCGTCGCCGGTCGCCAGCCGCGCCGACTCGAGCGTCACCAGCCCGCGCGGAACGGCGAGGTCGACGTCGTCCAGGACGCCGCGGATCCGCTCGGCTGTGTCGACCGCGATCGCCAGCAGCGGAAGGTCGGTGGACAGGTCGGGGAAGCGCTCGGCGTGGATCCGGCGGTTGATCCCGAAGCCCTCGATCCCGCGCAGCAGCGCGACGCCGGCGAGCCCGCGGCCGGCGAGCCGGCGCAGCAGGTCGTCGGCCGCGAGCGCGGGGCCGATCGTCAGCGACTCGCCGAAGTAGACCGACAGCTTCAACGCGTCGGCGATCACGCGATCGCCTCGCCGGCGAGCCACCCGAGACCGGCGATCGCCACGCCGGCGAGCATAGAGCCGGCCAGATACAGCGACATCGTCGTCCAGTCGCCGTCCTCGCCGAGTCGCTGCGCCTCGACCATCCACGTCGAGAACGTCGTGTAGGCGCCCAGCAGGCCGGTGCCGACCATGAGCCGCGCGTCGTGCGAGACGCCGAGGCCGGTCAGGAACCCCAGCGCGAAGCTGCCGGTCAGGTTGATCGCGAACGTGCCGAACGGAAACGCGCTCGGCCGCCGCGCCGTGATCGCGCCCCCGACCTGAAAGCGCGCGTAGGCGCCCGCCGCCCCGAGCACGCCGACCGCCGCCCACGCGAGCACCGCGCTCATCGGTAGCGGCGCCTCCGTGCGGCGACCGTCGCCGCCACGGCGACCGCTATGCCGGCCGCGATGCTGGCGGACGCGTAGGCCAGCGCCAGGCCGGCGTGGCCGTCGTCGGCGAGCGCGATCGTCTCGACCTGCAGCGTCGAGAACGTAGTCAGCGCACCGCAGAATCCTGTGCCGAGCAGCAGCCGCCAGTAGCGCGTCGGGCCGACCATCTCGCTGAGCCTCGTCGTGAGCCAGGCGAGCAGCGCGGCGCCGGCGAGGTTGACCGCGAACGTCGCCCAGGGCCAATCGCCCGCGCCGTGCGGCAGCCCTTCGGCCACGCCCGCGCGGGCGAGCGCCCCGGCCGCACCGCCCGCGAGGATCGAAACCGTGCGCGGCCCGGGGAGCTTCAGGGCGCTCCTGCGCTGGTCATGGCCTCGGCAGGCGCTGGAGCGCCGGCGTGAGCGGGAGAACCGGCGTCCGCCGGTGCGCGGGCGCCGGCGGCAGCGCGGTGACCACGTCCGGGTCGTGGCGCGTCTTCTCCTCGTGGTCGAGCGCGGCGACCAGCGCCCGCGGCGCGCGCGAGAGCAGGGGTGTGGTGAACACCCTTCGCGCATCGCGCGCGCACACGGGGCAGGTCAGCGACTGCGGCGCGGTGCCGAGCCGCAGTGTCACTTCAAACGGACCGTCATGGTCGCAGTGATACTCATAGATGGACACGGCGGCCCTTTCAGTAAGTGACTAGTTCGCCGACCGCGGCACCGACATGCCCTGGGTGACCTGGTGCGGTGCGCCGCTGCCGGGGGCGACGTCGAAGTCGAAGATCCTCCTCGGGATGTACACGGTCGCGCACGAGTTCGGGATGTCGACGACGCCCGAGAACCGTCCCTCGATCGGCGCCGAACCCAGAATCATGTACGCCTGGATGTCGGTGTAACCGAACTTCATCAGGTAGTCGATGGCGTGGTGGCACGCACGCTCGTACGACAGCTGCGAGTTGAGGTAATGCTGCTTGCCCTGAAGGTCCACCGACACGCCGGAGAACGCGATCCACTCCGAGTACTGCGGGTCGCGCAATCCCGGCATGAAGATGGCGTTCTCCGATACGCCGAACGTCTCCATGCCCCCCTTGATCAGGTCGACGTGCAGGTCCATGAACCCACCCATCTCGATCGCGCCGCAGAACGTGATCTCACCATCGCCCTGCGAGAAATGCAGGTCGCCGAACGACAGGTTGGCCCCGTCGACGAAGACCGGATAGAACACCCGCGTCCCTGCGGTGAAGTTCTTGATGTCCTGGTTGCCGCCGTTCTCGCGCGGCGGCGCGGTCCGCGCGGCCTCGCCGGCGACGCGATCGAAGTCGGCGCCCTTCAGCGTCCCCAGGATCGCGCTGTCCGGCAGCGGCGGGAGCGCCAGCGGCGGCACGCGGTTCGGGTCGGTGGCGATCAGGTCGGTCTCGCGCTTGGTCCACTTCGCCAGCAGCTCGGCCGACGGCGCGGTCCCCATCAGGCCCGGGTGGTGGATGCCGACGTAGGAGCACTCCGGGATGTGCCGCGAGGTCGCGACGTCGCCCTTGAAGTCCCAGATCACCTTGTAGGCGTCAGGGAACCGCTCCGTGAGGAAGCCGCCGCCGTTTGAGGTGGCGAACACGCCGGTGTAGCCCCAGCCCATGCCGGAGAGCGGGCCTTCATCCTCTTGGTCGCAGGCGTCGATCTCGAGGATGTCGACGACCAGCAGGTCGCCGGGCTTTGCGCCCTCGACGCGGAACGGGCCGCTGAGCACGTGCACGCCGGGCAGCGGGGCGTTGCGGACGTCGTCGGCCGAATCGTCGTTCTTGATCGCGCCGTCGAACCACTCACGGCAGTCGGCACGGAACACGTCGCCCGGCTTGACCGTCACGTTCGGCGGGATGTCGGGGTGCCAGCGGTTGTGGCCGACGTGCTTCTGGTCGGTGAACTTCTTCGTGTTGTCCAGCGGGAAGAGGTTCTTCGGCATGGGCCGGCTCCTTCACTTGTTGGGAATGTGCACTGTTACGCCGGCACCGCGGCGCGGCCGGCGTCGTCAGGGCTCGCGGCACGCGACCGCGCGAGGTGCTCTTCCGGCGTGGTCAAGTCCTCGATCGCGACGGGTTGCAGCGTCGGCACGTCCTTGAGCAGGACGAACGCCAAGGTCGCGAAGCAGAACGGCAGCGTCAGGGCTGGAAGCCCCCACGGTGTGAACAGAGAGGCGATCGCGCCGAACAGCATCGCCGCCAGCACGGCGCACGCGATCGCGAGCAGGCCCGACCTCCAGGTGAGCACGAAGAACACGCCGCCGACGGCCAGCGCGGCGTCGAACGAGTTGAAGCCCCACAGGCCGTTGTAGATCGAGACGCCGCTCGCCCCGAGCGCGAGTCCGGTGAGCATGCCGGTCGCCGAGCCCAGCAACGCGAAGATCGCCGCGATCCGCGAGCAGACCGCGAGGCCGACGACCATGATGATCCCGGCGGCGACGCTGTTGGCGAAGAACAACTGGCCGATGCCGCGGAAGACCGCGTTCAGCACGCCCTCGACGTTGTTGGCCGTCGCGGCGTCGGCGGCGGAGCGCAGCGTGTTGCTCACCTTCCCGCCCGTGACCTGGGCATCGGCCGGCGCGATCAGCCCGCCGACCCGGCCGTTGGCGAAGTTGAGCGCGCCGATGAGGAAGATCAGCGTGATGAAGTTGAACCCCAGTGTGAACGGGGGCACCTTCCAGCCGCCGATGAAGATGGCGGCGAGCGCCGCGTGCAGGATCGTCGAGAAGAACGCCGCCACGACGATCCAGACGATGACCAGCGCGTCCCAGTCCGGCGCCAGGAACAGCGAGAGCCCGGCGCCGACCAGCACGCCGTTGAAGCCGAAGAGCCCGGCCCGGATCGCGCCCCGGTCCATGCCGATCACCACTGCGGCGAGCGTCGAGACGACGAGCCCGAGCGCACCCGCGAAGCCGAGCCAGCCCTTGGCGACGAACATGGCGACGAGGATCGCCAGACCGGTGATGGGGTTGTTCATGAAGCAGACCTGCCCCACGCCGCGCAGGCAGGAGTCCACGAACGCGAGCAGCGGATTGGAGTCCGCGCGGGTGGACCAATCCGGCATGGTGCCGGTTATCGAGCTACTCACCGATACGCACCTACTTTGACTATCGGTGAGACCGGCACCGATTCGTGACGGGCGGGCACGCAGGCCTCCCTTCCCATGTAGAGGGATCCTCCAGCGGTGAATGACTAAGCTCTGGACCTGCCGGGACGCCGCGACATGACGAACCGGACCGTGTGTGTAACAACGGTGAGCCGGGACGGCGTACTCAGCAGCAGGGCTATTGAATGGAGCCGCCCGCGGGAGTGTCAAGGATGCGAAAGCAGCGCTGTCGCGCTCGGCGCGGCTGCGCGCGGCCATAGCCTCACTCGACAGCGAGGCTTCCGAGCACGCCTGACAATCCGTCCGCGGCGAGACGGTTTGTGACATGCTGCGAATCGACAGCAGTGCTTCACTACGATGCATCCGAGCCGCGGGTGAGCACCGGCCTCGACGCGCTCGACGCCGTGCTCGGCGGGCTGTTCTGGGGCGACAACGTCGTGTGGCAGCTCGACGGCGCACCGGTCGAGCCGTTCTACCGCGCGATCGCCGGGCTCGACGACGTGTTCCAGACCAAGGCCGTCGTGTCGCTCGGCAACGCGGTCAACTCGTATCGCATCCCCGGGTTGGCGATCATCGACGCCGCGCCCGGCGGCGACCTTTCGCAGCCGGCCGACCTGCTGCGCGAGATCTATCGCCTGTGCCATCCGCGCGGCCGTCGCCTGCTGCTTTTCGAGTCGCTGGACAGCATGGTCCGGTCCTGGGGCCCGACCGCGACGCGCGAGTTCTTCGCCCGCTGCTGCCCGCTGCTGCTCGAGGTCGGCGCAATCGCCTACTGGACCATGAGCGCGCGCGACACTCCGGAGCCGGTGCAGGACACCGTCCAGGCGGTGACCCAGTGCGTCCTGCGCGTCGACGAGCGCAGCGTGCGCGTAGCCAAGGCGGAGGGTCGCGACGATGCCGTGAGGGGCACCGTGCTGCACTGGCGCGAGGAGGCGGGACGCCCGGTGCTCTCGCCGCCCGAGATCGTCGGTCGCGTCGCCGCCTCGCTGCGCGAGGTGCGCCGGGCGCGCAAGCTCAGCCAGCACGAGCTGGGCGACCTCGCCGGCGTCACGGCGAGCGCGATCTCGCAGGTCGAGCGAGCCGAGCGAGGGCTCTCGCTCACGACGCTGGTCCGGCTCAGCGCGGCGCTCGGCGTCACGATCGACGATCTGCTGCGCGGCGAGGATCCCGGCGCCTACCGGATCGGCCGTCGCACGGACGATCCCGAGCGCGGGTTCGAGCGGACGATCACGCTGCTCGGCGGCGCCGGCGCGGACCTGCGGGTGGACCTGGTCCACCTCGGGGCGCGCGAGGCGGCAGCGCCGGCGGACCGGCAGCCGGGCACGGGGATCGTCGCCGTGGCCAGCGGGCTCGTGCAGATCCAGGTCGCGGGCCAGACGCCGGCGGTGCGCCACGGCGAGGTGCTCGTCGCCGACAGCGAGCGCGTCGAGGGCTGGCGCAACCTCGGCCAGAGCGAGGCGGTGCTGTTCTGGATCGTCACGGCGCAGTCGCGCGCCGCGCCGTTCCGGCGCTGGAGCTGAGCCGGCGGGTCCGCACCGCGACCGCCTAGGATCGACCCACGTGCTCGAGGTCCTCGGCAATTCGCACGCGGGCGGCGTCCGCGCGCTTCGCGCGGACGGGGCGCCGGCGGCATGACCCGCGTCGAGGTGCACGGGGCGTATGCGACGGTGCGCGCCCCCGGCCTCGACGACGAGGTCGCGGTCGAGGAGCCGCTGGAGATCCGCGTCGACGGCCGGCCGCTCGCGATCACGATGCGCACGCCGGGCGCCGACGAGGAGCTCGCGCTCGGCTTCCTGTTCGGCGAGGGGCTGATCGACGGGCCGCGCGACGCGAGCGTCACGCTCGAGGCCAACACCGTCGAGGTCGCCGGCCCGCTGCTGAAGGACCCGAGCGCCCGCAGCTTCTACACGACGTCGAGCTGCGGCGTGTGCGGGAAGGGGGCGCTCGAAGAGGTCGTCTCCGCGCCGATCCCGCCCGGCCCGTTCGTGCCGCGCGAGCTGCTCGCCGCGCTTCCCGCCCGGCTGCGGCAGCCAACCTTCGAGCGGACCGGAGGCCTGCACGCCACCGGCCTGTTCACGCCGGACGGCGAGCTTGTCGAGGTGCGCGAGGACGTGGGACGCCACAACGCGATGGACAAGGTGATCGGGTGGGCGTTGCGACACTCCGTCACACCGCTGCACGGGCACATCCTCTGCGTCTCGGGCCGGCTCTCGTTCGAGCTCGTCCAGAAGGCCGCGATGGCCGGCGCGCCGATTCTCGTGGGCGTCGGGGCGCCGAGCTCGCTCGCCGTCCGTCTCGCCGATGACAAGGGGATCACGCTCGCGGGTTTCGCGCGGGCGCCGCAGGTGAACGTATACACGCACGTGGAGCGTGCGCGTTGAACTCCTGGCAGAAGGTCCGCAAGCTGCCCGTGGTCGGCCGAGCGGCCGACTGGGGCATGGGCCCGCACGCGGTGACGAAGAAGACCAGTCGCGCAGGCGCCCGCACGGCGGGCCTGAAGGCGACCGAGAGCGTGTGCCCGTACTGCGCGGTCGGCTGCGGCCAGGTCGTCTACACGAGCGGCGGCGAGCTGGTCTCGATCGAGGGCAATCCGCGCTCGCCGATCAACCAGGGCACGCTGTGCCCGAAGGGCTCCGCGTCGCGCCAGCTCGTCCAGCAGCCGGGCCGGCTGCAGAAGGTCAAGCACCGGGCGCCCGGGCGCGACCGCGTGGCAGGAGATCGAGCTCGAGACGGCGATGGACATGATCGCCGAGCGCGTGATCGCGGCGCGCGAGCGCGGCTGGCAGGAGGTCGACGACGACGGGCACCGCGTCGACCGCACGCTCGGCTTCGCGCACCTCGGCGGCGCGACGCTCGACAACGAGGAGAACTACCTGATCAAGAAGGCGTTCACCGCGATGGGCGCCGTGCAGATCGAGAACCAGGCCCGCATATGACACTCCTCCACGGTCCCCGGTCTGGGGACCTCGTTCGGTCGCGGTGGCGCCACCTCTGAACTGCAGGACCTCCAGCACGCCGACTGCGTCTGGATCCAGGGCTCGTCGATGGCCGAGGCGCACCCCGTCGGCTTCCGCTGGGTGATGAAGGCGCGCGAGCGCGGCGCGAAGATCATCCACGTCGACCCGCGCTTCAGCCGCACGAGCGCGATGGCCGACCTCCACGTGGCGCTCCGCGCGGGCAGCGACATCGCGTTCCTCGGCGGCCTCATCCGGCACGTGCTGGAGACCGAGAGCTACTTCAAGGAGTACGTGCTCAACTACACGAACGCGGCGACGATCGTCAACGAGGACTTCCGCGACACCGAGGACCTCGGGGGCTACTTCAGCGGATTCGATCCGGCCGATCACACATACGACCCGTCGACGTGGATCTACGAGGGCGGCGAGGTCGCGGCGTCGGCCGGGCAGCGCGAGCACACCGCGCAGTCGTTCGATCGCCACACGGGCGTGGGGATGATGACCGGCGAGGTCCGCTCGGATCCGACGCTCCAGCACCCCCGCTGCGTGCTGAGCATCCTCAAGCGGCACTTCTCGCGCTACACGCCGGAGATGGTCGAGCGCATCTGCGGGATCTCGCCCGAGCAGTTCCACGAGGTCGCCGAGACGCTGATCGCCAACTCCGGCCGCGACCGGACGACCGCGCTCTGCTACGCGGTCGGGTGGACGCAGCACAGCGCCGGCGTGCAGATGATCCGCGCCGGCTCGATCCTCCAACTCCTGCTCGGCAACATCGGCCGCCCGGGGGGCGGGATCATGGCGCTGCGCGGGCACGCGACGATCCAGGGCTCGACCGACATCCCCACGCTCTACGACCTGCTGCCCGGCTACCTGCCGATGCCGCACGCGCGCCAGCGGCACTTCACGCTCGAGGAGTACGTCTCGACGAGCGGTGCGCGGCGCGGCTGGTGGGCGAACTTCCCGAAGTACGCCGTCTCGCTGCTGAAGGCGTGGTTCGGCGACGCGGCGAGCGCGAAGAACGGCTACGGCTTCCAGCACCTGCCGAAGATCACGGGCAACCACTCGCACTTCGCGACCATGCTGCGCGCGCTCGACGGCGGCCTCGACGGCATCTTCCTGATCGGCCAGAACCCCGCGGTCGGCTCCCAGCACGCGGGACTGATGCGGCGCGCGCTCGCGAGCATGCGCTGGGTCGTGGTGCGCGACCTGGCCGAGATCGAGTCGGCGACGTTCTGGCGCGATTCGCCCGAGGTCCGCTCCGGCGAGCTGCGCAGCGAGGACATCGCGACCGAGGTGTTCCTGATGCCGGCGGCGAGCCACGTCGAGAAGGAGGGCTCGTTCACGAACACCCAGCGGCTCGTGCAATGGCGCGACAAGGCGCTGGAGCCGCCGGGTGACGCGCGCAGCGATCTGTGGTTCATGCATCACCTCTTCAAGCGCGTGCAGGCCCACTATGCGGGCTCGACCGCCGGCCGCGACTGGCCGATCGTCAACTGCCTCTGGGACTACCGCGAGACCGGCCCGACCGCCGATCCCAGCGCCGAGGACGTGCTGCGCGAGGTCAACGGCTACGTGGTCGCGACCGGTGAGGCGGTCGACGGCTTCGATCGGCTCGCCGACGACGGCACGACCGCGTGCGGCTGCTGGATCTACTCGGGCGTCTATGCGGGCGGCGCCAATCAGGCCCGCCGGCGCGACCCCGGCGACCTCTCGGCCGAGGGCGGCTGGGTCTCGCCGAACTGGGCGTGGGCGTGGCCGGCCAACCGGCGGCTGCTCTACAACCGCGCGTCCGCCGACCCGGAGGGCCGCCCCTGGTCGGAGCGCAAGAAGTACGTCTGGTGGGACGGGGAGCGGTGGACCGGCTACGACGTCCCGGACTTCCCGGCCGACAAGCCGCCGGGCTACCGCGCCCCGCACGGCGCCGAGGGCATGGACGCGATCTCCGGTGACGACCCGTTCATCATGATGGCCGACGGCCGTGCGTGGCTGTACGCGCCCGCCGGGTTGCTCGACGGTCCGTTGCCGGCGCACTATGAGCCGCTCGAGTCGCCGCTGGAGAACGCGCTCTACCCGGAGGTCCGGTCGAACCCGGCGGCGCTGCGCTGGACGCGAGCCGACAACCCGCGCGCCGAGCCGGGCGACCCTCGCTACCCGATCGTCGCGACGACGTTCCGGCTGACCGAGCACCACACGGCGGGCGGCATGTCGCGCCGCCTGCCGTGGCTGGACGAGCTGCAGCCGGCGCCGTTCTGCGAGCTCTCGCCCCAGCTCGCGGCCGAGCGGGGGATCGAGGACGGCGGCTGGATGACGATCGTCTCGCCGCGCGCCGAGATCGCCGTTCGCGCCCGGATCACCGCAAGGATCAAGCCCCTGAGAATCGAGCGTGCGGCCGTGCACCAGATCGCGCTGCCGTGGCACTGGGGGTTCGGGTCGCCCGATCCCGGCGACGCGGTCAACGACCTGATCGGCCTCTCCGGCGACCCGAACGTCTCGATCCACGAAGGCAAGGCCTTCGTGTGCGACGTGCGTGCCGGCCGCTCCTCCAGCGGAACGTCGAAGCTCGCGCACGTCCCCCGCGAGCGGCACGCGCCGCCGAATCACGATCACCCGGCGGAGACGCACGACCATGAATGAGCTCTCGATCGTCAAGCCCGGGGCGCGCCGGAAGGGGTTCTTCACCGACACGACCGTCTGCATCGGCTGCAAGGCCTGCGAGGTGGCGTGCAAGCAGTGGAACGACCTCCCGTCCGATGGCGGCGAGCTGCTGGCGGGCCGCTCGTACGACAACACCGGCGAGCTCGGGGCCAACACGTGGCGCCACGTCCGCTTCGCCGAGGTCGACGACCGCTGGGTGTTCATGTCGGACGTGTGCAAGCACTGCGGACACGCTGGATGCCTCGACGCGTGCCCGACCGGCGCCCTGATCCGGTCGGAGTTCGGGACCGTCGTGCTCCAGCCCGACATCTGCAACGGCTGCGGCTACTGCATCGCGTCGTGCCCGTTCGGCGTGATCGAGCGCGACCACGACGACGGCCGCGCCGCCAAGTGCACGCTCTGCTACGACCGGCTCGAGGACGGCCTGGAGCCCGCCTGCGCGAAGGCGTGCCCGACCGACTCGATCCAGTTCGGCGACTACGAGGACCTGGTCGACGTCGCCGAGCGCCGGGTCGCGACGCTGCACGAGCGAGGCGTCGGGGACGCGTACCTGTACCGCGACCTTGCCGGCGGGCTCGGCGCGTTCTTCCTGCTGACCGAGCCGCCGGAGCGCTACGGCCTCCCGGCCACGGCCGAGTCGCCGGCGCAGCGCAACGTCGTGCCCGCGACGCTGGCCGCGGTCGGCGCCGGGCTGCTGGCGGCGGCGGGAGTGGCGGCGGCGTTCCTACAGGCGAACCGATGAGGGCGAAGCCTCGCCCTGCGGGCTCGTTTCGCTGGGCGAATCGCCCAAGGGGCGATTCGCCCGGCCAAGGTGACGCGAGGGCCAAGGAGCGCGACATGACGCCGGCCGTCGGCTCGAACGCCTCGCCGGACTTCGGCGTCAAGGGCGAGCGGGTCGCGTTCCCGGACGACCCCGCGTGGTCGTACCTGTACGGCGACGACACGGCGTACGCCGGGACGGCGCGGGCGACCGGGGAGATGCCGCCGCTCGACGGCGTGGCCCACGGGATGATGAAGCCGCCGGTGTGGTCGTGGGAGGTGCCGCTGTACTTCTGGCTCGGCGGGATCGCGTCCGGGTCCGCGTTCGTCGCGTTCGCCTGCGACGCGGCCGGCGACCACCGCGCCGCCGCGCTCTCGCGCAAGGTCGCGCTGGCCGCGCTGGTCCCCTCGCCGCCGCTGCTCGTGCTCGACCTCGGGCGGCCGGAGCGGTTCCTGTACATGCTGCGGATCGCCAAGCCGCGCTCCCCGATGTCGATGGGCGTGTGGGCGCTGACGGTGTTCGGCAACCTCGCCGGCGCCGCCGTCGGCGCCGATCTGCTCGGACGCGCGCGGCTGGCGCGCTCGATCGGCGCGGCGAATGTGCTCGTGGCCGGCTATCTCGGCTCCTACACCGGCGTCCTGCTCGCGTCGACCGCGGTGCCCGTGTGGTCGCGCTCGCGCCTGTACCTCGGCCCGATCTTCGTCAGCACCGCGACGGCGACCGGGGCCGCGGCGTGCCGGCTGGCGCTCGCCGCCGCGGGCGAGTCGAAGGAAACGACGCGGATCGCGCTCAACCGCGTCCAGGCCGCCGCGATGGCCGCCGAGCTGCTGCTCTCGATCGCCAACGACCGCCGCCTCGGCGACGTCGGTGCGCCGCTGCACCGGTCGAAGCTGATGAGGGGCGCCAAGTGGGGGGTCCGCGCGGGGCTCGCGCTCCAGGCGACGCGGCGGCCGGCGCTCGCCCCCGTCGCGTCGGTCGCCCACCTCGCCGCCGGCTTGGCCTTCCGCTACGCGTGGGTGCGCGCGGGACGCGCCTCCGCGAGCGACGATCGCGCGGTGGCCGAAGCGGCTCGGGGCTAGGGGTTCGTTGAGGCATGGTCGGTCCGACCGATGGGGTGCAGCCGTGGATGCCTCGGGCCGCACGCGACAAGTGATGCGTGCCTCTGGCACGTGAGCGTCGTGGGTGGGTCGAGGCGCCGCGGATGTGCCGCAGCGGGCGTACCGGAATGCTTCAACGGGCCCCTAGGCCGCGGCGACGCGCCGGTCGTACGCGTCGAGCTCGAGCGGCGTGAAGCTCGACAGCAGCTCGGTGACCAGCGGCGAGGCCGGGCTCGCGGCGCTCGCCACGAGGCCGATCGTGTACTCGACCATCGGGTCCACGAGCGGGATCGCGCGCATGTCGGGAGGCAGCGGGTGGGCAAGCAGCCACGTGTCGGCGGCGACCGCCGACAGGCCGCTGCGAGCGTGTGCGATCAGCGTCGAGACCGAGTTGGTCTCGATCACCGGGCTCGGCCTCGTGCCCGCGGCGGCGAACGCCGCGTCGACGATGCGGCGGTTCTGCATGTCGGGCGTGAGCAGGCAGAGCGGCAGCTCGGCCGCCTTCGCCCAGCTGATCGTGGCCGCCCGGCCGCGGGCGCCGACGACCGAGTAGTGCTCGCGCCACAGCGGCAGCGTGCGGACGTTCTCCAGCGGCTCGTTGTCGAGATAGGTCAGGCCGGCATCCAGCTTGCCGGCGCGCAGGCCGTCCGCGATCTCGCGCGAGTTCAGCGAGCGCACCTCGACGCACATGCGCGGATGGCGGCTGCGGAAGCGCGTGGTGATCCCCACGGCCGCGCCGAGCGAGGTGGGGATCGCGCCGAGCCGCAGCGTCCCCTCGAGGCCGCCGCGGAGCCTCTGCACCTCTTGAGCGAGCCCTTCGGCGCCGGCGAGCGTCCGCCGAGCCCAGACGAGCACGCGCTCGCCCTCCGGCGTGAAGCCCTCAAACCGCCGCCCGCGCCGCACCAGCGGCACGCCGAGCTCGTCCTCCAGCCGGCTCAGCGCGGCCGACAGAGCGGGCTGGGACACGTGGCAGGCCTCGGCGGCGCGGCCGAAGTGGCGCTCGTGGTCGAGGGCCATCAGATACTCGAGCTGCCGCAGGAGCATGATAGATGGAGGTTATGACATGATCGACCTCGTCGCTTGGCGGTACGGCGGTGCGAGCTTCATGATCCACGTGGTCTATGTCCCGAAACCTCGTGGAGACGATCCGGCGCCACCACGCGCAGGACGCGCCGTCGGCGCTGGCGCTGCTGAAGGCGGCGATGGACGAGCGCGGCGAGCTGACCGACGACGACCGCCGCGCGGTCGCCGAGCGATCGGGGCTGCCCGAGGCGACGGTCTATGGGATCTCGACCTTCTACGACGACCTGCTGCAGCCGCGTGGCGCCCGGCACGTGCGCGTGTGCACCGGCACGGCGTGCTTCGCCGCCACCCACGACGCGCACGTGGACGCGATCCGCGAGGGCCTCGGCCTGCAGCTCGGCGAGCGCAGCGCCGACCGCCAGGTGTCGCTCGCCGAGACGGTGTGCCTCGGCTTCTGCCACTCCTCCCCGGCCGTCCGTGACGGCGACGTGATCGACGCGGGACCGGGGGTCGTGGAGCGCGTCCTGAGCGGCGCGACGCGCGCCGCCGCCGAGCCGCCGCCGGTCAGCCTGCTGGACGAGCCGGTACTGACGCTGCCGGGCGACTGGTCCGGGTTGCGCGCAGCGCTGGCGCACCCGCCCGAGGCGCTGCTGGAGACGGTCAAGGCCGCCAACGTCCGCGGCCGCGGGGGCGCCGGGTTCCCCGCCGGCGCGAAGTGGCAGTTCGCGCGGGCGGCCAAGGGCGAGCAGAAGTTCATCGTCGCCAACGGCGACGAGGGGGACCCCGGCTCCTACATCGACAAGGTCCTGATGGAGTCGAGCCCGCACCTGCTGCTCGAAGGGCTCGCGCTGGCCGGCTACGCCGTCGGCGCGTCGCACGGCTTCGTCCTGACCCGCAGCGAGTACCCGCGCTCCAAGCCGGCGCTCGAGGCAGCGGCCGAGGAGGCGCGCGCCGCCGGACACCTCGGCGAGTGGTTCGACGTGACGATCGTCGAGGGCGCCGGCTCCTACGTGGTGGGCGAGGAGACCGCGCTGCTCGCCTCGCTGCAGGGACTGAGAGGAACCGTGTCGGCGCGCCCGCCGTTCCCCGCCGAGCGCGGCGTGTTCGGCCTGCCGACGGTCGTCAACAACGTCGAGACGCTGTGCAACATCCCGTTCGTCGCCGCACGCGGCCCAGAGGCCTACCGCGCGATCAGCCCGGGCGCTTCGCCCGGCAGCAAGCTCGTCTGCTTCAACGAGCGCTTCGCGCGGCCCGGCGTCTATGAGGTCCCGTTCGGGATGACGACGCGCGAATTGTGCGAGGACGTGGCCGGAGGCCTGCGCGACGGGCGCACGATCAAGGCATTGCAGATCGGCGGCCCGCTCGGCGGGATCCTGCCGGCGTCCAAGCTCGACACCGTGTTCGACTTCGAGGCGCTGGCTGCCGAGGGCTGCATGGTCGGCCACGGCGGCGTCGTCGCCTTCGACGAGACCACGAGCATGCACGACGTCGCGCGCCATCTGCTGCACTTCGGCGCCTCGGAGAGCTGCGGCAAGTGCTTCCCGTGCCGGATCGGCCTGCGGCGGGCGCACGAGATGTTCGCGAACGGCGGGACGGTCGACCGCGAGCTGCTCGAGGAGCTGCTGGAGACGCTCGAGGTTGCCAGCCTGTGCGCGCACGGCGGCGGCATGCCGGCGCCGATCCGCAGCATCCTCGCCCACTTCCCCGAGGAGCTGCGGTGATCGTCGACGGCATCGAGGCGGCCGTGCCCGCGGGCGCGACGGTGCTCGACGTGGTGCGGGCGGCGGGCGGCTACGTCCCGACGCTGTGCTTCGACGAGCGGCAGGACCCGTTCGGCGCCTGCCGCGTCTGTCTCGTGGCCGTCGACGGCAAGACGGTGCCCGCCTGCACGACGCCGGCGCGCGAGGGCATGGTCGTCGACACGCAGGACGCGGGCTCGCGCAGGATCGCCGGCAACGTCGTCGAGCTGGTGCTCTCTGAGCTGCCGGAGGCGCCCGCGGAGCACACCGAGCTCGCCGCGGTGGCGCGCCACTTCGGCCTGGGCGAGCCGCGCTGGACGGGCGTCGTGCACCGCGCCCACCACGAGGACGACCATCCGTACCTGAGCTTCCGGCACGAGCTGTGCATCTCGTGCGGGCGCTGCGTGCGCGCCTGCGACGAGATCCAGGGCACGTTCGCCCTGACCGCCACCGGCCGCGGCTTCGACACCAACGTCGCGGCCGGCCTCGACGAGGGCTTCCGCCGCTCGGCCTGCGTGTCGTGCGGCGCCTGCGCCGACACCTGTCCGACGGAGGCGATCGGCGAGGTCGTCCTCCTCTCTATGCTCGAACAAGCGAGTTGACGATGTCCCGCTTCGACTCCACCGTCACCACCACCTGCGGCTACTGCGGCGTCGGCTGCCGCCTCGAGGCCCACACGCTTGATGGCAGGATCGCCTCGATCAGCCCGGCGCTCGACGGCCCCGCCAACGACGGCCACACCTGCTTGAAAGGCCGCTTCGCGCACCAGTTCTCGCGCCACCGCAGCCGGCTCACGACGCCGCTGATCCGCGAGGGCGACGGCTTCCGGATCGCCACCTGGGAGGAGGCGGTCTCCCGGATCGTGTCCGAGCTGACGCGGATCAAGGCCGATCACGGCCCCGACGCGATCGCCGGCCTGGCCTCCTCGCGCGCCACCAACGAGGACTGCTACGCGATGCAGCGCTTCATGCGCGCCGCGATCGGCACGCACAACATCGACAACTGCTCGCGCGTCTGTCATTCGCCGACGTCGTTCGCGCTGCGCAAGTCGCTCGGCCTCTCGGGCGCGACCGGCTCGTTCGCCGACATCGACGCCGCCGACGCCGCGATCCTGTTGGGAGCGAACCCGACCGAGGGGCATCCGGTCGCCGGCGCGCGGATCAAGCAGGCGACGCTGCGCGGGATGAAGCTCGTGACGATCGACCCGCGCCGGATCGAGCTTTCCGACTACGCCGTCCTGCATCTCAGCCCGCGGCCCGGCAGCAACGCCGCGATCATGCTCGGCCTCGCCCACGTGGTGGAGCGCGACGGCCTCGTCGATCACGCCTTCCTCGACGCCCGCACCGAGGGCTGGGAGGGGGTGCGCGAGCTGATCGCCGACTACACGCCGGCCGACGTCGAGCGCATCAGCGGGATCCCGGCGGCCGACCTCGAGCGCGCGGCGCACATCTACGCGGAGGCCGGCAACGCCTCGATCCTGTGGGGCCTCGGCGTGACCGAGCACAAGTACGGCTCCGAGGTGGTCCAGCTGATCTGCAACCTCGCGCTGATGACCGGCAAGCTCGCTCGGCTCGGCTCCGCGCTGCTGCCGCTGCGCGGGCAGAACAACGTCCAGGGCTCGTCGGACATGGGCGCGCTGCCGGACACGTTCACCGGCTATCAGCCGGTCACCGACGACGCGGTCGCGCGCCGCTTCGAGCTGGCGTGGGGCGTGACGATGAAGCGCGAGCGCGGATACAAGATCCCGGAGATGTTCGACGCCGCGGTCGCCGGAAAGCTGAAGGCGATGTGGATCTTCGGCGAGGACGTCGCGCAGACCGACCCGAACACGACGCACGTCATCCACGCGCTGGAGTCGCTCGAGTTCCTCGTCTGCCAGGAGATCTTCGAGACCGAGACCTCCAGGTACGCCGACGTGATCCTGCCCGCGTCGGCCTTCCTCGAGAAGGAGGGGACGTTCACCAACGCCGAGCGGCGCGTGCAGATGGTGTCGCCCGCGATCTCGCCTCCGGGCGGGGCGAAGACCGACTTCGAGATCATCACGATGATCTCGCGCGAGCTGGGCCACGACATGGGCTGGGAGACGCCCGAGGACGCCATGCGCGAGGTGGCGGCCCTCACGCCGGACTGGGCGGGCGTCACCTATGAGGGGATCGGCCGCCGCGGCCTGCAGTGGCCGGTCGCCGCCGACGGCACCGACTCGCCGATCCTCTACGAAGAGCGCTTCGAGCACCCGAACGGGCTCGCCCATCTCGCCGCGCTGCCGTACAAGCCGCCGGGCAGCGAGGCCAGCGAGGAGTTCCCGCTCGTGCTCGTCACCGGGCGGCGGCTCCAGCACTACAACGCCGGCACGATGACGCGGCGCACCGGGAACCTCGACCTGCTCGACCACGATGTGCTCGAGATCAACCCCGAGGACGCCGAGCGCCTGTGGATCTCCGACGGCGAGCTGGTGTCGGTCCGCAGCGAGAACGGGAGGATCGAGCTGCCCGCGCGGCTCACCGACCGGATCGACGCCGGGCACGTGTTCACCGCCTTCCACTTCCCGGAGGTGCGCACGAACCTGCTCGTCGGCGCGTCGGCGGACGTCAACACGTCGTGCCCGGAGTACAAGGTCGTCGCCGTCGACGTGCGCCCGGTCGCCGAAGAGCCGACGAAGACGCCGGCGCTCAGCCGATAGCGCCGAGGTCCACCGGCAGCCCGTACGTCTCGAAGGCGAGGAAGCGGTTGAAGCGGCCGTGCTCCGGGCCGTGGAAGTCGCTCGAGCCGGTGGTCAGCAGGCCGCGGGCGGTGGCCGCCGCGTGGAGCGCGCGCGTCTGCGCCTCGGTGTAGGTGGGATAGAAGACCTCGACGCCGTCGAGTCCTCCGAACGCGTCGAGGTCCGGCTGCTCGAGATCCCAGAACGGGTGCGCCCAGACGGCGACGCCGCCCGCGCGGTGGATGACGCCGATCGCGTCCTCCACCGTCGGTCTTTGACGCGCGACATAGGTCGGCGTGCCCGGGACCAGATACGTCGCGAAGATCGCGTCGCGGTCCATCCCGGGAAGCTGGGACTCCAGCGCGGCCGCGAGGTGCGGGCGCCCGGGGCTCTCGTGGGCGATGGGGTCGATCCGGAAGCCGGCGTCGCGCAGCCGCTCCGCCATCTCGCGGATGCGGCGGACGCGGTCCTGGCGGAAGTCCTCGAGTGCGCTCAAGAGCGCGGGATCCGTGTGCTCGATCCCGTAGCCGAGGATGTGCAGGTCCTCGCGCCCGGCGCCGACCGAGCTGAGCTCGACGGCGGGCGTGACCGCGATCGAGTGTTCGCGCGCCGCGTCAAGCGCGGCTGACACGCCGTCGACGGTGTCGTGGTCGGTCAGCGCGAGCAGCGTCACGCCCGCGTCCGCCGCGCGACGCACCACTTCCCGGGGCGGCAGCGAGCCGTCGGAATGCGTCGAGTGCGATTGAAGGTCGAAGGTTTGGTCTTGCGACACGGCCGGGAAGCCTTGTGAGGTAGCCCCTGCCGGCATCCGGCCGGCAATCGGACGGAGGCATCCAGCCTCCGATGATCAACTGGAGGAGGTTCCCATGACTACAGGCGCGATCGTCGCCATCGTCGTCGTGGCCGTGATCCTCATCGCCCTGATCGCCTTTGTGCTGCCCCGCATGCGAGCGCGGGCTCGTGTCCGGCGCCGCGAGCGCGAGCTGGAGACCAGGCGCGAGCGCATGGCCGGCGAGCATCGCCGCGAGGCCGAGCTGCGCGGGCGCGAGGCCACCGAGGCCGAGCAGCGCGCCCGGATCGCCGAGCGCGAGGCCCAGGCCCAGCGCGCGCAGGCCGAGCTGCACGAAGAGAAGGCGGGCCTGCACGAGCGCGGGATGGCCGACCACGAGCTGGTCGACGAGCCCGAGCGCGGCCGGTTCAGCCGCGAGTCGATGGCCGACTCCGAGGCGCGCGAAGAGACCCGCAGGTAGTACGGCGCGCTAGTACGACGCGTGGGCGCGGCTCGCCTCGAGCAGCGCCTGCGCCTCGGCCGCCGGCAGCGGCGCCGAGATCTCGAGGCCCTGGGCGAACTCGCAGCCGAGCACCTTCAGGTAGTCGAGCTGCTCGACCGTCTCGACGCCCTCGGCGATCACCTCGAGCCCGAGGTTGTGGGCGAGCCCGACGACGGCGCGGACGATCTCGTACGCGCCGCCCTCGCGGCCGATCCCGGTCACCAGGCCGCGCGAGATCTTGATCGCGTCGCCGGGGAACCGGTGCAGCAGGCGCAGCGCGCTCGCCCCGGTGCCGAAGTCGTCGATGTGCGTGCGCACCTTGGTCTGGTCGTAGACCTGCTCGAGGATGCGCCGGATCGCGTCGTCGCCGCGCCCGCGCGTGAGGTCGTGCTCCTTGACCTCCAGCCGCAGTGCGCGTGGATCGAGGCCGGAGTCCGCGACGATGCCGCGCAGCATCGTCACGAAGCCGGGCTCGGACAGCTGGCGGGCCGAGACGTTGACCCCGATCGTCAGCCCCGCGCCGCCGGGCAGCGTGCGCCAGCGCGCGAGCGCCGCGCACGCGGTCTGCAGCATCCAGCGCCCGAGCGGCACGACGAGGCCGGTCTCCTCGGCGAGCGCGAGGAAGTCGGCCGGCTCGACCGCGCCGCCGCGGCCATCGGGCCAGCGACAGAGCGCCTCGAAGCCGACGATGCGCCCGGTCGCGGTCTGCGCGATCGGCTGGTAGGCGACCTCGAGCCCGCGAGCCTCGATCGCCCGCCGCAGGTCGCCCTCCATGTCGATCCTGCGCATCACCTGCTCGTGCATCGCGGCGTCGAAGACCGCGTGCCGGCCCTTGCCGTCGGCCTTCGCGCGGTACATCGCGACATCGGCGTCGCGCATCACCTCGTGCGGGGCCGAGTCCGCGGTCGCCACCGCGATGCCGATCGACGCGGCGACGAACAGCTCGCGGCCTTGGAGCTCGAACGGCGCCTTCAGGCTCTGCTGGACGCGCTCGGCGATCATCGTCGCCTCGCGCGCGTCGCACACGTCGTCGAGCAGCAGCGTGAACTCGTCGCCGGACAGCCGCGCGACCGAGTCGTTGGGACGCAGTGTCGCAAGCAGCCGCTCGGCGACCGCCTTGAGCAGCTCGTCGCCGGCCTGGTGGCCGAGCGAGTCGTTGACCAGCTTGAAGCGGTCGAGGTCGAGGAACAGCACCGCGGCGCAGCGGTCCGTGTGATGGCGGCGCGAGCGGCGGATCGCCTGGTCGAGCCGGTCGAGGAACAGCACGCGGTTGGGCAGGCCGGTCAGCGCGTCGTGCATCGCGTCGTGCTGGAGCCGGCTCTCGGCGTGCTTGCGCGCGGTCACGTCGGTCTGGCTCCCCACGACGCGGGTCGCCTGGCCGTGGACGTCGCGGACGGCGATCCCGCGCGTGAGCATCCAGCGGTAGGCGCCGTCGCGATGCTGGATCCGGTGCTCGAACTCGAAGTGCTCGGTGGAGCCGGTGAGATGCGCGTCGAGCGACTGGACGAGCGCGCCGCGGTCGTCGGGGTGGACGCGGCCGAGCCACTCGCCGCGCGAGTCTCCCACCTCGTGCTCGGCGTAGCCGAGCATCGCCTTCCAGCGTGCGCTGAAGAAGACGCGGTCGCCGTCCACGTCCCAGTCCCAGATGCCGTCGTTGGCGCCGCGCAGCGCGAGCGCGTGACGCTCCTCGGACGCCATCAGCCTCCGCAGCGTCTGCTGGTGCATGAGCGCGTAGCGGATCGCGTGCTCGAGCCGGTCGGCGCTCAGCCCCCGCACGAGCAGGAAATCGGCGACGCCGGCCTCCGCCGCCCGCATGTCGGCATCGTGGTCGGCGTCGTGCGAGAGCAGGATGACCGGGATGTGCGGCGCGCCGGCGACGAGCTGCTCGGCCGTCGTCAGGCCGTCAGGGGTGGGCGGCGCGAGCTCGCGGTCGACGAGCGCGATGTCGTAGGCTCCCAGCGCTTCGAGCGCCTCGCACGGCGTCGTGGCAAGCGTGACGTTTACACGTGTCGTAGTGATCTGCTTCAGCATCGCCCGCACCGGCGCATGGTGGGCGGCATCGGCCGACACCGCGAGCACGCGGAGCGGATCGGGCAGCGGGAGCGGGCTCATGCCCCCGGCGGGAGCTCCGCCGCCTCGAGCCAGTAGGCAGTGAGGATCTTCATCAGGCGGACGAGCGCGAGGAACGTGACCGGCTTGACGATGTACGTGTTCACTCCGGCGGCGTAGGCGGCGGCGACCGTGTCCTTGTCGTCGGTCGCGCCGAGCGCGACCACCGGGATCGGGCGGGAGGCCGGGTCCTGCTTGAGCGCGCGGACCGCGTCGAGCCCGCTCGGCTCGCCCGGGAGCGCGGCGTCGAGCAGGATCAGGCTCGGCGCCGGCGTCATCGGACCGTCGTGCGCGTCCGCGCGCAGGTACGCGAGCAGCTCGGCGCCGTCGGCCACCATGCGCATGTCGGTCGCGCTGCGGCCTTCGAGCAGGGCGTCCTTGGCCATCGCGCGGTAGTCCTCGCTCGCATCCGCGAACAGGACCGTCGGCAGCATCGGCACCCGCGACCGCTGGAAGCGGTCGCTCACGCGCGACCCCCGCTGCGACGGGGGCGGGGGACCGTCCGTGGCCGCCGCATCCTTCATCTGCTCCTACTGCTCGAGTTCGGTCAGGGGCGCCGTGCCCCCTGGGGTTATGGCGAGCCTAGTTTTGGGTGCGGGGCGAAGCAACGCCGGTAGTACAGGCTTCGGCGGATATACGACCTATCCGAGGCGGGTCGAGACCGCGACGCCGGCCGCTGCGGAGACGAGCAGCACGAGCGGCAGGATGGGCGGGATCAGGGGCTCCCCGGGCGCGCGCGCCGGACGCCGAAGCGCGGCGGCGAGCGCCGCGTCGGCGTGCAGCGCGCGTTGCGCCGCGTCGGCGTAGGCGGCAGGCCGGGATGCGGCGCCGAGCGCGTCGTAGGCGCTCGCCGCCTGATCCAGCGGGATCGCCTGATCCGGGAGCGTGAGCGCGGCGCGGCGATAGACGACGGACAGCTCTTTGGCGGCAAGGCGCTGGAGGCTCGGCGTGGTGCCGGCGCCGAGCCGCGCGCGGGCGGAGCCGCGGGCGGCGTCGAAGCGGGTGAGGGCGCTGGTGTCGACACCGCGTGCGGGCGCCGGACTGACGGCGCCGCCCGTCCAGATGCCCGCGACGATCGCGGCGATCGCGGCGACGGCGACGATGGGGGCGCGGCGGCCGGTCATCCCTGCGAGTCGAAGCCGCCGGAGGAGTCGAAGTCCTTCGCCGGCGCGGGCTTCTTCGCGGGCTTTGGCGCCGGCCTCGGGAGCGGTGTGACCTGCGGCGTCGCCGCGGGCGTGGGCGTCGCGGTCGGGAGCGGCGTCTGGGTCGCCTGGATCGCCCGCGTCGTTGGCCGTCTCACGGCCGCGCGGCGAGCCGCCGGCCTTCGCTTTGCGGGCCTGGCGGGGCGCGCGGGCGGGGTCACGACCGGCGCGGGCGTGGCCGCCATGGCCGGGATCGGAGCGGCGGCGCGCAGCACGCGCCCGGACGCGAGCGGCGGCGCGGGCGGCGTTCCCGCCGACAGCAGGAAGGCGACGCCGAACGCCGCCGCGGGCAGCGACGCGACCGTCCAGCCGTTCATGCGGGGCAGCGCTCCGGCTTGCGGGCGCCGGGCGCCACGCACAAGTCCGAGCGCCGCGGCGCGAGGCCGCGCCGTACCACGATCTCGGTCCACTTGCCGACGAAGCCCGGCTTGGACACGACGATCGTGAGCTTCACGCCGGCTCGCAACGTGCGCTCGAAGGCCCTGAACCGCCGCAGCCCGCTGGTCGCGGCGCTCCGCCTCGCCGGACAGCCGGCGCCGCGGCACTCGATCACGATCCGGGCGCCCTTCGGCGCGCGCACGGTCAGGAGCGTCACGCGGGCGCCGGAGGTCCCGATAACGCCCTTGATCCGCACGACGGGGAACGGAACCAGCATCCGCGGGGTGGTCGCCGGCGGACGGGTTGCGAGCAACGGGGCGGGCGTGGCCTCGAACGCGACCGGCGTGGGCGTCGCCGTCGGCGTCGGGATGGAGGTCGCCGTCGGCGTGGGTGAGGCGTTCGGCGTCTTCGTGGGCGTCGGCGTCGGCGTCCGGGTGGGAGTCGGGGTCGGCGTCGGCGTCCGGGTGGGAGTCGGGGTCGGCGTCGGCGTCCGCGATGGGGTGGGCGTCGGCTTCGGCGTCTTGGTCGCCGTGGGCGTGGGCGTCGCGGCGGGCGTCGCGACCGAGACGACGTTGGCGCCCGCGACGCCATTGAGCGCGCCGGCGAGAATAAGAGCGCCGCAGCAGACGAGGACCGCGGCGAGGGCTCCAAGCCGAGCCTGCTTCACAGGGTCCGATCCTTCGCCGCTCCGGATCGGCAGTCAACGCGGCTGACCTATCCGTTCGCTCAGACCGGAATCAGGTCTTACGCCCCTGTCGGGTGGGCCGACGGAGCTGGCGGGTCGCCGCTCGCTCGCGCGGCGGCGTACTCCTCGGGGGAGGCGTCCCAGCGGACGGCGGGTGCGAACCGGCGGACCGGGGTCAGCTGCGGTCGCGGGTGTTGAGCTTCGGCGGCCGCGGCGGACTCCGTCTCACCGGTGGCGCTCCGCCGTGTCTTCTCAGCCTGATCCCCGGTTGCTCCGGGCAGCGCGTCGTCGTCCGCGGTCGACGGCGGCAACGCGTCCCCTGACGCGACCCTCGTGCGGCGCCACCCGAAGCGCGACGCGGTCACCGCGACCACGCCGAGCGACACCGCCGCACCGAGCAGCACGAACGGCACGACGGAGCTCCGGCGCCTTCGACCCATACCCAGAAGTTTGGCGCGTTGCCGGGGGATGCGGTAGCTGGCCGATCGGTCAGATCGCTAACGCCTCCTCCGATACGGGGGATGCGCGCTCACCCAGCCTGCAGCGACGCTGGCGGGGATGCGCCGGCTCGCGCTCGCAATCGTCGTCGCGGCGGGCTTCGCCGTGGCGCCGGCACGCGCTTGGGCTGCGTGCGGCGCGGACCGGCCGTCCGCGACGCAGTCGTGGCGCGGGGAGCTGTTGGCCCGCACCGGCGTGAGCGAGCGGCCGGGCGGCCGCGCGCGGCGCTGGGTCACGCCCGCGCAGGCGGGTGCGCTGCTCGTGCTCGCGGTCCGGCACGATCGCGACGGGCGCTGCTGGCTGCAGGTGCGGCTCCCGACGCGGCCGAACGTCGCCAAGGGGTGGATCGAGGCGGGCCGCGTGCAGCCGTCGGCGACGCCGTGGCGCATCGACGTCCGGCTGCGCCCCCGCACTGTCACGCTGCTGCGCGCCGGCAGGCGGGTCGCGCGCTATCGCGCGGTGGTCGGCGCGCCGGGCACGCCGACCCCGCGCGGGCTGTTCGCGCTCGTCGAGGCGTACGCGAACCCGGCCTCGGACTTCCTGGGGCGCTGGGTGGTGACGCTGACCGCGCACAGCGACGTGCTGCAGCGCTACGACGGCGGCGACGGGAGGGTGGCGCTGCACGGGCGCGGCGGCGCGAGCCTGCGCGATCCGCTCGGCTCCGCCGCCAGCCACGGCTGCGTCCGGCTCTCGAACGCGGCGATCTCCAGCGTCGTGCGGCGGATCGGGCAGGCGGCGATCCCCGGCACGCCGGTGAGGATCCGCTGAAGCTGGATCACCCCATGCGGATGAGGCGGCGCCGGTCCGGGCGTGTGACGCTGGCGCGATGATGCGGGCGCTGGTTGCCGCGACCGTCGTGCTCCTGGCCCTTGCGCCGGCGGCGGCTCTGGGTCAGGTTCCCTCCGGCCCGGCTGCATTGTCGGGCAGCAACTTCCAGGGCGGCGACGGCAACCAAGACAACGCGGCGCCGCTCGTCGATTGGCAGAGGCTCCAGGGCGACGGCCGGGTCGTGCACAACCCGGATCCGAACGAGCAGGACAGCAGCTTCGCCGGCGGGACCAAGCTGCTCGAGCCCGGCGACTGGGACCTCACCACCGAAGCCGGGGGCGTCAACCCGTCGAAGGTCAACATCCGCGACGCCTGGGCGGCGGTCGACCAGCCCGCCGCCGATACGTTCCTCTACCTCGCCTTCACGCGCGAGACCGCCGAGGGGACCGCGGCCATCGTCTTCGAGCTCAACCACGACGGGCGCCTGTGGAACAACGGGCAGGCGATGATCCCGTGCCGTACGACCGGCGACTTGATGGTGGCGACATTGCCACATGGCAACGAGGTCGAGATCGCGGTGGCCAGGTGGACGACGACGACGCCCGACCCGGCCACCGGCTGCGCGAGGACCGGGACGATCGAGCAGCTTCAGACGCTCCCCGTCGGGTCGGTCCAGGGCGCGGTCAACGCGGGGACGATCACAAGCCGCTTGCCCGGCACCTATCCGCCGGATTCGACGATCCCCGCCGAGCGGTTCAGCGAGGCGGCGCTCAACCTCAGCTCGCTCATGCAGATTGGGTTCCACAACAAGTGCGTCGCGTTCACGTCGATCTGGATGCACTCGCGCTCGTCGCTCTCGGAAACCTCCAACGAGCAGGACTACGTGGCCCCGCAGCCGCTGAGCGTGCGCACGTGCTCGGCCTCCGGCACCAAGTTCCTCGACCTCGACGCCGACGGCGTGCGCGACGCGGGCGAGCCCGGCATCCCGCGGTTCCTGATCTGGGCCGACTACGACAACGACGGCGTGCGCGACGCGAACGAGCCGTTCGCGGTGACCGACAAGAACGGCCACTACGTGATCGACGACATCCGCCCGCCTTCGGACAGCTACCGGCTGCGCGAGACGCTCGGCACTCCGGGGCGCAGCAGCAAGGAGCCGACCCCGTGGCGTTGCTCATACCCGAGCGCGGGGACGTCGGGAGGCTTCGCGGACGGTCCAGGTGGCTTGTTCGGGTGCGGTTGGGGGCCGATCGTGGCCGCCGCCACTCCCAACGCCACGGGGCGCGACTTCGGCGACTGGCTGCCCGCGGCGCTGACCGTCGAGAAAGAGCTGTGGCCGGCCGGCGACCCGGGACGGTTCGACCTGATCGTCAACGGCGTGACGGTGTTTCCGGCGGCGGGCGACGGCGACAAGATCACCCTGTTCCTGGCGCCCGGCAAGTACAACGTCAGCGAGTCCGCGGTCGCCGGCACGGATCCGGCGCTCTACACGTCCAGCGTGAGCTGCGGCACGGTGACCCGGCGGCGCGGCGCGCCCCGCTCCGGGGTCTCGTGGGACGGGCTCGTGCTGCAGGCAGGGGGGCAGGCGTCCTGCACGTTCGTCAACAAGCGCGCGGGCGTGCCGGGGATCGCGCTCGACAAGAGCGGCCCGGCGCTCGTCGAGGCGGGGGACACGCTGCGCTACACGCTTGACGTCACCAACCCCGGCGACCTCCCGATCCCGGCGGGCTCGGTCAAGGTCACCGACTCCAAGTGCGACGACCCGCCTTCGCTCACGAGCAAGAACCAGGACACGTCGCCGGACACGCTCGATCCCGGCGACAAGTGGACCTACGCCTGCTCGCACAAGACGGACGAGCCCGGCGCGGACTGCGCGATCACGGCGGTGACGAACGTCGCGACCGCGAGCGGGAGCGTCGGCGGGATCGACATCAGCGACGACGGCTCGATCACCACGACGGTCGACTGCCCGAACGTCCCGCCGGAGCCGCCGATCCCGCCGACCCCGGAGCCTGGCCCATTGCCGCCGGTCGTGCCGCCGCTCCCGGGTCCCTTGCCGTCACCCGTTGCGCCATTCCTTCCTCCGGGCCCCACGCCGCCGGACGCAGGCGAGGGCGGGATCGCCGGCATCACCGCGAGCAGGACCCGCTGCATCACCCGCGTCGCGCAGGTCCGGCTGAGGGGCCAGAGGATGAGCGTGGCGAAGGTCAGCGTCGACGGCCGCCGCATCGGCACCCGGACGCTTCGGCTGCTCCAGCGGCAGTTGACCCCGCTCACGCGCGTGTTCTCCCCTGGGCGCCATGTGCTCCGGATCAGCGTCACGTTCGAGGAGGGCTCGGGCACCGCTCCCGTGACCCTCACGCGGACGATCACCGTCTGCGGCCGCGCCGCTCAGGCCCCGCGCGTCACCGGATAGCGGGCGCGCAGCAGGAGTCTTCCCCCCGCCACGCATCCCGGCCCTCGCGCGCGGCGACGCCGGCGATCGCGAGAGCGGCCACCGGATCGGCCCACCACCAGCCCAGCAGCGCGTTCGCGACCAGCCCGGCGAGCAGCCCGAGCGACAGGTAGGCGCAGAGCATGTTCTGCCGGCCCTCGCTCTTGGTCGCGCACGACCCGAGCCGCGCGCCGACACGGGCCTTGGCGATGGCGAGCGGCGGCATCGTCACCGCGGTGAACGCGGCCAGCCCGATCCCGACCCACGACGTCGCCGGCTCGTTCCCGCCGGTCAACGACCGGATCGCCTCGACCGCGATGTACGCGGCGAGGACATAGAAGCTGATCGCGATCAGCTGCTGCGCACGGCGCTCGGCGGCCTCGGACGCGCTGCGCGCGGCCGCGAACCGCCACAGCACGATGAACCCGGCCGCCGACTCGACGAGCGAGTCGGCGCCAAAGCCGATCAGCGCGATCGACGACGCGGCGAGCCCGGCCAGGATCGCGATCGCCGCCTCAACGACATGCCACCCGACGCCGATCCACGCGAGCGCCTTCGCCCGCCGCACCAGCCCGGCCCGCTCCTCGGCCGGCAGGGACGGGGTCGCGCTCGGAGCGAAGATCGGGAGCTCAACGGCCACGCTGTCAGCCTAGCCGGACGACCCACCCGTTGCTGATCGTCGCGAGCTGCGTGCTGGTCGTCCTCGATCTCGCGCTGTTCGCGAGGTACATCCGGGCGACCCGCCGCCAGTGAACGCGAAACCCCGCCGGAGGCAGCGGCGGCAGTCCGGCGACCCGTCGCCTCTCGCGCAAGAGGTCACCACGACACCAACGGCGACTATTTCCGGGGAAGCGGTGGGTTAGCGGGCCTTTTCCCAGGTGGCCGCCCAGGGGACCAGCGCCAGCGAGGCCGTTCCCCCGCAGTCTTGGCTTACCGGAACACCCTGCAATCCGACCGTTCCGTGCGCGCGTATCGGAGAGTCGAACGTGCCGCTGAAGGAGAGGCGTTCGCCGCTGACCTTGAACGATTTGTGCGCGATCGGCGTCGCCGCGTTGCGGACGGCCGTTCCGAAGACGGTGCAGAGGTACGGGGCGCTGCTGATCGACACCTGCCAGGAGTACTTGAAGCTGAACCTGACGATGTGCCGATGATCCTTCGTCGCGGTGAAGATCACGGGGGCGGTCGTGAAGTTGCTCGCGGTCGTATTGCCGGTCCAGCGTCCCGCCCGCGGGGTGGCCTCACCGGGCACGACGGTCGGCGCCTTCCGGATCGTGAAGGGCAGCGTCACGCTGGTCTCGGCGGAGAAGAGCTTGAGCCGGTATCGGCCCGCCTTGATCGCCGCGCGGGAGCCGAAGAGCTGGCCGACGAGCCGCGTGTTGTCGACGTCGTCCATGCCGTTGAGGTCCGCGACGTTGCGCACCGTCTGCCAGGCGGCGCCCTTCTTCAGCGTCAGCAGGTAGCCGACCTGCGTGCCCGCGGGTGCGTAGTGGAAGGTGAGGGTGACCGAGAACGACTGCGCGGCGGTGAAGCTCGTCCTGTCGAGATGTGCGCTGATCACGGGAGCGGTCCCGTCACGCACGATCGCTCGCGCGGGACTCGCCGCCAGCAGCGCCGCGATACCCGCGGCGACTGCGGGAAGCACGAGAGCGCGGCGGGTCCGGGGCATGCGCGCCATGGCGGGCACCACCTTTCACGAGGAGGGCTGGCTCACGTCTGCACGGCGTTCAACGTGCTCGTCGGTGCATCGGCTGAGCCGTAGGCTGAGATGGGCGTGCAAACACTCGCCCCACCTCTACACATCAACAGTCCGGTTTACGGTACGGCGGCCCGCCGCGATTCTCATCGGGACTAAGCGGCAGCCGACCCGGGGTCAATTACGGATTCCCCCCGACGCGCACCACGACCAACATCTGCGCGATCACGGCCAGCATCGCGACGCGTGCGACCGGAAGGAGTCGCCCGGCGACGGCGGATGGCTGCTGCGGCTGCGACGCTGCCGTGCCCGCGCTCCGCATGGATCCGACCGTATGCCCGCGCGGCCGGCTTCGCATCGAGGCCGGCCACGCGTGCGGTGCGGGTTTCACTGCGTCGTGAGCGTCCCGACCTTGGTCGCCGTCAGCGTCGTGTAGTAGAACGCGAAGCTGTCGCTTGTCGGCTTGTAGCTCATCAGCTTCACAAGACCTGCGGTGGTGAGCCGCGCGCCCAGGCTGAGCGAGAAGGCGGCGTAGCGGTGCGCGCTGGTGTCGAGCCCGTCGTAGACGTAGATGCTGGCCGTCGGCGTCTGGATCCACGCAGTGGCGAGGAAGCTCGCGGAGACATTGTCGACCATCGTGCCGCTTGCGGTGACGAGGTAGTCGCCCGCCGGGAGGGCCAGCGTAATCACCGGCTCACCGAGGGTGCTGAGCGTGGACGGGAAGTACGAGTTCTTCGTGGCCACGTAACTGTCGCTCGGGCCGGTATCGCCCTTCTCGCCCTTCTCGCCCTTCTCGCCGTTGGCGCCGGGTGCACCGGTGTCGCCCTTGACGCCCTGCGAGCCGGGCTCACCGGCGAGGCCTCTCGGAAGCACCGAGGCGGGCAGCTTGGCGTTGCGATCGAGCGGCACGAGACGCCCTGGCTTCGGCGTCTTGGAAGCGTGGAAGCCGTCGACCTTGTCGGCGGTGATCGCGCGGCGGACAACGGAGTCGGCGTAGCTTGGCCCGCCGAGCGCGACAAAGACGGCGATCAGCGCGAGGATGATCGCCGCCCACGGCAGCCGCCGCGGGAGCTTGCGCGCGTATGACATGACGTACCCCTTTCCCGGGACGTCTGATTGTCATCGACGCTACGCCCGGCCGAACGGCCCCGCATCCGCCGTTGAGCCCGGTGATCGGTCGCGATACTACGGAACCTGGTTCGTACTCCCACGACGCCTGCCGGTATCGGCGACGACCACGCCGGGGACATCGGCGCGCGGGTCGTGACGAACGGGATCGACCATCGGTCCGATCTACCCGAAGTCCCCTGAGGGGTTGGAGCGACAGCCGCTTCCGCTCGTTCCGGCGGCACCGGCGGTCGAAGGTCGCACCGGGAATGCGACCGCATGACCTGCGGCACGCCTACGTGTCGCTGATGATCCAGGCCGGGCACACGGTCGTGGAGGTCGCGAAGTGGGCCGGCCGTTCGCCGCAGGTGTGCCTCGGGACGCGCATCGGTTCGACACGGTGACCGAGCGGATCGACCCCGAGCAGGCGATTCGGGCGGCGCGCTACGGTATGGACGCGGACGAGAAGCCCGCCGGATGAAGGCCGTGTGCACCGGGTGTGCACCGGATCGGGCTGGTACGCTGTTCGTCCTCGTAGCAGCCCGCATGAATGTGTCGTTTTGCAGGCGGTTTGCGAAGAACGCCGACGTAGCTCAGCTGGTAGAGCACTTCACTCGTAATGAAGGGGTCCCCGGTTCGAGTCCGGGCGTCGGCTCTGTAGGCACAGAGCCAAATCGTCGGTCACGCGGCCTCCGCCTCATCGCCGCCTGCGTCCTCTGAGCGTCCATTCGCGTCCAGACGGGCCTTGCGGATCAGCTCCTCGGCCGGCACACGCACCCCCGGATCGAACTCCGCGAACAGGTGCGCGTAGTAGCGCAGGCACGTCCCCGGCGAGTGCTCCGCTTGGCCTGCGACGTCGATCACCGTCCGGCCCTCCGCGATCAGCAGCGACACGAACGAATGCCGCAGGTCATACGGGCGCGCCTTCAGCCGGCCGATCGCATCCGCGTTGGCCTGGAAGGTCCGGTGCCGCCAGTTGCGCCAGTCGTCGTCGGTCCAGGGCACGCCGCTCGCGCGCGGGAACACGAGCCCGCCAGGTCGCGTGGTCGCCGCCCTCCAGGCCGCCAGGTCATCGGCGAGCGGAGCCAGCAGGCGGACCGAGCGATTCGCGCCGGTCTTCGTCCGCTTCTCCGCGCCGTGCGAGATCGAGCGCGTGATCCGCAGGGCGCGCTTGCCGACGTCGGCCCAGCTGAGCGCGAGCGCCTCGCCCGGGCGGAGTCCCGCGTACGCGAGGACAGAGGATCAGCGTCGCATGCCCGACCGTCAGCCGCGCGCGCAGCTGCTCCACCGCAAGCGGCGGCCACGGCTCGACGCGACGCTGCACGGTCCGTACCGGCTTCTTGACCTTCGCCACCGGGTTCGCCGCGATCAGTTCCTCGGTCACGGCCATCGTCAGCACCGACTGCAGCACCGCGAGTGCCCGCTGCACCGTCGACTCGCCGACGCCATTCGCGAGCATCTCCGCCCGGTAGCGCGCAACGACCTTCGGCGTGACCTCGCCAACGCGATACCCGCCGAGCTTCGGCAAGAGGTGCTTCGCCCACGTGTGCCGGTAGCTCTGGCGCGTCGACGCCGCCAGGTTCGGGATCACGTGCACACGCCACCACTCCTCGACGAACTCGCCGAGCGTGATCTCCTGCTCGGACATCCCCACCGCGCCGAGCTGCAGCCGACGACGGAGCTCGACGTCGAAGCGATCCGCATCGCGCCGGCGATCGAACGTCCGCGAGTACCGCCGGCCGCCCTGCCGCCAACGGACTTCGTACTTGCCGTTGTCGCGGCGGCGGACGCTCATCGGGTTCTGCGCTCAAGGGCGGCCTTCGACCGCCGGCCGGCTGCGGGCGGCTCGCTTCGCTCGCCGTCCAATACCGACCATCACGACGCGCGGCACCACCCAGCTCGCCGCGGCAGCCAGCACGAGGTCCCTCTCAGGTAGCTCCGCCGGTCGCGTCAGTCAAGGCGACCGCTACGCGGCGAGCTTCGCTCGGGCTGTCGCCTCGCCTTGACAGCCGCGACCGCGCTCCGCTGATGGGCTGGTAAGGAGGCAGGCAAGGCCTGTCCACCGGAGGTCGACCACGACGGCACATCACCTTGCGGATAGGGTTTTGCTCGTGCACAGGGTCCTTGTCCTCTATCCGCCGCCCACGGACCCGGATCACTTCCGGACCTACTACGAGGAGACCCACCTCAAGTTGGTGGCGGAGCTCCCCGGACTGCGCGGCTACAGCTACGCCTTCGATGTCGCTGCGGCTGAGGGCGACTCGCCGTACTTCTGCGTGTTCGAGGCCGACTTCGACGATGCCGCGGCGTATGTTGCGGCGATGGGATCACCCCAGGGTCAGGCGACGCGTGCGGACGTCGCGAACTACGCCACCGGCGGCGCCGTCGCGGTGAACTACGAGCTCCGCGCCGGCTGACTCGCCGCTCGGTAGCTGCGTCCGCCCAGCGTCCAGACGCCGGCCAACCCGCCCGGGCTGGCTCAGGACCTGCTCGCCCAAAGGACGCTCCAGAGCCAAATCAGCTGCGCGACCGCCCACGCAGGAAGTCAAAGCGGCGCTCGCAATGAAGGGGTCGGGGGTTCGAGTCCCCCCGTCGGCTCCTCCCCCTCAGCCCGCATGGCGCCTCGGTTTTCGCGCACTGCGGACCAGTTGAGCAAAGTCCGCCCGGGTCATCGTGTCGATGGCGTGCGCGTGATCCGCCTGACACAGGCCCGGTAACGGGCACGGCGCGTTCGCGGGCGCCGGCCGCACCACTTGCGGACGCAACGCACACGCCGCGAGCCCTTCAAGTGCGAACAACGGCCGGACGTGACGGGCCGTTGTGCCGGTTCGCTCGAAGGCGGCCGGCCGTTGACGGCGGGGCGCCCGTTGATCACCTCGCACCAGTATTCCGGCGCGAGGTTCCACTGCTCCTCCGCGTCCGCCTCAACGGTGTCGAATCCTGGCCCGCAGCTGATCGAGTCCTTCTCACCGTCGCGGGCGAAGATGTGATCGTCGCCGGCGCGCCCGCGCAGCAGGTCCACGCTGGGACCGCCGGTCAACGTGTCGGCCCCGCCGCCGCCCTGGAGGAGGTCTTCCTGCGTGCCGCCGTCCAGGTTGACCGGGGACGCGAGGTCGATCGCAGACCCCTCAGCGTCCGTCGCGTCGCTCTCGTGGGTCATCCACTCGCGTCCGGCTCGCCCGTGCACGGTCGCCGGCAGCGACACGTTGAGCCGGATGCGCTCGAAGATCCACTGACCGAGCTCGTCACGATCGAGGAATTCGTCTCGGTCGAAGATCTCGATGGCCGAGGCCCCTGCGCACTCGACGCCCTCGGTCACTCGCGCACAGCCGGGACCGGAGACCGGATCGGATGCGCCGCCGAACTGGACGAGGACCCCGCCGGCGCTCGGCTGGACGGTGACGGACAGGCTCGGTTGCTCGTCGCGGACGACCAGCACGCCGTTCTCGATGCCCGCACTGCTTGCCGCGCCGACGCTCGGGGCGGCGAGGCCGGCGACGGCGATCGTCGCGAAGACGATCGCCAGCGCGAAGGGGCGTCCTATTCGGGTCGCCGAGCCGGTCATCGCGACACCGTGATCCGTCGCTGCAGCGAGCCAGAGTTTCCCGCTCGGTCGGCGACACGCAGCGTGAGGGTGAGTTTCAGCACGCGCGCCCGGCGCAGCTTGTGGCTCACCGCGGCGCTCGGCTTCAACACCAGCGCGGCAGTGCTCTCGAACGCGGGTGCCGACCGTTCCGCAAGAGATGCCCGCAGGCGGAGGGTCCGTGCGGTGCGCCGATCGAGCGAGAGGGTGGCGCTCGCCGAGCACGGCTCGGAGCACCGGTAAGCCAGCCGAAGCCCGCGGGCGAGCGAGCCCAGCTTGATCCTGCTCTTGAGCTTCAACGTGATCGCGGGGGCCGTCGTGTCGCCCGTCGCCGCGCAGCACGCGGGCGGCGGCGCGGCGGCGCGCGGACCTGGGTTCACGTTCGCCGGGCCGAAGTCCGGCTCAGACGCCCCGGGGATCGCGAGGCGCGGCGCCTCACCCAAGCACTCGGGCGGAGCCCCCGGCACCGGACTGACCCAGACGCCGTCGCCCTCCTGCCACGCCGCGGTCGCTGCGTTGGGTGAGAGCGTCGGATCGGCGAACTCCCCGGTCGGCTGGTTGAAGCCGCACGCCGGCCGCGGGAGGGCGCCGTAGCCTGCGCCTTGGCGGTCGTAGAACTGCAGCGTCTCCCGGTTGGCACCGCGGACCAGCACGATCTTGGTCCCGGCCGCCTCTCCGTCCTGGAGTTGCTCGAACATGCCGTGATCGGCGTCGCTCCACCAGGCGACCTCGTCGCTCGGATCGAGCGCGTCCGTCCAGACCTGGGTTCCCCAGAAGAGCATCGTGTGCCCGTTGTCGAGCCACGATGGGTCGGTGAAGCTCAATCCGGCGGGATCGATCTCGGTCCGGTTGGTGAAGCGGTCCGAGTAGGTGTAGATGACCTCCGTCTTGAAGCCGCCGCCCTGGCTCGGCGGCCGAGGGATCGCCGTGATGTAGTCGAACGCGACCAGCCGTCCGTCGGGCGACACGGCCGGGTGGAGCGGGCCGCTTCCGGGCGCCGCGGTGGCGATCGGCTCGTTGAGCAGGCTGCCGTTCTGCTTCATGCGAAACAGCCGGCCGCTGCGCAGGGCGACGATGGTGCCGTCGTCGGCCTGCGAGGGGGAGCGGTAGGGCGTGCTGGTCGTGCCGTCGAGCGTGACCTGGTACTGACCCGAGCCGTCCGGGTTGGCGAGCCAGACGTTTCCGTCCTTGATGTAGACGAGGCTGTCGGCGCGGGCGGTCCCGGCCATCAGGCACAGCCCGACGGCCACGAGCGCCCCGCACAGGAGGAGTTTCATGTCGTTCCTTCCTTGTTCTGGAGTGGGTGCGGGTACGCGATATCAGGGGTCGCGCGGGTGGCCGATCAGGTCGAGCCGGACCTGTTGGCTTCCGTAGCGGCCGGGTTCGTCGACCGTTCTGGTCTCCTCTCGCGACGCCACGACGTCGTCGGGGCAGCCCCAGTGAGAGGGCGAGACGCAGCCGCGCGTCCAGTTCGTGATCACGTATTCCGTGCCGGGGAGGAGCTGGCCGGCGTCGTCGTATTGCGGTTCGCCGCTCGGCGGCGAGAAGAGCTCGAACAGGGTCTCCCACATCGTGTTGAAGCCGGGGCCCTGATGCTGCACGTCGCCGCAGCGGTGATAGTTGACGATGCCGGCCATGGGGAATCGCGTGAATCTGATTCCCATCGCGATCTCCGTGGCCTGACCGTCCGGCGCCGGCGCGATGTTGAGCCTCGAGATGTCGAGGGCCCCGGGCTGCGCGGACACCATCTCGGTGATCTCGTGATCTTTGACGAGGATGTTGCCGCAGTAGGCCTCGCCTTCCTCGCGGTGGTACCACTGGGTCCACGCGAGCTCGCCGCTTCCCGCCGAGGTGGAGGCGTCGTTCGCGCGGACTGGGAGCTCGGCCAGCAAGGCGTACGTGGAGTCGGTCGTAGCGCGGCCGCCGTGGTGGTTGACGCCGCCGTCGTCTCCGTGGCCGTTGCTCCAGACGCGGACCTTCAGGCTCAGGTCCACGTCCGCGTGCCAGGCGATCTCGTAGCCGATCGGGCTGGGCGTGGTCAACAGCCCGGCGGCATCGGACGGGAGGCCGAACACGTTGCCGAGCGCCTCCCAGACGTGGGCCTCGGGCCAGACGTGGTTGGTTTCCGTCCGCAGCGGTCCGAGCCCGGCAACGAGTTCCTGCTTCGCACGGAACCTGAGCGTGGCGATGCCGTCGCCCCGTGACGTCGTCGCGCCTGGTGACCTCGCCGTGGCGGGCGAGGTTCGCGGCGCCGTCCGCCAACAGGCCGTCCCACTTGATCGGAACGCCGGGAACTGGCCCATGCTTGGGGACCTTGAGACCCAGCAGCGGCCCGCAGCGAACGACGGGGTCGGCGGGGTGGCCAAGAAACTGGACCCCGACCTGGAACTGCAGCTCGTCACCCGGGCCGGAGTGCCCGTAGTGCGCCCGGCCGCCTTGCGCGACGCCGCTGGTGGGCCGAAAGTCGATCATCAGGCCGACGCCGATGCCGTGTCCCATCGTGATCGGACCTACCACCGCCTGGATCGGCGCGGCGAGGCTTCCCGCCGTCGTCAGCAGGTTGGCGATGCGATCGGCGCCGGGGAAGCACGGACGCGGCGCAGCCTGCGCGGCGTGCCCGGTCGCGGCCGTAGCGCCACGTCCGGTCGCGGGGCTCTTGTGCCGAGAGAGGAAATCGACCATCAGCAGCCATGTCTGAAGCGGGTCGAAGCGGGCCTCGGCGCCGCTGATCGGCCGGTGGCCGCGGCGCGCGAGCTCGGCGAACAGCAGTGCCGTGAACGACCGGGCGGCGCGCCTCGCCCGGCGCGCCGTCGCGATGGCGCGCGGGAGTCCTCGCTGCAGTGCGTCGGCGCTCAATGATTGCCCGTCGCGGCCCTTGACTCCCGCCTGCGCGAGTTGGCGTCCGAGCTCGGCTGATGTCGACAGACGTCGCTGACCGAGTCCGATCGCCAGCCCGTCGAGCTCGAGGTCATAGATCCAGATCCCCGAGCCCTTGCGCTCCTCGCCGCGTGCCAGCGCCTTCCCGCGGCCGGTGTAGACGCCGACGTGCAGCGCGCGCATCATCTGGCGCAACGCGAGTTGCCGAGCGGCGGGGGTCCCGGCTCGCTCGACGCCCGTGGCGAGCCGCTTGGCCTGCGCGGCATAGTCCGGTCGCGCCTTCGGGCGATGGCCGGCTGCAGTCGCGTTGGCGGGGACGCCGAGCGCCATGGCGATCACGACCATCGCGGAGATGAGGAACGCTGATGTCATGGTCGCTCGCATTGCCACTCCGAACACGGGTTTCTGCACCAGGCGGTGCGGAGCCGTCGTGCGGCCTGCGGGTTGGAGCGAACCCGCAAGAAACGTTGGAAACCGCTGCGAGACGAGGCTCGCCTTGGTCTACACCGCGGGCCGCGGCACCAGCAGCGCGCCGGCGTGGGCCTCGACGTGCGCGAGCCCGAGCTGGCCTGCGGTGGCCCGCGCCTGCTCGAGCACGCGGTGGGCGCGCTGCTCGTCTCTGGGTTGCCCGCGATCGAGCAGCACCGCCCCGAGATCGCACTGCGTCCGCGCGCTGAGCACAGGTGACCCGATGTGCAGCGCCCGCGCCGACGCACGCTCCAGCGTGGCGACGGCGTCATCACTACGGCCCAGGCGATGCTCGAGAACGCCGACCGCGCGGCCTACGAGGTCGACCGGAACCGAGCCGTAGAGATACATCGCGGTCCGCTCGGCGAAGGGCGCGAGCTGCGCCGCCAGCACCGCCATGCTCTGCGGGTCGCCGACGCTTGCCGCGGCGTCGGCGGCGAGGGTTATCGCGCCCAGCCACTCGTGATTGCGCGCGACTGCGGCAAACCCGTCCGTCGCCAGCGCCGCGAGCGAGGCGGCCCCGCGGTCGGGTTCGCCGCCACGAACGTCGAGCACGAGCACCGCCGCGCGCCAGAGCGGCTCCATCGGGCTCTGCCGGTGCGACTCGGCGATCATCGGTGCCACTTCCTCGCCGCGGTCCTGCAGCAGGCGAAGCGGCAACAGATGAGCGGCGAGGACGTAGCCGGCGTCGCGATCGCCGAGCCGATCGAGCGTGGCGTGAGCGGCCTGGGTCAGCTGCTCGGCGGCGATCAGGTCGCCTGCGAGCAGCGCGAGCGAGGCGCTCAGCCGATCGGCCTCGGCATCCCAGTAGGTGCCCGAGAGGCGCCGTTGCGCGATATCAGCCCGGATCGCCGCGACATGGGCAGCGCTAGGGCGAGCTCGCCGGTCTGCATACGCAGGCACGCGCGAGCTCCAGGCCTCCCAGCAGCCGCGACGGAACGTCACGAAGCGCTATCGCGATCGACTCATCGACCAGGGTCGATCGCTCCGCGAGCCGGTCAGGGCTCGCCAGCACCCGGGAACGCGAGCGGATCGCCGTGATCAGTGTGTCCGGGCCCTCGACGCGGCGGGCCATTTCGAGGCCCTCCCGACTGAGGCGCTCCACGCGCTGGACTCGCTGGGGTCGGGATAGAGCGTCTCCGCGAGGCGTCCGAGCGTCCGCGCGCGGTCCGGGTTGTCGGCCGGCCCGAGCAGCGCGAGGCTCTCCTCGAACAACTCCACGGCGGTCGGATCGATCACGCCGTACTCGGTGATTCGCGCCCGCTCGGCGGCAGCGCGCGCGAGCAGCTCCCCCAGCCGTGCCGACGAGCGATCGCCGCGGCCCGCTCGAGCGGGCGGTTCACCTCGCCGGCCTGATTGACGCGCAGGTCGCCGATCTCGATCAGCAGCCGGCAGCGCGTCTCGTCGTCATCGGAATGGGCCTCGTCGAGTACCTCAACGGCAGTTCCTAGGTACGCGGCCTGCCCCTCGTAGGAATGCGCGCGCGCCTCCTCGGCGGCCTCGCAGAGGGCGCGGACCGCCGGCTGCGGGCCGGTGAGATGCCGCGCGTGATAGGCGTGATGCGCGATCTGCGCCGCCGACGCCGGCGGGCTGAGCCCGGCAAGCGCCGTGGCGATCAGCTGGTGGAGATGGGCGCGTCGGGTCGCGCCCATGCTCTCGTACAAAGCGTCGCGGACGAGCGCGTGCGCAAACGCGTACGCCCCCGGCTGGTCGCCGGACTCAACGACAAGCCCGGCGCGCACCGCCAGGTCGAGGGCATCAACGAGCCCGTCCGGGGCGTCCGTGGAGCGGTCGCACGACCATGAGGTCGAACACCGGCCCGATCGCGGCCGCGGCCCCCAGTGTGCGCGCCGCGGAGGCGCCCAGACGCGCGACGCGCCGGCCGATTAGATCCTTGACCCCCTCCGGCACACCGAGCTGATCGAGCTCCGCCGGATCGGTGACGGAGTGCGGTAACGCGCGTACGGCCTCGCCGACGAAGAACGGGTTACCGCCGGTCCGCTCCTGGATCCAGCGGACCACCGGATTCCGGCGAGCGCCTCGCAAGCTCGGCGGTGTACGCCTCTCCGAGGCCGGACAGGTGCAGCCGCTCGATCGGCCCATCGCGCCGCAGATCCGCGAGCAGGCTGCCGAACGGATCGTCACGAACGACCTCGCGGTCACGGTAGATACCGAGCAGCAGGACTCGGGAAGACGCGTGGCGGACGACGTGGCGAAGTAGCAACGCGGTCGATTGGTCCGCCCAGTGCAGATCGTCCAGCACGAGCAGCAGCCGGCCTCTCGCTCGCGACCGCGTCCAAAGCGTCCGTTACCGCCTCGAAGAATCGGCCACGGCCATCCGGCGCGGGCTCCGGGAGCGGCTCCTCCCGGCCTGCCCACAGCATCGGGACGAGCCGCGCCAGCTCAGGAACGTGCACGGCGAGCTCGGGCGACTCGAGCAGCTGCGCGACCCGGGCGCGGGCGTGCCGCAGCGCCTTGCCGAACGGCTGATACGGCGCCGGCGGGTCCTCGTCGCAGCGTCCATAGAGCACGTGACCCTCGCCCACGCCGATCTCGCCGGCGAGGCGAGCCGCGAGGCTGGTCTTGCCGATCCCCGGGCTCCCCCGCAACCAGCACGAGTCGCGCACCGGGCGCGACCCGCCGCCAGCACGCCCGTAGGGTCTCGAGCTCGCTCTCGCGGCCGAGAACCCGCCGTTCGGACCGCAGTGGCGACGGAAGCTCGATCGGCGCGGCCACCATCTGGTCGCCGGCGAGAAGGAGGCGCTCGGCGAGCGCACGTACCGGCGCGGAGGGCACCATGCCGAGCGCCTCGCGCACAGCGTGCGCAACTCGTCATAGATCCGCAACGCCTGAGCGACGTCGCCTCGCGCGGCGTGAACGTC
>CAWINP010000015.1:0-229654 GCA_963837485.1 uncultured Solirubrobacteraceae bacterium | reverse complement strand
CATGAGCGGACGATGGGGCGCCTTGGACATCCGAGTGATGAAAGGATCGTCGGGACACATTTCCTCGATACCTTCAGGCGTCCGCCAGGTGCGAGGTAGCACGTACCGGGCCGCCGCTCGGATTACATCGCCTGGATGCTGGACGCACTCCAGAAAATGAATGAGCGGGACAATGCGTGCAAATCCGCAAGCGGGGTTCCCCGATGAGGGGTACCGAACGTGTGGATCGACAGCCGACTTGCCAGAGTCCCATCGACTAGATCCGAGGCCGATCGGGCAACCAGGCCGCCGCGGGAGTGGCAAATCATGAGCACGTGCTCGGCGTCATCGAATCTCGCGGTCAACAGCTCCGCCAGTTCCTGAGCGTTAGCGTCGATCGACATGAAGGTGTCGTGCTCGTAGCGAGAGGGTTCGAGCGTGAGCGGCTCAAGCATGCGCGCCATCTCCGCGCCGGTCGAGCCCAAGCCGTGCACCAACACAATCGGTACGCGCGCGACCTCGCCACGAGCTTCCCGTAGGTCGGGCGAGGAGGAATTGAGTTCGCCCAGGTCTTGCCGAACTCGCGCGGGTCGCAGCGGGTCACGAGCCCGAACGCGCAGGTGCCGGCGAGCCGGTAGAGAGGCTTAGCGACCAACAATCCCGTTACCGGGCGGGGAAACGAGAGCGAGAATCTATATCGGCGAGGAGCGTTCGGATCCCGTGACGCGATCTCCATGATCGTCGGGGATTCCATTGGATCAGCGAAGAACCCGAGCACGTCTAGGTTGACCTCGACCTCTGGCCATGGGCCACCACCGCTTGACCGCCAATCCCTTCCAATACGTCTCGGCGATCATGTCACGCAGTTCGCGCTCCGCGCTGGCCGGCTGGTAGATCAATTCGATCGACGTCGTCAACTCCGGGATCGCGACGACGGCGACGCGCCCGCCGTGCCACGCAAAGTCGCTCAGCTCGTCGGCCTCGACCAGTCCGATACCGCCCTCGTACGAACGAAGGGGCGCGCCGAGCTCATCGTCCCGGGACGCCGACGCCTCCCCGCCCAGAGGTTGATGGGCTCCAAGATCGGAACGGGACCGCTCCGTCGGCGGTTCCTTCAGCGCTCGGTCGAGATTGCGCCTGATCTATCAGGCTGCGCAGTTGATCCAACGCCGCGTCGCCTCGACCGAGATCGATCGCCCGCTCCGCCATCTCAAGAATCTCTTGCGCAGAGGCATTCTCCTGCTCAATCGCAGCCACGGCTCTCTCACGAGCGCCGTTACGGACGGTGATCTGCCACACGCTCCTATGGTCGCATCCCCGCCCATGAGCGCCCCGTATGCGTGGATTGTCAGCTCTCGACCATGGCCGGTTCGGGGTCCACCCATCCCTCAGGCGCGGTTCGATGCACGCTTCGATGCTGGCGTGCTCTTTGCTCGTGCACCTCGCCGGGTGCGAGGAGAAATTCGGACTAGCGCACGCGCAGCGCGATGGATATGCTCACCATGCAAATCGCGCCAAACTTTGCATGCCCAATCGAGGAGAGTCGCCGCGACGAACGTGATCATCGAGGAGCTGGAGAAGCTCCGAACCCTCGCGGACCAGCCCGCGGGGGCGCAGTTCCGTCGCGCCGACCTGCAACTGCATACACCCGTCGATCGCAACTTCCGTGCGGGCGCGCCAGTCGACAAAGCCGAGGAACGTGCGGCGTTCGCCACGTCCTACGTACAGCGCGCGCTCGAGCAGCAGCTCGGCTTGATCGCCATCACCGAGCACAACGATGTCTCGTGGATCGATGAGTTGCGTGCCAGTGCAGCGGGAAACCCGCTCGTCGTGTTTCCCGGCTTCGAGGTCGCGTCAAGCGAGGGGTGCCACGTCCTTTGTTTGTACGAGCCGAATGAGAGCGCCTCGCGCCTCGACGAGGTGCTCACAGAGATGGGGCTCCCGTCGGCCAAGCGCTTTCACAGCGACGGGTCGCCCCGGCTGGCCAAACTGGACCTGATCGAGCTCGTGACCTTCGTCCAGGAAGAGACCCGGGGGTTGTGCATCCTCTCGCACGTCGATCGCGAGGACGGCGTTCTTCAGCGGCTCAAGGGCGAGCCGCGGATCAACGCATGGAACGGCTGCGGTGCGTATGCCGTGCAGGCGTCGAAGAACCCCGCAGCGATGGACGATGGCTTCTACAAGACGGCGCTGCTCAACGAATCGGGCCACTACCACCGCGAGAGGCCGTACGCCTGCATCCAGACGTCGGATGCCAGGACGCTCAAGGAGATCGGCTCGAAGTTCAGCTACATCAAGATCAGCGCCGACACGCTCGACGGGCTTCGCCAGGCGTTCTTCGACCCTGAGTCGCGCATTCGTCACCCCGACGAGCTCGCGCCCGTCGCGACGCCCAGGATTCTGGCGGCGGCATGGAGTGAGGCATTCTTGGATGCCGAGCTGCCGTTGAACCCCAACCTGAACTGCCTCGTGGGGGGCAAGGGGTCCGCGAAGTCGACGTTCATCGAGTCGCTGCGACATGTATTCGATCTCGACATCGCCGCTCCGGAGATCGCCGAGCAGGCGCAGGCGTTGCTGCTGGAGACATTCCCGCAGCAGGCGAAGCTAGCGCTATTGGTAGAAGTACCGAACCCCAAGCCGACCCGCTACGTCATCGAGCGGACGGGGCGCGATCGGCCACTCGTGCGCAACGCGACCACCGGCGAGATCATCGCCGGCCTCGCGCCCTCGGCGGTCATGCGGCCGGTCGTCTTTGGCCAGAAAGAGATCTACCAGACCGCACAGCGCGTGGAGAGCCAGTTGGCGCTCCTCGACCGCTACTGCGAGAACGAGTTCGCGCAGCTGCTGCGCGACGAGGAGGCCGTTCTTGCGCAGCTCGGCGGAATCGCCGACGCTGCGTCGCGCGCCTGGCGCGAGGTCGAACGGATGGCCGGCGAGGTGGCGGAGTTGCCGGCGCTCAAGGAGCAGAAGCGGCGTTTCGACGAGGCGGGCCTCGAGGGCAAACTCAGTGAGCAGCGCACCCTCGCCCGCGAGCGCGAGCAGTGGGTCGTCGCGCGCGAGCGACTCGACGAGCACGAGCGGCTGCTCGACGAACTGGTGTCCGACGCCCGCGACGTCGGGCGAGTCAGCCTCCCCGACAACCTGGTCAACCACGACCTGCTCGGCGAGCTCGACGGTCTGCTCGCCGGCGTGGACTCGAGCTGGGAGCGAGCGGCCGACACCGTCAGGGGCACGCTCGGACGGACACGGGTGCGACTGGAGGAGCTGGAGCGTGAGTGGCAGGAGCGCTTCGAGGCTCGGCGCGCGGACTTCGACGCCGCGGTCGCCGAGGTCGCCGGCGAGCACGGCGAACCTGAGATCCAGCAGTACCTTCAACTCGACTCGCGGATCGCTCGTCTCGAGGCACTCGACACGCGAGTCGCCGCACACCGTAGGACCCTGTCAGAGCTCGCCTCGCAGCGTGACGAGCGGCTGGCCGAGCTGCGCGAGCTCCGGCGACGTATCTTCGCCGTCCGCGAGCGCAAAGCCCACGAGCTGACCGGCAAGCTCAGCGACGACGTCCGCATTCGCGTCGGGCATCAGGGCAACCGAAGCGCCGTCTTCGAGGCGCTCTGCGAACTCCGCAGCGGTGCCCAACGGGCACAGCTAAGGCGGCTCGTTGAGCGTGACGACTTCTCCCCCGCCGAGTTCTCCGCTCGTGTCCGCGAGGGCGAGGCGGCGCTCATTTGCGCATACGACCTGACCGAAGGCGTGGCCGCGCAGCTGAATCGCAGCCTCGACGAAAAGGCGCTCGCTGCGCTGGAGATGCTAGGTCTCGAGGACCGCGTCGAGATCGCGCTCGACGTTGGCACGCCTGACCGCCCCGACCATCGCCCGCTCCAGCGCCTGTCGGCCGGCCAGCGCAGCACGGCGATCCTGCTGCTCGCGCTGCTGGAGAGCGACGGCCCGCTGATCCTCGACCAGCCCGAGGATGATCTCGACAACCGCTTTATCTATGAGGGCGTCGTGCGCCGGCTCCGCGATACCAAGGAACAGCGCCAATTTCTGATCGCGACACACAACGCGAATATCCCTGTACTCGGAGACTCCGAGCAGATCGTCATTCTGGGCAGCGGAGCAGGACCGCGACCGGCTGCGGGCGCGCGTCGCGCAACGCGGCTCGATCGACGACGCGGAACTTCACGGACCTCTCGAGGACGTACTCGAGGGCGGCCGCGAGGCGTTTGAGCGCCGCAAGCAGAAGTACGGTTTCTAACGGCCGGAAGGCGGAGGTGCCTCGGTCCCCGGGTCGGACGGGGAACGACGACGAGACTCTCCAATTTGAGATCAGACGGGCTGGCCGCCTCCTCCATCCTGTCGCGAGTGATGGACGGGATGGCCCGGTGAGGAGGCAGCCCGCGCCTGCTAACTCCCGATTCGGCACGCACCCCCTGGCGCAACCCCGCGGCCCACGCGTTTCCCGCTGGCGAGTGAGTCGCGCGTCCGGACCTCAGTCTTCGTCGGCTTGACGCGCGGCGGCACGGGCGACCGCGCTCGCAACGATTTCATCCTCCATGTCCGCTGGCACTTCGTACAGACGACACACGAATCGCTCGGCTCGCTCAACCAGCTGGCGGCCCTCGTCGAGCAGAGCATCAATCTCCGCCGCGCGCCGGTCTAGGTGCTGAGCGAAATCAACGAGATCCTTCGGCAACGGTACGAGCGCGAGATCGACGACAAGCGGGCGAGCGAGCCCGGTGGTCACGCGTTCAACCAGCGCGAGGCGATCGTTCGGGCCGGTTACGCGCGCGGTGACGCGGCGGCCGTGGACGAAAGTCAGCTCGCCATCCTTGAGGCGCGGCCGTCCCAGACGTCCGTCGCTCATTGGCGTCATCCTGAGACGAGGATCGGTGCGTACCGACACCGTTTTCGATCGCGACAGTTCCGCGATGAGCCCCCGCTCGACCATTGCGGGCACCGATGTAGACCACGGATCCTTTACAGTGACTGCAAGGCGCGGCGCCACCGCGCGGTGTGGCAGCAGAGCCTTGCGGTTTGCCGCCACGGCTCTGACCACCTCTTCGAGCGCGGCCGCCAATACCCTCGGGTCGGCGGGCGCCGACAACAGGCGGTCCAAGGTGGCCAAGCGGTCGCGGAGGGCTGTGACGGAACGGAGCTCGTTGATCCGTGGGTCGGTCGCCAGTGCTTCGACGTGCCGATAGGGGATTCGGGCCATGGGCTTCGGCTCGTAGTCGCGCCAGACGTCGCGCGGATGTCTCCCTCGGACTCCGTACCAGAGATCCAGCAATTCGCTGTTGAGAAGCCCACACAGATATGCAACCGACAGGCCGGGCCCGAGCCGCGCAGATGGTTGTCCGGTTAGACGGCTGCCACGAGCCGTCCTCGTCGAACGCGAAGCGGCCTCGGTCCGTACGGTGGAGTGAAATGACCTTCGGGCTACGCAACTGCGTCTTGTCGCGCGGCCAAGCCGTCTCATACCAGGCGCGGCGAGCGTTGCGCGCGAATTCCGCGCGCGTCGCGAGGATCGGTTTCCACGGCTCAAGCGCTGTCTTAACAACCTCCGGAACTGGGTCGTCTCGTCCGATCCAAACGAGCGATGTGCAATCAGCCTCGTCCAGCGCCCCATACAGAACCGCGCGCGGCTCGATGCTGCGAGCGAGCAGTTCGGGGTGGTCGCGCCACGGGGGCTGCTGGGCGATCGCTGGCGGAGCTCCATGATCGGATCGCCTGTTGTTCGACCGGCGGCGAGGAGTCGGGCAAGTCCTTCGGGGTCGTCGCGTTTCACGCGATTCGAGATCTTTCGGCTGAACGCATCCGCGCCCGTTTCGATGCCACGTGTGATGTCCCACCGATGGCCGAGCGGCTCGGCTTCGCCGGCTGCCAGCCGAGAGTCGAGGTGGCGCACGACGCGGGTGGCCAAGTCGCGGGCGCTGAACTTGACCGGCCATGGCTCCGCTGCGCGCAGAATGTCTTGACGCACCGAGTGCACGAGAATCCCATCGCGACGTCCTGTCCGCCCCTCCGAGCGCCGGGCCATGGCCGTCAAGAGCGCGTCGCGTTCCGGCGTCCTGGCTCCCGGGTCGCCCGTGAGGCCACGCGCCAGCGCGCGCTCGTCCTCGAGCACCGTCACGCGGATGTGGTGTCCCGGTGGAGCTGGAGCTTTGGTAGCGAGCAGGATCAGACTCTCGACCGTCGGCGCTTGCGCCCGTCGCGGGTCGCGGGAGTCCGCCTGCTCCGGCGCGAACAAGCGGTAAGCGCCAAAAAGGAACATTGCGTCGAGGCGCAGGACAGTCGTCATGCGCTCGCGCAGCCAATCGGCGTCCCCGGCGTTCATCCAGCTGGCCGGCGTGATGACGGCAAGTCGGCCACCCTCGGCGAGTTGTTCGCTCGCTAGCCAGAGGAAGTAGTAGAGGTAGTCGCTCTTTCCCTGGTATGTCGTCGTCCAGCCCGATAGGCGCCTCAAGCGTTGGAAAACCGGCCGGTTATTTGGCTCCGCGACATAGGGCGGGTTCCCAACCACGAGGTCGAACGAGCCCGGCTCGGTAATACGATCGAACGCGGCCGCCTTGTCAGCGTCGAGAGGAACTAGACCGAAGCGCGGATCGTGGACCAGCTCATCCGGTTCCCCGCCGAGACCAGCAAGCCCGCCGCGCCGCGCCTCAAGCGTGTCCCGATGTACGACGCTGAGTGTGAACTGACGCTCCGGCGACTCGCCAAGGCGGCGCAAGCGACCCAGCAGGCGAGAAACCTGCAGCAGCAGGTTGACCTCCGTGAGGTAGTACGGGAACGGGCTGATCTCGCAGCCGTGCAGGCCCAGGACGATGGCTTCGAGGCCGTCGTCGACATCGTCAACCTCTCGCTCGGCGACCACTTCGATGATCCTCCGGGCCGACTCAACAAGGAAGCCTCCGGAGCCCGTAGCGAAGTCCAAGACCCGACGAGGTCGGCGACGATTTCCCTCGATGTGGAAGAGGCCATCGGCGCCTATGGCGCCCACTCGGTCGAGCATGAACCGCACGACGCTGCGGGGCGTATAGAACTGGCCGAGGCGATCGCGGTCAATCTCGTCCACGTAGGCCTCGTAAAGACCTCCAAGGACGTCTGCGTCAAGTCGCCCAAGAGGGACTGGCAGCAACGAGTAGAGCACCTCGACCAAGGCGGCATCACGCGGCCGGTACCAGTCGTACGTGTTTGCGGCGCCATAGAGCCACGGGTAGCGATCCCGACCCGTGGCGAAAGCCTCAGCCAGTACGTCGGCCAAGTTGTGGCTCAGGCGCTCGTAGACCACGCTGAAGCCACCGTCGTACAGCTTCTCATCGACGAATCCAGAGTCCTCCCACGATCGGTAGAGCAGGATGCGGATCAATGCCAGCTGGGAGACGCGGAGGAGGTATTGACGCCAGGCCCTGAGTGCTAGGTCCGCTCCCTCGCGGAAGCCGGCGATCGTGTCCGGGAGTGCCTCAAGATTTGCCCCGGGCTCAATGTCGTTCGCCAGCATGCGGGCTCGGCGACGATGTCCAGTTCGAGCTGTGCGCTAAAGCGGACTCGCCGAGTGAGCGCGTCCTGCTGGCTCGCAGCGTCCTCGGCGAGTGTGCGCGAGAGGTCGCGTAGCCGGTCGACCAGGTACTCGACATCGATGGTCGCGGGCTCGCCTCGGGCTTCGAGCTGGCGCCAGGGGCGAGCTCGCCGAATCCGATCGACGCGTTGGCCGAGGTCGAGATCCTGGTAACGGAACTGCGTGACGAAGCGCTCGAAGCGCTCGACTTCGCCAAGCGCCAACGCCTCGCCTCGCGCGACGTGCCAGAGCGGCTCGACATGGAACGAGAGGTCCGCATCGGCGCCGCTCACGCCTCTGCGGTAGACGCGGACCTCGCGAAGGTTGAAGAGGATGCCGAAGTCGAGGCGTCGCTGATCGACATACGAGCGGATCTGGCGCTCATGCTGATCCAGGTCGGCGATCACCGAGCTCTTGGCATCGAGCACGAACCTGTGCGCGACTAGATCCCCCGGCGTGAAATCGGGCTTCAGCCCGGACTTGGAGAGCTGGGGGAAGTAGCCGTCTGGCGGGAATCCCAGGACACGCTCGAGGACGTCGGCGAGGATCGGCTCCGTGAGAATTTCCTCATCGTCCCCTCTCGCAGTTGCGAGGTAGGTCGCCACGTTGCGCGTACCGTTGAGGCGACGATAGACGCCCGCGCGCCGGTCAAGGCACTCCCGCAGGGCCGCCAACGGAGAGGACTGCGCGCCGGCCGTCACGGACTTTCCGCACTTCCGTGACGATGCCGTGCAGAGTCGCGTCCGCAAGGCGAACTAGGCTCCAGGCCATGTCTTTTCGTGAGCGCGTGACCGACCTGACCGAGGAGGAGCTCGACGCCCTCACCGCCGCTGCGAGCTGGTACGCGAGCTACACCGCGCGTGATATCGCCGCAGAGAGCGAAGACCGAAGTGCGTATGCCGTCGAAGCGCGGGAATCCTACCTCTCGCTTCTGCGAGGTCTGCGGAAACTCGGCATCATGCTCGCCGTTCCAGACGCACTCCGCGAGCGCAGTCGCCGGGCCGCGTAGCCCGCCACGCGCTCGCGGTCGCTTCGCCGTTCCCACCATTCGCGAGATCCTACGTGGTCCGGCGGAAGACTCCACGCCGAGAGTCGCTCGACCTCGGCCGCGCCCCATTGGAGTGGTTGCGGGCCCGTATTTCGGGCAGGGACCGGCGCTGGCCCGCGAAGCCCGGTGGTGCTCGACCGCCCGAGTGGGCTTCTGCTTGCGCGTTGATGGGCGTAGGTTCGTCCGATCACCTGTAGCGCCCGCGGGCGTGGAACGGGTTCTTTCCCAGCCAGTTCCTCTGTCATCACCGCCGACTATCCGGCCGAGACCGCACGGGAAGTGGTTCAGGCGGCCGTGCGCATCGCGACGTTGATCACGTCTTCGACGTTGATCGACCGGCAGGCCGAAGTCGTCCGCGATGTCGCTGATCGTGTCGCCCGCCAGGAACCGGTCGACGAGCTCCTCGATGCGCGCGCCACCTTGGGTGAGGAGGGGAAAGCCGAATGCGACGTGCGGGTCGACGATCACGTGCGCGCGGCCGTAGATCGGCAGCTGGATCTGCGAAGCCCAGCCGTCGTCGCCGTGGGTGGTCCGCTGCAGGTAGTCGCGGACGAGCTCGGAGAGCTGCTTCTGCCCGGTGCGGACGTCCACCAGCTCGAGCAGGTCTGCGTCGCTGCGCTCGTTCGCGAAGTCGTAAAGCACTTCGACGCCGTCCGTGTACAGGTGCTGGGACGCGAGCGCATGGTCGATGCCGATCTCTCGCGACAGGACCTCGACGGCGGAGTGGATCCGCTGCAACGGAACTCCAGCTCGCCGGAACGCGGAGAGCACGAAGGCCTCAGCGAACCCCACGAATGGGATCGTCGCCTCGCGCCCAGGACGTGGACGACGGTGATCAGCGGCGAACGGCCGTCGGCCGGGCTGGCCCATTCATGGATCGTCGACTCGGGCACGCCCAAGTAGCCGCCCGTCTCGCGCAGCGAGAAGATGGCCCGTGAGGAGCAGATCGTCGGGGGCCTGCATCGGCTGGGTGGGTTCGCGCTGGGTGGTCGCCATCCATTGTTGCTCGCCGGCCTGCTGGATCATTCGTCCGGAAGGCGGCCCGGGTCACCAGTCCTCTTAGGGCCCGATGTTTGGGCCACGGCGGCTTCTTCGTGGCCCTAACGCCCGCCAAACGCCCGCAAACTGCGGGCAAGTCGGCGTCGTTGTCCAGTCGTCCTAGTCGGACGGATTTGCAGGACTTTTCGCTCTGAAGAAATAGCCATTTGCGCCGCCTGAAAATCGTGGTGTCCCCGGTTCGAGTCCGGGTCTCGCCATCGGCCGCTGCTAGGGCGGAAGTCCGGGGACCGCCGCTCGCCTGGAGGCTCGCTATTGGTTCGAGTCCGGGTCTCGCCATCCGCTCCACGCCGTCGTTTCTGGCGCTAGGACGCATCGGCCTCGGCCGCCCCGGCGTCCCCAAAGCGTCCCGGTAGATCCCTCCGAGCCCGCTCGACCTGCTCCTCGGCCGACACGACCGGCTCGCCCTTCAGCTCGCGGATCACGTGCGAGTCCGTGTTCAGCGTCATCGCCGGCGAGTGCCCCATCTGCTGCGCCAGTTCAGGGATCGACTTGCGCGCGCACCTGCAGCGACGCGAATGCATGGCGGAGGTCGTAGGGCGGCAGCGTCTCGATCGCGGCGCCCTCACGCGCGGAGTGCCAGCGCGCCGTGTGAGTCAGCATCGAGCGCCCGCGCCCTGGGTGCTCGGTCGAGGCGGTTCAGATCCCCGCACGGGTGAACGTCACATGCGTGACTCCGCTCGGCGAGGAGGTGGCCTCGACCTCGTAGTCGTTCTCGAGGCCCTCCAGTCCGTCCCAGAGCCGCACGCCCCGGCCGAGCAGAATCGGGACCACCACGACGTGCATGTGGTCGACGAGCCGCGCAGCAAGGAACTCCCGGATCACGGTGGGACCTCCGCCGATGCGGACGTCCTGACCGTCCGCGGCCTCGCGGGCCGTCGCGAGCGCCTCGGCGGGCGACGCGTCGAGGAAATGGAACGTCGTGCCGCCCTTCATCTCGATCGACGGGCGCGTGTGATGGGTGAGGACGAAGACCGGTGTGTGAAACGGCGGGTTCGGACCCCACGCGCCCTTCCACTCCGGGTCGTCCTCCCATCCGGGGTGGCCGAACTTCCCGGCCCCCATGATCTCGGCACCGATCCCGCGATCGTGGCGCTGGACGAAGACGTCGTCGACGCCGCCGCTCCCGCCGGACTGCCACGATCGGGTCGCGAACATCCACGTGTGCAGACGCTCCCCGGCGTGACCGAAATGCAGGTCGCGGGTCTGACCCTCACCGGTGCCGAAGCCGTCGAGTGAGATCGAGAAGTGGTGGACGTAGGCGAGTGACATGGCTGCTGCCCCTTCGGTGTTGGTTTCCGCTTGCAGTCTCGATCGAGGTCAGTCGTAGCGGCGTGTTGCGCCCGCCATGGATGTCGCCGGTGGGTGGGAAGCCGCTGACGTCGCCGACGAGGATGAGCTTGCGCTGCGCGGCGCTCACGCCGGGTCCTCGTTCCAGCCGGTCCGGGCGTGCGAGCCGTCGCAGAACGGCTTATTCGCCGAGCGGCCGCAGCGGCACAGGTACGCCGTCGCCGCGGGCGATTCGATCGGCTCACCGTCGTGGCGGGCGAGCTCGACAGGGCCGGTCACTTCCAGTGGACCGTCGGGGTGAAGGGTGACGCGAACTGCGGACATCAAGGTCCTCCGGCAGGTTGCAGATGCGATTACTCTGGGCTGATGCATCGCAACAGAACATCACTTGCGGCGCAACGGGTTCCGCTCGACCGGTCTGGCCGTACCGATCGCGACCCATGCGACTGAAGCCAGGCTCGTATCTCATCCTGGGGATGCTCGACAGCGGCGTGTCGACGGGCTACGCGATCAAGCGCGCCGTCGATCGCAGCACGCGGTTCTTCTGGGCCGCGTCCCTCGCTCAGGTCTACCCGGAGCTCGCCGCACTCGAGAACGGTGGCTACGTCGTCGGCTCCGACGCACCGCGCGGCGATCGACCGCGCAGGATCTACCGCCTGACCGGCAAGGGACATGCCGCGCTCCAGGAGTGGCTGCGCAGCGAGCGCATTCCTGACTTCGAGCAACGTGACGAGGGACTGCTTCGCGTCTTCTTCGCCGACGCGGTGCCTGCGGCGGACGCCCTCCAGCTCGTCAGGCGCCTGCGCGTCCGCGCGGAGGAGATCGACCGCGACTTTCAGGCCGAGATTCTGCCGTTGGCAAGCCGAGTGCCCGGTCGCTTTCGACTCATCGCAGCACGCGAAGGTGCCGACTACTTCGCGTGGCGTGCCGCATGGTTCCGGAACCTGGAGGCCGAGCTCGCCGACAACGTCGCTGAAGGGTAGGCGGCGCCGCTCGCGTAGGTGTCCCACTGACGGACCCGACTCATTGCTCTCGCTGTCGAAGGATCCGGGCGTCGCTCGCGGGTGCCGGCAGGCTCACGCACGGGACGTCACGAGCGACTCAGGTCAGTGACAAAGTTCTCGACGACTATCAAGGGCGCGGCCTTCGGTCGCGCCGCCGCCGGCTGCGCGCGGCCGCAAGCGGCCGTCCTCGCCGACGCGAACTGCACTCGAGCCCTCCCAAGGCGTCACACCGCGAGACGACGACGCAGGTTGTCCACTACCGCAAGCCACTCCTGCAGGAAGACCGTCTCAGCCCAAAGGCCGTGGAGCTGGGATCGCTCCGGATCGACCACGGCAGCGACCGCACGCCGCGCCAGCTCGACGTCCTCGATCAGCTCAGGCATCCGCGTAGCAAGGACGTCGACATCCTGGGTCGCTCCGATGGCGAACGCGGCCAGCTCCGGCAGCTGTTCCGCGATTCGCGGGTTGTCGGGCAGAGAAGGCGAGCGCCCGAGAACCGCCGCGACGATCTCACACGCGGCCAGCGCCTCGCAGCATCGGTCGGAGTCGATACGGCGATCTGCATCGGCCGCCGTCGATAGCCCCCCACGGACCATCGACGCGTCCCCATCCTCGCTGAGGTCGCTCATCCAGTCGACCGCTGCGTCGTTCTCAAACGTTCCCTTTCCCCACGCACCCACGTCCGCAACCTAGCGACAGCGGAGTAACTCCGCCGCGCGAACCCGTCAAGTCCACTGCTGTCAGGTAGCCGGGACGGTTGCCCGCCCCCGGCTCCCACAGAACCGGACGTGCGCTGTTCGCATCCGGCTCTTCGGGACGGCGGGTTGTGACCCCCGCCGCCGGCCGGTTTTCGACCTCGTTCTATCCCTGCTCCAGGGCCATGGTTGGATGGGCAGGGGCGCTGATGGCGGGGCGTTTGTCGCGGTGCAGCTTGGCCGCCGAGATCAGCCCGCGGCGCGCGAAGTACTGGTTTGCGTCTGACTCAACGCCACACTTCGCGCCGGTAATCAGTCCGCATCTGGGAGTCTGTCGGGCACTTCCAGGAGCGAGCGAAGATGAGCGATCCGCAGTCCAATGGCAACGGTAGCGGCCCGCGGCGTCGGCGCGGCAAGCGGTTCCTTTCGCCGAGCGAGAAGTACGAGATCTGGCTGAGCCTGGTCCGGGGCGAGTACACGATCGCGGCGGCGGCCGAGCGCAGCGGGGTGGATCGCTCGACGGTCATGAAGCTCAGGTCGGTGGCGCGCCGGGGCGCGTTGGAGGCGTTGGCGCAGTCCAAGCCGGGCGTCAGGGCGGGCCACGGCCCGGACCCGGAGTTGGCTGCGGCGAAGGCGGAGATCGCGCGGCTCTCGGAGGCGCTGAAGGAGATGGGCGTCCGGTTGATGCTCGCGGAGGGAAAAGGGCGCTGGGACTGAGTGGCCGGGTCTCGCGACGGGTCGAGGCGGCCACGAAGCATGGGTTGCTGGAGCTCATCGATGCCGCGGTCTCCGATGGCTGGGAGCATCGCCGCGCCTGCGCGTATCTGGAGCTCGGCGAGGGCCGCGCGTGGCGCTGGCGCGAGCGTCGGGCCGCGGGCACGCTCGATGACCGTGCGTCGGGCGGGCATCCGGTGCACGCGATCACCCCTGCGGAGGAGCGGGCGATCCTCTCGGTGTTCGAGAACTTCCAGGACACCGATCGCTCGCATCGCAAGCTCGCGCACCGCGGCAGCTACGAGGGCGTGGTGTGGGTCTCGGAGTCCACGGTCCGGCGCGTGCTCGCCGCCCACCAGCTCAGGATCCGGCTGCCGCGCCGCGCCGGGCGCTCGGAGCGCACGCCGTTCCCGGACTGGGCCAGCTATGAGCGCCACTCGATCTGGATCTACGACACCACCCGCTTCGCGCGCTGCAAGAGCACGTACGTGGTGATGATCATGGACCTGGTCACGCGCAAGTGGATCACCGAGATCGTGTCCGCTGAGGAGACCGGGCTGCAGGTCCAGCTCGCGTTCACGCACGCGCTCGAGCTCGAGGGCCTGCTCGAGCGCGTCGACGCCCACCAGGCGCAGCTGGCCGACCCGGCCGTCGATGACCCCGACCGGCCGGTGCTCTTGGCGGTCAGCGACAACGGGCCGCAGATGACCTCGGGCTCCACGCGCGAGTTCCTGGCGATGTGCGCGATCGCGCAGCACTTCGGGCGGCCCGGCACCCCGACCGATCAGGCCTGGATCGAGAGCCTGTTCAGCCACATCAAGGCCGACTGGCCGCACCTGGATGCCATCCGCGACCCCGCCGTCCTGCGCGCCGAGCTCGCCACGGTCCGCCACCAGTACAACACCCGGCGCCTGCACGCCGGCATCGGCTACGTCACCCCCGACGACGAGCACGAGGGCCGCGGGCCCGCGATCCGCACCGCCCGCCGCGCCGGCCTGCACCGCGCCCGACGCCGGCGGCTCGCCTACCACCGCGCCCACCGACAGGACACCCCATGACCGCCGCGCTTGACAGGCCCGCCACCGGCAGCTACCGATACCCGTCAACCCCTGCCGCGACAGCCCCCGAATGCGGACTGATTCCACCGGCGATCTGTGGCGTTAAGTCAGACACACGTCATACGCGTTGCGCAGGGCGTTATCGACGGCCGGGGCGTGGCTGAGTGCCCACGTCGACTTCTTGCCGGCCTAGACCGCGCGCCGTGCTGCGTGCGGGTTGACGCCCAGCGCGGCGAGGCGGCGAGCGATCGTGCGTTGGCGTTTCCAGTGGTGCAGCAGGATCGCGCGCAGCCGCCGCCGGATGTGGGCGTCGAGTCTGCGCATCTCCTGTTGCTCCTCGGTCGAGGCGATCCCGAAGAACGCGTGCCATCCACGCAGCCACGCGTTGACCCGGGCGATGCAGCTTTCCAGCGTGCCTCCCCAGGTCCGTGGCGTGAGCTCGCGGACACACGCTCTCGCGTTGCGCTTGGTGCGCTGCGAGAGCAACACCTCCACGGTCCTGCGCCGCCCATGGGCGACTCGCAGGCTGAATCCGAGGAAGTGCCGGTCCTGCGGGCGGGCGACGGCCGACTTGGCGGTGTTGATCTGCAGGCGCAAGCGCCACTGGATGAACCCGCTCAGGCTGGCCATGACCCGCTGTCCGGCGCGTTCGCTTGCCACGTAGACGTTGCAGTCGTCGGCATAGCGGACGAACCGGTGGCCACGCCGGGCAAGCTCGCTGTCGAGCTCGTCCAGCACGATGTTCGAGAGCAGCGGCGACAGCGGCAAGCCTTGCGGCACGCCTTCATCAACGCCGATCACGACCCCGTCCGGCAACACCACCCTGGCCCTGAGCATGCGCCCGATCAGCACGAGCAACCGCCGATCGGAGACTCGCTGAGCGAGCCGCGCGAGCAGCCGCTGACGGTTAACACGATCGAAGAACTTCTCCAGATCGATGTCGACCACCCACTCATGCCCCTTGCGCACATGCGTCTTGGCCTCGGCGATCGCCGTGTGGCAGCTACGACCGAGCCGGAACCCGTGGCTACTCGCGTGAAACGTCGGCTCATACAGCGGCTCGAGAACCTGCCGCACGGCCTCCATCACCACCCGATCGACCACGTTCGGGATCCCCAGCCCGCGCTGCCCGCCGCCCGCCTTGGGAATCATCGCCCGGCGGATCACGCCGGGACGATACGTCCCTTCCAGCAGTCCAGCTTGCAGCTTCGGGGCGATCGTCGGCCACTGCTCGCGCAGCATCGCGACCGTCACCCCGTCAGGTCCCGGAGCGCCCTTGTTCGCGACCACCTTCTTCACCGCGTGATCGAGTCGCTCGACCACCTCCTCCATCACCGCCGGCGGCGCGTTCTCCTCGGTGACGATCGCCTTCGGCACCCCCGCTCGGCCTGCCCGAGACCGGTCCCGGACCACCTCACAAGCGGACCCCGCAGGGTCTTCTGCTGTCGCGATCGGCAGCAAAAGCTGCGCCGCCGTTTGCTCGACCGAGACCGCCTTCCCTTGCCCACCACCGGCGGGCTGGACGGGCATTACCCCGCCGTCCGGTACTACGCGGTCCTCCGACTTCTGCTGGGCCATCAGCCGCCGTTACCGCCGGCCTAGTCAGGGCCCCAGGACAGGACTTCCACCTCCGATCTCAACGACATGCCTGGCACACTCGCGACGGGCTTCGCCCGGTCCTGTCGGACTCGTCCTTGACAGCCGCCGAGCCGCTCCGCTGATGCGCTGGGTAGGGTCCGGGCAACCGGACCGCACCAACGCCGTAACCGCTCGCGCGAGAGGCGGACGTTCGGCACACGCTCCGACTCAAAGTGCGCGGCGTAGACCCCCTGGGAGCTCAGAGGCGGATGGTTATGCTCGTCGGTTCATGGCACCTCCTGAGTCCCGCCCGTTTCCGGACGCAGACCTAGCTGCTCGCGCCTCTGCCCGAACTGATGCTGCGTCCTTCTTCGAGAGTGGCCGTCGGTCGGTCAACGAGACCGCCGCCATCCTCAACCTCGTTGGGCGTGACTTCGGAAGCTACAGCCGAATCCTCGACTTCGGCGCCGGGAGCGGACGCATGCTGACCTGGCTCGCCGAAGAACTCGCCGAGGGCGCCGAGCTCCACGCGACTGACACCGACGCCGACGCAATCGCGTGGGTACGCGAGCACCTGCCGTTCGTCGAGGCGCGAACAAACGAGCCGCTACCGCCCCTGAGCTATCCGGACGGGTACTTCGATCTCGTCTACAACCACAGCGTCTTCACCCACATCGACGAGCACATGCAGGACGCATGGCTGGCCGAGCTCCGACGAGTCACGCGGCCCGGTGGCCACGTCGTGTTGACCGTGCACGGTGAGCACGCGTTTTCGCAAACGCCAGATCCGCCATGGGCCGACTTCGAACAGCGTGGCATCGTGTTCGTGGCTCACGCGCAGGAGCCTTTCCCGGCGTGGTATGGCGTCACCTATCACGCGACGTGGTACGTGTTCGCACGCTGGAGCCGGTGGTTGCGCATCCGCGCGTACGTGCCGCGCGGGGCGCTCGGCCTTCAGGACATGATCCTGCTCGAGCGCCGCGCCGACGGCGAGATCGATCCCTACGCGCGCGAAGACGGACGGCAGGTGACCGACGCGATTGCCGCGGTGGAGGCGCTGCTGGCGCGCGGGCCCGACCGATCGTCACGGTCGCGTTACGGCATCGTCGGCACGAGTTGGCGCAGGTTGCTCGCGGTCCTGCTACGCAACTACTCGACCTACCAGCGGGACGTCGACCGCGCGCTCGTGGACGCGCTGCGCCGACTTCAGGGGCCCGAGCGCTAGAGGTATCCAGCGTCTCCCGAGCGAGGACCGCTGTCGCTCGATAGAGCCGGTGAGCAACATCAACTGCGAATCCTGCGCGCTCGCGGACGCGTTGACGGCGCCACCGCGGTCGAGACCGCAGGGCGTTCGTTTGAGTTGACGGCCGCGAGCCGAGAGCACCTGAGCACCATCTAGCGTCTACGCGTGCGGGAGCGGCTGCAACGCAAGGCGGGACGCGAGCGCGCCGCGGACGACATCAAGCGGCTGTTGGAACGGGACACGTGGCCAATCTGTGGCCCAAACCGGCCGACATCGACCCTCGCCAACCGGCAATCATGCCTCGCTGGCCCGAGAAAGTGTGGCTCTTGCAGGTCTGTCGTCACGTACAAACGGTGGACGCGAGGCGGCCGTTTGCCGCGATCGTCGCGGGATCGGTATGCGCTGCCGCCGCGACGCTATGCTCGGCTTGGAGCACCTTGCGCCAGCCGGCGAGGATGCCGTGGACGCTCGCGGCGCCGAGGATCGGACCCTCCGGGACGCGGAGGTGCGTCGGGTGGAGGATGAACGGGCGGGTCTGGACGCCGCCGATCCCGCCGTGGAAGCAGATCAGCTCCTCGAACGCGCAGCCTTCGTCGAGCTCGGGGTCGTAGAAGCTGCCGACCATGATGTCGGCCACGTGCGGGAAGCCGTCGGTGCGCAGCAGGTGTCGCGGCGCGGTGGACGAGAACGGGGCGAGCGGGTCTTCGCCCTCGACGCGGCCGTCGGCGAGGTGGTGGGCGCCGCGCGCGCCGAGCACGAGCGGGCCGTGCTCGGACGAGCGCACGAGCAGCCAGCCGATGTGGGGATGCTCGCGCAGCGCGGGCACGAGCCCGGGGTGCCGTTGGTCGATCTCCTCGAGCGTGAGCCGGCGGGGCTCCTCCATCAGATAGACGAGGCCGAGGTTGCCGGAGCCGAGCACGACGACCGCGCGGTCGGAGACGTCGTTCTTGGGCCGCTTGGCCTGCTTGCCGGTCGCCTCGCCGACGGCGAGGCCGACCATCGAGCTCTGCTCGTCGCCTCCCGCGATCCCGGAGACCCGGCCTTGCGAGAGGGAGCGCTCGACGAGCTCGCCGAGCCCGTACCCGTTGCGCTGCTTGAACGTCGCGCCCTGCGTCTGCCCGTGGTCGGACAGCACGACGATCTCATACGGCCGCGGGGCGTAGCGGCGGGCGCGGTCGATCTGCGCGAAGCGCTCGTCGAGCTTGCGCAGAGCCTCCAGGGTGTCGGCGCGCTCGAGACCCGAGTGGTGCGCGACCTCGTCGTAGCTGGAGAACGTCGCGTAGACCGCCGGCCGCCCGCGCATCATGTCGGTCAGCACGCCCGACACGATCAGGTCACGCACGAACACGCACAGCGCGCCACGCATCAACGGGTAGATGCCGCCACGGTGGCCGCGCGGGCGCACGTCGCGACGGATCGCTCGCAGCGCCGCCGCCCACTCCAGGACGACCTCCCAGCCGAACAGCACGAGCGTGCGCGTGACGTTCCCGCCGTTGGCCAGGAACGCCCGGTAGCCGGGGTTGGACTGCTTCTCGGCCTCCATCCGGCTGACCGTCAGGATCACGTCCTGCGCCTCGCCGGAGAGCAGGTTCCCGCGACTGGAGCCGCCGTCGACAAGCAGGCCGACGCCGGTCGCGCGCCGGCGCTCGATCTCCGCGCAATCGGCCGGCGCCGAGCACGTCATCAGCGTCCCGGTCTCCTTCTCGACCCAGCGGAACGCCGGGATGTCCTCGTTTGACCCCAGCAGGATGCCCGCCTGGCTGGCACCGGTCTGCGACGACAGATCGGTCTCCCACTCGCTCAGCCGGTGCGTATGGTCGGCCACCCAGCGGGCCATGTTCGGTGCGCTCCCGTCGCGCATCGCGCGGCGCAGCACCGGCAGCGCAAGCCCGTCGATCTCCAGGAACACGAGCCCCGCGACCGCGGTCTTGTCGATCATCCCCTGCCTGTGCGCGATCCGCTGCGCGAGCCGCAGCGAGTACGTGTCATCCGAGCCCAGCACGACCGCGAGCACCACGCTCACCGCCGCGACCACCAGCGCCGCCAACAGCGCCCAGCCGAAGCTGTCGACCCGCAGCACCCCATCGGTCACATCGGCGGCCACCCGCAGGATCACCGCATCCGCGAGCAGTACAAGCACGAACCCGAGCACGAGCGTGAACGGCAACCGCAGCGCGGCCAGCACCGGCGGGATGACCGCGTTCAGCAGCGCGATGATCGCCGCCACCAGCATCGCGCCCCAGAAGTCGTCGATCGACACCCCGGGCAGGATCCCGGCGGCCGCCATCACGGCAACACCCAGCGAAAGCCACGTGACGAGCAGCGGGAACGCCCGCCAACGCGGACGCTCCGGCTCCCACGTCATCGATTGGCCGTACGCCGGCCCGGAATCGCTCGTCATCGCGCTCTCCTTGTCCGTCCGACGGGCCGCCGGCGTCGGCCGGGTCCCGAGCAACCGTACGTCCACCGACCAGTCGATCGCTTCACCCCGGCGGGATGAACGTCGCGTTGCGCCTGAGGCGCACGCTCCCGTCGCCGATCATGGCGCTGCGCCGTGATGCACCCCGCCCGGCCGTGCGAGGCGCTCGGCCGGAGTCAGCCCAATGCCGCCGCTTCGACCGAGGCCGAGGGCTCCATGTCCGGTAGGCGCATCATGCGCAAGGAGTCAAAGAGCCCGAGGAGACCCGCGAGGAGCGGCACGAGCAGCGCCACCTGAAGCGCGAGGTTCGTCGCGTCGGTGTTGATGGAGAGGATCTCGTCGCTGACGGCCGGGGGCTCGTCGGCGAGCAGTTCGTCGAGCTGCGTGTTGCTCACGACCTGGGCGTCGTCTTCCAACGTCTTTGCGATCTGTTGCTGTTGCGTGGAGGGGATCACGGGGCTGGCGTTCGTCATGTTCGTGAACGCGAGCGAGAGGGTCGCGAGCAGGACGCCGCCGGCCACCGCCAGGCCGAACGACAGTCCGAACGATCCGGACGCCGAGTTGATCCCGGCCGCCTCGCTGATCCGCTCGTCATCGATTGGGGCGAGCGCGTAGTTGTTGAGCTGCGATACCAGCAGGCCGAGCCCCGCTCCGGCGATCATCAGTGGGATGAGGAGGTACCAGCCGGAGTCCGCGTCGGGCACGATCGGGATGATCAGCGCGAGGCCGAGCGTGCTCAGCGCGAACCCGGTCCGGATGATCTTGGCGGGGCGCCGGCCGCCGGCCTTGCGTCCCGCGAGGATCGCCACGGCGAACATGGTCAGTGACAGTGGGGCGAGCGACAGGCCCGTCTGCAGGGCGTCGTATTCGAGCTTGATCTGCAGGAAGATCGGCAGCGCGATCATCGCCCCACCGAGCGTGATGTTCTGCAGCATCTGCGCGGTGATCCCGAGCTTGAAGTGCGGGAGCGCGAACAGATCCGGATCAAGCAGCGTCACCTTGCCCTCGCGATGGCGCCGCACGAGCCAGCGAGACAGCGCCCACAGCGCGAGCGCGCCGAGCGCGATCAACAGCACGACGTAGTCACCGCCCTCCTGCCACACCAGGATGCCTAGCACCACGCCGCCCATCCCCACGACGGACAGGCCGGCCCCGACGGCGTCGATCTGCCGGTCTCCCGAATACGGGACGTCCTTGACGAGCCCGATCTGCGACAGCACGACCGCGATCACGACGACCTCCAACAGAAACCCGACGCGCCAGGACAGATAGGTCGTGACAAAGCCGCCGAGGAGCGGCCCAACCGCGGCGGCGATCGCGGCCGCCGCACCGACCAGCGCATAGGTCTTCTTCTGTGCCGCTCCCTCGAAGTTGCCATGGATCAGCGACTGCATCGCGGGCAGCAGCAGCGAGGCGCCGAGGCCACCGATGATCGCCCAGAAGACGATGATCGCCGTCAGGCTCTGAGCGAGCGTCATCGCCAGAGCGCCGATCGCATACCCGAGCAGACCCAACACGTACGCGCGCTTGCGCCCGAACAGATCGCCGAGCTTGCTGCTGATCAGGATGAACGCAGCCGAAACCAGCGCCTCAAGCGCGATCGCGCTCTGAACAGAACTCACCGTCGTATCGAGATCCCTCACCACGGACGCGATCGACACGTTCATCAACGACGTGTCGACCACGAGCACGAACATCGCCGCAGCCAGCACAAGCGACAGCCGCGCGCTCCCCGCTTCCTTCGGCGGAGCGTCTATGGCACTTCCCCGGTCACGAGCGGGTTCCAACCGTGGGTGCGCGAACGGACATGGCAGCCGATCGCCGGCCGCCCGGTCTCGGACACTCTCGGCGCGTTCATCGCCACTCCCGGCTCAGCTGTCCTCGCCCGCGTCTTCGAGCGCCGCGACCTCGAGTGCCAACGCGAGGGCACTGACGATGTTGCCCGTGGCGGATGCGACGCGCGCGGTCCCGACAATCGGGGCGACGGCCGCCAAGACACCGCGCACCTCGTCGGCGTCGATCTCGAGCTCACTGGCCGCGCCGAGATTCATCACATAGGACACCGGGGGCGCGTCGACCGCGACGAGCGCAGCAATCCGCACGAGCATCAGCGTGCGGCTGTCGAGGCTCGACGCCGCGACCGAGGCTTCGGTCATCGTGCCAAGCAGGTCAAGGACGGGGGTGTCGCTATCCGCCATGGCGTTTCCTATCAGGTGTTCGAGCAGTCGTAGGACGTGATGTTCGACTGAACAGTTGACTGCAGTCCCTTCGCCGCACTCGAGACCGCCTGCTCGGCGTCGCCGACCGATGCCGAACTCGGAACGCTCTTCACCGCACTCGTGAAGTCGTTCCAGGAGCCGTCGAGAGCGCTCATGTTGATGCTGCTCAGGTTCTGGGCCTTGCTCTTGACATCGCTCCAGGCGCTCTGAACCCCCGACAGGCCGGACTGGAACTCGCCCTCGCTCGCCGTGCTGGGACTCAGGCTCGTGAGTGACTGCACCGACGACTGGAGGCCTGCGAGGCTGTTGCAGAACCGCTTCTCGGCCACGGTCTGGGATTGACCGAGCAGTCCGAGCACGACCGCGACGACGACTCCGGCCCCGACCAGGGCGAAGATCCATCCCCTGGTGCTCATATCTGCTCGCTCCGCCAGCCGGACGTTGACGAGAGGCCGTAGATCACCAGCGACGCGATCGCGATCATCGTGACGGCGAACCACGGCGCCCAGCGGATGATCAGGAAGCTCTGAACGATCACCCAGACGGCCCAGATGTAGCCCAGCAACCGGCCAAAGCCGCCCCCGCTGAGCAGCGAGATCCCGGCACCGAGACCAAACGCCGCCAGGATCAGATCCCACACGCCCCAGACCCACAGGTTGTTCCCGAACATCGAGTTCGTCAGATCGGAGATCTGGTCCCCGCCCTGGAAGTAATTGATCGCCGAGAAGATGCGGACGAAGCAGACCGCGAACATGAAGATCGCGGCCAACGTCAGCCACCCCGGGCGCCTGTCGTAGGAAGTTGTCGACATCGGTGGAACGGCTCCTTGTCAGATGCGCCGACGCCATCCCGGTGATCGCCACGTCCGCCGAGGTCGGTCGCTGATCGCCGGCGCCGGGATCGCACTGGCCCAGCGCATCCTTGCGCGGACTCCGTGCCCAAGTTCGCCCATCCTGCGAGAGACCTGGCCATCGCGCATCATCCGGATCGGGTGAGCCTCTGAGCCTTGCCCGCCCATCCGAACTCCATCCGAATAGCGCCCGCGCGGATCGCGGACGTGCCCAACAGGACGCAGCCGACGTGATCCCAGCGCCGAGGATCATCGACATGACGAGCCCAGGGAGGCGTCAGCTGCTCGACGCGGAAGCTCTGAGCAAACGCCTAAGTCGACGCCAGGCCGCGCACGAGTGCTGCCACGGCGCGCTGCATCGCCGCGAGGTCTGTGGCGCCACGGCCCTGGACGCGGCGAAGGACTGACGCGGCGGTCACACCGAGCAGGTACCCGGCGATGACCTCGGCGTCGAGGCCGGGGTCGATCTCGGCGATCAGGTGTGCGACGTGAACCAGCAATGTCCCGTAGGCCGGCGATAGTCCATCCCCGCTGCCGCGCTCCGCTGCGAGGGCCAGCTCGAGGTGCTCCACCTGACGGGCGAGGAGCTCGACCATGAATGCCTCGAGACGCTCGTTGGGCGGGGCGCCCGGCCCCAGCGGGGGCGGCCCGTGAAGGAACAGGTCTTGAAAGTCCCTCATGTACTCGTCGACCAGCGCACCGGTGAGCCCATCGCGGTCGCCGAAGCGGTGGAACACCGTGCCCTTGCCCACGCCGGCGGCGGTCGCGACCGCCTGCATCGTCAAAGCATCGGCGCCCTTCTCGACGAGTAGGCGCCTCGCCGCTTGAAGTATCCGCTGGCGGTTGGCTGCGGCGTCGGCCCGCTCGCGTCGCTCCCCGAACATCGGAAGGACAGCGGGAAACGTCGCGGCACTCCGCATCTTGACCTCGGGTCCAGTTGTGGTACCTTCAGCCATCGTAAGTGGACCTGTGGTCCAGTTTAGTCGGATCGCAGATCTCGCGTTCTTACCAGAGAGGTACCGCCGTGACTCTGTTTCGTCTTGACGCAAGCATCCGCACCGAGGGCTCGCACAGCCGCGAGCTCGCGGACATCGTTCAGCGAGAGTGGACCGCCACCCACCCGGAGCAGCGCGTGATCTCGCGCGAGGTCGGAATCGCCCCGCTCCCCGCTAGCGCGTGGGCGTCTTCGGTGACGGCTGGCACTACGCCAGAGGATCAGCGGTCCGCCGAGCAGCGGGAAGCTGTCGCGCTGGCCGCGACGCTCGTCGACGAAGTGGCCGCGGCCGACGCGATGATCTTCGCGGTCCCGCTGTACAACTTCGGGGTCTCGCAGCACTTCAAGACCTGGGTCGACCTCGTCACCGCCGACCCGCGAATGGCCGGCGACTCGCCACTGACCGCCGGAATGCCCGCCGTGCTGGCCACCGTCCACGGCGGCTTCTACGCCGCGGGTACGCCCCGTGAGGGCTGGGATCACGCGACGCCGTGGATGCGACGCATCCTCGAGGATGTCTGGCAGCTCGACCTGCGCATCGTCGAAGCCGACTTCACGCTCGTCGGCGTCAACCCCGCGCTCGACCAGTTCGCCGACCTCGCCAAGGCGCTCCGCGCTGCCTCCGATGCGCGGGCGGCCGAGCTCGGCCGGACTCTCGTCCAGCAGGTCGCGGCTCGCACGGGTCAGCTCGCCGCCTGACCTCGCTGGCATCCGGGACGTCGTCCTCCTCGCGGACCTGTTCGACCCCGCTCGGGTCGCGCGGACACCGGCGGCTCAACGCACGATCCTGAACCGGGCCGTCTTCGCTTTCGACGTGTTGCCCGCCCCGTCGACGGCGACCACCCGCAGCCGGTACGACCCAGCCGCAAGCCGCCGGCCCGCGAGGCGGCCGCTGAACCGCAGGCGCACAACGCTCGCCGCCGACGCGGGCGGCCTGACGCGTACCGGTCCGCCGCGCGCCACCCAGTGCGTGCCGGTCAACCGCTCCACGCGGAAGACCAGCGACGCAGGCCGCGCGCTGACGAGCACCGTGACGCGCGCGCCGCCATGGCCTGGGCCGAAGGTCGCGCCGCTCGCGGCCGCTCGCAACCGGGTCGGACTGATCGTCAGCCTCTGGATCGCCACGGCTCCCGGAGTGCCGGGCGCGCCGCCGTCACCGGATCCACCGCCGCCGGCGCTTGGATCGCCGCCCGCTTGTCGCTCGCCGACCGGGTCCCAGCGCTCGAGGAGGGACTCCGCCCACGGCGACCACCCACTCGCGTTGTGAGCCCGCACCTTGACCTGCGGCCAGGTGTCCGCGTCATCGGAGACCAGCACGTAGGTGCTCGACGTCGCCCCGGCGATGCCGACGACCTCGCATTCCTGGCCGTCGTCCCCGCCCTGGCAGCGCTCCCACCGATACTCGTAGGCGTCGGCGGGCGGCGACCAGCTCCCAGGCGAGGCGGTGAGCCGTGAGCCGACACGCCATACGCCGGTCACCGCCGGCAGCGTCGTCCAGTCCGGCACGAGGCGCGGCGGTCCCGGCCCGGCCGTCACCGACGGACTGACCCCCTGCGGCATCGCATCTTCGCCCGGGGAGTTCGACGTGACCCAGTCAGACCATCCGCTCGCGTCGTGCGCACGCTCGCCCGCGTAGACGGTCGCCCCCAGGTCCGCGGCGGTGATGACGTACGTGGTCGCGGTCTCGCCGGCGATGTCCTGTGGGCGGCAGCCCCAGCTGGAGGTGGGAACGCACCGCATCCAGCTGCGCTCGACCAGGTCGGCCGGCGTGCGCCAGCGCGCGGGCGTCAGCGTGACGAGCTCGCCGGTGTAGGACCGACCCGCGGCGGCCGGACGGGTGAGGACCGCCGGTCCTGCGGCGCGCGCCGCCGCCGGACCCGGCGCCCCAGCCGCGAGCGCCACGCCCACGATGAGCAGGAGGCGACGCGCAGCGCGAGAGGGACGCATCGAGATCACCTCCCAAGCATCGCCGCGCCCCCTTCGACCCGCATCGGGCAACGGCCGCGGGATTCATCAGTAGTCCGTAGAGGATTCCCAGCAAGCGTCGGGCGCGACCCGCTGTCCGTAGTTGTCCCGCCCGGATTTCGGTGCATACCACAGATGCATCGCGCGGCTTCGAAGTGGATCCTCTTGCACTGAGAGGAGAGGCAACCTCAGAGCCCCATGCGAGGAGACCGATGACCTCCCTCAGCATCCACGTCGCCCAGGACGGTGACGTCCACCAACCCGCGTCGCTGGATGGCGCAGCCATGCGACCCAGCTATCACGCCCTGCGAGTGGGCGACGGCGCCGTTCTTGCCGAGTGGTGGGCAGAGGCGGACGCGCAAAGGGCGCACGCCCCGAGCGCGATTCGCGCGATCCTGGCGGGACGCACCCGCGTCGAACTGAGCGCAGAGGAGGCCGTGAGCGCGATCGACTGGGCGTCCCGGGTGCCTGGCTGGGACAGCGGCGCTCCCACGCCCCTGTTCGTCTACACCCCGTGACGCGGGCGCGCCGCGAATGCTCAGCGGCGCAGGCTCGAGACGGCGAGGATCCAGGTGCCGGCGGTCAGCGCGACGATGAGGCCCTGGTAGGCGACCTGCATGTGCGAGAGGCCGCTGTGGGCGAGGTCGCCGTCGGCCAGCGCGGCGGCCAGGCTGAGCGTGCAGGCGGCGAGCACGAGCAGCGCCCCGGCGACCCGCGCGCGGCCGTGGAGCCGGAGCGCGGCGAGCCCGCCGAGCAGCTGCGCGGCGATGATCGGCAGCGGCGCGTTGAGCTTGCTGCCGTTCGCGATGGCATCGCCCAGCGGAGCGAGATCGCCGCTCAGCGCGAGGCCGATGCCGGCGACGTAGAGGACGCCGAGGGCGGCGAGGAAGTACGGGAGACGCGTGATCTGGGTCATGCGGCCAAGCTACGTTCGGCCGCGCGCGCCGCCATCGACCTCGCGAACGGTCCCGCTCAGCCCACGGGCTGATCCTGCGCTGCGCTCCCCGGCCGATCAAGCCGCCGGCTCAGCGGCGGACGACGCCCCGGACCTCCTTCATGTACGCGTCGGCGGCCGCGGTCGCCTGCTCGGGCGTGGCGTCCTCCAGGCGCGCGTTCAGGTACGGCGCGTACCAGTCCCACCAGTCGTGCGGCGGGGTGGACTTCTCGAAGCTGTCGTGGTGCTCGGCCGTCTCGTGCAGCAGCTCGGCCAGGGTGGCGATGTTCACGCCTTCCTCCGTGGAAAGTGGCTCACACCGGCAGGGTCGCGCATCCGGCGCCCAGTTGCGCCCGTGCACCCCCGGGGCGGCATCCCCGGTCCTTTACGCTTGCCAGATCCATGGCCGCGCGCCGTCCGCCGGTGTTGCTGGGCCGCGCCGGCGAGCGTCAGGCGCTCGACCGCCTATTGGAGAACGTCCGCCGCGGCAACAGCGCGGTCCTGGTGATCCGCGGGGAGGCGGGCGTCGGCAAGACCGCGCTCCTGCACCACTGCGCCCGCCAGGCATCGGGCTTCCGCGTCGCCCGGATCGCCGGCGTCGAGTCCGAGATGGAGCTGCCGTTCGCCGGGCTGCACCAGCTCTGCGCGCCGCTGCTCGACCGGCTCCCCGCGCTCCCGGAGCCGCAGCAGGCCGCCCTCGGCGTCGCGCTCGGCCTGGCCTCCGGCGCTCCCCCCGACCGCTTCCTCGTCGGCCTGGCCACGCTCAGCCTGCTCGCCGAGGTCGCCGCCGAGCGGCCGCTGCTGTGCTTCGTCGACGACGTCCAGTGGCTGGATGCCACCTCCGCCCAGGCGCTCGGCTTCGTCGCCCGGCGACTGGGGGCCGAGTCGGTGGCGATCGTGTTCGCGATCCGCGAGGAGACCGACGGCCGCAACCTGGCGGGGCTCCCGGAGCTGGTGCTCCGCGGCCTTCCCGAGGACGAAGCCCGCGCGCTGCTCGCGACCGTCATCCCGGGACGCCTGGACGAGCGCGTCCGTGACCGGCTGATCACGGAGACGCGCGGGAACCCGCTGGCGATCCGGGAGCTGCCGCGAGAGCTCGCCGCGACGCAGCTGCCGGGAGGCGCCGGGCTGGCGGAGCCGCATTCGATGTCGGGACGTATCGAAGAGAGCTTCCTGCGCCGGCTCGAGGCGCTGCCCGCGAAGGCGCGACTGCTGCTGGTGGTGGCGGCTGCCGAGCCGATCGACGATCCGCTGCTGGTGTGGCGCGCCGCCGAGCGGCTCGGCGTCGGCGAGGCCGCGACGACCGAGACCGAAGGGCTGCTGGCGTTCGGCGAGCGCGTCACGTTCCTGCACCCGCTGGTGCGCTCGGCGGCGTACCGCTCCGCATCCGCGCAGGAGCGCCGCGCCGTGCACCTGGCGCTGGCCGAGGCGACCGATGCGACCGTCGACGCGGACCGGCGCGCGTGGCACCTCGCCGCCGCGGCGCTCGGCCCCGACGAGGAGGTCGCGGCCGAGCTCGAGCGCTGCGCGGGCCGCGCGCAGGCGCGCGGCGGGCTCGCCGCGGCGGCCGCGTTCCTGCGGCGGTCGGTCGCCCTCACGCGCGACCCCGCGGCACGCGTCGACCGCGCGCTGGCGGCCGCGCAGGCGAGCCTCCACGCGGGCGCGTTCGACGCCGCGCTGGGCCTGCTCGCGGCGGCGCAGACCGGCGTGCTGGACGAGTTGCAGCGCGCCCGCGTCGAGCTGCTGCGCGCCGAGATCGCGTTCGCCCAGAACCGCGGCAGCGACGCTCCGCTGCTGCTGCTGCACGCCGCCAAGACGCTCGAGCGGCTCGACGTGCGGCTCTGCCGCGACACGTACCTGGACGCGTGGAGCGCGGCGCTGTTCGCCGGGCGGCTGGCGAACGCCGGCAACCTGCTCGACGTCTCGGTCGCCGTGATGGCCGCCCCCGAACCCGACCACCCGCCGCGGCCGAGCGACCTGCTGCTGGACGGCTTCGCGCTGGCGTTCACCGAGGGGCGCGCCGCCGCGGCGCCGGTGCTGCAGCGCGCCGCCGAGGCGTTCGCCGGCCATGACGTCTCCGTCGAGGAGGTCCTCCGCTGGGGCTGGCTGGCGACGGCGGCCGCCGTCTTCGGCTGGGACTACGACACGTGCCTCGCGATCGCGATGCGTGAGGTCCAGCTCGCGCGCGACTCGGGGGCGCTGGAGGTGCTGGCGGTCGGCGTCAACGTGCTGGCCCAGGCGGTCGCGCTTGGCGGCGACTTCGCGGGGGCGGCTGCCTTGATCGCCGAGGCCGAAGCGGTCACGGAGGCCACGGGGACCCGCGTCGCTCCGTACGGCGCGCTCGTGCTCGCGGCCTGCCGCGGCGAGGACGCCGCCGAGCTGATCGACGCCACGATCCAGGAGGCGACCCGCGGCGGCCAGGGCACCGCCGTCCAGTACGCGCAGTGGGCCAAGGCGGTGGTCATGAACGCGGCCGGGCGCTACGAGGAGGCGCTCGCCGCGGCGAGCGCGGCGAGCGAGGACACGCCGGAGCTCTTCGTCTCCAGGTGGGCCTTGAGCGAGCAGATCGAGGCCGCGGCGAGGAGCGGGAACGCCGAGCACGCCGCCGGGGCGCTGGAGCGCCTCGTCGAGTGCGCCCACGCCAGTCCGACCGAGTGGATCCGGGGGCTGGTCGCGCGCTCGCGCGCGCTGCTCGGCGAGGGGGAGGCCGCGGACGGCGCCTATCGCGAGGCGATCGAGCGGCTGAGCCGAACGCGGCTGCGTCCGGAGCTCGCGCGCGCCCATCTGGTCTACGGCGAGTGGCTGCGCCGCGAGAACCGCCGCTTGGACGCGCGCGAGCAACTGCGCACCGCCCACGCGATGCTCGTCTCGCTCGGCGCGGACGGCTTCGCCGAGCGCGCCCGTCACGAGCTGCTGGCCACCGGCGCGAAGGTGCGCAAGCGCGTTGATGAGACGCGCGACCAGCTCACGCCCCAGGAGGAGCTGATCGCGCGGCTGGCCCGCGACGGCCGGACGAACCCGCAGATCGGGGCGGAGCTGTACATCAGCCCGCGCACGGTCGAGTGGCACCTCAAGAAGGTGTTCACGAAGCTCGGGATCACGTCGCGCATGGGCCTGCACGACGCGCTGCCGGCCGTGGAGACCGCGCGCGTCTAGTGTCGCGAGTCGTAAGTTCGTTCGCAGATTGCGGGATGCATCGTCGTGGCTGGCGTTCGCCGGCGACCTGGCTCGTACCGGGCGTACTTGCGAGGTCGCCGGCGGGCGCCAGGCGCGGCGAGGCGCCCGCAAGCTGCCTGCGAACTTCCGACTTGGGACACTAGGGCGCCGGGGCGTCCGACCAGGGCATGCCCGGGCGCGATCCTGCGGCAAGCAGGGCAAGCTTCGCGATATGAGCAACGACTACGACGTCATCGTGATGGGCGGCGGCGCGCCGGGCGAGCACTGCGCGGGCGCGCTGGCCGAGGGCGGGCTGCGCGTCGCCGTGGTCGAGCGCGAGCTCGTCGGCGGCGAGTGCTCGTACTACGCCTGCATCCCGTCCAAGACGCTGCTGCGCCCAGGCGAGGCGGTGCACGGCGCGCGCGAGGCCGCCGCGACGGCGGAGGTCGACGTCGAGGCGGCGCTTGCGTGGCGCGACTTCCAGGTCTCGGACTACTCCGACGCCGGACAGGAGCGCTGGCTGGCCGGCCGCGGGATCGACCTGCTGCGCGGGACCGGCCGGCTGGACGGCACGGGCGCGGTCGACGTCGGCGGCCGCCGCTACACCGCCGGCCACGTGGTCGTCGCCAACGGCGCCGACCCGTTCATTCCCCCGATCCCCGGATTGCGCGAGCTCGACGGGATCTGGACCAACCGCGAGGCGACCGGCATGAAGGCGGTGCCGCGCCGGCTGCTGATCCTCGGCGGCGGGCCGGTCGGCTCCGAGCTGGGGCAGGCGGTGCGCCGCTTCGGCGGCGAGGTGGTCCTGATCGAGGGCGCGCCCCATCTGCTCGGGCGCGAGCCGGCGCCGCTCGGCGAGGCGCTCGGCGAGGTCCTGCGCCGCGACGGCGTCGAGCTGATCCTCGGCGCCCACGCCACCGGCGCGCGCCGCGACGGCGACGACTACGTGCTCACGCTCGACGACGGGCGCGAGCTGCGCGGCGACAAGCTGCTGATCGCCACCGGGCGGCGTCCGCGCGTGCAGGGCATCGGGCTGGAGACCGTCGGGATCGAGCCCGATCCGCACGGGATCCCGGTCGACTCGCGGCTGCGCGCGGGCGAGCGGCTGTGGGCGGTCGGCGACATCACCGGCCTGTACCCGCTGACGCACGTCGGCGAGTACCAGGGCGACGTCGTCGCCGCCAACATCCTCGGCGAGCCGCGCGAGGCCAACTACGAGGCCGTCCCGCGGGTCACGTACACGGACCCGCAGGCCGGGACGGTCGGCGCCGGCGAGGCGCGCTTCAGCGGCACCGCCCTGGTGGCAGAGATCCCCAAGACGTCCACCTACACGCGCGCCTACGCCGACTCGAACGGCTTCCTCACGCTGCTCAGCGACGGCGAACGGCTGACCGGCGCCTACGCGCTCGGCCCGGAGGCCGGCGAATGGCTCCAGCAGGCCACGCTGGCGATCCGCGCCCACGTCCCGCTCGACGTTATGCGCGACACGATCCAGCCGTTCCCGACGTTCTCGGAGATCTACAACTTCGCGCTGAAGTCGCTGCGGGCCTCGATGCGCGAGCCGGCCGGAGCCCAGGCGTGATCAGAGCAGGCCGACCTGGCGGAGGATCGAGACGGAGTCCGAGTAGACGTCCTTGCGCTTGATCAGCCCGTTCTCGAACGGGATCACATCGACGCCGCGCCACTCGATCCGACGGCCCGTCGGCTCGGCGGTCAGGTCGCCGCGCCGCATCGGGTTGGTGTGCGTGGCGCTCGCCGTCCATTCCTGCGCGACGAGGTCGTCGCGGACGTAGAGCCGGCGCGTCGCGAAGTGGATGTCGGGCCAGCTCTCGAAGATCCTGGCGACGTGGGCGCGAACGTCCTCGCCCTGCGCCGATTCGCCGGCGGTGTGGTTCTCGAAGACCATGTCCGGCGCGTGCAGGGCCATGATCGCGTCGACGTCGTGCGCGTTCCACGCGTCGTTGTAGCGGTCGATCGCGTGCTGGAGATCGGCGCTCACGGCCAGAAGGCCTCGCGCTTCTCGAGCGGCGGATCGGCGAGCCGCGGGGAGAAGATCAGGACCTGGGCTTCCTCGCCGGTGTCGTTGTGGATCGAGCGGTACGCGTCGCCGCCGATCCGCACCGCGGTCTGCGGCCCGGCCTCGAAGACGTCGTCGTCAACCTTGAACGTGACCGTCCCGGAGATCACGAAGTAGACCTCCTCCTGGCCGGGGTGGCGGTGGCCGTAGCTGCCGCGCCCGCCGGTGCCGGGAAGCATGCGCCGCCAGCTGAAGGAGACCTGGTCGGTCCCGAGCGCGTCGCTGTACCAGCGCTGCTCGCCGTAGCCGGGGTAGCCGTCCATGAAGTCGAGCGCGTGCTCGCGGTTGGCAATCGAGTAGCCGATGGCGCCATGCTACGCGCAATGAAGGCCGCCCACTCGCCGCTGCTGCCGTTCCGCGATCCGTCGCGCGCGCGGCGGCTGTGGAAGGTCGCGACCTGGCTCGGGGGCGTCGCGCTGGTGGTCGCGGTCTGCCAGCTGCTCGGCGTGGACGTGACCGGCTGGCTGTCGAGCCTGTGGGACACGCTGACCGAGATCCGGGCCCGCTACCTGGTGGTCGGGTGGGCGCTGCAGACGGTGCAGACCACGCTCACGGCGCTCGGCTGGTTCTTCATCCTGCGCGCGGGCAACCCCGCGGCCCCGGTCGCCTACCGGCAGGTGCTCGCCGCGTACGCGACCGGCGTGGCGCTGAACGGGTTCCTCCCCGCCAACATCGGCACGTTCGTGATGCTGCTGATGTACGTCGCGATCATCCCGGGCGCGACGTTCCCCGGCGTCCTCGGCGGGATGGTGGTGCAGAAGATCTTCTTCACCGTCGCGGGCACGTTCGTCTACGTCTACCTGTTCGCGTCGGTGCCGGGCTCGTTCGAGCTGCAGCTCGACGTGCTGCACGATCATCCGGTCCTGGCCGGCTCGATCGCGCTCGCCGCCGTGTTCCTGATCGTGCTGCTGGCGCGGATCTTCTGGCGCAAGCTGCGCGGGCTGTGGGAGAAGGCCCGCCAGGGCGGCGCGATCCTCGGGCGCCCGCGTGAGTACGTCGTGCGCGTGGCGCTGCCCTCGTTCGGCGCGTGGCTGGCCAAGGGGGGCGTGATCGCGGTGTTCCTGGCCGGCTACGGCATCCCCGTGAGCTTTCACGCGGTGATGGCGGTGATGGGCGGCAACTCGATCGCCAACACGGTCTCGGTCACGCCCGGCGGCATCGGCGTCAATCAGGCGACCAACGTGGCCGCGCTCGGCGGCGTGACCGACGCCGCCACCGCCACCGCGTACTCGCTCGGCCAGCAGCTCGCGATCACCGGGTGGAACATCGCGTTCGCGCTCGTGCTGGTGATCTGGGCGTTCGGCTGGACAGGGGGCAAGGGGCTCGTCCAGCAGTCCTACGCGGACGCCAGGCTCAAGGTCGACGAGCGCCGGGCCGCCGCGCACAAGTAGCGGAGCCGCTTGGTGCCCGGACGCCTACAGATCTACTCCGACCCGCTCCAGCACGCGCTGATCGCGGCGGCCGTCGTCGCGCCGCTCGGCCGCCGCGTGATCGGGACCGCGGTGTCGGCGGCGTTGGCGATCGACGTCGACCACGCCCTCGCGGCGCGGTCGCTGCGGATCCGCGACACGACGGCGCTGCCGCTGCGGCCGCGCAGCCACAGCTTCGTCGCGGCGGGCGCGGCGGGAGCGCTCGTCGCCGCCGCTCGCGGGCCGGTGCACGGATGGGCCGCGTTCGCCGCGCTCGGGTCGCACCTGCTCCACGACGCCGGCGACCGCGCGGCGCCGACGCCGCTGTTCTGGCCGTTCGCGCCCGCGCGTCAGCTCGGGCGTCGCCGGCAGCTCGTCGGCACCGCCGCGCTGGCGCTCGGCTCGCTGGCGGTCAGGCGCGCCACGGCAGCACCTTCTTCAGCGCGGACGGCGGCGGCTTGCGGCGATGGTGGCGGCGCAGCAGCTCGCTCGCGAACAGAGTCAGCGCGATCGTGACCACGAGCTTGACCGCTCGCTTGCCTCGGAACGAGGACTCGCCGTGCTCGCGCTGGCGCATGTGCACCGGCACCTCGACGAGCCGGAGCTTGGCGTCGGTGATGCGCACGAGCGCCTCAACCTCCGGCGCCTCGCAGACGTAGGTGTCGGCGAGCAACGCCAGCGCGCTGCGGTTGACCGCGTAGAGGCCGCTGGTGCCGTCGGAGATCGGCTGGCCGAGCCGCAGCCGCATCAGCAGCCGCAGCAGCGACGTGCCGACGACGCGCTCGGGCGCGGGCTTGTAGCGCTCGCCGTCGCGTCCGGACCCCGGCAGGAAGCGCGAGCCGATCGCGACGTCGCACTCGCCCGCCTTGACCAGCTCGAGCATGCGCGCGAGCTCGGCGGCGGGATGCTGGCCGTCGGCGTCGAGCCGGCCGCAGAAGTCGTAGCCGCGCACGAGCGCCTGGCGATAGCCCTCCGCGATCCCCTCCCGCAGCCCGCGGTTCTCCGCGAAGGACACGACATCGGCGCCGGCCCCGCGCGCCACCTCGGCCGTCGCGTCGGTCGAGCCGTCGTCGATCACGAGCAGGTCGGCGTCCGGGAGCGTCCCGTGAGCCTCGGCGAGCACGCCCGGCAGCGATCGCTCCTCGTTCCATGCCGGGATGAAGACGACCGTGCCGGACACCGGTGGCGAATGCTGGAGCGTCGCGGCGCAGGGCGCAAGCGTGCGCACACCACCCGGTCCGGGTGAGGCAGGTTCGCCCCCGGCGCCGGAAGCATCCCGCCGCATGACCTCACTCGCCGCCGACGCGTTCATCTACGGCTTCCCGCTCGTCTTCAACCTCCAAGAGGTGTCGCGCATCGTCCGCGAAGGCATCAGCGTCCTGCCGCCGACGCCGTTGAACACGTTCGGCCACGCGACGGCGCTCGCCGACCCGGCCGCGAAGTTCGTGTCGGTCAACAACGACACGATCTACTCGACCGGCAACATCGACACCAGCGGCGGGCCGGTCCGGCTCGAGGTCCCCGACACGGCCGGTCGCTACTACGTCCTGCAGTTCGTCGACGCGTGGACGAACAACTTCGCGTACGTCGGCCAGCGCGCGACCGGCACCGGAGCCGGCTCGTTCCTGCTGACCGGGCCCGATTGGACCGGCGAGGCGCCGCCCGGCACGACCACGATCCGCTGCCCGACCACGATCGCGGCGATCGTCGGGCGCTGGGCGGTGAACGGCGAGGCCGACGTCCCGGCCGTGCGCGAGCTCCAGCACGGCCTGCGGCTCATCCCGGCCGCGGCCGGCGACGGCCTGCCGGAGCCCGAGCCGGACGTCCGCGAGGACCTGGCGTTCTTCGAGCGGATGCGCGTCTGGATGCGCGCGTTCGGCCCGGCCGAGCGCGACCGCGGCTACCAGCAGCGCTTCGAGCCGCTCGGCCTGCTCGCCGCCGAATCGCCGTATCGCGACCCTGATCCGACACTGGCCGCGGCGCTGCGCGACGGCCAGGCGGCCGGCCTCGAGCAGCTCGAGGCCGCGCTGAAGAACTCGCCCAGCCCGAAGCAGAACGGCTGGGACCTGACCTACCACGTGTTCGACTACAACCTCGACTTCTTCGAGGTCGGCGCGCTCGACGACCCTCGCTGGAAGCTCGAGGACGGCCCCGCGCGCTACCTCCTGCGGGCGGCCGCGGCGCGCGCCGGGCTGTGGGGCAACCACGGCTACGAGGCGGCGTACGCGATGGTCTACACCGACGGCGACGGCGAGCCGCTCGACGGCGACCGCCGCTACGAGCTGCGCTTCGCGACCGCGCCGCCGTGCCGGGCGTTCTGGTCGGTCACGATGTACGACACGCCGGGCTTCTTCCTGGTCAAGAACCCGATCGGCCGCTACTCGATCGGCGACCGCACGCCGGGTGTGGAGGTCGCGGGCGACGGCTCGCTGACGATCGTCATGCAGCGCGACGAGCCCGCCGAGCCGGGCCGGCGCGCGAACTGGCTGCCGACGCCGGACGGTCCGTTCCGGCCGATCCTGCGCATGTACGGGCCCGAAGACGCCGTCTTCGACGGCGGGTACGAGCTGCCGCCGATCGTCCGCGTCGAGTGATTCAAGGCCGAGCGCCCGTGACGGCGATCGCCTCGACCTCGATCAGGTAGCCGGGCTCGGCGAGCGTCTCGACTCCGAGCAGCGTGTCGGCCGGCTTGTGGGCGCCGAACACCGCGATCCGCGCCGCGGAGATGAGCGGGATGTGCTCCGGGCGATAGCCGGCGACGTAGATCGTGATCCGCGCGACCTGGTCCGGCCGGGCACGAGCCGCGGCGAGCGCGCGGCCGACGTTCGCGAACGCCTGGCGGGCCTGGGCCGCGAGGTCGCCCGGGAAGACGAGATTGCCGTCCGCGTCGTCGGAGACCTGCCCCGCGACGAACACGAGGCGGGTCCCGGTGGCGACCATGCCTGCGGCGGACGCCGGGCGGATCCGGGACCTCGTCCCGCTCACCGCCGAGCAGGCCGCGCGGAGAGCCGATCGCATCGTGCTCGCCACATCGCGCGGCTCGACGGTCGTCGAGGCGATGCCGGGCACGCCGTTCACGCGCACCACGTTCGACGCCGAGCGCGTGCTGAAGGGGCGGCTGCCGCACCGGTTCGTGATCCAGACGATCGGCGGCCGGATGGGCGACGTCGTCGTCGAGTCGCCGGCGCCGGCGTTCACGCCGCGCCACCGCTACATCCTGTTCCTCGGCCCCGACGGCCCCGCGGGGCCGACGATCTTCCCCCAGTCGGTGCTCGACGTGACGCAGGGCGGCGCAGGCGGCGCGCTGGCGGCGATTCGGGGCTGGTTGCCATGAGGCGCCTCGCCTGGTGCGCGCTGATGCTCGCCGCGGCGATCGCGGTCGCCGCGCTCGCCGTCCTCCCGGCCGACGGCTACCAGCTGTTCTCGCAGGAGGTGGCCGGCGTCGCGGGCGTGCTGCCCGAGCGCTGGCAGTCGCTGCCGGTCAGCGTCACCGTCGACAACGGCCCGACGGACGTGCTCGACGAGATCAAGGCGGCGTTCGCGACCTGGAACGGCGTCGCCACCGCGAAGGATCCGTTCGGCACGGCCACGCGCGCGACGGTCGACTTCGACGAGACCAACCTCGGCACCGCGTGGGGCGACCTGACCGGCGACGGGCGCCAGGAGGTCGTCGTGGACGAGACCGGCAGGGCGCTCACCGCGCTCGGCTTCGCTCCCGCCGCCGTCAACGGCTTCGGCCCGCGGCACGAGATCGTGCGCGACGGCAAGGCCGTGATCGACGACATGTTCCTGATCATCAGCGGCACGCACAGCGACTTCGACCGTCCCGCCACCGAGGTCCACGAGCTCGGCCACACGATCGGGCTCGCGCACTCGTCGGTCGGCTTCTCGCTGTTCAAGGACGGCGCGCTGTCGCCGCCGCTGACCAGCCAGGTACCGACCATGCACCCGTTCAACGAGGGCGGCCTGGAGCGCAGGACGCTCGAGGCCGACGATCGCGCGGCGCTGTCGGAGCTCTACCCGGAGGCATCGTTCACCACCAGCACCGGCACGATCGCCGGGAGCGTCCTGCGCTGCGACACCGGCGCCGCCGTCAGCGGAGCCAACGTGCGCGCGATCAACGTCAACGACCCGTCGATCCAGCTCACGCGCGTGACCGGCTTCGACGGGACGACCGGCGGCAGCTACGAGATCAAGGGCGTGCCGCCGGGCGACTACCGGATCGTCGTCGAGCCGCTCAGCGGCGACGAGGAGTTCGCAAACCGCCTCGCGCTGTTCACCGACGTCGAGACGGACTTCACGCAGGAGCTCTTCAACGACACCGAGGACGACTGCGCCAAGGACACCGACCTGACGGCGAGCACGCCCGTCGGGGTGAGCGCCGGCGGCACGAAGATCGCGAACTTCAAGGTCACCAAGGCGACGCTCGCGCTGGCGATCGACGTCACCGGCAGCATGGGGCCGGAGATCGGCGCCGTGCAGACGGGCCTGAAGACGATGATCACCGCCCTCCAGGCGACGCCGGGCGACTTCCCGGAGACGGCGATCGTCACGTTCGACGACAACGCGAAGATCGAGACGGTCAGCCACGACCCCGCGCGCCTGCGCACGGTCATCGACGGCCTCACGACGCACAGCACCACCGACTGCCCGGAAGGCTCCAACCTCGCGCTGCTGACCGCCGGGCGGCTGCTCGGCAGCGGCGGGCGGGCGATCCTGATCACCGATGCCAACAGCCATCCGAACGGCCCGTCGCGGGCGCGCGTCGAGGCGCTGTACGCGGAGAAGGGCGCGCGCATCTCGACGCTGCTCTCCGGCGACTGCCCGCCGACCGCGCCGGCGCCGGCGAAGGCGCGCGCGCTCGTCGCGTCCGGCAGCGACGGCGCGACGCCCGACGGCTCGCGGCCGGCCGACGCGCTCGGCAACGAGGACCCGGTGCGGACGTTCTCCGAGGAGAGCCTGTTCTCGGGCGGCCTGTTCAGCTTCCAGCCGGACGTGAACGTCGCGGGCGCGACCGACGCGAGCGCCCGCTACGCGAATACGCTCGCCAACCTCGCGATCTCGGCCGTGCGGCCGGCGGTCGCGAGCGTCGACCCGCCCACGGTGCCGCGCGCCACCGCGCTCGACGTCGAGCTGACCGGCTCCAACACCGGGTTCCGCGCCGGCAGCACGCTGACGGTGGCGCGCGGCGGCGTCACGGTCGCCGGCGTGCGCGTGCTCTCGCCGACCAGGCTCGTCGCACGCCTGACCGCCGCCGCGGACGCCGAGCTGTCCTTCCGCGACGTCACGGTCACCACGCCCCACGGCGACGGCACGAGCGAGACCGCGACCGGGATCGGCGCCGTGCAGGTGACCGCGCCGCCGGCGGGCCCCGCGATCCTCTCGGTCACCCCGAGCACGGGCGTGACCGGCACGACCGAGGACGTGCACATCTCCGGCGCCCTTACGCACTTCGCCGCCGGCGCCAGCTCCGCGAGCTTCGGGCCCGGCGTGACCGTGAACGCGCTGACCGTCGAGTCGCCGACCGCGGCGACGGCCAACGTCACCGTCGCCGCCGGCGCGCAGATCCGCTTCAACACCATGTCGGTGCAGACCGGCGGCGAGCTCGCGAGCGCGGCGAACCGCTTCCTGATCACCGCTCCGGCGCCGCCGGTGCCGCGGCTCACGGGGGCCAGCCCGGCCTCGGGTGCGCGCGGCGCGACCGTCGACGTGCAGCTGACCGGCGCCGGCACCGGGTTCGCGGCCGGCAGGTCGAGCGCGACGATCAGCGGGACCGGCGTGCAGGTCCTCTCGACGACGGTCGAGAGCGCGACGTCGGTGCGCGCGAAGCTGAGGATCGCCGGGGACGCGCCGCTGGGGTTCCGCGACCTCAGGGTGGCGACCGGGACGGCCGGCGCGGTGCTGCTCGACGGCTTTGAGATCACGCCCGCCCCGCCGCCTGTGCCGGCTCCCGCGCCCGCGCCAACCGTGGCGCCCGCACCCACGCCGGTGGCCGCCTGCGTGGATCGCACGCCGCCGGTCGCCTCGTTCTCGAGCCTGAAGGCAAGCAAGCGCAAGCTGCGGATCCGCGGCCGGGCGAGCGACGGCGGCTGCGGCGGCGCGGTCGCGCGCGTCGAGCTCGCGATCTCTCGCAAGGCGGGCTCCAAGTGCCGCTTCGCGAGCGCCAACGGCAAGCTCACCCGCGCCCGGCGCTGCTCGCAAGCGGTGTTCCTGAAGGCGGCCGGCACGGCGGCGTGGAGCCTGAGCCTCAAGCTCCCGCGCGGCTCCTACACCGTCCAGCTGCGCGCCCGCGACCGCGCCGGCAACCTCCAGCGCGCGATCGCCCGGCGCGTCAGAGCTCGCTGAGGCGGCGCTCGAGGAACTCGCGCTCGGCCGCGTTGCCGGCGAGCGAGAGGGCGCGCGAATACGCCTCGGCCGCGGCGTCGTGCCGGCCGAGCCTGCGCAAGAGGTCGGCGCGCGCGGCGTGCAGGTAGCGGTAGCGCTCCAGCGGCCCGGCGAGCGCGTCGATGCGCGTGAGGCCGTCCTCGAGATCGCCGGCCAGCGCGATCGCGACCGCGCGGTTGAGCTCGACGACCGGGTCCGGGTCGAGCGCGGCGAGGTGCGCGTACAGCGCCGCGATGCGCTCCCAGCGCGGGCCGTGCAGGTGCTCGACGGCGATCGCCGCCTGCAGCACGTAGCGGCCCGGCGGCCCGAGCCGCAGGGCGTGCGCGGCGAGCCGCGTCGCCCGCTCGGCCTCGTCGCGGTTCCAGCTCCGCCGGTCCTGGTCGTCGAGCAGCACGAGCGCGCCGGCGGAGTCGACGCGCGCGTCGCGGCGCGCGTCGTGCGCGAGCAGCAGCGCGAGCAGCCCGAGCGCCTCCGGCTCGTCGGGCATCAGCTCCGCGAGCAGCCCGGCCAGCCGCAGCGCGTCGGCGCACAGCGCGCGCCGCACGAGCGCGTCGCCCGCGCTCGCCGCGTAGCCCTCGTTGAACACCAGGCAGACGACGTCGAGCACCGCCTCCAGGCGGTCGGGCAGCGCGTCGTCGGGCGGGATCCGGAACGGGATGCCGGCCGCCCGGATCTTCGCCTTCGCGCGCACGAGCCGCTGGGCCATCGTGGCTTCTCCCACCAGGAACGCGCGCGCGACCTCGGCGGTGGACAGCCCGCCGAGCAGCCGCAGGGTCAGCGCGACCTGCGCGTCGCGCGCGAGCGCGGGATGGCAGCAGGCGAAGATCAGGCGCAGCCGCTCGTCGGGCACGCTGGTCACCACGGGCTCGGGGGCCTCGTCGCCGGCCGGCTCGGGCGTGTACGCGCGGCGCACGCGCTCGTGGCGCAGCCGATCGATCGCGCGGTTGCGCGCGACCGCGATCACCCATGCCGCGGGATCGCGCGGGACGCCGTCGCACGGCCAGCGCTCGGCGGCCGCCGCGAACGCGTCCTGCACCACGTCCTCGGCGAGGTCCCAGTCGCCGAACCCGCGGATCAGCGCCGCGACGGCGCGGCCGAAGTGCTCGCGGAAGAGGCGGTCGAGGTCGCTCAGGATGCCTCGGCCGCGGTCGCCGCGCGCGCGGCGTACGCCTCGTAGTCCATCACCGGGCGGATCTCGGTGGAGTTCCCGTCGCCGTTCCAGGGCGTCCGCGCGGCCCACTCCAGCGCCTCGTCGAGGTCGCGCACCTCGAGGAAGATGAAGCCGCCGAGCTGCTCCTTGGTCTCGATGAACGGCCCGTCGGTCACCTGCCGGCGCCCGCCGTCCACGCGCACCGTGGTGGCGGTGTGCGACCCCTCCAGCCCCTCGCACGCCAGCAGCACGCCGGCGGCCCTGGCGGCCTCGTCGAACTCCGCCCACGCGGTCATCGTGCGCCCGATCTCCTCGGGCGACATCTCGCGCTCGATCGACTCGTCGCCGTAGAGCGTCAGCAGCACCTTCATGTCAACACCTCCATGGTTCGTCGTGCAGAGGACGAACCAAGGGCACGATATCGACAGCGCCGACGCGCCAACAATGCGTGAGCGCGGCGCCGGGCCTCCCCAGCGGAGCCCGGCGCCGCGGCTCACGTGAAGGAGCTCTGCGCCGTTGCACGGCGCAGTCGCCGCCCCGCCGTCCAGGTGGCGGGGCGGCGAGCGCTCCTCTAGTTGATGCGGCTCGACTTCCAGAACACGTACTCGGCGGTGTAGGGCACGGCCGCGGTGCTGCCGGCGGTGCGGGCGTCGCACGTCGAGGCCGCCGGCGCCAGCCCGCCGCGCGTGAGCAGGCGCTGGATGAACGTCGTCTTGGCCAGCAGGCCGCCGCCCGAGGGGGCCGGCGTCGCCTTGCCCGAGAGCAGCAGCCACGGGATCGAGTTCGGGTCGACGACCTGGCTGCCGGCCAGCGTGCCGACGACCTTGCTGCCGTCGTTGGCCTGCCACGTCGGGCCGCCGAAGTGCGTGATGATCACGTGCCCGCGGAGGTCGTAGAGGTTCGCCCGCGGGCCGGTGAACGTCCACGCGAAGCCGGTCGCCGTCGAGCTGCAGGCGTAGTTCTGCGTGCCGATCGCGTGCGCGGCGAGGAACGGCAGGTTGCCGAGCGGCGGCACCAGCGGATTGCGCACGTCGGCGCGGGCGGCCTGCGCGAGCGACCCGGCGAGCACCAGCCCGGCCACCACGGCGCCGGCGGAGCGGATCAAGGACCTCATGCCCGTCTGACCTCCAATCGTGTTCACATTCACGCGGCGAGCATCCTGGGTCCCCGGGCCCGTGTCACTCGGGAATCCACCCTGAACTTCACGGCTATGACACCTTCACCGCCATCAGCGAGACGCTCTGGACCTCGTAGGCGCTGCAGGCGTCCAGCGCGCGCTCGGAGACGAAGCGGTAGTCGTTGCGGCGGACGTCCTGGACGGCGAAGCCGGCGGCGTCGATCGCCTCGAAGTAGCTCGCCCGCGGGATCGCGCCCGCGATGCACGCGGCCCACAGGTCGACGTTGCGGCGCGTGTTCTCCCTCAGCGCGCGCCCGCTGACGATGTCGGCGAGCGCGAGCCGCCCGCCCGGGCGCAGCACACGCGCGGCCTCGGCGAACACGCGCGACTTGTCGACCGAGAGGTTGATCACGCCGTTGGAGATCACCGCGTCGAACGTCCCCGGGTCGAACGGGAGCTCGTCGATCCGCCCCTCGACGAAGCGCGCCTGGGCGATGCCGTCGCGATCGCGCAGCCGCTGCGCCTTGGCGACCTGCTCGCGCGTGAAGTCGATCCCGGTGGCCAGCCCCGCGCGGCCGACCAGGTTCGCGCAGCAGAAGACGTCGGTGCCCGAGCCCGACCCCAGGTCGAGCACCGCCTCACCCTCGGCGAGCGACGCGAGGTCGAGGTGGTAGCCGACACCGGCGTAGGAGGCGACCGCCTCGGCCGGGATCCCCTCCAGCAGCGAGGACGGGTAGCCGAGGTGCTCGGCGAGCTCGCGCCCGATCTCGAAGTGCAGGTCGGCCACCTCCTCGCGCGCGACGCGGCCGTACATCTCCTTCACCTTCGCCTCCAGCTCGACGGCGTCGACCAGCGAGCTCGCGTCGGCCTGCGGCAGATCCGCGGCGCGCGCCATGTCCTCGGTCATAGCGGTCAGGATTGTCCGCCCGCTGAGGCGGGCGAGCAATCAGGGCGCTCCCCCGGACTTCCGCGGCGCTCCCTGAATTCCCTCGACGCGGCCGGAGGGCGCCGCTAGCGTCGGCGCGCTATGAGGCAGATCCGCTGGGACGAGCGCGACGAGCGCGAGCGTGACGAGGCCGCCGTGACCGCGGCCCCGGTCTCGCGGACCGCGCGCCTCATCGCCCTGCAGCGGACCGCCGGCAACCACGCCGTGGCGCGGATGCTCGCGCGCGAGGCGGCGCCGAAGCAGGCGCCCGCGCCGGCGCAAGGCATCGCCGTCGTCGACGGGCTCGGGACGATTCCGCTGCTCGCCGTCGGCATGCCGGAGCGGCAGCGGGGAGGCTCGCGCGAGAGGCCCATCACGACGATGGAAGTCACCCTGATGTCGAGGATGGGCGAGTTCTCGCAGCGGCTCATGCTCGCCAGCCAGCGCGGCGACGCCTTCGAGGCCGAGTTGCTGATCGGCGAGAAGCTGCGAGTGAAGCTCCACAAGGCGCTGGTCTCGTCCTTCCAGGAGAGCGGCCACAACGGCGAGCCCGTCGACAGCTGGACGCTCAACGCCGAGTCGGTCGAATTCATCACCGACGACCGATGAGTGCCACGCGCCGTGTCGTTACACGGCGCATGAACGGTCTACTCGAAGACAGGATCGCCATCATCTACGGCGCCGGCGGCGCGCTCGGGTCGGCGACTGCGAAGGCGTTCGCGCGCGAAGGCGCGACGGTCCACCTCGTCGGGCGCACGCGCGAGCCGCTCGAGGCCGTGGCGGCGCAGATCGGCGCTCGCGCGCATGTCGCCGTGCTGGACGCCACCGACGAGGCGGCCGTCGATGCGCATGCCGGCCAGGTCGGACACGTCGACATCTCGTTCAACCTGACCACACGCGGCGACGACCAGGGCACGCCGCTTGTGGACATGTCGCTCTCGCGCGTGCTCGGAGCGATCACCACCGGCGTCACCACGTCGTTTCTCACCGCCCGGGCCGCCGCGCGAAACGGTGCGAGCGTGATCCTGCATCTCACCAGCGGCTCCTCGCGCGGCGCGCAGCCCGGAATGGGCAACACCGGTCCGGCCGACGCCGCGGTCGAGGCGCTGCACCGCTACCTGGCCGCGGAGCTCGGCCCGCGCGGGGTCCGCGTGGTCGGCATCCACACGGCCGGCGTGCACGGCACGCTCGACCCGGAGAAGGTCGCCAAGGTCGCCGGCATCGACCCGTCGCTCGTCGACGTCGACGCGATCGACGCGGGCATCGCGCAGGCCACGATGCTCAAGCGCACGCCGGAGGTCGCCCACATCGCCGAGACCGCGACGTTCCTCGCCTCCGACCGCGCGGGCGCGATCACCTCCGGCATCGTCAACGCGACCTGCGGGCTGATCGCCGGGTAGGTACGGTTCGCGCCGATGAGTCGGCGCACCGCGGCCACAGCGCTCACCGTGGTCGCATCGATCCTGCTCGTCGGCGCTGCGCTGGCGGGCTACGCGCAGCGCGCGCTGCTGGACTCCGGCCAGTTCGCCGACCGGGCGACGGCCGCGCTGCGCGATCCCGCCGTCCGGGACCTGGTCGGCGAGCGGGTGACGGACGGGCTGGTGCTCAAGAACGAGCCGGACCTCCAGAGCGCGCGGCCGCTGATCGTCTCCTCCGTCTCCGGGATCGTGGGCGGCAGCGCGTTCTCGAGCCTGTTCCACCGCGCGGCGGCCGACGCACACCGCGCCGTGTTCCAGCACGACCAGGACACGATCACGCTGACGCTCGCCGACGTCGGCACCGTGGCCGGCGCGGCGCTGGAGACCGTCCGCCCCGACCTTGCGCGAAAGCTCGAGCAGGAGCGCGGCATCGTGGTCACGCGCGAGCGGATCGGCAGCACGACCGGAGACCTCGTCCGGCTCGCTCACCGCGTCAAGGTCATCGCCTGGCTGCTGGCGGCGCTCACGCTCGCCTGCGCCGCCGCCGCGATCTGGCTGGCGCCGGACCGGCGCGAGGCCGTGTCGCGGCTCGGGTTCGCCACGGCGGCCGCCGGCGTGGTCATCGTGATCGCGTACCTCGCCGTGCGGGAGATCGTGCTGGCGGGCGTGGCGGACCCGGACGACCGCGCCGCCGCGGCCGCGGTGTGGCGCGCGTTCCTCGGCGACCTGCGCACGTTCGGCTGGGTCCTGGCCGCCTCAGGCTGCGTCATCGCCGCCGCCGCGGCGTCGCTGATCCGGCCGATCGAGCTCGAGGCCCGCATCGCGGCCGTCTGGCGGCGGGCGACGCGGGAGCCGAGGACGACGGCCGGCAAGCTCGTTCGCGCCGGCGCGCTGATCGTGGCCGGCGTGCTGGTGATCACGCAGCCGCTGACCGTCGTGCAGGCGGCGGCGATCGTCGCCGGGGTGTACGTCGCCTACAAGGGGCTCGAGGCCGCGCTGCGCGCGATCTACCGGCCCGAGGAAGCGCACGCGCCGAGCGGCAGGGGCGCTCGGATCGCGATCGTCGCCGCGCTCGCCGCGATCCTCGTGGCCGGCAGCGCGGGCGCGTTCGTGGCGTCCGGTGGCACGTCCGTGCCGGAGGTCGCGTCCGGGCGCTGCAACGGCAGCGCCGAGTTGTGCGACCGCCCGCTCGACGAGGTCGTCCTGCCCGCCACGCACAACTCGATGTCGGCGCCGCTCCCGGGCTGGTTCTCGTCCCAGCAGGACGCGGGGATCGGCCCGCAGCTCGCCGACGGCATCCGCGGCCTGCTGATCGATACGCACTACGCCGACCGGCTGCCCAACGGCCGCGTGCGCACGGACTTCGCCGACGAGTCGACGATCACCCAGCTCAAGAGCCAGGACGGCGTCAGCGAGTCCAGCGTGGAGGCGGCCCTGCGACTGCGCGAGCGCGCCGGCTTCCGCGGCGAGGGCGAGCGCGGGATGTATCTCTGCCACACGTTCTGCGAGCTGGGCGCGACGCCGCTCGCGGACGGGCTGAAGGAGATCCACGACTTCCTCGTCACGCACCCGGACGAGATCCTCGTCGTCATCAATCAGGACTACGTGACGCCTAAAGACTTCGTCCGCGCGATCGGGGACGCCGGCCTGGCCCCGTACACGTTCGCCGGGTCGATGGACACGACGCTCGCGGAGATGATCGACGCGGGGACGCGGCTGGTCGTCATGGCCGAGAACCACGCGGGCGCCGCGCCGTGGTACCGGCTCGCGTACGAGACGCTGACGCAGGAGACGCCGTTCTCGTTCGGGACCCCCGCCCAGCTCACGAGCCCCGCCGCGCTGCCCGCGAGCTGCGCTCCCAACCGCGGGCCGGACGACGCCCCGCTGTTCCTGATCAACCACTGGATCACGACCGACCCGATCCCGCGTCCGTCCCAGGCCGCCGAGGTCAACGCGTACGGTCCGCTGCTCGCCCGTGCGCACGAGTGCGAGCGCATCCGCCATCACGTGCCGAACCTGCTCGCGGTCGACTTCTACCGCCGCGGCGACCTGTTCAAGGTGGCCGAGACCCTCAACCGGGAGGTACGGTGAGCGATCATGGAGCTTGGCGACCCGATCTCATATCTCACGCTCACCGAGGGCACCCCGGTGTACGCGGCCGGCGGCGCGCGCATCGGCGTCGTGGAGCACGTCCTCGCCGACGCGAACGCCGACGTCTTCGACGGGCTGATCATCGATCGCCGCGGGGGGCCGGGCGGCTGGCGCTTCGTGGACGCTCCGCTGGTCGACCGGATCTACGAGCACGGCGTCCTGCTCACGCTCGGCGAGCGCGAGGCGGAGTCGCTTCCCGAGCCGTCCGAGAACGCGGCGACCATGCGCGCCGAGCCCGAGGACGCCGAGGGGACTGCCTTCGGCGACAAGCTCAGGCGCGCATGGGACTACCTGTCCGGGCGCTACTGACCCGGCGGACTGAAGTAGACCGCCGGGTCGCCCTGCACGAGCCAGATCTCGGGGTGCTCGAGCGGCACGAAGCTGCGGTCGCCGCCCGGCTCGCGCGTGTCGGGCACCGTGTCCCCGGACGGCCGGTGCATGATGAAGTTGACCGCCTGCGTGTCGTCCTTGAGCGGGATCGAGTAGACGGCGCCGAACGCGTCCGCGCCCGTGCGCTGGTACGGCTTGTCCCAGCTCACCGTCGCGAGCACCGCCGGGTCGACGGCGTCTCCCCATAGGTGCAGGCCCCAGTCGGCGTAGTCGCCGGCCGGGCGCCGGTAGTGCACGATCGCGTTGGCCACCGGGGCGGCGGCCACGGTCACGCTGCGCGGCGCGCTCTCGGTCGTCCGGCCGGGCGCGTAGGTCAGCACCGCCTTGTAGGTGACGACGCTGCCGTCGGCGAGTCCGGTCGTGTCGTCGAACGCGGTGTAGACCGGCTGCGAGGCGTCGGTGCCGATCGCCGTCCAGGCGCCGCCGTTCACCGAGCGCAGGAACGTGGCCGAGTAGGTGCTCCGGTCGGGCGTCGCCGTCGCGCGCACCTCGACCTTCCCGCGCACGCGGCCGCCGTCGTTGGGCGCCTCGAGCGCGATCGCCGGCGGCGCCACCGTGCCGGTCCGCACGGCGGTCGCGCGGTCGCCGACGACCGCCTTGTAGGCGATGCGCGTTCCCGGCGCGAAGTCCGACACGTCGTGGAAGACGCGGTAGGGCGCGTTGTCGTCGGTCCCGACCGGCGTCCAGCCGCCCCACCCGGCGCGGGCGTAGAACGTCACCTCGTTGAAGCCGTCGCCGCCCACGTCGGCGCGGATCTCGGCGCGGTCGCGCAGCTGGTCGCCCGGGTCGCGCAGCGAGATCGGCGGCGCGCCGTGGCCGTGCGACAGCGGCTGCTTGGCGCGGTAGACGACCGCCGAGAGCGGGCCCACGGTGACGCTCAGCCGGTTGTCGCGGCCCGAGCGGACGCTCCGCGCGCCCGAGCCGTACACGAGCTCGAACTTCGTGTGCTCCATGTAGGTCGGCACCGCCGCGGTCGTCGCGGTCTCGGCGTTGTTGAGCGCGACGACGAACTCGCGCCGGTCGCCGCGGTCCAGGCGCGAGAACGCGAAGATGCCGGGCGCGGCCGACGACCAGCGCGGCTGCATCGCGCCGTCGCGCAGCGCCGGATAGCGCGTGGTGAGCGCGTTGAGGCCGGCGATCGCGCGGTAGAGCGGGTGGTTGGTGTCGAAGTTCGCGTCCGCCGTGGTCGCGTCGGTGCCGATCAGGTCGTCGTCGTTGTAGGAGGCGACCTTGCTCGGGAACATGTCCTGGCGCGCGTCCTGGTCGCCGCCGTCGCCGGTGAAGCCCTGCTCGTCGCCGTAGTAGATGACCGGGTTGCCACGCGAGAGGTACATCAGCTGGTGCGCCAGCACGTCGCGGGCGAGACGCTCGCCTTGGGATGCGCCGGGATTGGCGACATCGATGAAGTGGCCCATCCGGCCCATGTCGTGGTTGCCGAGAAACGTGGGCAGCTGGTAGACGTTCGAGTCGGCGTCGGTGTACCAGTCGTCGGCCGCGAAGAGGTCGCGCAGCTCGTCGGTCGGGCGCGAGCCGGCTGCGAAGCCCTGCGCCGCGGCCTGGAACGGGAAGTCGAGCACCGCCTGCTGGCGGTCGTGCGTCGTGAAGTGCGACGTGAACGGCCGCGACGTGTCGAAGACCTCGCCGAACATGAAGAACTCGCGCTTGCCGTGCGCGCGGGCGTAGGCGAGGACGTCGGGCCCGAACTGCCGCCAGAACTCGTCGTTGACGTGCTTCATCGTGTCGATCCGGAAGCCGTCGACGCCGAAGTCCCGGATCCAGGTCTCGTAGATGTCGATCATGCCCTGCACGACCTGGGGCTTCTCCGTGAACAGGTCGTCGAGCCCGAAGAAGTCGCCGTAGAGCGAGTTCTCGCCAGTGAAGGTCGTGTTGCCGCGGTTGTGGTAGTTCGTCACGTCGTTCAGCCACGCCGGGACCTTGGCGGGCAGGCCGGCCGGGACGAACGGCTTGAATGGGAAGCTCGTCGCCGCGCTGAGCGGCGGGAACGCGCTCCCGCCGGCGAAGTCGCGGTCGTCGAACGGCGTGCCCGACGCCGTCCGGTAGGGCGCCTGGTCCTTGGAGACGTAGGCGGGACGGTGCGCGCCCTCGTAGTCGATGACGTCCGCGGTGTGATTGGTGATGATGTCGAAGAAGACCTTCATCCCCAGCGCGTGCGCGTCGCGGATCAGCGCGGCGAGGTCGGCGTTGGTGCCAAGGTGCGGGTCGATCTGCGTGAAGTCGGTGATCCAGTAGCCGTGGTAACCGGCCGACGGCCCGTCCTCCGGCTGCACCGCGCGGTTCTTGAAGCTCGGCGTGAGCCAGATCGCGGTCGTCCCGAGGCCCTTGATGTAGCGCAGCCGCTGCCGGATCCCGGCCAGGTCGCCGCCGTGGTAGAAGCCCTTGGCGGCGGGGTCGAAACCTGACACGAGCCGGTCGGCCGGCAGCCCGCCGAGGTCGTTGCCCGTGGTGCCGTTCTCGAACCGATCGGCCATCACGAAGTAGAAGCTCTCGCCCGTGAGCGGGGCGCGCAGGCTATGCCCGCCGCCGTCGTCACCGTGTGCGCGCGCCGCCGCCGGCAGCGCCAGCAAGAGCGCGGCGGCAAGCGCCGCCGCGCCCCGAAGGAGCGTGCTCATCCCCATCTCCTCGCCTTCCCAACTGGAACCGGTTCCAGCACCGTGCCAGCCGGTTCCCGGGTTGTCAAGGCTCGAAGACCATGTGCGTGGAGACCGCGAGCCGGTTCCAGCCGTTGATCGTCACGATCGCGTAGAGCAGCGCCGCCAGCTCGTCCGGAGGGAAGTGCTCCGCGGCGGCGTCGTAGGCGGCGTCCACGTCGCGCTCGGCGATCAGCGTGACCGCCTCGGTGAGCGCAAACGCGGCGCGCTCGCGCTCGCTGAACAGCGGGGACTCGCGCCACACGGCGGTCGCGTACAGCCGCCGGTCGCTCTCTCCGGCGGCCAGCGCGTCCTGGGTGTGCGAGTCGACGCAGTACGCGCAGCCGTTGATCTGGGAGGCGCGGATGTAGACGAGCAACGCGAGCGCCGGATCGAGCGACGAGCGACCCGTCGTGTTGTCGAGGTGGTTGTAGGCCCTGTAGAGGTCGGGGGCGTCGGCATTGATGTCGACGCGCGGGGTGGTCGTAGCCATGCACCTGACAGTAGGCTGCAACCGAGCCACTCTGAAGGGCCGCTTTCGTGTCAGAAGATTGGGCCAGTTCGCTTGATTTCCACATCGACCTGCTGGCGGGCGGCGGCCGCCGCGTGGCGCTCGAGCGCGCCGTCCGCGAAGCAATCCGCTACGGCCGCCTGCGCCCCGGCGACCGCATCCCGTCCACCCGCGCGCTCGCCCACGACCTCGGGCTCGCACGCGGAACGGTGGCGGAGGCGTACGCCCAGCTCGCGACCGAGGGCTACCTCCGGTCCCGGCCCGGCGCGCCGACGCGCGTGGCCGAGGGTCTGCGCGCGCTGGAGTTGAACGCGCCGGGAGCGGTCGTTGCGGAGCATGCGGGACGGCCGGAGGCGGCCGGTTGCGCGCCGGCGCCGGGGCCGGGCGCGGCCGTTGACGAGCGCGCGGCGCGGGCGGACGCGGCGACGGTCGCGGTCCTCGGCGAATCCGGCGCGCCCCGCGCGGTGCCCGGCCCTGGCTCGGCGCCCGGGCCTGACTCGGCGCCCGGCGCGCACCCGGCCGCCGAGCCGCGCCTGACGCTCCGGCCCGGACTGCCCGACGTGAGCGCGTTCCCGCGCTCGGCCTGGGTCTCCTCGCTCCGGCGCGCGCTCAACTCGGCCCCGGACGCGGCGCTGGGTCCCGGCGATCCGCGGGGGCGGCCGGAGCTTCGCGACGCGCTCGCGCGCTATCTCGGCCGTGCGCGCGGTGTGCTGGCCGACCCCGAGCGGATCGTGATCTGTGCCGGGTTCACCGAGGGGCTCGCGCTCCTGTGCCGCGCGCTTCGCGGGATCGGGGCGCTGGCGATGGAGGACCCGTGCCTGCTCGCCCACCGCGACATCGTGCACGCGGCGGGCATCCGCGTCGCGCGGCTGGAGGTCGACGAGCGCGGCGCGCGTCCCGACGTCCCGCCCGGCGTCGCCGCCGTGCACCTCACGCCGGCGCATCAGTTCCCGCTCGGCGGAACGCTCGCGCCCGAGCGGCGCTCGGCCTTCGTGGCCTGGGCCCGCGAGCGCGGCGCCGTGGTGATCGAGGACGACTACGACGGCGAGTTCCGCTACGACCGCCAGACCACCGGCGCGCTGCAGGGGCTCGATCCCGAGCACGTCGTCTACGCGGGCACCGCGAGCAAGACGCTCGCGCCGGCGCTGCGGCTCGGCTGGCTCGTGGTCCCGCAGCGGCTGCTCGCGCCCGTGCTCGCGGCCAAGCGCCTGGCGGGCGTCGCGCCCGCGCTGGAGCAGCTCGCGCTCGCCGAGCTGCTGTCCGGCGGCGCCTATGACCGGCACGTCCGGCGCATGCGCCAGCGCTACCGGCGCCGGCGCGACGCACTGCTCGCGCGGCTCGGCGACCGCCGCGCGCTCGGCATCGCCGCCGGGCTGCACGTGGTGGTCGAGGTCGCGTCGGAGGAGGAGGTTCTGGCCCGCGCCGCCAGGCACGCGCTCGCCCTGGAGCCGCTCGGCCCGTACTGGCACCGCGAGCGCCGGTTCGAGGGCCTCGTGGTCGGCTACGCGGCGCCGCCGGAGCACGCGTTCGCGGCGACGCTCGACGCGCTCGGCTCCGTGTTCGCCGCGTAGGCCCCGATCGCGACGGGCGCCCCGTGATCGGAGCGGGAGAAGCTTGCGAGCTGGGGGTGACCTACAAAACTCAACCCACAGTTGAGAAACGTGGGGCACCCCCTCTCCGGCGTGCGAATCGCGCCGGCCCCGCCACGCTGCCGATCGCGCCGAGTCGCCGGAACCGGTACCCACGCGGACCTGAGAGGCTCGCCAGATCCGGCTGAGAGCGATACTCTCACCATATGGAGCCTGATCGCTTCGACGACGTCGAGCTCCACATGATCGAGGAGCCCGAGCCGCGCGGCCCGCGCCGCGCGACCCGCTGGGCGCTCTCGATCATCGCCGCCGCGCTCACCGCGGGCGCGATGGCGGCGGGAGCCTGGGCGCTGACCAGCTCCGACGACCAGGCGCCCACGCCGGCCGCGGCGAAGCTGCGCGTGCACGCCGTGCAGTCCGACGCCGCGTGGAGCGGCGAGCGCCCCTGCGCGCGCAAGCACCGCAGCGAATCCTCGAACGCGTCGGTCCGCTACTAACCCGCTGAGCGGCCGCCGAGCCCGCGACGCCGGCGGCTAGGCTTGGCGTCCAGTGCCCAGCGACCGCAGGCAGGCGATCCTCGACGCGGCGATCGCCGTGATCGCGCGCCGCGGCGTGCGCGGGCTGCGAGTCGAGCAGGTGGCGGCAGAGGCGGGCGTCGCCGTCTCGCTGATCTACTACTACTTCGTCAATCGCAACGGGCTCGTGCAGGCGACGCTCGACCACGCGAACGAGCGGGCCGCGCGCAAGGCGGGCGCGAGCGCCGAGTCGATGTTGCTGGCCGAGCTCGACGAGAGCGCGCACGACACGTCGGTCGTGTGGGGCGAGGTGCTCGCGTCGGCGGTGTTCGAGCCGGCGCTGCGCGACGGGCTGCGCTCCGCCAGCGAGACGTGGACGGATCTCGTGGCCGGCGCCATCGGCTCGCGCGAGAGCGCCGAGCGGCTGACCGCGCTGGTCGACGGGCTGAGCGCGCGCTGGCTCGCGGGCGTGATCACGCGCGAGCGCGCGATCGAGCTGCTGCGCGGCGCCATCGCCGCGGAGCGCGCTATGCCGTAGGCGCGGTGACCCGGGTGGCGGGCGGCGGCTCGGGCTGCACCTCGACCGCTTTGGCCTGCTGGGCCTTGGTCCCGATCTCCTCGGTCGCCTGGCGCACGATGCGGTCGAGCAGCCGCTCCGTGAAGCCGAACACGATCGCCACGCCCAGGATGGCTCCGGTCGGGTTCGTGAGGTCCGTGTTCGCCGGCAGCAGAGTGGACAGGTCGAACACGTTGACCTGCTGTAGCGCCTGCAGCAGCAGCAGGCCGGCCCAGGCCGAGAGCGCGCCCGAGACCGGCGAGAGGAACAGCACCGACCACGAGAGCCCGTAGTCGCTCGGGACGTCGCGGCGGTCGAGCTCGCGCTGGAGGCGGCTGAGGATGCCGCCGACGGCGCCGGCCATCAGCAGGTCCTCGTAGCCCTGCGACACGAGCGCGGCCATGATCGCCAGGCCGGTGAAGACCATCCAGGTCACCTTGTTCTGCTGCGTCGCGAGGTTCGTGAACTTCGTGTCGCGCGCGTCGTAGAGCTCGGTCAGCAGGTTGTGGAGGATCGCCTGGGCGACCTCCTCGTTGCGCAGCTTGGTGTGCGGGCTGCCTTGCAGCAGGTCGTTCAGGACCAGGCTCCAGTAGACGCGCTTGCGCTCCGGAAGGTCGTCGAGCTGGCTCTGCGCCTTCATCAGCCGGGCGACCAGCGCGGGGCCGGTGAGGCGCCCGCCCGCATCGGCCTCGACACGGTGCACCAGGTCCCAGGCGACGAGGTCGCGCGAGCCGTTCCAGATCAGCGGGCCGCTGAGGCGCTCCGCCCAGCGCTTGAGCGCGCGCACGGCCGGCGCCTCGTCCGGGTGCTCGCGGCCCCGGCGGTGGCGCAGCCAGATCGGCTCGCCGAGCATCAGGTCGCCGGTGGCGATCGCCCGCGCCTCGTCCAGCAGCGACGGCGGCGCGTCGTCGTCCTCGAGGTGGAACTGCGCGTCATCGATCCGGGCCAGCGTGAAGCGCCGGTTGGGGCGCGCGATGAACATCCACCGGGTCGCGATCAGCACGGCCCAGTAGCCACCGATGATGCAGATGCCGATGACTTGCGAAGCGTGCACGGGCGGCCGCCCCACCCTCCCTGATGCCATCCGCGCGTGTCAAGGTGGTGGGCGTGGCGCAACGAATCCTGCTGCTCGCGGCGCTCGCGCTGCTGTGCGCGCCGGCCGCCGAGGCCGCAGTCCCGAAGCCGACGATCGTCTCCAAGCCGATCCCCTTCCCGGCCAAGCGAAAGCGCGAGACCGCCGCCTATGCGCAGCGCCACTACGGCCTGGACACGTACCGCCTGAAGAACCCGAACGTGATCGTCGAGCACGTCACCGTCACGAGCACGTTCTCGGCCGTCTTCAACACGTTCGCGCCCGACCGGCCGGACACCGAGCTGCACGAGCTGCCGGGTCTGTGCTCGCACTTCGTGATCGATCGCGACGGCACGATCTACCAGCTGGTCCCGCTCTCGATCATGTGCCGGCACACAGTCGGGCTCAACTACACGGCGTTCGGGATCGAGCACGTCGGTACCAGCGACGACGACGTGATCCACAACGCCCGCCAGATGGCGGCGTCGCTGCGGCTGACCCGCTGGCTGCGCTGCCGGTACTCGATCGGCGTCGGCAATGTGATCGGCCACAGCGAGAGCCTGTCGTCGCCGTACCACCGCGAGCACGTCGCGCGACTGCGAACGCAGACGCACGGCGACTGGACGCACGAGCACATGCAGTCCTACCGCTCCCGCCTCGCGAACCGGGGCGCGTGCGATTAGGCACATGGCCCGCTAGGTTGGCGCTCATGCGCTGCCGCGTCGCCGTCCTCACGCTGGGCCTGGGTCTGATCGTCGTGCCGTCCGCTGGAGCGGCGCCGCCGCGATTGAAGGCGTTCGACAGCTGCAAGGCGCTCGTCGACTTCGCGCGCGCGGGCGCCGAGCGCACCGGCGGCGGCGTCGGCGTGGCGCCACAAGGCGTCCCGCGTCCGATCGACGCGATCGTCACGACGCCGGTCCCCGCGCCTCGCGAGGACAACGGGGCGGTCGCACCGACGGCTGCGCCGGTGGACGGGACCGCGGTCGGAGGGACCGTGGAGGACTTCTCCGGCACCAACGTGCAGGAGCTCGGAGTCGACGAGCCCGACGTCGTCAAGACCGACGGCCGGCGGGTGTTCGCGGTGACCGACCGCATGCTGCGCGTCATTGACGTCACCGGCGGCACGCCGATCGTGCGCGGCAAGCTCGCGCTCGAAGGCCAGGGCCAGCAGCTGCTCGTCCGCGGCGATCGCGTGCTGGTGATCGCGTCGGAGGGCTTCACCGGCCAGGTGCCCCGGCCGGTCGAACCGGTCGCGATGGAGGGCGACGCGCCTCAGACGATCGTGACCGAGGTCGACGTGTCCGACCCGGCGACGCCGAAGGTCGCACGCACGATGACCGTCCCCGGCCGCTTCGTCGACGCGCGCCAGCACGGCGCGACCGCGCGGCTGGTGATCGATTCGGCGCCGGACCCGATCGCCGAGCCCGACGCCGCCGGCAAGCGCGCCTTCCTCGGCCGCACTGTGCTCAAGAGCAGCCTGTCGGGACGCACGTTCAAGCGCGACCTCGCACCGTGTGACGCGGTCACCCGACCGCGGCAGTTCTCCGGCCTCGACGTGCTGGCGATCCTGACCGTCGACCTCGACCGCGGCATGTACTCGCTCGACCGCGACGGCGTGATGGCCGGCGCGCAGGTCGTCTACGGGTCCGACGATTCCCTCTACGTGGCCAGCCGGCGCTTCGTGCGCTCGATCGAGACCGGCACCGTCGCTCCGGACACGGTGACGACCGAGATCCACCGCTTCGACATCTCCGACCCCGAGCGCACGGTCTACCGTGCCAGCGGCTCCGTCCCCGGGTTCATCCTGAACTCGTACGCGCTCTCGCAGTACAAGGGAGACCTGAGAGTGGCGAGCACCGAGCAGCCGCCCTGGGTGCCGGGGGCAGGGATGGCGGATTCGTCGAGCACGGTCACCGTGCTGCGCCAGAACGGAAGGCAGCTGGAGAAGATCGGGGCGGTCGGCGGCCTGGGCACGCGCGAGCGGATCTACGCCGTGCGCTTCATGGGCGACAAGGGCTACGTCGTCACGTTCCAGCAGCAGCTCGGCGATCCGCTGTTCGCGCTGGACCTGTCCAACCCGCAGGCGCCTGTGGTGCGCGGCCGGCTCGACCTGCCGGGCTACTCCGCCTATCTGCACCCGGTCACCGACGATCTGCTGCTCGGCGTCGGGCGCGTGGGCGCGGCAGTGAAGGCGTCCCTGTTCGACGTATCGAACCTCGCCGCGCCGCAGCAGGTCTCGCAGCTCGAGCTCGGGAACGGGTTCAGCCCGCTCGAGACCGACCCGCACGCGTTCCTGTTCTGGAAGAAGACCGGGCTCGCGGTCGTGCCGTTCGTCGGCTCCGGGTTCAACGGCGCCGTGGCGCTGCACGCGGGCGCCTCGCCGCTGAGCGAGTGGGCGCGGCTCGAGCACCATGTGTCCTCGCGTCCCGACGCCGCGCCGATCGAGCGCGCGCTGGTGATCGGCGGCGACCTCTACACGCTCTCCTCGTTCGGGCTCGGCGCCTACCGGCTCTCGGACCTGAGCTCGGCCGGCTTCACGGCGTTCTGATCGTCAGCGCGTCCCGGACCCTTCCCCCGGCCCGGGCGAGCCGCGCGGCCGCCTCGCGCGCGTCCACGCCCGCCAGCAGCGCGACGATCGCCGTCTTGGCGTGCCCATCCGCCGCGGCCAGCGCCGCCTCGGCGGCGGGCTCGTCGACGCCGGCGGCGTCGCGCACGATCCGGACCGCGCGGCGGCGCAGCTTGGCGTTGGTCGCCCGCACGTCGACCATGCGGGCGCCGTAGGCCTTGCCGAGGCGCATCATCACCGCGGTCGAGAGCGCGTTGAGGACGATCTTCTGGGCGGTGCCGGCGGTCAGGCGGGTGGACCCGGCGAGCACCTCGGGGCCGGTCAGGACCTCGATCAGGACGTCGGCCTGCGCCCGGCTGCGCGGGTTGCTGACGACCGCGACGGTCAGCGCCCCGGTCGCGCGCGCGTGCGCGAGCGCGCCGAGCACGTACGGCGTGCGCCCGGATGCGCTGACGCCCACGACGGCGTCCGCCGCGGTCAGGTCCGCGAGGTCGGCCGGGTCGAACGCGTCCTCGGCGCCCTCGACGGGCTCGGTCATCGCCGGCGCGCCGCCGGCGATGACCGCGCGCACGAGGTCGGTGCCGAACGTCGGACCGCACTCGGCGGCGTCGAGCACGCCGAGCCGGCCCGCGGTGCCGGCGCCCGCGTAGATCAGCCGCCCTCCGCGCTGCAGCCGCTCCGTGATCGCCTCCGCCGCCCGCGCGATCGCGGGCACGGCCGCGGCGACGGCGCCGTGCGCCTCGCCCTCGGCGGCGACCAGGAGCGCGACCACGTCGGCGACCGGGCGCGCGTCGAGGTCGTCGAGGCCCGGCCGCACGGCCTCGGTGGCAAGCCGGTCGACGTCCGCGGCGATCCCGGCCGCCGCGGCGCCGCCCGCCACCCGGATCACGTGCGCCTCGTGGATCGCCGTCAGCCGCTGCGCGCCCGACAGCGCGTCGCCCTGAACCGGCACGAGCTCGAGGTGCTCGCGTAGCTCGTCGATCTCCGACAACCCGCCGACGAACGCGACCGGGCCCTCACCGGCGGCCCGCGCGGCAGTGGCGAGCATCTCGGCGGCGACGCTCATGATCGCCATCGCGGCCGCGTCGCCGCGCGCGGCCGCTACGTCGGGCGCGAACGCGGCGAGCGTACGGACGTCGTGGGCGAGGGCGGGCCAGCCGGACGGGTCGCCGAAGCGCGCGCGGGCAGCCTCCAGCAGCGCCGTCGACGGCCCGCGGCCGTCATGCGCGCGCAGCGCCGCCCGAAGTCCGGACGCGCCGATCCACGCGCCTCCGCCCTCGTCGCCGAGCCACGGCCCCCAGCCGTCGGAGGTCCGCAGCGTCCCGTCCGCATCGATTGAGATCGCGACGACGCCGGTGCCGGCGATCAGGACGACGCCGGGCTCGCCGCCCAGCGCGCCTGCGTGAGCGAGCACCGCGTCGCTGGTCACCGCCACCCGCTGGGCGGGCAGCGACCGCAGCAGCGCCTCGCCGAGCTCGCGCGCGACGTCCGGCGCCGAGAGCGCCCCAGCCGCCCCGACGACGACCTCCTCCACGCGATCGAGCGCCAGCGCGCCGGCAGCGGCCAAGATCGCGCGCTCGGCGGCCCGCGCTCCGCCCGTCGCCGCGAGCCCGGGCGCGCCTGCGACGACCACGCTCTCGCCGCCCGCGATCGCGGCCCGGCAGGACGTCTTGCCGAGGTCTACGGCTAGCCACATGGGAGTTGATTGTGTCCTTTCACACGAAGCGCCAAGTCTTAACCGAGCTTGATGAGCCGATTAGCCCCGCCTTGAGGTTCGGCCTCAACATGGTCACCGTGCTTGCCGTCCTGACCTCATCCCTCCCGACCCTCCTGGCCATGGCGGCGGCCGCGCTCTTCGCCTTGATGGCGTGGGCCGGCCAGAGCACGCACTAAGGCCGGCGACTCAAAGGCGGTGGGCCCCCTCCCACCGCCCCGCCGCCTACGCGACTGGCCGCCGCGACGCCTGGGACCCCCTCTCCCCTGGGCGCCGCGGCGGTCGTCTATTCCTCGCTGACCGACACGCGCCCGCCCGGGCCGACGCCGAGCCGGCGCCGTCCGGCGAGCAGCTCGAGCAGCTCGGCGCCGACCAGCTCGCGCCGCCAGCCCTGCAGCGTCCGAACATCGGGCTCCGGCCCGCCGCGCCGCGCCGCCACGACCACCGGCGACAGGTCGGCGCGCGCCGCGATCAGCTCGTAGGCCAGCCCGGCCTCCTGCGCCCGCGTGCGGACGAGCGATTCCGCCAGCGCGATCGTCGGCCCGTCGACCGCCTCGGACGGCGCGCGGTCGCCCTCCTCCAGCCGCAGCGGCTCGGCGTGCTTGCCGCGCTCGATCGCGTGCACGATGTCGTCGCCGCGCCGGCGCACGACGTCCGGCGTGATGCCCCGGATCTGCGACAGCTCGCGCCGTCCGGCGGGCTGGCGCTTGGCCAGCTCGACCACCGTCGGGTCGCGCAGGATGGCGCCGACCGGCCGGTCCTCGCGCGCCGCCGCGCCCTCGCGCCAGGCGCCCAGCTCGCGCGCGACCGCGCGCTCGCGCGGATCGAGCCCGCTCACCCGCGGCAGCCGCCGCCACACCTCCAGCGGATCGCGCTCGTCGGTCGCCTCGGCGATCGCCACGCACTCCTCGCGCGCCCAGTCGAGCCGGCCGCGATCGATCAGCCGCGCCTGGATGTCGTCGGCCAAGGCCATCAGGTGCTCGACGTCGCCGCGCGCGTACGCGAGCTGCTCCTCGGTCAGCGGGCGCGCGTCCCAGCGGGTGAACGACGCCGTCTTCGGCAGCCGGATCCGCAGCACGTCGTGGAGCAGGCCGTTGTAGCCGGCCTGGGCGGAGAAGCCGGCGAACCCGGCGGCCACCTGCGTGTCGAAGACGTGCGTGAACGTCGTCTGCCACTCGCGCCGCAGGATCGCCACGTCCTGACGGCCGGCGTGAAGGACGATCTCGACGGCCGGGTCGGCGAGCACCTCGGCGAGCGGCGCCGGGTCGAGGCCGTCGAGCGGATCGAGTACGGCGATCTCGCCGCCGACCGCGATCTGCACCAGGCACAGGAGCGGCCGATAGCGGCCCTCGGGCATGAACTCGGTGTCGAGCCCGAGCCGGCCGTGCTCGCGCGCCAGCTCCGCAAAGCGCTCGACTTCCGTCTGCGTCATGTGCACCGTGGCGCGACCCTACCCGCGCCGAGCTGGCGGCAACGCGCCACCAGGCTAGTTTCCGATCAGTACGGCCGTGCCGACCGGAACCCGCGGATAGAGATCGATCACGTCAGGCACCGTCATGCGGATGCAGCCGTGCGACGCGGGCGTGCCGATCGAGCCCGTCTGGTCGGTCCCGTGGATGCCGACGCCGTTGACGATGCCCATCCAGCGCGCCTTCAGCGGATTCGCCGACGAGCCGCCGGGCACCGTCTCGTTGGCCAATGCCCCCGCCCACGGGCTGTTCGGGACGCTCCAGGTCGGGTTCACGGCCTTGTTGGCGATCGAGAAGCGGCCGGTCGGCGTCGGGTACGCGGGCTGACCCACCGCGACGCGGTAGGTCTTGGACAGCTTGAGCCGCTTGAACAGCCGCAGCTTGAAGTTGCCGCGGTCGACGGTGACGATCGTCCCGTAGGTGCTCGCGAGCTTGCCGGTCGTGACCTTCGGCTTGACGACCTTGAGCTTCGGCTGCTGGACGCGCGGCTTGCGCGGATCCGCGAGGGCGGCGCCCATCGCCTTCGCGAGCGCGGCGGCGTCGAGCGAGCGCCCGTCGCGCGAGACGACCTTGGTGATCTTCGCCAGCCCGATCTTCACCGACGCATCGCGCGCGTCGCGGTGCACGGTGTCGGACACCTTCTTCGCATAGGCGTCGAGCGCGTCGGCGTCGTAGGTGATGTAGAGCGGCACGTCGACCGCGCCGGAGTGCGGCGCCACGCCCGCGTTGTACGCCCGGCGGGCGGACTTGTTGACGTCGAACGCGAGCTTGACGTCGGCGATCTTGAGCAGGAACTTGCGGCCCGCCACGTGCGTCGAGAGCGGGGATCCGACCTTCGCCGAGAACGTCGTGTACAGCCGCTGCGCGGCCTCGTCGAGCGTCAGCCCCGAGAGGTCGGCGCCCGCCGCGCTCACGCCCTGGGTGATGCGCGGCGGTGGGGTCGGCGTCTGCGCGCCGGCGACCGGAGCGAGCACGAGGAACAGGGTCAGGGTCAGGATCGCGGTCCGGCGCATGACGCATCAGCGTAGCCGGACGCCGTGTCGGATCGACTACGACGCGGGGAAGGGCAGCAGCAGCTCGAGCAGCCGGCCGGTCGCCTCCAGCTGCGGGCTGCGGCCGCAACCCTCGATCAGCGCGACGTCCGTGGTCGGCAGCTGGCCGAGGACGATCCTCGCCTCGGTGTGGGGGAGCTTGCGGTCGTGCGCGCCCCACACGAGCAGCACCGGGCAGCCGATGCCGGCGATGTCGAACGGCGCGCTGGCGAGCTCGGGCGGCAGCGGCGACGCGAACACGTCGGCGACGGCGCGCTGCGCGTCGCGCGGGTGCGAGATCGCCATCCGCTCGCGCAGGAGCGCGACGGGAACCGGGATCGGCGCAGCGAGCAGCGCGCGCACGATCGGGTCGCGCTCGATCGCGTCGAACCAGCCCGGCATCTCCAGACCCGCCGGCGCGACGGGGACGACCCCGGCCAGCGGCAGCTCGCCGCCGCGCTCGGCGATTCGCAGCGCGACGCAGCCGCCGAGCGAGGTCCCCGCGACCACCACGGGCGCCCCGTCCGCCCACGTCTGCACCAACTCGGCCGCGAACGCGTCGAGCTGCGGCAGCAGCGGACCGTGGGCGAGCTTCGTAGCCTGGCCGAAGCCCGGCAGGTCGACGGCGATCGCGCGCCGGCCGCGCGCGCCGAGCTCGGTCAGCAGCGGGCGCCACGTGTCCGCCGAGTCGCCCCACCCGTGGAGCAGGACGATGCCGGGCCCGTCGCCCTCAAGCTCCAGCGCCCGAGTGACGTGCCCGGAAAGCTCCAACCGATGCTCGAAGATCAGTTGCACAGGTCTATCAGTACCCCGTCGTGTGGTCGTCCTGACAACACGTCAGACCGGTCCGTCTAGATTGGCGCACATACATGAGTGACGCGCTGGCCGAGCTCCAGGAGGGGACAAGCGAGCCGCCGCCCGGCTTGTTCGAGCGGCTGCGAGCCGATCCCGTACGCGCGCCCGAGCTGATCGCGCTCGCGGCGAGCGAGCGCCACGCGCCCGCCGCCGACGCCTGGGCGAGCCGCCGCGGGCGCGTCTACGGCAACGATCCGAAGACGCTGGCGAAGATGGCCAAGGCGCGGCATGCGCAGCTCGCGCGGATCGAGGGCGCGGCGACCGGCTTCGGCGGTTTCATCACGTTCATCCCGGACCTCGTCGGGCTCGCCTGGATCCAGTCGCGGCTCGTCTTCTACGTCGCCGCCGCCTACGGCTTCGATCCGCGCGACCCGATGCGCCCCGCCGAGCTGCTCGTGCTCACCGGCCTGTATCCCGACCCGCAGTCCGCGCGCGCGGCGCTCGACGGCATTGGCACGACGATGGCCGAGGCGTACGTCGGCTCGCGGCTGCAGCGCGACGAGGCGCTTGCCGCGCGGCTGCTGAAGATGGTCGGCAAGCGCACGGGCCGGCGCATCGCCGGCCGCCTGGTCCCGTTCTTCGCGATCGCGTTCAACGCGGTCGCCAACGAGCGCGACACGCGTGCGCTCGCCGATCGCGCGATCAAGTTCTACGGTGGTTAGGACCGTCCGACTGAGAACCTAGGGTTCGCGACGTGGACGTGCGCGAGCTCACGGAAGGCCAGCAGATCGACCTCGTGCTGCTCGTGCGCGAGCGCGCGGACGGGCGCGTCACGCTGGCGGATCGCACGGCCAGCGTGGGCGCGGTGGTCTCGGCCGAGCACGCTGCGCTGTGCGAGCCGGGCGCGTGCGTGCGCGTGTCGGGGCGCGTGGAGCGCGGGCGGCTGGTCGTGAACGCGCTGCGGCAAGCGCGCACCGACGAGTACGTGCTGGAGGACCTCCTCGACGGTCCGCGGATCGCGGCCGAGCGGATGGAGGACGACCTGCGCGAGCTGATCGCCACCGTCCAGTGCGTGCACCTGCGCGCGCTGCTCGACCGCGTGCTCGGCGCGGGCACGGAGACGTGGTGCGCGTTCCGCGACGCGCCGGCCGCCAAGCGCTACCACCAGGCCTACCGGCACGGGTTGCTCGAGCACTCGCTGACCGTCGCCCAGGGCGTGTCGGCGATCTCGGCGACCTTCGGCGGCGTGGACCGCGACGTGGCGGTCACCGGGGCGCTGCTGCACGACATCGGCAAGCTCGACGCCTACACGGCCGACCCGCTGGCGATCGACATGACCGACCTCGGAAAGCTGCAGGGCGAGATCCCGCTCGGCTACTACCGCGTGCGGAGGGTGATCGAGGACATTCCCGGCTTCCCGCCCGAGCTGGCGGCCGCGGTGCTGCACATCATCCTCAGCCACCACGGCCAGCTCGAGCACGGCTCGCCGGTCGTCCCGTGCACGCGCGAGGCGACCCTCGTGCACATGATCGACAACCTGGGCGGCCGGCTCGGCTCGTTCGACCGGCTGGAGAAGGCGCTGCCCGACGGCTCGCGCTGGTCGGGCTACGACCGCGCGCTCGGCGCCGGGGCCTGGTTCGCCTCGCGCGACCGCCAGGCCGCGTAGTCAGTCGTACTTGACGCGGTAGCGCAGGTGGGTCACGCGTCCGCTCGGCACGATCGAGAGCGGGCCCTCGAGGTCGAACGGCGCGTTGCCGAGCCCGGTGAAGAACGGGTCGCCGGCGCCGAGCACGACCGGCACGAGCCCCAGCCAGACCTCGTCGAGCACGCGCAGGTCGAGGCACTGGCTGGCGATAGTCCCCGCATTGACGCCGATGTTCTTGTCTCCGGCGACCTCGCTCGCCACCTCGAGCGCGCGCTCGATCCCGTCGGTGACGAACGTGAACGGCGCGTCGCCGTGATGCGGCCAGTCTTCGGGGACGCTGTGGGTGACGACGACGATCGGCACGCCGTACGGGTGCATGCCGTCCCAGCCGTTGGTGATGTCGAACAGCTTCCTGCCGACGACGAACACTCCGGTCTGCTCGATCATCGTGCGGATGACCTCGGCGCTCGCCGGCGTCACGCGGTGCGTCATGTCGGGCTTGCGCGTCGGGATCTCGACCTCGCCCTCCTCATACCACGCGAAGAGGCGGTCGAACCCGCTCACCTCCGGCCCGGAGATGTAGCCGTCAAGCGACATACTGGCGCCTGTGTAGATCTTCGTCATGCCCGTATGACGACGCGAGGCGGCCGAACTCATCGCTCGGGGTCGGCGGCTCAGAGGATCTCGATCTCGGACGAGTCGCCGACCATGAACCGGTACGCGCGCGGCTGGCGCTTGCTGCGCCCGATGTGCACGTCGCGACCGAGCAGCGAGGACTCCATGCGCCCGTCGAGGCCGCGCACCGACGAGCCCTCGAGCAGGATCGAGTGCTCGACCTCGGCGGACTCCACCACGCAGTGGCGGCCGACCGCGGTGTACGGGCCGATGTAGGCGTCGGTGAGCCGCGCGCCGGCCCCGACGATCGCCGGGCCGCGCACGGTGCTGCGCTCGAGGATCGCGCCCGGCTCGATGATCACGCGGCCGTCGATCTGCGAGTCCGAGAGCTCGCCGTCCACGCGCCGCTCGATCCGCTCGAGCACGAGCCGGTTCGCCTCAAGCATGTCGTCCAGGCGCCCGGTGTCCTTCCACCAGCCGCGGACGACGTGCGACTCGACGGTGTGCTCGGCGTCGACCAGCCACTGGATCGCGTCGGTGATCTCGAGCTCGCCGCGCCCGGACGGCCGGATCGCCTTCGCGGCCTCGTGGATGCGCGGCGTGAACATGTAGACGCCGACCAGCGCGAGGTCCGACGCCGGCTCGGGCGGCTTCTCCACGAGCCGCGCGACGCGCCCGTCGCCGTCGAGCTCGGCCACGCCGTAGTTCTGCGGGTCGGGGACCGGCGTGAGCAGGATCAGCGCCTCGGGCTGCCCGCTGCGGAAGGCCGCCACCAGGTCGTCGATGCCGCCCTGCAGCAGGTTGTCGCCCAGGTACATCACGAACGGGTCGCTGCCCAGGAACGGCTCCGCGGTCAGCACCGCGTGCGCCAGCCCGAGCGGCGCGTCCTGCTCGATGTAGGTGATCTGGACGCCGAAGCGCTCGCCGTCGCCCGCCGCCTCGCGGATCTCGCCGCCCGTCTCGGGGGCGATGATGATCCCCACCTCGCGGATCCCGGCGGCGGCCATCGCCTCGATCCCGTAGAACAGCACGGGCTTGTTGGCCACCGGGACGAGTTGCTTCGCCGACGTGTAGGTGATCGGGCGCAGGCGCGTGCCCTTGCCGCCCGACAGGATCAGGCCCTTGAGCTGGTCCATGGCGCGCTCAGGCTACCGTCCCAGCTTGCGGTGGTCGAAGGAGGCGATCTCCTTGACCACGAACTGGAGCGCCACCCGCTTGGCCGCCTGGGCGGGCGTGACGTGCCCGCCGCCGCTGTAGCGCGCAGCGAGCTCGGTCCCCACGCCGGCGACCAGCTCGGGATCGCGGTGGATCGCGGCGGCGCACTTGAGCATCACGCCGCGCAACTGGTCGTAGCTGTCGCCGGCCTCGACCTGCAGCGTGCAGCGTGCGTCGCGCTCGAGGTTGCGCACCTTCTGGGACTTCGCGTACGTCCAGGCCCAGCACTCGCCGTCTCGCAGCACGTACCAGAGCGGCATCAGGTGCGGCCAGCCGTCGCGGCCGGTCGTCGCCACCGTGAGCACGCGGCCCTGATCGAGGAACGCGGCCACCTCCGCCTCGCTCATCGCGATCGCGGCGCGCCGGTTCATGCCCGGGCGAAGAGCTTCTCGGCGGCCGTCAGCACGGCCTCGCGCGCGTCGGCGGGCTCGAGCACGATGGCGTCGCCGGCCTCCTTGAGCACCTCGCGCACCAGGAATTCGATGCCCTTGAACGTCATCTCGACGACGATCCCGCCGTCGTCGAGGTCGGCGATCACCGTCCGCTGCTCGCGTGCCCAGCGGGCCTGCTCGGGAGAGATGCGGACGTGCGCGACGCGCGAGCCGCCGACCGTGCCGGTTCGCGGCCATCCGCCGACGTCGGCGACGGCGTTCAGGCCGGCGCGCGGCTCGAAGCGCTCCTCGAGCGCCGTCGCGCGCTTGACGCGGTCCAGCCGGAAGTGCTTGAGCTGCGTGCCCTCCCACGCCGCGACGTACCACCAGCCCTCGCGGCCGTTGATCAGCGCGTACGGCTCCACCACGCGCGTCGAGTACCGGTCCTCGGACTGCGTCCAGTACTCCATCTCCAGCAGGCGCATCTCGTGCACCGCGAGCTCGACCGTGTGGGTGACGCTGTCCTCGGCCAGCGGCGAGACCATGTGGAGCCCCTCCTCGACCGGATCGCGCCCCAGCGCGGCCACGACCTTCCCGCGCGCCGAGCGCAGCTCCTCGCTCGCGAGCTTGAGGAAGTCGATCGCCGCGACCAGCGCCTGGCCCTCGATCGGCAGCAGCCGCGCCGGGCGGTCGAACGTGTCCGAGTACGGCTCCGGGTCGACCTCGATCTCGCCGGTCGGCAGCACCTCGGCATAGATCACGTACGCGCCGCCGCCGAAATTGACGACGTTGAGGACCGAGACGTCCTCGCGCAGCTCCTGCGGCGTGATGTTCAGCTGCGCGCACACCTCGGCGACCGACAGCCGGCTGCCGGCGCGTCCCGCCGAGATCAGGACGGTCGCGAGCGTGACCAGCCGCGCGAAGCGCTCGGGCCGGATCGCGGCGTCCGATCCGCGCGAGCGGCCGTTGGTCTCCACCTCCGCCGCGACGGGCGGCGACGTCGCGCGCAGCGGCTCCGGCTCGCCGCGGTGAGCCTCGATCAGCGACTCGACGCGGCGGGCGGCCTCGTCGACGAGCTCCGGCGGGCCGAGGATGCGCCCGCGGAAGTCGAGCGCCCAGGCGATCAGCAGCCGCGGGATCGCGTAGTCGGTGCGGTAGACGCGGCGGCCGTCCTCGGCCGGCGCGAGCGTCCCGTACGCGCCGTACTGGCGCTCGACGTACCAGGCGATGTCCTCCGCGATCTCGATCTCGGCGGTGCCGATCGTGTCCCCGAGTTGCCACGGCACGCGGCTGGCGTACTCGCGCGGGTCGAAGTCCGCCGGGCGCTGGAAGTCGTGCTCGGCCTTCGTCGCATAGGCGACCTTGCCGCGGATGCGCGAGAGCCGGAACACGCGCACCGCCCCGCGCTCGCGCGCGTATCCGACGAGATAGAAGGTCCCGCCCTCGAACAGCAGGTGGTACGGATCGACCTCCCGCTTGGCGGTCTCGCCGCGCTGCATCGTGTAGTACTCGAACTCGATCCTCTTGCGGCGGTAGATCGCGGTGTCGATCTTTGCCAGCCGGGCGGAGAGCTCCGCGCCGCCGGCCGACGCGGTGATGCCGAGGCCGATCGTCTGGCGCGATTCCGAGCCCAGCGTGCTCGGGCGGCCCCAGGTGATCTGCTGCAGCGCAAGCCGCAGCGGCTCGGCGTACGCGAACTCGCCGTCGAGCAGGGTCAGCGCGGTCTGCAGCGCGGCGCGCTCGGCGTCGGTGAAGGCGATCGGCGGAAGGTGGAAGGCCTCGGGCGCGAGCGAGTAGTTCTCCTGCTCGCTGAAGCCGTCGGCGGGCTTGTCGACGGAAAGGTGGATTCCGAGTGCATCAAGCTCCGCGCGGTCCGCATAGAAACGTCGGGCGAACGCGTCCTCGGTCATGTCTGAGTAGCCCTCGACGTCGCGCCGGATCTCCGTGGCGGTGACCGGACGGCGTTCAGCCATCAGGTAGGAGATCAGCGAGAGCTGCCGGATCAGCTTTTCCGTGTCCTTCGCCAAACTTCGCGACACCTTAGAGTGCCTGCTGCGGCGTACCCTGGTCAGGTGCGGAAATTCCGCACACTTGAGCCGGACTCCCGTAACCCCCATGGCCACGCCCGACACGCCGCTCCGCCTCGTCCTTGTAGAGGACCACCAGGCTCTCCGAGAGGGCCTAGAGCTGTTGCTCGATCGCGAGGGCCTGTCGGTGGTCGGAACCGCGGGCACCGCGGAGGAGGGACGCGCGCTCGTCGAGAAGCTGGCGCCGGACGTCGCCATCGTCGACATCCGGCTCGGCGAGGGCTCCGGGATCAAGCTCACCGCCGACCTGGTCGACGCCGACCCCGAGCGGCGGATCGTGCTCTACACCGGCTCGGCCGACGTCGACCTGCTGATCAGCGGACTGGACTCCGGCGCGCGCGGCTACGCGCTCAAGGAGGGCACGCCGACCGAGCTCAAGACGGCGCTGCGCACCGTCGCCGAGGGCGGTACGTACGTGGACCCGCGCCTGCACCCGGCGCTGCTGTCGCGCAAGGCGACGCAGACGCAGCGCGTCCTCTCCAAGCGCGAACGCGAGATCATGGACCTGCTCGCGCAGGGCCTGACGGGAGAGCAGGTCGCCGAGCGACTCTTCCTGTCCCCGGAGACGATCAAGACCCACATCCGCAACGCGATGTCCAAGCTCGAGGCCAACACCCGCGTCCACGCGATCGCGATCGCGCTGCGCGATGGGTTCATCTCTCCGCCCACGGGAACGACCGGGCGCTGATGAGCGACGATCTCGTGCTCGACGGCGAGGCCCGCCGCCGGCTACGGCACGACCTCCGCACGCCGCTGACGATCGTGACGGGGTTCGCCGAGGTGCTCGCCGCCGACCGGCCGATCTCCGATCACGACCGGCGCGACTTCGCGGCCCGGATCCAGGACGCGGCGACCGAGATCCGCGAGCTGCTGGACGCCGTGCTCGAGTAGCTGCGCGCCGTCACACTCGCCGCGCCGCGCGTGCGCCTCGGCGAGCATCGCCATCGCGAACACGCGGCGCACGTCCAGCTCCCCCGGGGCGGTAGCCCAGGCGACGCAGCGCCGCGTCCACCACGCGGACGAAGCGGGCCCGCGAGCGCGCGTGCACTGAGCGGCGGTCGGCGAGCCGCCCGGCCAGCAGCCGTCGTTGCAGATCGGGTCCGCCGGCGCCGCGTTGTACAGCAGCCGGCCCGAGCGTGCGATCGTCAGCCTCGACGCAGCGGTCGAGACCACCCGTATGCCGGGACGGTACCTAGTACATCGACGGATCGGTGACGAGCCGGTCGTAGCGGCCCGCGGCCAGGTCGGCGATCGGGATCACGATCGCCAGCCCGCCGCCGTCGCCGAAGCTCATGCCCTGGTGGTCCGGGATGTTGATCAGCGTGCACCACTCGCCGCGCGGGAGGTCCGGATGCATGAACTCGCCGGTGGAGGCCGGGTCCTCGCCCTGCAGCGTCTCGCCGTGGCCCAGCAGGTGCGGGATCTGCCACTGACCATCGCGTGGATCGTCGCCGCCCGCCGCGAGCCGCCGCGCGAACTCGTCGTAGCTCTCGGACGCCTCCGCCGGAATGTCCGCGTACCAGGCAACACGCGCGCTCAGGAACGGCACCAGCCGCACCGGCAGCTCGTGCAGCCCTCGCAGCGAGTCGTCGTCGGGCTCCCACGCGTGTACCGGCAGCGGGTCGGGCCGGGGCGGGAGCTCGGCGCGGGCGACCGGTGCGTCCGCCGGGCAAGCCAGCGCGACCGCCGGACCGGGCTCGGGCACGCGAGCGTCGAGCGCGGCGAAGATCCGCACGAGCGCGTCGCCGTGGCCCCACTCCGGTAGCGCGAACTCGCTCACCATCGGCGGCAGTACCGAGCAGTCGATCTGAGCGACGAACGTATACGGGATGCCGTCGTCGCCGTGCGGCCACCGCTCGCCGGCGGCGAGGTCCGGCAGGCCGCCGATCCGGGTGCGCGGCGCATCGCCGGGCAGCAGCCAGTACCCGGGGCGGATCGCGGCGAGGACCTTGTCGCGGTGCGCCGCGAGAGCGTGGCGATCGATCAGCCGCTCGACCTCGGCGCGCGTGAGCAACTCGCCGGCTGCGTCGCGCCGGGCGCGCTCGGCTGCGCGTTTGACGTCCCCGAGCGTGCCGGCCTGCGCGTTCGCGGGGTCCACGAGCGGCTCGAGCGCGACGTCGGCCGGGTCGATCGCGCGGGCGCTCACCATGACCTGCACGTCGCCGTGATCGCGCGTAGCGACCCATGCGTCGCCGATGCCGACGAACTCGAATGGCTCGGGCTGCCCGTCGATCACGAGCGCGCGCGCTACAGGCTCGGCGCGGGCGACGCGGCGCCGCGCGGAGCGCTCGCGGTGGGTGAGCCCGACCAGCGCACCGGACAGCGAGCGGTCGCGGTCGTCGAAGTCCTCTTCGAGCAGCGAGACGAGCGCATCCCGCGGCTCCTGCAGGCGAGCCTCACCGCGGACTCCGGTGGCAACCGACAACCGCGAGTCGCGGTCGTCCTCGACGGGCGGGTCGTGAGCGACGCGGACCTCGCCGGTCCCGCCGTAGCGGCCGGCCGCCGATGCCGCTCGCCCTGGAACCGCGTAGACCGGGAACGGCACCGCCGCGAGCGCCTCCTTCTGCCTTCGCAGGTACTCCCGCGCGTCGAACGCGGACCGCGCGACCTCGTCGCCGCCGCCGCCTTCCTGGATCATGATCGTCCCGCCCGAGCCGTCGTACGCGTGCCCGGCCACGTGTCCGCACCGCTCGCAGAGCACCGTGCTGGCGACCATCGCCCAGGCGACCGCCGCGCACACCGGACACGGCTCCGGCGCGTCTTGGACCCGCGTGCGCGGCCCGTCCGGCAGCGGCAGCGCGATGAGCGCGCCGCTCGCGTCCGTGAATCGCACTAGCGGCTCCGAGAACCCCGCCTCACCGGCGACGGCGAGGTACACCCCGTCGCCGGCCGTCGCGTCGAACTCGTCCCCGCGATCGTCGATCACCACCACCCGCTCCGCACCCGGCGGCAGGCACCCGGCCACGACCGTGCGTCCGCCGATCGTGCGGCTGCTCGGCGTGAAGCGCTCGAGCGGGGCATCGCCGAACACGAGCGCCTCGCCGCGTCGCTCGACGCCGACGGTCCGGCCGCCCAGCTCCACCTGGAGCACGAAGTCGCTCACGCAAACCCCAGCCGCTCGCGCGTCTGCTCTGGCGTGGCGATCGGCCGCTCGGCGATGCGGGCGAGTGAGACGACGCGGTCGACGAGCTCGGCGTTGGTCGCGAGACGGCGCCGTCCCGCGTCCAGCCACAGGTTGTCTTCGAGCCCGGTGCGGACGTGACCCCCGGCGAAGATCGCGATCGCGTTCATGCTCAGCTGGAACGCGCCGATCCCCGCCGCTCCCCACGTCGTGCCGGCGGGGAGCGCACCGGCGAGCGCGGCGAGGGCGCCTGCGGTGGCGGGCGCGGTGTTCGGACCGCCCAGCAGCACATTGGCGTAGAGCGGCGGCGCGATCACCGCGCGGTGCAGGAGCTCGTGGGCGAGGTACGCCATGCCGGTGTCGAACACCTCGAGCTCCGGGCGGATGCCCCGCTCTCCCATCGCGCGGGCGAGGCCGTCGATCACGTCGGGAGCGTTGACGCTTGCCTGGGTGCGGAAGTTCAGCGAGCCGAGGGTGAGGCTCGCCATGTCGGGGCGGGCATCGCCGTCGAGCTCGAGCACGTCCGCCCGCCTCTCGAGCTCGGCCACGGCTCGGCCGCTCGTCGTCACGCACAGGATCGCTCGCGGGCAGCGCTCCCGCAGGCCGAGCACGATCTCGCGGAACGCCGCGCGCTCCCAGGCCGGCGACTCGTCCGGCCCTGCGGGCATGGAGGTGCAGCATCGTCGCCCCGCGGGCGGCGCATCGCGCACCGTCCTCGACGATCTCCTCGACGGTCAGCGGCACGTGCGGCGAGTCCGATCGCCGTGCGACCATGCCGGTCAACGCGGCGTTGATGATCAGCGGCTCGTAGGGACGGAGCGGATTCGGAACGTGGGAACCGACGGCGATGCGCGTGAGTCTGCCAGTCCACGGCGTGAGCTCTACCTCGCGGGCTCCGGGTCGTTGGCGGTCGAGATCGCCGAGTGGGCGAGCGATGCCGGCTGGGAGATCTCCGGGCTCGTGGAGCTCGTCGACCCGTCACGGGCGGGGACGCGCGTCGGCGGGCATCTCGTCGTCGCGCCGGCCGCGCTGCCGCCGGGCGCTCGCGCGGTCGTCGCGGCCGGCGGGAGCCGCCGCGCGCACTGGTCCTCCCTCGCGCGAGCCGGCTGCGAGCCGGCCACCGTCGTGCACCCCACGTCGCACGTGGCGGCGTCCGCGACGCTCGGGCCCGGGTGCGTGGTCGCGCCGGGCGTCGTGATCGGCGCGTACACCGAGGTGGGCGAGCACGCGCTCGTGTCTCGCGGCGCGCTGGTCGGTCACCACGATCATGTCGGCGCGTTCGTATCGCTGCTGCCGGGAGCCAACATCGCGGGGAACGTGACGCTCGGCGAGGACACCACGGTCGGCATGGGCGCGGTGGTCGTCGACCACACGCGGGTCGGTGCCGGCTCGACCGTCGCCGCCGGCGCGGTGGTGCTGCGCGACGTACCCGAAGGCACGCGCGTCCAGGGCGTGCCCGCGCGGCGCTACGAGCCGTGATCGGGCGTCTCAAGCACGCGGTCGACCGGCGCGTCCGCGCGATCATCGAACGGCTCGACTCGCTTGCCGGACGCACGGCGCACCTGGAGGCGCAGGTCGAGCAGCTGGCGCTGGCGAACGAGGAGCTGCGGGGGCTGCTCTCGCAGACCGTGTCCAGCGCCGCGGCGCTGCGCGCGAGCCTGGAGGAGCGCGTCGAGCCGATATTGCAGGCCGTCGTCTCCGACGACGCGGGCAACCGTCGACGCCTCTACGCCATGCGCGCCGCCCCCGACTACGCGGCGCCCTTCGACGAGCCCGACGCGCTCGTGTCGGTCACGCTGCCGACGCGCGACCGGCCGGAGCTGCTGGCGCGCTCGCTGCGCTCCGTGCTCGCGCAGACGTACGAGCGGCTCGAGGTGCTCGTGGTCGGGGATGCGGCGGGGCCGGAGATCGCGGACGCGATCGACGGCATCGGCGACCCCCGCGTCCGCTACGCGAACCTCACGCAGCGGATCACGGCGCATCCCGATCGGGAGCGCCACTGGCTTGTCGGCAGCACGATGGCGCGCAACGAGGCGACGCGCCGCGCTCGAGGCGCGTGGTTGCTGCACTTCGACGACGACGACACGCTGCGCCCGGACGCCGTGGCCTCGTTGCTTGCGCTCGCCCGCGAATCGCGGGCCGAGGTCGCTTACGGCGGCTTCGCCCAGCACCCGCCGCAGGGCGCGAGCACGGAAGTGATCGCCTTCCCGCCGACCGAGGGCCGCTTCGGGTTCCAGGGAGCGCTGCTCCACCGCGGCCTGGGGCTTTTCGAGCGCGAGCTGGTGGCCGCACAGCTCGGCGTGCCGGGCGACGTGTTCCTGCTGCGCCGGATGCTGCGCGCGGGTGTGCGGTTCGCGCTGCTCGAACGCGTCGTGTGGGACTACTTCCCGTCGACGCTGTGGCAGCGTCCGAGCGTCGACGCGACGACCTCACAGACCTCGTCGACCGCCGACGCGTCGAGCTCCCCGTAGAGCGGCAGCGCGAGCAGGCTCCGGCCGAGCCGCTCCGTGACCGGCAGCGGCCCCGCCGGGGTGGCGGCGAAGCGCGGCATCGAGTGCAGCGGCGGAAAGTAGGGTCGCGATTCGATCCCCTGCTCCGCGAGCGCCGCGCGTACCCGCTCGCGGCCCTCGGCGATCGCGATCACGAAGAACGTCGGCGTCCGCCGCGCCGGCCGTGGCTGCGCCTGCCAAGACACGCCCGCGACGCCCGCGAGCCCGTGGCGGTAACGCTCGATCAGCCGCTCACGGCCCGCGACCTGCGCGTCGAGGGTCTCCAGCGTCAGGCACGCGAGCACCGCGTTGAGCTCGGACAGCTTGGCATTGAGCCCGTGGTCGCAGCTGACGCCGTGCTCGTCGAGCCCGTAGCGGCGCAGGCGCGCGAACCGGTCCGCCGCCGCGTCGGAGCGCAGCACCGCGATCGCGCCCTCCGCGCCGGTGACGACCTTCGTCGCGCTGAAACTCACCACGCTCGCGTCGCCGAAGTCGGTGACGTGCCGATCGCCCACCCAGGTGCCGGCCGCCTGCGCCGCGTCGAACACGAGCCGCGCGCCGCTGCGCTCGGCCACCCGCTCGAGCCCGGCCACGTCGCACGGCACGCCGAACAGGTGGGTCGCGACGATCACGGACACGCCGTCGAGCCGGCCGTCGAGCGACTCGGCATGCAGGCACCAGTCGCCGGCATCGACATCGACAAAACAGGGTTGAAGTCCGTTCCACTCGACGGCATGGACCGACGACGGGAACCCGAGCGACGGCAGCAGCGCGCGAGAGCCCTCGGGAAGCTGCAACGCCCGCAATATGAGCGTCAGCGCCGTATCGGCGTTGCTGGCGCACAGCACGCGCGCACCGACGCTGCCGTACTCGGCGAACGCGCGCTCGAAGGCCGTCGCAAACGGGCCCTGATTCGACAGCATCCCGCTCTCCCACACCGCCGCCACCGCCTCGGAGAACCGCGCGAGCGGCGGCAGCGTGGGCCGCGACAGCCGGATGCGCCACGCGCCCGCTGACGCGCCGTTCACCGGCCCGCCGTCGCGGTCAGGGTCCCACGGATCGGCGCCGACGCCGCGTGCCATCGCGCCACACGCTGACACGTCGAACCGTCTGATGGCGTGCGGAGCCTACGCGCGGGCCGGGGCGGTGGTGGCCTCGACCGAGTCGCCGGTGTGGACTGCACGGCCCCCGAGCGCGGCGACCGCGAGGGCGGACACGACGAGCAGCGCGAGCGTCTCCGGCAGGCCGACGCGGTCGGCGAGGAAGCCGATCACCGGCGGCCCGACGATGAAGCCCGTGTAGCCGACGGTGAAGGTGGCCGCCAGCGACGGGCCCGGCGGGTCGAGGCGGCCCGCGGCGGAGAAGAGCAGCGGCACCGCGTTGGCGATGCCGAGACCGCACAGGGCGAAGCCGACGACGGCGGGGACGGCCGAGCCGATCAGGAGCACGCCGCCGAGCGCGATCGCCACCAGGCCCATCCCGCCGCGCAGCAGCGGGCCCGCGCCGAGGCGCTCGTTGAGCACGTCGCCGCCGAGCCGCGCGATCGCCATCCCCAGCGAGAAGCCGGTGAACCCGGTCGCGGCGGCGGCGGCGCTGGCGCCGAGGTCGTGGCGCAGGTAGATGCCGCTCCAGTCGCCGATCGCGCCCTCGGTCATCATCGCCAGGAAGCAGAGCAGCCCGATCAGCAGGACGGCTCGCGACGGCAGCGCGAAGCCGCTGCCCTCCTCGGAATGGGCCGAAGCGGACCCGAGCCGTCCGGTGACCCAGAGCGCGAAGCACCACAGGGCGACGCCGACGATCACGCTCTCCACGCGCGGGTCCAGGCCCGCCGAGCCGGCGACCGCGGCGAGGCCCGAGGCGAAGAACCCACCGACGCTCCAGCCGCCGTGCAGCGACGACATGATCGGCTTGGGCAGCTCGCGCTCGACCGCCACGCCGTGCGCGTTCATCGATACGTCCATCGCGCCGTTGACGGCGCCGAACACGAACAGGATCGCGCCGAGCATCGGCGCGCTGCTCGCAAGCAGCGGCAACGGGAGCATGAGGCAGAAGAGCAGCGCGGCGGCGCGCGTGACCGAGCCCGACGAGCGGCGGTCGAGCACCTGCCCGGTCAAGGGCATCGAGACGAGCGCGCCGGCGGCCATGCAGAGCAGGCAGAGCCCGATCGTCGCCTTCGAGACGCCCAGGTGATCCTGCAGCCACGGGATGTGGGCGACCCAGGTGCCGATCATCGCGCCGTTGACGGCGAAGGTGAGGAACGTCGCCGTCCGCGGGCTCACGTGGCCCCCCGCGTTGTCGCGGCGCGGGAACGAGCCCACAGGCGAGTTCCCGCCGAAGCATGCGAGCGCACCGCGCGAGTCATGCGACTACGACGTCGATCCCGGCCGCCGCGAACGGGTGCGTGAGCTCTGCGTCGCCGTCGGTGACCAGATGGTCGACGTCGGCCAGCGGCGCGACCACCCATGGGCTCGCGGTGCGCAGCTTGTCGGCCGTGGCCAGCGCGATCACCTCGCCCGCGGACGCGACCATCGCGCGCTTGACGCACGCCTCGTCGTGGTCGAGCGTGGTCACGCCGACCTCCGGGTGCAGCGAGCAGATGCCCAGTACGCAGACGTCGGCGCGCACGGAGCGCAGCGCGTCCACCGCGGCGGCGCCGACCGTGACCTGCGCCGGCTTGAGCAGCCGCCCGCCGAGCAGCACGACCTGGGCGCGCGGGTGACCCGCGAGCGCGGTCGCGATCGGCGGCGAGTTGGTCACCACGGTGCCGTCGTAGGCGCCGGGCAGCCGGCGGGCGAGCTCCAGCGACGTCGTCCCGCCGTCGAGCACGATCACCCGCGCGCCCTCCAGCAGCGGCAGCGCGGCGTCCGCCAGCGCGGCCTTCTCCTCGCGCGCGATCTCCAGCCTGCGCGCGAACGAGCCCGTCGGCTGCGCGGCGGGGAGCGCGCCGCCGTGGACGCGCTGCAGCAGCCCCTGGTCGGCGAGGTCGCGCAGGTCGCGGCGCACGGTGTCGTCGGACACGCCGAGCGACGCGACGAGCTCGGAGGCGACGACCTTCCCGTCGCGCTCGAGCCTGCCGAGGATCGCCTGCCTGCGCTCAGCCGTCAGCATCCGTGCGGGTTATAGCACGGATCTGCGGGTTCATGCGGGTTTGTGCGGTGACAAGCTTCTCGGCCTGACGCTCGGGCGTGATCTCGACCACGTTCCACGCGAGCCGGACGCGCCGCAGCCCGCGGATCACCCAGCCCGTCGGATCGATCTCCCAGGCCTTCAGGCCGTGGAACGCCGAGCGCGGGAACGTGTGGTGGTTGTGATGCCACGCCTCGCCCATCGACAGCGGGGCGAGCCAGAAGACGTTGGTCGAGTGATCGTCGACGGCGAACCGCCGGCTGCCGAAGAAGTGGCAGACCGAGTTGATCGACCAGGTGACGTGGTGCAGCAGGAAGATGCGCACCGGCCCGGCCCACAGCGCCACTTCGAGCGCGATGCCGAGCGTGCCGCCGACCGCGTAGCCGATCGCGAAGGGGATCGCGATGCCGAGGAACACCCACAGGCCGAACGCGCGGTGGATGAACCGCATCCCCTTGTCCTCGAACAGATCGCGCGCGTAGCGCGAGTGCTCGGCCTGGCCGGACCGCTCGAACAGCCAGCCCATATGCGCGTACCAGAGGCCCGCGACCGCTCCGCGCACGCCCGAGCCGTGCCCGTGCGGGGTGTGCGGATCGCCTTCCTGATCGGTGTGCGCGTGGTGCTTGCGGTGATCGGCTACCCACGACATCACGGGTCCCTGCACGGACATCGAGCCGACCGCGGCGACGGCGTACTGGAACCACTTGTACGTCTGGAACGAGCGGTGCGTCAGCAGCCGGTGGAAGCCCAGCGTCACGCCGAGGCAGGTGAGGAGATACATCGCGAGCATCACGGCCAGCGCGGACCAGTGCACGAGCGTGCCCCAGAGCAGCGCGATCGCGAGCACGACGCCGACGAAGGGCAGGAAGACGCCCGTGAGGTTGGAGAGCTGGTGCGCCCTGGACATGTCTTGGAGGTCTATCCGCTAGAGGGGCCGGAGTTCTGGCATGCGTCGACACTCCTTAACAGCGGTTCTTGTAGCCTCGACACAAATGGTCGTCCTCACGCCGGAGGCGGCAGAAGCGCTGCGCCCGGAGCTGCCGGGTCTCGCGAACGACATCATCGCCGCGATCTCGGCAGAGGTGCCCGACTACGCCCGCCCGATGGAGGGCCGGTTCGGCGAGGTTACGCGGTTCGCGATCCAGGTGGCGCTCAGCCGCTTCGTCGACCTGCTCGCGGGCGAGGTACACGAGGCCGCGAGCACGCGCGAGACGTACGTCAAGCTCGGTCGCGGCGAGTTCCGCGCCGGCCGCTCGCTGGACGCGCTGCTGGCCGCCTACCGCGTCGGCGCGCGGCTCGCCTGGCGGCGGTTCGTCGAGGCCGGGACGCGTGAGCGGCTGCCGCCACAGGCGCTGTACGACCTCGGCGAGGCGATCTTCGCCTATATCGACGAGATCTCGGCCGAGTCGGTCGAGGGCTACGCGGATGCACAGTCGGCCGCGGCGGGGGAGACGCAGCGGCGACGCCGGCGGTTGGTGCGACTGCTCGTCCAGGAGCCGCCGGCCGAGCAGGAAGCGGTCCGCAACGCGGCCCGGGCCGCTGCTTGGCCGCCGCCGCGCAGCGTCGCCGCGATCGTGATCGGCGACGCCGCCAACGAGGACGAGAGCGACGCGCGCGCGGCGCAGTTCGCGCGCCGGCTCGGCGAGGGCGCGGTCGGCGCGGCGGTGGGCGGGCTCGCGGTCGTGATGCTGCCCGACCCCGCCGGGCCGGGTCGCCGGCGCGGGCTCGAGACCGCTCTGGCCGGCGCGCGCGCCGCGCTCGGCCCGACCGTCGCGTGGCCGGACGCCGCGACCAGTCTCCGGCGCGCCGCCGCGGCGTACCGGCTGCCTGTCCGCACGACGGGCGGCGCCCACCCGGACGGCCAGCCGCAACCCCCGCCGGACGGCGAGTCTTGCCTGATCGTCGCCGACGAGCATCTGCCCGCCCTGCTGCTGGCCGCCGAGCCGGCGCTCGCATCCGACCTCGCGCGCACCCGGCTGGCGCCGCTGGACAGCCTGGCCGCCGCGCCGCGCGAGCGGCTCCAGGCCACGCTGCGCGCGTGGTTGGACCGTCCCGGGCAGGTGCAGGCCGTGGCCGGCGAGCTGGGCGTCCACCCGCAGACCGTCCGCTACCGGCTCAAGCAGTTGCGCGACCTGTTCGGCGAGCGCCTGGACGACCCCGACGCCCGCTTCGAGCTCTCCCTCGCCCTTCGCGCGGCCGGCCCCATTCGCTATTCATAGGCGCCGTGCGCCTTCTCGTGACAGGCTCAGGCGGCATGCTCGGCACCGACGTCGTGGCCGCCGCGGCCGCGCACGACGTCGTGGCGCTCAACCGGGCGTCGCTCGACGTCACCGACGCGGACGCCGTCCGCGCGGTCATCGCCGACGCCCGCCCGGACGCCGTGATCAACTGCGCAGCCTGGACCGACGTCGACGGCGCCGAGGCCGCCGAGGCCCAGGCGACCGCGATCAACGACGAAGGCGCCGGGCACGTCGCCGCGGCCGCTGCCGAGGCGGGCGCCTTCGTGGTGCACGTCTCGACCGATTACGTGTTCGCGGGCGACGCGAGCGAGCCGTACGTCGAGGCCGACCCCACCGGCCCGCGCACCGCCTACGGGCGCTCCAAGCTGGCCGGCGAGCGCGCGGTCGCCGCCGCCTCGCCGCACGCGCACGCGATCGTGCGCACCGCGTGGCTGTTCGGACCCCACGGGCCGAACTTCGTCGACACGATGCTGCGCCTCGGCGCCGAGCGCGACGAGCTCAACGTCGTCGCGGACCAGGTCGGCTGCCCGACCTACACCGGCCATCTCGCACGCGCGCTCGTCGAAATCGCCGAGGCGCGGCCGAACGGCATGCTGCACGTCGCCGGCGGCGGGCGCTGCTCGTGGTACGAGCTCGCGGCGGCGACGTTCGAGGGCGCGGGCCTCGCCGTGCGCGTCACGCCGTGCACGACCGCCGACTTCCCGCGCCCCGCGCCGCGCCCCGCGTTCTCCGTGCTGGGCTCGACCCGGCGCGATCACCCCACGCTCCCACCCTGGCAGGAGGGCCTCGCCGCCCACCTGGCGATCCGAAAGGTCCACGCATGAAGCTGCTCGTGTGCGGCGGAGCCGGCTTCATCGGCTCCAACTTCGTCCGCATCCGCACCCGCGACCACGGCGACGAGGTCGTGGTGCTCGACAAGCTCACGTACGCCGGCCGGCGCGAGAACCTCGAGGACGTCGAGGCGCAGCTGGTCGTCGGCGGGATCGAGGACCCCGAGGCGGTCGCCGAGGCCGCCGAAGGCGCCGAGGCGATCGTCAACTTCGCCGCCGAGACGCACGTCGATCGCTCGATCGCCGAGCCGGAGGCGTTTATCACCACGCACGGGATGGGCACGTACGTCCTGCTCGAGGAGGCGCGCAAGCGGTCGCTGCGCTATGTGCAGGTGTCGACCGACGAGGTCTACGGCTCGATCGAGACCGGCTCGTTCACCGAGGAATCGCCGCTGCGCCCCTCGTCGCCGTACAGCGCGTCCAAGGCCGGCGCCGACCTGCTCGTGCAGTCCTACCGGCACACGTACGGGCTCGAGGCGCTGATCTGCCGCGGCTCGAACAACTACGGGCCGTACCAGTACCCGGAGAAGCTGATCCCGCTGATGGTGCTCAACGCGCTGCACGGCGACAAGCTGCCGGTCTACGGCGACGGGCAGCAGGTGCGCAACTGGATCTACGTCGAGGACTTCGCGCGCGGGATCGGGACCGTGCTCGAGCGCGGCGTGCCCGGCGAGGTCTACAACGTCGGCGGCCCCGACGAGGCGCCGAACCTCGACGTCGTGCACAAGATCATCGAGTACACGGGCCGCGACGAGTCGTTGATCGAGTACGTCACCGACCGCCCGGGCCACGACCGCCGCTACTCGCTGGCGTCCGAGAAGGTGCGCGCGCTCGGGTGGGAGGCGCGCGTGCGCTTCGCCGAGGGCCTCAAGCTGACCGTCGACTGGTACCGCGACAACGCCGCCTGGTGGGAGCCGATCCGCTCGGGCGAGTACCGCGCGTACTACGAGCGCCAGTACGGCCGCTCGCTCGGCTGAGCACGCCTATGTAGTGTCGCGCCATGACGGCCGCGGCCGCGCCGGATCTGCTCTCGCGCTTCTCGGAGTCGGTGCGCGGCGTCGCGTCGGGACTCGGAGCGACGCCGGCGACCGCGGCCGACGTCGCGCAGACGCTCCTGCGCGCACACCCCGAGTACATCGACGGCGCGCTGTCGGTCGAGCCGGGCGGCGCCGCGCGCGAGATCGACGACTGGCTGTGGCACTGCTGGTCGCTGTATGACCCGGAGAAGACCGGCGGCGTGGTCGACGGCCGGCTCACCATCCTCGCGCTGGCGCGGATCGACGACCGCCTGAACGCGGCGCTGCGCCGCGGCGGCCGGCGGCGGCTGGAGCTGCGGCGGACGTTCGCCGACATGGCGTGGGGCTGGGCGCTGCCGCCCCGGGTGCGCGAGTTCGCCGAGGTCGAGAGCTTCGCGGGTGGAGCCGAGTGCGCGCTCAACCGCGATGGCTCGCGGCTCGCCTGGTTCGCGGGCGACAACGTCTTCGAGTGGAGCGCCGAGCGCGGCCGGGCGACGCAGGCGATGCCGTACGTGGACCGGCCCGAGTCGATCACGTTCGCGCCGCCCCGCCAACTGGCGTTCTCGCCGGTGGGCGACACGCTGGCGATCGCCACCGAGCTGGGCGTCTTCCTGAAGGTCGCGAACGACTCCCGGCAGCTGACGATCGACCAAGCCGATCATCTCGCCTTCAGCCCGGACGGGACGCTGCTCGCGTGCGCCCGCCCCGATCGCCTGATGATCTGGGCGATCGACGGCGGCGATGTCACGCGCATCCCCTACGGCGGCGCGATCTCGTCGGCGTTCAGCCATGACGGCGCGTTCGTCGCGATCGCCGGGCGAGACCGCGTGCGCGTGTGGGACGTCGGCGCCGGCGTCCAGGCCGTCGAGCTGCGCGTACCCGGCGTGCGCCGCTGTGCGTTCACGCCGGACGGTCGCAGGCTCCTGACCACGACCGTCGCCGCCGAAGCCAAGCTGTGGGAGCTCGCGACGCGGCGCGGGCGCCCGCTGCCCGAGGTGTTCGGCGACTGGGCGCTCAGTCCCGACGGCCGGCTGCTGGTCGACGGCGCGGGCGTGCTCGACCTCGCGGCCGGCACGCGCCGCTTCGAGCTCAGCGGCGAGCACTTCTCCTTCAGCGGCGACGGCCGCATCCTCGCCGCGAGCGACCGCAACGCGACCCGCCTCTACGAGATCCTGACCGGCGCGCGCGACCTTCCGGCCGTCGCTCCCGACACCGTCGACGGGGAGGACCTGCTCGGTCTGGAGGCCGACGCGAACGCGCTCGCCGACGTGATCGCCGCGCGCTCGACGGCGCCGCCGCTCTCGATCGGGCTGTTCGCCGACTGGGGCTCGGGAAAGTCGTTCCTGATCCGCCAGGTCCAGAAGCGCGTGCGCGAGCTGACCGCCCGAGCCGCGCGCGCGACGGACTCCGCGCACTGCGCGCACGTGCGCGACGTCGAGTTCAACGCCTGGCACTACGCCGACGCGAACCTGTGGGCGAGCCTGGCGACGCACATCCTCGACGAGCTGGCCAAGCCCGAGCCGGGCGCGCACGACGACGCGGCGTCGAAGGCGACGCGGCTGCTGGAGGAGATCGCGAAGGCGTCGGGCGAGCGCGAGGAGCTGGCGCGGGCGAGCGCCGCCGCCGACCGCGCGGCCGCGCGCAGGGAGCTCAAGCGCTGGACGTGGGGCCTGGTGGCGCCAGGCCAGCAGGAGACGCTCGGCGAGGTGGGGCGAGGGCTCCGCGGCGTGCGCGGCACGTTCGGCCTGCTGCTGCCGACCTGGCGGGCGCGGGCGATCGTCGCGCTCGTGCCGCTCGCCGCCGCGGCGGTGGTGCTCGCCATCGCCGGCGTCGACGCCGCCGTGCAATGGGGCGGTGCGGCGCTCGCCGCGGTCGCGACCGTGAGCGGCTACCTGAGCATCGGCGCGGCGCGCGTGAAGGGCCTGCTCGACCGCGCCGGGGCGGGCGCCGAGGTCTCCGACGTGCGTGCCGCCGACGCGAAGGCCGAGCTGCGCGCGGCGGAGGAGCGCGTCGCGCGCCTGCAGCAGGAGCTCGCCGACCTCGGCTCCGGCCGCCGCCTCGCACGCTACGTCGCGGAGCGCTCGAAGACCGGCGACTACCGCTCGCAGCTCGGCGTCGTGTCGCGCATCCACGAGGACTTCAAGCACATGAGCGAGATCCTCGCCCAGCAGTCCGGCGACGGCGCCGCGGGCGACCTGCCGCGGATCGATCGCATCGTGCTCTACATCGACGACCTCGACCGCTGCCCGCCCCGCCGCGTCGTCGAGGTGCTGGAGGCCGTGCACCTGATCCTGGCGCTGCCGCTGTTCGTGGTCGTGCTCGCCGTGGACCCGCGGTGGCTCCTGCAGTCGCTCGAGCTGCACTACGCGGAGCTGCTCGCCGAGCACGAGAGCGATTGGAGATCCTCGCCGCTGAACTACCTCGAGAAGATCATCCAGCTCCCGTTCACGCTGCGGCCGATGAGCCCGCAGGGCGTTCAGGCGCTCGTCGGCGGGCTGCTGCCGGTCGCCGAGCCCGAGGCGGCGGTGCCCCCGCCTCCCGGCGACAGCGCCGAGCCGGCGCCGGCCGCCGCGGCGCCCGCGCCCGAGCGGCCGGCGGAGACGGCGCGGCCGGCGGCGGGACCCGCGCGGCTCGCCAACGTCAATCCGCGCACGCTCGCCCTCACGGCCCAGGAGCGCGACTTCGCGGCCGCGGTCGCCGGACAGCTCTCCACGCCGCGCGCGGTCAAGAAGCTCACGAACCTCTACCGCCTGCTGCGGGCGCGGCTCGACGAGGAGAGCGGCGAGCTGGACGCGTTCCTGGACCGCAGCGGCCCCGACGTTCCCGACTGCGAGGCGGCGCTGATCCTGCTTGCCGTGCTGATCGCGTTCCCCGGCGACGCGTCCACGCTGCTGCTCTCGCTCGGGAACCTCGACCGCGGCGCGCCTCCCGACGCCATCACGTGGCAGGCCCAGCGCGACGCGCTGCGCCGCCGCGAGCCGCAGCTCGCGGCGTTCCTGGATCAAGCCACCGAGCGGGCCGCGCACGGCGCGAGCTCGACCCGCGAGCCGTTCCGGCGCTGGGCGCTCGAGGTCTCGCGCTACTCGTTCGAGACCGGCCAGGAAGTCTTCGCCGGCCGAGTGTCAGCCGACGCCACGTAAATACTGAAGATCGGCTCCGCGCTGCCGATTGCCATGAGTGTGGCCTCTCTTCGCGCCGTGCTGATCATCGCCGCCGTGACGGTCGCGGCCGTCCTGCCCTCCACCGCCGGCGCGGCGACGATCGTGGGAACCGGCTGGGACACGTGCGTGCTGCAACTCGACTCCACCCCCAAGTGCTGGGGCGACGCCACGTTCTACGAGCACCCCAGCCTGCAGATCCCGGCCGGCCTCGGGCCGGTGCGGCAGATGGGCACCGGCTGTGCGATCCGGGCGGACGGCACGCCCGCCTGCTGGGGCGACGACAACTCGACCGGAAAGCTCGACATCCCGGCGGACATCGGGACGGTCCGGCAGCTCGACGACCGCGGGCCGGTCGTCTGCGTGATCAGGACCGACGGCACGCCGGTCTGCTGGGGCCACCACGACGTCTATCCGCTCGAGCAGCTGCCGGGCGGCCTCGGGAAGGTCACGCAGATCGAGCTCGACGGCTTCCACGCGTGCGCGATCAAGGCCGACGGGACGCCGGTCTGCTGGGGGAGCAGCACCGGCGGCATGGCGACCATCCCCGGTGGCGTCACGACGGTGCGGGAGCTGAGCGTCGGCACCGAGCACACCTGCCTCGCCAAGCCGGACGGCACCCCCGTGTGCTGGACCGCCTACCCGCCGCTGACCAGCCCGCCCGCGGGCGCGCCGGTCCGCCACTTCTTCGAAGGCCCGCGCACGTGCGCGATCCGGACGGACGGGACGGTCGCGTGCTGGAGCGACGACAGCTACGGGCAGGGAACGCCGCCCGCCGGCCACGGCCCGTTCACACAGCTCGCGCCGGGCTTCGAGCACACGTGCGCGACCACGGCCGCCGGCGCCGTCGAGTGCTGGGGCGCCGACTTCTCGCTCACCGGCAAGACCACGCCGCCGCCCGGCACCTTCGGTCAGCTCTCGCTCTCCGCCGGGCCGCGCGGCACGTGCGCGATCAGGCGCGACGGCACGGTGGCCTGCTGGGGCGACGGCCAGCCCGAGCCTCCGGCCGATCTGGGCACGGTGATCGCGGTCGCGCCCGGCGGCTCGCAGACGTGCGCGATCAAGCCTGACGGGACGCTGCGCTGCTGGGGCGAGTCCACGACGGCGCCGACCGGGACGTTCATCGCGCTCGCGGCCGGCGACGACCACACGTGCGCGATCCGCGACGACGGCACGCTCGCCTGCTGGGGCGACTCGCGCCCGCCGCCCGCCGGCACGTTCATCCGGGTCGCCGCCGGCGACGACCACACCTGCGCCATCCGGACCGAGGGCACGGTCGAGTGCTGGGGGGACTCGCCGGCGCCGCCGTCCGGCACGTTCATCGAGATCGCCGCGGGCGGCGATCACACCTGCGCGATCCGCACCGACGGCACGCTCGCGTGCTGGGGAGACTCGCCGGCGCCGCCGTTGGGCGAGTTCATCGCGCTCGCGGCCGGCGACGACCACACCTGCGCGATCCGCGGCAACGGCACGACGGCGTGCTGGGGCGACACGCCCGCTCCACCGAGCGGTCCCGTCGCGCAGATCGCCGCCGGCGGGTCGCAGGCCTGCGCCGTGGAGTTCGACGGGACCGCGAGCTGCTGGGGCGATCAGGCCGCGCGCTCGGCCACGTTCGCCGCTGTCGGCGCGGCCTACGCCGCCGCCTCCGGGCTGGACCCGGTCGCCGTTCCCGCCCGGCCGGCCGCGACCTACGCGCTGACCGCCGGCAGCCTGCCGCCCGGCCTGTCGCTGGACGCGGCGACCGGCCGCATCACCGGCACGCCGGCCGTCGAGGGCGACTTCCCGATCACGATCACAGCGGACAATGAGGTCGCGCCGGCGACAAGCAAGGCGCTGACCGTACGCACCGACCTGACCGCGCCCAGCACCGCGCACGAGATCGACGCGGGCTGGCACGCGGTCACGCTGACCGCGGCCGACTTGCGCTCAGGCGTCGCGCACACGTACTACGCGACCGGCGCCGATCCGGGGACGCCCGCGTCCGAGTACGACCCGGCGCACAAGCCGGTGCTCGCTCCCGGCGAGCGGATCCGCTACTTCAGCGTCGACGCGGCCGGCAACGCCGAGGACCCGCGCGCCTCCGAGGCCGTCGCAAGCCCGCCGCCTCCGCCCGCGCCGCCGGCCGGCCCGGCGCCCACGCCGGCTCCGGCTCCGGCTCCCACGATCGCCAGGCCCACGAGCGCCGGCGGCGCCGTCGCGGTCAGGGTCACGTGCCCGGCGGGCGTGTGCCGCGTCAGCGTGACCGCCACCGTGACGGTCGGCTCCCGCCGGCTCGGCAGGCTGACCGCGCGCCCGGTCCGGATCGCCGCGGGCGCAGCGGCGCAGGTTCGCCTGCGCAGCAGCGCCGCGCTCCGGCGCGCGCTTCACGGGCGTACGGCGACGGTGCGCGTCACGACCCGGATCACCGCGGCCGACGGCACCGTGACCACGCGCACCGCGACGGTGAAGGTGCGGCAGGCTGGCCTAGCCGCCGAGCGCGCTCGCGCGCCAGCCGCCGTTCTCCTTCACGAACGTGAAGGTGGCGACCTTGCCCTTGTCGCCCTGGCGGACCTGCGCCGTGGCGTTGCTTCCGGTGACCTTGACGCTGCGGACCTGGAGGTCGTAGTCGGTCGCGTCGGAGATCGCGTCCTTCATCTCCTGCTCGCAGTCCCCGCCCGCGCTCTTGAGCTCGGTCAGCAGCTGCTTGGACAGGATGTCGTTGCAGATCGTCGCCGCGTCACGGCGCTGGCCGGCGCGGGCGAGCTTGTCCACGACGTCGGCGACGTCCTTCTGGGCACCGGTGAACTTGACGTCGGAGGACGTCTGGGCGGTGCCGCACGCGCTCAGGGCGAGCGCGGCCGCGATGACCACGAGGCGGCGCATCGGCACAGAATGTAGCTCAGCACTTGCCGGGCTTCGCCGCGCCCGGCTGCAGGCACAGCGTTCGGCCCCTCGGCGTGCGCCCGCGTCCGCGCTGAACCGCGAAGCGGACGACCTTGCCGATCGAGTTCGGAGCGGTGAGCCAGACCTCGAGCACGGCGCCCTTGCGGAACGCGCGCTTGAAGAGCTTGGTCATGCTCGCCGAGCCGTCCGGCTTGAGCGCGACCGAGCGGCGCTTGAACGGGCAGCCGAGCCGGCGCCCGCCCCTGCAGCGGACCTCGAGCGCGCTGCCCGGCGGAGCGTCGCTCACGCGCAGGCGGTTCAGCCGCGCGCCGGTCGACGTGCCCGTCCAGTCATACGGGACCGGCGCGAGGATCTTGGCCGGCTTGTCGCCGCCGGAGCAGTCGTCGTCGATGCCGTTGCCGGGGATCTCGGGCGCCCCGGGCCAGACGGTCGAGTTGGTGTCGTCGCAGTCGGCGGGAGGCGAGAACCCGTCGCCGTCGCGGTCCGGCGCGGGCGTCGCGGTCGGCGTCGGGCCCGGCTGCGGCGTCGCGGCCGGCGCGGGGCGGCCGATGCGGTGGCGCCCGAGGCAGGTGTTGTCGGCGCGGCAGAAGTCGAAGCCGAGATAGGAGATCGGCTGGCTGAGGTTGAACCGGTGGTCGATCGCCTTGTAGACCGCGTCGCCCTCGGTGACGGTGTACTCGCCGATGTCCTGGCCCGCGGCGTTGAACGCGATCACGCGGATCCGCACCGCCCAGCCGTCGGTCGCGTGGTCGCGGATCTTGCCGCGCGGGAACGCCTGGTTGGCCGGCAGCAGCGTTCCGTTGGTCTCGTAGAACGCGTTGTCGTCGATGATCGCGTCGCCCCACGCGGGGTGGAACTCGACGGCCCACGCGACAGCCGGGCCGAGGGCCAAGATCGCCAGCACCAGGACGACGAGCCTGCGCATCCGATCGTGAACCTAGTCACGGATAGCATCGACCGTCCATGGCCGCGTTGACCGCGCTCAATGAGGCGGTGATCGCGTGCCGCCGCTGCCCCCGCCTCGTCGAGTGGCGCGAGCTCGTGGCGCGCGAGAAGCGGGCGGCGTTCCGCGACCAGGAATACTGGGGAAGGCCGATGCAGGGCTTCGGCGATCCCGGCGCGCGCGTGCTCGTGCTCGGCCTCGCTCCCGCCGCCCACGGCGGCAACCGCACGGGGCGGATCTTCACCGGCGACCGCTCGGGCGACTTCCTGTTCGCGTCGATGCACCGGCTCGGGCTCGCCAACCAGGCCGAGAGCGTCTCCCGCGACGACGGTCTGCGGCTCGACGGCACCTACGTCGTCGCCGCCGTCCGCTGTGCCCCGCCCGCGAACAAGCCGACGCCCGAAGAGCGCGAGAACTGCTCGGATTGGCTCGAGCGCGAGGTCGGGCTGCTGGAAGACCTCCACGTCGTGGTGTGCCTCGGCGCGTTCGCATGGGAGAGCGCGCTTCGCCTGCGCGCGGCCTTGGGCGGCGACCCCGTCCCGCGCCCGCGCCCGCGCTTCGGGCATGCAACCGAGCTCGACGGACAGCCGTGGCCGCTGCTCGGCTGCTTTCACCCGAGCCAGCAGAACACGTTCACCGGGAAGCTGACGCCGGCGATGATGGACGCGGTGTTCGCCCGCGCACGGGAGCTCGCGTGGGGCCGCTGACCGCAGGCGGCATGCGCGCCGCGCGAGACGCCGTGCTCGCGTGAGCCGCTACGGCGAGATCCTGCGCACGCCGCAGGTCACCCCGCTCGTGGCGTCGAGCCTGCTCTCGCGGCTGCCGATCGGGATCAACTCGCTCGCGCTGGTGCTGTTCCTGAGCGCCAAGACGGGGTCGTTCGCGGTCGCCGGCGCCGTGGCGGGCTCGCTGGCCGCCGGCTCCGGCCTGGGCGCCGCGTTCGCCGGGCGGCTCGTCGACCGGCTCGGGGCGCGCCGGGTGCTCGTCCCGCTCGCGTGCGTCCACGCCGCCTCGCTCGGCGCGATCGTCGCGTCGGCCTACGCCGGCCTCCCGGCCGCCGTGATGGTCGGCTTCGGCCTGCTCGCGGGCGCGGCCACGCCGCCGACCTCGGCGGTCATGCGATCGATGTGGTCGGACCTGCTCCCGCCCCGGCTGCACCAGGCGGCCTACGCGCTGGACTCGACGCTGATCGAGCTGATCTTCATCACCGGGCCGCTGCTGACCGCGGCGCTGACGGCGCTGGTCTCTCCGGTCGCGGCACTCGTCGTCTCGCCGATGGCCGCGATCGCCGGCACGGCCATGTTCACCGCGCTGCCCGCGGCGCGCGGGCTGGTGCCGCATCCGGACGCGCACGCGGCCGGGCCGCTCGGCGCGCTCGTCTCGCCCGGCGTGCGCACGCTGATCCTCATCTCGGTGCCGGCGGGCATCGGGATCGGGATCCTCGAGGTCGGGATCCCGGGCTTCTGCCGCATCGAGGGCGTGCCCGCGGCGGCCGGCGTGCTGCTCGCCGTGTGGTCGCTCGGCAGCGGCATCGGCGGGCTCGCCTACGGTCTGCTGCCGCGGCGCGCCGGGCTGGATCGCACGCACCTGCTGTTCGCGGCGCTGCTGCCGCTCACGTTCCTCCCGCTCGCCGCCGCGCCGTCGGTGCTCGCCATGGCGCTGCTGGTGATCCCGGCGGGCTGCATGATCGCCCCGTTGCTGGCGACCCGCAACGAGCTCGTCGCGCGCGTGGCGCCGGAGAACGCCCGCACCGAGGCGTACACGTGGCCGGTGACGGCGTTCGTGGCCGGCATCGCGATCGGGTCGGCGCTGGCCGGCATCCTGGTCGAGGGCCCGGGCTGGCGGACGGCGTTCGTCGTAGCGGGAACGATCGCGTTCTCCGGCTTCGTGCTCGCCGTCGCCCGGCGCGGGACGCTGAGGCGAACATCAGTTCGAGTTCGTACGCTATGAGACATGGCCGATCCGCTCGCAGGCTTCACTGAACCGGTACGTGAGTGGTTCGGCCGCGCGTTCGCGGAGCCGACCGCCGCCCAGGCCCAGGCGTGGCCGGCGATCGCGACCGGCGAGCACGTGCTCATCTCGGCGCCGACCGGCTCGGGCAAGACGCTCGCCGCGTTCCTGTGGGGGCTGGATCGCTTCGTCGCCGAGCCGTCGCACGAGCGCACGCGCCTGGTCTATGTCTCGCCGCTGAAGGCGCTCGCCTACGACGTCGAGAAGAACCTGCGCGCGCCGATGCGCGGGATCGGTTCTGAGCTCAACGTCGCCATCCGCACGGGCGACACGCCGCAGAAGGAGCGGCGCGACATGGTCAAGCGCCCGCCCGACGTGCTGATCACCACGCCGGAGTCGCTGTACCTGATGCTGACCTCGGGCGCGCGCGAGATCTTCGCCGGCACCGAGACCGTGATCCTGGACGAGATCCACGCCGTCGCGCAGACCAAGCGCGGCGCCCATCTGGCTTTGACGCTGGAGCGGCTGGTCGAGCAGGCGGGGCGCGACGTACAGCGCGTCGGCCTGTCGGCGACGCAGAATCCGCTCGAGGAGGTCGGGCGCTTCATGGGCGGTCCCGGCCGCCGCGTGCAAGTGGTGGACACCGGCGTGCGCAAGCCGCTGGACCTCAAGATCCACGTGCCAGTCGAGTCGATGGTCGAGCCCGAGCAGATGGACCTCGAGCTGGACCCGTTCGCGGGCCAGGAGGCGACCCGCCGATCGATCTGGCCGGCGATCTACCCCGAGCTGCTCAAGCTCGTCCGGGAGCACCGCTCGACGCTGATCTTCGTCAACAACCGCCGCGCGGCGGAGCGCCTGGCGCTGCGGCTCAACGAGCTCGCGGACGAGGACATCGCGCGGGCGCACCATGGGTCTTTGGCGCGTGAGGAGCGCCTCGTCGTCGAGGAGCTGCTGAAGGCCGGCGAGCTGCCGTGCCTGGTGGCGACGTCGTCGCTGGAGCTGGGCATCGACATGGGCGCCGTCGACCTCGTGCTGCAGGTCGAGTCGCCGAAGTCGGTCACCGCCGGCCTGCAGCGCATCGGCCGCGCCGGCCACAACGTCGGCGACACCTCGAAGGGCCGCATCTTCCCGAAGTTCCGGGCCGACCTGCTGGAGTGCGCGGTCGTCGCGCAGCGCATGCGCGAGGGCCTGATCGAGACGACCGTCGTCCCGCGCAACCCGCTCGATGTGCTGGCGCAGCAGATCGTCGCCATCGCCTCGAGCTCTGATGACCCGGTTCCGGTGGACTGGCTGCTCGCGCTGATCACCCGCACGTACACCTACGCCGAGCTTTCACGCCAGCAGCTGGAGAACGTGCTCGACATGCTGGACGGCCGCTACCCGAGCGAGGAGTTCGGCGAGCTGCGGCCGCGCATCGTGTGGGACCGCGTGGCGGGCACGCTGCGCGCGCGCAAGGGCGCCCGCGCGCTGGCGATCACCAACGCCGGCACGATCCCCGATCGCGGCCTCTATTCAGTGAACTTGCCCGACGGCCGGCGCGTCGGCGAGCTGGACGAGGAGATGGTCTACGAGGCGCGGCCGGGCCAGGTGTTTCTCTTGGGCGCCTCGTCGTGGCGGATCGAGGAGATCACGCGCGACCGGGTGATCGTCTCGCCCGCGCCCGGCGTGCCCGGCGCCGTCCCGTTCTGGAAGGGCGACGGGCTGGGGCGCCCGAAGGAGCTCGGCGAGGCGATCGGGAAGTTTGCGCGCTGGGCGGTCGAGCAGGAGCCGGCGACGCTGGAGCGCGACTACGACCTGGACGCCCGGGCCGCCGCCAATCTGGTGGCGTTCCTGCGCGAGCAGGAGGCGGCCACGCGCGTGCTGCCGTCCGATCGCACCGTGGTGATCGAGCGCTTCCGCGACGAGATCGGCGACTGGCGGGTCTGCATCCTCACGCCGTTCGGCGGCCGCGTGCACGCGGCCTGGGGGCTCGCGTTGAGCGCGCGCATCCGCGAGGAGCTCGGGCTGGAGTCCGACGCGATCTGGTCCGACGACGGGATCATCGTCCACCTTCCCGACGCCGACGAGGCGCCCGGCGAGGAGCTGATGCTGATCGACCCGGACGACCTCGAGGACCTCGTGGTCGGCGAGCTCGGCGGCAGCGCCCTGTTCGGCGCGCGCTTCCGCGAGAACGCGGGCCGCGCGCTGCTGATCCCGCGCGCCTATCCCGGCCGTCGCACGCCGCTGTGGCAGCAGCGGCTGAAGTCCCAGACGCTGCTCGAGGTCGCGCGCCGCTACGCGCAGTTCCCGATCGTGCTCGAGACCTATCGCGAGTGCCTGCGCGACGTGCTCGACCTCCCGGGGCTGCACGACATCCTCACGCGGCTGCACCGGCGCGAGCTCTCGCTCGTGGAGGCGGAGACCGAGACGGCCTCGCCGTACGCGTCGTCGCTGCTGTTCGACTACGTCGCGACCTACATGTACGAGGGCGACCAGCCGAACGCGGAGCGCCGCGCGGCGGCGCTGGCGCTCGACCGCGAGCTGCTGCGCGAGCTGCTCGGCCAGGAGGAGCTGCGCGACCTGATCGACCCGGGCGCGCTGGACGCCGTGGAGGCCGACCTCCAGCGGCTGTCGGAGCGCACGCGCGCCGACACCGTCGACGCGCTGCACGACGTGCTGCGCCGGCTCGGGGATTTGACCTTGGACGAGGCGATCCTGCGCGGCGGGCGGGTCGAATGGCTCGAGCAGCTGCGCGGCGAGCGGCGGGTCGTCGAGCTGCGGGTCGGCGGCGAGCTGCGCTGGGTCGCCGCCGAGGACGCCGGCCTGTATCGCGACGCGCTGGGCTGCGTCCCGCCGTCAGGCCTGCCCGAGAGCTTCATCGCCGACGTGCCGGACGCGATGGCGCGGCTCGTGCGCCGCTACGCGCGCACGCACGGCCCGTTCGAGGGCTCGGCGCTGCGCGAGCGCTACGGACTTGATCTGACGCCGGTGCTGGCGTCCTTGGAGCAGGCCGGCGAGCTGGTGCGCGGCGAGCTGCGGCCCGGCGGCACGCAGCGCGAGTGGTGCGACCCCGAGGTCCTGCGGCGCCTGCGCCGCGCCTCGCTGGCCGCGCTGCGAGCGGAGATCGAGCCGGCCGACCAGCGCGCGTTCGCGCGGTTCCTCGCATCGTGGCAGGGCGTCGACCGCCACCCCGCGGCGGGCGCCGGCGTGGATCGGCTGCGCGAAGTCCTGGTGCCGCTGCAAGGTCTCGCGCTGCCCGTCGAGGTGTGGGAGCGCGACGTGCTGCCGCGCCGCGTCGGCGCGTACTCGCCGTCGTGGATGGACCAGCTGTGCGCCTCGGGCGAGATCGTGTGGGTCGGTGCCGGCCCGCTCGGGCGGCGGAGTGGCCGCGTGGCGCTGTACTTCCGCGAGGACGCGCCGCTGCTCGGGCCGCCGCCGCGCTCCGGTGAAGCGCCGTCGGAGCCGGTGCACGAGGCGCTGCGCGAGCGCCTGCGCGCGGGCGCCTGCTTCTTCACCGACCTGCTGACCGACGTCCCCGGCTTCACGACCGAGGAGCTTCAGAACGCGCTCTGGGACCTCGTGTGGGCCGGCGAGGCGACCAACGACGCGTTCGCGCCGCTGCGCTCGCCGAACCTGACGGCGCAGTGGTCCCAGCGCGCGCGGATCGAGCGGCGGCGCACGTTCGGCGCCCGCCGCCGGACGGGCGCGCAGCCGGCCGTGCAGGGCCGCTGGTCGCTCGCGAGCGCGCTATTTGGCCGCGACGACGATCCGTCCGCGCGCCGGCGTGCGCTGGCCGAGCTGCTGCTCGAGCGCTACGGCATCGTCACCCGCGAGCAGGTGCTGGCCGAGGGCATCCCGGGCGGCTTCTCGTCGCTGTATGACTCGCTGGCCGCGCTGGAGACGATCGGCATCGCCCGCCGCGGCTACTTCGTCGAGGGCCTCGGCGGCGCCCAGTTCGCGCTTCCCGGAGCGGTCGAGCGGCTGCGCGCGCAGCGCGACGACGACGCCGCGCCGCCGGTCGTGCTGGCCGCGACCGATCCCGCCCAGCCCTACGGCGCGGCGCTGAAGTGGCCCGAGTCAGCCCGGCGCCCCGCACGCCAGGCGGGCGCCTACGTCGTGCTCGCGGGCGCCGAGCCGGTGCTGTTCGTCGAGCGCGGCGGCAAGGGCCTGCAGGTGCTCGTCGACGCCTCCGACCCGCGCCTGGAGCCGTCCTTCGGCGCGCTCGCGGAAGCGGTGACCCGCGGCCGCATCAAGCGCCTCGCGCTCGAGCGCGTGGACGGCGAGCCGGTCGTCGGCTCGCCGTGGGAGGAGCGCCTGATCGCGCTCGGCTTCCGCGCCGGCCCACGCAAGCTCACGCTCACCGCCTAGGGCCCGACCGCCCGGCCGCGGGTCCTGTCCTCGTGGGACCCGGGTCGTCGCTGAACTGCGCCGCGTCCCGCCGGGGCGCCTGCCGTTGAGGGCGCGGACTCACCCGCCGGGCGCTCCGGCGTGCAGGGCGCGAATTGGCCCGCCGGGCGCCGCGCTGTACAGGGCGCCACCCGTTCCCCGGGCGCGATGTTGCTGACATTCAGCGCCGACCCCCAACGCCCACGAGGCCACCCACGGGTGGATCGGCTACGACAGAGCCGCTGTTCGCGCTTCGCACCTCCTCCGCCGCCGCCTCGATCAAGGGACTACTCACCCCTAATCAGCGCCGACAGCGACCGCGCGCGCACCGGCGCGCAATTCGATTCCTCGCTTTTCACGGACGATCGAGCGGGCGTGTGTTGAGGACGTGGCGTGCCGCGTGATTGCGGCCCAGCACCGGCCCGATCACGCCACGATCGCACGGTTCGTGGTTCGTCACGAGGGCGCGGTGAGCGGGCTGTTTGAGGTCCTCGCGCTGCGCTTGCGCACGGGGTCGTGTATCTGACACGATGCCCGCGGAGGGATGACGCACCGGTTCAAGACCTGCTGCGCGGCGTTCGCCGTGCTCGCCTTGGCCGCGCCCGGGTCGGCGCGCGCGTTCGGCGTTTACCCGTTCCTCACCGATGCGGAGGTTATCCCCGTCGGTGCCGATCGCGTCGAGGTGCTCGACTTCGACGGCGACGGGAAGCCCGACCTCGCCGGCATCACGCGAACCGGCGCGGCGTTCGCCATCGCCGGAGGCGGCGATCCGCAGACGCTCACGAGCGCCGGATTGAGCGGCCGCCACTTTGGTACGGCGACGGGCGACCTGAACGGCGACGGGCGCGACGACCTCCTCGCCGTCTTCGAGGGCAGCGGCTCGCTCGCGGTGTTCCACGGCGCCGCCGACGGCCGGCTGACGGCTCCCGACGTCTACCCGCTACGCGCCCCGCGCGGCGACTTCGAGGAGCGCACCGCCGCGGTGACGTCCGGTGACCTCGATGGCGACGGCGACCTCGACGTCGTGGCCGCGTTCGGTCACGCGCGCGACGTGCGCGACCAGATCGACGATTCCGCCTCCGGCCGTGTGATCGTGCTCGAGAACGACGGCCACGGAGTGCTGACCGCGACCGGGCCCGAGCTGCCCGTCAACGCGCCGCTCGACGTCGCGCTGGTGAGGCAAGCCGACGACCTCGACCTCGTCGTTGTCGAGCGCGACGCGCCCTCGACGGCCAACGTCATGGTCTTCCCCGGCGGCGCGGGAACCGGCTTCGGCGCGCCGGCAACCTACGAGGGCTGGCCGGAACCGACGTCGCTCGCCACCGGCGACCTCAACCATGACGGGCGGACCGACGTGGCGATCGGGCACAAGCGCAGCTACAGCGGCGACCAAGCCATCGTGCGGGTCCTGAAGGGGACTCCGTCCGGCCTGGTGCCGGCGGGCAGCTACACGCCGCGCGCCGGCGCGGTCGCAATCGCGGACGCCGACGGCGACGGCGTCGACGACGTCTACCTCGCGGACGGCGTGAGGTCGTTCGGCTGGCAGCCGGCGCCTGGCTTCGTGCATGGCCGGGGCGACCTCAACGATCTCGGCCTGCCCGCGTGGATCGACTTTGGGGCTAACCGCGGCGACGAGGATGACCCCGCGCTCGTCGACCTCGACGGCGACGGCAAGCTCGACGTCGTCACGATCGGCTCCTACGACGGCGACGTCCTGATCCGCTTCGGCAGCGGCCCGCAGCTCGTGCCGAACGGCTGGGGCTACCAGGGCCCCGAGACGATGCTCACCACGACCACGTACGGCAGCGTTCAGTTCGAGAACCAGGGCGGCGGCATCGCGCGCGACCTCGAGATCTGGAGCGACGGCGACACGGGCGGCTTCACGTTCATGCTCGGCAGTTGCAAGGGCGCGGTGCTCCGCTACGGCGAGTCGTGCACCATGCAGTACTCGTTCACGCCGACCGAGCTGGGCCGGCGCGACGCGGAAGTCGCGGTCGCGGCGACGAACTCCGACGTCGTCTGGCCGCAGGAGATCAGCGGCGAAGGCATCCCGTTCGTCCCACAGCAGCAGACGACGCTGCACATCGGCACGTACACCCCGCCCGTTCTTGTTCGGCCGAGCCCGTCGCCGCGGCCGACCGCGCCCGCGAAGCGCGCCCGGCCGGCGGTGCCCGTCGTCGCGCGCGTGACACGCGCGTCGCTGCTACGTGACGGCCTTCGCTTCACGCAGGCGCTGCAGGCCGGGACCACGCGCTGGATATTGGATTCCCAGGGCAAGGTGCTTGGGCGCGCGGAGCGCGTGCTGACCGCGCCGGGGACCATCAAGCTCACACTCAAGCTGAGCGTTTCGGGACGGCGCGCACTCAGACGCGAACGGCCCGCGCGGCTGACGCTGCGCACGCACGACGTGGCGAGCGCGCTCGAACGCGCAACTACCGTGCGCATCGCTCGCTAGCACCAAGCTTCAGCTCCCCGACGCCTGGACGCTCCCGAAATGGCGCCCATGACGTGGGCGGGCGCGTTGCTTTCGTCCTGTGGCAGCGCGGCTCGGCGCCTGCGCTCGCGGTGAATCAGCGGGCGGGGATACGCGCGCGGGGTTGCAACCTCACTGACTCGGGCTCGACGAGCGTGGCGTGAATTTCCACGGCCGCTCGACCGTGGGAGTTAGAGGGAGCTGCCCTACCTGCCCACCACGACGTCCGGGCAGATCAACGCGCACCCGCGCCAGCACCACTCAGGGTCACCGCCGTGGTCCACGCAGTACCAGTAGCACTCGTGGAAGCACTCGGGGTCGGGAATGGTGCCGCCTCGGAGCGCGAACCGCGGCGAGCAGCGGAACCGCGAGGGCCCGCCGCCCGACCCACAACCGCACCCGCATCCGCCCTCGCGCACGCCTGCCTCGCGGGCTCCAAGGTCCGAGCGGCAGTGCTTGCAGCGGGTCGCCTCCGGGTGGATCGACTCCTTGCAGTAGGGGCAGACGCCGCCGTGCTCGGGACCGCGCGGGCCGAGGCGGGAGCCGCAGTGCTTGCACAGGACGGCGCCGGTACGGATCTCCTCCTTGCAGAAGGGGCACTGGGTCGTCTCGACATCGTCCGCGGGCATGCCTCCGGACCTCCTAACTTCGCGCCGGTTCGGACAACCCTATCCGGGATGGTGAGCGGTGTCAGCCGGCGCGCCCGCTCCAGAGGCCGCGGCTGCGCTGATCGGTGCCGGGGTGGCCGGTACCGCCACGGACTCGCGAACGTCGCCAGCGCGCTGCGCACAGCGGCGAAGGCCTCCGAGAACGCGGAAATGCCCGCAACGGCCGGACGACGGTAGATCCGCGAGCGTCCCGCCTCGCAAGCCCGCCGGAGCGACCGCTCCGGGTGTTTGGGGTGTCGCCCGCGGGTTCGAACCTGTCTTTCGACGAAGAACCCGGCGAGGCGCCGCTGCCATTGGCCGGAGAGCGGTGAAGCTACCTCTTGCGCGTCGGCAGACGCGCTGTCGTGGTGTTTCCGCGCGCAGCACCACGACGCGCCGGCCGTCCCGGCACGACAGGTACCGGATTCCCCCGGCCCGCGTTGCGGTCACCGGTGGAGATTTCGCGAGTATGCTTCGTCTCTCGTGTCTCGTGCTTGCCTCGCGTTCGCCATGGTCTGCGGCGCTCTAATCATCGTCCCTGCCGCGCGGGCGGCGATCTACCCCGTGCCGACGGTGACCTCCTCCCACGGCACAGTCCTCGCCTTCTCGGAGGGGGCGTGTGTGTGGGCGCCGATCGCGAATCCGACCGACGCCCACATATGCGGCGCGGGCGTGAATTCGGGCTGGGCTCCTGATCTGATCGTCGTGCCCGGCGAGACGTTGACGATCGCGCTCAACGCGCCGGAGCCAGGCGTCACCGTGACCGGCTTTTCTGGCCGGTTCAACGACGCGTCACCGTTCCCGTTGGACATGACCGCGCAGACGGTCACGGTTCCCGTCGGTCTGACGTTTCCCGCGTATCTCATGTTCTCCATCGAGGCGCACGACGACACGACGCTCTGGCACGGTGCCGCCATGGTCGACCTCGTGCCCGGTCCCGAGCCGGCTCCGGCACCGGGACCGCAGCCCGCGACGCCGCAGGTCCGGGCCGGCGTCACGCTGCGCGCGCTGAAGCTCAAGGGCAGGCGACTGACCGTCACCGCCGCGTGCCGCGCGGCCCCGGGGTGCGGCGGGACCGTGACGCTGAAGTCGTCCGGGCTGCGCATCGCCCGGCTCACCGTTGGTCTGCTTGCCAACGGAGCAATCAAACACTTCACTGCGAACGTCAGCGCCTCGCGGTTGCGACACCTCATCCGACACAACGTCCGATCCTTGCAAGCGGTCATCACCGCAACCGATGGAAGTCGAGCTGTATCGAAGCTGCGCCTAATGCGATAAGCGAACACGAGCCACCTCGCCGGCGCACTCGATAGCCGCTTGCTCGCCCGACCGACCGCCGGCCGCGCGCCGGGGTTGGACGAGTTAGGCGGAGTCGATCGGCGCGCTGTTCCTTTCGCTGAACGGAGCAATGATGGAGAGAGCCGTCCTCGCCTCCGGGCGACGCGCCGGCCCCGCGACCGTGTCGAAGCAGCGGGGGAGATGGCCCTCGTGCAACAGGTTTGAAGCGATGGCCGGCAGCGCTGCGGTATTCCGCACTCGACGCTGGGCTTCGTGTGCCGCTTCGGCGTCGCGTTGTTGCTGTGGTCCTGGCTCGCGCTCGGCGGATGCGGCGCGCAGCGCCCGCCGGACCGCTACCTCACCAAGGGCCATCTCACGTGCTCGAGTGCGCATCGGCCGATCGACGTCCACGTCCTGATCGGGCGACGGCTCGAGGACGCCCGCCGCGTCGTGAAGCGCCATGATTGCCTCTTGCGGATCACGTTCCGGGACGGCGTGTGGCAAGGCCGCAACGCGATCAATCTGCTCTCCCCCCTCGTCGACGTCGCAGTCGCGGACGGAAAGGTCATCGGCGTCGCGCCGGACCCGGATCGCTGATCGCTGATCGCTTCGGCACCCAGGCCTTAAGGGCCGCCCCACCAGTTCAGCGACGAAACACCGTCAGCGGGGTCGTAGACATTCCCGAAGAACCACTGCGCTTGCGGGTGCCTGGTGACGAAGGAGTCGAACGCGGCCTCGACCGCGGGAAAGCCGGCCGTCACCGGGATCGTGAATACGCGAACGGTCGCGCCCTCGGTGTCGGCACCGCCGTCGAGGTATCCGCCGAGCCGCTCGACGTCCGCCTCGAGTTGGGCGTACGCGCCATCGCCGAGTCCGCGGGCCAACACGTGAACCGCGAGGTTGCCTCCCCGGCGGACAACTTCGAAGGAGCCGTCGTCGTGGACGCGGACGATGTCCTGAGCGGCAGTCCCCTGGGCGAGTCCGGGCGTTGCGGCGAGTACGAAGGTCGACGGCTCGTCGAGCGGCGTCGCGGGCACGGCTTCCATGACGCGGTCGTCGACGGAGTTCTTGCCCGCGAGCAAATGGATGGAGACGCGGTCCACCGGGCAATGGTGCCTGACCGGCATCGATGTCACGCCTGCCGCGTTCGCTTAGACGCGGAAGCGCTGGTTCCTGGCGCGAGAGGCGAGCTCACAAGATTGTGCCGCCGGCGAAGGCGCGAGTTTCCACAATCTCGACGGTTTGAGCCGCGAGGCGTGTCTACGCTGGTCCGGTGGCTAGGGCCGCTGTCTGCGCATGCATCGTGATCTGCGCGGTCGCCGCGTGGATCGTCTCGACGCCGGCCAGCAAAGCGACTCAACCCTCGCCCGCCACGCTCTACGACCTTGAGAGCGAAGGGATCTATGTCGCGTTCGCCGACCCCGGGCTGCGCTGTTTGCGCGTCTCGCTGCTCAACCCGAGCCCGGCGAACCTCGCGCGCCTGGAACACCGGTTCGGTGCTGGCATCTGCGTCAACCGGAGGAAGGGCGAACTGATGGACGCGTGCGTTGGTAGCCCTTCGCTAACACAGCTCGCACACGGCCAGATCACGGTTCCGTCGCTCACCGGCCTCGGACTGAAGGCGATGCAGGAGCGTGTTCACGACGCGCGACTGAAAGTGACCAACGCCTGTTCAATCCCGCTGATGCCCGACCCGGGCTCGCTCGACGATCGACTCCGCGTGGTGCGACAGTGCCCGCTCGCCGGCCAGCACGTGCCACCCGGGACACCGGTCGGCTTCCAGGTCGAGACGCTGCTGCCAGGCGGCTTCCGCTACACCGTTGAGTCTGACGACGAAGTCGTGCGCTGTGGCCCGGGTCAGGGCTATATGACTCGCGCGCACGTCCTGCGCCGCCTTCGCCGATAGACCGGCCCGGTCAGCCCGGTTCGCTGTGTCCTTTCTCGACGCCGAACTAGGACTTCGCGCCCGACCTCAGGATTTCGCGGTGGTCGGTCATCGACGTCGAGGGCCAGGCCGGAAACCCTCTGCACAGCGGATCGAGCACGAACGCCAACCCGCCCGCGAAGCGCTGCACATGCATCGCACCAGGAACTCAACGCTGTGGTATCCGTCGGCTACTCGGGGCGTCGCCCCTAGCATGCGCCCGAATTGCGCTTACGGAGTGGCTCCGTTGCTTCGTCCTGAGGTACCACAGCCCGAGGGCGCGATGACCTTGACGAGGGATTCGGTTCTGCGCACCGTGGCTTTCGTTCTGCCGTTGAGGCAAGCTCATCGCGGATTGTCTGCTCCGAACCACTGTTGAGTCTGCAGCTCGATTCCCGCTGCGCGGAGCTCGGCGAGTGCCGCCTCGTGGCCATCTGGATGGGCGTGCACGAAGGCGGTCGCGTCGAGCGCGACGGCGGTTGGGGTAGCCGAGTCGTGCGGCGTCGCGGGCGGTCGGTGAGACGCAGACGTCGGCGGCGAGACCGGCGACGATGACGCGCGTGGTGCCGGCGGCGGCCAGGTGCGCTGCAAGCTGGCTCAGAGCCCCGGCGCCGGGTGGCGCCGCTGTCCTTGCCAGGACGAAGCCGGAGAAGCCGCCGTGCGTGCCCGGACCCTTGTCAAGCACGGGGCCGCGGACGTCCAGGCCTGCGGCCAGCTCGGTTCCTTGACCATCGTCGGTCGGCCGGACGTCGCGCGTGTAGAAGACGGCGCCGCCATGAGCGAGCGTTTCGGCGACGCGGCGGTTGACCGCGTCCACGCTCCGCGGGGTCTGCTCGGCGACGGCCGCGACGAACAGCCGTTGCATGTCGACGACAACGAGCGACTCGCTCACCGTCCGCACCCGGCGCGAGACGTATCCGCTCCCGCGAGCTCGGGCCGCGGCCCGCGCAGCCGTTCGGTGATCCGCCGGCGCGCCGTGCGTCATCCACAGCAGACCGCGGGCTACACGCATCCGGCATTCTCCTCCGCAGGCGGCAACCCGTACGGCACGGCCCACCCCTCCGGCGACGGCCCCCCGCAGGAGCCTGCGCTCGAGGCGGCGTACGAGCAAGGCGCACGGCTCGCCCGGACGTGACCCGTGGTCGGTTTGTACAGGAGGAGTACTCGCGGTCCGTCGCGTCGAGGAGCTGAGCTCGGCGCTCGCGTTCATTCGCGAGGCCTGAGTTGTCAGCGTCGGAAGCAGCGGCGCCTGGAAACGGTGGTTATGGCGAGCCGAACCAGCTAGACCGCTCGACGCCGCTCCTTAGCATCGAGCGCCGTGGCTCAGTCGTCGAGGTCGACGCGGATGACCCGCAGGTCCGTAGCCGACCTGCGGACGATGTTGGTGTTCGCCCGAGCGCGCGGGTTGATCGCGGCGATCCTCTCGAGGCGGGCTTGCGGGTCCTCAGCGACGACCTGCGCCACCCCGGGCCTCCACTCGCCGTCGGCATTGACACGAACACGGGGGTCGGCGAGCAGGTTGCGCACGTAGTCCGAACGCAGGCCGTGTTCGGTCACGATCCAGAAGTGTGCGCCGTCGAGACCGTTGGTCACGGGCGTCACTCGCGGTTGTCCGCTGCGGCGGCCCCTCGTCTCCAAGAGCGCGGTCCCGCGACGTCCGATCCCCACTCGCAGGCCAGCGCGCATCACGCGGTCGATTGTGCGCACGAACTCTCCCTATCGATGATGCCGTCAGCGAGATCAACCATTCACGACGAGGAGCTCGACGGCCTCAGCATTGCGCCGCAGCGAACAACGGGAACACCGCAGAAGTGATCAGCAATGTCGGCTCGAGTGCGACGTGCGTCAGGATCGCGCTGTGACGACAGCGTCTCCCTCCGCAGGATCTCGTCGCCGCCGAGGCCCGGTGCGCCAGTGGATCCGCGCCCGCCCCGCCGATGTCATCGACCTCTTCGTTTACGTGGTCGTCCTCAACGTCGCGATCCAGTACGTCCCATCGGTGATCAGCGAGACCTTCACCCTCTCGCTGTTGACTGCGGCGCTGCTCAAGGTCGCCCTGGAGGTGGTGATCCTGCTCAAGGGCCGGATCCTCACCGGGCTCCGCGCCGCCGACACGCGGCGCGGCAAGCTCTCAGGCGCGGTAGCGCTGTGGGTGGTGGCGGCCGGCAGCAAGCTCGCTGTGCTGGAACTGGTCGACCTCGTCTTCGGCGATGCGGTGAGCCTCGGCGGCTTCATCCCGGTGACGTTGCTCGTGGTCGCCCTCCTCGCGTCGCGAGCCGCCGTGCGGCGCCTCCTCTATGACACCGGGACTACGGTCTAACAGCATCGAGATCGGCAATCGCCAACGCGTGCCACGACCGGGTGCCGACGCTTCGAGGCGCGCGCTGGCCCGGGTCTATACGAAGGCGCCGACGCTGTGCACCGGCTGGCAGCGCGCCGAGGCCTGAACCCGGCCTCGAGTCGCGGTGCGCATCCGTCGACGTGTCGCCGCAATGACGGTGCGCGGCCGCCGCCGGAATACCCCGACCCTCTTCGCTGTCGTTGATGGGTGAACGGGCAGACGGAAACCCCGCCGCTCTGCCAGCTCCCTACCACCCAAGGAGGTACCGGGATGCCAATCCCGACCACACCGGGCCGGCTCGGCCGCGTCCGAGCCCGAATCACGACAACACCCCCGACGTACGAGCGCCGCGTCGTGCGCGGGCCGCTGCTCGCAACCCTCCTGGCGATCGCCGCCGTCGCCCTGACCGGCGCACTGGCCGCCCCGAGCGCCGATGCCGCGCCGCCGCCCCCTGGCCCGCACACCTACAAGGTGACGGCTGACCTCGATGGGCGCCTTGCTCCCATCAACAGGCACAGCGCCATCGTGGCGGTCGACTTCCTGCTCAAGGGGCAGCGGGTCCCCGTCGAGTGCCAGAAGTACGGAGACCGCGCCTACGGCAGCAAGCTGTGGGACCTGGTGACCAGTCGTCGCAGGACGTTGTTCGTCCCGGACCGCTTCATCAAGACCGGCACCAACGGCCGCGCGCATGACATCCGGCAATGCACCCGCGAGGACCGGCCGGACACCACCCCCTAGGCCGTTCTGACGCTGACGCACCGCGCCCCGTGGCATTGCGGGGCGCGGTGTGCCCCACCGCCGGCGCAGCTGGAAACCGCAGCGGGGTCCGTGCTGCTCAACGAGCAGGCAAGCGCAGGATCGGCGCTTGGCCGGCGAGCACGCTCTGGCACCACGCGAGAACTGCCTCGGCGACGGCTGGCCGGGTCATCGCGGAGGTGTCAATGAGGTGCGTCCGCCAACTCGACTTCAGACTCGTCAGCCGGTCCCAGCGCATCTCGTCCCAGCCTCCGGCGCTGAGCACGTGCGGCATGTGCAGCGGATCGGCTGCATGCCAGCGCATCCACTCGGCAAACGCCTGGTGATCGACCAGCAGCGACGGGTCGTCGCCGCGTGCCGCAAGACGACTGGCCTGTACCTCGGGCGAGAGATCCAACAAGCAGACGGCCAGCCCGGCGAGCGCCGGCGCGGATGGCGCGGCCACGACCTCGGCCGCCGGCACCGGATCACCTGAGAGCAGCAGATGCCGCCCCGACTGCTGCAGGTCAAGCGCCCGCCGCACGACCGCCTCGGTCGCGCGCTGCCTCCACGCCAGCGTCGGCGCCACCGGAACCGCCACCACATCCCGAAGCTCGACGCAGTCGACCTCCGGAGAAACCTCGCGCTCGATCGCCGCGCGCACGGACGACTTGCCGGCACCGCTGGCACCCGTAATCAGGAGCAGCACTCCACGGACTATCGCAATCAAGGACGTCGAGCTCGCGCATGAGCGGGTCTCGCCGGCCGGGCGCCCGGCGCGCGCCGGGCGACGGCGCGGTCCTCGATCCTGAGGCGCACGTGGCGCCGGGCACGGTCGTGCCCGGCGCCACGATCAAGCGCCTTACCTAACCGCGAGCCCGCGGCCGCGCTTCATGCCAGGCGGGATCGCCTGCCTCCTCTGCGGTGACGTGTCGATGGGCGACGACAGGTCCTTGGCGAACGCCATGTGGATGACCTGGTTGGCGAACGCGCGCGACATGAACGTCAGCACGCCCGGGTCGTTGTTGCTGAGGTTGTCGCACCAGCGGAACGGGTTGTCGACGCAGCCGCCGTCGAAGCTGGGGACGTTGCCCTCGAAGTTGCCCTCGAAGCCGCCGAACAGGTTCACCTCCTCCGGGGTCTTGCAGCAGTCCTGACCCGTCAACACGCCGCTGGCCGGAACGCCCGCGACGTTGAAGTTGAACGCGTCGGTACCGACCGGCGAGAAGAAGATGTGGTTCTTGAAGATCGAGTCCAGGTAGTCGACGGCCTGGTCGCGACCGACCAGCGACGGCGCATACACGTTGGCGGGGAACTGCGGCGGGCTGCCCCCGAAGAGGTTGTCGGCCGCCGGGTCGAGGACCGCCCAGTCGCCGTTCTTGGTCGCGGTGACGTCCGCGTCGAGGTCGTAGCCGATCTTGGCCAGCTCGTTCGGCGGGAGGTTGTCGACGTAGAACGACGAGCCGAGGAGCCCGAGCTCCTCACCGCCGAACCAGATGAACCGCAGCTTGTTGCGCGGATTCACCTTGCGCATCTGCTCCGCGATGTCGAGGATCGTCGCCGAGCCCGAAGCGTTGTCGAGCATGCCGGCGCCGAAGATGGCGTCCAGGTGCGCGTCGACCACGACGACGTGGTTCGGGTCGCCGCCCTTGGACTCCGCGATCAGGTTGTAGTCGTCGCGGTTGGGGTCGATGACCGAGTGGACGTCGAGCTTCGCGTGCGGCGCCTTGCCGGCCGTGTAGTCCTGATAGAGCTGCTGGCCTGTGTCGAAGGTGATGAACCCGACCGGGATCGTCGGGCTGATGATGTTGCCGTCCGCGTCGACGAGGGTGCCGCCGCCGACCAGGCCGGTGCGACCGGGCTGACCCTCGTTGAAGATCAGGATGCCCGCGGCGCCGGCGTTCTGGGCGTTGACGACCTTCACGCCGAAGTTGCACGTGCCGCGCTGGACCAGCGCGATCTTGCCCGCGGGGAAGCTCGCGAAGTCGGCGGCCGTGCAGCCGCTCGCGGAGCTGGGGCTCGGGGTCGGCGGCAGCACGATGCCACCGGCGGGCACGACGTCGGCGTCGGCGGTTCCGTTGCTGATGCCCGAGTTCCAAGTGGTGCCCAGCGTGAAGTCCTGGTGCGTGGGCGCGGTGATGCTGAACGTGGGCGTGCCGACGAGCGAGCTGTACGGGAACTTGTACGTCTGGACGCTGGTCTTGTAGCCGGCCTGCTGCATCTTCTTCGCGACGTAGCGGACGGAAGCCAGATACCCGGGCTCGCCGGAGTTGCGCGATGGATGACCGTCGGGGCCGGGGTTGGCGTCGGCGATCGCCTGGAAGTCCATCATGTGCTGCCAGAGATCGGCGGTCTGGATGCACGGCAGGAGCTTCTTCGCCGTGTTGTTCGCGCGCGAATCGCACTTATGCGGCGTCGGTGCGGCGGCGCTCGCGGTGGACGCTCCGAAAGCGCCGAAGGCTACGAGGCCGAGCAGGATGAGCCACGACTTTGACAGTCGCGAGCTCGGACGATATGGCAAGGAACCCTCCCCTAGGAGCGGATCGAAGAACGTGCAGCCGCTGCCCGCCCGCCAGCAGGCTGGCGCTCGGAACAAGCGGCCGACCTGTGCCGAATCGAAGCAGAGTTCAGAGCCCGTCGCGCCGGCGTCACCTCATGGCGTCACGCGCCTGACGAGTGAGCGCCGCCATTCTCCTGAACTCCTCACCCAGGAGCCGACCACCAGCAACAGCTTTCCGCGCAGGTGGCCGTCCTCGCCGGCGCGGTGCGCCTCCGAGATCTCGGTAAGTGGGAAGGTCTGCGCGACCGGGAGCGAGAAGCGCCCGGACTCGATCAACTCTCGCCGATCTCGGCGAGCGCGTGGACCGCGCGGGGTCGTCGAGACTGCCAACTGGGCAGCGACTGGTCGCTGTGCTTTCTCAAAGGCGGTCTGCGAACGCGGCGATCCGGCGGCCGGCGTCTCGTAGGCGGCCTTCGGTCTCGTTGGTGAAGATGAGCCGGACGAGGTGTTCGCCGAAGTCGTCGGTGCCCCAACCCTGCATCGGGGTGACGGCCACGTTTTCCTCGGCGAGCAGACGGGCGGCGAAGTCGGTCCCGGCGACGCCGGTGGCCGCGGTGTCGAGCAGGCAGTACCAGCCGCCCTCGGCCGGGATGGCCGATAGGCGCGGCGATGTGAGCGCCGCCTCGAGCAGCGCGGCCTGCCCGCGGGCGTAGGTGTCGACGGTCTCGGCCTGCCAGTGCTGGGGGCCGGTGAGCGCTGCCGTCGCCCCGGCTTGGGTGATGCCGCTCGGCATGATTCCGTTGAAGATGTGCACGTCCTCCATGGCGCCCATTACGTCGCGCGGCCCGGCCGCCCAGCCGATGCGCCAGCCGGGCATCGCGTAGTTCTTCGACACGCAGCCGACGACGAGCGTTCGGTCGCGCATGCCCGGGGACGTCGCCGGGTTGTGCACCTTGCGGGCGTCGAACGCGACCTTGTCGGCGCTGCCGTTGAAGATGATCCAGGCGTCGTTCTCCTGGGCGGTCGCGACCAGCGCGGCGGTCTCCTGCTCGGTGAAGACCGTCCCGACCGGCATGCACGGCGACGCGAAGAACAGGACCCGGCAGCCGCGTGCCCGTTCCCGCAGGTCGTCGAGATCGAGCGCCCAGCGGCCGTCGCGCTGGACGAGTGACGTGAAGACCTGATTGCCGCCAGCGAGGCGGACGCGCTGTGCCATCCCTGAGTAGGTGGGGTTGGTGAGCAGGACGCGGTCGCCGGGATCGATGAGGACCAAGAGCGCGTTGAGGAGCGACTCGCCCGCGCCGCCGGTGACGACGATCTCGCGGTCCGGGTCGTACTGGATTCCCCAGCCTCGCGCGTAGTGCGCGGCGATGGCGTCGCGCAGGGACCGCAGGCCGCGGAGCGGGAGGTAGCTGTTGTGGTCGTCATCGCCGACCGCCGCGCGCGTCGCCTCGAGCACGTGGTCGGGCGGCGTGAGCCAGGTGTCCGCGTTCTCGAGCCGGACTGCCCCGTCGGCGGCGTCGGCTGCGTCGGCGACGTCGGTCATCGTCATGCGCAGCATGCTCTGCACGCGCTCGGACAGGCGGGTCATGCCGGGGTCCTTTCGAAGCGGTCGGGCTGCAGTTCGGCGAAGCTGTCCGGCACGTGCTCGCCGTGCATGTGGCGCGCCAGCCAGCCGGCGGTGGCGGGCGCGGCCTGCATGCCGAGCGACGCGTGACCGCCGTGGATGTAGAGCCCGTCCGGGCCGGCGGGGCCGACGAGCGGCAGCCCGTCCGGCGTCATCGGTCGCAGGCCTGACCAGGCGCGCGTGATCGCCGCCGTGCCGCCGAGTCCGGGCGCGAGCTCGAGCGCGCGGGTAGCGATCCGCTGCGGCGCGCCGATGCCTTCGATGGCGTCGCGCAGCGACGTGGCGAGCGTCGCGCCGATCAGCGCGTCGCCGCCCGGGAGCGGGCACATGAAGAAGCAGTCGCCGATCGGCTCATCGACTCGGCCGGCGGCGAGATCGGAGAGCGGCACGGGTCGCGCCGCCGCACCGAGCACGTGCTGGTCGGGCCAGGAGACCTCCTCGACGATCCACGGCACCGCGACGGCCAGCCGCTGCGTGCGCATCAGCCAACCACGGCCCGCGCGCACGGGCGTCGCCGGCAGCAGCTCGGTCAGCCATGGGCCGGTGGCGAGGACGACGGCGTCGGTCGGCACGCGGCCGGCGTCGGTGAGGACGCCCGCGACGCGCCCGCCGGTGGTGCGGATCTGCGCGACGCGGATGCCCGTGCGGATCTCGGCGCCCGCGTGACGTGCCGCCTCGGCAAAGGCGCGCGTGGTGGTCTCCGCGTGGACGGTCGAGGCGCCTCCGAGTACCCGGCCCCCCAACACGTCCGGGCCGAATGCAGGGAACGCCGCGCGCAACGCGTCGCCGTCGAGTGCCTCGACCGCCACCCCCTGTGCGGCGAACTGCTCCCCTTTCGCGGCGATCGTTCGCAGCTGCTCGCCATCGCGGGCGATGAGGACCTCGTCGCGCGGCGTCCAGGCGAAGTCCACCTCGCCGCCCTCGAGCTCGCGGTAGCTCGCCTGGCTCGCGCGCAGCATCTCGGCGACGGCCGGTTCGGTCTGGTGCAGCAGCGTGCCCGTGTTGCGGCCGGAAGCGCCGGCGCCGAGGTTGGCCTGCTCGAAGAGCGTCACGGCAGTGCCGCGGCGGGCCAGCTCCCAGGCGATCGAGGTGCCAGCGATCCCCCCGCCGACCACCACCACATCCGTTCCGATCATGACGCTATTGTTCCTTATATGGAACGATCGCGCAATGTCCGGGACGCGGTCGCCGCCAACGTGCGGGCGCTGCGCAGCGCCCGCGGGCTCTCGCTCGGCGAGCTGGCCGGCGCCAGCGGCACCGGTAAGGCCACGCTCTCGCGGATCGAGGCCGGCCAGGCCAATCCCACGGTCGAGACCCTGTTCGCGCTCGCCGACGCGCTGGGCGTCCCGCTCGGCGCGCTGACCGCCGACCGCACGGCCGCCGTCCAGCACGTCCGCGCCGCAGACCTCCCGCGCGTGAGCGGGGCGGTCCAAGCGCGCGTGCTCACGCAGGTCTCCGGCGGCGCACTCGTCGAGGCACTCGAGATCGGCTTCCCCGCCGGCGAAGTCCGTGCCTCACAAGCCCACCCGCCAGGCGTCGTCGAGCACCTCATCCTCACGAGCGGCCGACTCCGCGCGGGGCCGGTCGCCGCGACCGTCGAGATCGACACCGGAGACGTGCTGCGCTTCGCCGCCGATGTCCCGCACGAGTACGCGGCCCTCGACGGCGAGCCGGCCGGTGCGATGCTCCTCATGGCGTATCCGCCATCCCGAGCGCTATGGACCTGACCCACGGCATGGCTGAACGCCGCCCGGATCACGCAACATTCTGCAGGAGACGGCAGCGGTACCGTTCCCTTGACCGTCGTGACACGATCTCGCGCGTGCCGGCTGACGGCGATGCGATCAAGCGTGGGAACGATCTGTGCGCCGACGGGCGCTTCGGCGAGGCGGAGGCGGCCCCACGCGCGGCGCGTGCGCAGTGCGGGCTCGAATAGTGGCCCCACGACGCTCAGCGCCGTCCGCGACACCGTGAGTCGAGATCGCAGCGAGTGATGAAGGCAGTCCGCCTCAGCCGGTTCGGGGGGCCGGAGGTCCTTGAGATCGTGGATCTCGCCGATCCCCATCCAGGTCCCGGCCAGGTCCGGATTGCGGTGCGCGCGGCCGGCGTCAACCCGAGCGACTGGAAGAAGCGCAGGGGACTGATGGATGGGGAGCTCCCGCAGACCATGGGCCACGAGGCGGCGGGCGTCGTCGACGAACGCGGCGAGGGCGTCGTGGACGTGGCCGTTGGCGATCGCGTGTTCGGTTTCTCCGCCGAGGGGGCGGCTCAGGCCGACCTGGCGGTGCTGTCCCACTACGCGCCGATCCCGGCGTCGCTTGACTTCCCCGGCGCGGCCGCGTTGCCGGCCGCCATCGAGACGGCCACGCGCGCGCTCGACCAGCTTGCCGTCGGGAGCGGCGGCACGCTGCTCATCAGCGGCGCCTCCGGAAGCGTTGGCAGCGCTGCGGTCCAGCTCGCCGGGGCTCGCGGTGCGCGCGTGATCGGCACCGCCAGTCCGGCGAATCACGAGTACCTTCGCTCGCTGGGGGCCGAGCCCGTCGCCTACGGCGAGGGCCTCGTCGAGCGGGTTCGCGAGCTCGCGCCCGACGGCGTCGACGCCGCGCTCGACGTCGCCGGCAGCGGCGTCCTGCCCGAGCTCATCGAGCTGGCGGGCGGCCCGGAGCAGGTCGTGACGATCGCCGACTTCGCCGGCGCGCAGGAGCATGGGGTGAGATTCAGCAGCGGGGACGCTGGCCGCGCGGTCCACGCGCTCGCCGAGATCGGCGAGCTGATCGAGTCCGGGCGCTTCTCGCTCCCGGTCGCGCGGACCTTCCCGCTCGCCGAGATCGCGGAGGCGCACCGCGCCGGCGAGGACGGTCACGTGCGCGGGAAGATCGTGCTGGTGGTCGGCTCTCCGGCAACCGACCCCAGGTGAGGTGCGCGGAGCACGTCCTTGCCGTGTCCGAGTCGGCCCAGCCTGACGACCCACGACCGCGAGAGGCGATCGAGCATGCTCGCGCGTGGGTGCGTGGCGAGGTGAAGATGATGCAGGCGCGCAGGGCGGCCGGCCATGCACATGCCGCGGCCAGGGACCTGCGTGGAGCACCACGGCACGCCGCGTACGCGGCCGGCCAGGCCGGCGTCGTCGCGCACGTCGCCGTGTTCGACTGCTGAGCCGGTCCGGGAGCCGGCGCTGCACAGCCCGTTTCCCGCGCGGACGGTTCATACGAATAACTAGCATGAGCCACATGAACGGCCCGCCCGCTCCCGGCCCGTACCTCCAGACCGTCTCCGGCCGCTTCGTCAATCCGTTCGAACCCGACCCGGAGCAGCTCGACATCGCCGACATCACCCGCGCGCTGGCGAACACGTGCCGCTTCGGCGGCCACTGCCGCAGCTTCTACTCGGTCGCGCAGCACTCGGTGATCGTGTCCGAGTTGGTCGAGCAACGCGGCGGCGACGTGGAGGACGTGTTCGCGGCCCTGATGCACGACGCCGCCGAGGCGTATCTGGGCGACATGCCGCACCCGATCAAGCACCGCAGCGCCCTTGGCGAGGCGTTCAAGGCGGCCGAGGAACACCTCGAGCGCGCGTTGCGCGCCCGCTTCAAGATCAAGCCCGACGTCCCCGAGATCAAGCGCGCCGACCGCGCGCTGCTGGCGACCGAGCGGCGCGCGCTCAGCGCCGAGGACTGGCACTGGCCGGAGCTCGACGGGGTCGAGCCGCTGGACCTCGAGCTGACCGCGTGGCCGCCCGACGAGGCCGCGCGCGCGTTCGCCGCGCGCTACGCCGAGTTGGAAGCCGCTAGGGCGTCGTGACGCGCGCCGTGTAGCGCGAGGACTTCAGCGCGCGCCGCATCACCCGCGCGGCGCGCGGATAGCGGTACAGCCGGAACTCGGACTTGGGCGAGTTGCCCTGGTTGTAGGCGAGCAGCTTCACGCGCGGGTGCGCGGAGACCCAGTTGAAGAAGCGGCGCATGAAGCGCGGATCGTCGCGCCCCCACATCGCCCACTCGCCGAACACGAACGGCTTGTTGCCATAGAGCTTGGCGCCGTAGAAGCGCGAAAGGCCGGCGAAGTTCGGATAGCGCGAGTAGAAGTCGGTCCCCACCCAGTCGACGTAGGCGGCGCCCGGCCAGTACGCGGACGGGCGGTTCCCGGCGATGTTCGGAGAGCCGGCGGTCATCGGCACCCACTGAAGCGCGACGTGCGGCCGCCCCAGCCTCCCGCCGCTGCGGCCGCGGAGCTTCGGAAGGCCGAGCCGGCGCAGGCGGCGGTTGACCGTGCTCACGCGCCCGCCGTCCATCACGATCGACACCCGCCGCCAGGCCTGCCGGAACCACGCCTGCGTGTGCCCGGCGCCGCGCGGGCGGCCATCGTGGCCGTACGCGCTATACGGATTCGCCGCGTTGTTCATCTCGCTGAATAGCCGCAGGTAGACCGGGGCGCCGTAGCGGGCGAAGTCGTGCGAGAGCCCGAGCAGGTAGGCGTCCTCGCGGCCGAGCGCGATCGCGCGCGGGTTGGTGCGCTCGCCGGTACCGGGGCCGTTGTAGGTCGACACGTGGACCATCAGCCCCGCGCCGGCGTCGCGCGCCCGCCGGTAGGCGTAGCGGAAGCGATCGCCCCAGGCGACGAAGAACTGGAACACGGCGGGGCGCTTGCCTGTGGCCTGCTCGTAGCCGTCGGCCGTGCGGCCGCCGGTCACGCCGACCATCACCTTGCCGCCGGGCGCGACGTAGGTCTTCGCCGTCGCGCCGCGGGCGGCGGCGAAGACGGCGATCAAGAGCACGGCGACCAGCAGGAGGGCCCGGCGCGTCATGTCCGAGGTGATCGGACAGACGCGCCGGGAGCGGAATTATGTCCCCCGAACCGGGGAGCCGGTTACCAACTACGGCTTGGTGGTTGACAACGTGAACGTGAGCGTCTTCGTGTACGTCCCCGTGCGCAGGCCGTCGTTGGCCCCGATGTGCTGCTTGTAGTCGAGGTCGACCGCGTCGTTGCTCACCGGCCCGCTCCAGGTGAGCAGGTTCAGCAGCGAGCCGACGTTGTTGAACGCCGTCCCCTGAGCATCCGACTTGCGGCCCCGCATCTGCAGCGGCGAAGGCAGCACGTAGGGGCCGTTGACCAGATGGCCGGGGTTGGCGGTGTCCGGATCGGCGACGCTCAGCAGCGCGTCGCCCGCCGTCGAGGTGACCGTGGCGGTCGTGCCCGCCGTGTAGTCGTGATCCACGCCCGGGGTGAACGCGCCGAAGCTCGGCGCCGCCCCCAGGACGAGGCTCAGCGTCGCGGGCACGTCGCCGCCGACGTCGCCGTCGTCGCCGACCGCGAAGTCACGCGAGCCGGTCGACGTGTTGCCCTTGAAGTCGCGCGCGATCCAGCGCAGCGTGGTAGTGCCGACGATGTGCACCGGCTCCGGCCGCCCGCGCGGATGCGACGGGCCGTAGAGCGGCGAGTCCATCGTCGGCGTCGAGCCGTCGGTCGTGTAGTGGATCTCCGCCGCCTCGTCCTGGTTGAAGGTGACGTCGAACGAGGACGGCGAGATGTCCGGCCCAACCGCGGTCACCGTCGGCGCCTTGGTGTCGCGCGCGTAATCCAGCGCGGAGCCCAGCAGCGCGTAGTTGCCGTGCGCGAACTCCATCCCCTCGTCGTGGCCCTCGGCGTCGTACGGAGGCGTGAAGCCGACCTGGGTCTGGGTGGTGCCTGTGCCCGTGAAGCGGTCGGCGCCGATCTCGAAGTCGTAGCCGATGATGCCGTGGTTGTAGTAGGCCTCGTCGGCCGAGTTGCCGGCCGCCGAGTAGAGCACGTCGGCCACCGGGCCGGTGCGCGCGGGGAGCACCGCGGTGCCGCGGTAGGACTTGATCCGATCCAGCACCGACGCGGCGGTCTGGTCGAAGTACTGCAGCGTGCCGTACGACGGGTACGGCAGCGTCACGCGGCCCTCGGTCTTATACGCGCCCGGGGGCCACATGAAGTAGCCGCCGTAGGAGTGCACGTTCATCGCGAACTTGATGTTCGGGTACGTCGACTGCACGTACTGCTCGTTGCGCGACTCCGGCTCGGAGAACTCGAACGGCCCGGAGAACGTGCCGCTCGTGCAGCTCGTGTTCGACGCGCCCTCGAAGCCGTCGAAGACCGAGCCGACGGAGAAGTTGCGGTTGATGTCGACGCCCCAGCTGTTGCGGCCGACCGGGTCGCTCGCCGCGCCCGGGAAGGCGGCGCAGTAGTTGACCATGTTCTTGCGCTGCGATGTGAAGTCGTACATCGAGTACGCCGCGCCGTCGGCGTTGATCGTCGGGATGATGAAGATGTCGAGGTTGTCGACGAGGTCCGTCGTCTCGGGATCGGTGCCGTAGTTGCGCAGCAGCCGCTCGGCGGTCTCCAGGCACACCAGCGGCGTGCCCCACTCGCGCGCGTGCTCCTGGCAGTAGATGAAGACGCCGACCTTCGAGCCGTCGCGGACCTTGCCGATGCGCAGCATCTTCACCGTCTGGGGTCCGCGCGGATAGCTCGGGGGCGCCTTCAGATAGTCGGTCAGGTGCGTCACCGCCGTCGGCGCGACCACGCCCGCGCCCGCGTTCGTGCGCAGCGTGGTCGCCTTCACGAGGGCGCCCGCCGAGGCGTTGACCGCGTCGACGACCTGCTTGGCGGTGCTGGTCACCGCGCCGCTCGCATCGGTCGCCAGCGTCACCGTGATCGCCTTGCCGGCGACCGCGACGCTGAGCGGCTGCGAGGCGCCGGGCTTGACCAGCTCGGCGGTGACGTCGTTGCCGCCGTCCTGCCCGTAGGCGACCGAGGTCAGCACGACCGCCTGCGCCTGGTTGGCGGCGTCGAGGCCGCCGATCGTGGTCTGGTTCGACGAGGTCGAGCCGGTGTACGGCGTCGCGGTGCCGACGATCGCCTGCGCTTGGCGCTGGTAGCCGGTGGTCTTGTTCGGCAGGTCATAGACCTGCGCGATGTTCGGGTACGCCGCCGCGAGGTCGGTGATGCGCTGGTAGCCCTCCTGCGGGTCGACATAGTGCGTGTTGAAGTCCTTCTGGAACGTCGCGGGGAAGCCCTTGCCGTCCTTGCTGACCCAGTCCTTGACGGCGAGCGTGTCCACGCCGCCGTTGGCGCTGGCCACGCGCACCGACGCAGGCCGGTCGGTGACCCGGAACAGACCCGTGTGGTACAGGTACTTGCCGTCGTCGACGAACGCCTGCAGCGTGTCGCTGCCGGCCACGTTCCCGCTCGCGTCCAGCCACGCCGCGGTGAGGATCGGCCCGTCGTAGCGGTTCGCCGTGACGTGCTGAGCGGACGTGTAGCCCTCGATCGAGATGAACTTGCCGGCGTAGTTCTCGAAGTAGTCCGCGCGCTGCGCCTGGACCGTGTCGGCGGCCAGCGCGCGCGACTTGCCGACCGCGCGGCCGGCGCGCGCGTTGGCGAGCGCGGCCTGCTCATCGACGATCGCCGCGTTGCGCTCGGCGCGCACCGCGTCGTAGTCGGCCTGATCCTGGATCGTGGCGACGGCGCGGTAGCCGAGCGCCTCGAAGCGCGCCTGCTCGGACGGCGTCACCACGGCGTCCACGTACACGGCGCCGTCGGCGCCCGGCCGGACGGACTCCGCGAGGTCCGCGCCCAGGCGGTTGAGCGTGTCGACCGCTGCGGCGTTCGGGAGCTTGAACGTCACCAGCGCGGTGCCGTCGTCGGCGCTCGCCGCCCCAGGCGCGGCCAGAGCCGCGATCACGAGGAACGCGCTCGCGCCCTTCCATCCCCTCATCGATCTTCCTTTGATCGGCTTCCCGCCCGGGACGTGCCGCATCCGAGGCGCCCCCCGGACCCCGGAGCCGGATATGCGCGTATACGCAACCGGCCGTCAAGGCGCCTGTCAGCGAGGCGACCAATCGATCGCCGCGAATGTGGTGCGCAGCTTCCGCCCGCGGGCGGGATTGAGCGAGGCGATCAGAACACGGTTGACAGGTCCTTCACCTTCGCGTCGCGCGTCGAGACTGGCTTGAGGCCGAAGCGATGCTCGATCGTCGCCATGATCGACGTCGTGTCGTGCGAGGCGTGATCGACCGCGAAGTCGTGCTTGAGGCCCGGAGCGAGGATGAGGGCCGGGATTCGCGTTCCGGGCCCCATGATGTCGCTCGGGCCCGGGGTCGAACCGCCCTGCCCCGGCGGCGGGACGTGATCGAACTGGCCGCCGAACTCGTCGTAGGTCACCACGACCATCGTGTCCTTCGCGCAGCGCGAGCGCTGGATGCTGCGCAGCAGCGACACGAGGTGATCGGAGCCGGTGTGCTCGCTCGCATAGCCGGGATGCTCGTTCTCGGCCCCGATCGGCTTGACGAAGCTGACCGGCTTGAGCAGGCAGCGCCCTCGCGAGTGCGCCGCGCGGCTGACGAACTCCGCCTCGTCGCGCAGGTGCCGGCGCATCGCCGTGCCGGGCGCGAACGTCGCGAAGTAGTTGAGCGGCTGGTGGTGGAACTGGAAGAGCTTGTCGGGACAGTTCGGGTACACCGCGCCGGCCGCGGTGTCCGGGTCCGAGCACGCCGGTCCGCTGCCGTTGGTCCATCCCGGCGCGCCGGCGTCGCCGTTCGCGTTCGACCAGCCGCCCGAGTACCAGGCCCAGTCGACGTGCTTGGCGCTCAGCCGGTCACCGATCGTCGGCGCACCTGCCTCGCTTCGCTCGTCACCGGCTTCGCCTCGGCGGTGGGAGCTTGAGCGCCGTCGGCGACGAGAAGGGCTGGTACGTCGGCTGAATGGTGTTCACGGCGTAGTCGCCGCAGGCAAGGCCCGCGGCGGCCGGGCACGCCTGCGTCAGCGCGGTGTCGCGGACCGCGCCGGTGGCCGTGTAGAGCGGATAGCTCGTCGGCATCCCGTTGCCGTCCACCAGCGAATGCTGGTCGGCGGTGGCACCCGGGAACGTCGGGCTCGCTGCCGCGACCAGCCACTGGTGATTCAGGAACGAGCCGCCGAACGCCGCTTGGAAGAAGCGGTCGGCGATCGCATAGCGCGGATGGTGGCGCGCGTGCAGGTACTCGTAGATCGGGAGCTCGCGGGTGTCGTAGTGGCCCATCGTCAGGCCGACCGCGTCGGAACCGGTGACATAGCGGTTCTGGCGGCCGCCGTTGAGCTGGTACTGCTCTTGATAGAAGCGGTGGACGAGGTCGCGCGTGCAGCCGCCGGGCAGACCGCTGCCCTTGAGCACGCCGTTGGGGGCGTTCATGCCGGGCGCCGGGCAGGTGCTGTCCTCGGGCGCGATGTAGTCCTCGATCGCAAACCGCGCGTTCGGGAAGTGGCTGGCGAACGCCTCGCCGGCGCAGGTCGGCGCGAGCGGCGGTGAAGCGAGGTTGACGTCGTTCTGCAGCAGGCACTTGTAGGGCGCGCCCGCCTGGTTGACCTGCGGCACGGGCTTGAGCCCGTCGACTTTCTCCCAGCCGCCGTACAGGTTGTCGAACGAGTGGTTCTCCTCGTAGATGACCACGAAGCGCTTGATGGCACCGAGCCCGCGCTTGGCGTGGGCAGCGGGCGGCGCGAGCGCCAGCGCGGCGAGCGCGCCGCACAACAGGACGAACATGCGCATTGAACGAACCTCCTCCCAGACGACCGTACCCTGACGTTGTGCCCGAAGGCGACACGATTCACCACGCGGCCAAGCGGATCCGGCCCGTGCTGGAGGGGCACGTGCCCGATGAGCTGGTGACGCCGCACCCGCGCTTCGCTCGCGACCGCTGGCCGGAACGCCTGGCCGGCCAGGCCGTCACCAGCGTCGATGCGCACGGCAAGCACCTGTTCCTGCGCTTCGAGGGAGGGCTGGTGATCCACTCGCACCTGCGCATGACCGGCAAATGGCGCGTGCGTGACGCCCGCGAGCCGCGGCCCGCTCGCACGTGGCTCATGTTGCGCCGCGACGATCGGCAGGTGCTGCAGATCAACGGACCGGTGCTCGAGCTGATGACCGCCGCGCGAGCGCGCATCGATCAACGGATCGCCGGCCTCGGCCCCGACATCCTCGCGCCCGAGCTCGACGAGGCGGCGTTCCTGCGCCGCCTGCGGGGCGACGACCCGACGCGGCCGATCGGCGACGCGGTGATCGACCAGCGGACGATCGCCGGGATCGGCAATCTGTGGAAGGCGGAGGGCTGCTTCGCGGCCGGGGTCGACCCGTGGCGCCGCGCCGGCGACGTGTCCGACGAGGAGGCGCTGGCGATCGTCCACGCGTGCCGCCCGGGCATGCAGGAGTCGGCCGCACACGGCATGCAGGACCGCTTCCGCGTGATCTACGGCAAGGCCGGCGAGCCGTGCCCCAAGTGCGGCACGCCGATCGCGGCGCGAGGACAATGGGACGACAACCGGAGGACGTATTGGTGCCCGAGTTGCCAGCGTTGAGGCGGGTCGGCCATAAGGGGGCGGACCTGATCGTGCCCGGCAACACGCCGGCGTCGTTCGACGCCGCGCTCGCGGCCGGCGTCGACATGATCGAGTTCGACGTGCTCAGCGAGGCTGCCGACGGCACCGGGCAGCTGCTGCTGGCTCACGACTACAGCATCGATCTCGCGGGCGCGCCCTCGCTCGAGGACGGCCTCGTGCACCTCGCCTCCAGCCCGTTCGACGGCGTCGAGCTCGACGTCGATCTCAAGCTGCCCGGCTACGAGGAGCGCGTCGTCGCAGCGCTGCGCGAGCACGGCCTGGTCGAGCGGGCGCTGATCTCCTCCAACTGGATGCGCTCGCTCGTGAAGATCCGGACGCTCGAGCCGCGGCTGCGGCTCGGCTGGTCGGTTCCGCGCGTCAAGCGCGACTACACCGCCTCGGTGCTCACCAAGCTTCCCGCCTATATCGGGGTTCGCCACGTGCGCAGGCGGCTGCCGCACGTCGTCCAGCGGCACATGCAGGCCGGTCGCTGCGAGGCGCTGATGGCGCACTGGCTGTTCGTCACGCCCGAGCTGGTGGAGGCGATCCGGCGCGCCGGCGGCGAGCTGTACGTGTGGACGGTCGACGAGTTGCCGCGGATCGGCAGCCTGCGCACGCTCGGCGTGACCGGCGTGATCACCAACGACCCGCGGCTGTTCGCTCAGCTGCCGAGCGTGCAGGTGGCCGCCGAGTAGTCGGCCGGGTCGGCGCCCGCGCTGGAGCGATGGCCGGCCTCGGTCGGCAGCTCGAGCTGGCGCAGTACCGTCCCGCCGCGGCGCCAGCGCAGCTGCACCATCCCGCGCAGCGTCACCGGCGAGCTCGGGTGCGCGAACGTGAAGCTCCAGCCGGACTCGGCGGCGAGCCCGCGCGCGGCGCCGACCGGCTGCCAGCGCGAGGCGGCGCCCTTGACGTCCTGCCAGCCGGTGTCGGTCTTGAACTGGACGCGGAAGCGCATCGCCATCCGGGCGCCCTTCGGCGTGCCCGGCATCGACGCGCGGATGCCGATCGCGTCCGGGTGCTTGGCGCTGTCGCACACGTTGACGGTCGCCCACGGCGCGACGTCCTTGGCACTGGCGACGGACGGCGCCAGGACGGCGAAGATGGCGGCTACGAGGATGGCGATCCGCATGGTGCTTGCGACGTTAACCCGAAAACCGCCCGTGAGTTGTTGTGATGGATCCAGATGACCGTCGTAGTGAGGGTGTGACGGCAGCCATCGTCGACGCAGCCCCGGCCCGGACGCTCGACTTCGACGCGCTCTATCGCGACGCGCGCGACGACGTCTTCGCGTACGCGGCCACGCTGCTCCGTGACCGGTCGGCGGCCGAGGACGTCGCCGCCGCGGCCTTCGAGCGCGCCTACCGGCGCCGGAGCCGCTTTGACGCCCGCAAGGGAAGCCCGCGCGCTTGGCTCTTCGGCATCGCGCGCAACGCCGCGCTGGACGAGCTCCGGCGGCGCAAGCGCGTCGCCGCCGCCAGCCTTCCCATCCCGTCCGGCGAGCCCGACCCCGGCGAGGCGGCCGAGCTGGCCGACCAGAAGCAGGCGGTGCGCATCGCGCTCGGCAAGCTCGGAGCCCGCGACCGCGAGCTGATCGCCCTCAAGTACCACGCCGAGCTCTCCAACGCGGAGATCGCCGAGGTGATCGGCGTCAGCGTGACCAACGCCGGCACGCTCGTGCACCGCGCCATGACCAAGCTCCGGGAGACCCTCGATGCCTGAGCCCTTCGACCTCGAGGCGCTGGTCCGCGCCACACGCCCGGAGCCGGCCCCGGCCTGGGTGGGCCGGATGGACCGGCGGGTGGCCGAGCGGTTTGCCTCGGCGCCGCGCTGGTGGCACTGGAAGGAGATGCGCGCGGGCGTGTATACGATCGCCACCGCGGTCACTGCGGTCGTCCTGCTGCTCGGGCTCGTGCGGCTCGTGGGAACCCAAAGCGGCAGCGACGACAGCGCGAGCTCCTCGGCCGGCAGCACCGCGAAGATGGCCGCGCCCGAGGCCACGCCGGGCGACTCCGCCGGCGGGTCGGCCGGCTCCGCCGCCCCGTTGCCGCAGCCGGACCGCAAGCAGATCCAGAGCGTCGCGATCACGCTCTCGACCAAGCCGGCCGACGTTGAGGACGTGAGCGACCGCGTGATCCGGCTCGCCGACACGCTCGGCGGCTACATCGAGCGCAGCTCGATCACCGCGCGCCAGAGCGCGGAGCTGACCGTGCGCGTGCCGGCGGACAAGCTCCAGCCGGCGCTCGCGCAGCTCTCGCGCATCGCGCACGTGCGCTCGCGCACGCAGGACACCGAGGACGTGACCGACCAGGCCGCCGAGCTCAACGCCGCCGTGCGCGACGCGCGTGCTTACCGGGACTCGCTGCGCACGCGACTCGCGCACGCGACGACGGACGCCCAGGCGGCGAGCCTGCGCGCGCGGCTGGCGCGGGCCGAGCAGCGGCTGCGCGCACGCGAGCGCCAGGTCGCCCAACTCTCGCGCCAGACCTCCTACGCGACGATCGACGTGCGCGTGCGCGGCGACCGCCGCAGCGGCGCCGCCGCAGCGCCCGGCGGGCGCTGGACGCCCGGCGACGCGCTGCATGACGCCGGCCGCGTGCTCGAGGTGGTGGCCGGCGTGGCGCTGATCGCGGCCGCCGTCCTGCTGCCTGTCGCGGTGCTGGCGGCGATCGCCGCCGCGCTCTCGCGGCTGCTCACGAGGCGGCGGCGCGAGCGCGCCCTGGAGCTGGCCTGACGCTTGACAGCGGCCGCGAGGTGGTAATCCTCGTGGAATGACCGCGAGCGCACACGAACGTGTCGACCTGCTGGCGCGCGTGCCCGTGCTCGCGGACCTTCCCGCGGAGGATCTCGAGCAGATCTCCGAGGTCGCGCACCCGCGCCGGTTCTCGGGCGGCGAGATCGTCTTCCGCGAGGGCGACGCCTCGAACACGTGCTACATCGTCCGCTCCGGCCGCGCGCGCGCCGTGCGCGAGCACGCGGACGGCCGCCAGCTCGCGCTCGCGACGTTCGGCCCGGGCGACATCTTCGGCGAGCTGGCGATGTTCGATGACGAGCGCCGGTCGGCGACCGTCGAGGCGGTCGAGCCCCTCGAGACCCTCGCGATCCTGGGCAACGACCTGCGGCGCCTGATGGAGCGGCGGCCGCAGCTTGCGATCGCACTCGCCGCCGCGCTCTCGCGCCGCCTGCGCGCGACCAACGAGCGCCTGTCGAGCCAGTCCTTCCAGACCGTTCAGAGTCGCGTCGCGACCGTGCTCGGCCAGCTTGTCGAGCAGGAGGGCGCCGGGCGCACCGACGTCTCGCTCACCGTCACCCAGGCCGAGGTGGCACAGCTCGCGGGCTCCTCGCGCGAGTCAGCCTCGCGCTTCCTCGCCGTGCTCGAGCGTGCCGGCGTGATCTCGCAGGGCCGCGGCAGGTTGACGGTGCACGACCCCGAAGCCCTCCGCAACTATGTCTACTGAGCTCGAGACCTCCTACGGCGGGGTGGTGGTCCGCGGCGACGAGGTGCTCGTGATCACGCCGACCGGGCGCACCGTGACCGGCCTGCCGAAGGGCGGCATGGAGGCGGGCGAGACGCCCGAGGAGACGGCCGCGCGCGAGGTGCGCGAGGAGACGGGCGTCGTCGCGGCCGTGCGCGAGCCGCTCGGGGACGTCCGCTACACGTACCGGCGCGGCGGCCGTCGCGTCCGCAAGACCGTCCACTTCTTCCTCTGCGACTACGTCGGCGGATCCACCGACGACCACGACCACGAGGTCGACGAAGCGCGCTGGATCGCCATCTCCGGAGCGCGCGACGCGCTCACCTATCCGGGCGAGCGTGCCCTGATCGACAGGCTGCTGTCCAAGATGGCCTGCGGTCGCTAGTCTGCCGCCCCGTGCAGGTCCTCAACTTCTACTCGACGGTTTTCGCCGACCAGATGAAGCGCGGCCGCAAGACGGCCACGATTCGTCTCGGTGACAAGCGCCACAAGTACCGCAAGAACCAGGTGGTCCTGGTCACCGTCGGCTACCAGTACTCGCCTCGCGAGAAGCTGTTCCACGCCGTGATCGACAACGTCGAGGTCAAGCGCGTGAAGGACCTCTCACCGCGCGACATCGAGCACGACAACCCGGAGTTCCGCCGCACCGAGGAGCTGGTCCACTTCCTGGAGCAGATCTACGGGCGCGAGGTCGCGCTGGAGGACACGGTCACCGTCGTCCGGTTCTCGCAGATCGTCGAGAACCCGCCGGACTTCCAGGACCGGCTGCGCGGCGTCGGCGGCGCCCAGAACTAAGGCAAGTCATCCCCTCCGCCCCGCCCCGATCATCCGACCTTAGTTAGCTGGCACTGGGTGGGGGAGCCGACTCGTCCGGATCCCACCGCGGGGGCGGCGGGGGCGGGACGTAGACGCCCGGGTGGCCGAAGCGCGCCGTGCGCCGGCGCCTGACCGGCGCCGACGCGACCGCGAACCCGGAGACGACGAGCACGAGCGACGAGGCCGCGGCGATCAGCGCGCCCTGGCGGAGCTCGTCGCCGGGATGGTCGACAAGCTTCCACGCCACGAGCGCGAGCGAGGCCGTCGCCCCGAGCCGCAGTCCCTCGCGGGCGACGCCGCTCAACGCCGGCGCCAGGCACGCCAACGCCATCGCGGCGGAGAAGCCGAGCAGTCCGACCAGCACCACGCTCCAGCCGCCCAGCGCGTCGTGGCCGGCCGTGCCGTCGGAGGCGCCGGCGGCGCGCCCGAGCGTCTCCAGCGCGTGGTCCAAGGACCCCGTGGATTCTCGCTGGGGCCCGGTGGCGGACCAGGGCAGGCCGAGCGCCGCGGCGACGACGCCGCACGCGAGCAGCGTGAGCAGGAAGTGGGTGCGGAATCCAAGGGTGCGCATGATCGCTCACTGCATCGGTGCATTGAACGCGGGCGGCGATCCGGGCGGGACCCCATTGCGACGTTTGGCACTTGTTGTGAAAGAGTGCCGGCCCGCCCTTGACGACCCGAGCTTTCGTCGTATCATCATCGCCCGGTTGGCACTCTCCGGGTGAGAGTGCCAAAACCCCCTAAGGCGACGTACGACTGAGTGGGAGGTCACTCGATGAATCTCAAGCCCCTAGGCGATCGGCTGATCGTCAAGGCGGTCGAGGAGGACCAGACGACTGCTTCCGGCATCGTCCTGCCCGACACCGCGAAGGAGAAGCCGCAGAAGGGCAAGGTCCTGGCGGTCGGCGACGGCAAGCTCGACGACAACGGCAAGCGCGTCCCGCTCGACGTGGCCGAGGGCGACGAGGTCCTGTACTCGAAGTACGGCGGCACCGAGATCGTGGTCGACGGCGAGGACCTGCTGGTCCTGCGCGAGTCCGACGTCCTGGCCAAGGTCAGCTAAGGAGACTTGAACGCAGATGGCTCATAAGGAACTGAAGTACGACGTCGACGCGCGCAAGGCGCTCGAGCTCGGCGTCGACGCGGTGGCAAACGCCGTCAAGGTGACGCTCGGCCCGCGCGGCCGCTACGTCGTCCTCGACAAGAAGTTCGGCGCCCCGACGATCACCAACGACGGTGTGACCATCGCTCGTGAGATCGAGGTCGAGGACGTCTTCCAGAACCAGGGCGCCCAGCTCGTCCGCGAGGTCGCGACCGCGACCAACGACGTCGCCGGCGACGGCACGACGACCGCGACCGTGCTCGCCCAGGCGATCGTACGCCAGGGCCTGAAGAACGTCGCGGCCGGCGCCAACCCGCTCGGCCTCAAGAAGGGCATCGAGCTCGCCGTCGACCAGGTCGTCGACCACATCCGCGCGCAGTCGAAGGAGATCTCCGGCAAGGAGCAGATCGCTCGTGTCGCGACGATCTCGGCCGGCGACGACGAGATCGGCGACGTGATCGCCGACGCGATCGAGAAGGTCGGCAAGGACGGCGTCGTGAACGTCGAGGAGGGCCAGACGTTCGGCATGGACCTCGAGTTCACCGAGGGCATGCAGTTCGACAAGGGCTACATCTCGCCCTACATGGTCACCGACCAGGAGCGCATGGAGGCGATCCTCGAGGATCCCTACATCCTGATCGCCAACCAGAAGATCGGCTCCGTCCGCGACCTCCTGCCCGTGCTCGAGCAGGTCATCCAGTCCGGCCGCCCGCTGCTGATCATCGCCGAGGACGTCGAGGGCGAGGCCCTGGCCACGCTGATCGTCAACAAGCTCCGCGGCACGTTCACCGGCGTCTCGGTCAAGGCTCCGGGCTTCGGCGACCGCCGCAAGCGCATGCTCGAGGACATCGCGATCCTCACCGGCGGCGAGGTCATCACCGAGGAGATGGGCCTCAAGCTCGAGAACACCCAGATCTCCCAGCTCGGCCGCGCGCGTCGCGTGGTCGTCGCCAAGGACACCACGACGCTCGTCGACGGTGCCGGTGACGCGGACGCCATCAAGGGCCGCATCAACCAGATCAAGGTCGAGATCGAGAACACCGACTCGGACTTCGATCGCGAGAAGCTCCAGGAGCGCCTCGCGAAGCTGTCCGGCGGCGTCGCCGTCGTGAAGGTCGGCGCGGCCACCGAGACGGAGATGAAGGAGAAGAAGCACCGCGTCGAGGACGCGCTGCAGGCCACGCGCGCCGCCCTCGAGGAGGGCATCGTGCCCGGCGGCGGCGTCGCCCTGCTCGAGGCGACCGACGCGATCAACCTCGACGCCACGGGCGACGACGACGAGAAGACCGGCGCGCGGATCGTCCTGCGCGCGCTCGAGGAGCCGCTCCGCCAGATCGCGGAGAACGCCGGCTTCGAGGGCTCGGTCGTCGTCAACGAGGTCCGTCGCGCCGAGGCCGGCATCGGCCTCAACGCGGCCACCGGCCAGTACGTCGACCTCGTGTCGGCCGGCGTGATCGACCCGGCGATGGTGACGCGCTCCGCGCTCCAGAACGCCGCCTCGATCGCCAAGAACATCCTCACCACCGAGGCGATCGTCGCCGAGGTGCCCGACAAGGACGCCGGCGGCGTCGGCGGCGGCGGGATGCCCGACATGGGCGGGATGATGTAAGCCAGCGCGTTCGCGCTGTTGGTTTCGCGGGCCCGGCGCGTTTGCGCCGGGCTCGCGGTGTTTATGGCCGCGCCGCCGCCGCGGCGGGCTGTTGAACGGCGGGTCGGACTGCCCGCCCGATTCGCGAGGTCGAGCGATCCTCTTGCGCTCGAAGGGGTGACCCACGTTTCTCAACTGTGACTTGAGGTTCGTGGGTCACCCCCTTGCCGGCCCGCCGCCCCGGCCTCGCGCCGCCCCGCGTCGCACCGCCCGCGGCACCGCGCGACGCCACGACGCCCCGCGCCGCCCGCGCCGCCCTGGCCGTGCCCGCGGCAACGCGCGACGCGACGACTCGCCGCCCGCGCCGCACCGCCCCGGCACGTCCCGCGCGACTACCCGCGCGGCGTCACCAGGTGCGACAGCACTACCTGGGAACGGGTGCGGACCACGCTCCCGTCGCGCTGGAGCTCCATGATCACGCGCTCGAGGTCCTTGTTGTCGGTCGTGTGCACGCGCACGATCGCGTCGGCGTCTCCCGTGACGCTCCACGCCTCCACGATCTCCGGGTGGGCGGCGATCCGCTCGGCGATCTCGTCGAGCAGCGTGCCCGGCGCGTAGAACAGCTCGATCAAGGCCTCGGTGGCCTGACCCATCGCGCGATAGTCGAGCACGGCGGTGAAGCCCTCGATCGCGCCGCTGGCGCGCAGCGCGTCCACCCGGCGCTTGACCGAGGGGGCGGAGAGCGAGACGTGCCGGCCGATATCGCCATAGGAACGGCGGGAATCTTCCACCAGCAGCGAAACGATCTGCCGGTCAATCGCGTCCATTGTTTCGATCTTTGCACAGATTCGACACAAATGGAGGTAGAAACGGCACAACCTCCCCGCCAAGCTATGGGAATGCCGAATCGCGCTCCCTCCGCCCGCATCCTCTTTGACGAGTCGCACAGCCAGGCCTGGACCGTCCGGCCCGAGATCGCCCGCGCCATCCAGCCCTCGCATCCCGAGGACTCGTCGTATGCGCTCGCGGCCGGGGCGCTGCGCCGGCGTGACCTCGAGGTTGCAGTGCACGAGGCGGGTCCGCTGCGCGGCGGGGTACTGGAGGGCGCCGATGTCCTGGTCCTCGCGCATCCGTCGGATGCCGCGTGGGAGCGCGTCGTACCGGGCGGCTCGCCGAAGCTGAGCCCGGAGGAGCTGGACGCGATCGAAGCCTTCGTGCGCGCCGGCGGCGGGCTCATCGTGCTCGGCGAGAGCGAGCAGGCGAAGTACGGCGACAACCTCAACGAGCTGCTCGGCCGCTTCGGCATCGCGATCGCCAACGACACGGTGTCCGACTACCAGCGCCATCGCTCGTCGCCGCATTGGATCCTCGCCGATCTGGAGCGCCACACCGACGGCGTCGATCTCCTCGCGCGCGTGGAGGAAGCCTGCTTGTACCGTGCCGGCACGCTCGAGCTCGGCGACGACGCGCGCCGCGTCGCGGCGGCGGGCGGCGATTGGCGGCCGGCCGACGCGTACGGCGTCCGCGTGCTCGCTCGTGCGAGCGCCACGTCCTCGGCCCCGGGCGCGCCGCTGCTCGCCGTCGCCGAGGGCGGCGCCGGCCGCGTGGTGGTGGCGGCGGACTCGGACCTGTTCGGCGACGACTGCATCGGCGACCTCGACAATGAGGATCTGTGGCTGAACCTCGTCCACTGGGCGGCCGGCGGAGCGTTCCGCCGTGCGGCGGCGCCGGTCGACGCGTCGGGGATCGAGGACGCGCACTGGACGACGCTGAAGGCCGAGGTGGACAGCCTGCGCCTCAAGCAGCGGGCCGACGGCAGTGTGGACCTCGAGGAGCACGACGCGATCGAGTTGCGCGTGCAGGTCGACGCGATCGTCGCCGCGGTCAAGGGCCTGGCGCCGCGCTTCCCCCACCAGGCCGACTACCTGGAGGCGGTCCAGGGCGACCTGCGCGCGTGGGCTGACGGCGGCTACGAGAAGCCCGACTTCACCGCGGCGCTCGAGCGCTTCCGGCCCGACCTTCAGCGCGAGGACGGCGTGCAGCACCTCGTCGTGTTCCCGATGTACAAGCAGAACGGCTCGCGCGACAAGGTCTTCGAGGCGCTGATCGTCAGCGTGCCGTGGCCCGAGTGGCTCGCCGAGCTCGAGCGCACGCGCTACGACAACCCGAAGTTCGTCCCCGTCACCCTGGTCGACTACACGGCCGGCTACGACAGCGAATGCGCGGTGCTGTTCCCGGAGACCGTGAGCGTCGCCGGCAAGCCGGTCAACCACTTCGGCGGCATCTTCTGCGACCGCGAGGCCGCGCGCTTCCGCGCGACGTCCGCGCGCGCGGTGGAGACGCTGCGGCTGAACCTCCCGCCCGACGCCGCCGCGCTGCTGGAGAGCGAGCAGCTCTCGCGTGACGCGTACGAGCTGTGGGACCTGATCCACGACCGCGCCCACAGCCACGGCGACCTGCCGTTCGACCCGTTCATGATCCGCCAGCGGATGCCGTACTGGATGTACTCGCTGGAGGAGCTGCGGTGCGACCTGACGGCGTTCAGCGAGGCGGTCGAGCTCGAGGGCGAGGGGTTCGCGTTCGCGCGCCACGTCCAATACGCGATCCTCTTCGACCGCCTGTTCCGCTTCCCGATCACCGGCCCGCGCGTACGCAACTACGACGGCCTGGGCGGCCAGCTGCTGTTCGCCTATCTGCACGAGACGCGCCGCCTGCATTGGACGGACAACCGCCTCAGCATCGAGTGGGAGGAGGTCGCGGAAGGCGTGCTGGAGCTGCGCGAGCGCGTCGAGGCCCTCTACCGCTCGGGCATCCAGCGCACGAAATTGCAGCACTGGGCCGCCGCGCACGACCTCGTCGCCGAGTTCGTCCCGGCGGCCACGGGCTCGCGCTGGGTCAAGGGCGTGCGCGCGTTCGAGGACGTCGCGGAGCCGAAGCCGTACATTGACGAGGTGCTCGACGACGAGTTCCCGCTCTCGCTGTTCTACGTGTCGCTGCAGCAGAAGCTCGTCGCGGACCCGGTGGCCGCGTGAGCGGCTCGCTCGAAGGCCGCGTCGTCGCGGTTCCCGGCGCGGGCGGCTCGCTCGGGCCGCACGTCGTGCGCGCGCTGGCCGAGGCCGGCGCGCAGGTCGCGGCGACCGACGTCACGGGTGACCGCATCGCGGAGCTCTACGCCACCGACAAGCGGGCGGTGGACCTGCTCGACTCGTCCGCGACGGCGGGCTGGGCGCGTGACCTCGAGGAGCGTTTCGGCCGCGTCGACGCCGTCGTGCACCTCGTCGGCGGCTGGCGCGGCGGCACGCCGCTGCAGGCCGCGCCGCTCGAGGACTGGGAGCTGCTCTCGAACCTGCTCGTCCGCACCGTGCAGCACACGTCGCGCGGGTTCTACGACGCGCTGACGCGCTCCGGCCACGGCCGCTTCGTGATCTTGTCGGCCAAGCAGGCGGTCGCGCCGACGACCGACAACGCCGCCTACGCCGCCGCAAAGGCCGCCGCCGAGGCGTGGGTCTACGCGCTCGCGCACGGCTTCGCGGCCGGCGGCAGCGGCGCGACCGCGAACGTGATCGCGATCAACGCGCTCGTGACGCCCGAGATGCGCGCCGCCGAGCCGGACAAGGCGTTCAAGACGTTCACGGACGCCGCCGACATCGCCGCCGCGATCCGGTTCATCCTCTCGGACGCCGGCGCGAAGATGAACGGCCAGCGGCTCGCGCTGCACGGCTGAGCGACGCGGCGCGCCAGGGCGGTGCGGCGTCGCGGATGGGCGCGGCGCCTCTCGGCGGCGCGCCTACTCGGCCGGGCGGCCCATGGCCACCGCCACTTCGCGCCGCGCGCGGGCCGAGTCGCGACGCTTCGAGTCCTCGCGCTCGAGCAGCGTGATCGCCTCGGTGATCGCGGTGTCCAGCTCGGCGCCCCAGAGCGGCTGCTCGAGCTTGCCCGCGAGGCCGCCGAGCGAGCGGCCCGCGCCGCGCCAGGTCAGCCCGACCGAGGCGATGATGGTGCCGGCGCCCGCGACGATCGCCGCCGCGCTGTCGGTCACGACGACGAGCACGATGCCGACCGCAAACAGCGCGATCACGCCGACCACGAACTCCGGGAACTGCCGCACGAGCCGCAGCCCCATCGTGCGCATCCGCTTCGAGAGCCGGTCCGCGGCGTCGAGGTAGTCGTCGATCTCGAGCATGTCGAGCCCCGACTTCTCGCCCGCCAGCAGCGCCCGCCACAGCTCGCCCTGGCGCGCCAGCGCCAGCCACTTCTCGTCGGCCTCGCGCGCGACGGTGCTTCGCGTCTCGACCGAGATCCGCCACTCGTGGATCGACGCCCGCACGCTGTGGCCGGCGTGCGGCGCGAGCGCCGAGCCGAGGTCGTCGATCGCCGCCGAGAGCGGCGCGACCCGCTCCAGCGTGAGGTGGTGCGAGAGCGTCGCGTGCGTGCGCGGCCGCGTGGTCAGGTTCAGCAGCGCCCGGCCGACGCCGTAGGCCTTGCCGAGCCGGAAGTCCGCCGCCCCCAGCGCCGCGATCACGCACGCGTCGACGTGCTCGGCCGCCGCCTGGCGCGCGTCCGACGCCAGCGAGGCGCGAAGCTCGGCCAGCTCCGGCAGCTCGAGCCCGGCCTTCTCGACCAACCCGTGCAGGCGCGAGCACGCGACCTCGACCTGGCTCGCGCAGTAGTCGAGCACCTGACCCTCGGTGAGCGCGGCAAGCCCGGCGAGGTCACCGCGCGCGGCCGCCGCGCTGTGCATCGCGCCGCCCGGATGCGCGAGCGCCGCGAGGTACCACCCGAGCCCGATCGCGACCGCGACGTCGACCTGCGGCGCGTCCGGCCGCCGCACCGCGTCCACGACCCCGCCGGCGAAGGCGCCGGGGAACTCGCCGGGAGCATCCTGCGTCGTCACGGATGACGGACACTATGCGCGCCAACCCGAGAGGAGCAACCCCTTGACCGACACGGAGCTGCATTCGCGCGTCTACGAGCTCGAGCGCCTCGTCGATCATCTGTACCAAGCGCTGAGCATGGAGAAGCCGGAAGCGAGCACGACGGTCAGCGAGCGGGTGCGCGCGCTCGCGCGCTCCGGGAATGCGATCGAGGCGATCAAGCTCTACCGCGAGGAGACCGGCTGCGACCTGAGGACGGCGAAGGAGGCGGTGGAGAGCATCCGCTCGAGCTGACGAGGCGGGCGCGCGAGGTGTGGCTACCTTCGACTGCGTGCCCGTCCTCGCCGCGCGCTCGCTCACCGTCGCCCGCGGGCGGCGAGTCGTGCTGCGCGACGTGGACCTCGAGCTGCACGCGGGCGACGTCGTGCACGTCGCCGGCGAGAACGGGAGCGGCAAGACGAGCCTGCTGCGCGTGCTCGCCGGCCTCGCCCGCCCGCGCCGCGGCGAGCTGCGGCGCAGCGGGACGTGCGCGTTCGTGCCCGAGCGCATCCAGCTCGCGCCCGCGCTGCGCCCGCTCGAATGGCTGGCCGCGATGCGCCGGCTCAGGGCCCTCGATCCGGTCGACTGGCCCGCCGCGGCGGCGGAGAGCGGGCTGGACCCCGGCAAGCTCGAGCGCCCCGCGGCCAGCCTGAGCAAGGGCATGCTCCAGCGTGTCGCGCTGCTGGAGGCGCTGCACGCCCGGCCCGCGCTGCTGCTGCTCGACGAGCCGTTCTCCGGCCTCGACACCGCCGGGCGCGAGTGGCTCGGCGAGCGCCTGCGCGACGGTCTCGCGGCACTGCTGACCGATCACTCCGGCACCGTCGCGCCGACTGAGCGGCTACTGCTGCGCGACGGACGCTGCTCGCCCACCAGCCTGGTCGCGCGGCTGACGATCCATGCGACCCGTGACGGCGAGCGGCTCGAGCGGGGCGTGCGCGAGGACGAAAGCGACGCGCTGCTGGGCGAGCTGCTGTCCGCCGGCTGGCACGTGGAGCGCGTCGAGCGATGATCGCCCGCGCTCGCTACCTGCTGCTCACCAGCGCGCGCACGCGGACGCCGCTGGCGCCGCTGGCGATCACCGTCTTCTGGGTCTTCGGCACGTTCTTCTATCCCAACAACGAGGTCGGCGGGACGTGGGGCCAGACCGGCGTGACTTGCTGCGCGCTGGCCGCGTGGCTGGTCGGCGCGATCCTGGCCGGCGAGCCGCCCGCCCAGGCGGAGATGGCGACCGCCGCGCTCGGCGGCGTGCGCGGCCGGCTGGGGCTCGAAGGCCTGCTCGTGCTGCTCGTCGCGCCGCTGCTCGCGCTCACGTTCATCGCGTATCCGCTCGCGCTGCACGCCCTCGGGCAGGCCAACGTCTTCAAGCCGCCGGCGCTGCCCGGCGACGTCGCGGGCGCCACGCTCGTGCACGTCTGCTGCGGCATCCTCGGCGGCTCGATCGCGGTCCTCTTCGCGCCCCCGCGCGTGACCCGCCGCGCGACGGGCACCGCGGCAGTGCTCGCCGCGCTACTCGTGCTCGCCGGCCTCGGCACGCTCGCGGGCCCGATCGCCGCCGCGCAGGCGATCACCGACGCGCCGCGCGGCAGCGTCAACGGCTCCGAGCTCGTCGCCTGCCTCACCTGCCTCGCACTCGCCGCGGCCGCGTTCACGGCCGCGGCGATCTGGTCGCGCCGCGCCTAGCGGCGCTTGCACGTCACCGTCATGACACCCCGTACCGGCCGGACGTGCGAGCCTTGCCGCGCCATGAGCGGCTTCGCCGACCTGCCGGCGCGGATCGAAGAGCTGACCCGCGAGCACGAGCGGGTCGCGCTGATCCTGCTCGACGCATTCGGCATGCGGTTCGTCGAGCGGCACGCGTCGCACCCGCTGCTCAGGCGCCTGGAGATCGAGCCGCTGGCCTCGCAGTTCCCCTCGACCACGACGGCGCACCTGACGACGCTCTACACCGGCCTTCCGGTCACCGAGCACGGGCTTTACGAGTGGCGGACCTACGAGCCCGTGGTCGACGACGTGATCCGCGCGCTGCCGTTCCTGGGCTCCGACGACAAGCCGGTCCCCGCCGACCCGCGCGAGATCGTGCCGCGCCCGAGCTTCTACGAGCGCCTGGAGGTGCCGAGCACCGTGCTCCAGCCCGCGCATATCTGGCCCTCGGCCTACGGCTCGGCTGCGTTCGCGGGCGCGACGGTGATCGGATTCGGCGACCTCGCCGACGGTGTCGCACGGCTCGGCACGCCAGGCTTCAGCTACCTCTACTGGGACGCCATCGACGCGGCCGGGCACCGATATGGGCCGTCCAGCCCCGAGTTCGACGCGGCGGCGCTCGAAGCGCTCGACGCCGTCGACGCGTCCCTGCCGCGCGACACGCTCGTGTTGATCACCGCAGACCACGGGCAGATCGACGTCGATCCCGAACAGCTCGACCTGCTCGACGATCTCTGGCCCGGCCTCCGGCTGCGCCACCCGCCGGCCGGCTCGGCGCGCGACTGCTTCCTGCACGTCGACGAGCCGGATCGCGTGATCGCCGAGCTCGCCGCCCGCCTCGGCAACCGCGCGGAGATCGTCGCGGCACGCGAGCTGTTCGACCACATCGGCCAGCGGCTTGACGAGCGGATCGGCGACGTCTGCGTCCTCCCGGCGCCCGGCCGCATGGCGTGGCTGCGCGCGTTCCCCAGCCACGAGCGCCGCTTCCGCGGCCACCACGGCGGCCTCACCGCGGCCGAGTCGGAGACCTGGCTCGGCGTAGCATCGACGTGATGGAGACCGGCTTCGCGTTCGCCAAGCTCGACCCCGGCGCGCAGGAGCGCTTCGTCTCGCTCCGGCGCGACCTCGGGGTGACCACGTTCGGCATCAACCAGATCCGGCTTGCGCGCGGCCAGCGCGGCCGCATCCACCGCCACCTCCAGCAGGAGGAGGTCTACCTCGTGATCGCCGGGACGCTCACGCTGTGGATCGAGGGCGAAGAGCACACCCTGCACGCGGGCGAGATCGCGCGCGTCGCGCCGGAAGTCCGCCGCCAGCTCGCGAACCGGCACGACGCCGATCTGATCCTGCTCGCGCTCGGCGGCGCCAACGAGCACATCGGCCGCGACGGCGAGGCGTTCGCGAGCTGGGAGGACACGACCGGAGCGCCGCCGCAGGAGATACCGCTGCCCGAGGACGAGCCCGTCTAGATGGAGGTCGTCGAGCTCCCCGGATTGACACCCGAGGGCCGCGCCGAGCTGGCCGCCGGCGAGGCGCACCCGTTCGGCGTCAATGACCTCCGGTGGCGCGAGTCCGATCGCTACCTGGCGCTGCGCCACAACGGGCGCCTGATCGCCGCCGCCGGGCTCGTCATCGCGACCGTCGAGGCCGCGACCGAAGCCTTCGAGGTCGTCGGCGTGGGAGGCGTCATCGTCGCGCGACCGCACCGCGGCAAGGGCTTCATGCGACGCGTGATGGAGGCGGCGATGGTGCGCGCCGAGCAGCTCGGCCCCGCCTTCGCGATGCTGTTCTGCTCGGTCGCCAACTCAGGCCGCTACGCGCGCTTCGGCTTCGCCGAGGTGCGCGCGATCGTCACGGCTGACCAGCCCGGCCGGATCGTCGAGATGGGCGAGGTCAGCATGTGGCGGCCGCTGCGGCCCGGCGCGGCGTGGCCCGACGGGCCGGTCAGGGTCCGGGGACTGCCGTTCTGACGTCCGCGAACGCGGAGATCGCGCGCTCGATGTCCTGGCGCGAGTGCGCCGCCGACATCTGCGTGCGGATGCGCGCCTGGCCCTTGGGCACGACTGGATAGGAGAACGCGATCACGTACACGCCCCGCTCGAGCATCGCGTCCGCGGTGCGGGCGGCAAGCGCCGCGTCGCCGTACATCACCGGCACGATCGGATGGTCCCCGGGCAGCACGTCGAACCCGAGCTCGGTCATCGAGGAGCGAAACAGCCGGGTGTTGTCCTGCAGCTGCGAGCGCAGCCCGGCGCCGCCCTGCAGCAGCTCGAGCGCCCTCAGCGAGGCGGCCACGATCGGCGGCGCGAGCGTGTTGGAGAACAGGTACGGGCGCGAGCGCTGGCGCAGCAGGTCGACGACCTCCTTGCGCGCGCTCGTGTAGCCGCCCGACGCGCCGCCGAGCGCCTTGCCGAGCGTCCCGGTGATGATGTCGACGCGCTCGGTGACGCCCTTGAGCTCGGGCGTGCCGCGGCCGTGGTCGCCGACGAAGCCGACGGCGTGCGAGTCGTCGACCATCACCATCGCGTCGTAGCGCTCGGCGAGGTCGCAGATCTCGTCCAGCTTGGCGACGTAGCCGTCCATCGAGAACACGCCGTCGGTCGCCACCAGCCGCCGGCGCGCGCCCGACGCCTGCTTCAGGCAGTCCTCGAGCTCGTCCATGTCGCTGTTCGCGTAGCGGTAGCGCTGCGCCTTGCAGAGCCGGATGCCGTCGATGATCGACGCGTGGTTGAGCGCGTCGGAGATGACCGCGTCCTCGGCGCCGAGCAACGTCTCGAACAGGCCGCCGTTGGCGTCGAAGCAGGAGCCGTAGAGGATCGTGTCCTCGGTCCCGAGGAACCGGCTCAGCCGCTCCTCGAGCTCCTTGTGGATCTCCTGCGTACCGCAGATGAAGCGCACGGACGCCATGCCGAAGCCCCACCGCTCCAGCGCCTCGCGCGCGGCCTCGATCAGCGCCGGGTGATCCGCCAGGCCGAGGTAGTTGTTCGCGCAGAGGTTGAGGACCTCGCCGCCGCCGACCTGGATGCGCGCGTCCTGCGGCGAGCCGATGACGCGCTCCGACTTGTACAGCCCGGCCGCGCGGATGTCGTCGAGCTCACCCGCAAGCTGATCCTTGACTGCGTCGAACACGTGCCCCAGTTCCCCCTCAGTCGTTCCAGTGCAGGATGACCTTCCCGGCTTCCCCCGAGGCAGCCGCGGCGAACGCCGCCTCGTGCTCGCCATGCGGGAAATGGTGCGTGATCACGGGAGAGACGTCGAGTCCTGATTGGACCATGACCGTCATCGCGTACCAGGTTTCATACATCTCACGGCCGTATATGCCGCGAATCGTGAGCATGTTGAAAACGACGTGATTCCAGTCGATCGCGAATTCTTCCGGGGGAATCCCCAAGAGCGCGATGCGGCCCCCGTGCGCCATGTTGGCGATCATGTCGCGCAGGGCCTCCGCGCTGCCGGACATCTCGAGCCCGACGTCGAAGCCCTCCTCCATCCCCAGTTCGCGCTGCACGTCGGCGACAGCCTCGCGCGAGACGTCGACCGTGCGTGTGACGTTCATCCGCCGCGCGAGCTCCAGGCGGTGCGGGTTGACGTCGGTGATCACGACGTGGCGCGCGCCGGCGTGGCGGACCACGGCGGCGGCCATGATCCCGATCGGGCCGGCGCCGGTGATCAGTACGTCCTCGCCGAGCACCGGGAACGCGAGCGCGGTGTGGACGGCGTTGCCGAACGGGTCGAAGATCGCCGCCACGTCGCGGTCGATGCCGTTGCCGTGGTGCCAGACGTTGGTCATCGGTAGCACGAGGTACTCGGCGAACGCGCCCGGGCGGTTGACGCCGACGCCCTGGGTGTGCGCGCACAAGTGGCGGCGTCCGGCCATGCAGTTGCGGCAGCGGCCGCAGACCAGGTGGCCCTCGCCGCTCACCACGTCGCCGGCCGCGAAGCCGGTGACGTTGGAGCCGACCGCGACGACGTCGCCGACGAACTCGTGGCCGACGACCATCGGGACCGGGATCGTCTTCTCCGCCCACTTGTCCCACGAGTGGATGTGCACGTCCGTTCCGCAGATGCCGGTGCGGTCGACCTTGATCAGGACGTCGTTGATCCCGAGCTCGGGCTCGGGAACGTCCTGGAGCCACAATCCCGGCTCGGCGTGTGCCTTGACGAGGGCGCGCATGGGTCGAATTCGAGCATATCCAGTTTCCTAGACGCCATCTCCGAGATCCCGAACGCCGCCGTCCTCGAGCAGCACGACCCGGTCGGCGCCGCGCAGCGTGTCGTCGCGATGCGCGATGGTGATCGTGGTCCGGCCCTTGGCCAGCTCGTCGAGCGCCTCGCGCACCAGCCGCTCGGTGCGCGTGTCGAGCGCGCTGGTCGCCTCGTCGAGGATCAGCACGCGCGGATCGCGCAGCAGCATGCGCGCGATCGCGATCCGCTGCCGCTCGCCGCCTGAGAAGCGGTGGCCGCGCTCGCCGACGACCGTGTCGTAGCCGTCCGGGAGCGAGGCGATCAGGTCGTGGATCCGGGCTGCGCGAGCGGCCGCCTCGACTTGCGCGTCGTCGGCGTCCGGCGCGGCGAAGCGCAGGTTCTCGCGCACGCTCGCGTGCAACAGGAACGACTCCTGGGCGACCAGCCCGACGGTGCCCGTCAGCGCCTCGAAGCTCAGGTCGCGGACGTCGACGCCATCGATCGTCACGCTTCCCCGCTCGGGCTCGTAGAGGCGGGCGACGAGATAGGCGAGCGTCGTCTTGCCGGCGCCGGTCGAGCCCGCCAGGGCGACGTGGCTGCCCGCCGGGATCGTCAGGTCGACGCCGCGCAGCGTCCACTCGCCGCCGTAGCGGAACCACACGTCGCGCAGCTCGACGTCGCCACGCGGGCGCGGCAGCGCGCGGGCGCCGGGCGCGATGTCGACCGGCAGGTCGAGCACCTCGAAGATGCGGGCGAACACGGCGAGCGAGCCCGACAGGCCGAGCGCGACGCCGAGCAGCTGGGCGACCGGGCTGACCAGCCGGTTCTGCATCGACGTGAACGCCACCAGCGTGCCGATCGTGGCGGTGCCGGAGATGCCGGCGAGCCAGTAGACGCAGGCCGGCAGGATCGTGAACGCCATGCTGACGGTCGCCACGCGCCAGCGGCCGGCCATGCTCGCCTCGACCTCGAGCTCGCCGATCCGCCGGGACTCCTCGCGGAAGCGGCGGTTGAGCTCGCCGGTGCGGCCCATGGTGCGCGCGAGCAGGAAGCCGGAGACCGACAGCGACTCGTTGACCAGGCTCGCGAGGTCGGCGAGCTGGTTCTGGCGACGGCCGGAGATCCGGCGCCGCGTCCGGCCGGTGCGGCGGTTGAGCCAGCCGAGCGCGGGCACGGCGGCGACGCTGAAGCAGGCGAGCTTCCAGTCGAGCGCGAACAGCGCAGCGATCACCGCGAGCATGGTCGTCGCGCTCGACACGATCGTGCCTGGGCGCTGGTCACCACGTTGTCGATCGCGCCGACGTCGTTGGCGATCCGCGACTGCAGCTCGCCGGCGCGCGTGCGGGTGAAGAACGCGAGCGACATCCGCTGCACGTGCTCGTAGAGCGACGTGCGCACGTCATGCAGGATCGCCTGCCCGATGGTGTTCGACAGCCACGTGCTGGCGACGCCGAGCGCGCCGGACGCGATCGAAGCGGCGACGATGCCCGCCGCGAGCGCGGTCAGCAGCCGGCGGTCCTGGCCCGGCAGCGCGTCGTCGACGATCGCGCGCAGCAGGAACGGCGAGGCGACGCTCGCGGCCGTCTGCGCGATGACGAGCGCGAGCAGGCCGGCGAGCTTCGCGCGGTGCGGCAGGAAGAGGCGCAGGACACGGCGGTACACGGCGGCCGACCGTAGGCGCGGTCCGGTTTGATGTCCAAGCCGCCGGCGTTCTGCTTCGATGCGGGATCTGCATGGATCCGCAACTGCGCCACGTCCGTTCGTTCGTCGCCGTCGCCGAGGAGCTGCACTTCGGGCGCGCGGCGGCGCGAGTCGGGATCGCGCAGCCGGCGGTCTCCAGACACGTGCGCGCGCTGGAGGAGGTCGTCGGCGCGCCGCTGCTCAAGCGCACCAGCCGCTCGACAGAACTCACCGACGCCGGGCACGCCGCGCTCGGTCCGGCGCGCGAGCTGCTCGCCACGGCGGCGCGGCTGGCCGAGGCGGGATCCGCGCGCGGCGAGGTGACGGTCGGCTTCATCGCCAGCACGCTGCAGGGCTGGTCGCTGCGGGTCCGCGGGCACATCGTGCAGCTGCGCCAGATCGATCTCGCGCCGGCGGTGCGGCGCGGCGGCGTCGACCTCGCGATCGCCCGCTGGGTCCCCGGCGCTACCGACCTCGTGCAGACGCAGCTCGGCTCTGACGGCGTGGTCGCGGCCGTCCCGGCCGGGCACCGGTTCGCCTCGCGCGAGTCGATCCAGCCCGCCGAGCTCGGCGGCGAGGCCATGGTGATGCTCGAGCGCCGGATCTGGCCCGACGGCTACGACGCCGTCGTCGCCCTGCTGCGCGAGCAGGGCATCGAGACCGGCCCGATCCACCACACGACCACGCCGGCGGCCGCGCTCGCGCTCGTCGCGGCCGGCACCGGCCTGTTCCGCCTCGCCGCGTCCGCGGCCGTCCCGCGCCCGGGCGTCGCCTACGTCGCGATCGAAGGCTGGACCCTCCCGGTCGTCCTCATCCGCCGTGCTGAGCCGCCGCGCCCGGCGGTCGCGGCCGCGATCGCGGGGCTGCCAGGCTTCTAGCCGTGCCGATCGACGTCGCACTGCTGGGCTGCGGCCACCCGCATGTCGCCGACGTGCTCGGGGTGATCGCGTCCGAGCCGGACCTGCGGCTCGCCGCCGCGTGGGACGAGGACGCGGTGCCCGGGCCGATCTCGCATGCCGCGGTATCGCGGCCCGAGACGGCGATCGCCCGGGCCGACGCCGTGGTCATCTGCGCCCCGACCGACCAGCGGCCGGCGCTGTGCGTGCAGGCGGCGCGGGCCGGGCGCCCGCTGCTGGTGGAGAAGCCGATCGCCCTGACCGCGGCCGACGCGCGGGCGGTCGCGCGCGAGGTGGAGCGCAGCCGGACGCCCGCGCTGGCGGCGCTGTTCCTGCGCGAGCTGCCCGCGCTGCGCCGGCTGCGCGGCGTGCTGCAGGAGCGGCTGCTGGGCCGGCTGGCGAGCATCAGCGCGGCGTTCGCCCACGCGGGCGCGGCTGAGGGCATGTTCGACGGGCCGCGGGCATGGATGCGCGACCCGCGGCGCGCGGGCGTGGGCGGCTTCGGCGACCTTGCGCTGCACCTCGTCGACGCGCTGGCGGTGCTGGCGCCCGGCGAGCCGCCGCTGGTCGCGGCGACGACGCTCGACCGCCAGGGCGGCGGCGACCTCGGCGGCGCCGCGGTCGGCACCTGCGCCGGTGTGCCGCTCACCGTCCGCGCCGGCTGGATGACGCGCCCCGGCGGACTCGAGCTCGTGGTCTGCGGCGCCGCGGGCACCGCCGTCCTGCGCGACGGCGTGCTGCAGCTCGGCGACGAGCGCTGGGTCGGGCCGCCGCCGGACGCCGGCGAGGCGATGCGCGCGTTCGCCGCCTGCCTGCGCGCCCGCCGCTTCCCGCGCGACGGGCTCGAGCGCGCCGCGCGCGCGCAGCGCGTGCTCGAGTCCGCGATCGCGCTCTCGTCCTAGAGGCCGGCCGCCGTGCAGGCGGCGGCGACCCTGCCCGCGCAGACGTCGGACTTCGCCGGGAAGTCCGGGCGGCCGAAGTACTTGCTCACGCCGGCCTTGGTCACCGAGATCGGGTGCAGGAGGATCGAGGGAACCTTCTTGGAGCCGTTGTCGGTCGTCGCGGTCACGCCCTTCGGCGACTCGCCCTTGGCCAGCGACGTCGCGAGCTTGGCGGCCGCGTCGACCTCCTGCTGGATCGGCTTGTAGACCGTCATGCACTGGTCGCCGGTGACGATGTTCTGGATGCCCTGCAGCGTCGCGTCCTGACCGGTGATCGGGACCTGGGGCAGCCGGCGCGCCTTCAGCGCCGAGATCGCGGAGTTGGCGAGGCCGTCGTTGGCGGCCAGCACGCCGTCGAACTTGTTGTCGCTCTGCTGGAGCATCTGCTCGAAGATCGTCAGCGCCTGCTGGTTGTCCCAGTCCGGCACCGCCTGTTCGGCAACCTTCTTATAGGCGCCCGACTTGAACTTGGGGTCGAGGATCTCGTGCGCGCCGTTCTTGAACAGCGTCGCGTTGTTGTCGGTCGGCGAGCCGTCGAGCATCGCGATCGGCACGCCGCCGGACTTGCCGCCCAAACAGGCGACCAGGCCGCGGCCCTGGAGCCGGCCGACCTCGGTGTTGTCGAACGAGACGTAGTAGTCGGCGCTGCCGTTGAGCACGAGCCGGTCGTAGTCGATCACCTTCACGCCCTGCGAGGCGGCGTCGGCCTCGATCGCCGCGCCGGTGCCGGAGTCGAGCGCGTCGAGCAGGAGCACCTTGGCCCCGTTGGTCATCGCCTGGTCGGCCTGCGTGCGCTGCGCCTGCGTGTCGCCCTGGGCATTGCTGATCTGCACGGGGACGCCGGCGGTCCGGAACGCCTTGGTCAGCAGCGGCCGGTCGAACTCCTCGTAGCGCACCGAGGACTTGGTGTCGGGCAGCAGCACGGCGACCTTGGCCGGCTTTGCGGCGCCGGACGCGCCGCTGGTGGACGGCTTGTCGTTGCCGCCGCACGCGGCGATGCCGAGCGTGGCGAGCAGCACGAGCGGGAGGGCTCGTTCGAGCATGGGGAGCGTCTCCTGGAGAGCGGGGAATCTGCTCTCCCGGTCATAGCCCGCCACGCTTTGGAATCGGGTTAGTCCGGGTGCCCGGTCACCCGATCGCGTGCGCCGCCTTAAACGAGGAGGGCGCCCCGTGGGGCGCCCTCGCAACTACCACTTACGGCCGTTCATGGCGTCTAGCCCCACTTGAGGCCGGCGCCGAGACCCTCCAGGAAGACGGCGACGACGCCGGCGACCAGAGCAAGGCGGTAAAGACGAGCAGTCATTTTCACTGACCTCCATGTCAGATGCCCCCGCGTTCCCCCTGGACCGCGGCTTGTACGGGAAAGATCGGTCGCCTTGTCATCGGGGTTGATCAATTCGACGATCGTTCGAGAGCGCCCGGAACGCGGGTTGTTGACGCGCAGTTGGAAAAAGGTCACTCCGGAGACCAAAGTGGCGTAGGCTCCGAGCCTTCCGTGGACGACTGGGCGTTCACCTCTGCAGCCGAGCAGGCCGCGCTGGTGCGCGCCGGCGACGTCTCGCCGCGCGAGCTCACCGAGTCCGCGCTGCGGCGGATCGAGGCGCTGGAGCCGAAGCTCAACGCGTTCATCGAGCTCGACGGCGAGCGTGCGCTGGCTGCCGCCGCCGAGGTCTCGCCCGGCGAGGCGCAGCCGTTCGCCGGCGTGCCGATCGCGATCAAGGGCAACGTCCCGGTCGCCGGGCTGTGCATGAACTTCGCCTCGACGTTCCTCGCGGGCCATCGCCCGAGCCACTCGGCGTACCTCGTGCGGCGGCTGCGAGAGGCCGGGTTCGTCGTCGTCGGCACGACGAATCTGCCCGAGTTCGCGATCCTGCCGACCACCGAGCCGCGCCACACCGGCGCCACCCGCAACCCTTGGGACCTCGAGCGCACACCCGGCGGCTCCTCAGGCGGCTCGGCGGCCGCCGTGGCCTCGGGGATGCTGCCGATCGCCCACGGCAACGACGGCGGGGGCTCGCTCCGGACGCCCGCCGCATGCACCGGTCTCGTCGGCCTGAAGGCGAGCCGCGGCCGCGTCTCCCGCGGGCCTGACCTCGGCGACTCGTGGCTGGCGTCCGACGGGGTCCTCACCCGCACGGTCGCCGACACCGCGCTGGCGCTCGACGTGCTCGCGGGCTACGAGGTCGGCGACGCGACCTGGGCGCCGCGCCCGGCGGAGGCGTACGCGCTCGCGATGCGCCGCGACCCGGGGCACCTGCGCGTCGCGGTGACCGCCGCCAACCCGCTCGGAGTCGAGCCCGACGACGAGAGCCTGCGCGGCGTGCGCTTCGCCGCCGAGCTGCTCTCGGCGCTCGGCCACGAGGTCACCGAGGCGCATCCGGCCTACCCCGACCCGTCCGTGCTCGACATCTTCATCCAGGCGTATGGCCCGGCGGTCGCGCTCGGCATCGGCTACGGCGCGCTGTTGGCCGGCCGCGATCCCGAGGCGGACGAGATCGAGCCGCTCTCGCGCGCGCTGTACGAGCGCGCGAAGGCGACACCGTCGATCGGCTACCTCGGCGCCGTCGCCCAGCTGCAGGCGGTGGCCCGCGGGATCGTCGCGTTCTTCGCCGACTATGACGTGCTGGTGACGCCGGCGCTGGCCGAGCGCCCGCTGCGCATCGGCGAGCTCAACGGGCTCGGCGAGAAGCCGATGGAGGACCTCGCGCGCTCCGGCCGCTTCACGCCCTACGGCTCGATCTTCAACGTGACCGGGCAGCCGGCCATCAACGTGCCGGTCGGGTTCGGGCCGGACGGCCTGCCGACCGGCGTGCAGATCGTCGGCAAGCCGCTCGGCGAGGACAACCTGCTCCAGGTCGCGGCGCAGATCGAGGCCGCGCACCCCTGGGTGCACCAGCGGCCCGAGATCTAGTCTTTATTCGCCCAGTGCTCGACGACCGGGCGTGCTCCGCCGCCGTCCGTGCGGGCGCGAACGCGGTCGCGGCCGCCATCGCGAAGCGCTCTCCGGGCGTCTTGCCGGTCAGCCCCGCCACGCGCCGTTGCAACCGCTCGACGGCGTCCCCCGCGGTCGCCAGGTCCATTCGCGCGTGCGCCGCGACCAGCGCCTCGAGCGTGAGGTCCAGCTCAGGGTCGTCGAGGCCCTCGCGGGCGCGGGAGAGCAGGTCGATCGCCACCTCCGGCTGCAACCGGACGTGCAGCGTCGAGGACAGCTCAAGCCGGCCGTGGTCGAGCACCGCGTGCACCCACAGTGGGTTGCCGCCGGTCGCCGCGTGGCACTCGGCGGCGCGCCCGGGGCTCCCGTGCTTGGCCTCGGCCAGCGCCGAGACCGCGGCGAGGGTCAGCGGCGCGGGGCGTACCGGGCTCGCCCGGCAGCGCGTCGACCAGCGCGCGGTCCAGCAGCGCCTCGATCCGCGCCAGCTCGGCGTCGCGCTCCAGCAACGCAGCCACGTCGGAAGTCCTACCGGACGCCGAGCACCTCGCCCATCCGCTGCGGCCGTATGCCCAGCGCCTCGACGTCCGCCGAGCCGCGCGCGGTCAGCATGTCGACCGACAGCAGCTGGGCCTCGTCCCAGGTCACCAGCGCGGCGGGCCCCGCCAGCGCCTCCTCGCCGCGCAGGCCGGCGCGCAGCGTGGCGAGCGGGACGGGCAGGGTGCGGCGGCGGTGCCCGGCGGCGCGAAGGACGAGCTTGACCACCTCGCGCTGCGTGAGGATCTCCGGGCCGGCCAGCTCGACGCGCGCGTGCCCGTCCGGCGGCGCGGCCAGGAGCGCGAGCACGCAGTCGGCGGCGTCCTCGGCCCACAGCGGCTGCGTGCGCGCCGCCCCGCGCCCGACGAGCGGCACGGCGGGAAGCAGCCCGAGGCGCTCCAGCCAGCGCAGGTGGCGATCACCGGGCGCGTAGATCAGAGAGTGCGCGAGCGTCGTGGTCGGCAGCGGCGCCGCGCGCACGGCGGCGGCGGCGAGCGCCTTGGCCCGGTGCATCCGCATCGGGTGGTGCGGCGTGGCACCGAGCGGCTCCAGCCAGACGAAGTGGCGCGCGCCGACGCGCTCGGCGGCCCGCAGCAGGCGCCAGGCGGCAAGGCCGTTGAGCTCCTCGACCGACGCCCGCGGCTGATCTCGCGCGCCGCCGGCGAGGTGGACGACGGCGTCGACCCCGCGCAGCGCGTTGCGCCAGGTTGAGGGGTCGGCGAGGTCGCCGATCGCCAGCTGGACACGCACGCGCTGGGCGCCGAGCCGCCGCGGATCGCGAACCAGGCAGCGGACCGGAATCCCGCGCGCGATCAGCCGCCGCAGGACGGCCTCGCCCAGCAATCCGCTTGCGCCGGTTAGCAGGAGCACCGGTGGTTCCGGTCGTAGGCACGTGCGTCGTCAGGTGGTCGCCGGCGCGGGCTGGTAAGGACGCAGACCCGCAGGAATCCCTCTGGGATTTCAAGTGGTCGAGGACGCCGCCAGGCGGTGATCGGCGGCCGCCTGACGGCGTGCGTGTCTGCGACCGGGGCCACTGGACGGGCAGCCTATGTCACGATTCCCGACATGGCTTACGTCATCGCCGAGCCCTGCATCGGAACCAAGGACAACTCCTGCGTCGAAGTCTGCCCGGTCGACTGCATCCACCCGACCCCGGACGAGCCGGACTACGACAGCGTCGAGATGCTCTACATCGACCCAGAGGAGTGCATCGACTGCGATGCCTGCGTCGAGGCGTGCCCGGTTGACGCGTGCTTCGCCGAGGACCAGCTGCCCGAGGAGTGGGCCGGGTTCGCGCAGCGCAACGCCGACTACTACGCGAACCGCAGCTGAGCTGAGCCCGGTCAGGCCATAGGCAGCGACAACCCGGCCGGCTTCGGCGGGCCGGCCTGGATCACGTCGAGCACCGGCAGCTCGAACGGCTTCACCGGAGCCAGGGCGATCAGCCCGCGGGCCGCGTGGGCCACCGCCTGCGCGGCCGGGTCGTCGGGGTCGACGGCCACCAGCGGCACGCCGGCGTCGGACTGGGCGCGCAGCGGCATGGTCAGCGGCACCTGGGCGAGCAGCGGCACCTCGAGCTCGTCCGCCAGCCGCTGGCCGCCGCCCTCGCCGAAGATCGCGAACCGCTCACCCGAGGGCGTCGTGAAGCCGGACATGTTCTCGATCACGCCGCAGATCTCGAGATCGACCTTGTCGGCCATCTGCGCGGAGCGGCGCGCGACCTTCTGCGCGGCGTCCTGCGGCGTCGTGACGATCAGGAACGTCGCCTGCGGCAGCAGCTGCGCGAGCGTCATCGACACGTCGCCGGTGCCCGGCGGCAGGTCGATCAGCAGATAGTCGAGCTCGCCCCACGCGACGTCCTCGAGGAACTGCGTGAGCGCCTTATGCAGCATCGGGCCGCGCCACACGACCGCCTCGTCCTCCTTGAGGAAGAAGCCGATCGAGATGACCTTCAGGCCTTGCGCCTCGAGCGGGAGGATCTTGCGCTCGCCCGAGACCTGCGGACGCCGGCCGCCGAGGCCGAGCATGCGCGGGATCGAGTAGCCCCACACGTCGGCGTCGAGCACGCCGACCTTCTTGCCCTCGGCCAGCAGCGCGGCGGCGAGGTTGACGGTGAGCGAGGACTTGCCGACGCCGCCCTTGCCCGAGCCGACGCAGACGATGTTGCCGACGGCGGCAAGCGCGCCCTCGGGCAGGCCAGAGGGACGGCCGAGCGTGCGCTTGAGGCCCTCCTTCTCGTGCGGTGTCAGAACATCGAAGCCGATGTTGACGTGCGTCACGCCGCTGACACCGCGGACGGCCTTGTCGACGCCGTTCTGGAAGTGGCTCTTGATTGGGCAGCCGGGGGTCGTCAGCGAGACCGTGACGTCCACGACGCCCTGCTCGGAGATGTCGATGGAGCGGACCATCCCAAGCTCCACGATGTTCCGGTGGAGCTCCGGATCGATGACGACCTTCAGCGCCTCGAGGATGTGATCTCTCGTGGGCATGCCGCCATTCTCGCAGGCGCGAGCATCGCCCACCGCCGAGCCAGCAGCCATTCGGGCTCCAGCCCCAGCGTCGCGGCGATCTCGTCGTGGTCGACGCCGTGGGCGAGCATGCCGAGGATCGGCAGGTCGCCGGGCGCCAGCGCCTCGCCGGCTTCGCGCAGCGCGCGGCCGTCGAGCGACAGTTGCGCCCGGCCGGCCGCCGCATTGCGCAGGACCGCGACCAGCGTCCGCGGCGCCGTCGCCTTCGGGACCACCGCGCTCGCGCCGGCGACGGCGGCCCGTACCGCCATCGCGTCGTCGGCGAACGCCGAGTAGACGACCACCCGCGGCGGCGCCGGGAGCGCGCGCGTCCGCAGGCAGAGGGAAAGGCCGTCGTCGTCGGGGAGATGGTGATCCACCAGCGCCACGTCCGGCTGCAGGTCGGCGATCGCCTCGAAGCCCTCGCGCGCCGTGGCCGCGGTGGCGACCACTCGGAGGTCCGCCTCGTCGCCGAGCAGGCCGCGCAGGCCGGCACGGACGGCGGGATGGTCGTCGACAAGCACGAGGTCCATCCTCAGATGGTGCGGCGCGGCGCCCCCGCGCGCCATCCGGGACGGCCCGCATCCGGGGGCGGGGCGACCCCTATGTACGAAACCGGCGCCTCCGTCGCTCTTTGTTGACGGTCCATGACGTCAACCGCAGCGGAGAGCCCGTGACGCCCCACACCCAGTCCGGCCGGAAAGGGCTGGACGACATCATCAAGCGCGAGTACCCGCTCGGCGAGCCGTCGAGCGAGGCGCTCTACGACACGAGCCCGGAGGTGTTCCGGCAGCTCTACGTGGAGACCAACCACGTGCACCGGTCGGCACGCACGGAGAGGCCGCCGTACATCGTCGGGCGCAAGGGCTCGGGCAAGACCGCCTTCCTGATCGGCGCCGCGTTCTCCTCCGGCGCCGACCTCGTGCTGATCGAGTCCAAGGACCTCTACACCGAGGTCAACAAGCTCAACGCCCGCTACCGGGAGATGAACGGCCCACTGGTCGCCGACAGCCTCGCGCACGTGTGGGAGGTGCTGCTCTTCCACGCCGGCATGTGGGGGATCGCCCGCAGCCGCCTGCTGCCCAACTCCGAGGCGCGGCGGCGGGTGTGGGCGTACATGAGCTCGTTCGGCGATCCCGAGACGGTGCAGGCGGACGAGCTGCTCGCCCGCGTCGCCGCGCACCTGCGGGAGGCCGTCCTCACGGCGCCCGACCACCTCTCGTTCCGCGAGGCCTGCTGGTCGATGGAGCCAGACGTCGGCTCGCTCGCCGACGCCGTCGCGCAGTCGCGCAAGATCCTCGCCGACGCCGGCCCGGACGCGGTCTTCGTGGTCGTGGACAACCTCGAGGACCTGCACCGGCACCTCGACGACTTCGCCGACATCATCACCGGGCTGTTCCGCGTGCTGAGCCGCGACCTGCTGCGGGCGAACGGCGACCGGCTGCCGTTCACCACGCGGTTCGCGTTCCCCGCCGAGCTGCTGCCGCGGCTGCGCCAGCTCGCCGCGAACGCGGAGAAGGACTTCCTGGACTATCGGATCATCCGCTGGAGCGCCGCCGAGCTGATCGAGCTCGCCGGCAACCGCCTGCGGACGTTCCTCGACCTCCACTTCCCGAACGCGTGGAGGCAGCTGAAGCTGCCGGCCACGGTCAACGGCCGCGACCGCGAGGCCGCCGAGCGGACGCTGCGCGCGCTGCTGCCCGATCAGCCGGTGGTCAACGGCTTCGGCCAGGAGGAGGAGGCGGTCGCCTACGTCATGCGGCACACGCAGCTGCTGCCGCGTCACCTGATCGAGATCCTCAACCACGTCCTCGCGCCGGCGATCGCGCGGACGAGCGACGGCGAGGTCCCGCGCGCGTCCGCGCAGGACGTCATCGACGGCGTCCGGCGGGCCGAGGACGTGATCGTCGAGGGGATCCTGACGACCTACTCCTACCACTACCCGAAGATCGGCGACGCGCTCGACGCGATCAAGAACCACGTCGAGGTGTCGCAGCCGATGAGCGAGCTGCACCGGGCGTTCAACCACGCGGGCGTCGCGCGCCAGATCCCGTCGTTCGAGGAGTTCGTCGAGGCGTGCCTGAACGTCGGCGCGCTCGGGGTCGTGACCAGCAACCACAGCGACCGCTACGTCAAGGCGCAGTTCTCCTACACGATCGCGGGCTCGGTGCGGCCGGTGGAGAGCCAGGACGACCTGTGCGTGCACCCGCTGTTCATGTACCGCTGGTTCGACGTGGCGGCGATCCGCAAGATGGCCGGCCGCGGCGTGCGCGCGGTCTACCCCTACGGCTCGGATCCGGGCGATGACGCCGACTTCTGAGCACAGCGCCGGGCATTCCTGGCACTACGAGTCCGACCCGCCGGACGGGATGCGCGTCGGCATCTCGTTCAGCGGCGGCGGCATCCGCTCGGCGACGTTCTGCCTCGGCGTTTACCAGCGGCTGGCCAAGGAGCAGATCTTCGCCCGCGCCCGCTACCTGTCGGCGGTCTCCGGCGGGAGCTACCTCGCCGCCGGACTGGCGACCTCCTACGCCAAGGCGCCGCCGGGGACGGGGTCCAACGGCGACGCCCCGTGGGCGCGCGGGAGCCTGGAGGAGGCGCGCCTGCGCCAGAACCTGAGCTATCTCGCCCCGGGCGGCGCGGGCCGCGTCTGGCTCCTCGCGAACCTGCTGTACGGGTTGATCCTGAACCTCGCGCCGCTGCTCCTCGGCGCGTTCGTGTGCGGACGGCTGACCGGCGCGCTCCTGCGCGCCGTCTACCCCGGCCTGGGCAAGCCCGGCGGGACGTCGGTGTCAGCGCTGCCCTGGATCGTCATCTCGATCGGCCTGTGCGTCGCGGGCGCCGTCGTCGCCGTCGGCTACACGCGCTTCCACGACAAGCAGCGCTCGCGCCTCGGGCGCGGAGCCCGGGTGTCGAGCCAGCGGCTGGTCATGTGGCTGCTGGGCGGCGCGGCGGGCGCGGCGCTCGTGCTGCTCGCGCTGCCGCTGCTCGTCGACGTCATGAGCCGGGCGAACCTGCTCGACGCCGACTTCCGCAACTCGGCCGTGCGGCGGTTCCTGCTCGGGGTCGGCGGCGTCGCCTGCTCGTTGCTGCTCGGCGGGGTCGCCGTCTGGCTGCTGCGCCGGCGCAGGCTGCGGCGGCTGCGCGGAGGCCTGGCCGCGATCTCCGGCGTGTGCGTCCTGGTCGTGCCGTTCATCCTCGCCGCCGAGACCGGCGCCGTGCGCGCGTGGGAGCTCGAGGACTTCGCCGTCGAGGCGGCGGCGATCGTGGTTCTGCTCGCGTTCGCGGTCCTCGCCCACAACCGCCGCTACTCCATGCACCTGTTCTACCGCGAGCGGATCCAGGAGGCGTTCACGTCGTTCCGCGAGATCGCGGGCGGCAACGGGTCCGGGCCGCAGGTGACGCTGCGCGAGATCCCGCACGACGATCCGCTCCTGCTGACCGACGTCGTGCGCCTCAATCGGGAGCGCGCCGCCGCCGGCGAGCAGCCGTTCCCGGAGCTCGTGATCTGCGCCGCGGTCGCGGCGCACGACTCCGAGGTCCCGAGCAAGTCGTGGGCCGCGGGCTTCGCGTTCGACGGGGAGTGCTCGGGCAACCCGCGGCTGAACCTCCAGCTCCCGACGCGCGAGCTCGAGGCCGGCGACTGGATCGGCGGCGGCGGGCTGACCCTGACGTCGATGATGGCGATCTCGGGCGCCGCGCTGTCGCCGATGATGGGGCGGCTCACGCTGCCGGCGTTCCGCTTCCTGATGGCGATGCTGAACATCCGGCTCGGCGTCTGGGTGCGCAACCCCGCGCGCGACGCGCTCGACGTCTCGCTTCCGCCGAAGTCGCAGCCGCTGCGCCGGACGTGGCGCTACGTGGTGCGCGGATGGCGCGAGCCCGGCGCGTGGTACGTGCTCAAAGAGGCGCTCGGCCTGGCCAACGCCGGCGGGCGCTACGTCTACGTCTCCGACGGCGGGCACTGGGAGAACCTCGGCCTGACCGAGCTGCTGCGCCGCCGCTGCACGCACATCGTCGCCGTCGACGCGAGCGGATCTCCGGGCCTCGGCGACGTCGGGCGGGCGATCGCGATCGCCCGCGCCGAGCTCGGCGTCGACGTCCACCTCGACCCGCGCTGCACGTCTCCCGGCGACGACGGGCTCGCCGTCTCGCCGGTCGCGTCCGGGACGTTCACGTACCCGGACGGCGAGGAGGGCAAGATCCACTTCGCGCGCTGCGTGCTGTGGAAGGACGCGCCGGTCGACCTGCACCTGTTCGCCGAGCACGAGCGCCGGTTCCCGAACCATCCGACGTCCAACCAGTTCCTGTCGGGCGACGTCTTCGACGCCTACCGCGCGCTCGGCTGGGCGGTCGGCGGCCGGCTCGCGGAGCAGCTGCGGCTGCCGCCACCGTCGTTCGACGAGCCGCGCTAGGGCTCGACCAGGCCGCGGCGGATCGCGTAGCGGACGAGCTCGACGCGGTCGCGCATGCCGAGCTTGGACAGGATGTTCGTGCGATGGCGCTCGACGGTCTTCTCGCTGAGCACGAGATCGGCGGCGATCTCGCGCGTCGTGCGCGCCTCGGCGATCAGCTTGACGATCTCGGTCTCGCGCGGCGTCAGCGGGTCGTCGGGCGGCGACTCGCCGCGGCGTGCGCGCTCGACGAAGTCCTTCATCAGCGCCCGCACGGCGCCGGGATAGAGGAACGGCTCGCCGCGCATCGTGGCGCGGCACGCCTCGACCAGGTCGCGGTCGGCGACGCTCTTGAGCACGTACCCGGACGCGCCCGCGCGCAGCGCCTCGAACAGATACTGCTCGTTGTCGTGCATCGAGAGGATCAGCACGCGCAGGTCTCCGCGCCGTTTGGTCAACTCGCGCGCGGCCTGCAGGCCGGTCATGCGCGGCATCGAGATGTCGAGCACGGCGAGCTCGACGTCCTTGTTGAGGCCGAGCTTGACCGCCTCGGCGCCGTCGCCGGCCTCGGCCACCACGCGCAGGTCCGGCTCGCCTTCGAGCACGAGCCGCAGGCCGCGGCGCACGACCGCGTGATCGTCGGCGAGCAGGATGTTGGTCATGGCAGCTCCAGGGTGACGCGCGTGCCGCCGAGCGGGCTCTCCTCCAGCCGCAAGCCGGCGCCGATCAGCACCGCGCGCTCGCGCATGCCGAGGATGCCGCCGCCCTCGTGGCCGCCCGTGCGGCCGCGGCCGTCGTCGTCGACGCGAAGCCGGCGGCGCTCGAGCCGCACCTCGGCGCGCGACGCGCGCGCGTGACGGGCGACATTGGTCAGCGCCTCCTGGGCCACCCGGTAGACGACCAGCTCGGCCTGCTCGTCGAACTCGAGCGCGGGCTGCACGTGCACGTCGACATCGAGGCCGGCCTGCTCGGCGACGCGCTCGCCGAGGACGCGCAGCGCGCTGGCCAGGCCGAGGTCGTCGAGCGCCTCGGGGCGCAGGTCGCGGGCGATCCGCCGCACCTCCTCGAGGCTCGCGCGCGCGGTCTCCTGCGCCTCCATCACGCTCTCGCGCGTGTCATCGGGGACGTGGCGGGCGGCGCGGCCGAGCTGCAGCACGACGCCGGTCAGCGTCTGCCCGACGCCGTCGTGCAGCTCCTGCGCCACGCGCAGGCGCTCTCCCTCCTGCGCGGCCAGCGCGCGGCCGACGCTGTCGCGCCGCTCGGCCTCCAGGCGCTCGAGCATCTCGTTGAACGCGGCGGCAAGCTCGGTCGCCTCCGACGCGCCGCCGCTGACGTGCACGCGCGAGCCCGGGTTGAGCGGGTCGATCCGGCGCGCGAAGGCCGTCAGCTCGCGCAGCGGCGCGAACGCGCGCCGCAGCAGCAGGAGGTTGAGCCCGAGCATCAGCAGCAGCCCGCCGGCGAAGATCGTCAGCTCGCGCACGGCGACGTTCGAGGCCCGCGGCGAGAAGATCAAGGCGGTGATGGTGCAGGCCGCGGCAAGTACGGCGGCGTTCCCGATCGCGACCCGCCAGAACAGCGCGGGCCGCAGCGCGCGACGGGGCGTCATCCCCTCAGTCTGAAGCAGGTTCCCACCGGCACGCCGACCACGAGCGTGCTCGAGGGGGTCTGGCCACGCGCACGCCGCCAGTGATGCGGTCCGCACGTGCCGGTGGGCCCTACGTCCATGTCGCGAGAGGGATTATGAGCGAAGCGTGAACGGCTTGCCAATACGGGGCACCATGTATTCGCGCCCGGGTCTCGCCCCTTAAAGACCGGCGCCGCGCCCCTTTGCGGGGGCACGGCGACGGTTGAGGGAGGAGAGGGTGCTGCATCCGCCGGCAAGATATGAGGCCAGCGAACCCCGCCGGCAAGATATGAGGCCGGCAGGCTCTCCCGCGGGCGCCGCCTCTCCGGCCGGCGTGCGGGGGAAGATCGTGGTGGCTTACGCCAGCGCGGTCACGCGCTCCTTCGCGATGGTGCCGACGCGCTCGGCGGCGGCGACGCCGGTCTGGACCTGGCGCTCGACCGTCCGGCGCTGGCCGCGCACGACGCGCTCCACGCGCGTGCGGGCCTTCTTGATGTCGCGCTCGAACTGGTTGCGCGCGGTGGTCCCGCGGCGCTCGAAGCGGCCCTCGAGCTGCTTCAGACGGCGCTCGGCCGACTTGCGCGTGCCGTAGGTGTCGACCAGTGTCTCGACGGTGCCGACGACGCGGTCACGCGCCTCCAGCGTCGCGCCGACCGACACGAGCGCGGCGCGCTCGGCCAGCGAGCGGCCCTCGCGCGCCGTCGCGCGGGCGGCGTTGGCGTTGGCCGTGGCCGCGCTGCGGGTCTGACGCTGGGCGGTCGTGCGGGCACGACGAGCGGCGCTCTTCTTCTTGGCGACCTTTGCGCTCGCGGGCTTGCTGCGAGGAGTGCTGGTGGGAGTGGTGGTGGTCTCAGCCATGAGTTCGGCCCCCTAGGGAAGTCTGTGGCTCGATACGAACATATGTTCTTACACCCGGGCCTGGACGACGTTACATCGGGGTAGGGACTTTGTAGCACGTACCCAAGAAGTCCCGCGTGAACACGCGGTAAATTCGCTCTGACTTTGTGCCGATCCGAACGCAGGTTCGGGAGCGTAGGCGCGTACTTACGCGCTTCTGCGGAGCTGCCGCGGCTCGACGCGCGCGAGCCAGCCCGCGGGGTCGTCGAGCTCCTGCATCGAGGGCATCGCGTCAGGCCCGTCCCACACGTGGTTGAGCCCGTCCATCCCCGCGCGCGCGACGACGCCGTCGCAGAACGCCTTGCCCTGCTCGTACTGGCGCAGCTTGAGGTCCATGCCGATCAGCCGCTCGAGCACCCTCATGAAGCCGGACCGGTCTCCGCGGCGTCGCTCGAGCGACGAGCGCAGCGCCGGAAGGTCGGTGAGCACCTGCGCGCCTACGGCGTCCATCACGTGCTCGGCGTAGCCCTCCAGCACGGCCATGAACGCCTGCACGCGGTCGAGCTGGGCGCGCCGCTGCGGGCCGACCATGACCGTCGCCAAGCCATCCTCGCGCACCTGCTCGAGCAGGCGCCGCAGGTCCGCGACGTCCGGGAGCCGCAGGAGCGCGCGCGGATCGACCTGCAGCGCGCCGAGCAGCTCGGTGACCGTCTCGGCGAGATGCGGCCGCAGCCAGTCGACGCCGCCGAACTGCAGCGCGTGCGTCGTCTCGTGCAGCGCGACCCAGCGCAGGAGCTGCTCGGGATCGGCGTCGAGGGCGCGCGCCGCCTGGCCGAGGTTGGGCGCGACGTAGAGCAGCCGCGCGGGCGCCTTCGGGTCGAGCACCGGGAAGTCATACTGGCCGAGCACGCGCCCGGCGAGGAAGCCCGAGACGGCGCCGGCCTCGATCGCCAGCATCCCGCCGGCGAGCGTGCCGAGCGGCCCGATACCGCCTGCCAGCCGGCTCGCCGCCGGCTCGATCACGGTCTCCAGGGACTTCAGGTTCGCCTCGATCCAGCCCTGCCGGTGGAGCGCCTCCGGCCGCGGGACCGGGTCATAGGCGACCAGGCCGGTGTACGCGGACACCAGCCGCTCGCTCTCGGCGGTCGGCGCCTCGACGGCCTGGAAGGGCTCAGGGTCTCCGGCCGGCTGGAGGCCGGCGATGCCGCGCGCCACGGTGCCGGCGAGAGTCCAGTCGATCACACCTCAAGGATGGCAGGCCGCCTAAACTTAGGCGCCCTTGGATCCCAGCGCCGCCGAAAGCCGAAGCGGGCTCGTAAGTGACTCGTTCCCCCCGGCTATCCCGCACGGGCACGACCAGGTCGGAGCCCGCTCCACGCCTGAAGCTCGCGGGAGCTTCAAAACCGGTGAGCCGTCGCAGCCCGGCGGTGGGTAGGTTCGATTCCTGCGCCGCTCCGTCGACCCGAAGACTTGACGGGACCGGGCTTCGCGGCTAGCTCTTTAGGGCGCATGGGTTGGTGGACGCTCAGCCGCGACGAGGCGCGCTATCAGGCACGTCGTCACATAGAGAGTCGCGGTCGGCCGTTCGAGGAGCCGGTGAGCGCGTGACGCCGCGCTAATAGGCCCGGTCACGGCCGCATCACGACCGCGTAGCCCGCGGGCGCGACGTACCAGAGCTCGTCGCCGATCGGCCGCAGCCAGGCGGCGCCGTAGTCCTTGAGCTTCGCCGCCGTGCGGGTCGTGCCGGTGGCGAGGTCGAGCGCGACGAGGCGCTCGGCCGCGTGCTGAGTGTCCCCGAAGAGCACCCAGGCGAGGCCTCCGGCGATCACGACGGTGCGCGCGGTCCGGCCGGAGCCCGACGCGCCGGCGGGGAGCCGCCCGGCGGGCCGCGCAGTCCAGCGCGTGCGGCCGCTGGACGCGTCGATGCGGGACACGGTCCCGTCGAAGTTGGCGACCACGACGCCGCCGTCGGGGATGACCGCCACGTTGGCGAGCCCGGCGGGGCTCGCCGCCTTGCCCTTGACGGCGCCGGTCGTCGCGTCGAGATGCAGCAGCTGCCCGTCCTCGCCGCGGACCCACAGATCGTCGCCGGCGAGCCCGAACGAGCGCGCGAACACGCCGCCGTCGAGGTTCCAGGTCACCTCGCCGGCGACGGCGACGCGCTTCGGATCGATCCGTATGCCCTTCTCCTGCCCGAGCAGCCAGAGACCGCGGTCGTCGCCGAGCAGGTTCGGCCAGGTGCTCAGGCGCGGCACCGTGACGCGGTCGGTGACCCGGTTGCGCGCCGGGTCGACCCGCACCAGCGTCGACGACCTGTCGGTCGGGTTGACGACGACCCAGACGGCGTCATCCGTCGCGAGCACGTCGGTCGCGAGCACGCCCACGGGGATGCGCGCCTGCACCTTGCGGCTTCCGGCGTCGAGCCGGACGAGCTCGCGGTCCTGAAGGCCACCGACCCAAGCCGAGCCGAAGCCGGACCCCAGTCCCTCGAACGGCCCGGCCACGTCACACGCGCTCGTGCAGGTGTCGTCCCGGGTCGGCCACAGCCAGGTGCGCGCCAGCTCCGCCGGGCGGTGCGTGACGACCGTCTCGCGGTCCTCGCCCCCGCGCGTCAGCGCGACCGCGCCGGCCACGAGCGCGATCAGCAGCGCCGCGGCGAGCCCGGCGGCGGCCAGCGGCGGCGGCCGCCACGCTCGCACCGGAGCCAGCAACCGGGAGAGACGGCCGCCGCGCTCCTGCACGCGCTCGGCCTTGGTGAGCTGCAGCTCGAGCCTGGTCACGAAGTCCTCCTTCATCGTCTCGGCCCCATTCGGTGCCGGACCGCGGCAAGGCCGCGGCTGACGCGCTTGCGCACGACTGCCTCCGACGTGTGCGCGGCCTCGGCGATCTCCTCGTAGCCGCGCTCGTCGATGACATGCGCCGTGATCGCGTCACGCTGGTCAGGCGTGAGCCGCTCCAGCCACACGCGCGCGCTGACCGCCTCGCCGAGCGCGTTGATGCGCTCGATGTCGGAGTCCAGGAGCTCGATCCGCTCCATCCCGAGCCGCCGCCGCGCGCGGCGCTCGGCCGCCGCGCGGCGCTGCGCGTACGCAAGCTGCTTGGAGGCGATCCCGTATAGCCAGGCCGTCGCGCTCCCGATCTCCGGCTGGAACCGCCGCCGGCCTGCAAGCGCCGCCGCGAACGTCTCGGCGGTCAGGTCGGCGGCCAGCTCGGCGTCATGCGTGCGGCGGCAGAAGAAGCCGAGCAGCGCTTCGACGTGCGCGCGGTAGAAGACCGCGAAGGAGCCGAGCTCCTGGCTCAGCAACAACTCCTCGTCGCTCAGCGCGGTCAGATCCATGTATCACGCTAATTTGCTCCTCTCTCACGCGTGTGACCAGAACTTTTCATCTACGGTCACTGCACCGTGATCTCCCGCCAGGCGACGTCGTCGGGCCTGAAGCGGGCGACGCGGACCTCGACCCGCCAAGTCACGCGGGCGTGCCCTGAAAGACCGACCGATCGATCCACGCCTGCCGATCAGCCCGACGTCGGCGCGCGCTCGGGCGGAGAGGCTACTGGCACCTCCGTCCGGATTACATTCGTCGCGGACCGTCGGGCGGCGTCGGGAAGCCGCCGACGCCGCCCTTCCCGACCAGCTCGACGGAGTGCGATTCGCCCGTGCCCGCGTTGCGGACGGTGAAGCGGCCGGTCTGCGGTCCCTTCGCCGCCGGACGGAAGGTGATCGAGACCGTGCGCTTGCCGTTGTTGACGAGCAGCGTTTGGAAGCCGTTCCAGCGAAACTGAGCGTTCGTCGCCGAAGCCGCCGCCGAGAGTGTGACCGCGGCGCCGGTCTTGTTGGTGATTGTCACGGTGCGGATCGCGGAGCCGTTGAGGGCGACCGAGCCGAAGTTGACCACCGCGGGCGCGAGCTCGACCCTGCCGGGCGGTGGCGGAGCATCCGGGTCGTCCGGCGGGAACCCGCCCGCGCCCTTGCCGGCGAGCTCGATTGTGTGCGGGCTGTTGGGCGCGCTGCTGGTCACGGTGAGGCGGCCACGGACGACGGCGCTCGAGGTCGGCCGGAAGCTGATCGGCACGGTGCGCGTCTCGGCGTGCTGCAGGCTGAACGTCGTTGGCTGCCAGCTGAACGGGCCGCCGGGCGGCGAGGGGACCGTGACGTCGACTGCGGCTCCCGCGATGTTCTCGATCGTGACCGAGCGCGTGTCGGTGCCGCCGGCCTGGTGGACGGCCAGGCTGAGCGAAGGCGGGTCGAGGACCAGCCCGGAGGCGGACGGCGCGTCGAGATCGACGTTGAGGACGGACTCGAGCCGCTCGTTGGACTGGCCCTCGATCGTTAGCCGGATGCGGTAGGCCCGCCGCTGCAGCGAGGTCCGCCGGACGTCGACGTGCCCGACGGTCCGCTCCATCAGCAGCCCGGCGTACTGCGTGAGGTAGCGGCGGTCGCGGTTGGGGTCGAGGAAGTACTCGCCCTTGCCGTCGCCGAAGACCTCGTCGACATCGATCGCGCCCTTGCTGAGCCGCTCCCAGTCGGCGCCTTCGCGGAACAGCTGGAGGAAGTTGATGTCTTTGAGGTCGAGGTCGAGGTCCTCGTCGATCCGCGCCACTGCCTCCGACCACAGTGTCGAGTTCACCGGCTCGTGTGAGATCGCCGAGCTCGTGAGCTGGGTGATGAGCGGGTTCGCACGGTGCTGAAGGCCGCGGCCTGCGGGCAGCGAGCGGATCAAATGCATCGTCGCCGCGTGTATGTCACCGGCCAGGATGAACACCGCGCGCTTACGCGGCGGCTGGTCGCCGACGCCGTTAGCGAGGTCGAACAGCAGGTCGAGCAGCCGGACCAGGTCAGGCTGGTTGGCGGCGAGATCCCAGCGTTCGCCGAGGTCCGCCTCGAGCAGCAGCGTGCGGTCGATGTGGTCCTCGAGCACCTCGGCGGCCCCGTACCCGACGGCGCCAAGCACCGCGGCGCCCGTCACGGCGCCGCCGACGCCGGGGAACGGGATGCCGAACAGGCCCAGGCCCAGTCCTAAGAGCACGCCCGCGGTCACGAACGCCTGCTCGCTGAGCTCGTCGACGACTTTGCGGATCGTCTCGGTCGGCAGCAGCGCGAGCGGGACGGGGGCGACGAAGAAGATCAGGTCCGCCGCCCGTGTATCCGGGTTGCGGGCCCAGGCCCTGAGGTCGTCCAGCTGGTGCTGTCCGAAGACGGGCGTGCCCTCGCCGCGCTGCGTGCGCCCGTCCATCACAAAGAACGCCGCCGGGCCGCGCCGGAACGAGTAATGAAAGGGCGCGCTCACCGAGTCGCTCGGCCCGTGCGCATGCTGGAAGAAGCGGTAGGCGAGCAGGGCGCCGTCGACCTTGTTGTCGTCGAGGTCGCCGACCCCGAAGTCGTCGGCGACGTCGTGGTCGTCGAGGATCATGTACGTCGGCGTTGAGCGCAGCACGCTGCGCGTCGGCCGGTGCGCCCACAGCTGGCGGTAGCGGCGCAGATAGCGCGAGAAGTCGTCCTCGTCCGGCCACTTCTGCTCGATCCCGTCGCCGTAGATCTGGTCGCCAATCAGCAGCAGCAGCTCCGAGTCGTCGCGGTCGTCGAGCCGCTGCCAGAGCTCGAGGCTGCGGACCGCCTCGGGGCTTGGCTGATCGGGCGTGCCGGTCACAACAGGCAGGTGACAGGAGCCGAACGCGAAGGCCAGGTTGCGCTGGTTGGTCGCGGGCGTAAGAAAGCGCCCACCGGCGAGCACGAAGCGGCTCGAGCCGCGCTGCAGCACGAGCGCGTAGTCCTGCGCGCGGCCGGGCGCGAGCCCGCTGGTCTTGGCGACCGCCGTGTTCGAGGCCGGGTCGAACGTCATCGGGAGGCCCGGCCCGAGGTCGGTGGCCGGGTCCAGCGGGCCGGCGGCGGGCGGCGACGTGCCGGCGCCCGCCGGGACGACGTGGCACGTGAACGAGTGGTCGCGCGCGGGCTCGAACGGCAGGTGAAACCACACCCGGGCTGTCGCCGGCGTGGTGTGTCCGACGATCGACATGCCCAGATCGGCGGGTAGCGTGTGCTCGAGCCGGTCCGCGGGCCCGAGGCCGCCGGCCAGCTCGGCGCGCGGGAGGCGGATACCGAGCAGCCGGGCGTCCGCGCTGAGGGTGCCGACGGCGTCGACCGAGTGCCCGGGCGGATCGTCGCGCTCGAGTCCGGTAAGCCGGCTGAAGACGGCGGTGGCCTCAAAGCTCAGCGCCGCGCGCCCGTCCGGGCCGGTGACGACCGTCCGCCGCAGCGATTCCGCGAAGCGCTCGTCAGGCCGTGGCTCCTGCGGCGGTCCGGGCCCGCCGTCCGGCAGCACCGGGAAGCGCGGAACCACCGTCAGTGTGAACTCGACCGTCGCCCGCGGCAGCGGGCGCGCGTCCATGAAGTCCACGAGGCGGAAGCTGATCTCCACCATGCTGCTCGGATGAGTCTCCCGCGTTGCGGAGAGGACCGCAAGGTGAGAGCTACTGCCATGCGCGCTCCGCGTATCCGGTTGCCATAGCTCCCCTCGCGGACGAGCGCCAATCCCACGCTGGAGCGTCCGTCGCGCCGCTTACTATTCATAAGGAGCGTTCGAGCGCATTCGCGCGGACATCCGTGCGCCGCTGGCTCCGCGCGGCTCTGCTTTCTCGACCGACGCGGCGTTCCCCGGCGTCGGCGCTGGGCTGGTGCATCTGCCTGAAGGCAGCGAGCGGATGGCCGTGACGGAGCACCCCCAGACCACCGCTCGCGCGGTCGCGCCGGAAGCTTGCCCGCAGCGCGTCGGTACGAGAGGCTCGGCTTCCCCGACGAGGAGACGGAAGACATGGCCGGCACCAACGTGGCGACGCCGTCGCTGCAAACGTTCCTGGACGCATTCAACGCCCACGACATCGACGCGATCATGTCGTTCTTCACCGACGACTGCGTCTTCGACATGCCGCGCGGACCTGCACCGGGGGGGACGCGCCTGACCGGCAGGCACCAGGTCCGGGCAGGAATTCAGTCGCGGTTGGACGGGATCCCCGACATCCACTACGGGGATGACCGCCACTGGATCTGCGGTGACCGCGGCGTCTCGGAGTGGACGATTCGCGGCACCCAGAGCACGGGCGAGCCGATCGAGGTTCGCGGCTGTGACCTGTTCGAGCTCACCGACGGCAAGATCAGCCGCAAGGACTCGTTCTGGAAGATCATCGACTGAGGCGACTGCCGCTTCCGCCACCGGCACTCGCGGATGCCCGAGGCGTGCCACAACAGTCGGGTGTGGTGCGGATCAGGTAGACGATGCCGCCCAAGGGGACCGAGATCAGGCTGATGACGGCCCAGGCCCAGCGGGGGAGCAAGCGGACCTCGTCGGCCCGTACGACGTCGACGAAGCAGAAGATCGCGAATCCGACCGCGACGAGGACGACGGGGATGAGCGCGGCAGCGTTCGCACTCATCGCCTCTCTCGGCCCCGGCTTGCGACGCACGTCAGGGCGGCGTCGATCGAAGGGCGTGCGACGGAGAACATGCGTTCACGGGATCCGGATGTCCCGATGCGCGCGTGCGCGCCTACGCTGCCTGGCGCTCAGGTCCGCCTCGCGCACCGGGGTGACGAGGCTCCAATGGCCGCCGACCGGACAGCGCTGCAACCTCGCCACGCCGAGGTCGAGCGCCTTGAGCTTCACGCCGGGAATCCAGACGGTCGTGAACAGGTGACCTCGGTGGCAGCGCACGACGGTGTTCGTGCTGAGCTTGTAGCCCAGACGGCGGGCGGCGAGCGTGAACCCGACGATCGCTCCGAGCGCCATGCCCACCCGACGCGTGCCGAACCGGTGCGGCGTGACCCATCCGTCGAGAAGCGGGACATTTCGGCGCCGCGAGTGGGCGTCCGCAGCACTCGGTTAGGTTGAGCGAATGCGTCGCGATCCGTACCGCGTCCTCGGGGTTTCGCCGGGCGCGTCGTCGGAGGAATTGCATGACGCCTACCGGCGACTGGTCAAGCTGCACCATCCCGATCGCAACGGCGGTTCGGAAGAGTCCGCGCGGAGCTTCGCGGAGATCCAGGAGGCATACGAGGAGGTGCGCGCGCGCCCGCGGCCGGCTCGGCCGCATCGGGCGGCGGAGGCCGCCGAGTCCATCAAGGAGCGGATGGCGACGCTCGAGCGTGAGCTGCGTGAAGCGCAGGCGGCGCGCGAGCGCGCGCGGCGAGCGGCGCGCGAGGCCGCCCGCGACGCTGACAGCGAGCCGGCTCCGGTCACGACCGAGGATAGCTTCGGCAAGATCCTCGGCGACATCCGCGAAGAGCTCGCCGACCGGATCTCCGAGGGGCGCCGGCATCCCGCCGTCCAGCGGATCAGCGAGTTGATCGACGACGTGGTCTCGCGCCTCGACCGCCGCTGACGGCCGCGCTGGCCGCGCGCCACGGCGCACCGACACGGCCGCCGGCCCTCGGCGCTGACGATGACCGGGTCCGCTCAATCGCGGCGACGAGCTCCCGCCAACGCGTGGTGGTCAGCGCCGACAGCGTGAGGCCGCCCGATATGGTCGGTGGATCGAGGCTAAAGCGGCCATACAGGAAGCGTGGCCGCCTCCGCGAGCCCTGCCTCCGTGCGCGCCGCGATCACCGGCGAGTGCGGCACAAGATCCAGCGGCGCGGCCAGCGGGTCGTCGTAGGCGACGAACGAGACGAGGCCGCCCGCCTCGCGCACGATCAGCTGCGCCGCGGCGGCGTCGACCGCGCGGCAGCGCTTGAGCGAGGCCATGGCGTCGAAGCGCGCGGCCGCGACCTGGCAGAGCGAGACGGCGATCGCGCCGATCGCCCGCATCCGGTGCGCCGCCTCGGCCAGCGCGTCGGCGGACTGCATCACCCAGCGCGGGTCCGCGGACTCGACCCCGATCACCTCGAGCTTGCCGTCGCGCGTGCGCCGCTCGCCGAGCGCCGGGTCCAGCCGCACGCCGTCGAGCTGGGCGCCGCGGCCGCGCCAGGCGACCCACTCCTCGCGCGGCCCGAAGTCCTGTACGAACCCGAACACGACGTCGGCCATCGTGTCGCCATGCGCGACGGCGACCGAGAGCGCGAAGTGCGGCAGCCCGCGCTTGGCGTTGGTCGAGCCGTCGATCGGATCGATCACCACCCGCACCTCGCCCGACCCGAAGTCCACGAGGCCGCGCTCCTCGCTGACCGCCGTGAACCGCGCGCCGCCGGCGTGCAGCCGCTCCAGCTCGGCGAACACGATGTCCTCGGCCGCCTCGTCGATCAGCAGCGTGCGATCGCCGCCCTGGCCGCGGGTGCCGGTCTCGCGCACGCGCTCGGCGATCGTCGGGTGGTCGCCGAGCATTCCGCGGATCGCGGTCACGGAACGGCGACAGGCCCCGAGCCAGTCGGCGGCCTCGGGGTCGGGAGCAGCAGCCATGCGCGGCTTATCTTAAGGACGTGCCCGCCGAACTGACCTCCGCCCAGCGCGAGGCCGTCGCGCATGGCGGCGGCCCGCTGCTCGTGCTCGGCCGCGCCGGCACCGGCAAGACGACCGCGCTCGTCGAGCGCTTCGCCTGGCTTGCTGAAAACGGCCCGCCCACCCCGCCCGAGTCCGTGCTCGCGCTTACCTTCGAGGGCGGGGCCGACGCGCTGCGCGAGCGGATCGAGGACCGGCTGGCGGGGCCGTACGAAGAGCTGTCGGTCACGACGTTCGGCGGCCTGTGCGCGCGGCTGCTGCGCGACGAGGCGCTGGAGGCGGGGATCGACCCGTTCGCCACGCCGGTGGCGGCGGCCGACCGGCTGGCGATGCTGCTCGAGCGCATCGACGACCTGCCGCTACGCCATCACGACCTGCGCGGCAACCCGAGCGCGACGCTCGGCGCGATCGTGCTGCGGATCGACCGCCTCAAGGACGAGCTGATCTCGGCCGGCGACTACGCGGCCTGGGCGCGCTCGCTCCCCGAGGACTCGCGCGGAGCGCGCGAGCGCGAGTTCGCCGCGCTCTACGCGCGCCACGACACGCTGCTGGAGCAGGCGGGGACGCTCGACTTCGGCGACCTCGTGCTGCGCGCCTTCGAGCTTCTGCGCGCCAAGCCGCATGTGCGCGCGCGGCTGGCCCGGCGCTACCGCCACGTGCTCGTCGACGATCTGCAGGACACCAGCTTCGCCCAGGGCCTCCTGCTGCGGCTGCTCGTCAGCGAGCACGGCGGCATCAGCGCGTTCGCCGACGACGACCAGGCGATCCACCGCTTCCGCGGCGCGGCGACCAAGAACGTGCGCGACTTCCGCGCCGAGTGGCCGCGGGCCGCGGTCGTGCGGCTGGAACGCTCGTTCCGCGGCGGCGCGCGGCTCGTGCAGGCGGCGACCGCCGTGGTCGCGCCGATCGAGGACCGCCTGCAGAAGGTGCTCGAAGCGCCGGAGGGCGGCGAGATCGCGTTCTGGCGCTGCGCGTCCGAGCGCGCGCAGGCCCAGGCGGTGGCCGCCGACGTCGAGCGCCTGGTCGCGCGCGAGGATGTGGCGCCCGAGGACGTCTGCGTCCTCGTGCGCTCCGTGCGCGCCGAGGGTCAGGCGGTCGCCGTCGCGTTCGAGGAGCGAGCGGTCCCGTATCACCTGTCCGGCGCGGCGGCGTTCTTCCAGCGCGCCGAGGTGCGCGACCTGCTCGCCTGGCTGCGGCTGCTCGTCGACCCCGGCGACGCGGGCGCCGTCGTCCGTGCGCTGGCCCGGCCACCGGTCGAGCTGCGCGCGATCGACCTCGCCCGCGTCACGCAGATCGCGCGCCGGCGCAAGCTCGACATGGTCGCCGCGCTCTCCGCCGCGCTGGAGTCGCCCCAGATCCCGCCGGAGGCGCGCGAGCGCATCGTCGCGTTCCTGAAGCTCTATCGCAACGCCGCGGCCGCGCTGGACTCCTCGCGCCCGGACCTTTACGTGCACCGGCTCGTCGAGCGGCTCGGCCTGCGCCGGCAGCTGCTGTTCGCGGCCTCGACCGAGGTCGTCGAGCGGCTGCGCAACCTCGCCCGCTTCGCCGAGCTGGCGGCCGCCTACGTGCGCCGCGCGCCGCAGGCCACCGCGCGCGAGTTCGCCCGCTCGATCGCGGCGGTGGCCGACGCCGGGCTGCGCGAAGAGGAGGCCGAGCGGCCGTCGCGCGGCGTGCGCGTGATGTCGATGCACGACGCGAAGGGCCTGGAGTTCGAGCACGTCTACGTCCTCGGCGTGATGTCGGCGCGGATGCCCGGCCCGCGCCGCCAGGTGCTCGAGCCGATCCCGGACGCGCTGATCAAGGAGACGGTGCCGCCGCTGTCGCGCGCCGCCCACCAGGCCGAGATGCGGCGGCTGCTGCATGTCGCGATGTCGCGCGCCCGCACGCGGCTCGTGCTCGCGTACGCCGAGCACACCGACCGCGGCGCCGTACAGCAGCCGTCGCCGTTCGCCGAGGAGGCGCGGATCGCCGTCGACGCCGAGTGGGAGCCGCGCGAGGAGGAGCTGTTCGGGCCGGCGGAGACGCTGCAGTCGACGTTCCGGCTCCTGCGCGACGAGCTGCTGACCACGGTCTCGCAGGTCGGCGGGCGGCTCGGCGAGCTGCGCTTCGACACCGACCTCGACGTCTCGCACGCGGTCGTGCGCTACCTGGAGCTGCTCAAGCTCGCAGCGCTGCTGGAGCGCACGCGCGGCAACGAGCAGTCGGTCGCCGACGTGCTCCCGGAGGTCAACGCGAGGCTGCTGGCGAGCGCGACCTCCGAGCAGCGCGAGATCTTCGAGACGAGCGCGCTCGACGACTACCTGCTCGACGCCGAGCGCGACGAGCGGCTGCGCCAGAAGGCGGTCGCGGCCCGCTCGGAGCCCTCGCTGGAGACGTTCCTGCCGCGCCGCGGCGACGGGCTCGTCCTGAGCGCGACGGACATCGAGACCTACCGGACCTGCCCGCTGAAGTACAAGTTCGCGCGCGTCTTCCGGATCCCGAGCGAGCCGACGATGAACCAGCGCTTCGGGATCCTCGTGCACCAGGTGCTCGAGCGCTGGCACGGCGGGGTAACGTCGCACGGTCCGAGCAAGGCCCGATCGGGTGGGCTCGAGGGCGGCGCCCACGACGGCCGGCGAACGGAGGGCGAAACCTCCTATCTCCCCGAGCTGCTCGGGCTGCTGGAGGCCGGCTGGCGCCGCGGCGGCTTCGGCGATTCCGAGGAAGAGCGCCAGTTCCGCGCGAAGGCGACGCAGGCGCTCGTCCGCTACCACGACCGCTTCGCGGCCGACGACGGCGAGCCGGTCTGGTTCGAGAAGGCGTTCTCGTTCCGCCTAGGCCCGCACCTGCTGCGCGGGCGCGTGGACCGCGTCGACCGGCTGCCGGACGGCGGCTACGAACTGATCGACTACAAGACCGGTCGTCCCAAGACGCCGGCCCAGCTGCGCGAGGACGTGCAGCTCTCGCTCTACGCGGTCGGCGCGCGCGAGTCGTGGCAGCTCGAGGCGGCCAGCCAGGCCTACTACTACGTGCTCGACGACGAGAAGGTCCCGGTCGAGCGCTCCGGCGAGGACCGCGACTGGATCACCGAGACGGTCTTCAACGTCGCCGACGGCATCCTCGGCCAGGGCTTCGAGCCGACGCCGTCATGGGCGGCGTGCTCGATGTGCGACTACCGGATCGCCTGTCCGGCGGCCGAGCGCTGAGTCACGGCGAACGTGTTGCCGTCCGGGTCCTTGAACCACGCGGCGCGGAAGTCGCCGGCGTCGAAGACGCCGCCGTCGTCGGTCTTGATGCCGGGCATGTCGTAACGCTCGAACTCGACGCCGCGCGACGCGAGGTCGGCCATGACGGCATCCAGATCGTCAACGAACCACCCCGCGACCGTCGCCGTCGAGCTGCCGGCGTTGCCGGGCGAGAGGTAGACGAAGACGCCCGTCCCGCCGCCGCACGGATAGCGCGAGCCCTGCTCCTCCTGCTCGCCCGGCTCGAGCCCCAGCGCGCGCTCATAGAAGTCGCGTGCGCGCTCCAGGTCGGAGACGGCGATCGCGGTCTCCACGGTGTAGTCACTCAGTCCCATGTGCATGGAGACCGAGGTGCCCGCCGAAACTGGTCGCTAGCCCTGGCCGCGCTGGCGCAGGAAGCGCTGGAACTCGCGGGCGAGGACGTCGCCGGACGGCAGCGAGCCGGGGTCCGGGCGTGCGTTCTCCTCGTCGGCGGCGCGCTCCAGGCGCTCGACGAACGCCTGCACGTCCGGGTCGAGTTCGACGGCGCGGGAGACCTGGCGCTCGTAGTCGCCGGCCGCGTCCTCGAGCTCGGTCGCGTCGACGGTGACGCCGACCAGCGACTCGAGCCGGCGCAGCAGCGCCAGCGCGCCCTTGGGGTTCGGCGCGACGGCCACGTAGTGCGGGACGGCGGCCCACAGCGACGCACTCGGCAGCCCGGCGTCGGCGCACGCTGCGTGGAGCACGCCGATGATCCCGGTCGGGCCCTCATATGTCGGCGCCTGCAGCGAGAGCCGCTGGACGAGCGCCGGGTCGGTCGCGTGCGCGGTGACCGAGACGGGGCGGGAATGCGGGACGTCGGCCAGTAAAGCACCGAGCAGGACGACCATCTGGACGCCGAGCGCCTCGGCCAGGTCGATCACCGTCTTGGAGAACGTGCGCCAGCGCATCGCCGGCTCGGGGCCGGAGAGCAGCACGAGGTCGCGCGGGGCGCGCGGCACGCGGGCGGCGTGGATCTCGAACTCGGGCCACTCGATCATGCGCGACACGCCGTCGACCAGCCGCACCATCGGGCGCGTGGACTGGAAGTCGACGAACTCCTCGGGGTCGATCACCGCGAACGGCTTGGCCTCGAGCGAGCCGGCGACGAACGTGAGGGCGGAAGTCGCCGACTCGCCGGCGTCGTTCCAGCCCTTGAAGGCACAGATCAGCGCGGGAGCCCGGAGCCCGTCAGGACGGCTATCCCAGCGCAGCGGCTGCATCCCCTTCACCGTACCGCGTCCGCCCTGTGGCCCATATTTGATCGATCGACGCGACCGCCCCCACCATCGCCTCGCTGCGCGCCGGTGACGAAGTCGACGCCGTCTTCGCCTGCTCGCGCAAGGACCGGCTGCAGGCGCGCTCCGGCGTGCCGTACCTGGCGCTCGAGCTGCGCGACCGCACGGGCGCGATCGCGGGCCGCGCGTTCCGCGACGCCGACGTGCTCGCCGGGCGCTTCGAGCGCGGGGACCTCGTGCGCGTGATCGGGCGGGTGGAGCGCTTCCGCGACGAGCTGCAGATCGAGGTGCGCGGCATCGCCCGCGCGCAGGAGGCCGACCCGGCGGCGTTCCTGCCGGTCGCGTATCGCGACCTGGACGAGCTCGACGGCTTCCTCGAGCACCTGGCCCGCGAGGTGCACGACGCCGGCTACCGCGGTCTGCTCGAGTCGCTGCTGGCCGACGCGGCCCTGCGCGCCGAGTGGCGCCGCGCGCCGTGCACGCGCGCCGGCCACCACGCGTACCTCGGCGGCCTGCTCGAGCACACCGTCGCGGTCGGCACGCTCGCACTGGAGACCTGTCAGCTCCATCCGCGTCTGAATCCGGACCTGCTGCTGTGCGCGGCCCTCGTTCACGACCTGGGCAAGACCCGGGAGTTCACCTACGGCGCGGAGATCGGGCTCAGCGAGGCTGGCCGCCTGGTCGGGCACGTGCAGCTCGGCCTCCAGCTGCTCGCCGAGCATCCGCTGCCCGAGGATCGCCGGCTCGCGCTCGCGCACTGCGTCCTGACCCACCACGGGCCGGAGACGGCGCCGGGCCGGCGCTTCGGCTCCGCCGAGGCGCTCGCGCTGTACCGGCTCAACGCGCTCGACGCGAGCGTGAAGGGCGCGCTCGAGCACGGACTGCCATAGCCTGCGCGCCGTGGACCGCCGGTTCGTCCCCGCGCTGGAGGGTCTCCGCGGGTATGCCGCGGTACTGATCGCCACCTACCACGCGTGGGTCCTCTCCGGTCAAGGACGGCTCGGGTCGCCGGTCGTCCGCGACGGCATCAGCGCCGGATTGCTCGCCGTGGACCTGTTCTTCGTGCTGAGCGCGTTCGTGCTGCTCTTACCGGTCATCCGCACCGGCAAGTTCCCGTCGCGCCGGGAGTATTCGCTGCGCCGCTGCGCGCGCATCCTGCCCGCGTACTGGCTCTCGCTGCTCCTTGCCGTGGCGCTCGCGCCGGCGCTCGGCGCCGGGCATCGCGTCGACGCGAGCGGGATCGTCGCCCACCTCACGTTCACGGAGGTCGAATGGCGGCTGCTGCCCGGCTACCACGGCACGCTGGGCTTCACGGTCAACCCGGTCGTCTGGTCGCTCGCCGTCGAGGCCGCGTTCTATGTCGTCCTGCCGTTCGTGGCCGTCGCCTACCTGCGGCGGCCGATGGCATGGCTGATCTCGGCGCTCGTCGCCGTTGCGCTCATGCGAGCGACACTGGAGGGTGAGTGGCTGTCGCTGCCGCCGCTGTTCGCGGCCGACTTTGCGGCCGGGATGGCGGCCGCGTGGCTGGCGGCGCGGCGGCCCGCGCCCGCCTTCGCCGTGCCGGTCACCGTGCTCGCCGCCGCCGCGATCCTGGTCTGGGCGGGCGGTGCGGACGCGGGGGACGTCCGCCGCTTCACGCGCGAGTCGGTACCGCTGGGCCTCGTTCTTCCGCTCGCGTTCGGCGCGCTCGTCTACGCGTTTGCCTCGGCACCCCGCTTCACCGCGCTCGCCGGCAACCCCGCCGCCCGCTGGGCGGGCAAGGTCTCCTTCGGCGTCTTCCTCGTGCACTTCATGGTGATGCGGGCATGTGTCGGCCTGCTCGGCTTCCCGCGGGATGGCAGCGGGTCCGCGTTCCTGGCGCTGCTCGCCGCCGGGCTCGCGGGCGCGTTCGCGCTCGCCTACCTGAGCTGGCGGTTCGTCGAGGAGCCGGTTCGCCGCTCAGCACGACACATACGCCGTCAGGTAGCGACCGACCGCCACCCGCTTGAAGCCCGCGCCGGGTGATTGCACGAGCGCCGAGTCGTTGAGCTGGTCAAACGGCCCGTAGGCGGGATGCAGCAGGAACCGCCGCCCGATTACGAACAGCGCGACGCCGTGGTGCTCGCGCCCGAAGTCCGGCAGCCGCGAGCGCGGGAGCACCGCGCTGTCGTCGGCGTCGAGGATGAAACGGACGTCGGCCACGAGCTTGTGGTTCGGCACGGTCACGGGCCCGCAGTGGCGCGCGGCCACGACGCGCGGGTCGTGCAGCAACGCGACGAGGTCGGCATGGACCTGGCGACGGGATTCGAGCTGCCAGCGCAGGTCGCTCAGCGTGAGCCGGCCGATTGTCCAGCCCGCACCAAGCACGACCGCTGCGCAGGCCGCCGCCGCCCACCCGGCGCGCGCGACCCCTGGGCGCAGCGTCGTCCAGCCAGTCAGCGAGAACGCGGCGAACAGCGTGAAGGCGAGCGCCGAAAGCGCGAGGTAGCGGTCGACCACCGCAAAGCCGCGCACCGAGGTTGCCAGGAATGTCATGACGCCGAAGACGGCGAGGAAGGCAGGGATGACGAGCCGCGAGCGGGGCCGGACGAGCCGCCACGCGAGCACCGCGCCGGCCGCCCCGGCGAGCAGCACGGGCGGCTTGGTCAGCTCGAGCATGAAATGCGCGAACCGCTCGGGGAGGTGCACGAGCGGCACCCGCCGACCGAGCACGAACGCCGAATGCGTGGTGTAGTGGAGGCTGTAGAGCGGGTCGCCCGTGGTCAGCAAGTCGACGCCGAACCACGTCAGCGGCGCGAACCCGGCGTATGCGACCCGACGCGGCGTCAGTCCCAGCCAGAGCGCGTACATCCCGGCCAGCAGCCACGCCTCGGGCCGCAGCAGCCCGGCGGCGATCAGCAGCGGCCATACTGCGCCGCCGCGCCGCGGGCGCTCGGCCTCCAGCGCGGCCGCCCACACGACAAGCGCGAGGAACGGGACGTCGAGGTACGCACGAATGGCCAGGAACGCGTAGTCCAGCCGCGAGGCGACGAGCACCGCGGCGACCCACGCCGACGCCTCGCCCAGCGTCGCTTCAGCGAGCCGGAACGTCCCGATCACGAGCGCAACCCACGCCGCGACGCAGACGCCGACAAGTGCCCTGCTGCCGTCCTCGCCGACGAGCGCGAGAACCGCGGAGATGGCGACCCAGAGCGGGTGCTCGGTCGGCGCGCGGTACGCATCGAAGGACGGCAGCCGCGCATGCGTGAGCTCCTGGCCCCAAACGAGCGACCAGATCGAGTCGAACGCCGAGTACGCGGGAATCGTGAAGAACGCCGCCGCAGAAGCCGCCGAGAGGGCGACCGCGGCGATCGTCCGCCGCATGCGCCAGGCAACTGCGGGCGGCGAACCTGAAGCAGCTGGCGCGGTGACAGTCATCCGCGCCGCCGACCGTACCGGCCGCGAGGGCGGCGCGGCGGCTAGAGCCGCGATTCGCAACTGCTAGGTTGCGTATCCATGCGGATCCTGATCCTCGGCGGCACGATCTTCCTCGGCCGCCATGTGGCCGCCGAGGCGCTCGCCCGCGGGCATGAGCTGACGCTCTACACGCGCGGCATCCACGGCGCAGAGCTGTTTCCCGAGGCCGAGCACGTCCGCGGCGACCGCGCCGACATGGCGCCGCTGCGCGGCCGCGCGTGGGATGCGATCCTCGACACGTCGGGCTACCGGAGCGAGCACGTCACCGAGTCGGCCCGGCTCGACGCCGGCCACTACGTCTTCGTGTCGAGCTGCAACGTCTACCCCGACTGGCCGGACAAGCCGGTGGACGAGGACTCGCCGACGTGGACCGAGGGCGAGGACTACGGGCAGCAGAAGGCGCTCGCCGAGCGCGCGCTGGAGGCGGTCCGGCCCGGTGGGTGGGCGAGCGTGCGGGCGGGTTTGATCGTCGGGCCGCACGACAACGTGTTCAGGCTGCCGTGGTGGCGCGAGCGGATCGCCCGCGGCGGCGACGTCCCCGCGCCCGCCCCCGCCGAGCGTGAGCTGCAGCTGATCGACGCGCGCGACCTCGCGGCGTTCATGCTCGACCTCGCCGAAGGCGGCGTCGCGGGCGCGTTCAACGGCACGGCGCCGATCGGGCAGACGACGTTCGCGGAGATCCTCGAAGGCGATGCGAGCGTGCACTGGATCGCGGAGGCCGCGCTGGGGGACGTGGAGCCCTGGACGGAGCTCCCGCTGTGGCTGCCGGAGCGGTTCGCGGGCACGTGGCGGATCGGCACCGAGCGCGCGCAGGCCGCCGGGCTGCGGTGCCGGCCGGTCGCGGAGACGATCGCCGACGTCGACGCGTGGCTGCGCGAGGCGCCGGAGCTACCGGACTGGCGCGCCGAGCACCGCCCGCCGCGCATGAGCGCGGAGCGCGAGGCCGAGTTGCTCAGGCGGTAGCCGCGCGCCGGCGCAGTGCCCCGAGGCGCGCCCGGGGCGGCCACAGGACGTAGCCGGCGGCCGGGATCAGGAAGATGAGATAGCCGATCAGCTCGATGTGCGTGGGCTGTGGCTGCCAGCCGAGCATCCCGGTCAGCAGTGCCGACGTCCACGAGCCCGGGACCACCAGCCACGTGAGGTCGAGCGCCTGGCCCTGGCCCGCGTTCAGCCAGCCGGCCTCGTGAGCGGTGTGGAGCGTCGTCGCCACCAGGCCGGCGGCCACCAGGACGAGCACGAGCCCGGTGATCCGGAAGAAGCGCGCCAGGTTGATCCGCACGCCGCCCGAGTAGACAGCGAAGCCGATGGCGATCGCGCACGCGATGCCGAGCAGCGCGCCCGCGCCGGCGGTGAGCGGCTCGTCGGCGTTCTGGAGCACCGCAAGCAGGAACACGACGGTCTCCAGGCCCTCGCGGATGACCGCGAAGAACGCCATCGCGACGAGCGCGGCGGTCGAGCCGGCGGCGAGCGCGGAGCGCGCGCTCGCGCGCAGCTGGCCGGACAGGCCGCGCGCGTGGCGGCGCATCCAGACGATCATGAACGACACGATCGCGATCGCGGCGGCGCCGACGACGGTTTCCAGCCCCTCCTGCTGGCGCTGGGGAAGCTCCTCGTCGAGCAGCTCCAGGAGCGCGCCGGCGGCGAGGCAGATGGCGATGGCCGCGGCGACGCCGAGCCACATCGGGCGCAGCGCGTCGCGCCGCCCCTCCTGCCGCAGGAAGCCGGCGATGATCCCGACGATCAGGGCGGCCTCGACTCCCTCGCGGAGGCCGATCACGAAGCTCGGCAACATGATTAGGTGACCCTAACGTGATTCCGACCTTCGTGATATGAATTCGGGCACCCTAACTCATAAGGGTCTCCTTAATCCGAACGAGGTCGATGATGCGCGTCTTGATCACCGCGGCCGTGACCGCCCTTGCCCTCGCCGCCTGCGGTGGCGGCTCCGACGAGCCCGACGGCACGCCGGCGCCGGCCGCGGCCAACGGCGCCGATCTGGGCGCGATCAAGTCGTACCTGCTCGAGCACACCGAGCGCCTGAAGGAGAGCACGGCGACGATCCAGGCCGACGCCGAGGCCTACTACGCGCTGGCGAAGGGCGCCGACTTCGACTACGCGGCGCTGCTGAAGGCCAAGCGCTCCGAGGTGACGGCGGCCGTCAAGAGGCTGCAGGACGACTACGTGCGCTCCAACCCCGACTATGAGGAGATGGAGGGCGTCGTCGCGGGCGTGCCCTCGCTGGCCGACTACGACGTGATCATCGACGCCGGCGCCGACAAGTCCGACCCCGAGAACGCGGTGCCGTTCTCGATCGAGACGCCGGCGGGCCGCAAGTTCGAGCAGCCGGGCAACTTCTTCCTGCTGATCGAGGCGAGCGTCTACGGCACCGAGCCCAGGTTCACCGCCACGGGCGTGCAGCCCGATCTCGACGGCGACGGCAAGGTCACGTTCCCGGAGGCGCTGCCGGACGCCGACTTCCTCGTCGCCGCGGCGCGGGACTTCGCGACCAACGCCGCCGAGCTCGACGCCGCCGCGCGCAAGTGGGAGCCGACGCTGCAGGACGCCTTCACCGCCGTCGTGGTGATGACGCCGACCATGTCGGAGTACTTCGCGGCCTGGAAGAACTCGCGCTTCGTCGCCGGCGACGGCGCCCAGGAGAAGGCGTTCGTCGCGACCTCGCGGCTCTCCGACATCCGCGACATCCTCGGCGGGATCGTCCTCATCTACGACAACATCGAGCCGAGCGTCGCGAACGTCGACGGCGCGCAGGCGCAGCAGACGGAGAAGTCGCTCAAGGACCTGCACGCGTTCGCGGAGCGGCTGCTCAACGAGGAGCAGGGCGGCAAGAAGTTCACGGCCTCCGACGCCGACACGCTGGGCAGCGAGGCGCAGCGCAACGCCGAGGCGATCGCCGGCCAGGTCTCGCAGGCGGCCGGCCAGCTGGGCATCACGCTCGAAGACTGATGCGCGCGGTTGTCGTTGCCATCGTCGCCCTGTTCGCGACGCCCGCGGCGGCGAGCGCGACGCCGTGGCAGTCCGCCGACCGCGTTGCCGACCGGCTGTTCGACGCGCAGACCGAGCTCGTGCTCTCCGGCCCGGACAAGGCGTCGAACGACGTCGCGCGGGCGCGGGCGGCGTACGCGGGCGAGCTGCGCGAGGGCATGGGCTCCGTCGATCCCGTCGTGCGTGAGGCGCTGGCGGACGCGGCGCGGGCGGTGCGCAAGAACGATCAGCCCGCGCTCGCGGCCGCCCGTGGGACGGTGCGGGCGGGCCTGTTCCACGGCGCGTTCATCAGGACGCTGGAAGCGACGGCGCGCGGCGACGCGACGGCCGCCAAGCGGTGGCTGCTGCTGCGCGAGTACCGCACGGCGACGCGCTTCACGCGGCCCGGGGCAAGCGCCACGCTGGCGTTGGATCAGCTGGGGCGCGGGAAGATCTCGGCGCAGGCGGCGCGGGCCGCCGTGGCCAAGGACTTGCTGGACGCCTACCAGGCGCGCCTGCGCGACCTGCTCAATGACGCCAAGCGCGGGATCGACCAGGACCTCGCGGTCCGCCGCGCCGAGGCCTCCGCCCAGGCGGCCGGTTATTTCGCGATCCTCGCCGACCGCTATCGCGAGGACCGCGGCGCGGCGGCCGAGCGCGACGCGGCGGCGTCGTTCGCGGCGCTGCCCGGCTCAAGCGATCTCGGCGCCGCGCTCGAGCGCGCGAACGCCGCGCTGGAGGGCTTCACCGCGGCCCCGTTCACGCCCGAGGAGGCCGCGCGCCGCGCGCAGCAGCTGCTGCAGTTCCTCGCGCTGGTCCCCGTCGAGTACGGGCGCGGAGTCAAGGGCACGCGCGTCACGCGCGACTTCGAGATCCAGGAGGCGGTCGCGTTCCGCGGCGCGGCGCTCGCCGCGTTGGGCGACCTGCGCGACCGGCTCGCCAAGCGCGACCGCGCGCGGACCGATGCGGCGGCGCTGGCGCTCGATCGGCTCGGCGGGCTGGTCGAGCACGCGCAGAAGGCCAAGGACGGCGTGGCCACCCACGCGCAGGTGGCGGCGCTGACCGGTCGTGCGCGGTCGTTGCTGACCGCCGCGATGCCGAACGCGTGGACGCAGAAGACCGACGAGTCCGACTACGACCTGATCGCGCTCACGCTCGACCGCATGGAGGCCGCCGCCGGCGCCGGCCAGTACCGCCAGGCCGAGCAGGCGCGGCTGGAGGCCTACGGGTTCTTCGAGTTCGGGCCGGAGCGGCGGCTGCGCTCGTTCGACCAAGGGCTCGCCCTGGATGTCGAGGGCCTGATCTGGTTCGGCGCGACCGGCCAGGAAGGGCTCGCGACGCAGATCGCGTACCGCGCGCCGCGGCGGGAGATCCGCGAGACGCGGCTGGTGCTCGATCGCAAGCTCGCCGACGCCGCGGCCACGCTCGGCGACTCCGCGAACAAGGCGACGGTCGTCACCAACTCGGCGATCATCGTCTTCCGCGAGGGTCTGGAGGGCGTGCTGATCCTCGCCGCCATCACCGCGTCGATGGTCGGCCTGCGCGCGCGGCTGCGGCGGCCGGTCTTCATCGGCGCGCTGGCCGGGCTGGGCGTGAGCGTAGTCACATGGGTGCTCGCGCAGACGCTCCTGCGCTCGCTCGACCGCTACGGGGAGAAGCTCGAGGCGGTGGTCGGGCTGATCGCGATCGGGGTGCTCCTGTTGATCACGAACTGGTTCTTCCACAAGGTCTACTGGTCGGAGTGGATCGGGAAGTTCCACCGTCAGCGCAAACGGTTCGAGAAGCTCGGCAGCACGGGGTTCCTCTCCGGCCAGGTGCTCGGGATGTTCGTGCTGGGACTCACGTCGGTCTACCGCGAGGGCTTCGAGACGGTGCTGTTCCTGCAGTCGCTCCAGCTCTCGGCGGGGACCGCGACGGTGCTCGAGGGCGCCGGGCTCGGATTTGCCATGACGCTGGCGGTCGCCGGCGTGACGTTCTACTTCCAGCGCAAGCTGCCCTACAAGAAGATGCTGATCGTCACCGGCGTGCTGATCGGCTTCGTGCTCGTGGTGATGGTCGGCCAGACCGTGCGGACGATGCAGGGGACCGGCTGGGTCCCGATCACGCCGGTCGACATCACGCTGCCGTACTGGTCCGGGCTCTGGCTCGGCGTCTACCCGACGCTCGAGACGCTCGGCGCGCAGCTCGCGGCGGCCGCGTTCGTGATCGGCTCCTACTTCCTGGCTCAGGAGCTCAAGGTCAAACGGCCGCGGCGGCGCGTGCGCAAGCGGGCCGCGACGCCGGCCGAACATGCCGACGCGCCAGAGCGCGAGTTGGTCCGTCCGTAGGGCCATTGCGCGGGCGCGGCGGTCCGTGGTACGAACGCTTACGCATGGAAGAGCTGGGCGTGGGCGAGACGTTCGCCGGGCACGCGATTCGCGCGGTGGCCGGGCGCGGCGGCATGGGCGTCGTCTACCGCGCCGAGTGGGAGGGGCGCGACGTGGCGCTGAAGGTGATCTCGCCCGAGCTCTCGCAGGACCGCGAGTTCCGGATCCGCTTCCAGCGCGAGTACCGGGCCGAGGCGTCGATCAACCACCCGAACGTGATGCGCGTCTACGGCGCGGGCGCCAAGGAGGGGCGGCTGTACGTGACCATGCGCTACATCGACGGCACCGCCCTCGACCGGCTGCTCGCGAACGGCAAGCGACTCCCGCCGCTGCGGGCCGCCGAGCTGATCGCCCAGGTCGCGGGAGGGCTCGACGCCGCGCACGCGCGCGGGATCGTCCACCGCGACGTCAAGCCCGCCAACGTGCTCCTGGAGGGCGAGGGCGCCGAGCAGCTCGCGATCCTGACCGACTTCGGCCTGATGAAGAACCTCAACTCGAAGGTCCAGCTGACGATGGCGGGGAGCTTCGTCGGCACGTGCAACTACGCGTCGCCGGAGCAGTTGCTGTCGTCCGGCATCGACGCGCGCACCGACGTCTACGCGCTCGGTTGCATGCTCTTTCAGGCGCTCACGGGGAGCGTCCCGTACCCGCGCGACTCGTCGGCGGCGACGATGTTCGCGCACCTCGAGGCGCCGGTGCCCACGCTCACCGCCGTGGCGCCGGACGTGCCGGCCGGCTTCGACGAGGTGATCGCGCGGGCGATGGCCAAGGACGCGTCCGCGCGGTTTGAGTCAGCGGGCGAGCTCGGCCGCGCCGCGCTGGACGCGGCGGCGGCGGGCTAGCGCCGGACGCGGCCGGCGGACCGGCACCCGCTCGTGCGCGTCGTCGCCGATGGCGAGCGCGAGCCCGCGGCGGAGCGCGACGTTGCGGATCTCGCTCACATGCAGCGAGCCGTGGCGCTCGAGCGTGAGCACGCCGCGGTGGAACGCGACGATCGAGGTCGAGCACGGCCGGTGGAGCGGATACGCGCGGCGGTTGGAGGCCTCGTGGCGATGCCCGATCAGCACCACGCGCTCCTCGCGCCCGAAGTCCCGCTGGATCTCGGCCATCTCGCAGTGCGCGGCCGACCCGTCGCCCGAGCGGTTGGCCGAGGTGATGTAGAGCATCTCCTGGCCGCTGCGCTCCAGGGTCTCGGCCACCAGCGCGTTGCCCGGGCACCGGTCGCCGGGCGAGATCAGCTGGACGGTGCGGACGTCGCCGTCTCGCTGCGTGAGATGGTCGGGGACGTGCGCGGCCGCCGGCCCGCGGAACCCGATCGGCCCAAGAGCGTGCAGGTCGCTCATCACGGCGGTCACGAGCCGCTTCGAGAGCCCGGGCAGAGCGCTCCAGTCGAAGACCGACGAGGCCTTCTCCGGCGTCGTCGTCACGCTCCCGACCTGATCCAGCGGCCGCCCCTTCAGCCGGTTCATCGTCCGCAGGCTCTCCAGCTCAGGCCGCGCGGCGAGCGCGCAGAAGTTGCCGAACGCGTAGAACAGCGCGGCCCCGTCCGCCGTCGCCTCGGCGGCGGCACGACGGTGGGTGAGGTCGGCGATGTCCAGGATGGGCGCGAGCGGCATGCGGCGGGTTCTCGCACGCGCGCGTTGGCGAAAGCTTACGCGGGTCTTGGGCCCCGCACACCCGTAGCCTCCCTGACGGAGCGGCCGGGGCTGGTGCCCCAGCCGGTCTTCAAAACCGGTGAGCCGTCGTAGCCCGGCGGTGGGTAGGTCCGATTCCTGCGCCGCTCCGCTTAAACGATTGGCTCTGCGCCTGGGATCGCGGCGTGCTTCGTCGCGCAGGGTCGTCCGTGAGCGCGGGCCAACGGAGGTCAGCCGATCGGGCACCCTGGACGGGTTCGTTCCCCCGCCGTTCCCCCGGACGGGTAGTCGAGCTGTGCCTCGACAGAACCGGCGCAGCCGGCTTGACCAACCCGTCAGCGGAGGCGGGCGACGGGGTCAAGAGGAGTCCGAAGGACCGGACGCAGCCCGCCGCGCAGCGGTCCTCTTGACGCCGACGACCGGCGGAGCTACCCGGTGCCGCCCCGCCTGCCGCGCCTACTGAGCTGATCGCCGAGCGGTTCCTCGACGTCCCCGAGCTCGTACTCGTCCTGGTGGTCGGCGAGCACGGCGAGCGCTAGCGAGCCGCGCGCAGCCGGCCGCGGCGGCGAAGCCGCCGCCTTGAGTTCGTAGAGAAGACCTTCACGGGCGAGCCGTCCTTGTCGGTGTCCTGTCTCGGTAGATGCTTGACACCTGAGTCTCAGCTGACGCTGGACCGCGTCCGTGGCTGATCGATTGCGGCGGACCGTGAGGGGCAAAGTGATGAGTTCGTCGAATGAGGCCACATTTCGGCGGGCCCCGCTGCCGCTTCTGACATCGACGCGACGGCGGCGGGGTCGGCAGCTTCGCCGCTGTCGAGGACCGACTGAACGTGGGGCTGGGGCGGCTCCGCTCCGCCGGTCGTCCGGGTTACCGGCGGAGCGGTCACCAACAGCGGGCTACGGCGCGCGTCCCAGCGCGAAGTCGAGCACGATCGTGCTGTCGACGAACCGGTCCGCCGTGGTGGCGGGATTGTCGTCGTCTGATCCGAGCACCACCGCGATGACGTCGCCCCGGTCCGTGCCGTTAGACTCGGCCGGGCCGGGCCAGGCCGGCGACGGTCCCGGACGCTTCGGGAGCGTGCCGGCCACGGGGGTCGCTTGGACGAGCGAGCCCGGGGGAGCGGGCTTGAGGTTGTTCGTGGCGGCGGACACCAGGTTCTCGCCCGCCCTGCCCGATGTCCCCGTCTTGACGCCATACGCGCCCGCGTAGGCGTAGGCCTGCGAGCGGCCGGGGAGCAGCAGGTTGGTGTTGTTCTCACTCCAGTCCATGAGGACGGTGGTGAGGGGGGCGTTGCTGAAGATGTGGCTGCGACGCCAGGTGGTCGTCGTCCAGCTCGGCGTGCTCACGATCGTGGCCAGCAGCGGGTCGTCGAGCACGACGCGCGCGAGCGCCGCCAGGTCGCGGGCGGTCGAGTAGTGCGCGCACGCAGCGATGTCGAAGTGGTCGCCGTCGGTGCATTGCTCATAGCCGGGGACGTCTTGGTCGTCGTCGACCTCTTGGTCGTCGTGCGACGGGCCGAGGTCCTCGGGGTCGGCGCCGCTGACGTCCACGAAGTTCGTGTCGCGCAGGCCAAGTTCGGCGGCGCGGTCGTTCATCCGCTCGATGAACGCCTCCCGGGCGTCCAGGCCCGACAGCGACGGGTAGCCGCCCACGTGCATCGCGACCGAGGTCGCCGCGTCGCCCTCGGAATTCACGAGCGTCATGTAGAGCAGATCCCGCAAAGAGATCGTGTCGCCGGGCCTGAGCGCAACATCGGCATCCCAAATCTCGAAGCTCACGTCGGCGGGGATCGTGACCGTGTCCGAGAGTGACACCTCGCCGGCTGTGATCGCCTCGGAAGCGATCAGCGCGGTCATGATCTTCGTAACGCTGGCCGGCGCTCGCCAAGCGTCCGGGTTCTTGGCGCCCAGCACCTCGCCGGTCGCGCGATCAACGACGATCGCGGCTTGCGCGCTCACCTCGGGAAGCGATGGCTCGGGCACGCCCCCGCCCCCGGGAACGCCGCCGCCGCCGCCGTTGGTGGGGGCGCTGCCGTACCCCGCCGGAGCGTGATCGCCGCCAACAGTCCCGGTCGACCAGCCGGCGTTCGCGACCGCCGGGCCAATCAGCGCCGCGGCGAACACAACGCCAGCGGCAACCCCTGTCGCTTGCCGCCGCCCTGTAGCGCCCTTCGCCGTCGTCCATCGAAATGCATGCCTGAAGGCCATGATGATCCTGTCGTGTCGTGTCAGATACACCCGGAAAGACCTGGCCCACGACCCCGAGGTTGGCAACTTGTCCCCAGCGCAACAGATCACGTGAGCCGGCCCCGCCACCGCCCCCGAAACGTCAGCCCAGGCAATCGCCAGCTCCTCCCGCCGCCGGGCGCCCAGCCCGTTCGGACTATGCATCGCCACTGATCTGCTACACGCGATCATCGGCGAGGCGACCGCTTAGACCCGACTCGTGTGCCAGAGTCGCCAGCGCGGGTCTTGATCGTTCGCCTCTCGCGTGAGCGGTCAGGCGCTCGTGCGTTCAGGCGATTGCGACTGCGACGGCTTTCCGGCTCCGGTTCTGGCGGACATCACGCACTGCCGACGTTGTGCCGAGGTATCGGGATCATTGCGGCGAGCCGCGTGGCGCCCTGCTGGTCATCGGAGCGAGCGTCTCCCGGGCGGAGGCTGGGCGCGTGCATCGTGTACGTGAGCGAGTGTTCGCCCGCCGCCTGATGCACGGGCGGACTACGGTCTGAGATTCGGAGAATCTCCCAGGCAGAACCGCACGGCACTCCCGATGTGCCGCGCGCCGTGCGCCCCGTACGGTCGCCACAAATGCGAGAGCACAAGGCGGCTGCCACAACAGCTGGCGTCCTGTACATCACCGGGACGGTGGCCGGTGTCCTCAGCAAGGTCGTGGGCGCTCCCGTGCGTGACGCCGGCGACCCGTTGGCCGCCGCCGCGGAGCACTCCGGTGCGGTGGTGACGAGCGGGCTGCTCGTGCTCGTCATGGGGCTCTCGCTCGCGTTCGTCCCTGTCGTGCTCTTCCCGCTGCTGCGTCGGGTGGACGAAGTGCTGGCGATCGGCTACCTGATCGTGCGAGGAGCGGTCGAGACGGCCTGCTACGTGGTCTTGGCGATCGGCTGGCTGCTGCTCGCGCCACTGGGCGAGGTCATGTCGGCAGGACCGGGCACGGCGTCGCCGGCGGGCGTGCGTCTGGGCAGCCTCATGATCGATTCTGAGGCCACCAGCGCCGTGCTCACGCTCGTGTTCTGCCTTGGTGCCGTCATCTTCTACGTCCTGCTCTATCGGTCGCGCATCGTCCCCCGCTGGATCGCGTTGTGGGGTTTCTTGGGAATCCCGTTCTACGTGGCCGCCGACGTGCTCGCGCTGTACGCGGCCATCGACGTCAACTCCACCGCGCAGAACTTGCTGTTCGCCCCCATTTTTCTGCAGGAGATGGTCCTGGCGGCCTGGATGATCGCGCGCGGCTTCCGGCCGGCGGCTTCTTCGACTGGACGAGAAGAGCATCGTCACCCAAGCAGCCGAGGTCGTTCCTACTCGGTGCCGCACCTGGTCCGCAGGTAGCACGTGCACGACGAATCGTGATGCCGCTGTGCGGCGCTGGACCCCATCTGTATCTCCTGATGCATGCGATGCAAAGCGAGCGTCTGAGCAAGTCGAGTCGACACGCTCGCCACGAACGAGCAACCGAAGCGCCACCTGGTCGGACTCGTTGCGTCCGCTGCAGAGGCGTGACGTCGGCGCGTACGAGTTCCCGATCGGAGGGAGCTCGAGCACCGTCGTTGTCGCAATGGGCGCGGGGTAGGCTGCACTTGTAATGCCAAGCCGGTTCCCGTACGAGGACATCGTCAAGGAGCTGCGGGCATCGATCCTCGGCGGCGATCTCGAAGCCGGCGAGCGACTGCCGTCTGAGAATCAGCTTGCCGAGCGGTACGGCACGAGTCGTCCAACGGTGCGCCGTGCCACCGCGCTGCTCAAGGCCGAGGGTCTGCTGATCGCCGAGCAGGGTCGCGGGGTCTTCGTGCGGGCGAAGCCGCATGTGCGGTTGCTGTTGTCGGGGGCGGCGTTTCGGCGGCATCGCAAGGCTGGCTTGTCGGGCTTCAACGCGCAGGTCGAGGAGCAGGGCCAGGTGCCCGAGCAGCGGCTGCTCAAGGTCGGCCGGGTGCCGGCGCCGGAGAGCGTGGCGCTACGGCTCGACGCCGATCAGGGTTCGGAAGTCGTGGTCCGTCGGCGGCTGTTCGTGGTGAACGACGAACCGGTGGCGCTGTGTGACAGCTACTACCCGAGCGATGTTGCTGATGGCACCGCGATCGCGGAGCCGCAGCGGATCGCGGGCGGCGTGTACGGATTGATCGAGGACCCGCGCGGTCCGATTGGGCGCCAGTTGCAGCGGTCGGTCGATGACCTGGAATGTCGAATGCCGACGCCGGATGAGGCGGACGCGCTGCAACTCGGCCTCGGTGTGCCCGTCGTGCGCGTGCTCCGGACGGTGTACGACTCGGACGGATTGCCGGTGGAGGTACAGGAGACGATCGCGGCGGCGGACAAGCATCAGTTCCGGTATGAGGTCGCCATGCGATGACGCCGCTGCGGGTCGGGGCGTGCCTGTCGTTGACCGGTCGCTACGGGCGGTTCGGTCGGCAGGCGGCGCACGGGCTGATGGCGTGGCAGCGGCTCGCGGGCACGGACGTCGAGTTCGAGATCGAGGACGACGGCAGCGATCCCGAGCAGTTCACGGATCGGTTCGGCCGCGTGGCGTCGCGTTGCGACCTGCTGCTGGGGCCGTACTCGACGCAGCTGATGCGCGCGGCCGGCCAGGCGATGACCGAGATCGACGCCGTGCTCTGGAACCAGGGCGGCTCCGGGGATGACGTGCAGGCGCTGTGCCCGGGGCGGATCGTGTCGGTGCTGGCGCCGACGAGTCGCTACGCGGTGCCGTTCGTCGAGTCGCGGGCGGACGAGTCCGAGCGCGCGCCGCTGTGGGTGGTGCGCGCCCGCGGTCGCTTCGGTCGACAGGTGGCTCGGGGTGCGGTCGAGCAAGCTGCACGTGACGGCCTGGAGGCGGTCGAGCATCGCGTGGGTGATGGGTGGTCGTTCGAGGATCCATCAGACGACTGGGACCTGTTCTCGTGCGGAACGTTCGAGGACGACGTCGCGATCGTGCGCGAGGCACAGGCGGCAGCGAACCCGCCAAGGGCGATCTGTTCGATCGCGGCAGGTGTGCAGGAGTTCGCCTTGGAGGTTGACGACGTCGACGGCGTCTACGGGATCGCGCAGTGGTTCGCGCGAGGCGATGCGCGTCCCGAGCTCGGGCCGGCGGACGCGGATTTCGTGGCCGCCTACCGCGAGCTCGCTGGCGCTGAACCCGACTATCCGGCCGTGCAGGCCGCGGCCGCGGCTGCGATCGCCACGCGCTGCGCCGAGCTGGCTGGAAGCACCGATCGTGCGGCGCTGTGGAGCGTGGCGAGCGAGCTGGAGACGACGACGCTGCTCGGTGAGTTCGGGGTCGACCCGGCGTCGGGGGCTCAGGTCAAGCACACGACGGTGCTCTTGCAGTGGCGCGACGGCGCGCTGCAGCTGGCGTAGCACCGGAACAGCGCGTGTTGTGGTGGCGACCGTCGAGACGCGTGACCGTTGACTTGTAATTCCAAGTTGCCTACCTTGGCGTCCAACTTGGAATTACAAGTGCGGGAGGTGGTCGCTGGTGAGGTTGCCGATCGACACGAGCCGGTTGCAGTTCCTGGCGGTGGCCGGCGCGGAGCCGCTGAAGAAGTTCGAGGAGGGCAAGCCGCGCGAGGCGTGGGGGCCCCGGGTTGACACCAACGGCGAGGCAGGAGCACAGCAGCAGCGCTACCGCGAACCAGCGTAGCCGTCGGAGGCGCGCGCGAATCGGCTGAGCGGACGTCGCGTCGACCGATGCGTCTGCGGTGCGGGCGCCGCGTGCCGGCCCTGGAGTAGCGGGACTACGGTCGCACCGTAGTTGGCGCGGACGGTCCGCGGTAGTCGTCACCGATGACGGCCGGCGAGCGCCGGTCGAGTGTGCCTGGGGTGCCGCCGCTTCGTCTCGTCGCCGTGCTGGCCGCCGCCGCCGTGCTCGCGGGCGGGGCGCCGGCGGCAGCCGACGTCGCGACCGTGTTCACGATCGCGGGCTCGGAGTCCCCCGGGGCCGCGGTGCCGCTGCTGTGCGGCCGGCTCGACTACTGCGAGGACGAGCTCCCCTGGCCCGAGGCGTGGTCCGCGACCGAGCGGCGGATCGACGGCTCGTGCCTGGACCACTTCGCCGACGGCTCGATCCTGCTGTGCTCCGACGGCAGGCTGGTGAAGCTGTCGCCGGACGGCCGCATGCGGATCGTCCCGGTCCACGGCGACGCCGGGGACGAGTTCACGCTGAACGCCGAAGACCTCTTCGTCACGACGGCCGCGATCGCGCCCGGCGGCGGGATCGTGATGGGCGGCCCGGCAGGTACCGCGTCGGTCGCGCCGGACGGGCTCGCGCACTGGCTGGCGCCGGACGGCGAAGATCGCTCGGCCGACGGCATCGACGTCCTCGCCGACGGCAGCGTGCTGGCCGGCGACGCGATACGGCGCGTCGTGGAGCGGGTGTGGCCGGGCGGCCGCGTCGACGTGGTCGCGGGCGGCGCTCGCGCCGCCCGCATCGGCCAGCCGGTGGACGTGTCGGCGTTCCCGGACGGGTCGTTCGCGATCGCGGAGAATTTACCGGTCAAGCGTGTACTCCGGGTCGACGCCGCGGGCGTCATCGCGCCCCTGGCGGGCGGCGGGCGCGGCTGGAGAGAAGGAGCGCCGGCGACCGGCGTCGCGCTGGGGTACATCACCGCCGTGCGCGCGCTCGACGACGGGCGCGTGCTTGTCGGCGGCGACCGCGGCGTGTTCGAGATCGGGCGCGACGGCCGCATCCGCACGCTCGTTCGCGGCCTCGGGTACCCGGCGGACGCGGGCTTCCCGGATCTGCGCTCGGTCGCGACCGACGGCCGCGCGGCGGCCGGCGCGGTCCTGGCGGGCGTGACCGACGTCGACCTCCTACCCGACGGCCGCGTCGCGGTGCTCACGCAGGTGCCGCAGCGGAGCTCGCGGCTGGCGCTGATCGGCGACGCCGCCGGTCTCGACCGGCTCGCCATCGCGCTGCCGGGGGAGGACCGCGTGCTGTTGCGCCAGGGTCGCCTCGACGTCGTGCTCACGCGCGCGGCCGCTCTGCACGTCACGGTTCGTGGCTCGACCGCCGCGGACGTCAGCCTGTCGGTTCCCGCAGGACGGACGACGCTCGCCGTCCCCACGCCGTCGGGCACGCGCGTCCACGCTGTCCGCGTCGACGCGATCGCCGGTGACGGCGCCGTCGCGACAGCAAGGCTGTCGGCGATCCCCGCGCGTCGCCTGAGCACGAAAGCGCTCGACGCGCTCACGCGGGCCGTCGATCTCGCGCGCGGCGGCGCGTTCAGCGGCCAGGAGACGCGGCGCTGCCGGCGCACGAGCGCAGTCGCGTTCCGCTGCCGCTGGGTCTTCTCCGAGGACGGCGAGCTCGAACGCCACGGGAGCTCGCGCTACACGCTGCGCGCCGACGGGCTGATCGACTATGTCTGGCGCCAGGACGGCCGGCGCCGCGTGCACCGCAGCATCCTCGAGCCGACGCTCTGAGCGCGGGCGTCAGGCCGGCCGCGTCACCGTGAGCGACTCCCAGGCGGTGTCATCCGGGCCGAAGCGCGCGATGCGGACCTCGACGCGCCACGTGACGGTGGCGAGGACGGTGTTCGCGTGCCGGACCTCGAGCGTCGGCGGCGCGTCCGGCGGCAGCGCGATCGCGAAGGGCCCCGCGGGACGCTCGACGCGAGGCCCGCGGACCCGCACGACGGTCCCCATCCGCGTGGTCTCCACGTAGTCGAGCCCGATCCGCGCCGTCACCGCGCTCTGCCGCCACTTGGCCGCGAAGCGGCCGGTGACCTCCTCGCCGGCGTTCCACGCCGTGCGATCGAGCTCGAGCGCGATCCAGCCGCTCACGGCGTCACCCACACCGGCCGCATGGCCACGCGCCCGGACGGCCGTCGCACGGCCACCGCCCACGCGGTCGAGAGGTGCCGTCCCTCGTAGGAGAACGGCGCGTCGGCGGGCACGCGCAGCCGCGCGACGCCGTCGGCCCACGTCCGGGCCTCGAAGACGCGCATGGGATCCGCGGCCGTGCCCCGATAGACGGAGCGGTCCACCCACGCCGTGCCGATCAGGCCGACCTCGGCGCGGCCGCGCAGGCCGACGACGAGCTCCTCACCGCGCGCCGCGGCGGATTCGACCGAGACGCGCAGTCCCCACCCCCGGCGCGGGGCGCGAGGACCGAGGCGCCCGCCGCGCAGCGGCCGGGCCAGATACGGGAACGGCAGCAGCACGAGGGCGAAGACCACGGCCGGGATCGCGCCGGGATCGCCGGACGAGACGACACCGACCGCGCCGAGCACGCCGAACCCGGCCAGCGCCACGAAGACCACGCTCGCCAGCCGCCGGCGCCACGTCTGCCGCCCCGCGCGCCGCCCGCGCGGGAGATGCCGGCGGTGCGCTCCGCCGAGTCCGAGGGGCCGGTGCTCCATGACGCCGCCACTCTGGCGGCGTCGCCCGCGCGAGCCAATCGGTGGACGCCCCTGAGATTGCGGCCGCGCCGACGGCCCGGGAAGATGACGCGGGTCACGGATTGTCATTGGCGCGCGGCGCGGGCCCTTACGAGACTCGCGGCCATGGACGACATCGAGCATGGGATGGCCGACATCGAGCCGGGACTGCGGCTGCACTACGTGACCGCGGGAGCCGGCCGGCGCACGATCGTGCTCGTGCACGGGTTCCCGCAGACGTGGTGGGAGTGGCGGAGCCTGATCCCGCGGCTGACCGCCGCCGGCCTGCGCGTCGTGGCGCCCGACTATCGCGGCGCCGGCCACTCCTGGCGGCCGGTCGCCGGCTACGACAAGCGCACGATGGCCGCCGACGTCCACGCGCTCGTGCGCGACCACCTTTCAATTGAGGAACCGTGCGTCATCGCCGGCCACGACATCGGCCTGATGGTCGCCTACGCGTACGCGCAGGCCTACCGCGACGAGGTGTCTCACCTGGTCGTGATGGACGCGCCGCTGCCCGGCACCGCGGTCTTCGACCGCCTGCGCAGCGACCCGCGCGTGTGGCACTTCGCGTTCCACGGAGCGCGCGACGTGCCGGAGATGCTGGTCGCCGGGCGCGAGCGGCGGTACCTGCAGACGTTCTTCGTCGCCCGCTGCTTCGTCCCGATCGACGACGCCGACCTCGACGTCTACGCGTCGGCGTACTCGGCGCCGGGCGCCATGCGGGCCGGCTTCGAGGTCTACCGCACGTTCGACCAGGACGCCCACGACAACCGCGCCGCGCTGCAGCGGCACGGCAAGCTGACCATTCCGGTGCTCGCGGTCGGAGGTGAGATCAGCACATCCGGCCCGCTCGTCGAGGAGATGATGCGCGAGGTCGCCGAGGACGTGACCGGCGCGATCGTCCCGCGTACCGCGCACTGGATCCCGGAGGAGAACCCCGACGCGCTCGCGCGCCTGTTGATCGAGCACGCCGCCCGGCAGTAGGGTCGGGACGTGGCCCGGATCGTGATCGCCGGCGCGGGCGTGTGCGGGCTCGCCGCCGGGCTGATGCTGCGCCGCGACGGCCACGACGTGACCGTGCTCGAGCGCGATCCCGGGCCGCTGCCGGACTCGCCCGAGGACGCGTGGGAGCGCTGGGAGCGCGCCGGAGTGACCCAGTTCCGCATGGCGCACTTCCTGCAGCCGCTCGGGCACGGGGTGCTCCGCTCCGAGCTGCCGGACGTGCTCGACGCGCTGTCGGAGTCCGGCGCACCGCCCTTCGACCTGCTGGGCATGATGCCGCCGCCGCTCGCCGCGGCCGGGCCGCGCGACGGCGACGAGCGCTTCCTGACCGTCGCGGTCCGGCGGACGACGCTCGAGCTCGCGTTCGCGCGCGTCGTCGAGCAGGAGCTCGACGTCCGCCGCGGCACCGGCGTGATCGAGCTGCTCGGCGAGCCGCGGGTCTGCGGAGTGCGCACCGACACGGGGGAGCAGCTGCGCGCCGACCTCGTAGTCGACGCCATGGGGCGCCGCTCGCCGCTCCCGAACCTGCTCTCGCAGCCGATCCACGAGGACGCCGAGGATTCCGGCTTTCTCTACTACGGACGTTTCTTCCGTGGCACGCCGCCGCAGGTGCGCGGGCCGATCAACATGCCGGTCGGGACGATCTCGATCCTCACGCTGCCCGGCGACCGCGACACCTGGTCGGTGACCGTCTACACCGCGACGGGCGACCAGCCGCTCAAGCGCATCCGCGACGCCGACCGCTGGACCGCCGTGGTCGCCGCGCTCCCGCTGCACGCGCACTGGCTCGACGGCGAGCCGACGACCGACGTTGTGGCGATGGGCGGGATCGTCGACCGCTACCGCCGCCTCCCCGACGGCGTCACCGGGCTCGCCCTTCTGGCCGACGCGTTCGCGTGCACGAACCCGTCGCTGGGCCGCGGCATCTCGCTCGGCCTCCGGCACGCGCAGCTCCTGCGCGACGCCGCGCGCGAGGAGGACCCGGTCCGCTTCGCGACCGCGTGGGACGCGGCCACCGAGGCCGGGGTCGCGCCCTGGTATCGCGACACCGTCGCGATCGACCGTGCGCGGCTCGAGGAGATCCAAGCGCTCCGCAACGGCCTCCCCCGCCCGCGCCCCACCAACCCGGCGCGCGCCGCGATCGGGCCCGCGGCGATGCGCGACCCGGACGTCTTCCGCGCGATGATGGCCCACCGCGGCTGCCTCGGCTCCCCGGCCGACCTCGACGATCCCGAGCTGGCCCAGCGGGCGCTCGCGCTCGCCGCCGGCGCTGGCCCGCCGGGGATGGCGGGCCCGGAGCGCGAGCAGCTGCTCGCGCTGCTCAGCTGACGAAGCGCTTGACGAACTCCAGCGCCTTGTCGGCGACCTCCTGCCAGCCGCTGTCGATCGTCAGGGCATGGCCGCGGCCGGGGATCGAGACGATCTCGGTCACGCCCGGGTTGCGCTCCTCGCGTTTGAAGGAGGCGTTGGCGATCGCCCACGGCACCGTGTGGTCCTGCTCGCCGGAGATGATCAGCAGCGGCCCGCGGTCGGGGTTCTCGCTGTCGACCTTCGCCTCGGTCCACGGGTTGAAGTTCGCCGTCGCCGCCTGGAAGAGCGGCTGCCCGGGCGCCGGGACCGCGTAGGTGTCGTACAGCTCCCTGGCCTGGTCCTCGCCGACCGCGTTCGCGAACGCGTAGCGGAACTGGTCGTAGGTGAGCGGCACCGCGCGGTTGCGGTTCAGCGGGTTGTGCAGCACCGGCGCCGACGAGCGCAGCGCCGAGATCGGCAGCGGCAGCACGCCGCGGAACGGCGCCGGCGAGATCGCCACCGAGACCGCGGACAGCCCGCGCCCGGCGAGGATCTCGGTCAGCAGGCCGCCGAACGAGTGGCCGACGATCGCCGGCTTGCGTTCCAGCCCGGCGATGATCTCGGCGTAGTGGTCGGCGACGTCCTCGATGCTCTTGCCGGCGAGCACCTCCGGCGTCTGGTTGGCCTCGGCGACCGTCTCGGGATCGTCGGGCCACCCGGGCGAGAGCGCGGCGAACCCGTTGGCCTCGAAGTGATCCGACCAGCGGTCCCAGCTGCTGCCCAGCAGCCACAGCCCGTGGATGAAGACGACGGGCGACCGCCCGCTCGCGTTCGCCTTGGCGACCTGCTCTGCTTCGTGCTCGGTGATGGTGCTCACAGCTGAGAGCATGTCAGGGAACCGCCGGGAAGCTGGTGAACACCTGCATATGATCGCCGGGTGGATCGGTTGGACGAGCTTCAGCGCGTCACGGACGCGGCGCTGGCCTATCTCTCGCTCGAGGACCTGTTGCAGGAACTGCTGGAGCGGATCAGTGCGACGCTGGGCAGCGACACGGCGGCGATCCTGCTGCTCGACCCCGACACCGGCGAGCTCGTGGCGCGCGCGGCCAAGGGGATCGAGGAGGAGGTCGCGGAGGGCGTCCGGATCCCGGTCGGCGAGGGCTTCGCCGGGCGCATCGCCGCCGAGGCCCATCCGATCTACGTGCCCGATGTCGAGCATGCCGACGTGCTCAATCCGATCCTGCGCGAGAAGGGCATTCGCAGCCTGCTCGGCGTCCCGATGCTGATCGAGGGCCAGATCACCGGCGTGCTGCATGTCGGCACGCTCACGCCCCGCGAGTTCACGACCGAGGACGTCGAGCTGCTTCGCATGGCCGCCGACCGCGCCGCGCTGGCGATCGACCACGCGCGGCTGTTTCTCGCCGAGCGCGACGCGCGCGAGCGGGCCGAGCGCGCGGCCGCGCAGCTCGGCGCGCTCCAGCAGGTGTCCGACGCCGCGCTCGCCTACCTGCCGCTCGAAGAGCTGCTGAGCCAGCTGCTGCTGCGCATCAGCCGGATCCTCGAGAGCGACACCGCGGCCTTCCTGCTGCTCGACGAGCCGTCGCGCACGCTGGTGGCGCGCGCGGCCAAGGGGATCGAGGAGGAGGTCGAGCAGGGCGTCCGCATCCCGCTCGGCAAGGGCTTCGCCGGGCGCATCGCCGCCGAGCGCCGCCCGATCTTCCTCCCCGACGTCGAGCACGCCGACGTGCTGAACCCGATCCTGCGCGAGAAGGGCATCCGCAGCCTGCTCGGCGTCCCGCTGATCGTCGAGGGCCGCGTCACCGGCGTGCTGCACGTCGGGACCCTCACGCCGCGCGAGTTCACCGCCGCAGACACCGACCTGCTGCGCAGTGCCGCCGACCGCGCCGCGCTGGCGATCGACCGGGCGCGGCTGTACGAGGAGCGCCGCGTGGTCGAGGCGCTGCAGCGCACGCTGCTGCCGGAGTCGCTGCCGCAGCTGCCCGGCCTTGAGCTGGCGGCGCGCTACCAGCCGGCGCGCGTCGGCACCGCGATCGGCGGCGACTGGTACGACGTCTTCGGGCTCGCGGCCGGCCAGGTCGCGATCGTGATCGGCGACGTCATGGGGCACGGCGTCGCCGCCGCCGCGCTGATGGCGCAGATGCGCACCGCGCTGCGCGCATACGCGCTCGAGGGCCACGAGCCGGAGGCGGTGGCCGAGCGGCTCAACCACCTGCTCGTCCCGCTGCGCCCGACGAGCATGACGACGCTCGCCTACGCCGTGGTCGACCTCGACCGCGAGACGCTGCGGATCGTGAGCGCCGGCCACCCGCCTCCGCTGCTCGTGTCGCCGGGCCTGGCTCCGCGCTACCTGGAGGTCGAGGGCGACCCGCCGCTCGGCGTCGTCGCCGGGGCGCGCTTCACCGAGCGCAGCTTCCCGCTTCCCAGCGGCAGCCTGCTCGTGCTCTACACCGACGGTGCCGTCGAGGTGCGCGGCGAGCCGCTCGAGGCCGGCCTCGAGCGGCTGCGCGCGCTCACCGCCGAGGCGAGCGACGCGGAGGCCGTCTGCGACGCGGTGACCGCGCGCCGGTCCCACGAGGACGACGTCGCGGTCGTCGTACTGTCGGTCTCGGCGCTGCCCGAGCACTTCCGCAGCGCATGGCCGGCCGAGCCGGGCACGCTGCGCGTGCTGCGACACGCCCTGCGTCGCTGGCTCGGCAAGTGGGGCGCCGACTCCGACGAGATCTTCGACATCACCGTCGCGGTGCAGGAGGCGTCGGCGAACGCGGTCGAGCACGCGTACGCGCCCGGCTCGGCCGCCTTCGAGGTCGACGCGCACCACGACGACGGCGTCATCACCGTCGTCGTGCAGGACCGCGGGCAGTGGCGCGACGCGCGCGGCGGCCTACAGCGTGGCCGCGGGCTCCCGATCATGCGCAGCCTGATGGAGTCGGTCGACGTCGAGCAGGGCGAGCGCGGAACCACGGTCAGGCTCAAGCGCCGGCTCAAGCGGACGCCCGCGTGAGCGCGCTCGCCGAGGTGCACGAGGAATGGCGCGGCGAGACGCCCATCGCCCGCGTGGAGGGCGAGATCGACACGTCCAACGCGCGCGAGATCGCCGCCCGCCTGCGCGGGTTGGTGGGCAACCGGTCCTTCGGCCTCGTCGTCGACCTGAGCGCGACGACCTACATCGACAGCGCCGGCATCAACATGCTCTTCACGCTCGGCGACGAGCTGCGCTCGCGCCAGCAGGGCCTGCGTCTCGTCGTCGCGCCGGCCACGCCGATCGCCCGCATGCTCGCGGTCACCGGGCTCGATCGCGCCTATCCCGCGCACGCCAGCCTCGACGAGGCCCTGGACCTCTAATTTGGCAGGCGATGCTTCGTCTCGCCGATCCCGATCGCCGCTACACCGCGGTGCGGCTGGCGAGCGACCTCCATCTCTCCGAGGCCGAGCGGTCGTTCGCGCGCCACGATGTCGAGTGGGTGCTTGAGCTGCGTCCACTCGACGTTCAGCGGCTCGAGTACCGGCTCGAGCTGGTCGGCCCGGGTGGGATCGTCGAGTACGCGCTCGACCCTGGCAACCCGCACCGGGCGCCCGGGGCGTTCGGCGAGAAGTCGGTGCTGCTGCTGCCGGGCTACCGCCCGCCGGAGTGGCTCCAGGCGCCCGGCATCGAGGGTCGCTACGACGAGCTGCGAGTCCGCGGGCGCGGGCTCGGCAGCTCGATCGCGGTCCGCGTGTGGTCTCCGGCCGACGCCGAGCCTGACCGGCCGCTGCGGCTGCTGCTCGTCCACGACGGGCCCGAGTACGACGCGCTCGCGTCGCTGACCCGCTTCACCGCCGCAAAGATCGCGTCCGGCGAGCTGCCGCCCCACCGCGTCGCGCTCATCGCGCCGGACGACCGCGATCACTGGTACTCGGCGTCGACACGCTACGGGCGCGCGCTCGCCCACGACGTCATCCCGGCGCTGCGCGACGGGTACGCCACGGTCGGGGGGCTGGCCGGGATGGGCGCGAGCCTCGGCGCCCTGGCGATGCTGCACGCCCACCGCTCCTTCCCGCGCGCGCTCGGCGGCCTGTTCCTGCAGTCGGGCTCGTTCTTCCTTCCGCGCTACGACCCCCAGGAGCGGGGCTTCGTGCGCTTCAACCGGATCGCCCGCTTCGTCCGCGCCACGCAGCATGACGGGGCGCTGGCGCTGCCGATCCCCGTGACGCTGACCGTCGGCGCCACCGAGGAGAACGCCGCCAACAACCGCGCGATGGCGCATGCGCTGGCCGGGCAGGGGTACGAGGTGGAGCTGGAGGAAGTGCCCGACATGCACAACTACACCGGCTGGCGGGATGCCTTGGACCCGCACCTGACACGCCTGCTGCGGCGCATCTGGACGCGATGAGCCACCACGAGCTCTACTCGCCCGCGATCGGCGCGAACGGGTCGGTCGTGTCCTACGGCCACTACGGGCGCGCGGTGCTCGCGTTCCCGGCCGAGCGGGGGCGCGCGTGGGACTGGCAGGACCAGGGCATGGTGGATGCCGTGGGAGGCCTGCTGGAGGCGGGGCGGATCAAGCTCTACTGCGTCGACTCGTTCGACACGGCGTCGTGGTCGAACCAGTCGGTGTCGCTGGAGGAGCGGGCGCGGGCGCACGGGCGCTATGAGTCGTGGATCCTCGACCAGGTGGTCCCGTTCATCCACGCCGACACCGGAGGCGAGATCCTCACGACCGGGATCAGCCTCGGCGCCTTCCACGCGGTCAACTTCGCGCTCAAGCGGGCGGATCTCTTCCCGCTCGCGATCGGCATGTCCGGCAACTACGACCCGGCGGACTGGAACGGCTGGGGCGAGCGCGGCGAGCAGACGTACTTCAACAACCCCTTCGACTACGTGGAGCACATGCACGGCGAGCACCTCGACTGGCTGCGCCGCCGGCTGAGCGTGCTTTTGGTGTGCGGACAGGGCATGTGGGAGGACTCGACCGGCGCGCTGGAGTCCTCCAGGCGGCTCGCCGGACTGCTCGGCGCCAAGGGCCTCCGCCACGAGCTCGACCTGTGGGGCCACGACGTCGCGCACGACTGGCCGTCATGGCGCGCCCAGATCGCCCATCATCTCCCGAGGTTCTGCTGATGCCTGAGCACCTGATCGGCCTGCTGCTGGGAACGGAGGAGGACTGGCCGCGCGCGTTCGAGACGCTGCTCGACCGGATCGGGCCGATCAAGGACGCCTCCGGCACCACGCACCACGTGGCCAGCGAGCGGATCACGATCGAGCCGTTCGACCTGCGCGACAAGCCCCGCTACGAGCTCGTCGTCGACCGGCTGGCCTGGTGGTACTACGTCCCGCGCGAGTGGCTGAAGAAGGTCGCGCTTATGGACGACGTGTACCTACTCAACTCGCCGTTCACGTTCCAGGCTATGGAGAAGCACGCGGCCTACTGCGCGATGCTGCGGCTTGGATTGAAGGTCCCCGAGACGGTGCTGATCCCGCACAAGAACCCGCCCGACAACGAGCGCTTCGCCTACATGGCGGCGAAGTACAACCAGCCGTTCGACCTCGGGGCGATCGCGGCGAAGATCGGCTACCCGCTGTTCATGAAGCCCTACGACGGTGGACAGTGGGTCGGGGTCAGCCGGATCAAGGACGAGGCGCAGCTGACGCGCGCCTACGACGAGTCCGGCCAGCGGCTGATGCACCTGCAGGAGTCGATCGAGGGCTATGACGTGTTCGCGCGCTCTTTGAGCATCGGCGCCGAGACGATGGTGATGAACTTCCGGCCCGACCGCCCGATGCACGAGCGCTACGCGGTCTCACACGACTTCCTGACGCCCGTGCTGGGCGACGAGGTGCTGACGATCTCGCGCCTGATCAACGCGTTCTTCCGCTGGGAGTTCAACTCGTGCGAGACGCTGATCCGCGGCGAGCAGGCGCACCCGATCGACTACGCGAACGCGTCTCCCGACGTGGCGGTGACGTCGCTGCACTACTACTTCCCGTGGGCGATCACGGCGCTGCTGCGCTGGTGCGTGTTCTGCGTGGTCACCGGCCGGCGGTCGCGCTCGGCGGACTTCGACCCCGCGCGCTACTTCGAGATCGGCGACCGCGAGGACCTGAGCTACGAGGAGAAGCTGGCGGCCTACCGGCGGCTCGCCGACGAGTACTTCGAGGCCGACCGCTATCGCGACTTCTGCGACTCGCGGCTCGGCCACGTCGACGAGCTGGTCTACGACTGGATCGCCTCCCCCGGCTTCGACGAGCTGTTGATGGAGACCGTGCGGGCGACGTATCCCGCGCACGAGCAGGAGCAGTTCGCGGCGCATTTCCGCGGGCTGATCGGGCAGTGGGTGAGCGAGCATGCAGCTGACCCCGTCTGATCAGGCGAAGCTGCTGCTGGCGGTGGCCGGGATGGTCGCCCGCGAGCGGCGCGAGCGCGGCGTGAAGCTCAACCAGCCGGAGGCGGTGGCGCTGCTCTCATGCTGGGTGATCGAGCGCGCGCGGGACGGCATCCCGGTGGCCGAGCTGATGGCCGCGGGGCGCACCGTGCTGGCGCGCGCGGATGTGATGGACGGCGTGCCGGAGCTGGTCGACGAGGTGCAGGTCGAGGCCACGTTCCCGGACGGCCGCAAGCTCGTGACCCTGCACGACCCGATCCAGTGATCCCGGGCGAGCTCATCACCGCGCCAGGATCGCTCGAGCTCAACGCGGGGCGCGAGCGGCGCACGGTCCGCGTGCTCAACACCGGCGACCGGCCTATCCAGGTCGGCTCGCACTTCCACTTCGCGTCCGTGAACGACGCGCTGTCGTTCGATCGCTCCGCGTCCGAAGGCTTCCGGCTCGACATCCCCGCGGGGACGTCGGTGCGCTTCGAGCCGGGCGCAGATCGCGAGGTCGCCTTGGTCGCGCTCGGCGGTGCGCGGCGCGTGCCGGGGCTGCGGCTGTGATCGACCGCTCGCGCTACGGCGCGCTGTACGGGCCGACGGTCGGCGACCGGCTGCGGCTGGCCGACACCGACCTGTGGCTGGAGGTCGAGGAGGACCGCTGCTTCGGCGGCGACGAGGCGGTGTTCGGCGGCGGCAAGACGATCCGGGAGTCGATGCTGCAGGGGCTCTCGACGGACGGCCCGGACACGGTGATCACCAACGTCGTCGTTCTCGATCACTGGGGCGTGGTCAAGTGCGACGTCGGCATCCGCGACGGGCGCATCTCGGCCTTGGGCAAGGCCGGCAACCCGGACGTGATGGACCGTGTCGACATGGTCATCGGCCCCCAGACCGAGGTGATCGCCGGCGAGGGGCGGATCCTGACGGCGGGCGGGATCGACTGCCACGTGCACTTCATCTGCCCGCAGATCGTGAGCGAGGCGGTCGCGTCCGGGATGACCACGCTGATCGGCGGCGGCACCGGGCCGGCCGAAGGGACGCGGGCGACGACCTGCACGCCGTCCCCGTGGGCGATCCGGGAGATGCTCGTGGCGATGGACGCCATGCCGGTCAACGTGCTGCTGCTCGGCAAGGGCAATACGGTCTCCCAGGAGGGCCTGCTGAATGCGGCCCGGGCGGGCGCGGGCGGCTTCAAGCTGCACGAGGACTGGGGCTCCACGCCGGCGGCGATCGACGCCTGCCTGCGGGCGGCCGAGGAGACCGGCGTGCAGGTGGCGATCCATACCGACACGCTCAACGAGGCCGGCTACGTGCAGTCGACGCTGGCCGCGATCGCCGGGCGCGGAATCCACGCCTACCACACGGAGGGCGCGGGCGGCGGGCACGCGCCGGACATCATCGAGGTCGCGTCGCTGGAGAACGTGCTGCCCTCCTCGACCAACCCGACGCGCCCGCACACCGTCAACACGGTCGACGAGCACCTCGACATGCTGATGGTCTGCCACCACCTCAACCCGCGCATCCCGGAGGACCTGGCGTTCGCCGAGAGCCGCATCCGCGGCACGACGATCGCCGCCGAGGACGTGCTGCACGACATGGGCGCGATCTCGATGATCGGGTCCGACTCGCAGGCGATGGGCCGCGTGGGCGAGACGATCGTGCGCACGTGGCAGACCGCGCACGCGATGGCGCTGCGGCGCGGCGCCGACAATCTGCGCCTGCGCCGCTACGTCGCCAAGTACACGATCTGCCCGGCGATCGCGCACGGGATCGACGCCGAGGTCGGCTCGGTCGAGGTCGGCAAGCTCGCCGACCTCGTGCTGTGGGACCCGGCGTACTTCGCGGTCCGCCCGCGGCTGGTGCTCAAGGGCGGCGCGATCGCGTGGGCGCCGATGGGCGACGCGAACGCGTCGATCCCGACGCCGCAGCCGGTGCTCTCGCAGCCGATGTTCGCCGGCGCGGGCCGGGCAGCGGCGCGGCGCTCGCTGACGTTCGTGGCGCCGGTATCCGAGGTCGGCGACCTCGGTCTGGAGTCGCGCGTGGTGCCGGTCGCGAACACGCGCGGCGTGACCAAGGCGGACATGCCGCTCAACCACGCACGGCCGGAGATCCGCGTCGAGCCCGACACGTTCCGGGTGTTCGTGGACGGCGAGGAGATCGTCCCCGCGCCGGTCTCCGAGCTGCCCCTGGCCCAGCGCTACTCGCTGTTCTGATGCTGCAGCTGCTGCTCGCCGACTCGCGCTTCCCCTCCGGGTCCTACGCGCACTCGCTGGGCCTGGAGCAGGCGGTGGCGGACGGGCTGACCGACGTGCCGGCGTTCATGGCGGCGCGGCTGCGGCTGGTCGCGGAGAGCGACGCGCGCTTCGCCGTGGAGGCGCGGCGATGTAACGTCGCGCGGAGGTCGCAAGGCCCGCTTGCCCCGGCGGGCGATGACGCGCCGCGACGGCCGGTGACCGGAGGGCGAAACTCGTTGTCCGACGAGTGGTCCGCGCGCTGCCCGAGCCCGATCCTCCGCGACGCGTCCCACCGCCTCGGCCGCCAGCTCCTGCGCTCTGCGGCGGTCGTCTGGCCGCTGCCGGTCGCCGAGGCGCCCCGGCCGGTCGCGCTCGGCGTCGTCGCCGCGGCGGCCGGCCTATCCGATCTCCAGACCGCCGAGTTGGCGCTCTACGACGATGCCGCGACCGTGGCATCGGCCGCGCTGAAGCTGCTCCCGCTCGACCCCGCGGCGACCGCGCGCTGGGTCGCGGAGCTGGCTCCGCGGATGGAGCTCGCGGCGCGCGCGATCGCCGCGGACGACACGCCGCTGGAGGAGCTTCCGGCGCCGGCCGCGGTCGCGCTCGAGCTCGCCGCGCCCGTCCACCGTCGATCGAAGGAGCGGTTGTTTGCGAGCTGAACGAGCCCTGCGCGTCGGCATCGGCGGACCCGTCGGGTCGGGCAAGTCGAGCCTGATCGCGGCGCTGTGCGCGGCCCTGGCCGGCGACGTCCGGCTCGGCGTCGTCACCAACGACATCTACACGACCGAGGACGCCGAGTTCCTGCGCGCGACCGGCGTGCTGCCCGAGGAGCGCATCGCCGCCGTGCAGACCGGCGGCTGCCCGCACACCGCAATCCGCGACGACATCTCGGCGAACCTCGACGCGGTCGCCGAGCTGGAGGCGGCCGCCGGGCCGCTCGACCTCGTGTTCCTCATCGAGGATCAGGCGGCCGGCGACTTCCGCCGCGGGCGACCACGATGTCGTCCACCTTCGAGTGCAGGTGCCCGTGATGGCGGAACTCCGCCAGCCTGTCCCGCACCCAGCCGGCGACCGGCGCGGCCGCCTCCTCGGAGCGACGTCGAGGCGCGGTTGCGCGAGGCGTGGCTGGCCGCCCGGTCCACCATCGCCTGACGACATTGGTGCCGGCGGTCCGAAGGCGCGCCTGACGCGCGAACTTAGCGTGCCCGGTCATGGACGCAACGCTGCATACAACAGCGGATGCGGTCGCGCGGCTCGCCGCGGCCCGCCCGCTCCTGGTCGACGTGGTCCCGGCCGCGTCGGTCAGCGCGCACCACGCCGCGGGCGGCCTCTCGCACGCCGGCCCGCCGATCGAGCCGGCGCGGATGTGCGCGCCGATGCGCGCGGCGCTCGGCTCCGCCGTCTACCTCGAGGGCCTGGCCGGCGACCCGCTCCAGGCGCTGCTGCTCGTCGACGACGGCCAGCTGCCGCTGGCGCCCAACCACGACGCCGGCGGCGTCGGGCCGATGGCCGGCGTGGTCACCGGCGGCATGCCGGTCCTGCTCGCCCGCGACCAGGCGACCGGGCGCACGGCGTGGTGCCCGCTCAACGAGGGCTCCGGGAAGGTGCTGCGCTACGGCGCCGACGGACCCGAGGTGCTCGAGCGCCTGGCCTGGATGCGCGACGTCCTCGCGCCCGCGCTGCGCCGTGCGCTGCGCGACCGCGGCCCGCTCGATCTGATCGAGCTGCAGCGACTGGCGCTGCTGGAGGGCGACGAGGCCCACCACCGCACCGAGGCCGGCACCGCGCTCGCGCTCGAAGCGCTCGCGCCCGACGACCCGAGCGTCACCGCGTTCATCGCCGGCAACGGGCAGTTCTTCCTCAACCTCGCCATGGTCTCCGCCAAGCTCGCGCTCGACTGCGCGGCGGACGTCCCGGGCTCGCCGCTCCTCACGGCCATCGCCCGCAACGGTGTCGAGGTCGGCATCCGCGTGTCGGGCACCGGCGGCCGCTGGTTCGCGGGCCCGGCCGCGCTGCCGGAGCCGGCCAGGCTCTTCCCCGGCTTCACGCCGCACGACATGAACCGCGACCTCGGCGACAGCGCGATCGTCGAGGCGTACGGGCTCGGCGCGCTCGCCGTCGCGAACTCGCCGGCCGCCGCGGCGTCCGTCGGCATCGACCCGCAGACCGTCGACGCGATCGACGCTCGGCTGCGCACGATCGCCGCGGGCGAGTCGCCCGAGCTGCGCTTCGCCGATGGCCGCCCCGCGATCCTCGGCGTCGACGCCGCCACCGTCGCGCGCACGCGGATCGCGCCGCCCGTGCACACCGGGATCGCCCACCGCGAGCCCGGGATCGGCCAGATCGGCGGCGGCGTCACGCACCCGCCGCTGCAGGCGTTCGACCTCGCGATCGAGGCGCTCGGTTGATCACGCGGGCCGAGCAGGTGCACAGCGCGCTGCGGGCCGAGCTGCTCGCGGGCGCGTTCCCCTACGGCGAGCCGCTCGTGGAGGAGCAGCTCGCCGAGCGCTTCCAGACCAGCCGCACGCCGGTGCGCGAGGCGCTGCGCCGGCTCGAGGGCGACGGTCACGTCGTGCGCGACCGCGCCGGCCGGATGCGCCCGAACCCGCCGCGGGTGTCGTCGATGCACGAGCTCTACGCGGTGCGGATCGTGCTCGAGGAACTCGCGGTCCGCGGCGCGGCCGCCGGCCGCGGACCGGTCCTCACCGCGCTGCGCGACGAATGGCGCGAGCGCGCGCAGGACATCCGCGACGAGGGGCCCGACTTCGTGCACGCCGACGAGGGCTTTCACGAGGGGCTCGCGCGCGCGTCCGGCAACCGCACCACCGAGCGCTACATCCGCGATGTCAACGAGCGCATTCGCGTGCTGCGGATCCACGACTTCACGACCTACGACCGGATCGTCGCGACCGTGCACGAGCACTTGGAGATCGCCGACGCCGCGTGCGCCGGCCACACCGACGCGGCCGCCGCGCTGATGCGCGTGCACGTCGAGCGCAGCGCCGAGGTCGTCGAGCGGCGCGTGGGCGAGCTGCTCGCGCGGATGTTCGAGGAGGAGCGGCCGTGAGCATCGCCACCGATGCGTTCGCGGCCGCGCTCGAGCGGCTTGCCGTCGAGGACGTGCCGGCGGCCCAGCGCCCCGCCTACGAGGTCTTCGGCATGCCGCCGGCACCGCTCCCGGCACTCGGCGGGCTCCCGCGCAGCGGGCGCATCGCCGCCGCGGCCGCCGCGCTGCACGCCGGCGTGGTGACGAGCGTGGAGCTGACCGCGCTCGCGCTCGCGGAGATCGAGCGCCGCAACGACGAGCTGGGCGCATTCGTGGAGGTCGCCGCCGAGGGGGCGCTCGCCGAGGCCCGCACTCGCGACGCCGAGCCGCGCCGCAGCCCGCTGCACGGGATCCCGGTCTCGGTCAAGGACGTCTTCGACGTGGCCGGCCTGCACACGCGCGCGGGCTCGAGCGCCTATGACGTGCTCGCGACCGAGGACGCCGAGCCGGTTGCCCTCCTGCGCGCGGCCGGCGCGGTGATCCTCGGCAAGACGTCGACGCACGAGTTCGCCATGGGCGTGACGAGCCCGCAGGCGCGCAACCCGCACGACCCCGCGCGGATCCCCGGCGGTTCGAGCGGCGGCTCGGCGATCGCGGTCGCGACCGGCATGGGCCTCGGCTCGCTCGGGACCGACACCCGCGCGTCGATCCGGGTGCCCGCGGCGCTGTCGGGCGTCGTCGGCCTCAAGCCGACCTACGGCACCGTGCCGACCACGGGCATGGTCCCGCTGTCGTGGACGATGGACACGACGGCGGTGATGGCCGCGACGGCCGAGGACGCGGCGCTGATGCTCGACGCGCTGCGGCCGCTGATGCGGCCGATCGCGCCCGCCGCGGGCGCGCGCGTGAGCCACCTGCGCGTCGGCCTTCCCGCCGCCGCCTGGGAAGGCGCCGAGCCCTACGTGGCCGAAGCCGTCGACCTGGAGATCGGCCGGATCGCCGAGCTCGTGTCCGGCCTTCGCCGCATCCAACGTCCAGGCGCCGCCGACTTCGGCGGCGCGAACGCGATGGGACTGCTGACCTCGCGCTGCGAGGCGGCCACCTTCCATCGCGCCGCCGGGCTGGACCGGTCGCAGTTCTGGCCGGAGGTCCGCGACCAGCTCGACGCCGCCGACGGCGTGCGGGCGGTGGACTACATCGACGCGCAGCGCTACCGCGCCGTGCTGAGGGAGGAGATGCTCGCGGTCCTGCGCGAGCACCACGTGCTCGCGATGCCGACGGCGCCCGTGGTGGCGCCGCCGGTGGAGCGGGCCGACGAGTACCTCACGATCCTGTCGCGCAACGCGATCCTGTGGAGCTTCGTCGGGTTCCCGGCGATCTCCGTCCCGTGCCTCGCCGAGGGCCTGCCGGTCGGGCTGCAGCTCGTCGCGGCACCGGGCGGAGAGGCGCTGCTGATCGCGCTGGCGACCGCCCTTACCGGGAGGCCAGAATGACCACGCTCGTGAACGCGAGGCCGTATCCCTTCGCGTTCGACCCCGCCACGACCGCGCTCGTGGTGATCGACATGCAGCGCGACTTCCTCGAGCCGGGCGGCTTCGGAGAGCTGCTCGGCAACGACGTATCGCTGCTCTCGGCCGCGGTGGAGCCGCTGAGGGCGGTGCTCGAGGCAGCCCGCGAAGCGGGGATCACGGTCATCCACACGCGCGAGGGCCACCGCCCCGACCTGACCGACTGCCCGCCGAGCAAGCGTGCCCGCGGCGGGCTGGAGACCGGCATCGGCGACCTCGGCCCCAAGGGCCGGATCCTGGTCCGCGGCGAGCTCGGCCACGACATCGTCGACGAGCTCGCGCCGGCGCCCGGCGAGGTCGTGCTCGACAAGCCCGGCAAGGGCTCGTTCTACGCCACCGACCTCGAGCTGATCCTGCGCAACCGCGGGATCGGCTCGCTGATCGTTACCGGGGTCACCACCGAGGTCTGCGTGCACACGACCGTGCGCGAGGCCAACGACCGCGGCTTCGAGTGCCTCGTGCTCGCCGACTGCTGCGGCTCCTACTTCCCCGAGTTCCACGAGGTCGCGCTGCGGATGATCTCCGCCCAGGGCGGCATCTTCGGCTGGGTCGGCGACTCGGCGGACCTGCTGGAGCACCTTCCCGTCAATGTCGCGACCGGAGCTTGAGCCATGGCCCTTCCCTTCTGGACCCGGGGCGACCTGAACGCGTTCTTCGGCCTCGGCATCAACATGCTCGTCAACGTGCTGGTGCTGGCCGGGCTGTGCGTCGGCGTCGTGCACATGTCCGACCACGACGTCTATCGCGTCGTGCTGCCGGCGCTCGGCATCGAGCTGCTGATCGGCAACCTCTTCTACTTCTGGCTCGCGCGCCGGCTGGCGGCCAAGGAGCGGCGCACGGATGTGACGGCGATGCCGTACGGCCCGAGCGTCCCGCACATGTTCATCGTGACGCTGGTGATCATGCTGCCGACCTACCTCGCCACCAAGGACCCGGTGAAGGCGTGGGAGGCCGGGCTCGCCTGGGCCTTCATCATCGGCGTGATCATCCTGATCGGCGCGTTCGTCGGCCCGGCGATCCGCCACCTGACGCCGCGCGCGGCGATGCTCGGCACGCTCGCCGGCATCTCGATCACGTTCATCTCAATGCGGCCGGCGGCGCAGATGTGGGGCGCGCTGTGGATCGCGCTGCCGGTGTTCATGATCATCGTCGCCGGCTTCGTCGCCGGCGTGCGGCTGCCGGGCAACTTCCCGGTCGGCCTGGCCGCGCTGCTGGTCGGCTCGGCGATCGGCTGGATCGGCGGGTTCATGGAGCCGGCCGCAGTGTCGGACGCCGTGCACGACATCGCGATCGGCGTGCCGTCGCTGAACGTCGACCTGCTGCTCAACGGCCTCGACGGCATCTCGCCGCTGCTCGCCACCGCGATCCCGCTCGGCATCTACAACTTCACCGAGGCGATGAGCAACGTGGAGAGCGCCGCGGCGGCCGGCGACTCCTACAACCTGCGCCACGTGCTGCTCGCCGACGGCACCGGCGCCGTCGTGGGCGCCGCGCTCGGCAGCCCGTTCCCGCCCGCCGTCTACATCGGCCACCCGGGCTGGAAGGAGGCCGGTGGACGCGTCTCGTACTCGCTCGCCTCCGGCGTGCTGATCTTCCTGCTCTGCGCGGTCGGGCTGTTCCCGCTGCTGGCTGCGGTGCTGCCGATCCCGGCGATCGTGCCGGTGCTGCTGTTCATCGGCCTGGTGATCGGCTCGCAGGCCTACCGGGTCGTGCCGAAGGCGCACTTCGCGGCGATCGTGCTGGCGATGGTCCCGAGCCTCGCGCAGTGGGGCTCCGGGCTGGTCGACAACGCGCTCGCGGCGGCCGGCACGAGCGCGGCCGAGGTCGGCGACGCCGCGCTCGGGAACGCCGGCGTGATCTACACCGGGCTGCTGCACCTCGGCGAGGGCTCGGTGCTGGCCGGGCTGGTGCTCGGCACGATCGCCGTGTTCGTGATCGACCGCCGCTTCTACCGCGCCGCGCTCGCGTGCGGCGTCGGCGGCGTGCTGACGGTCGTCGGGCTGATCCACGGGCCGAAGGTGCACCTCTTCGAATCGCCCAAGATCGCGCTCGGCTACGCGTTCGCGGGCGTCGTCTGCCTCGCGTACGCGCAGCTCGAGCTGGCGCCGCGCGAGCCGGACCCGCTCGACGCCATCGACATGGAGGACCACATGCCGTCGATGGCGCCGAGCGAGGAGCGGGTCGCGGTTCCGGCGTAGAGGGTGGGGCTAGCCCGAGACTTCCGTCTCGGCGGCCAGGGCGCGCGGTATCGTCGGGTACATGAGCGCCCTGGCCGGCCTTCCCGAGTCCAAGCCGAGTAGGCGCAAGCGCGCCGCCAAGACCGTCGATCGCGCGCTGCGCGGCGGCATCCTCGCCGCCGCTGTCGCGACCGTCGGCTGGCTGCTCGGCACGGCGGTGCTGGGGACGGCGATCATCGCGATGGTGGTGGCGACGATCGCCGGCGGGATCTACACCGTCGCGCGCGGCGACAAGGCCCGCTTCGGCATCTGGGCGCTGCTCGGGATCGGCTGGGCGATCGTGCTGATCGCGCACTGGGCGGTGAGCGGCCACGGCGGCTTCTGGGTCGGCATGGCGACGTGGGTGGGCGTGATCATCGGCGCGCGCGGCGCCGGCATCTCCAAGTGGTCTCTGCCGTTCCTCGGCTTCCCGGTCGCGTTCGGCGCCATCATCCTGCTCTCCGGCGAGGACCTGATGAAGCCGTGGGGCATCTCGTGGCTGTGGGTCGCCGCCGTGCTGGGGCCTGTGATCGGCGTGCGTACTCTGTTGAATCCCTCCCCGCGCGACCACCAGGAGCCGACGCCCAAGCCTGACCCGCTTGCGGGTCTCTGATCCGGGCCGCCACGCGCATGTAGCCGCCCTCGGGCTGATTCTGCTCCTCGCCGCCGCGCTGCGGCTGTGGGGCATCCGCAACGGCCTGCCGTACGCCTACAACCTCGACGAGCGCGCGCACTTCGTCCCGCACGCCGTCGCGATGACCGGCGGGGACCTCAACCCGGGGTACTTCATCAACCCGCCGGCGCTGACGTACCTGTTCGCGGCGTGGCTGACCGTGCTGCATCTGGGCGGCGACGTCCAGCAACTGTTCGCCGACGACCCGAGCCGGGTGTTTCTCGATGCGCGCGTGCTGACGCTGCTGCTGAGCGTCGCCGGCGTCGCGGCCACCTACGCGGCCGGACGCGCGTTCTTCGGCCGCGGCGCGGGGCTGCTCGCCGCCGCGGTGATGGCGGTCGCGTTCCTGCCGGTCTTCTACTCGCGCCAGGCGCTCAACGACGGCCCGGCCGTGCTGCCGTGCGCGCTCGGGCTGTGGGCCGCGGCGGCGATCCTGCACGGCGGCGGGCGGCGCGCCTACGCGGCCGGCGGCGCGTGCGTCGGGCTGGCCGCGGCGCTGAAGTACTCCGACGGCGTGATCGTGGTGGCGCTGGTGGCGGCCGCGCTCGCCGCGCCGGAGCGCGACTGGCGGCGGATCGCGGTCGGGCTTGGCATCGCCGCGGCCGGCGCGATCGCGCTGGTGATCGTGACCAACCCGTACATTTTCTCGGACTGGGGCACGTTCACCCACGACCTCGACCGGCAGCGCAAGTTCGCCAGCGGCGACCCGCTGATCGGCCAGCCCGAGCGCAACGGCTGGCTCTACTACGCGCGCAGCCTCGGGTGGGCGTTCGGGCTCGTCCCGGTGCTGGCCGCCGTGGCCGGCGGCGTGCTGCTCGCCGTGCGCCGGCGCCGCGAGGCGTGGGTGTTCGGCGCTCTGGTTGTCCTGTTCTGGCTCTACATGGGCAGCCAGCACCGCTTCTACGCGCGCTGGATGCTGCCGATCTACCCGGCCCTGGCGATCCTCGCCGGCTACGCGGTCATGCAGCTGCGGCGCACGCCCGCGATCGCGTTCGCGACCGCGCTGCTGCTCATCCCGACGCTGATCCCCACGCTGCGCAACGCCGCGGTTATGAGCCGCGCGGACACCCGCACCCAGACGCGCGACTGGCTGGCCGCGCACGTGCCGGCCGGCACCAAGGTCGTGTTCGAGCCGATCGCGCCGACCGAGTGGTACGGCGTCACGCCCGGCGGCGGCGCGAAGGCCGACCCGCACAAGCAGTGGCAGCGCTACAACCGCAGCCAGGCCGACATCGAGGAGCTCGCACGCAGCTACCGCGGCGCGCGCCGGGTCGCGAACTTCCAGAACTACGAGCGCACCCTGACGCCGAAGCTGATCGACATCTACCGCCGCGACGGCTTCTGCTGGGTGGTCTCGGGCTCGACGCAGTACGGCCGCGCGCTGGCCGAGCCCAAGCGCGCGCCGGAGGCGCTGAAGTACTACCGCGCGCTCGAGCGCGACGCCGACGTCGTGTTCACCGCCAGCCCCCTGCGCGACGGGCGCGACTTGCCCCGTTATCAGGTCGACCGCTCGTTCAACTACGTCGACTCCGCCTATGAGCGACCCGGTCCGGTGATGAAGGTGTACCGGCTCCGCAACTGCGGAGCCGGGTAGCTGTTCGATACCGACGTGCGCCTCGTTCTCGCCGCCGTCGCCATCCTGCTCGCCTGGGCCTCCGCCGCCGAGGCGCGCGTCGTCGTCGCCGCCGCCGGCACCACCGCCGCGCTGCTCGACACCCGCACGAACGCCGTCGTCCACCAGCTCGCGCTGCCGGGGCCGGCGCGCGCGGTCGCGGCGGCGCCGGACGGTACTCACGGGTACGTCGCCGCGGGCACGACCGTCTCGTGGGTCGACCTCGACTCCGGGTGGCCCGCCGGCGCGGTGACGCTGCCCGGCGAGCCGCTCGCGCTCGACGTCTCCTCCGACGGCGCGCGCGTGTACGCGGCGCGGCGCGGCGCGCTCGACGTGCTCGACGCCGCCGGCGCGACGCTGCTGCGCAGCTACCCGGTGGCCGGGACGCCGCTCGACCTCGCCGTCACGCGGACACGCGCGGTGATCGTGCAGGCGGGCGGGCGCGTGGCCGTGCTCAATCTGACCACCGGCCGCGTGCTACGCCGGATCGCGCTCCGCAACGCGGGCGGGATCGCGATCGACCGCCGCGGGCGGGCGTGGGTGAGCGCGGTGGAGACGCCGAAGAAGCGCCGGCCGGTCTCCCGTCTGGTCGCGCTGGACCCGGGCCGCGCCAGGGTCGGCCGCTCGATCCGCCTCGGCGACGGCGGAGGCGGCGGCGTCACCGTGTCGCCCGACGCCAACCGCGCGCTCGTCGCCGCCGGGCGCCCGCGCAAGCACCTGCGCAACCGCTCGGTGCTCGTCGACCTCAGCCGCGGCCGCGTGCTGCGCCGGCTGCCGACCGGTCCCGGGCCGGGCCGGGCCGCGTGGTCGGCCGACGGCGTGCGCATGTACGTCTCGAGCCCGCCGCGCGCGGCCGTCTACGTCCTGTCGGGGATCTCCGGCGGGATCCTGCACACGATCCCGCTGGCCGGCGCGGGCGCGCTCGTCGTCCAGCCCGGCCTGGCGCGCGTCACCGGCACCGAGGGCGACGACATCCTCAACGGCTCGCGCGGCGACGACTTCTTGGTCGGCCTCGGCGGCAACGACATCCTGCGCGCCGGCCGCGGCGACGACCAGCTCGACGGCGGCCCGGGCAACGACATGCTGTCGGGCTCGTCCGGCAACGACCACGCCGACGGCGGCGACGGCGACGACCGGATCACCGGGCTGACCGGCAACGACACGCTGCTCGGCGGCCCGGGGAACGACTCGCTGGACGGTGGCCTCAGCAACGACACGATCGACGGCGGACCGGGCAACGACCACATCGACGGCGGCGACGCCGACGACACGCTGCGCGGCGGCGAGGGCGACGACCAGATCATCGAGCGCGGCCTCGGCAACGACCGGCTGCTCGACGGCGGGCCCGGCAACGACATCCTCGACGGCGGCCGCGGCGGCGACAAGCGGATCGACGGCGGCGACGGCGACGACACGCTGTACGGCAAGACCGGCGCCGACCGGCTCGACGGCGGCAACGGCGACGACACGCTGATCGGCGGGCGCGCCGGCGACACGCTGCTCGGGCACCTCGGCAACGACACGATCCAGGGCGACGCCGGCCGTGACACCGCCTACGGCCACGAGGGCGACGACGTCCTCGACGGCGGGACCGACGACGACTACCTGTCCGGCGGCGACGGCAACGACACGATCACCGGCGGCGGCGGCGCGGACGAGATCCAGGCCGGCCGCGGCGACGACACGATCCGCGTCGCCGACGACGCGGCCGACTTCGTCTTCTGCGGAACCGGCAAGGACACGGTGTACGTCGAGGACACCGCCCCCGACCGCGACCAGCTCGACTCGTGCGAGACGGTCATCCAGATCCCGCCCGAGGTCTCGGTCGACGACGAGGCGCCCTCGATCGTGCGCGGCGGGCTCGGCAACGACACGCTGTTCGGCACCGACAACGACGACTCGCTGTTCGGCTCCGACGGCGACGACTCGCTGTTCGGCAACGGCGGCAACGACTACGTCGACGGCGAGGACGGCCAGGACACGCTCCACGGCGGGCCGGGCGACGACAAGCTCTACGGGCGCGTCGGCAACGACGCGGTGCTCGGCAACGAGGGCAACGACCAGATCGAGGGCGGCTACGGCGACGACATCGTCGACGGCGGGCCCGGCAACGACACGATCTCCGGCACCCAGGGCTCCGACCGCGTGTCCGGAGGCGAGGGCGACGACCGCATCGACGCGGTCGACGGCGCGGTCGACCGGATCGACTGCGGCCCCGGCATCGACGTGGTGTTCGCCGACGCGATCGACGTGATCGTGGACGGCTGCGAGAGCGTGCGGCGCTAGTTATCGCCGGCTGAAGCGGAAGCGCAGCAGCGCCTCGACGGCGCCGAAGCCGTCGCGCCAGGTGATCTTCTTGCCCTCCGCGTAGGAGCGGCCGTAGTAGGAGATCGGCACCTCGTAGAGCCGCAGGCTGGGGCCGATGCGCAGGATCTTGGCGGTCAGCTCCGGCTCGATCCGGAAGTCGTCGCTCACCAGCTCCAGCCCGCGCACGAGCTCGCCCCGGAACGCCTTGTAACCGACCTCCATGTCGGAGATCGTCGTGTTGTAGAGGACGTTGGCGAGGAGGGTGAGGAAGCGGTTGCCCGCGTAATGCCAGAACAGGTGCGCGCGCTGCGGATGCGCGCCGCCGCGCAGGCGGGTGCCGAAGACGGCGTCGGCCTTGCCGCTCACCAGCGGCTCGATCAGCGCCGGGATGTCGCGCGGCGAGTACTCGAGGTCGGCGTCCTGGATCAGCACGATGTCCCCGGTCGACTCGTCGATCCCGCGCCGCACCGCGGCGCCCTTGCCGCGGTTGCTCGGCTGGTGCAGCGCGTGCACGGCGGCGTGGCGCTCGGCCAGCCGCGCCATCACGACGGGCGAGTCGTCGGTGGAGCCGTCGTTGACGAGCAGGATCTCGAGCCGCAGGCCGAGGGCCACGAGCTCCTCGACGACCTGCTCGAGCGTGCGCTCTTCGTTGTAGATCGGGACGATTACGGAGACCAGGGGCTCAGGCAAGGGGCGGCATCTTAGTCAAGCCAATCCGTGCTGAAGGATGGGCTGACGTGGATGTCGATCTGCTTGAGCACGCCCTCGCCGGTGTTCTTGAAGCCGTGCGGGACGCCCGCGGGCACCACCACGAGCTCACCGGGGCCGACCTCGAGCGTCTCGTCGCCGAGCGTGAACGTCCCGGTTCCCTCCTGCACGAGCAGCAGCTCCTCATAGGGATGGGTGTGCAGCGAAGGGCCGCGACCGGGCGGCGCCTCGACGACGATCACGCAGACGCCGACGCCGCCGTGGTCGGCCCCCACGAACTCGTGCGCGATGTTGGAGAACGGGAGGTCAGCGACCTTCAGGACCGGCATGGCGGGCCACCTCGTAGTGGGTCGACTTCTCCTCGCGCTCGACCAGGTAGCGGTCGTCCTCCGGATAGAAGACCGCGGTCTCGTAGTCGGAGCCGGCGAACGCCTTGACGGCGTCGAGCGAGTCCCAGAGCGTGAACATCACGAACTCGGTCAGCTCACCGGCGTCGCGGCGCAGCATCCAGGCGCCGCGGTTGCCAGGCGTCCCGACGTATGCGGCGAGCCCGGTCTCCTCCATGTAGGCGGCGTAGGCGTCGCCGTCCTCGCGGCGGACGGCGCCCCTCCAGGTTCTCGCGATCACGCCGCGAGCCTATGCACGATCTCCGCGTTCGACGACCAGCCGCCCTCGAAGGCCCGTACCTCGCCGTCGCCCACGAACACGATCCGGTCGGCGATCCGGTCGAGGAAGTAGCGGTCGTGCGAGACGGCCACGACGGTGCCGTCGTAGGCCTCCAGCGCATCCTCGAGGGCCTCGATCGAGTCGATGTCGAGGTGGTTGGTGGGCTCGTCGAGCACGAGGCAATTCGGCGCGTCGTGCATCAGGCACAGGAACGCGAGCCGCGTGCGCTCGCCGCCCGACAGCGTCGACACCGGCCGCCGGCACTGCTCGTAGTCGAACAGGAAGCCCATCAGCGACCGCACGGCGGCCTCCTCGGTGAGCGAGCGGCCCGCGCGCAGCGCGTCGATCACCGGCAGCTCGTCGGCGAGGCTGCCGGCCGCCTGCGAGAGGTAGCCGATCGCGATGCCGTCGCCGGCCCAGCGCTCGCCGGCGTCGGGCACCAGCTCGCCGGTCAGCGTCCGCAGCAGCGTCGTCTTCCCGCCGCCGTTGGGCCCGACCACGCCGACGCGCTCGCCGCGCCCGATCACGAGCTCGACGTCGAGCAGGATCGGCTCGGAGCCGAGCGAGACGTCAACGCCGCCGAGCGCCAGCACGCGCTGGCCGCCGCGCGTCCCGCTGCGCAGGGCAAGCGCCATCCGCCGGCGCTCCAGCACCGGCCGCTCGATCTTGTCCATGCGGTCGATCTGCATCTGCTTGACGCGGGCCTGCTTGGCCGCGCGCTCGTTGACGCGGATGTGCGCCCAGTGGCGGAAGCGGCGGACCGCCTCCTCGAGGCGCGCGATCTCCTTCTGCTGGGTCACCCACTTCTGCTGCTGGCGCTCGACCTCGAGCTTGCGCGCGAGCGCATAGGCGGAGTAGGCGCCGGGCCAGACGCGGATCGTCCCGCGGTCGAGCTCGGCGATCTCCGCGACCGTCTCGTCGAGCAGGTGGCGATCGTGCGAGATCATCACGACGGCGCCGTCGAAGTCGTTCAGCAGCGCGCCGAGGCGCTCGCGGCGGGCCATGTCGAGGTGGGCCTCCGGCTCGTCGAGCAGCAGCACGTCGGGCCGGCGGACCAGGCAGGCGGCGAGCGCGACCAGCTTGCGCTGCCCGCCCGAGAGCGCGCGGGTGGGGATCTCCAGCGCGACGCCGTCGATGCCCAGCGCGCGCAGGGCGCCGAGCGCCTCGCCCTCGGCACGGTCGCCGCCGAGCTCGCCCCAGCGCGCCAGCAGCCGCTCGTGGTGGGCGATCGCGCGCGCCATCGCGTCGAGGTCGTCGGTGGCGATCCTCGCCTCCGCCGCGGCCAGCTCGGCCTCCAGCGCCGCGAGCTCCGGGCGGGCGGCGCGCACCGTCGCGACCGCGTCGCGGTCGTCGCCGCCGACGATCTGGGGCAGGTGCGCGAGCACGAGCCCGCGGCGCAGCGTCACCTGGCCGGCGTCGGCGGAATCGAGCCCGGCGAGGATCCGCAGCAGCGTCGACTTGCCGCCGCCGTTGGGGCCGAGGACGCCGATCCGCGCTCCGGCCGCGACGTCGAGGTCGGCGCCGCGCAGGATCGCGCGGCCGCCGAACGACTTCGTGAGGCCTCGGGCGGCAAGCTGCGGTACGGACACGGCCATCGCTTGCCAGCGTGGATCATGCGTGAACGACGAGCAAGCGGGGCAGCCACACCTCTAAGGTTCGAGTCCGGTGCCCCATCGGGTAGGCAAGGCGTTCATGTGCCCTTCGATCCATGTCGGCCCCGGCGAGCAGCCTGAGCTGGCGCGCGCCGTGGAGGACGCAGGCGGCGCCGTGGTCTCGCTCGGCCAGGCCGACGGCGTCGTGTGGGCGGGCACGAAGCCGGACTCGCTGCCAGAGCTGCCGCGCTCCGTGCGCTGGGTGCAGCTCCCTTCGGCGGGCGTGGAGCCGTGGATGGAGCGCATCTCGGCGACGCCGCAGGTGACGTTCACCTCGGCGGCGGGCGCCTACGCGCCGCAGGTCGCCGAGCACGCGCTGGCGCTGCTGCTGTCCGGCGTGCGCGGGATCGCCGCCTCGGCGCGGCGGCGGACCTGGGAGATCCCCTCGCACGACACGCTCACGGGCACGACCGTCGCGATCATCGGCGCCGGCGGCATCGGCCGGGCGCTGATCGCCCAGCTCGCCCCGCACGCGGTCGAGGCGATCGCGGTCACGCTCAGCGGCCGCGACGTGCCGGGCGCCGCGCGCACCCTGCCGGCCGACCGGATCGGCGAGGTGTGGAGCGCGGCCGACCACTTCGTCATCGCCGCGCCGGCCACCAGCGCCACGCGCCACCTGGTCGGCGCGGACGAGCTCGCGCAGATGCGCTCGCACGCCTGGATCGTCAATGTCGCCCGCGGCTCGCTGATCGACACCGACGCGCTGGTCGAGGCGCTGCGCGCGCGGCGGATCGGCGGCGCGGCGCTCGACGTGACCGACCCCGAGCCGCTGCCGAACGGCCATCCGCTGTGGGAACTGGCGCTGATCACGCCGCACATCGCCAACCCGGAGGCCGCCCTCACGCGCCGGCTGGCCCAGCGGGTGCGCGAGAACGTCGAGCGCCTGGCCTCCGGCGAGGCGCTGCTCGCCCAGATCGACCCCGACCGCGGTTACTAGATCTCTTTAGGTGCAGCTCCTGCCGATCGCGGCCGAGATGCGGATCCGGCGCGTGCGCAGCTCGTGATAGCGCTTCGAGGCGCGCCGCTCGGCCGTGCGACTCGCGTGGGCGCGGCGCAGGGCGAGCAGGCGCTTGAACGCGCGCGCCTCGGCCTTCTTCGCGGCCGGCAGCCTCGCCCGCGCCGACAGGCAGCCGGCGGACGGCGTGGTCGGGGCCGGCGGCACCGGGCCCGACGGCGTGGGGACCTGCGCGGGCGGCGGCGGCGCGGTCGCGGGCGGAGTGCCGGCGGTCGCCCGGATGAAGTCGGCGAACGCCGGCACCCAGCTGAAGACGACCGGCACCGCAGTCGAGCACGGATCCAGGTGCGCTGCCGCCTGCGGCCCGTAGCTCGTGATCCCCCACAGCACGGGCTCCCGGGTCGCCGCGTCGAACGCGACCAGCGGCCCGCCGCTGTCGCCGTGGCAGGCGCCGGCCTGGTTCTCCGTGCCCGCGCACACCTGGGTGGCCGCGTCGAAGCCGCCGATCGCGCGGCACTCGGCGGCCGAGCGGAGGCGCAGGTAGGCCTGCTGAAGCACGGTCGTGTTGACCTTGCTCTTCGCGTCGGTCCGGCCCCAGCCGGCCGCGTTGGGCTCATTGAGGTAGCTCACGTAGCGTCCGGCGGCGTGCTCGGCTTTGGTGGCGAGGCGAAGCGCCGGCGCCGTGGTCGGGCGGCTGAGATGGAAGACGGCCACGTCATTGAGATCGCGGTCGGGGTCGTAGCCCGCGCTGACGACCAGCCGGTCGACCGCGATCGCGTCGCGCGTCGCGGCATCCGTGTAGTCCTTGGCGTTCAGGACGGCGGTCATCGTGTCCGCGAAGCGACCGCGGGCGCCGTAGGCGCAATGGGCCGCGGTCACGACCCACTCCGGCGCGACGACCGACCCGGTGCAGCCGAACGGCTGGTCCTGGTAGGTGCCGTAGAGGAAGACGGCCGACGGCCACGAGCCGGCCGGCGCCGGCGTGCCGCCGACGATCCCGGGCCGCGCGGCCGCGGGGCTCGCGAGCGCCAGGACGGCTGCGAGCGCGCCGAGAGTCCGCCTGCCGAGCCGGCTCGGCCTCCTTGCGGGATTCCCTGACGGCACGCTCGGAGCCCGCCATCTCCTTGCGGGATTCCCTGACGGCACTCAGCGAACCTACCGGCAGGCGATGATGCGTGGGCGCCGAAAGGTGCAGACATGCTGAAGGAGCTCCGCGATTTCATCATGCGCGGCAACGTGGTCGACCTGGCCGTCGCGGTCGTCATCGGCGCGGCGTTCGGCGCGGTCGTGGCCTCGCTGGTGAGCGACATCATCACACCGCTGATCTCGATGATCTTCGGCAAGCCGAGCTTCGGCGGCCTGCAGTTCACGATCAACGGATCGCACTTCCGCTACGGGTCGTTCCTGGACGCCGTGTTCACGTTCCTGACCGTGGCCGCGGCGATCTTCTTCGTCGTCGTCAAGCCGCTCAACGCGCTGGCGGCGCGGCGCAAGGCGCAGGTCGAGCCGGAGCCGGAGGCGCCGGCCGAGGACATCCTGCTGCTGACGCAGATCCGCGACCTGCTGGCTCAGGGCACGACGCCGTCGCGCCCGACGTAGCCATCCGCACCGCCGACGCAGACGTAGACCGCCTCGCCGTCGCCCGACGTGTTGCGCGCGCTGCGCACGGTCGCCGGGTCCACGCGGGCCAGGCCGCCCGGGCCGAGCGCGCGCTTGGAGCCGTCGCCGAACTCGAACTCGATCTCGCCCGACATGACGATGTAGAGCTCTTCCTGACGCTCGTGACGATGCGGGTTGGATGTGTAGCCGGGCGGCAGCACGATGGCGTTGACGCCGAACGCGGTCACGCCCAGCGCAGCGCGGATCTTGCGGAACCCGGGCCCGGATCCGAGCCCGTCGATGCTGCCGACCGCCCAGCCGTTGCCGTGCTCGGTGTCCATGGGCGGGCATACTAGATCCGTGTCGCCGGACGCCGCCACCCTCGAGCAGAAGCTGCAGCCGCTGCGCGACGCGCCCGAGCGCTCCGCCGTCCTGCTCGACGTCGACGGCGTGCTGGCGCCGATCGTGCAGCAACCCGACGACGCCCATATGCCCGAGACCACGCGCCGGCCCCTGATCGAGGTGGCCAAGCGCTACAGCGTGGTCGCCTGCGTGTCCGGGCGGCGCGCCTCCGACGCGCGGCGGATCGTCGCGCTGGGCTCGATCGCCTATCTCGGCTCGCACGGCTCGGAGATCCTGCGCCCCGGCGCGATCGCCCCGGAGCTCGATCGCGAGCTGCAGGCCTGGACGCGGCGCGTGCAGGCGTTCGCCCACGAGGCGTTCGGCGAGAAGCTGCGCCGGCTGCGCGTCCGGCTGGAGGACAAGGAGGCGATCGCCGCGTTCCACTGGCGCGGCGTGCCCGACGAGGAGGACGCGCTGGCGGCCGTAGAGGACGTCGCGGAGGCGGCCGAGCGAGCCGGCTTCGTGCCTCACTGGGGCCGCAAGGTGCTGGAGATCCGCCCGCCCGTGCGGATCGACAAGGGCGCCGGGATCGTCGGCCTGCTGCGCGACACCGACCTCGCGGCCGCCGTCTACGTCGGCGACGACATGACCGACCTCGACGCGTTCCGCGGCCTCACCGAGCTCAAGGAGATGGGGCGGCTCGCCTACGCGCTGCGCGTCGGCGTCCGCTCCGACGAGAGTCCCTCGGCGCTTCAGGAGGAGGCGGACACTATGGTCGACGGCACCGACGGCGTCCGCGCCCTGCTGAGCACACTGCTGCTGTAGGCATTGCGGTTCGGCGACTTCCTCAAGGCGACGGTCCTGCTCAGCGCCGCTTCGGCGACGCTGCTCGCGGCGCTGACCGTGATCGGCCTCGGCCGCTCGTCGCCGAACGACACGGCGGCGTATGTGTGCGCCGCGTGGTGGGCGCTCTCGGCGCTGATCGGCATCTGGCTGGGCCGGCGCGCCCAGGCCTCGCCGCCGATCGCGCGGCTGCTCGCCTCGGCCCGCTCGGAGACGCTGCTGCCCGAGCAGCACCCGGGCCGGACGCTGGTCAACCGCCTGTGGCCGCTGCTGCTGTCGACGATCGTGGCCGCCGTCGCGTCGGTCTTCTACCCGCAGGTGGCGGGGATCGCGGCCGGCTTCGGGGTCATCTGGGCGCTCGGCTGGCGGCGCCAGGAGCATGCGGTGGCGGCGATCGAGGAGCGCGACAGCGTGCGCTTCTACGTCGACTCGACCTCGCCGCTGCAGCCGATCCAGCTCTTGCGCACGCCGGGCTTCGGCGGGAACTTCCTGCGAGGGTAACGTCGCACGGAGGTCGACGACGCGCCCGAGCCCGTAGGCAAACCGCGGCTACGACAGGCGACGACCGGAGGGCGAAACTTCCGCTTCCGCCTCGACCTCGACGGTCCAGCGCGGGTCGAGCAGGCCGTGCACCGCCAGCATCGTGGCGGCGGGGCGGACGTCCTTGAAGATCTCGCCATGCGCCTGCATCGCCTGCTCGGCGTCGGCCTCGGGAGTCAGGAACGTGCGCGTGCGGATCACGTGCTCCGCGCTCGCTCCCGCCTCGGCGAGCGCCGCGAGCACGATCTCCCAGCACCGGCGCGCCTGGCCGAGCGTGTCCGGCGGGCAGCCGCCGTCCGGCTGGACCGGGCCGGTGCCCGAGACGAGCACGCGGTCTCCGGCGCGGACGGCGCGCGAGAAGCCGATCACGGGCTCGAACGGGCTGCCCGAGGAGATGCGGAGCGGCTGCGCGTTGAGCGCCGCGAGGGCGCCCTCGACGTCCTGCACCAGCACGTAGTCGGTGTCGTAGGTCGAGACGGCGAACAGCGTGATGCCGGCGGCCGCGAGCGGGCCGGCGATCGACGCCATGACACCGGTCGTCGCGAACGGGATCGGCCCGGGCACCTTGAGCGCGCGCCAGCCGCCCTCGACCTGCTCGACGTCCGGCGGGACGGCCTCCTCCGGGCAGACGATCGACAGCTCGTCGGCCGTGCGCGTGATCGAGCTGAGCGAATCGTGCTCCTCGAGCGCCCAGGACGGGATCCGGTCGGTGGGCCGCAGGCGGCAGATCGCGAGCGACTCTGGCAGCACGGTCAGGTCCATCGCACGAGAATGCCAGCCGGATGATCGACGTGCTGATCGTGTCGCTCGGCGGCACCGCCGGGCTACGCGAGGCGGACTCCGAGCTGGCGGACTCACTCCGGCGCGCGGGCGCCAAGGTCGCCGTGGCGGCGTCCGGCCGCCCGCGTGAGTGGCGGACGCTGGCGGCGATCGAGCTCGCCTGGGCCGTGAACGCGCGCCGCGCAGCGCGCGCGGCGATCGCCGCCCACCGGCCGCGCGCGGTGCTCTACTCCTCGACTACGGCGGCGCTGCTCGGCCCCGCGCCGGGCGCGATCCGCTTCGACGCGCCGGCGGCCGGCAACCGCCCCGGCCGCCACGGGCTCTGGCAGCGGCGCGTCGAGCGCGCGCGCTTCGAGGACGCGCCGCTGCTCGTGCCGTGGAGCGAGGGCGGGCTCGCGGAGGCGCCGCGGCCGCACGCCGACGCGGTCGTGGTGCCGGTCCCGGTCGCGCCGTCCGGCATCCCCGTCGAGCGCGACATCGCGGCGATCGCGTACGGCGCCAACCCGGAGAAGAAGGGGCTCGACCGCGTGCTCGCGGCGTGGGCGCGGGATGCCCGGCCGGGCGAGGAGCTCGTGGTCGCGGGGCTTGGCGAGGCCGCGGGTGCGGCGTGGCTGCGCCGCGCGAGGTCAGCGGCCGGCTCGGCGCCGGCCCCGCCGGCGGCGTCCCTCGCAGGCGGCGGGCGCGTGCGGTTCGCGGGAATGCTGTCGCGGGCCGACTATCGCGCCCTCCTGCGCCGCGCCCGCGTGTTCCTCACCGCGCCGCGGCGGGAGGACTACGGCATCGCGCAGCTGGAGGCGCTGGCCGACGGGTGCATGCTCGTGACCACGCCGTCGCCCGGGCCGTACGCGGCGCTGCCGATCGCGCACGCGCTCGACCCGCGCCTGGTCACGTCCCGGCTCGACGTCCGCGCGGCGCTGGACGCGCCGAGCGAGGGCTACGCGGAGCGCGCGGGCGCCGCGCTCGCCGCCTTCGCTCCGGAAGAGGTCGACCGCGTCGTCGCGCGCGACCTCCTGCCGCTGCTGCGGGCCCTGTGAGCCGCGCGAGCGCTCAGCGCGAGTGCGCCGCTCTCTTCCTCATCGCCGCGAACTCCGCCCACGGCCGCGCGTTGGCGACCTGCTCGGCGGTCAGCCAGGCGCGGCGGGCGGTCGCGACCCCGAAGCGGATGTTCGAGAGCGTGTTGGTCCCGTGCGCGTCGGAGTCGATCAGGACCTTCACGCCGGCGGCAGCGGCGGCGCGCGCGTGGATCTCGTTCATGTCGCGCCGGTCGGGGGCGGAGTTGATCTCGATCATCGTGCCGGTCCGGGCAGCCGCCTCTATGACACGTGTCATGTCGATCGAGTACGGCGGCCGCGTCTCGATCTTGCGTCCCGTCGGGTGACCGAGCGCGTCGACCAGCGGATGCTCGAGCGCACGGATCACGCGATCGGTCATCGCCGCCTCGTCCATCGCGAACGACGTGTGCACGGACGCGATCACCCAGTCGAGCCGGGCCAGCAGCTCGTCCGCATAGTCGAGGCCGCCGTCCGGGAGGATGTTGACCTCGGACCCGGCGAGGATCGTGATGCCGTCCAGGCGCGTGTTCAGCTCGGCGACCTCGTCGATGCGCGCCTGGAGCATCTCGTCCGTGACGTGGTTGCCGAAGCCGTGGCTGGCCGAGTGATCGGTCACCGCGAGGTACTCGTAGCCGCGCCCCAGCGCCGCCTCGGCCATCTGCTCGAGCGTCTGGCGGCCGTCGGAGAGCGTCGTGTGGCAGTGCAGGTCGCCTCGCAGGTCGGCAAGCTCGACCAGCGCCGGCAGCGCGCCGTTGAGGGCCGCCTCCAGCTCGCCGCGCCCCTCCCGCAGCTCCGGCGGGATCCACGGCAGGCCGAGCCGCCCGTAGACGCCCTCCTCGGTGGCACAGCGGGTCGTCTCGCCGTCGGCATCGTCGAGCACGCCGTACTCGGAGATGTGCAGCCCCCTCCGGACCGCCCACTCGCGCAACTGGACGTTGTGGGCCTTGGCGCCGGTGAAGTGCTGGAGCACGTTGCCGAACTGGTCCGGCGCGACGACGCGCAGGTCCACGCGCATGCCGGAGTGCGTCGTCACGCGCGCGCCGGCGTCGCCGGTGGCGTTCACGGACTCCACGAGGTCGAGCTCGCGCAGGCGCGAGATCAGCGCCGCCGGGTCGCTCGCGGTGGCGATGATGTCGATGTCCTTCGCGGTGTCGCCGAGCCGCCGCAGCGAGCCGGCGATCTCCACGCGATCGGCCGCCGGGTGGTCGCGCAGCGCGCCCGCGATCTGCTCGGCGACCGGCAGCGCGCGGCTGAGCAGGATGCGCGGGGCCGGGCCGCCGCCGTCCTCGTGCTCGGCCAGCGTGCGCAGCAGGTTCTCCTCGACCTTGGCACCGAACCCGCGCAGCTTGCGGATCTCGCCCGCCTCGGCCATCTCGCGCAGCTTCTCCAGCGAGTCGACATTGAGCTCCTCGTAGAGCGTCCGCGCGCGCTTGGGCCCGAAGCCCGGCAGGTGCATGACCGCGATCAGCCCCGGCGGGAACTTCGCGCGCAGCTTCTGGGCGGCGGGGATGTCGCCGGTCTCGTCGAGCGCGTGCAGCTTCTCCTCGAGCGTCTTGCCGATGCCCGGCAGCTCGGTCACACGACCCTCGCGCGTTAGCGCCATCACCGACACCGACGCCTCGCGAACCGCCTTGGCCGCGGTCCGGTACGCGATCACCCGGTAGGACACCGCGCCGTCGAGCTCGTACAGGTCTCCCAGCTCGTCGAAGGCGGCGGCGATCTCGGCGTTCGTCTTGGCGCTCACGGCTCAAATAGGCTACGCGGCCTTCATGACCGGTCGTCTCTGGGTGATCCTGCCCACCTACAACGAGGTCGACAACCTCGAGCCCGTGGTGCGCGGCGTGCGCGCCGCGGTGCCGGACGCGCACGTGCTCGTGGTCGACGACGCGTCGACCGACGGCACCGCCGAGCTCGCCGACGCGCTTGCCGACAGCGTCCTGCACCGTCCGGGCAAGGCGGGGCTCGGCCGCGCCTACGCTGCCGGCTTCGCGGAGGCGCTCGCGGAGGGCGCGGAGCTCGTGGTCGAGATGGACGCCGACCTCTCGCACGACCCGGCCGATCTGCCGCGGCTGATCGCGCCGGCGCAGGCGGGCGCCGACCTCGTGCTCGGGTCGCGCTACGTCGACGGCGGCGGGATCGAGGACTGGGGCCTGAAGCGGCACGCGCTCTCGCGCTGGGGCTGCGGCTACGCGCGCCACGTGCTCGGCGTCGGCGTGCGCGACCTCACAGGAGGCTTCAAGTGCTTCCGCGCGACGACGCTCCACGCGATCGACGCGACCGGCGCCGGGGCTCAGGGCTATGCGTTCCAGGTCGAGCTGACCTGGCGCGCGCTGTCGCTCGGGCTGGCGGTCGTCGAGGTGCCGATCCTGTTCCGCGAGCGGCGGGTGGGCGACTCGAAGATGTCGGGCCGGATCGCGCTGGAGGCCGCGTGGCGCGTCCCCGCGATGCGGTTCGGCCCGCGGCGCTGGCGCCCGCTGGGGGATCTGGCCCCGGCTGCCGATGCATTGGTGCATGAAGGCTGAAGAGCTGGCCCTCGTCCAGGGCTGGGACGACACGCGCGCCGCGCTGCGGCGCTGGAACGCGCATCCGTGGCCGGTGCTGCGCGGCTGGGCGCTGGGCTCGCTCGCGGTCGCCGTCCTGCTGCTGGCGGCGACCTGGGTGGTGGCGGTCGAGACGACGCCCGACCCGAGCGGCTACGACTACCCGGGCCTCACCCGCGCGGCGACCACCGGCGACTTCGGCTTCGTCCTGTTCCGCAACGGGCTCGTGCTCGCGCTGCACTCGCTCGCCTGCCTCGCCGGCTTCATGGCGGGATCGTCGCTGCCCACCGTCGCCCAGGGCTACACGGGGGTGTGGCGCAAGGTGCACGAGCGGGCCGGCCCGCTGGCGATCGCGTTCGTCGTGGGCGCGACGGCCTTCTCGCTCGCCACGCAGGCCTACGCGCTCGGCCACGGCGCCGCGGACCTCGCAGCGCTAGGGCGGATGTCACCGGCGCTGCTGCTGCTCGGCCTCTGCCCGCACGCGCTGCCGGAGCTGTTCGCGCTGTTCCTGCCGCTGGCGGCCTGGACGATCGCAAGCCGCCGGGGAGCGTGGAACGAGCTGCTCGCCGCGACGTTCGTGACGACCGCCATCGCGATCCCGATCATCCTCCTGGCGGCGTCGATCGAGGTCTGGATCTCGCCGCGGGTCGTGCTCTGGCTCGCGGGGTAGGCCGCTATACTTTGTGAAGCGAGATAGAGAAACCCCGCGAGAGGAACCCATGTCAGAGCACATCACCGACGTCACCGACATCAGCTTCCAGGCTGAAGTGATCGAGTCGGATACGCCCGTGCTGGTGGACTTCTGGGCTCCCTGGTGCGGCCCGTGCCGCCTCGTCTCCCCGGCCCTCGAGGAGATCGCCGGCGAGCGCGACGACCTGCGGATCGTGAAGCTCAACGTCGACGACAACCAGCAGACCGCGGCCCAGTATCAGGTGCTCGCGATCCCGACGATGATCCTGTTCCGCAACGGCGCCGAGGCCAAGCGCATCCAGGGCGCGATGCCCAAGAAGCGCATCGTGTCCGAGCTCGAGCCCGCGCTGACGGCGTAGCACAACCACAGGAGGGCGCCGGCGGGCGCCTTTCGCCGCGTAGATCGATCGTCGAATCCGCTCAATGCCGGCAGCGGCGACGATCGGCCTGCGCGAGCAGCGCGGCGGCGAGCATGCCGCCGGGATACCCGCTCCTCAGGCGCGGCTGACGGCGATGTGCAGCGGGCGGCCCTCGATCGTGACCGCGTCGGCCGCCGTGCCGTCGTAGGCGACCGAGAGCGCGAGCGTCTCGGCCGTGAGGTAGGCCTCGTGGGCGCGCGCCGCGTCGAGCAGCTCGTCGTCGCCGCCGAGCATCAGCCGGATCCGGTCCTCGACCTCCAGCCCCGCCCCCTTGCGGGCGTTCTGGACCGCGTGGACGATCTCGCGCGCGAGCATCTCGCGGTGCAGCTCGCCGTCGAGCTCGAGCTCCAGCGCCACCGCGTGCGAGCCCTCGCGCTCGAGCTGGTAGCCCTCGAGCGGGCGCATCGCCAGCAGCAGGTCGTCCTCGCCGAGCTCGTGGTCGTGCCCGTCGACGGCGATCCCGACCCGCCCGCCGTCGCGCAGCGCGCTCGCCACGTGACCCGGATCGAGTGACGCCACCGCGGCGGCGACCTGCGGCATCAGCTTGCCGAAGCGCGGCCCGAGCGCGCGGTAGTTCGGCTTGACCTCGTAGGAGCCGAGCTCGTCGGCCTGGGACACGTAGCGCAGCGCCTTGACGTTGAGCTCGTCGAGTACGACGTCACTCAGACGCTCGATCGCGTCCCGCTCGCCGCCGGCCGCCACGACCACGGCGGCGCGCAGGGGCTGGCGCACCTTGAGCTTCGCCTGCCCGCGGGCGGCGAGGCCGAGCCGGACCGTCTCGCGCACGGTCGCCATCGCGAACTCGAGGTCCTCGTCGCGCGGTCGAGCACGCGGCCAGTCCTCGAGGTGGACGCTCTCCTGCGAGCCGTCGAGGTTGTCGTAGATCTCGTCGGCGATGAACGGGGTGAACGGGGCGAGCAGCTTGGAGACCGTGACCAGGCACGTGCGCAGCGTTGCGAATGCGGCGGCGTCGCCGTCCCAGAAGCGCCGGCGCGAGCGGCGCACGTACCAGTTCGAGAGGTCGTCGACGAACGCGGCGATCGCCTGGCCGGCGCGCGTGGCGTCGTAGGCGTCGAGGCGCTCGGTGACCTCCTCGACGGTGGCGGCGAGGCGCGAGAGCGCCCAGCGGTCCAATTCATTGGCGGGCGGCGAGTCGCCCGGCGCAACATCGTTGACGTTCGCGTAGAGGACGTAGAAGCCGTAGGTGTTCCAGAGCTGGAGCAGGAACTGGCGCAGCGACTCCCCGACGGTCTCGGTGTCGAAGTTGTAGCCGTCCCACGGCAGCTTGGAGGCCAGGAAGTACCAGCGGAACGCGTCCGCCCCGTGGCGCTCGATCACGTCCCACGGCACGACGATGTTGCCGAGCGACTTCGACATCTTCTTGCCCTCGGGATCGGCGATGTGGCCGAGGCTCAGGCAGGTCTTGTACGAGCTGCGGTCGAACAGCAGCGTCGAGATCGCCAGCAGGCTGTAGAACCAGCCGCGCGTCTGGTCGATCCCCTCGCAGATGTAGTCGGCAGGGAACTGGCTCTCGAACTTCTCCTGGTTCTCGAACGGCGCGTGCCACTGCGCGAACGGCATCGACCCGGAGTCGAACCAGACGTCGATCACCTCCGGCACGCGGCGCAGCGGCTCGCCCCCGCTCGGCGACGGGATCACGACCTCGTCGACGAACGGCCGGTGCGGGTCGTCGAGCTCCACTCCCGAGAGCTCCTTCAGCTCCGCGAACGAGCCGATGCAGACCGCCTCGCCCGCCTCGTTGCGCCACACCGGCAGCGGCGTGCCCCAGTAGCGCTCGCGGCCCAGCGCCCAGTCGACGTTGTTCTCCAGCCAGCGTCCCATGCGGCCGTGCTTGATGTGCTCGGGGTGCCAGTCGACGCTCTCGTTGGCGGCGAGCAGCCGGTCGCGCAGCCGCGACGTGCGGATGTACCAGGTCGGCTTCGCGTAGTAGAGCAGCGGCGTGCCGCAGCGCCAGCAGTGCGGGTACGCGTGCAGGAGCGTCTCCGCGTGGTGCAGGCGCCCGCGCGAGCGCAGGTCCTCGATCAGGTCGGGGTCGGCGTCCTTGACCCAGCGGCCCGCGTACGGGCCGATGCGCTCGTCGTAGGTGCCATCAGCCCGGACGGGGTTGATGACGGCCAGATCGTTCTCCGCGCCGAGCCGGAAGTCGTCCTCGCCGAACGCGATCGCTGTGTGGACGATGCCGGTGCCGTCCTCGGCCGACACGAAGTCGCCGGCCAGCACGGTGTGGCCCTTGGCGCCGTACTCCTCGGCGGAGATGAACGGGAACGGCGGCTCGTAGCCCGCGCCGAGCATCTGGGCGCCGCTGAAGCGGTCGGCGATCTGCGCGCCTTCGCCGAGCACGCGCTCGACCAGCGCCTCGGCGAGCACCTCGCCGTTGGTCGTGCGGACGTACGTGAGGCTCGGGTCGACCGCGACGGCCGCGTTGGTGACCAGCGTCCACGGCGTCGTCGTCCACACGAGCAGCGTGTCGGTGTCGCGCAGCACGCCCGCGGGCCTGGTGATCGGGAAGCGGACGTAGATGCTCGGGTCCTCGACGTCCTGGTAGCCCTGGGAGACCTCGTGGCTGGAGAGCGCGGTGCCGTCGCGCGGGCAGTACGGGACGACCTTGAAGCCCTCGTAGAGCAGGTCCTTCTCCCACAGCTGCTTGAGCGCCCACCAGACCGACTCGATGTACTCGGAGTCGAGCGTGCGGTACGGGTGCTCGAGGTCGACCCAGTAGCCGATCCGCTCGGTCAGGCGGTCCCAGTCCTCCAGGAACTCGAACACCGACTCGCGGCACAGCCGGTTGAACTCGGCGATGCCCATCTCCTCGATCTGAAGCTTGGAGGAGATCCCGAGCTTCTCCTGCACCGCGATCTCGACCGGCAGCCCGTGACAGTCCCAGCCGCCCTTGCGCAGCGCGTAGTCGCCCTGCATGGTGCGGTAGCGGGGGAAGATGTCCTTGAACACGCGCGCGAGCACGTGATGGGAGCCTGGGCGGCCGTTGGCGGTCGGCGGCCCCTCGTAGAAGACGAACGGCTTTCCGCCCTCGCGGCGGCGCATCGACTCGCGGAAGATGTCGCGCTCGCGCCAGCGCTCGAGCACGCGCTCCTCGAGCTCAGGAAACGACACGTTCTTGGGCAATGGGCGGTGCGGCGGCACGAGATGTGGAAGATAGAAGGATGCGGATAGGACGCGTGCTCGGGCTCGTCGCGGCGGCGCTCGCGCTTTTGATCGGTGCGCTGGCGATCGCCATCTATGCGACGCGCGACGAGGACAACATCCAGGTCGACAACGTGCTCTCGGAGAACATCTCCAAGGCGATCGCGCAGTCAGAGGACCCGGACGTGGGGACCGGCGGCGTCGTCGACCTGCGCCAGGTCGCGGACTTCGACTGGGACCGGGTGCTGGTGGTGGCGCCGGGCGTCTCGCGCGCGCGGATCTCGCGCGAGCTCGGGCGCGAGTGGACCGGCGTGGCCGGCGTCGACTTCGGCGAGCTGCTGATCTTCCGGCGCGGGGACGAGGTCGCGCGGTTCGCGAACTACCGCGGCACCGGGCGCTTCCAGGGATTCGAACCGTTGCAGGAGATCGCGCGCGACCGCGCGGTGTTGCAGGTGCGCTCGATGGTGGTCAGCGGGGCCGGTTAGCTTTGCGCGCGTGACGCTGCGCGCGGCCCTTGGAGCGGGCCTTGCGCTTCGCATGCTGCTTGTGCGCGTGCGGACCCTGCTCGCGCAGCCGGCTCATCGCCGCGAGATCCTCCTCGGGGATCGCCTTGCGCGCGTCGCGCATGATGAACCAGCCCATCAGGCCGAAGCCGATCACGAGCGCGGCGCCGATGCCGAACAGCGTGTTGCGGCCGGTGTTGTTGCCGTCCGACGAGCTGGAGACCGGCGTCGGCGTCGGCGTCTCCGTCGGCGCCGCCTGCGGCAGCGGGCCGAACGGGTCCTGCTGCGCGGCCGCCGGAGTGGCCAGGGCGAGCGCGAGCAGCGTGGTGATCAGGGCGATCCGTCGCGTCATGGGCCGTTGAAGAGTAGTCAAGCCGGCGCGCCGGTCAACGCCCAGCGTGAGCCGAGGAACCGCGCGCCGCATGTGACCAGTCTGACCGCGATCAGCGCGAGCAGCCCCCACCAGACGCCCAGGATGCCCCAGTCCTCCCACAGCGCGAGCAGCGCGAGCGGGATGTAGACGGCCGCCGCGAGCAGCATCCCCCACATCAGGAAGCGGGTGTCGCCGGCGCCGATCAGGATCCCGTCGAGCGCGAAGACGGCGCCGTTGGCGGGCATCATCAGCGCGAACAGCGGCCAGATCGCGTGCGCCTGGTGGATCACCGCGGGGTCGCTGGTGAACAGGCGCGGGACGGCGTCGCCGAGCGCCAGGAAGACGACCGCGAAGATGCCGCCGACGGCGACCGACCACGCGATCATGCGCGTCGCCGCCTCCCTCGCGCCGGCCGCGTCGCCGGCGCCGAGCATGCGGCCGACCATCACCTGGCCGGCGATCGCGATCGCGTCGAGCACGAGCGCGAGGAAGACCCACAGCTGGAACGCGATCTGGTGGGCGCCGAGCGGGGCCTCGCCGACGCGCGCGAGCACGGCGGAGGCGACGAGGAACGAGCCGGTCAGCGCGGTCGTGCGGACGGCGATCTCGGAGCCGATGCGGGCGAGCGGGCGCATCTTGGCGGGGTGCGGCCGCTCAAAGCCACGGGCGCGCTGGACGGCGACGAACGCGAGCGCCATGCCGAGCTGCGCGATCACGGTGCCCCAGGCCGAGCCCTTCAAGCCCCAGTCGAAGCCGTAGACGAACAGGACCTCGAGCGCGGCGTTGACGGTGTGCGCGGCGACAAGGATCAGCAGCGGCGTCTTGAGATCCGACATCCCGCGCAGGAAGCCCTGGCCGGCGCTGGCCAGCATGAACAGCGGACCGCCGAGCGCCGCGATCCGCAGGTAGGTGACAGCGCCCTCGTGTACCTCGCCCTTGGCGCCCATGAGCGTGGCCGCGAACGGCGCGGTCGCCTCGATCAGGACGGTCAGGAAGAGACCGATCGCGAGCGCGAGCCAGAGCGCCTGGGAGCCGAGCGCCGCGGCGTCCTCGTCGCGGCCCGCGCCGTGCAGCCGCGCCACGTGGGCGGTCGTCCCGTAGGTGAGGAAGTTGAAGATCGTGAACGCCGTCGAGAGCACGGTCGCAGCGATCGCGAGCGACGCGAGCTGGGTCGTCCCGAGGTGGCCGACGATCGCGGTGTCGACCAGCACGTACAGCGGCTCGGCGGCGAGCGCGCCCAGCGCCGGAATGGCCAGCCTGAAGATCTCGGCGTCGTAGCGCGACCGCACGCCGCTACACGTTAGGCCGCCGAAGGCTCGCCACCGCCCGCACCATTCCGGCGTAGCCGGTGCAGCGGCAGAGGTTTCCGGCGAGGGCCTCGCGCGCCTGCGCCTCGGTCGGGTCGGGGTGGTCGCGCAGGAACGCGTCGAGCGTCATCAGGATGCCCGCGGTGCAGAAGCCGCACTGGAGCGCGTGCTCGGCGTGGAACGCCTGCTGGAGCGGCTGCAGATCCTCGTCCGCGAGCCCTTCGATCGTGCGCACGCTCGTGCCGTCGGCCTGGACGGCCAGCATCAGGCACGCGCGCACCGGCTCGCCGTCGAGCTGCACCGTGCATGCCCCGCACGCGCCCTGCTCGCAGCCGACCTTCGTCCCCGTCAGCCCGCGCTCGCGGATGAAGTCGGCGAGGGAGGTCCGCGGCTCGACGTCGCCCGCGTGGGGGACGCCGTTGACGAGCAGCGCGACCTTCATGTGATGGATTCGATCGCGTCGCGGGTCAGGGCGGCGACCAGCGCGCGGCGGTGCGGGTGCGCGATCTCCGCCGCCGCGAGCTCGGCCGCGTCGCGCGCCGCGCCCTCGCGCAGCGCCTCCTCGGCCCGGGTGGCGCGGAACGGGCGCGAGCCGCTGCCCAGGACGGCGATCGCGGCGTGGCCGGGCGCACTGACCACGGCGACGCCGGCGAGCGCGAAGCCGCCGTGCGTGGGGGCGTACTCGGCGAACGCGGTGCGGGCGCCGGCCGGCAGCGGCGGGACCTCGATCGCGGTCAGCAGCTCGCCGGGCTCGAGCGCCGTCTCCAGCGGGCCTGCGAAGAAGTCGTCCACGACGCGCTCCCCGCGCCCCGAGCGCACGTGGAAGCGCGCGCCGAGCGCGGTCAGCGCCACCGGCAGCTCGGCGTTGGGGTCCGCGTGCGCGGCCGAACCGCCGACCGTGCCGCGCGAGCGGGTGGCGGCGTGGCCGACGTATTTCGCGGCCTGCGCGAGCAGCGGCCAGTGGCGGGCGATGAGCGGCGAGCGCTCGAGCGCGGCCTGGCGCACCGTCGCCCCGATCCACAGCGTGCCGCCGCTGCGGCGCAGGGCGGCCAGCTCGCGGATGCGGTTGACGTCGACCAGCCGCGCGGGACGCGCGAGCCGGAGATTGAGCAGCGGGACGAGGCTCTGCCCGCCGGCCAGCACGAGCGCTTCCTCGTCCAGCAGCGCCACCGCGTCCTCGATCGTCTCGGGCGCGGCGTACTCGAACGGCGCCGGCTTCACCGGCGGCTCCGCAGGATCCGCAGGACGGCGAGCCCGGCGGCCGCGGCGACGCCGGCCTTCACCCACGGGCGCCGGTGCTCCTCGGGCGGCGGCTCCTGCCCCGGGTGGACGATGTCGCGCGGGCGCGGGGTCAGCACCTCGGTGGAGAGGACGGGCGCGGGCGCGACGATCGCGGGCGCGGTGGTCTTCAACGTGGCGTCGGCGGGCATCGGCGTGCGCGACGGGGGCGCCGCGGGCGGGCTCGGCGTATCCCACGTATCCGTGCTGCGCGGCGCCGGCGGCACCGCGGTGTCCCAGGCGCGGCGGGGGCGGGAGGCCGTGGCGAGCGCGTAAGCGAGCGCCGTCATGAGGTGGCCGAGCGCCTCGCCGGCGGTCGCCTCGTCGACCGGCACGCCGCCCGGGCCGTGGCGCAGCTCGGCGGCGACCTGCAGCCGCCCCTCGAGCACGGCCACCGCGGCCGTCGCGGCGACGCTGGCCGCGCCGGCCGTCCCGGTCAGCCGCAGGGTCGCGACGCGCGCGTCGTCGTCGGTGTCCTCCACGAGCGCGATGCCGTCGTAGCCGGCCGCGCTGCCCCGCGCCGGCGGCAGCGCCGAGAGCGCGCGCCAGGCGGCGTCCGAAGGTACCGCGAGCGCGATCTCGCGTTCGAACCTCACCGCAGCGCCTCCCAGACCTTCTCGGCCGTGAACGGGGGATCGAGGTGGCAGCCGATCGCGTCAGCCAGCGCGTTGGCGATCGCCGGCGGCACGCCGATCGCGCCCGACTCGCCGATCCCCTTCACGCCCAGCGGGTTCAGCGGCGACGGCGTCTCCACGAACGCGGTCTGCACGGGGGGGACGTCGGCGGCCGTCGGGAGCAGGTAGTCGAGCAGCGACGACGACACTGGCTGGCCGTCCTCGTCGTGGACGACCTCCTCGCTCAAGCTCGCCCCGAGGCCCTGCGCCATGCCGCCCAGCACCTGGCCCTCGGCCAGCAGCGGGTTGACGATCCGCCCGGCGTCGTCGACCGCGACAAGCCGCCGGACGGCCACGCGGCCGGTGGCGCGCTCGACCGCCACCACCGCGGCGTACGCGCCCGAGGAGAACGCCTGCTCGGACGCGAAGCGCACCGACGCCGACAGCTCACCCATTTCCGCCCACACGAGCGAGCGGTCGGCGGTGAAGAAGCGCCCGTCGCGGAACTCGGCGCGCGCGAACAGCCGCTCCGACGCGATCGCGCGCGCCTGGTCGACCAGCTCGGCGGCGGCCAGCGCGACCGCCGAGCCGCCCATGGTCGCCGAGCGGCTCGCGAACGTCCCGACGCCCTCGGGCAGCGCGGCGCTGTCACCGGTGACGACGGCAACCTTGTCCAGCTCGACGCCGAGCCAGTCCGCCGCGATCTGGGCGAACAGCGTCTCGTGCCCCTGGCCCGCCGGCGTGGAGCCGACGCGCACCTCGAAGCGCCCGCCCGCGTGGGTGATCGCCGCCCGCTCCCACAGCCCGCCCGAGCGCTCGACGCACAGCGCGACGCCGGTGCCCACGAGCACGCCGGACGACCGCCCGTGCTCGGGTCCTACGAGGGCCAGCGCGGTGTCGAGGCAGCGTTCGAAGTCGCCCGAGTCGTACGTCCAGCCCAGCGGTGTCTCGTACGGGAACGACCGCACGAGGTTCAGCCGCCGCAGCTCGACCGGGTCGCGCCCGAGCTCGCGCGCGGCCTGTTCGAGCGCCGTCTCGATCAGGTAGTTGCCCTCCGGCCGGCCGGCGCCGCGGTACGGCGCGGTCGGGACCTTGTTCGTGCGCGCGCCGGTGAGCGCGACGTCGAACGCTCCGATCGCGTAGCAACCGCCGAGCAGCATCGCCATCGTGTGCGGCGGGATCGCGGTGCTGGGCAGCAGGTACGCGCCGAGGTCGGCGAGCAGCCGCGCGCGCAGCGCGAGCACGCGGCCGTCGCCGTCCAGCGCCAGCTCGACCGCGGCGCGCACCCCGCGCCCCTGCGGCGCGGCGAGGAAGTTCTCCAGCCGGTCCTCGGCCCACTTGACCGGCCGCGCGAGCTGCAGCGCGGCCAGCGCCACCAGCGGCGCCTCGACCGGAAGCGTCCCCTTGGAGCCGAAGCCGCCGCCGACGTCGGGCACGATCACGCGGATCGATTCCTCCGGGCGCCCGAGCATCTGCGCGAGCTGCGCGCGCGGCCGGTGCGCGCTCTGCGCGGACGCGTAGAGGGTCAGCAGCTGCGGGTGCGGATCGACCATCGCGCCGCGCGGCTCCATCGGCACCGCGGCCAGGCGCGGGATGACGCGCTCGGCGCGCGTGACGTGGGCGGCCGCCGCGAACGCGCCCCGCACGTCGCCGGCGGTCTTCGCCCAGCGCATCAGCGGCGGGCCCGCGCGGGGGTCGACGATCGCGTCCAGCGGCTCGTAGTCGACCTCGACGCGCTCGGCCAGGTCCTCGGCGTGCGCGCGGGTCGAGGCCACCACGGCGGCGACCGGCTGCCCGGCGTAGCGGACCTCGCCGGCCGCGAGCAGCGGGTGCGGCGCGTCCGCGAGCTCCATCCCCGGCAGCGCATCGACCCGCGGCGGGAACGCGCAGGCGGCGAGGTCGGCGGCGGTGATCACCGCCAACGCGCCCGCCGGCGCGCGCACGCCACGGACGCGGGCGTACGCGTGCGGGCTGCGTACGAACGCCATGTGCGCCAGCTCGGGCAGCACCACGTCGTCGAGGAAGCGCGACCGCCCGCGCAGGATCCGCTCGTCTTCCCGCCGACCGACCCGCTGCCCGACGTACACGCCGGCGAGATTACCGGCCGGGACTTTCGCCCTCTGGGCGAACAGTCCCAGCAAAACGAGCCCGCAGGGCGAGGCTTTGCCCGAGACTATCCAGCTAGCCCGCTGAACGTGGGAGCATCGCCCCCTGGGCGATACTCCCGGCGAACCGAGCCCGCAGGGCGAGGATCCGCAAATGAAGCTGCGGCTGTACCACCATCCCGACGGCGCCCGGATCGCGTATCGCGAGGCCGGGACCGGGCCGCCGTTGGCGCTCCTGCACTCGCGCGGGCTCAGCCACCGCGAGTGGGAACCCGTGGTCGACGAGCTCTCGCACCGCTTCCGCGTCGTGCTTCCCGACCTGCCGCTGCACGGCGACTCAGAGGACCGCCCGCGTCACGCGTACACGCCGGAGTGGTTCACGAGCGTGCTGTCGGGCTTCCTCCTGGACGCCTGCGGCCCGCACCCGCTGGTCGGCGCGCACGACGCCGGCGCGGTGCTCGCGGTCCGCGCGATCGCCGCCGGCTCGCTCAGGCCGTCGCGGCTGGTGCTGATGCCCAGCGCGCTTCACCGCCGCCCGCTGCGGAGCCCGCTTGACCGCTTCGGAAGCGCCATCGTCCGCGCCGCCGTCGTGCCCGGGTGCGACCGGCTGCTCTCCTACGCCGGCGCGCTCTCGATCCGCCCCGCGCGCGGCGATCGCCTGAGCGTCACCGGCGCGCCCGGCGCGCGCGACCTGGTCCGTCATGCCGTGATGGATCTCGGCGGCAACGCGAACCGAACGCGCTCCTGGGCCAAGGCGGCCAAGCGCTGGCCCGCGGGCGCGCAGCGCGACCTGCTCGACGCCTATCGCGCGATGGACTTCCCGGTCCTGCTCCTGTGGGCCGACGAGGACGCGGCGCACCCGACGGCGATCGCCGAGGAGGTGCTCGACCTGCTGCCCGACGGGCAGCTGCGCGTGCTGCCGCGCACGGGCTTCCTGATCGCCTATGACGACCCGATCGGGGTGGCCCGCGAACTGGTCGCGTTCTGCGGGTGAGCTACGCTCAACTCGATGTATGAGCTCA